>NZ_OZ061315.1:0-1218398 GCF_964063325.1 Hafnia alvei
GTGTCACTTTCGCTTTGGCAGCAGTGTCTTGCCCGATTGCAGGATGAGTTACCTGCCACAGAATTTAGTATGTGGATCCGTCCTTTACAGGCGGAACTGAGTGACAACACCCTGGCGCTGTATGCTCCTAACCGTTTTGTATTGGATTGGGTTCGTGACAAATATCTCAACAACATCAACGGATTGTTGAATGATTTTTGTGGCAGCGATGCGCCGGTTTTACGTTTTGAAGTTGGCACCAAACCTGCAATGGCAATTCCGGCACAAAGCCCGGTTACTGCCAGCGTTTCTGCGCCTGTCATTCAGACCGCAGCTCGCAATATTGCACCTATGCGTCCGAGCTGGGATAACTCACCGGCGCAGCCTGAACTGTCTTATCGCTCGAATGTAAATCCTAAGCATACGTTCGATAACTTTGTTGAGGGTAAGTCTAACCAACTGGCCCGCGCGGCGGCGCGTCAGGTGGCTGATAACCCTGGCGGAGCCTATAACCCGTTGTTTTTATACGGTGGCACTGGTTTAGGTAAAACCCACCTTTTGCACGCGGTGGGAAATGGCATTATGGCGCGCAAAGCCAATGCCAAAGTGGTTTACATGCACTCTGAGCGTTTCGTTCAGGATATGGTTAAGGCTCTGCAAAATAACGCGATCGAAGAGTTTAAACGCTACTATCGTTCTGTTGATGCTCTGCTTATCGATGATATTCAATTCTTTGCGAACAAAGAGCGCTCGCAGGAAGAGTTTTTCCATACCTTTAACGCACTGCTTGAAGGCAATCAGCAAATTATCCTGACGTCAGATCGCTATCCAAAAGAGATCAACGGCGTGGAAGATCGCCTGAAATCACGATTTGGCTGGGGATTGACCGTGGCTATCGAGCCGCCGGAATTAGAAACGCGCGTCGCTATTCTGATGAAAAAAGCCGATGAAAATGATATTCGCCTGCCGGGTGAAGTCGCCTTTTTCATCGCCAAGCGTCTACGCTCTAATGTACGTGAGCTCGAGGGCGCACTGAATCGCGTGATTGCCAATGCCAACTTTACCGGCCGCGCAATTACCATCGACTTCGTGCGTGAAGCATTGCGTGATCTGCTCGCCTTGCAGGAAAAATTAGTCACTATCGATAATATTCAGAAGACAGTCGCTGAGTATTATAAAATCAAGGTGGCAGATTTACTGTCTAAACGCCGTTCCCGCTCGGTTGCACGCCCACGCCAGATGGCGATGGCGCTGGCAAAAGAGCTGACCAACCATAGCTTGCCGGAAATCGGTGATGCATTTGGTGGTCGTGACCATACTACGGTCTTGCATGCCTGTCGTAAGATTGAACAGCTGCGTGAAGAAAGCCACGACATCAAAGAAGATTTTTCTAATTTAATCAGAACGTTGTCATCCTAATCAAATAACAGTCATCGTAGCGATATGAAATTTATTGTTGAACGTGAACATCTGCTAAAGCCGTTGCAACAGGTAAGCAGCCCGCTGGGTGGTCGACCAACGTTGCCTATTCTTGGTAATCTGCTGCTGCAGGTTGAAGACGGCCATCTATTGCTGACAGGCACCGACCTTGAAATGGAAATGATCGCCCGTGTTCCTCTTGCTCAAGAGCATGAGACGGGTGCGACAACGGTTCCTGCGCGTAAGTTTTTTGATATTTGCCGTGGCCTACCAGACGGTGCGGAAATCACCGTGATACTGGACGGCGATCGCATGTTGGTTCGCTCTGGACGTAGCCGCTTCTCGCTGTCTACGCTGCCGGCCGCTGACTTCCCTAATCTGGATGATTGGCAGAGCGAGGTGGAGTTTACTCTGCCTCAGGCAACGCTGAAAAAGCTGATTGAAGCGACGCAGTTCTCAATGGCACATCAGGACGTACGCTATTACCTGAACGGTATGCTGTTTGAGACCGAAGGCGAAGAGCTGCGCACCGTCGCGACCGATGGGCACCGACTTGCCGTTTGCTCTATGCCTATTGGCCAGAGTTTGCCAAGTCATTCGGTGATCGTGCCGCGTAAAGGCGTGATGGAACTGTCTCGTTTGTTAGATGGCGGTGAAACACCGCTGCGCCTGCAAATTGGCAGCAATAACATTCGTGCTCACGTTGGTGGCTTTATCTTTACCTCTAAGCTGGTTGATGGGCGTTTCCCTGACTATCGCCGCGTATTGCCGAAGAACCCGGACAAAACGCTGAAAGCAGGCTGTGATGAACTCAAACAGGCGTTTGCGCGTGCGGCGATTTTGTCGAATGAAAAATTCCGCGGTGTTCGCCTTTATGTCAGCCATAACCAGCTGAAAATTACTGCGAATAACCCAGAGCAGGAAGAAGCGGAAGAAATTCTGGATGTGAATTACGAAGGCACCGATTTAGAAATTGGTTTCAACGTCAGTTACGTTCTGGATGTCCTCAACGCACTCAAGTGTGGAGACGTGCATATGCTACTGACTGACTCCGTATCTAGCGTTCAGATTGAAGACGCGGCGAGCCAGTCGGCAGCCTACGTAGTCATGCCAATGCGTTTGTAGCCATGTATCGGGCTATCTTACTTGCCACTTTACGCTTGGGCAGTGCTCGCCATCCTCACGTACTACATGTACGCTCCGGTGGCTGTGCGCTGGCCGCACGTAAATTGGCTGCGACGATAACGCCCTGGAATTGAAATTCGTATGGCTTTAACGCGTCTAACGATCCGCGATTTTCGCAATATTGAATCGGCGGATCTCTCTCCTGCTGAGGGATTCAACTTTCTGGTCGGTGCCAACGGTAGCGGAAAGACCAGCGTGCTCGAGGCTATTTATACGCTTGGGCACGGGCGGGCTTTTCGTAGTTTGCAGGCGGGAAGAGTGATCCGCCACGACCAGAATGAGTTTGTTCTACATGGTCGCATTGATACCGGTGCAGAGCGCGAGCTGTCCGTTGGGCTTAGTAAAAGCCGTGCCGGTGATAGCAAAGTGCGCATTGATGGCAGCGATGGCCACAAAGTGGCGGAGCTAGCGCAGATGTTGCCGATGCAGCTTATCACGCCAGAAGGTTTTACCTTATTGAACGGCGGGCCAAAATTTCGGCGCGCTTTTCTCGACTGGGGCTGCTTTCATAGCGATCCCGGTTTCTTTGTTGCCTGGAGCAACCTCAAGCGACTGCTAAAGCAGCGCAATGCGGCGTTAAGACAGGTAACCCGCTATGGACAATTACGTCCATGGGATCAGGAACTGATCCCGCTGGCAGAACGTATCAGCCAATTGCGAGCGCAATACAGCGCAGCGATTGCCGAAGATATCAGCGCAACATGCGCGCAGTTCTTGCCTGAATTTGCACTGACGTTTTCTTTCCAGCGTGGCTGGGATAAAGAGAGCGATTACGGAGAGTTGCTAGAGCGTCAATTTGAACGCGATAGGGCTCTGACCTATACCGCGGTTGGTCCACACAAGGCAGATTTCCGCATCCGGGCAGAAGGTACACCGGTTGAGGATTTACTGTCGCGTGGGCAACTGAAGTTACTGATGTGTGCGCTGCGTTTGGCACAGGGTGAATATCTTACCCGCCACAGCGGTCGCCGTTGCCTTTACCTTATCGATGATTTTGCTTCTGAGCTGGATACGGGTCGCAGACGTTTATTAGCCGACCGATTGAAAGCCACTGGCGCACAGGTTTTTGTGAGTGCGGTGAGTGCAGAACAGGTCTCCGATATGGTTGATGAAAAGGGCAAGATGTTCCGCGTGGAACAGGGTAAAATAGCGGTTTAATCACAGTTTTTTAATGAGCGAGAAAGGCTGATGTCAAATACTTATGACTCCTCAAGTATCAAGGTATTAAAAGGGCTGGACGCCGTGCGTAAACGCCCGGGCATGTACATCGGTGATACCGATGACGGCACCGGTCTGCACCATATGGTATTCGAGGTGGTGGACAACGCGATTGACGAGGCGCTCGCTGGCTACTGTAAAGACATTATCGTTACCATCCATAGCGACAACTCTGTGTCGGTACAGGATGATGGCCGTGGTATTCCTACTGGCCTGCACGAAGAAGAAGGTGTGTCTGCTGCCGAAGTTATCATGACCGTGCTGCACGCCGGTGGTAAGTTTGATGATAACTCTTATAAAGTTTCCGGTGGTCTGCACGGCGTTGGTGTTTCCGTGGTTAACGCCCTGTCTGAAAAATTGGAATTGATTATCCGCCGTGAAGGTAAAGTTCACGAGCAGACTTACGCCCACGGCGTTCCTCAATTCCCACTGAAAGTGGTTGGCGATACTGAAATAACGGGCACAACCGTACGTTTCTGGCCAAGCCTGCAGACATTCTCTAACCATACCGAATTCCAGTACGATATTCTGGCTAAGCGTCTGCGTGAGCTCTCCTTCTTGAACTCCGGTGTGTCTATTCGCCTGCGCGACAAACGCGACAACCGTGAAGATCATTTCCACTATGAAGGCGGTATCAAGGCGTTCGTAGAGTATCTGAACAAAAATAAAACCCCGATCCATCCAAACGTGTTCTATTTCTCAACCGTGAAGGATGATATCGGCGTTGAAGTTGCGCTTCAGTGGAACGATGGTTTCCAGGAAAACATCTACTGCTTTACCAACAACATTCCACAGCGTGATGGTGGTACTCATCTGGCCGGTTTCCGTGCTGCGATGACCCGTACCCTGAACAGCTATATGGAAAAAGAAGGCTACAGCAAGAAAGCCAAAGTAAGTGCCACCGGTGACGATGCGCGTGAAGGCTTGATTGCGGTGGTTTCTGTTAAGGTTCCAGATCCTAAGTTCTCATCTCAGACCAAAGACAAACTGGTTTCTTCTGAGGTTAAAACTGCCGTTGAAACGCAGATGAACGAACTGCTGGCTGAGTACCTGCAAGAAAACCCAGGCGATGCCAAAATCGTTGTGGGTAAAATTATTGATGCTGCGCGCGCGCGTGAAGCGGCTCGTAAAGCCCGTGAAATGACGCGTCGTAAAGGTGCGTTGGATTTAGCGGGTCTGCCGGGCAAACTGGCTGACTGTCAGGAACGCGATCCTGCCCACTCTGAACTGTACTTAGTGGAAGGGGACTCTGCGGGCGGCTCTGCAAAACAGGGGCGTAACCGTAAGAATCAGGCAATTCTGCCGCTGAAAGGTAAAATCCTGAACGTTGAGAAAGCGCGTTTCGATAAAATGCTTTCCTCTCAGGAAGTTGCCACACTGATTACCGCACTAGGCTGTGGTATCGGTCGCGACGAATATAACCCTGACAAGCTGCGTTATCACAGCATCATCATCATGACCGATGCCGACGTCGATGGCTCGCACATTCGTACGCTGCTATTGACCTTCTTCTATCGTCAGATGCCAGAAATTATCGAACGTGGTCATGTATTTATTGCTCAGCCGCCGCTGTATAAAGTGAAGAAAGGCAAGCAAGAACAGTACATTAAAGATGATGACGCGATGGATCAGTATCAGCTCTCTATCGCCTTAGATGGCGCAGAGTTGCACATCAATGCTGATGCGCCAGCGATGTCTAACGAGCATTTAGAGAAGTTGGTGACCGAGCACTACCAGGTTCAAAAACTGATTGGTCGTATGGAGCGTCGTTATCCTAAGGCGTTGCTGAACCAGCTGATTTATCATCCAACTCTGGTAGAGGCCGATCTTGGCGATCAGGCTAAAGTGCAGCAGTGGATTGAATCACTGGTAAATACGCTGAATGAAAAAGAAGTTCACGGCAGCACTTACTCTGCGATTGTGACTGAGAACCGCGAGCGTCAGATGTTTGAGCCGTTGCTGCGTATTCGTACTCACGGGGTTGATACTGATTATCCTCTGGACTTCGAATTCATTCACGGTGCGGAATATCGCCGCATTTGCAACTTGGGTGGTACGCTGCGTGGCTTAATCGAAGAAGATGCGTTTGTTATGCGAGGCGAACGTCGCCAGCCGATTACCAGCTTCGAACAGGCATTGGAATGGTTGGTGAAAGAGTCCCGTCGTGGCCTCGCTATCCAGCGTTACAAAGGTCTGGGTGAAATGAACCCTGAGCAGCTGTGGGAAACCACCATGGATCCACAGAGCCGTCGTATGCTGCGTGTTACCGTAAAAGATGCGGTAGCTGCTGATCAGTTATTCACTACGTTGATGGGCGATGCGGTTGAACCTCGCCGTGCATTTATCGAAGAGAATGCGCTGCGCGCTGCAAACCTCGACTTCTAATTTCTGAAGAACGACAAAAGGGACGATTTATCGTCCCTTTTTTTATGCTTTTGTTCCTCGTTTTTGCCTCGCATAAGCAATGACAACCTGACCTAGATTGATTACCGTTACTCTATTATTCTGACCCGAAGGGAAAATGTGATGTCGATTAAATTGATTGCCATAGATTTGGATGGAACCCTGCTTAATAACGAACGGATGGTTGCTCCTGCGGTGAGACAGGCTATTTTGGCGGCCAAAGCGCAAGGCGTGCATGTGGTGTTAGCAACGGGGCGTCCATTTATCGGCGCACAGCAATATCTGCGTGAATTGGAGTTGGATACCGCCGGATGCTACTGCCTTTGCAACAATGGTGGTCTGATTGTTCATGCCGAAAACGGGGAACCTTTATTTGAAACCCTGCTTGATAATGCCGACTATTTATACCTCGAATCGCTATCGCGTCAGGTCGGTTCGCATTTTCACGCGCTCGATCATCACAAGCTCTATACGGCTAACCGTGACGTCAGCAAATATACCGTTCATGAATCGTTTATTACCGGCATTCCTCTGCATTTCTGTCCTGCGGATGAAATGGATAAAAGCATTCGCTTCCCAAAAGTGATGATGATCGACCATCCTGAAGTGCTTGATGCGGCAATTGCTCGCATTCCACCGGAAGCGTATGAACGCTATACCATGATGAAAAGCAGCCCTTATTTCCTCGAAGTATTGAACAAAGATGCAGATAAAGGGAAAGGCATTGCGCGCTTGGCGCAATATCTGGATATCCCACGAGAAAACGTGATGTGTATTGGCGATCACGGCAATGACTTAGCGATGGTCGAATATGCGGGCGTTGGTGTTGCCATGGGTAACGCTGAGCCAGCAATTAAAGAAGCGGCCCAGTTTGTTACCACGAGTAATCAGGAAGATGGCGTGGCTGTAGCGATCAATAAGTTTGTATTGGGGAAATAAAATACTTATTTAGCCTTCCATAATAATTAAGCCACAGAATGTTGGTTTTGACCTTATCGGCACGTTACCGGACAGCCGAATGAATCATGAAGGTTAGGATTCGCCGACAGGGATGTCGGCGAAAGAACGGAGGAGCCAGGATGGCGATTGCCGTTCGTTCCGTTAAAACCGTAATGATGAAATGAGGGAACCCGCGAAGCGGGCTGGAAGGTGGTGCCAAGCCGAGGTGTTGGAGGGCGGCGATTGGCCCTCCAACTCGGACGCCTGCACAGAGGTCATGTAATACTTGGTGTTATAGGCGTTCGAAACCTTTCACGGAAGCGGTGTAAGCTTATTTTATGCTAACGCCTTCAAATACTTATCCAACACGATGTTTTTTCCGCATAAAACAACCGCGACTTTTTTACCCCGATAATCAGCTGCTAATTTCAGCATTGCCGCTAAGGCAACGCCTGCGGCCCCTTCAATCATCCAACGATCGGTCACAGCAATAAGTTTCATGGCCTGTTTGATCTCATCTTCGCTGACCAATACTTTTCGGTTAATCAGCTTTTGGCATAGCTCAAAGGTCACTGCACCCGGCTCAATGCCTCCCGCGGTTCCATCGGATAGCGTACTTTTTTCTTCTACTTCATAGATATGACCGGCTTCCAGATTGCTATACATGCTGGTGGCGTTCTCTGGCCAACACCCGATGATTTCCGTTTGCGGTGAGAGTGTTTTGAGCGCGGTGGCAATTCCTGAAATTAAGCCACCGCCCCCCACGGCAATGAAAACGGCATCTAAATCAGCCTGCTGTTCCGCTATTTCTGCACCACAGGTGCCTTGGCCTGCAATCACCTGCAAATCGTTATAGGGAGAGATATAGGTAAGGTGCTGCTCAGCGGCAGCTGCGCTGGCGGCGAGTTCGGAATTAAGCGCATCACCGGCCACTAAGCGCACATCGCCTCCGAATGCGCGGATAGTATCCAGTTTGATGGCTGCCGCGGATTCAGGTGCGTAGATCGTAGCTTTAATTCCTGCAATTTTTCCTGCTAGAGCAACACCTTGTCCGTGATTTCCGGTGGATGCGGTGATCACGCCCTGCTCTCTCTGCTTATCGCTGAGTAAACGTAGCTTATTGCTGGCACCGCGAAACTTGAAAGAGCCGGTGTGCTGTAAGTGTTCGCACTTTAAATACACCTCACAACCCGTGTGTGAAGAAAGCAAAACGCTGTGATCGAGCGGTGTGACTCGTACCTGCGGGCGCAGTGCCTGATGAGCTTGCATGATGTCTTCAAAGAGAGTCGTCATCGGGTTTCCTTGTGCATTTTCAATGTTGGGTAAGAGAAAAGAAGAGCATGGCTTCAAATTGACCTATTTGGCGCGACAAATAAACCTCGGATTAGCAACGGCGTAAAATGAACTCTAGTTGTCTATTTTGTGATCCAAATTGTAGTACCAGATTGTAATTTAATACTACAATATGGCTGTGGTTATGCGGTGGTGTTTTTGTTTTGTACTGCATTAGTGCAGTTATTTTATTCACTTGACGGTAAAGTAGGAGGAACGTTACGAGCCTCCAAGTGGAAAAATTATGAACAAGACTGAATTGAGTAAAACCGATCGCATTATTGCTGAGATTGGTCAGCAGATTATCAGTGGGAAGTATGTGCCAGGCTCATCTCTGCCGTCAGAAGCTGAGATGTGTGAGGAATTTCAGACCTCGCGCAACATTATTCGCGAAGTACTTCGAGCGCTTACGGCGAAACGGTTGGTTGAGGTAAAGCGCTATCGCGGTGCTTTTGTGGCTGCGCGTAATCAATGGAACTACTTGGATACTGACGTTCTGCAGTGGGTACTTGCCAATGATTATGACCCTCGCCTGATTAGCGCATTGAGTGAGGTACGTAATTTGGTTGAACCTGCTATTGCCCGCTGGGCTGCTGAGAGAGCGACCTCCAGCGAACTGGCAGAAATAGAGGCCGCGCTGAATGATATGAACCGGCATCATCAAGATTTTAATGCGTTTAATGAGGCTGATATTCGCTTCCACGAAGCCGTGTTGTCCTCCGTGCACAATCCTGTTTTACAGCAGTTAAATGTGGCAATCAGCTCATTACAAAGAGCGGTTTTTGAGCGTACGTATATGCCTGATGAGGGCAATATGCCGAGAACATTGCGCGAGCATCAGGCTCTTTACGATGCGATTCGCCATCAGAATGCCGATGCAGCAGAGCAGGCGGCGCTTGCAATGATTGCAAGCTCGACGAGGAGATTAAAGGATGAAATATGAATGAAAGTTTTATAGCGATTGATTGGGGGTCGACCAATCTCCGTGCATGGCTTTATAAGCAAGGTTTATGCATGGACTCTCTTAATTCAGAATCTGGCGTGACCCGTTTGCAAGGGCAAACTCCGCAGCAGGTTTTTACTCACCTTATGCAACCATGGTTTCAGGATTATGGCCAGTTACCCACGCTAATGGCTGGAATGGTGGGAAGCAATGCAGGATGGCAAGCGGTTCCTTACCTACCTTGCCCTGTTTCTCTGGGTGAAATCGCTCATCATCTTACCTCCGTTCATTCACCGAATATGGCCGATATCCGCATTATTCCTGGGCTATGCATCGATCGTTCTGACAATTCCAATGTGATGCGGGGAGAAGAAACACAGCTTATCGGTGCACACCAAATACACGCATCCTCTCGCTATATTATGCCCGGTACCCATAGCAAATGGGTACATCTGTCGGGTGAATGCGTTGATGACTTCCGTACGGTGATTACCGGCGAACTGCATTATTTGCTGCTACAGCACGGCCTTATCGGCGTGGGTATTGGTGAACAATTTTCCTCTCCAGAGGCGTTCCGCCAAGGAATGGAAACAGGATTCAATGATGCCAATATTTTGCGCTGTTTATTTGAAACACGCGCTGCGCATCTATTAGGAAGAAGAGACAAAAGCACGGTAAGCGATTGGTTATCCGGCGTATTAATTGGCAATGAAGTCGCCCAGATGCAGCAGGATTATGCCTTGAGCTCCCACGATGATATTACGCTGATCGGTAGCCAAAAATTGACCGAACGCTATGCGCAGGCGTTGAAATTCGCCGGTATAAATTACCAAGCGATTGAAGGGGATGTGGCGTTTCAGGCTGGGATAAGGAGTGTTGCAAATGTCTTGGGTTACTAAACTGCCGTTGATTGCCATCTTGCGTGGGATTAAGCCGCAAGAGGTTGAAGCACATATCACCGCGTTATTAGACGCCGGATTTGATGCCATAGAGATCCCGCTAAATTCACCGGAGTGGGAAAAAAGCATCGCACTGGCGGTAACGCTGTTTGGCCATCAAGCGCTGATTGGTGCGGGTACCGTATTAAAACCAGAACACGTTGAGCGGTTACATGCGCTGAACAGCAAGCTGGTTGTGACTCCAAACACTGAACCTGATGTTATCCGCCGTGCGGTTGATTGTCAGATGTTGGTATGTTGTGGATGTGCCACGGCGACAGAAGCGTTTCATGCAATAGACGCAGGTGCTCAGGCGTTAAAGATTTTTCCTTCGGCAGCATTTGGCCCTGATTACGTGAAAGCACTCAAAGCGGTTCTTCCCGCTGAAATTCCCGTATTTGCTGTTGGCGGCGTTACGCCAGAAAACTTACATGAATATCTGAACGCGGGCTGCATTGGTGCGGGATTAGGTGGTGATTTGTATCGTGCAGGGCAGAGCGTAGAGCGAACCGCTCAGCAAGCGAAGGCTTTCGTGAAAGCATATAAGGATGCAGTGCAATGAAAATTACTAAATTAACCACCTACCGTTTGCCGCCTAGATGGATGTTTTTAAAAATAGAAACCGATGAAGGTATCGTTGGTTGGGGCGAGCCCGTCATTGAAGGCAAAGCTAAAAGCGTTGAAGCCGCAGTGCACGAGCTAGGTGAATTTATTATTGGGCAAGATCCTGCGCGAATTAATGATATTTGGCAGATGCTTTACCGTAGTAGTTTTTATCGCGGCGGCCCGATCTTAATGAGCGCTATATCAGGTATTGATCAGGCGTTGTGGGACATAAAAGGCAAAGCATTAGGTGCACCGGTGTACCAACTGCTCGGCGGATTAGTTCGTGACAAAATTAAAGCCTATAGCTGGGTTGGTGGCGATCGGCCATCTGATGTCATTGATGGTATTAAAAAACTTACGGCGGCTGGCTTTGATACCTTTAAGCTCAACGGCTGTGAGGAAATGGGCATTATTGATAACGCCCGTAAAGTGGATGCAGCGGTTGAAGTGGTAGCAGAAATCCGAGCTGAATTTGGCAATCGCATTGAGTTTGGTTTGGATTTTCATGGCCGCGTCGATGCGCCGATGGCAAAAATCCTTATCAAAGAGTTAGAGCCTTATCGCCCTTTATTTATCGAAGAGCCGGTGTTGGCAGAACAAGCTGAATATTATTCCCGTCTAGCTGCTCAAACGCATATCCCAATTGCTGCGGGTGAGCGTATGTATTCACGTTTTGATTTTAAACGTGTATTGGCTGATGGTGGTTTGGCGATTGTACAACCCGACCTTTCTCACGCAGGTGGTATTACCGAATGCTTTAAAATTGCCGCCATGGCTGAGTCCTATGATGTTGCATTAGCGCCGCACTGCCCTCTAGGCCCGATTGCGTTGGCTTCCTGCTTACACTTGGATTTTGTGGCCCGTAATGCCGTGTTACAAGAACAAAGCATGGGAATTCACTACAACCAAGGTGCTGAACTGCTTGATTACGTGGTGAATAAAGAAGACTTCAATATGGTTGATGGCCATTTTTATCCATTAAATAAGCCTGGCCTTGGCGTTGAAATTAATGAAGAAATGGTGATAGAACGTAGTAAAAATGCACCTGATTGGCATAATCCGGTTTGGCGGTATCCCGATGGTGCCATCGCCGAATGGTGATCAGCCTTCGTAATTGAACTTGTATCTGTGTTGGCTGCGTTCGCTTACCCGAATCACTTACTTGAGTAAGCTCATCGGAATGCTCTCACTTGCCGCCTTGATACAAATCCAATTTCATTGGCTGCTCGTTGGCGTTAAATATATAAATAATAAATATTAAACGGCGTATCTTTCTCGCAGGGGATCGTGACGCCTAGAGTCGGCGTTAAATAATTACGCTATTCAAATATAGATACTCCGATATTATAAGTGAGAAGAATATGAGTGATATAACACTGTCTTCTGTTCCTACAAAAAGGCGTTATTTAACGCTATTAATGATTTTTATTACCGTTGTGATTTGTTATGTCGATCGCGCTAATCTGGCCGTTGCTTCTGCGCATATTCAAGCGGAGTTTGGTATTAGCAAATCAGAGATGGGATATATTTTCTCGGCGTTTGCCTGGACATACACTTTATGCCAAATACCGGGCGGGCGCTTTCTCGATCGTATGGGAGCTAAGACAACCTATTTTATCGCGATTATGGGGTGGTCTATTGGAACCTTATTCCAAGGTTTTGCCAACGGGTTGGTATCGCTGATAACTCTGCGAGCGGTAACTGGCATGTTTGAAGCTCCTGCTTTTCCAACCAATAACCGCATTGTCACTAGCTGGTTCCCCGAGCAAGAACGAGCTTCTGCGGTAGGATTTTATACGTCTGGCCAATTTGTCGGTTTAGCGTTTTTAACTCCGTTGCTGATTTGGTTACAAGAGGAGACCAGCTGGCACTGGGTGTTCATCGTGACGGGTGCAGTTGGTATTCTTTGGGCTGTGATATGGCGCTTTGTCTATCAGGCTCCACGCAAAAGTAAGTTCGCCAATCAGGCTGAGATTGACCATATTGCTAACGGTGGTGGCATGGTTGACGGCGACGTAGCGACTGGAAAAAAAGAGGCTGCACCTTTAACAACGGCAGATTGGAAGTTGGTGTTCCATCGTAAACTTGTGGGGGTTTATATTGGGCAGTTCGCCATTGCTTCAACGCTGTGGTTTTTCCTGACTTGGTTCCCTAATTATCTCACTCAAGAAAAACATATTACCGCGCTGACCGCTGGTTTTATGACAACGGTACCGTTTATGGCTGCTTTTTTGGGGGTGATCCTTTCAGGTATTGTGGCCGATAAGTTACTGAAAAGTGGAAAGTCGATTGGTTTTGCACGAAAAACTCCAATTATCTGTGGCCTGTTGTTATCCACCTGTATTATCGGTGCAAATTATACCAATGATCCTATGTGGATTATGATCCTGATGGCATTAGCATTCTTTGGCAACGGATTCGCATCTATTACATGGTCGCTGATTTCTTCCTTGGCGCCGATGCGTTTGATTGGGCTCACCGGCGGCGTGTTTAATTTTATTGGTGGCTTAGGCGGCATTACCGTTCCATTGGTTGTTGGGTTTCTCGCTCAATATTATGGTTTTGCTCCTTCGTTAACCTATATTGCCTCCGTGGCATTGATTGGAGCTCTCTCATACATATTTTTAGTGGGTGATGTGAAGCGTATAGATTGATATTTAAACTGTATTACTAATAAGATTTTTCTAAATTTGAATATTTCATTAAGTTTTCTAGCCGACGTGTCGCCTCTAACCTAGATTGGACACTCGGCTGGAACTCGCAATGGAAAAAAGTGCAAATTTTGTTATAAAGAAAGTGATGGAAAATAGCCTTAATCTGACGGTTGATATTTTTCTACAGCCAGTTTTTGATCTCTCTAGCTTTAAATGCGTGGGGGCAGAGGTTTTAGTTAGAGGTTTTTATCGTCGCAATATTGTCGCGCCGAATTTATTTATTCATCAGCTAGAAGAGAACGGTGGAATAATAAATTTAGGTGGCTATGTTATTGCTCAGACGTTTAAATATATGTCTGAAGTACTGATCCCTAATAATTTTCTTTATATCCTGAGCGTCAATATTTCGCTTGTGCAACTTAATGAGCAGGGATTTGCTCAAAATGTTATTCAATTGGCTGAAAAGTATAAAATTCCTGCTGATAGGGTGATGCTTGAACTCACTGAAACGCAGGGATACCCCGATATTCATGGGCAACATAATGCTGCTCAGCTGCAAGAGTATGGCTTTCTGCTAGCTTGGGATGACGTGACCAGTGCTGAAGAAGCCGAGCAAAAAATGCAGTTAGTGAAAACAGATTTCATAAAGTTAGATCGTTCTTGTTTTAAGAAAGGCGCGATGGATGAAACGCTTAAATTGATTGATAAGGCGCAGTCGCTTGATACCGATGTGGTTGCCGAGGGGATTGAAACCTTTGCGCAAACATCGCTGATGTTAAAACATGGCGTTAGATTGGCTCAGGGATTTTTGTTCTCACGCCCGTTGAACAAAGATGATTTCAACGAGGAATACATCCGCAAGCTTCAGTGATCGAAAACCTCGCTTAGTTTATGCTAATGAGATATGCGTTACCTTGCTTAAGGAATCAATCATGTCTCGCTATGCTGAAAAGCAACTCACATTCGATCCGCGTGGGCACCAGCTCACCAATATTAATGTTTGGACCCCAGACAGTGAGTGGCTGGCATACGATGTACGGCCCAGCGGAGCTTCCTTTACCGGGCTGTGCATTGAGCGTGTGAATGTTCATGATGGACGAGTGGAAGTTGTGTACCGCGCACAGCATGGCGCACATGTTGGCGTGGTGACGGTAAGCCCTCAGCAACCTACACGCTACGTTTTTATTCATGGCCCAGAGCATCCTGATGCCCACTGGCACTATGATTTCCACCATCGGCGCGGCGTGATTGTCAGTGAGCCAGATAGAGAATTAGCTGAAACGCTTGATGCGATGGATATTACCGAGCCTTACACTGCGGGAGCCCTACGCGGTGGAACGCATGTCCATGTTTTTAGCCCAGATGCCACTCGGCTGAGTTTTACCTACAACGATCACGTCATGCATGAAAAAGATATGGCACTCGATCAGCGTAACGTGGGCATCGCCATACCTCTGCATGCGGTCAATGTGCCGAAGCAACATCCACGTGAATATGACGGCAGCCACTTTTGCGTTCTGGTGAGCCAGACTACGCTTAATCCTCAGGCAGGAAGCGATCAGATTTCACGTGCCTATGAAGAGGGATGGATTGGGAATGAAGGATATCTAAAGCCGGATGGAACTCGCCAGCGATGGGCTTTAGCTTTTATCGGCGATACCGTTGGTGATAATGGCGCTAAAGTTCCTGAGATCTTTATCGTCGATCTACCAGAGCAAAATGCAGCCTATTCGCAGGCGGGGGAATACCCGTTGCAAGGCACCGCTGATAGGCTGCCAGCGCCGCCAGCCAATGTATATCAGCGTCGAATTACGTTCACTCATCAGCGCGTTTTCCCTGGACTTGTAACTGTGCCGCGCCATTGGCTGCGTTCTTCACCAAACGGGTCTGAAATTGCGTTCCTCATGCAAGATGATACGGGCGTGGTACAGCTTTGGACTATTTCGCCTAATGGTGGAGAACCACGGCAGATAACCCACGGCAAACATTCAGTGCAGTCGGCATTGAGTTGGCATCCTGATGGGGAGTCGTTATTTTTCGTGATGGATAATAGTGTCGTACGATGCAGCGTACATTCAGGTGCAATCACTCGCCTAACAACGCGCTCTGAGCAACCTCCGTGCGCAGAAGCCGTTGTGGTTTCCCCGGATGGAAACCACGTTGCATTTATGCGAGAAATTGCAGGCTGGCCACAGCTTTTTGTGGTGAACTTAAACGGCTAACGATGCCCAAGTTTGCTGTTTGGGGATGATTTCGATTCTATTCGTACTGCGGAGCTGAATTGTTAGGCGCAGCAGTATTCGGGGCAATATTGCTGACTCCGCTGATTTGCTCGTCGCGCAAAACGCGCGCACGCGGAGAATCGTCTTCTGGATTTGAATCTGAACGATAGTAATCGTAAGGCAGTAGTAGCGTATCAACTACGGCAGAAAACGGCAGATCCAAAGCAAGAAGCGGTGTCATCGCCCAACCGGTATCGTCATCCTTGATCATTTTGACATCATTTTTGGCACCAGAATAATAACCTTGGCTCGGTCCAACACGGGTCATGACGCTGGAACAGCCTCCTGCGAGCAGCGTTGAGCCAGCAAGCAGAGTTATCGTCAAGCATCTAATCCGTTGTCTCATAAATCCATCCCAATAATGGCTGCACTATGCTTAAGCCAGAGTTGTTGAGTTATAGCATCTGTGCCGAGAAACTGACAAAACCATCCATTGGCTCTGTGGCATTTATCTCACTTCACAAAAAAATAGCGTGCACGATCGTATCTTGCCTGTTTATGACAGCGATTTGAACAATTCGTGCGCTCTTATAAAAATTAAATTTTTACGCTTGAAAAATTTTGGACCGACTCCATCTTATTAGCAAGCCAATGAGAAATATGCCGTCAGGGTGTTTCGGGCTTAACGATTATATAGTCTGTCCATGATGGAAGATTATTTTTTCCTCGCTGATTTTATTAGGAGGCATATTTTTATGCGCAATTACGATTTATCTCCACTTTATCGCTCCGCTATTGGATTCGACCGCTTATTTAACCTGATTGAGTCAGGTCAAAATCAGTCTAATGGAGGTTACCCTCCTTACAATGTGGAGCTGGTTGATGACAACCACTATCGCATATCTATTGCGGTTGCTGGTTTCGCTGAGCATGAGTTGGATATCACTGCGCAAGCTAATACTCTGATTGTTAAAGGTTCTCATGAACAAACAGACAAAGAACGAACCTATTTATATCAAGGGATCGCTGAGCGTAACTTTGAGCGCAAATTCCAGCTGGCCGAACATATTCAAATTAAAGGTGCCAACTTGGAAAATGGACTGCTATATATCGATTTAGAGCGCATTGTTCCTGAAACATTGCAGCCACGTAAGATTGAAATTAAGTAATTAACTTTAGCTAATAGCGGTTAAAGATCTAACTAAATAGCCTGCCTACGGGGGGCTAATGGTCGGCTGTTATATTTTGATAAAACAGCCGAAAATAATATCTCGCTTCTCAGAAGGAGTTTATATCTATGCGTAATCACGATCTTTCTCCATTACTTCGTCAGTGGATTGGCTTCGATAAACTGGCTAATGCGATGCAAAGTGGCCTAGAACCTCAAGGGTTTCCGCCATACAACATCGAGAAAAGTGACGACAACCACTATCGCATCTCTCTGGCATTGGCCGGTTTTAAGCAGAGCGAACTGGATATTGAAGTTGAAGGCCCGCGCTTAACCGTGCGTGGTAATCCAACCCAGCCGGAAAAACCGGTGGAGTATTTACATCAGGGGCTGGTTTATAAGGCGTTCGACTTAACCTTTACCTTGGCTGAACATCTCACCGTAGATGGTGCTAAGTTTGAAAATGGGCTGTTGAATATCGATCTGGTGCGTAATGTGCCGGAAGCGCTGCAGCCTCAGCGTATTGCTATCGGTGGACAAACAACGACTCCTGCACTGGAGCAGACCCAAACTCCAGCAAGCGACGCTGAAACCAATAAGCATCTCTGATCTACCCTCTCTATCATTT
This sequence comes from Hafnia alvei, assembly GCF_964063325.1. Taxonomy (NCBI): domain Bacteria; kingdom Pseudomonadati; phylum Pseudomonadota; class Gammaproteobacteria; order Enterobacterales; family Hafniaceae; genus Hafnia; species Hafnia alvei. Next base: position 17,635 of record NZ_OZ061315.1, read on the forward strand.
TTGGCGCAGGAAACTGCGCCTTTTTTTATTCTGCATCTCAGGTTTTATTCAGAATTATATAAAAAACCGGTGATTTTGCTCGGGTTGTTCGTGCAGGGTGTAGCAGGTATGGTGTCGGTTGTCTTTCCCTAATAATTACCTGTGATTGCTACCATGACTTTTTCTGTTTTTGGCGACAAATTTACCCGCTACGCGGGGATCACCCGTCTGATGGACGATTTGAATGATGGCCTGCGTACGCCGGGCGCCATAATGCTTGGCGGCGGCAATCCGGCTAAAATCCCTCAGATGACGGATTATTTCACTCAACTTTGTGCGGATATGTTGAATGAAGGCAAACTCACTGAGGCGCTGTGTAACTATGATGGTCCACAGGGTAAAGATGCGCTGTTGCAGGCGTTGGCCAAAATGCTGCGCGATGAGTTTGGATGGCAAATAGAAGCACAAAATATTGCACTAACAAACGGCAGCCAGAGCGCATTTTTCTACTTATTCAATTTGTATGCTGGGCGTTTTTCCGATGGCTCTCGTCGTCGTGTTTTGTTCCCACTTGCGCCTGAATATATTGGTTATGCTGATGCTGGGTTAGACGAAGATCTGTTTGTTTCAGCTAAACCCACTATCGAGCTATTGCCTGAAGGCCAGTTCAAATATCACGTTGATTTCGACCATCTCAATATTGGCGATGATGTTGGGCTGATTTGCGTTTCTCGTCCGACTAACCCGACGGGGAATGTTTTGACCGATGAAGAGCTTATTCGCCTTGATGCTTTGGCTCAGCAGCGCAACATTCCACTGTTGATCGATAACGCCTACGGTTTACCGTTCCCTGGAATTATTTTCTCTGATGTGAAGCCGCTGTGGAACCCTAATATTATTCTGTGCATGAGCCTGTCGAAGTTGGGGTTACCGGGTTCTCGCTGCGGTATTGTGATCGCTGATGAAAAAGTGATCAGCGCAATCAGCAATATGAACGGAATAATTAGCCTTTCACCGGGCAGTCTTGGCCCCGCGATGGCGCTTGAAATGATTGAACGTGGCGATTTACTGCGTCTATCTAACGAGGTAATCAAGCCGTTTTATCGCCAGCGTGTAGAGCAGACTATCGAAGTGATTCGTCGCTATTTACCGGAAGAGCGCTGTTTGATTCATAAACCCGAGGGCGCGATTTTCCTGTGGCTATGGTTTATCGATCTACCGATCAGCACGGAGATTTTGTACCAGCGGCTCAAACAGCGAGGGGTATTGATGGTGCCTGGACACTATTTCTTCCCTGGGCTGGAACACGATTGGCCGCATACGCATCAATGCATGCGCATGAACTATGTCCCTGAACCAGAGCAAATCGAGAAAGGTGTACAGATTCTTGCTGAAGAGATAGAACGCGCGCACCAAGAAGATGCCGGTAAGAAGAAACGCTACGACGGCAAACGATAGGTAGCCGTGTGATAAAACAAACCCCGCTGTTGCGGGGTTTGTTTTAGCTAAGAGTCAAAAAGATTAGAACTCTTTTTTCGCGTAGCCAGTAACCACTTTCAGGCCCATCTCACGGCCTAACGCCGTCATTGGATGAACCACTTCGATACCACGTACGGCCTTTTTCAAAGAGCCCATATCAGCCTGTTCTTTTTTGGTAATTTCACGGCTGAATGGCATCTTTAAAAGCTGCTGTGCTTTAGCGCTGAAATGGCTCGCTTGAACGGCACGTAGGCGCTCGATCTCTGCGTTCAATTTTTCCTGCTCGGCGCGGTTCTCATCCAGCGCGTGCGTAGCTACAGAATCAATCTCTTGTAACAGCAGGCCAGCTTCTTTACGACGCAGGGCGTCTAGCTTGTCGCTCAGGCGTTTAATTTCTGCTTTTTCTTTCATGACATATCTTCCGGTCATCAATACTTTTAGGGATTAGGAGATAGTTTAACAGCTGTCGGCGTCAATGTGGGGATTGCCTGAAAAGAAGACGCCCCAGTCTTGAAAACTGGGGGGATTAGAAGGCTTTCTTATGGCACAAACGAGTCACTAAATCGGTGATGCTGAGCACCAGCGTTGAACGAACCATTTGTTGATAACGCTGCTCCTGCATATTTACCAACTGATCATCAACAACGTCTTCGGGCAGATGAAGCGTGGGCTGCGGAGGGAGTGCGGTCATGCTATGTAGCATGTTAATTGGCCCGAGTATTTCATCATCGGTGAAGCTGTAGATTTTGTTCTCATGCTTTAATTCGTTGTTGAGGGCGAGTAAAAGCTCAACGTCTTCATATTCGTCACGACTAATCACGCCTAGCGCGTAGATAAGCTTTAGCCGCACGGGTAAATCAGCAAGTGGGCCGGTTCCTTCCAGTAGGGGCTCCACTGCATATTTCACCGCATAATCGTCTTTACGAAAGGCTTGAAGAACCAAAAGATCTACCGCTTCGGCGAGCAGCCCAACGGTGGCCTGAATAAAACCTGCTACCGTTTGCCGAGCGTTCAGGCGCTCCAGAATACGGTTTTCAAAAGCTTGGCTTTTATAGAGGTCAGATTCTTCCATTGTTGCCATAGTCGTTGTTTCACTTACCGAATATCGCTGCTTTTCTGGGGCGGCGGCACTCGGAAGTTCCCTTTCTCTTTCAGGTTGTGCACGGTTATGCACGCGATTTAATTTCATTTTACCCTTCTCATTTGGAGCTGCCGCTTCGCCGCAACTCCAATCATATGGGTTACATCATGCTTTGCGCTGCATGGCGTTATACACATTAGCGATCTGTGCGACAAGTTCTGGCTGATCTTCCAGTTCACAAACTTGCATCACGGCGTTACTCACGCCTTTTTCGTTCAGGAGCGTTGCCATTTCTAGCGCCTGAGGGTCTTGATCACTGCGGTAGCTTAAGGCAGCAGCAATACCCATGATTAAATTATGGTTGCTAAGGCCGTATTCAAGCGTTCCTCGTAACGGTTTGATAAGGCGGTCGCCAGCGCTAAGCTTACGCAGCGGTTGGCGCCCAACACGTTCGACATCATCATGCAGGTAAGGGTTTTCAAAGCGCCCAAGAATTTTTTCGATATAGGCCGCATGTTGCTGGGGATCAAAACTGTAGCGCTTGATGAGCACTGCCCCACTTTCTTCCATCGCGCCTTTTACCACGGTACGAATAGCGGGATCGAGAATAGCTTCACGAATAGTTTGATAGCCTGCAAGCTGACCAAGATAAGCAGTGATTGCATGCCCTGTGTTGAGTGTGAAGAGTTTACGCTCAACGTAGGCCATTAAGTTAGCGGTAGACTCCATCCCGGTAATTTGCGGCAGCTGGCCTTTGAACTGTGTGCTATCAACAATCCACTCGCTAAAGGTTTCAACCGTGACCTCCAACGGATCGTCGTTCGCTGCGGCGCTCGGTGGCACGATACGGTCTACCGCAGAATCGACAAAGCCGATGTGTTCTTCCACCCAAGGGTGAAGCTCTACTGGCATCGCCTCGAGGACATGCTGCTTAAGTTGGCTAGTACCACGAACCATATTTTCGCACGCGATGATATTCATTGGCTGCTGGTTACCATTGCTATGACGAACCATTAACCCCTGCGCGAGCGTATGGGCAATCTTGCTAAGAACCTGCGGGCCTACGGCGGTGGTGATGATATCTGCTTGTGCAATTTGTTGAATGGCGTCTGCGCTGTTGCTATGAATGGCGCTTACGCGATTAACCTGTTCGATGCGTGCGTTTTCACCCACGACGTTAACCTGATAGCTTTGCTGGTGAGCAAGCTGATCGACCAACGGCTGGTTTACGTCAGCAAAGGTGAGTTCTGCCTGCGCATCTGCCAATAATTTACCAATAAAGCCACGACCGATATTTCCTGCACCAAAATGAATTGCTTTCATATTATTGACCTCAAACCTATCCGTAAAAAGGGGGGCGGGGGAGCCCCCAAGAACGGCGTCGACAGCAACGGCACTTTTTTAGGGCCGACTAGCTGCGGTGAACGACGCCTTATAATTGCCTTATGCCGCTTGTTCACCAGACAGAAGATCTAAGATCTCCTGAACACTGGTGGTTTGCGCCAGACGTTCGATTACGCCTTCGTCATCCAGTGCGTTGGTTAAGCGGGCAATGACCTGAATGTGCTCGTTATTACGCGCGGCGATGCCGATAACCAGTCGAGCGACATCGTCTGGTTCGTCACCGAATCGAACGCCGTGAGGGTATTGGCATATGACGATCCCGGTGCGTAATACGCGGTCTTTGGCTTCTACGGTGCCGTGTGGAACGGCGATAGATTCTCCTAAATAGGTTGAGGTGAGTGCTTCGCGGGCGAGCATGGCATCGATGTAATCCGGTTCGACATAGCCGCCAGATACCAGCATTTCACCGGCAAAGCGAATGGCTTGCTCTTTGGTGTCGGCGGTTAAGTTCAGGAAGATATTGGCTGCGCTGAGTTTAAACAGATTCTCTTCGCGGTCGGCTGATTCAAATGAGTCATCGTTAGCGGCAATGATTGTTTGGTTGATCAAGCGATTATCGTTGGCTGCCTGCGGTAGCTTAGCCGCCAGTAAACGGGTTGTAAGATCGGTATACAGGCCGCTATCAAGGAAATTGCTTAATGAAATATGCATCGCCTGTGGTGCGTGGCGCATCGCGCGTTCGGTTAAATCTTGATGAGTGATCACCAGGTCAACATCTTCAGGCAGGCTGTTGATCGCGCAGTTCACAACGGAAATATGGCTCAGCCCTGCGTCTTTCACCTTTTTACGCAATACTCCTGCGCCCATAGCGCTTGAGCCCATCCCTGCGTCGCAGGCTACGATGATTTTGCGCACATGATGTAAATCTTTAGACAAATCAAGCGTGGCGCGCATGGCTGGCTGAGGTTCTGCCCCAGTCACTTTTCCACCCGATTTAGACTGTTGTTTCATACCTTGCATACGGCGAGTAGCTTCAGCTAAGCCGTTACTTTCTTCATCACCGACGCGAGCGCGTTTAAGCAACATGGCAGAGGTTAGGAATGAAACCAGCGTTGAAGCCATAATCGACAGCACGACACCGATGAGCGAGGCCTTTGGTGTCATCAGCAAGACTGCGAAAATAGAACCTGGAGATGCAGGGGAGACTAAGCCAGCGTTAAAGAGGGTTAGCGTGAATACGCCGGTCATGCCGCCCAGAATCACGGCCAGAATTAGGCGTGGATTCATTAACACATACGGGAAATAGATTTCGTGGATACCGCCGAAGAAATGGATGATTGCGGCACCGCCAGCAGACTGTTTTGCACTACCTTTACCGAAGAACATGTAAGCCAGTAAAACGCCTAACCCCAGCTACAGGTTTGCTTCAATCAGGAAGAAAATAGATTTGCCGGTTTCTGTTGCCTGCTGAATACCTAACGGAGAGAAGATTCCGTGATTGATGGCGTTGTTCAGGAACAAGATCTTAGCGGGTTCGACGAAGATAGACGTTAATGGCAGCAGATTGTTTTGCACCATGATATTCACGCCTGCCGCTAATATTTTTGAAAGCGACTCTACCAATGGCCCAATCGCCATGAATGCCAGCATCGCCAGCAGCATGCCAATAATGCCTGCGGAGAAGTTGTTCACCAGCATTTCAAAGCCGCTTTTGATTTTGCCGTCAACCCAGCGATCAAAGCGTTTGATTGCCCAGCCACCTAGTGGGCCTGCAATCATTGCGCCCATGAACATCGGCATATCTGCGCCAACAATAACACCCATGGTGGTAATCGCGCCCACGACGCCGCCGCGTTCACCGCCGATTAAACGGCCACCGGTGTAACCAATCAATAATGGCAGCAGGTAGCTGATCATTGGGCCAACCAGCTTGGCTAAGGTTTCATTTGGCAGCCAGCCGGTAGGAATAAATAAAGCGGTAATCAAACCCCATGCGATGAATGCGCCGATATTGGGCATCACCATATTGCTGAGGAAGCGGCCAAAATTCTGTACCTTGACCTTGATATCTGGTGATAACATAAAACACCCCTCGTGGTGCGCTAAGATGTTGCGCGTCGTAATAGTTGTGGTGGTTTCGCCAAAAACCGTCCTGTCGTTCTGTATGCAAAATCGACTCTATCACGCCGTTTTCATCTCGCGTACCCCGTGGGGGATTTGTGATCTTGATCTCGTAACGCCCCCCTCTATTGGGGTGTTTATGGTGATACTGATCACATAAGTAAGCTGAAAGTCTGCTACAAAGTTAAAATATCGCCCGTTCTGGGTGGTTTTATGTGACGTAAATCACTTAAGTTGTTAGTGGTTTTGTTTTTAAATTGTGATTCTCTTCACAAGTTATTTTGCATCCCATCAGCACGCCATCAACACACCTCAGCTTTTCACCCAACGCGTTGTAAAATTACATGTAGTGTTTTTTGGGTATAAAAAAGGCCCCAGAGGGGCCTGAATTTGGATCAAGAAAGATTAATTCTGGAAAATAGCCGCGCTGCGGTTTTTCGCATTTAACAATTCTTGATGCTTGGCAGCAATTGAGGTCATTAACTGATTGTATTGATCTACCTGCTGCTGGGTTTGTAGCTGGATGCTTTGGTTATCAAAGCGCGCCTGAGTCCCAATGCTTTGCAGGAAATCACCGACCTGAATCAAATCCTGTGACAGGCTTGCGGCCATAGGAATAATTGGCATCACGGCATTCGCCGGATCGGTGACGACTTTGGCAAAGGCTTGATCATAAACTGCTTTTACATCATCAGGCTGTTTTAATGCAGCTCGTGCAGTGTCTGCGATCGATTTTGCACTTTGGATCTGTTGGCCGAGCAGGTTTAGTGCCCCGGATTCCTGACGCAGATCGTCGCGTTTGAGCAGGTAGTCCTGAGGAACACGGATCTGATCGATAGTGGTAAACAGCGGATTTAAGCTGCTATCCATAGAGCGGCTGAAATTCTGTGAAAACGTCACTAAAATCGCGTAATCGCTGACATAGTTGCCGAGTTTCTGCTTTTGGTCTTCGCTCAGGGTTGGCACGGTGATGCTGCCACGCATGACGGTATTTTGCAGATAGTCGATGAAAGCTTTACGTTGTTCTTTATCGTTGTCGCCACAGCCAGCTAGTTGAAACGCCATAATGACGGCGAAAATTGGCATCAACCAACGCTGTGCCTGTTTAGTTACTGCAAATGACATGTAATTACTCCTGTAACCACGCGAAAAAATTCGGTCGATATCATTCTGTTGAAATTCTACTCATCAAGTTAGTTTAACCTGATAATTTGGGGATAACAGCCAGAAAGTAAAAAACCCGCCGAAAGGCGGGCTTTATTTTACTCTCGGGATTACTGCAGAACAGAAATATCCGCAACCTGAAGGAACAAATCGCGTAGCTTGCTCAGCAGGGTTAGGCGGTTGATGCGCACTTGCTCATCGTCAGCCATAACCATCACTTGTTCGAAGAAGTTATCTACCGGTTCACGCAGCGCGGCCAGTTCGGATAAAGCTTCTTGGTAGCGACCTTCAGCAAACAGTGGTTCCAACTTATCGCGCAGAACAACTAGATGGGTTGCCAGTTTGATTTCTGCCGCTTCTTTCAATACGGAAGCATGGACATGATCGCCCAGTACTTCGGTTGATTTTGCCAGAATATTGGAAACACGCTTATTGGCTGCGGCCAGTGTTGCGGCTTCAGGCAGTGTGCGGAAGTGGGAAACCGCCTTCACGCGTGCATCAAAGTCAGCCGGTTTAGTTGGACGACGAGCCAGTACCGCCTGAATAGTGTCAACGCTGTGGCCTTCTTCCTGATACCAAGCACGGAAACGGCCCAGCATGAATTCCACTACATCATCAACGACGTTCGCGTTAGTCAGCTTCTGTCCGTATAAGCGCGCAGCTTCTTCAGTTAGCGTAACTAAATCCAGCGGCAGCTTTTTCTCAACGATAATACGCAGCACACCCAGCGCAGCACGGCGCAGAGCAAACGGGTCTTTATCGCCTTTAGGGTGCTGACCAATGCCGAAGATACCTGCAAGGGTATCCATTTTGTCGGCAATCGCGACAGAACATGCCACCAGAGAATCTGGCAGTGCATCACCGGCGAAGCGTGGTTGGTACTGTTCGTTCAGGGCAACGGCAACTTCTTCGTTTTCGCCGTCGTGGCGTGCGTAATGCATGCCCATAACGCCCTGTGTATCGGTGAATTCGAAGACCATATTGGTCATCAAATCACACTTGGACAGCAGGCCTGCGCGGGTCGCCAGATTGACGTCAGCGCCGATTTGTTCTGCAACCCAACCAGACAATGCTTCAATGCGGTTGGTTTTGTCGCGCAGCGTTCCCAGCTGTTGCTGGAACAGAACGGTTTCTAGACGTGGCAGATTGTCTTCCAGGCGCTGTTTGCGGTCGGTCTTGAAGAAGAACTCTGCATCGGCTAAACGTGGACGAACAACTTTCTCGTTGCCAGAGATAATCTGCTGTGGGTCTTTAGATTCGATGTTGGTGACGAAAATAAAGTTTGGCAGCAGTTTTCCGGCAGCGTCATACACAGGGAAGTATTTCTGGTCACCCTTCATGGTGTAAACCAGCGCTTCAGCAGGTACAGCGAGGAATTTTTCTTCAAACTTGGCAGTCAACACCACTGGCCATTCAACCAGAGAAGTCACTTCTTCCAGCAGGCTTTCGCTCATATCAGCGACGCCGCCGATTTTCTGCGCAGCTAGCTCAGCGTCACGTTTGATGATGGCTTTACGGGTGGCGTAATCAGCGATGACTTTGCCACGCTCCATCAAGATTTGCGGATATTGCTCGGCGTTATCGATGGTGAACTGTTGTTCGCCCATGAAACGATGGCCGCGGATCACGCGATCGGACTGCACGCCAAGAATGGTGGCAGGGATCACTTCGCTACCCAGCAGCAGCGTGACGGTATGAACCGGACGTACGAACTGAGTATCGTTGTCGCCCCAGCGCATCAGTTTTGGAATTGGCAGCTTGCCTAATGCATTGGTCACCAGCGTTGGCAGCAGTTGCTGTGCGCTCTGACCTTTTTGGTGCGCGCGGAATAATAGCCATTCACCTTTGTCGGAGGTCAGACGTTCAGCCTGATCGACGGTGATGCCACAACCACGAGCCCAGCCTTCAGCGGCCTTGGTTGGTTTGCCTTCAGCGTCGAATGCTTGAGCAATGGCCGGACCACGTTTTTCAATTTCGCGATCGGGCTGAGATTCATGCAGCGCCGCGACCTTCAGTGCCAAGCGGCGCGGTGCAGCGAACCAAGTCACTTCGCCATGGGCGAGATCTGCGTTATCAAGTTCAGCGGTAAAATTAGCTGCGAAAGATTCTGCCAGAGAGCGTAGCGCTTTCGGTGGCAGCTCTTCGGTGCCGATTTCCACCAGAAAAGTTTGTTGGGTCATGGCTGCCTCAAATATTCTCTAATTTAGAATCGTCGCTTTTTTTACACATTGGGAAGCCCAGCGCCTCACGGGAGGCATAGTAGGCTTCAGCGACCGCTTTGGTCAGGGTACGAATACGCAGAATGTAGCGTTGGCGTTCGGTGACCGAGATCGCCTTGCGCGCGTCCAGCAGGTTAAAGCTGTGTGCGGCTTTCAGAATGCGTTCATACGCTGGCAGAGGCAGAGGGTTTTCCAACTCCAACAACATTTTGGCTTCTTTCTCATACTGCTCGAAGCAGGAGAACAGGAAATCGACGTCTGCGTATTCAAAGTTATACGTGGACTGTTCCACTTCGTTTTGATGGAACACGTCGCCGTAGGTTGTTTTACCCAGCGGGCCGTCGCTCCATACCAGATCGTAGACGCTGTCTACGCCCTGAATATACATCGCCAAACGTTCCAGACCGTAGGTGATCTCACCGGTTACCGGCTTACATTCCAAGCCGCCAACCTGCTGGAAGTAAGTGAACTGAGTCACTTCCATGCCGTTAAGCCATACTTCCCAGCCTAAGCCCCATGCGCCCAGCGTTGGGTTTTCCCAGTTGTCTTCGACGAAGCGAATGTCGTTCACCAGCGGATCTAAACCGAGCTCTTTCAATGAGCCCAGATACAGTTCCTGAATATTTTCTGGTGATGGCTTAATGACTACCTGAAACTGGTAGTAGTGCTGCAAGCGGTTAGGGTTTTCGCCATAGCGGCCATCGGTTGGACGGCGAGATGGTTGCACGTAGGCAGTTGCCATTGGCTCTGGGCCGAGTGCTCGCAGGCAGGTCATTGGGTGTGAGGTGCCAGCGCCAACTTCCATGTCCAGTGGTTGAACAATGGTGCAGCCTTGGCGCGCCCAATAGTCCTGCAGAGTCAGGATCAGCCCCTGAAAGGTCTTGGTATCAAACTTTTGCATATTGGATGAGTTCGCGCGATACAAGTGGATTTATATAGAATGTTGCAGTATACCGCCTGAACGTAAGATATACAGCCCGAATCCCGTCTCAAAGGGTGGGATTTTGCGTGTATTTTGCCATAAAACATGGCAAAGGCTGGGAACATTCTCCGTGAAGGTCGAGTTAAAAGTTGGCGCTAACGCCAATGTTGTACATAAATTGCTCGCTATTATTGAGGCGATTGGTCTGCGATAGCTCGGCAAATGCGGCCATATAATCGGTTAGCGGAATATTGGCACCCACGGTGACATCAACCCAATGAGCTTCTTGATTGGGGGTATCCCGGCTAAATAAGTTTTGCGGCGAGCTAAATTCTCCCACCTGTTTATAAGACTCGTTGCTTGATAAACGCTGATAGCTGATTTCAGCATAGGGCGTGAACAATTCTAGATTGGAATCTAACCGCCAGCCCAAAGAGCCCACTTGTTGTTGGGTGGTTGGATTTAACGCCGCAGAGGCCAGCGAATTGCTGCCCACCCAGTGCGTTGAAAACCCAGGTTCAATGGACGTTGAGGCGCGATCGAGCGGCACGATATCGCTCGTGTCACTGTTATTAAAAAAAACATCTTTCAAATCATACGACAAAGCAGGTAATGAGAGCAGGGCGCAACTCACTAAACAAACAGATGCCAGAGGTCTAATCATTGATGCCACTCCATTAAAAGGGAGGCGTTATTCGTTATTATTTTGTGGTGCTGCACTCTTAACTATTTGACGAGGTTGCGACTGCGTCAAGGTGGGTTGAAATAAATAGTTAACGCTGCACGAAGCGTTATAGTTGTCTCTCACGTTGTCGGCATTGTTGCCCAGTAAACAGCACTAAAACCCCAATGATTCGCAAAGGGTTTCTGACAAGGAATAGGATTATGAGCCAGACGTTTGAAGATAAAAAAATTCGCTGTGGTTGGGTCTCATCCGATCCCCTGTATATCAGCTATCACGATAATGAATGGGGGCAGCCCGTCTACGACGATGCTCATTTATTCGAACTGCTGTGTCTTGAGGGACAACAGGCGGGGCTTTCGTGGATAACCGTGCTGAAGAAGCGTGAAAACTATCGTAATGCTTTTCATCACTTCGATCCGCGCAAGGTGGCGGCGATGACGGACGAGGATATCGATGCGCTGATGCAGGACGCTGGTCTTATCCGCCATCGTTTGAAATTAGACGCCATTGTGGTTAACGCCCGCGCCTATATGAAAATGCAGCAGGAGGGTGAGAATTTTTCTCAGTTCCTCTGGTCATTTACCGAAGGCAAGCCGCAGCTTAACCGCCCTGAAACCCTCGCCAATGTTCCTGCAAAAACCGAGATTTCTGACATGATGTCCAAGGCGCTGAAGAAGAAAGGTTTTAAGTTTATTGGCTCAACCATTTGTTATGCTTTTATGCAAGCCAGCGGCATGGTGAACGATCACGTCAAAACCTGCTTTTGTGGGAAGCACTAAGCCATGATCCGCTCTGCTGTGAAACAAGATATGCCGGCTATTATGGCGTTGTGGCTGGTTAGCACTACCGAGGCGCATCCGTTTATTTCTGCGCAGTATTGGCGTGAAAGCGAAGCCGTGGTGCGTGATACCTATTTACCTAATGCGCTCACGTGGGTTGCTGAAGATAAGGGGGAAATCATCGGGTTTATCAGTGTGCTTGAGCAGCAGTTTATTGGTGCTTTATTCGTGGATAAACGTTATCACGGCAAAGGCGTTGGGCAATTGCTGATGATGCATGTGAAGATGATTTTTCCGCAGCTGATGCTCGAGGTGTATCTGGAGAATCACCGCGCGCTGCGTTTTTATCAGCATGAGGGGTTTCATATTCAAGATACACAGTTCAATGAGGATACACAGCACAAAACGGCCATTATGTTATGGGAGAAAACTCCTGGTGCTTGGCTTGAAGATTAAACAAATCCTGCTATTTGGCGTGTATTTGTCTAATTTATTGGAATTTTAGGAATTGTGACCATTATTTTTTAATGGGAATTTGCTGAAATGCCACCGCCGTAGATCCCGATTCACGGTTTTGAGCATGATTTTTTTGGGTCAGTGGATTACTGGCCTGTTACAGCAAATATCTTGAGCGATTACGCTCTGTGCAAGATGAGGTTCCATAAATGAGTAAAAGCCGTTTCTGTATTGCTGGCGCAGTATGCGCTGCGTTGCTGCTGTCTGGTTGTACAACCAACCCGTATACCGGTGAGTCCGAAGCAGGCAAAGCCGGCGTGGGCGCAGGTTTAGGTGCGCTGGTTGGTGCAGGCGTGGGTGTTCTGTCCTCTTCTAAGCACGATCGCGGTAAAGGCGCACTGATTGGCGCTGCAGCAGGTGCTGCTTTAGGCGGCGGTGCTGGTTACTATATGGACGTTCAAGAGTCGAAACTGCGCGACAAAATGCGTGGTACCGGTGTGAGCGTAACGCGCCAAGGCGACAACATTGTGCTGAATATGCCAAATAATGTGACCTTCGACTCCAGCAGCAGCACCTTGAAACCGGCCGGAGCCAATACCTTGACCGGCGTGGCGATGGTTTTAAAAGAGTATCCTAAGACCGCGGTTAACGTGGTGGGTTATACCGATAGCAGCGGTAGCCAAGATCTGAATATGCGTCTTTCTCAGCAGCGTGCCGACAGCGTTGCAAGTTCTCTGATTGTTCAGGGCGTTGAAGCAAGCCGCGTCCGTACTCAGGGCATGGGCCCTGCGAACCCAATCGCGTCAAATAGCACAGCAGAAGGCAAAGCTCAGAACCGTCGTGTTGAGATTACGTTAAGCCCGATGTAATAGAGCTTAATTCAGGCCACTTAAGAGATCGAGATACACGGGTCTACCACACTGCGGGGCACTCCGGCGGCTTACGCCGCTACGACCCATCGGTGTGCTCCCCCAAAAATCGGACTTAAGTGTCCAGTACTAATGTAAAACATTTCATCTTTTAGCCTCCTGCTTTGCCTGAGGAGGCTATTTCCTCAACCTTATCTCATCAGTTCCCCTGTGGTTATGCTAAATTTGCCTATCCGTTGAATTTCAGAGGAACACGTCGTGAGCAGTCAGGGAACCCGCGCCACCATCAGTGATGTCGCCAAGGCCGCTAAAACCGGTAAGACTAGCGTTTCGCGCTATTTAAATGGCGAGCAACACCTGCTGTCCGACGATCTCAAACAGCGCATCGAACAAGCCATCCAACGCCTTAATTACCGCCCAAGCCAGATGGCTCGCAGCTTAAAAGGTGGGCAAACGCGCCTTATTGGTATGATCATCGCCGATATCACCAATCCCTATTCTGTGGACGTTTTGCGCGGCGTTGAAGAAGCCTGTCGTGTGCAAGGTTTTACTTTGCTGGTGTGTAATACCAACAACGAAATCAATCAGGAGCAGCATTACCTTGAGCTGTTAAGCAGCTATCGCGTTGAGGGATTAGTGGTTAATGCGGTGGGAATGCGTGAAGAGGCGTTATCTAAGCTACAACAGTCTTTGTTGCCCATGGTGCTGATTGACCGAAAAATACCAGACTTCTCCTGCGATATGGTGGGGTTAGACAATCATCGCGCCGCCACTGAAGCGACTCGGCATTTAATCGAGCAGGGCTTTGAAGCGGTGATGTTTTTAAGTGAGCCGCTGGGTTTGGTTAATACTCGGCTTGAGCGTTTGCATGCTTTTCAAAGCACGATGGCGGAATGCCCTGAGCTGATCGCCTGCCATGCCGAAGTTGTGCTTAACAAAGGTGAACTTCTGGATCAGGCATTGAGCCAGTTTTGTCATCAGCATCGGGGGATGCGTAAAGCCGTGATGTCTGCCAACGGTGCATTAACCCTGCAGGTGGCTCGCTCCCTGCGTCGTTTAGGCCTTAATTGGGGCAGCGATATTGGCTTGCTTGGTTTTGATGAATTGGAGTGGGCAGAGCTGGCAGGGGCGGGAATTACCACGCTTAAGCAGCCGACCTATCAGATCGGCTACGCTGCGCTAGAGCTATTAGTGAACCGCATCCAAGGCGACGCACAGCCTACCGTTGAACAAAAATATCCCGGCGAGCTTATCGTTCGGGGCTCAACGTTGCGTTAGTTAGGCGGGAGTCCCTTTACGTAACAAATAGCGATAGGGCGCTTGCTCGGTTTCTTGCGCAATCAGTTGATGATCCATAAAACGACAAAAACCCGGAATATCACGGGTGGTTGCCGGATCATCCGCGATGATCAGCAATGTTTGCCCATCATCCATATGGCGTACTGTTTTACGCACCATCATCACAGGCTCAGGGCAGCGAAGCCCAAGTGCATCCAGCGTTTTATCAGGATTAGCGAAAAGATCGGTCATGGTTTTTCTCTGAAGGCCGATTTGCGCAATCGTACTGGCGAAGGGCTACGGCTGAGTGAAATTTAAAACGTCTCTAGTTTACCTGCTGAAAAATAGTCTGCAAGAGACGTGAACGTTTGCGTTAAAATTAACCATTGCATGTGGAAATTATCGCGGTATCATCCCTGCCGCATCTCAGATGCACACATTTTCATTGGGTTCCCTCACCCCAATCTCCAAAAAGGCCAAAATATGTTTGATTTTACTCCGCAACAGCGGATGAAAGCCCTTTGCTGGCTTTCTGTTTTTCATGTTCTGATTATTACGTCCAGTAACTATTTGGTGCAGTTGCCGATCTCGATTTTCGGTTTTCACACCACGTGGGGCGCATTTACCTTCCCGTTTATTTTCCTAGCAACAGACCTCACCGTCCGTGTGTTTGGTGCGCCTTTGGCTCGTCGAATTATTCTGGCGGTTATGGCGCCTGCGCTGCTGATTTCATATTGTATTTCAGCGCTGTTCTTTCAGGGAGAATGGCAAGGTTTTGCCGCGTTGGGCGAGTTTAATGTGATGGTGGCGCGTATCGCGACCGCAAGCTTCATGGCCTATGTTCTTGGGCAGATCCTTGACGTGCATGTCTTTAACCGCCTGCGTCAGCGCAGTGCGTGGTGGGTGGCACCGACGGCCTCAACGTTGTTTGGTAATATTAGCGATACTTTGGCATTCTTCTTTATCGCGTTTTACCACAGCACAGACCCGTTCATGGCCGCTAACTGGGTTGAGATCGCGCTGGTGGACTACACGTTTAAATTACTGATTAGCTTGATTTTCTTCCTGCCAATGTATGGCGTCATGTTAAACGTGGTTCTGAAGTATCTCTCAGCTAACCGCCAAGATCCGCATCCTCAGTTGAATTAAGAAACGTATCGCGATGCCGAGAAGCGCTTTTTCTCGGTATCGTATATGCTGATGTCCCTGAGCCTCGGAGGATGTCATGCCCGCGATTAACGTCAAACTCGCTACCGTTGAAGATGTTCATCATCTTTATAACCTGCTGCCTGAATTCTCCTCGTTACACAGCCTGCAAGATTTAATTAACCGACTGAATAATAAAGAAACATGTATATTAGTTGCCTATAAAAATGAAAAACCTGTCGGTTTTAAGTTGGGTTATGTGCTTAGCGACACCACTTTCTATAGTTGGTTAGGTGGTGTACTTCCTCACTCTCGCCGCGACGGAATAGCCCAAGTCCTATTGCATACACAGGAAGATTGGGTTTTAAATCATGGCTATCAGCGTATCGAAGTGAAAACCAGAAACTGTTTTCCGGCTATGCTGATAATGCTCATAAAAAATGGCTACCAGTTATCTGAGCTAGAAGTGGCTGACAACATAGCTGATAACCGAGTCCGACTGGTGAAGTGCCTAACGCACGGAACCAATGATAAGTAGCGAAGCTACAATATGTTACTTGCATTTAGTGCACCGATAAGGTGCGATACGTTTATTGGTCAATCGAGACGTTAGGACAATAGAAGGAATTACCATGCGTAATTTAGTGAAGTTTATGGGAGTGGGTTTGCTCGTGGCAGGACTTGCCGCGTGTGATGGCCAGTCGACTGATAACGCCACCTCTGCTGCTAAAGGATCTACACCGGTAGAAGCTAGCGTACCTGCCGGAGAGAACATTAGCCTGCTTAACGGGAAAGTGACCTTTACGCTGCCGGCAGGCTTAACTGACCAAAGCGGTAAGCTAGGCTCTCAATCAAACAGCATGCACGTTTACGCCAATAAGAGCGGCCAGCAGGCGATTATTGTGATTATGGCTCCGCTGCCAGCAGACAGCCTGAGCACATTGAGTGGTCGTTTGGTTGAACAGCAGAAATCTCGTGATCCAAGCCTGAATGTGCTTTCCGATAAGAGCATTGAGGTGAGTGGGCAGCAAGCTCAGGAAGTGAATAGCCTGCAAACGGCTAAAGGCCAAGTCTCCTATTCCAGCATCGTACTGGCTAAAGCTGGCGATCAGTTGATGACCATGCAGGTCTCTCTGCCGGGTGAAAATCAGCAGGAAGCGGCCAATATTGCCAACGGTGTGATTAATACTCTGAAGATTACCGAGTAATTTTCTGTGAAAGCCCTCCCTATGCAGGGAGGGCTGGATGATTAGTTTACTACGCCGTTAACCATCTTCTGTGTCACCTGTTGCCCACTCGCATTCTGCGCGCTTAGCGTGGCGTTTACGCTAGGCTTAAGCGGTGCTTCACCGGTCAGTACGCCTTGTAACCCAAGCTGCATATTGACGTCACCTGTGATCGGCAACGCTGGCCATCCCCATTCAACCAGTTGATCGGCGGGAACCGCTTTCCCCTTAAGATCTAAGCGGAGTTGGCGGCCAGACTGAGTGAGCGACGCGGTCGCTTCCAATATTCCCTTTTGCGATAACGCGCTGAGTTCAGTGGCGCTAATTTGCTGGTCGTTCGCGTTCAAGCTGATCGAAAGCTTTTGCAGATCGACCTTATTAAACGTTGCGCCGCTGGCGTTGAACGTTGCTTGACCGTCCCATAGACCAAACAGGCGGTTATGAACTAAGCGAACGTTGCTGCCGAAGCCGTCCAAAGCGGTAATTTGGAAAGGGAATTCAGGATTGATATCGACAATCAGATTTCGGCTGCTGGAGAACTTGGTCACGATCACATCGTTTAACCAAGCAGGCAGCGGCATTTGCCAGATTTCACGCCAGTTTTGCGGTAGCGTATATTCCAAGCCAACGAGAGTAATTTCATCGAGGGTAAGCTGTTGATTACTGCTCAACCAGTTGCCGCTTGCTCGAAGCAAACCGCCTTCCCAGCGAGTACTTAACTGTTTTATTGCCACTCCCGCATTGGAAAGATCGGCGCTAAAGATAGGCTCAACAAAGTGCACATTGCCCACGATGATATCGTTAGCATTAAAGGCGATAGACCCTTTATCACTTTGCCAGCTGCCATTGCTCCACGTTACACCGTTCAATTCTCCGTCTAAATCACTGAGCGCCCAGCCTGCACCTTCCAGCTTGGCATCGGTAATACTCATTTTCCCCAGCGTGATTGCTGGAAGTTGCTTCAGCGGCGCAAAGAAAGCATCGATAGATTGGCTGGTCTGCCAGTGGAGATTGCTTAGGCGTAAGTTATTGATTACCCAACTCCCATCGGCATTGCGTACACCGTCGGCAGTGGCTTGTCCTTGGGCAAATTCAGCGCCCGCGTTGCTTATTGTGAGCTGCCCCTGCTTATCGTTACCTTGGATCAGTACGTTCTGTGCAGGAATATCATTTAGCGTTAACTTGCCAGCGCTGAACTGAAATTGATTGTTTTTGCCAAAAATTTGCCCTGAGACAGGCTGCCACGGCGAAACATAACCGTTGACCTGAGAAGCGCTTACTTTTTGTTGGGGCTCATCTTGTTGCACCTGCATATTGAGCATGCGCAGGCTTTGGGCCTGAATTGGCAGTGCAGTTTGAGCCGTGGCTGAAAGCGTTAGCGATCCATTTTCGAGCGTGACGCTATCGAAATCTTTCGGTTCGGTTAGCTGGCGTACGCTGAGCGATAAACTGATTTTTTCAGCGCGTAGAAAAGGAGGCTGACCAGCGTTAGCGAGCGTGACATCGTGCAAAGTCATTTCTGCGGGGTCGCGAATGTCGTGGTGTATTTTCCCAAGCGACAATCGATATTGAGTATTTTCGTTCACCCACGTGCTGATGTGACGGGCACCCCATGTGGTCTGTGCAATCACATAAGCCACAATACCCAGCGCGATGATTATCGCGAGCAGGATTAAAAGTAGTTTTCCAATAAATTTCACGGCATTAGTCCTTCAGGCCAAAGGTACTTTAGTTTATGCCGTATTAAGTAAGATGGCTCAAGGGATGAAATGTAAACACCAATAAAAAAGGCCGAATGCAGAAACATCCGACCTTTTTTAGCCATTTATGCGGTATTAATCTTCGTGTGGGAAAACCAGATTTAAGACTATGGCAGTAATACCGCCAGCCGCAATGCCTGAGGACAGCAGGGTTTTCATCCAATCCGGCGCGAATTGTAAAATCAACGGCTGCTGAGAAACCCCTAAACCAACGGCTAAAGAGAGCGCCATAATCATAATGGCGCGGCGGTTTAATGGCTCACGCGAGACGATACGAACGCCAGATGCCGCGATAGTGCCGAACATCACGATGGTTGCGCCTCCCAGTACGGGCTCTGGGATATGCTGCACAAAACCTGCCACCGCAGGGAACAGGCCTAAAACAATCAGCATGAGGGCGACCACAAAACCCACGTAGCGGCTTGCGACACCGGTTAACTGGATAACGCCGTTATTCTGGCCAAAGCAGGAATTAGGGAAGGTATTAAACACCGCCGACAGCATCGAATTAAGCCCGTTGGCGAGAACGCCGCCTTTAAGTCGCTTCATGTAGAGCGGGCCAGAAACTGGCTGCTCGGATACGTCTGAGGTTGCCGTAATATCGCCGATAGTCTCTAAAGACGTCACCATAAAGACCAGCATCAGCGGGATCAGCAGGTTCCAATCAATGCCCAGACCATAATAGAGCGGAGTTGGCACCATCAGCAGAGAGGTGGTTTTTTCCATATTGCTGGTGTCTGGCAGCATACCCATCGCCCACGCCAGCGCGTAGCCAACGGCCATGGCGATAACCAATGAAGATACACGCAGATAAGGATTGCGCTGACGGTTAAGCAAAATGATCACCACCAGAACGGAACCTGCCAGCATCAAATTGCTCGGAGCACCGAAGGTGTGGTCGTTCATAGCGCTGTAACCGCCGCCAATAGAAACCAAACCGACCTGAATCAGCGATAAACCGATAATCATTACCACCACACCGGATACCAATGGCGTAATAATTCGGCGTGCTAGGTGCAAGAAACGCGAGAGGATAATCTCGGTGCAGGAAGCTAGCATCAGCGTTCCAAACAGCGTTGCCATCATAGTCGGAATATCGGCTCCGCCGTTTTTCAACGCCATCCCACCCATAATCAGAGGGCTAACAAAGTTAAAGCTCGTTCCCTGAATAGACAACAAACCCGAACCAACAGGGCCCCAGGTTTTGATTTGCAAGATAGACGCCAGTCCAGAAGCGAATAGCGACATGCTGATAATGTGTTGCGTGTCCTGCGCCGGAAGACCTAACGCCTGACAAATCAGTAGCGCGGGCGTAATAACCGCCACAAACATGGCGAGCAAATGTTGGCAGGCAGCGAAAAGGGTTTGCGGGAGAGGTGGACGGTCTTCGAGACGATATATCAGCTCACTTTTGGCCGGCGCGGTAGCGCTAGGCTTCGCGGTTGAAGAGTGAACTTGGTCGAACTCAGTGGATGGCGTGGTCATAATCCATATTCCAGAAGCAACAATGCACGCATTTTAATGATAGCCGTCACAAAAGCAATCGGTTGCGCACAAATTTACCTAAAAAGGATGAGACTTTTGGATCGCATTATTTGCTAAAGAAACTTGCTCAAGGGTTACGTTTTGCTTTCTAATTAAGCGTTTGTCCCCTTCATTCTTGAAGCGCTCTGCACCAATGCTGCTCCAATTATATTGGGGATGTCGTATTTGAATAACGGTGAGAAAACTATAATTATTTGAAATAAATACAATTATTACATGGAGTAATAAAATGATTCATCTGGACGTTTACGGTACGCTAGTCGCGGCGACCTTGGTGCTTCTTCTCGGGCGCCAAATGGTACAAAAAATCCCTTTCCTAACGAAATACACTATTCCTGAACCTGTTGCTGGCGGTTTGCTGGTGGCATTGGGTTTTCTGTTGCTTAAGCAAACCACGGGTTTTGAGGTCGGTTTTGACATGTCACTCAAAGATCCGTTGATGCTCGCTTTCTTTGCCACTATCGGTCTTAACGCAAACTTAGCCAGCCTGAAAAAAGGTGGTAAGGCGTTGAGCATTTTTGTTTTTGTGGTTGTGGGATTACTGCTGGTACAAAACGCCATTGGTATTGGCATGGCGAAAATGCTGGGCCTTGATCCCCTGATGGGGCTATTAGCGGGCTCGATTACGTTGTCCGGTGGACACGGTACGGGCGCTGCGTGGAGTAAGGTTTTCAGCGAACGCTACGGGTTTGAGAATGCGACTGAAGTTGCCATGGCATGTGCCACCTTTGGCTTGGTGCTCGGTGGGTTGATTGGTGGGCCTGTTGCTCGCTATTTAGTCGAACATTCATCAACGCCTAACGGAACGCCGGACGATACGGAAGTCCCAACCGCGTTTGAAAAACCCTATAGCGGCCGCATGATCACGTCGCTGGTGTTAATTGAAACACTGGCTTTGATTGCGATCTGTCTAACCGTGGGGCATGTGATTGCTGATTTCCTCCGTGGAACGACGTTCGAGCTGCCAACGTTTGTCTGCGTATTGTTTGTCGGGGTTGTGTTAAGTAATACGATGCATGCGGTTGGTTTCTATCGTGTGTTTGAGCGTGCGGTATCGGTGCTCGGGAACGTGAGTTTATCGCTGTTCTTGGCCATGGCATTGATGAGCCTGAAACTGTGGGAACTTGCCTCGCTGGCGCTACCGATGCTGGCCATTTTGCTGGTTCAAACGCTGGTGATGGCACTGTACGCTATTTTTGTTACCTACCGAATTATGGGCAAAAACTACGATGCAGCGGTGCTAGCCGCAGGCCATTGTGGTTTTGGCTTAGGCGCAACGCCAACGGCGATCGCCAATATGCAGGCTATTACCGATCGTTTCGGTCCGTCGCATTTGGCTTTCCTCGTAGTACCTATGGTTGGCGCGTTCTTTATTGATATCGTTAATGCGATTGTGATCAAGCTATACCTGATGCTGCCGGTATTTCCTGCGGTGATGGGGTAGTTTTCGGTTATTGCGATCTGACCCCAACCCAACCCCAACCCAACCCTCCCCTTCGCAGGGGAGGGAGCAGTTTGGTGATCTCGATCAGCGCCTTCCCCTGAGTAAGGGGAGGCTGGGAGGGCTTTACACGAGATTATGCGTTGGTATATCGGCTGCGTTCAGGCAGCCAGCGCTCGATAAGTGCCTGCGCATGTTCTGGGTAGTTTTGGTGAATATGGCGTGCAATGCGCTGAACTTCAGGAATAAGCGCTTGATCGCGGAGCAAGTCAGCTACCTTAAACTCTGCACTACCGGTCTGTTTGGTCCCTAATAGCTCACCGGGGCCACGAATTTCTAAGTCTCGTTGAGCAATCACAAAGCCATCATTGCTATCACGTAATACCTGTAGACGTTTCTGCGCGGTTTGGCTCAGCGGCGTTTTATAAAGCAGAACACAGTGTGATGCTACGGCACCGCGCCCGACGCGGCCACGCAGCTGATGTAACTGTGCCAAACCCAATCGCTCAGGGTTTTCAATGATCATCAGGCTGGCGTTAGGCACGTCAACGCCAACTTCGATTACGGTCGTGGCGACCAGCAACTGAGTTTCACCCGCCTTAAATGCCCGCATCACTTCCTGTTTTTCTGCCGCTTTCATGCGCCCATGAACTAACGCGACTTTAATTTCAGGCAGGAGCAGCTTGAGCTCTTCTGCGGTAGCCTCTGCTGCCTGAGCCTCCAGCATCTCTGATTCTTCAATCAGCGTGCAGACCCAATAAGCCTGTCGGCCCTCTTTTAAACAGGCATTTTTAACGCGCTCAATGACGTCGGTGCGGCGTGAATCTGGAATGGCAACGGTGGTCACCGGCGTTCTGCCTGGCGGCAGCTCATCAATAACTGACGTATCGAGATCGGCGTAGGCGGTCATCGCCAGCGTGCGCGGGATAGGGGTCGCAGTCATGATTAACTGATGAGGATGAAAACCTTGCTCTTCGCCTTTTTCCCATAGGGCAAGACGCTGATGCACGCCAAATCGATGTTGTTCATCAATGATGACCAGCGCTAATCCAGAGAATTGCACCTGATCTTGGAAAATGGCGTGCGTGCCCACGATCATATCGACTTCGCCACTGGCAATAGCTTCCATCTGTGTCTGACGCGCTTTGCCCTTCTGTTTGCCAGCCAGCCAGCCCACTTTCAATCCTAGCGGCTCAAACCACTGACGAAAGTTATTGGCATGCTGCTCGGCAAGTAGTTCGGTGGGTGCCATTAAGGCAACTTGTTTGCCATGCGCGATAGTTCGCAGTGCGGCAAGTGCGGCAACCAAGGTTTTACCCGATCCTACGTCCCCTTGAACCAAACGCATCATGGGGACAGGCTTCGCCATATCGGCTTCAATATCAGCGACTACGCGCTCTTGCGCACCCGTTGGTTTAAAGGGCAAAGAGGCCAGCATCTGGTTTTTGAGACGGTCATCCACAGAAAGCGGCAGCGCTTTATGGCTTTGCGCTCCGGCTCGTACTGCAAGCATGCTGAGGTTATGAGCCAGCAGTTCTTCTAAAATTAAACGACGCTGCGCGGGATGTTTACCATGCTCTAGATCGGCAAGCTGCATATTTGGCGGTGGACGATGCAGCATACGCAATGCATCTGGCAGACTCATTAACCCTTGGCGCAGTTCATCGGGCAATAGTTCTGCGATGGGCACCGTGTCGAGCAAGGCCAATGCTTGGTCGGTCAGCTTACGCAATGTTGCCTGACGAATACCTTCGGTGGTGGGATAAACCGGCGTAAGGGCTTCTTGCAGCTCAACGTTCTCGGTTTCACCCTGAATTTTATATTCAGGATGGATAATTTCTGCACCTAAGTTACCGCGTTTGATTTCACCGTAGGCTAAAACATGCTTACCGGCAGACAGGCTATTTTTCATCGCAGCGTTAAAGTTGAAGAAGCGCATCGTCAGCATACCGGTGCCATCGCTTATCTGGCTGGTCATCATGCGGCGGCGGCCAAAGCTAATATCGGTGCGCAGCACTTCGCCTTCTACGGTCGCAAAAATGCCGGGTAGAAGATCGTTGATAGCGTACAGACGGGTGCGATCTTCATAGCGCAAAGGCAGGTGCAGCAGCAGATCTTGGATATTCTCCAGACCTATTTTGGCGAGTTTACCTGCTTGGCTGGCGCCAACGCCGGCTAAAGAAGTTAATGCGATAGCATCCAGCAAGCGGCCTTTCATCGTTAGCCTTTAGTTGACTGCATGGCATCCCACCATGCTTGAGGGGCATCGATTTGCCCTTCGTTATCGATACGTGGGCGCGGCAGTTTCTTGCGTTTGGCGACGTTGGCCAACACGGGATATCCACCTTCCCACAGTAAACGCTGTTGGTCTTCTTCGCTCAGCGGGCTGTGTTCGCGTTGATACATGCCTGCATTTTGGCGCTGGCGTTGGGCTTCATACAATATAAGCGCCGAAGCCACTGAAACATTGAGTGACTGAACCATGCCGATCATGGGAATGATAATGTCTTGATCGGCCAAGGCGAGTGCTTCAGCCGTGATCCCGTGTTTCTCTTGCCCCATCAAAATGCAGGTCGGGCGCGTGTAGTCTATTTCACGGAAATCAACGGCGGTGCTGGAGAGATTCGTAGCCAGAATTTGCATGCCTTCAGACTTTAACGTCGAGACAGCGGAGGAGATATCTGGATGCGTTTTTACGGATACCCAGCTGTTGCTGCCTGCTGCGGTAGATACCATGGTACGCATGCTTTTTCCTGGCCATACGGCATGGACCTGATGCACGCCCACGGCGTCAGCCGTGCGGATAACGGCTGAAACGTTATGCGGTTTGTGTACTTGCTCCATACAGACGGTAAGATCCGGCTGTCGGGTGGCAAGCATCTGACAAATCCGCGCATAGCGTTGAGGAGTCATAGAGTTAGTTTCGGTTGCGGTTAACTTTAATCACATCCGGCATGATACGAATTTTACGCATGATATTCGCCAGATGGACGCGATCGCGGGTGGTCAGGCGGATGAAGGCGCTGTATACCCGGCCATCTTTCTCTTCGGTATTCATGCTCTGAATATTTGATGCGGTGGCATTGATTGCAGCCGTCAGATTCGCCAGCGCGCCCTGATGGTTAAACATATCCACTTTGATTTCAGCAATGAATTCCTGCTCAATGTCTTTATCCCACTCCACGGCCATAAACTTCTCTGGCTCTTTTTGATAGCCACGAATATTGCGGCAAGACTCGTGATGAATGACCAGACCTTTACCTGGGCTCACGTGCGCAATAATCGGGTCACCTGGAATTGGACGGCAACATTTGGCAAAGGTGAGTAGCACGCCGTCAGCGCCTTTGATCGGCAGTTTACGGCCTGAACTTGAGCTGCTTTGTTGCGGCTCGCCTAGCAGATTTTTCGCCACCACGACGCTCATGGCATTGCCTAGGCCGACTTCGGCCAGCAGGTCATCCATCGAATGAAGCTTCATGCGATCCAATTCGCGCTGAATATTCTCTGGAGGCAGGTCAGACAGCTTACGTCCGTTGCCGAGCGCGTGATTTAACAGACGGCGGCCAAGGCTTACGGAGTCATCGCGCTTGAGGTTTTTCAACATCTGGCGGATTTTAGCGCGAGCTTTGGAGCTGACGACGAAGTTCAGCCATGCTGCATTTGGGCGAGCGCCCGGTGCAGTAATGATTTCAACGTTTTGCCCGCTGTGCAGCGCCTGAGACAGTGGATATGGCTGTCTATCGACGCGCGCGCCTACGCAGGCGTGGCCGATGTCGGTGTGTACGGCGTAAGCAAAATCGACCGGCGTTGCTCCCGCAGGTAGTTCGACAATGCGACCTTCCGGCGTGAACACATAGATTTCGTCTGGGAATAGATCGGATTTAACGCTCTCAATGAACTCGAAGGAGCTTCCTGCGCTTTGTTGCAGTTCGAGCAGGCTTTGCATCCAGCGTTGTGCACGGATTTGCGCCGTGGTGCTGGATTCGCCTTCTTTATAAGCCCAGTGAGCAGCAACACCCATCTCTGCCATTTGGTCCATGTCTTCGGTGCGAATTTGCACTTCGACAGGAACACCGTGCGGGCCAATCAGCGAGGTATGCAGTGATTGATATCCGTTGGCTTTAGGAATGGCAATATAGTCTTTGACGCGGCCCGGACGCGGCTTGTACAAGCTGTGCGCCTGACCCAAAACGCGGTAGCAGGTGTCCACATCCTTGACGATCACGCGGAAAGCGTAGATATCCATAATGGAGTGAAAACGCTGCTCTTTGAGATGCATCTTGCGATAAATCGAGTACAGATGTTTTTCTCGACCGTTGACGTGACACTCAATCCCCGCTTCGGTGAGACGACCTTCAATCTCAGAAAGAATCTTCTGGATCATCTCTTTACGATTACCACGAGCGGCTTTCACCACTTCTTTGATAACGCGATAGCGGTTTGGATAGAGGGCTTCAAAACCCAGCTCTTCAAGCTCCGTTTTTAGGTGATGGATACCTAAACGATGTGCCAGAGGGCTATAGATTTCCAGCGTTTCACGCGCAATGCGACGACGTTTATCTGGGCGCAAAGAGCCCAGTGTGCGCATGTTGTGCGTGCGGTCGGCGAGTTTAATTAAGATCACGCGAATGTCCTGCACCATCGCCATGATCATCTTACGGAAGTTTTCTGCCTGAGCTTCTTTCTTGTCACGGAATTTCAGCTTATCCAGCTTTGACACACCCTCAACCAGTTCGGCAACGCTTTTGCCAAACAGTTGTTCCATATCTTGATAGGTAGCGGGCGTGTCCTCAATGACGTCGTGCAATAACGCCGCCATCAAGGTTTCATAGTCGAGGCGCATTTCTGCAAGAATGCAGGCCACCGCGACCGGGTGAGTTATGTAGGGCTCACCGCTGGAGCGTGTCTGTCCCTCGTGCGCATCGCGCGCGACGAGGTATGCCTGTTTAAGGCGCTTGATCTGCTCTTCTGGCAGGTATTTTTGAATCAGCAGATTCAGGCTTTCAAACAGATACAAAGGCAGCTCTTCGTGTTAATTAACGACGGCCTTCAGCAATTGCAGTCACCGCTTGAATTTCTGCGGCTTCTTGCTCTTGCTGTTCCTGGCGCTCACGTACGTCGAGGATCTGGTTGTTGATCAGACCTTCTTCGATTTCGCGCAGGGCGATAACGGTGTACTTATCGTTCTCTTCTGGTACTAACGGATCTTTGCCGCCAGATTGCATTTGGCGTGCCCGACGAGCAGCGACCAACACTAGGTCAAAACGGTTACCAATTTTCTCTACAGCGTCTTGAACAGTTACGCGTGCCATAAATGTGCTACTCCACAGGTGAAGAAATGACTGGGCATGATACTGAAAGAGTCTTCAGTCTGCCAACAATTTGGTTATTAACGCGTCATGTCGCATTTTCTGGCGACCTAAACGCAGGCGTTCAGCGCGGATAATGGTTTTGAGATCGGACAGCGCCAAATCAAAATCATCATTCACGATGAGGTAATCATATTCGGCATAGTGCGTCATCTCGGCAACGGCTTGCGCCATGCGTTTGGCGATGACTTCTTCGCTATCCTGACCACGACCGCGTAAGCGGCGGCCTAACTCATCTTTCGATGGTGGCAGAATAAAAATGCTGCGTGCCTGCGGCATTTTCTTACGAATTTGTTGTGCGCCCTGCCAGTCGATATCAAGGAAGACATCCACGCCGGTCGACAAAATCTGCTCAATCGCTTTACGCGATGTGCCGTAATAGTTGCCAAATACCTCCGCATGTTCAAGGAAGGCATCTTCCCCAATCATCTGGCGGAATTCGTCATGAGAGACGAAATAGTAATGCTCGCCGTGATTTTCGCCAGGACGTTTGGCACGAGTGGTGTGCGAAATCGAAACCTGCGTATCGTACAACGGCTGAGTTTTCAGCAATGCCTGAATCAGGCTGGATTTTCCTGCCCCGCTTGGCGCGGAAACAATATATAAAGTGCCTTGAACCATAGTGGGTCTTATTGATGTCGTTCGTGTTAAAAGAACAAAAGAAAGATACAACTCCCCGTAGTATACACGGCTACTCGCCGTGATGCAGCGCCCACTTTCAGTCTACGGCGTGAATTTATTTGTCATCTCTGCGCATTGCGAGCCCGTTTGCAAAAAAAGTGCAATCTCATGTCAGTTATTAAATCTGTGATGAATCCGTTTCGCAAAGGCCAGCAAGACCGCTGGAATACTGTCCTGCTTGCGTTTTAATGGCTGCAAACAGGAGGTGTCATATGGCATGGAAAATATGGATTGCGCTACTCGTGTGGTTTGTTTCCGGTTTTAACCGAGGTTGGGCTCAGCCTTTTTGTCCACAATGGACTGCCGAACACGGGGCTCATGAGATCAATGCATTGCAAAAACAGATCGCCAAGTGGGATGAAGACTATTTTCTACAGGGCACATCGCCCGTACCCGATGAAATATATGACCAAATGGCTCAGCGGTTGAAAACGTGGAAGCACTGTTTTTCCCAAGCAAATTCAAGCCAAGTGGCGCTTGAACCGCCGAGCTTAGGCAATACGCTTCTTCACCCCGTGGCGCATACGGGGCTGAGTAAGTTAGAGAATGAGCCTGCGGTGCAGAGGTGGTTACAGGGTAAAAAAGGTGTATGGGTGCAGCCGAAAATTGATGGCGTGGCAATTACTCTGCATTACCAAGGTGGGCGTTTAGTCAATATGATCAGCCGTGGCGATGGTCTGAAGGGGCAAGATTGGACTAAGGCGGCGATGGTGATTGCCGCCATCCCTAAAAAGATTGTCGATGAAAACGCCGATGTTGTGTTGCAAGGAGAGCTATTCCTGAAGGTGACCGATCATCAACAGAAAAGAGACGGCGGGATCAATGCTCGGGCCAAAGTAGCTGGGGCCATGCGGCTAAAGATTTTACCTCCCGACACTGCCGCGCAGCTGGATGTTTTCATCTGGGGATACCCCGACGGCGCGGATAATATGCAACAAAGATTAAGCACGTTGACGCAGTTGGGCTTCCCGCTGGCAGAGCAATATACCAATGCGGTAGCCGATGTCGGTGCCGTTGGGTACTGGCGCGACTATTGGTATCAGCACGCATTGCCTTTTGTCACCGATGGTGTGGTGTTGCATATGGATCAACAACCCGCATCACCGTTGTGGCAGCCGTCACCGCCGGGATGGGCCGTGGCATGGAAGTATCCACTGAAATCCCAAGTTGCTGAGGTTAAAGACGTGCAGTTCAGTATTGGGCGCAGTGGGAGAATCAATGCCATCCTGCTGATCGACCCTGTGATGGTTGATGATAAACGTGTTAGCCGTGTGAGCTTAGGTTCCGTGATGCGTTGGCGGCAGTGGGATGTTCAGCCCCATGATCAAATTTCGGTGGTGCTAGCAGGACAGGGGGTTCCCCATTTAGAAAAAGTAATTTGGCGTAGCCCCGACAGAGTTATCATCAATGCACCTGACCAAAATAAATACCATTCATTAAGTTGTTGGCACTACACGCCAGACTGCGAGCAGCAGTTCGTTGCGCGCATAGTTTGGATGGTTCAAACCTTGGGTGTTTCAGGGGTTGGTGAGGTTTTCTGGCGAGAATTGGCGCAGCACGGATTGTTATCAGATGTGGATACAATTTTTAGGCTGACCGAGGCCGATTTAGTTAAGGCTGGTATTGGGGGGAGTCGAGCAAACAAGCTGAGCGACGAGCTAGGAAAAGTGAAAGCGGCTCCAGTAATAACGTGGCTGAAAGCGCTGGGAATGCCAAATACTTTAGCTAACTGTGGCTTAGAAAGCGTCGATTGCCACTTTTCATTGGCTCAAGAAAAGCAATATCAGCGGTTCTGGCATAACGCTGAGTGGCTTAAGCTTGTGGCTCGGTTAAGGCAGCAGGGCGTTGCTGCCTTTAATCAATTTTCTATTAGTGATCGGGCTGCTGATAGTCAAAGACCGGCAGTCCCAAGCGGAAACGCAGCGCCAATAAACGTGCCGTGAAGCCGGCAAATAGTGTAATCATCACCGTGAGATCTTGAGGGATAGATAAATAAAGCAATCCCATATAGAGCCACGCGGCGGCGAAAGAGATCCCCGCATACAGCTCTTTTTGAAACACTAACGGGATGCGGTTACAGAACAGGTCACGTAGGACGCCACCAAAGACACCGGTTACAACGGCAGCGATAGACGCGATGATCGGCCCATGTCCCATCTCTAACGCGACCTGAGCACCGATAATCGAAAACACCACAAGCCCGACGGCATCTAAAACTAAAAAGAGTTTACGTAAATGCGTCATCAACGGTGCAGCCCACGTTGTGACAATGGCGGCAACAGCAACGATAACGATGTTCTCAGGGTGTTTGACCCAGCTCAAAGGATAGTGGCCAAGCAGCATGTCACGTACAGAGCCACCGCCAATGGCTGTGGCAGAAGCAATGATAATAACGCCAAACATATCCATTTGACGGCGGCCAGCGGCGAGTGCGCCAGTCATGGCTTCAGCAGTGATCCCAACAATATAAAGAATACTCAGTAACATGACCCAACAACCTTTTAGAGCTGAAATGAGATAATAGAACATGCAGAGTAGTGACTTGCTGTGACTATCTCGACTGAGTTTTTCTAAAGGGTTAGGTTTCGAATTAATTTAGCTATGTCAAAATATTATCTTAATGCTGAATATATAGGCTTTATTTTATTTTAAATATTAATAATGGATAAGAATTTATAATTCGAAAATCAAACATTATCCCAATACGCGGGTGTCCCAAACTTATGGACAAAGAAATCGATGACAACGCGTACTTTAAGCGGAAGCCGCCGACTCTGCGGATAGAGAGCCGCTAGCTGCTGGGGCTCCAGCCTAGTGGATACGGGATATTTCTCCATCAAACTCACCAGACGGCCATCTTGTAATGCATCCCCCAATAGCCATGTTGGGAAGACTACGATCCCTAAACCTTGGATTGCTGCATCTAACAGCGAATCGGCATTATTTCCGGTGAAGGAGCCATGCAGGCTATAGGGAATCCATTGATTTTTAATTTGGAAAAACCATCTCTGCGCACCCGCAAAACCCTTAAATACGATGCAATTGTGATGCTCTAATTCTTCTGGCGTGGTTGGGATCCCAAAGCGATGTAAGTATTCTGGACTCGCGGCGATACGGTAGTTTTGTTGGGCTAGTACTCTGCCTTGTAGATTTGAGTCTGACAAAATACCGATACGAAACAGAAGGTCAGATGCATCTTGCATGGGATCGACAAAATTATCTGTTTGCACCAGTTCAACGCAAAGCTTGGGGTATTTTTCACAGAGTTCAGGAATATAGGGCGCGATATGCAGTCGGCCAAATACCACTGGAGCGTTGATGCGCACAAGCCCTGCAGGCTCAAGCTTCTTTTCCTGTAACGCTTGCTCAGCCTCCTCGAGCTGTTCGAGGACTCGTCGTGCGTACGTCGCCAATAGCCGACCGCTTTCCGTTGCAGTTACCGCGCGGGTGTGGCGATACAACAATTGTTGATTAAGCGCTTGTTCTATAAGCTGCATTTGGCGTGAAATAGACGATGGCGCAACGCCTTCTTTGCGTGCAACCGCCGAAAAACTTCCGTGATCGAGGACGGCAACAAACAATCGTAGTGCTTTTATATTGAGTTCATTGAACGCTTGCATGTTGTGCATATTCCGCAAAGAGGTTTTATCTATGGTGCGTTTTTGTGAATGGTTTTACTAGTGGGCTATTCAGCAGTTTTCCCTCTCCACTAAGGAGAGGGTTGGTACTATGACAATATCAAGATATTACGTTGAATTACTTTAAACCGCTGCGACGGGCGGAAACATTGGCTAGCGCTGACCAATCAAGATTACCGTCGCCTTGAGCGATAGCATCAATGAAGTTATCTCTTAATACGCTAGCGAATGGCATGGGTACGTTTTTCTCTTCGGCAGCTTGTTGTGCCAAGCGAACGTCTTTCAAACCAAGCGTTAGTTTGAAGCCTGCGGGGGTATAGCGTTCTTCGGCGATCATGCCGCCATAGTTTTTGTATACCGGAGCCGAAAATAGCGTACTGGTCAGCATATTGATAAAGTCTTTAGGCTCAATGCCGTGCGCTTTAACCAATGCTGTGGATTCCCCAACGGATTCAATGACGGTAGCAAGCATGAAGTTTGCCGCGAGTTTTACCGTGCTGGCCTGTTCTGGATTATCGCCGAAGTACCAAGTTTTTTGGCCTAATACATCGAATACAGGCTGCACGCGGCGGAGCTGCTCGGGCTCTCCAGCGGCTAAAATATTTAAATTCCCTGCGGCTGCAACGTCTACCCGTCCTAATACGGGGGCTGCAATGTAATGAATGCCTTTTTCTGCGCAGTAGCTTGCCATCTTACGCGTGAGGTCATTAGAAACCGTTGCCATATTGATATAGACCGCCCCCGCTGCTAACGAATCTAATGCGCCCTGAGCGATCATCACATCATGGGTAATCGCATCGTCGGCTAACATCGAAATAACAACTTCACTTCCTGCGATATCAGCAGGGCATTGGCAAAGCCTTGCACCATCGTCAACGAGCGGGTTTGCTGCAGCTGAGCTACGGTTCCATACAGCGACTTCATATCCTGCGTTTAGCAGGTTGTGCGCCATAGGCTGGCCCATAGAGCCTAATCCAAGAAAAGCGATCTTCATGAGTTACTCCTAGTCATTGTCTTCCGGTGTGATTGCAGGTTCCGGCTATTTTTGTATCCCCACCCTAGAGTTTCAGGAAAGGTGAGTCAAATCACTGCATGCTGTGCGTAATTCGCAAAACTGTTTAGCAACTCATGCTGTTTTTCGAAAGATAAAGGTGTCTGATAATGCTCGCCATCAGATTTAGCGACTTTTCGCGAATCGTTTGAATGATGCGGAGTGAGTAATCGATGACACAGCCAGAGCGACGTA
The DNA here is from genome assembly GCF_964063325.1 of Hafnia alvei. Classification (NCBI taxonomy): domain Bacteria; kingdom Pseudomonadati; phylum Pseudomonadota; class Gammaproteobacteria; order Enterobacterales; family Hafniaceae; genus Hafnia; species Hafnia alvei. Next base: position 50,063 of record NZ_OZ061315.1, read on the forward strand.
AAACAGCGCATTCAGGCTCAATGAACGGCGCCTATATTCCATTGGTCATTATGGCCGGTATGGGGCTTTCTGTTGAAGCCGGATTGCTTGGTCCACTCGGTGAGGCGGTGGGGCACTTATGGGCGACGTTGAGCATATTTGGCGTAGGCGCAGCCCTACTGTTTCTTATCTCGTTATTAACCGGAAAGCCGACAGAGCATCGCTCTTTCAGCTCGCTGCCCCGTTGGCAACTTACAGGCGGTCTTCTGGGACCTGTGTACGTCATTATGTTGACGCTGGCGACGCCGGTGATTGGTGTCGCAATGACGATGATCGCCATTCTGTCGGGTCAGGTGGCGAAAAGCTTATTAATCGACCATTTTGGTTGGTTTGGGATCTCACGTAAACGCGTGGGGGTGCAGCGCCTACTCGCATTAGCGCTCATTGTCGCTGCTTTGATTCTTATCGCTGTGGGGGCGTCACAATGATGGGACATATCATAATGCTGGCGCTGGTGGTTTTGGCTGGCGCAGTTCTGAGCATGCAGGCCGCTATCAATGGCCGACTAGGTGAACGCGTTGGGGTGATACGCAGCAGCCAACTGACGTTTGTTGTTGGCGCCGTTCTTAGTGGATTGCTGATTTTCTTCTTTGAGCCTTCACATTCACAGACTTTACTCACCGTGCCGAAATGGCAGTTGGCTGGAGCATTGTTTGGCATGTTTTATATGTTGGTGATGGTGGCATCAGTACCGAAAATAGGCGTTGCGACAGCGACGGTGGCGGTGATTTGCGGGCAACTGTCAATGGGGATGATGATTGATACTTTTGGATGGTTTGGCAATCAAGCAATCGGCTTTTCCAGCAGTCGTATGGCCGCTTTAGTTTGCCTAGCCTTGGCTCTGGTATTGATTTATCGCAGTAACCAAGCAGAAGAACAATCCACAGAGTGATTGTTTGAGCGATAAAAAAGCCTGGCTCTACGATGGTAGAACCGGGCTTTTGTTTGTTGAAGCTGAGCAGAAAATTACTCGATGTTTTGGATCTGTTCGCGCATCTGTTCGATCAATACTTTCAGTTCGATAGCGGATGCGGTGACGTCTGCATTGATAGACTTAGAAGCCAAAGTATTCGATTCACGGTTGAATTCTTGCATCATGAAGTCGAGACGACGGCCTACGGCTTCTTTCTTTTTAAGAATCACATAGGTTTCTTTGACGTGGGCTTCGAGACGATCCAGCTCTTCTGCAACGTCAACGCGCTGCGCCATCAGAACCAGCTCTTGTTCTAGACGGTTATTTTCCAACTGAACCTGAGCTTCTTCTAGCTTGCTAACCAAACGTTCGCGCTGCCACTGCAGGATTTCAGGCATCTGCTGACGAACCTTAGCCACTTCAGTTGATACGCCTTCCAAACGCTGCTCGATCATCGCTTTTAGGGCATTACCTTCGCGTTCACGGGCATCGATAAAGTCATCAATTGCAGATTCCAGTGCGGCCATCAGCTCGGTGCTGATAACGTCTAGATCTTGTTCGGCGGCAGACATCACGCCCGGCCAGCGCAGAATCTCCAGCGGGTTGATTTCACCCTCATCGCTTTGCATTTTGACCCAGTTCGCGGCTTCAACCAGCTGTTTTGCCAGTTTTTCGTTCAGGATCATGGAGCTTTGTGCGCTAGGGTCGAGCTCAAAACGCAGGTTACATTCGATTTTCCCGCGAGTTAAACGCGTACGCAGTCTTTCGCGCACCACAGGCTCTAGGCTGCGGAACTGTTCCGGCAGGCGAATATAGGTCTCAAGATAGCGCTGGTTAACGGAGCGTAGCTCCCAAGCTGCGCTGCCCCAGTTGCCTTTTATTTCACGGCGGGCGTAGGCTGTCATGCTGCGGATCATTTTGCGTACCTGTAAAAATGAATGATGTCAGGATTATAGCCCCGCACCGTCTGCCATGATAGGCATAAGCTCACGAACATGGCATATCGCTTTGGGTTGATGAGAAGAGGTGGCGGATGAATTTATCGAGAGCCTTTCGTTGGTGGGCTTGCTGCAACTCAAATTAATTTGGGTATAATGCGCAGCCACATTGAAATAAATATAAATGCTAGCCGGAGACAAGCTTATGCGTCCAGAAGGCCGAACTGCCGAACAAATCCGTCCGTTAAAACTGACCCGTAATTACACTAAACACGCTGAAGGGTCTGTGCTGGTGGAGTTTGGTGAAACTAAAGTGTTGTGCAACGCCACCGTTGAGGAAGGAGTTCCGCGCTTTCTAAAAGGTCAGGGACAGGGCTGGGTCACGGCTGAGTATGGTATGTTGCCACGTTCTACCCATAGCCGTATGGCGCGCGAAGCGGCCAAAGGCAAGCAGGGTGGTCGCACCATGGAAATTCAGCGTCTGATTGCTCGCTCTTTACGTGCTGCGGTTGACCTGAAAAAACTGGGTGAGTTTACCATTACGCTGGACTGCGACGTTATTCAAGCTGACGGTGGTACCCGTACTGCATCGATTACCGGTGCCTGTGTGGCATTAGCTGACGCGCTGAACGCCTTAGTCGCCGCTGGTAAACTGAAAGCTAACCCGATGAAGGGTATGGTTGCCGCGGTGTCTGTGGGGATCGTCGATGGTCAGGCAGTGTGCGATCTGGAATATGTTGAAGATTCTGCTGCAGAAACGGACATGAACGTTGTGATGTTGGAAGATGGCCGCATGATTGAGGTGCAGGGCACCGCAGAGGGCGAACCTTTCAGCCATGAAGAACTTCTCCAGCTACTGGCACTCGCCAGAGGCGGGATAGAGGAAATTATCCAAGCGCAGAAAGCGGCGTTGGAAAATTAATTGTTTGAGGCGACTTGTTAGTCGCCTTTTTTATGCCTGCAATTTGGCATGAGAAAAACGGTTGTACCCACGAGTGAATTATTTAATTACCGACAATGAAGGAGATGCACGCATGAAAGCCTATCAGCGCCAGTTTATTGAGTTCGCGCTAAGCAAGCAGGTATTGAAGTTTGGCGAATTTACGCTGAAATCAGGCCGTACCAGCCCATATTTCTTTAACGCTGGCCTGTTTAATACTGGGCGCGATCTGGCATTTTTGGGGCGTTTTTATGCCGAGGCATTGGTTGATAGTGGCATTGATTTTGATTTGCTGTTTGGACCTGCTTATAAAGGCATTCCTATCGCGACCACCACGGCGGTGGCGCTAGCAGAGCATCATGACCGAGATTTACCGTATTGCTTTAACCGCAAAGAAGCCAAATCTCACGGTGAAGGCGGAACTCTGGTGGGTAGCCCGCTGCAGGGCAAAGTTATGCTGGTGGATGATGTGATTACTGCGGGCACCGCAATTCGTGAATCAATGGAAATTATTCAGGCTCACAATGCTAAGTTAGCCGGCGTGCTGATTTCACTCGACCGCCAAGAACGTGGTCGGGGAGATATCTCTGCAATTCAAGAAGTAGAGCGTGATTATGGCTGTAAGGTGATTTCAATTATTACGCTGAAAGATTTGATCAGCTATTTGGAAGAGAAGCCGGAGATGGCTGAATCCTTGGCGTCAGTAAAAGCTTATCGCGAGCAGTACGGCGTTTAAGTGAATCGTTACTAAGAAAAACGGCCACTGATGAGTGGCCGTTTTTTATACGTTTAGGCTACTGAAGTTGGCTTGCCAGCAACGGCCAGCGCAAATCGAATTCTTGCGTTGGGCGATAGCGAAACTCTGATCGTACAAAACGAGACAGCATACCTTCGCAGAAGGCTAAAAGCTGTCCTGCAAGCAGCGTTTCATCGTGAACAAACCCCTGGCCCTCACGGATTTTTCTCTCTTTTAGCACCTGTCGGATTTGGGCCTCAATACGCTCAAATAGCTGATTGATGCGCCCTTGAAGGCGATCTTGTTCAAACATTAGGGCATGGCCGGTCATGATGCGGGTCAGCCCCGGATTGCGTTCTGCAAATCCCAGAATCAACAGCAGAATAAGACGAAGCCTATTAAAGGTTTCTTTCTCATCCTGCAATATGAGGTTAATGCGGGTGATCAGACTGTCTTCGATAAACTCAATAAGGCTATCGAACATCCGCGTTTTACTAGGAAAATGGCGGTAAAGTGCAGCTTCTGAAACACCCACGTTCGCAGCAAGTTTTGCAGTCGTAATGCGTTGGCTACCGTCGCTGGATTCCAGCATTTGCGCCAGCGCCTGCAAGATTTCCTCGCGACGGTTCCTTTTCGTATTTTCTTTTTCTGCCATGCCAGACAAGATCCTTGCTAAGCGGTGATAACGGGCACACCAAACAGTTAGCCACCTTAGGGCGGCTTATTGGTTTTTTTTGCAGCGTGGTAATCGGCTTATTGGCGACCGGAGTGACCAAAACCACCGGCACCACGTTCGCTCGCGTCGAAAGATTCGACGAGGTTGAAGTCTGCCTGTACAACTGGAACCAGCACCATCTGAGCAATTCTTTCACCAGGTTCAATGGTAAAGGTCGTTTGACCACGGTTCCAGACAGAAACCATTAACTGACCTTGATAGTCAGAATCGATCAAGCCGACTAGATTACCCAACACGATTCCGTGCTTATGACCCAAACCCGAACGAGGCAGAATGATCGCCGCTAGACTAGGGTCTTCAATATGAATTGCCAGTCCGGTTGGTAACAGAGTGGTTTCACCCGGTGCCAAAATGACGGCTTCATCCAAACAAGCGCGTAGGTCTAGACCCGCAGAGCCTGGCGTTGCATAGGTTGGCAATGGGAATTGTTCACCGATGCGCGGATCTAAAATTTTAACGTCTATTTTTTTCTTCATAATGGCTGACAATCTCGTCAATTAAATAGTGGCCCAACAAGGACTTATTGCTGAGTGGCAACTGCTTATCGCCCTGCGGCCAAAAAAGGTGTAAGGCATTGGTATCGGTGTTAAACCCTTGCCCTTCTTGGGAAACATTGTTCGCACAAATCATATCCAGATTTTTACGTGCGAGTTTTTGCTTGGCGTATTCTTCCACATTCTGGGTTTCGGCGGCAAATCCTACGACATAGGGACGATGCTCAGTCAGGGCTGCAACACCAGCCACAATATCAGGGTTTTTCACCAGCTTAAGTGTGATTTCATCACCCTGTTTTTTTATTTTTTCGCCGCAAATTTGCTCGGCGCGATAGTCTGCCACCGCAGCGCAAGAAATGAAAATTTGATGTGCGGGAACCTGAGCAAGTACCTCTGTTTGCATTTCTAATGCGCTTTCCACGTCGATACGCACTACACCTTCAGGTGTTTTTTGATTAACTGGCCCGCTAACCAGCGTGACTTTAGCACCACGTTTTGCGGCAGCCGCTGCGATAGAAAAGCCCATTTTCCCTGAACTATGGTTAGTGATGAAACGTACAGGGTCTAGGGCTTCACGGGTTGGACCCGCGGTGATAAGAATGCTGTATTGCGCGAGATCCTGCTGTTGAGCAAAATGCGCCTGAATCATAGTGACTAGCACCATTGGGTCAAGCATACGACCTGGCCCTACATCACCACAGGCTTGGCTACCGCTGTCTGGTCCCCAGAGCTGTAAACCTCGGCGCTCTAGCGTCTTCAGATTCTCTTGCGTGGCCGCAGCGTGGTACATTTGTTGGTTCATCGCTGGGGCAATCGCAATAGGTGCGGCGGTTGCCAAACATACCGTGCTGAGAAGGTCATTTGCCATTCCAGCGGCAATGCGCGCAATTAAATCAGCGGTTGCCGGTGCGATAACGACCAGATCAGCCCATTTACCCAGCTCAATATGCCCCATTGACGCTTCAGCTGCAGGATCAAGCAGGTCATCCGATACTGGATAGCCTGAAACGGCCTGTAAGGTTAGCGGGGTGATAAAGGCTTCAGCGCCTTTTGTCATTACCACACGAACTTCTGCGCCACGTTCTCGCAGTCGACGTACGATTTCTGGGCATTTATATGCAGCGATGCCCCCGCTGATGCCTAATACAATGCGTTTGCCTGTCAGTGCAGTCATGGTGTTGTTCCATTCGAGGCAGAAATTAGCGTGATTTTACCATAAGCAGAGAAGATGACATGTGTTGCAGTCGTTGCGATCGTTTTTTGCGCACTTCTTCGCATTGATGGCGTTTGGTACTCGACGCGATTTTAGAAATTGAGATGATGGCTTAAACACATCTTGTGAGTTTTATTTCATGGAAGAGAGCGTTGCAATAGCGTACTGGCCTTCAATGTTGGCCCCAAGAGAGAAATTATTATCCCTAGGACGTGAATCACTGTCCGATCAGGAACTGCTGGCGATATTTTTACGAACAGGGACGAAAGGGATTAATGTGATGACGCTGTCATCACATTTGATTCGCGAGTTTGGCTCAATTTATAGTCTGATGCAGGCTGATTACGATAGTTTTTGCTCGAAACCGGGTCTCGGTATCTCTCGATATGCGCAGTTGCAGGCGGTGATGGAACTGTCAAAACGGTTTTTGCATCGCCAGCTCACTGAGCAAAGTGTCATCACTCGACCCGAGTTAACGGCGCTATATTTGCAAAATGTGTTCTCTGGATACGAGCGGGAAGCCTTTTTTGTCTTATTTTTAGACAACCAGCATCGCGTAATTCGCTCTGAGGAGATGTTTTCGGGTACTATAAACTGTGTGGATGTATATCCACGCGAAATTGTGCGTGGTGCGCTTAAGGTAAACGCCGTTGCGTTAATCCTCGCACATAATCATCCGTCCGGAATAGCAGAGCCCAGTGCAGCAGATCGTGTGCTCACAGAAAGAGTGGTGAAAGCTTGCGCGTTATTGGATATCCGTGTGCTAGATCATATGGTGATCGGTCACGGCCAGAGCGTATCTTTTGCTGAAAGAGGGTGGCTTTAAGCTTTTTTTCGCGATCCTTAGGGATCTTTGCTGTTCGGGTCTTGAGCACTTACGCTTCAGAGCGTATACTACGCCACCTTTGAGAATCTTGGTTGTAGCGTTAAGAGCCTATCTCAGCAGGTTTCGACCTGACTCAGAGTCTCCTCGGTGAAGTTTGCTGAGATGGGCTCTAAAGCCTGACGAGGCGGCTACTTCCTATACGAAGCTCGAGCTGATTTGATTTTTGGAGAATAGACATGTCCCGAGTCTGCCAAGTTACTGGCAAGCGTCCGGTGGCCGGTAATAACCGTTCCCACGCGATGAACGCAACCAAACGCCGTTTTCTGCCTAACCTGCATTCACACCGCTTTTGGGTTGAAGGCGAGAAGCGCTTTGTAACTCTGCGTGTATCTGCTAAAGGTATGCGTGTTATTGATAAAAAGGGTATCGAAACGGTCTTGGCCGAAATTCGCGCCCGCGGTGAGAAGTATTAAGGAACTGAATCATGGCTAAAGGTATTCGCGAGAAGATCAAGCTGGTTTCGTCTGCTGGTACTGGTCACTTCTACACCACTACCAAGAACAAACGTACCAAACCAGAAAAACTTGAACTGAAAAAGTTTGATCCGGTTGTACGTCAGCATGTGATCTACAAAGAAGCTAAAATTAAATAATTTTAGTGGATTTAAGAAAACCCAGCTTCGGCTGGGTTTTTTTTATTCTAAAATGCCCCCACATGATGATTATAGCCGTCATCAGATGGCAAATTGCCTTTGAGTTGGGGAGTAAAATGCCAGAACTACCAGAAGTAGAAACTAGCCGCCGTGGGATCGAACCCTTTTTAGTCGGGCATTCAGTCGAACATCTTGTGGTTCGCCAGCCTAAACTCCGATGGCCAGTCTCTGATGAACTGCTTCGATTAAGCGATAAACCGGTGCTTAGCGTGCAGCGCCGTGCCAAGTATTTGCTGATTGAGTTGGCTGATGGATGGATTATTGTTCATCTTGGTATGTCTGGTAGCGTTCGTATCTTGCCCGCCGATGAACCCCCTCAAAAACATGACCATGTCGATATGATCTTGTCGAGTGGCATGATGCTGCGTTACACCGACCCACGCCGTTTTGGTGCTTGGCTGTGGTGTAGAGATTTAGATTCATCTAACGTGTTGGCCCATCTTGGCCCTGAGCCGCTCAGTGATGAGTTTGACGGTGATTATCTGTATCGGAAGTCACGTAACAAGAAGACCGCCGTAAAGGCGTGGCTGATGGATAATAAGGTGGTTGTGGGAGTCGGAAATATTTATGCTAGTGAGTCACTGTTTACCGCACGCATTAGCCCCGATCGGCCAGCTGGCTCATTAACGAAAAAAGATGCCGATGTGCTTGTGGAAACCATAAAAGCAGTGCTACTACGTTCGATTGAACAGGGTGGTACGACTTTGAAAGACTTTTTGCAGTCCGATGGTAAGCCTGGGTATTTTGCGCAGGAACTACAGGTCTATGGCCGAGCAGGGGAAGCATGTAGGGTGTGCGGCGAGAAAATACTGAGCGGAAAGCACGGGCAGCGCACGACGTTTTTTTGTCCACGCTGCCAGAAGTAGGTGTTAGATGAGTTTTTCACTCAGTGCCTGAGCAATTATTTCAGGCACGAAAGGAGCGATATCGCCACCGTGGCGAGCAACTTCTTTCACCAAAGATGATGAGATAAACGACCACTCTTTGGAGGGCATGAGGAACACGCTTTCCAACGTTGGCATCAAATGACGGTTCATATTTGCGAGCTGCATTTCATATTCAAAATCAGAAACAGCTCTGAGACCACGAACCAAAATATTGGCATTTTGATGCTGAGCAAAATGTGCCATGAGCTCACTAAACCCCAGAACTTCCACATTATGCAGATGAGCTGTCACCTGCGTTGCTAAGGCGACGCGTTCTTCTAAGCTGAACATCGGTTTTTTGCTTGGGCTAGCTGCAATCGCAAGAATAACGTGATCAAACATGCTAGCGGCACGAGTCACTAAATCTAAATGACCGTTGGTCATCGGATCAAAAGTACCGGGATAGATGGCGCGCTTTTCCATGATTACCGCTCTCAATGATTCTTTACGGGAAGATAAGGTTCAAGCAGGTGTAATAATTTCTGTAATGCACCCTGATTCTGATATAGCACTTCAACAGCGTGGCGACCATAGTAACTACGGTAGTCTTCATCAGTTAACAGCGTCGTGATCTCTTTTACCAAAGACGCTGCATCTGTCACGGTAATTAAACCATCGGCCTGTTCTAGTCTGGCACAGATATCTTTAAAGTTGATGGTATGAGGGCCCATAAGTACGGGGATTGCATGAGCTGCAGGCTCCAGCGGATTGTGCCCACCTCGTTCGACTAAGCTTCCCCCCACAAAGGCAAGATCGGCAATGCCGTATAGCAACATCAGTTCGCCCATCGTATCGCCAATCACCACTTGAGTTTTGGCCGAGGGAATTTCGCCGGATGAACGAGTGATGTAGCTTAGACCTGCTTGCTGCGTGAGCTTAATGGCGTCGTTGAAACGTTCAGGGTGACGTGGGACAAGAATGAGTAACAGCTCAGGGAAGTGCTCTAGCAGCTGCTTGTGAGCATCAATCAAAATATCTTCTTCGCCTTCGTGGGTGCTGGTTACAATCCAAACTTGACGATGAGGTGCCCACTGGCGTCGAAGCGTTACCGCTTTAGCGGCTAGCTGTGGCGTGACAGATATATCGAACTTTAAACTGCCAGTGACGGCTAATTGGGAGGGTTTTAGACCCAAAGAGATAAAACGCTCACCATCTTCTTGGTTTTGCGCAGCTATCAGCGTAATACGACGCAAGATATCACGAATAAAACCGCCGAGTTTTGCATAACCTTTTGCAGAGCGGGCAGACAAACGCGCATTGGCAATAACAAGCGGTATCTGGCGTTTATTGAGCGCAGTAATCAGATTTGGCCAAAGTTCGGTTTCCATGATGAGAACTAACTTCGGATTAACGCGGTCTAGAAAGCGGTTAATTGAACCGGGAAGATCATATGGCAAGTAGACATGCTGAACATCTTTACCAAACGCGGACTGCACGCGTTCGGATCCTGTTGGCGTCATCGTGGTTACTGTGATGGGTAACGTTGGATAGCGATGGCGCAATGCTCTAACTAACGGGATCGCCGCCAGCGTCTCCCCTACGGAAACTGAGTGCAACATGATCCCGCCGGAAAGCATTTTGTTTGAGCAAAAGCCATATCGCTCCGCCCAACGCTTTCTATAGGCAGGAGCTTTACGACCACGCATCCACAATCTGATCCAAATGAGCGGCTGGATTAGGTAAAGCAGTACGGTGTAAAGCGTTTGAAGCATAAGAGGTTTGTATGGTAGGTAAACTTGGTTGGGATTCTAAGTATTTAACTAAGGCAAAGCCATCACTTTTGGTCTTCAACCACCTGAAAAACCGAGAAATCACTTACAACTCATTGTTAATGATGTGGTTTTTATAGGGTTGTATTATTAATTTATAAATTCAATTTGATAGAGAATATTTTGCAGAAGTGCTTTTTCTTTTGTCAAAAATAATTTTGTTATTTGTTTGATTTTAAATGATTTATTGTTTTTTATTGGAAATAAGGAATTCGGCACCCACAATAACTAGTGATACAATAGGAAAATATAAACAGAGAAGATTTTATCAGTGAATTGGTTGCTGTAGAGCCAAGGGCGGTAGCGTGCCTACTCGCAGAGCACCTTTATACATAAGTGTGCGCGTACAGTGTCTTATAACCCGATAGATAAGAGCGGCAAGTGGATAAACAATATAAAAGAATACTCGTCATCAAGCTTAGGTTTCATGGGGACATGCTGCTGACAACACCGGTCATCAGTACGCTGAAACGCAACTATCCAGATGCCAAAATTGATGTCTTATTATATGAAGACACTATGCCAATTCTCTCGGAAAATCCTGAAGTTAATGCGCTTTACGGGATCAAAAATAGAAAAACGTCGGTATTTGAAAAACTAAAAAATGTGGCGAAGACGATTGGTTTGTTAAGGAAAAATAATTACGACTTAGTGATTAACCTGACAGACCAGTGGCCAGTTGCTTTTTTAGTGAAGTGCTTACAGGCAAAAGATAAGATTTCACTGAAGTTTCACCATCGTAAATCGATATTTTGGACAAGTTGTTTTAGTGAGTCGGTCCAACCTGAAGGTACGCATATCGTAGAGCGTAATTTATCGACTCTTACGCCTCTGGGGCTGCCAAAAATCATCACTGCAACAACGATGAGTTATCGACCTGATCATTGGCATACTATCCAGCAACATCTTTCTGAGAACGGTGTTGATAGCCAGCGCTATGTTGTTATTCAGCCAACGGCCCGTCAGATGTTTAAATGCTGGGATGAAGAAAAATTCTCAGAGGTCATTGATTCCTTAGAATCCCGTGGGTATAGCGTGGTGTTAACCTCAGGGCCGAGTGCTGCTGATATTGCCTGCGTAACTAAAATCAAAGAAAACTGCAAAATAAAACCTGTAACAGCGTTGGCCGGTAAAACATCGTTCCCTGAACTCGCGGCTCTGATTGATCATGCTTCTCTGTTTATTGGCGTCGATTCTGCGCCAATGCACATTGCAGCTGCTCTGAAAACGCCGATCATTTGCTTATTTGGTGCTACCGATCATCGGTTCTGGCGCCCGTGGAGTGACAATTTTATTATGTTTTGGGCTGGCGACTATCAGCCCATGCCGACCCGAGACAATCTGGATCGCCACCGAAAATACCTATCCTGTATCCCCGCAAGCGACGTTATTGAGGCTACAGAAAAGCTTCTGAAGGATAACTCAGATGAACTTACGTCTAGGGATAGCGAATGATGAATATTGCGTTCTGTTTATATAAATATTTTCCGTTTGGCGGATTGCAGCGTGATTTCTTACGTATTGCTTTAGCATGTCAGGCTCGTGGACATCATATCCGTGTTTATGCGATGTCTTGGGAAGGCGAACGACCAGCAGATTTCGAATACATCCAAGTACCAACTCGCTCACATTCGAATCATGGTCGAAATAAAGAATATAGTGATTGGGTAATACATGATCTGCAGACCAATCCAGCCGACATCGTAGTAGGTTTCAACAAGATGCCGGGGCTCGATTATTACTATGCCGCAGACGTGTGTTACGCCGAAAAAGTGGCGCAGGAAAAAGGATTTTTCTACCGATTAACTTCTCGCTATAAGCACTATGCGGAATTTGAGCGCGCAGTATTTTCAAATGAGAGTCACGCTGAGCTGCTAATGCTGACCGGCAAGCAAATTGCGGATTTTAAAAAACACTATCAAACTGCGCCCGAGCGCTTTCATATTGTTCCGCCAGGAATATCTTTAGATAGAAAATATGATCATCGTCCAGCCAATATTCGCGAAGATTTTCGGCAGCGCAGTGCTATTGCAGATGATGAATTACTGGTGCTACAGGTGGGTTCTGATTTTAAACGCAAAGGCGTTGATCGAACACTGCGTGCTATTTCTGCATTGCCAACGGCGGTTAAGTCAAAGACAAAGTTAATTGTCGTAGGGCAAGACAAGCCTAAGCGTTATCAAGCACTCGCCGCAAAACTGGGTATTTCATCTCAGGTTCAATTTTACTCTGGTCGAGATGATATCCCTGAATTAATGGCTGCTGCGGATGTGTTAATGCATCCAGCGTATCAAGAGTCAGCAGGCATCGTTTTAATTGAGGCAATTGCGGCTGGGTTGCCGGTTATTACGACAGAGACCTGTGGTTATGCTCATCATGTTGCTAGCGCGGGTTGTGGAGTGGTAATTTCTGAACCATTCGAACAGAAACAGTTAAATGAAGTTTTAGCTCGTGCGCTAGATGATAAAAAACTGAGAGAAACATGGTCCGAATACGCTAAATCGTATGCGGATAAAGAAGATCTGTATAGCTTGCCAGAAAGAGCGGCGGATCTCATTTTAGGTGGTAAAAATGATTGAGTTAAAAGAGCCCTTAACCACATTGTGGAAGGGAAAAGATCCTTTTGTTGAAGTGGAGAAACTTCAAGGGGAGGTTTTTCGTGCTTTGGAGACTCGTAAAACGCTTCGTTTTTCTTTAGCAGAGAAATCATATTTTATTAAAATTCACTACGGCACTACGCTAAAGGAAGTTTTGAAGAATCTGATTTCTTTCCGTATTCCTGTATTGGGCGCCGATCGTGAATGGAAAGCGATTCACCGTTTATACCAATTAGATGTTGATACGATGAAAGGTATTGGCTTTGGCCAAACTGGGGTCAACCCACTGACGCGGAAGTCTTTTATTATTACTGAAGATCTAGCTCCAACAATTAGCCTAGAAGATTATTGTGCTGATTGGGAGCAAAATCCGCCCGATTTTCGTATCAAGCGCATGCTGATTAAGCGATTGGCTACGATGGTGAGGAAGATGCACCGTGGTGGTGTAAATCATCGTGATTGTTATATTTGCCATTTTTTACTTCACTTGCCGTTTGATGGTGATGAAAGCCAGCTCAAATTATCGGTTATCGACCTACACCGATCGCAGATTCGCAACAAAGTACCGCAGCGCTGGAGAGATAAAGATCTGATTGGTTTATATTTCTCATCCTCCAATATTGGGCTAAGCAAAAAAGATATTCTTTATTTTCTTAAAGTTTATTTTGATGCTCCATTGCATCAGATATTAGCGCAAGAACGGGAGTTACTAGAAAAGGCGATTGTGAAGTCTGAGAGAATTAAAGAACGTACTATACGTAAATCGCTATGACCGATCTTTTAGTGTATTGATAGGATAAGTGAGAAACTATGTTTTTCCATGAAGAGCACTACATCAAGGATGTCATAACATATACGGGTAATAAACCTGATGATAGCAGTCAATATCAGGATATTGCTTACGGAACGGATAAAAATTTTTTGTTTGGCTGTGCGGTATCAATAACGTCATTTCTTATCAAGAACCCAGAAGTAAAATTTAATTTTCATGTGTTCATCGATTCTTTTTCAGAGAGCGATAGAGAAAAATTTAAAGCTTTAGCTGAGCAATATAAAACAAATATCTCTATTTATCTCGTTAATGCAGATAGTTTAAAATCTCTGCCAGAAAATAAGCTTTGGACATATGCTATTTACTTTAGATTCATTATTGCTGATTATTTTAGTGAAAAGTTAGAGCGAATTACATATATCGATTCTGATGTTGTATGCAATGGTTCAATACAAGAGCTTGTTCATCTTCCTCTGGATGGCAGTGTAGTCGCTGCAGTTACTGAGCGTGATGAAAAGTGGTGGCTCCAACGTTCTGAGGTGTTAGGAAATAGCCTGATCGCCAAAGGGTATTTCAACACTGGTGTATTGGTGATTAACTTACCTGAATGGAAAGCACTTGATGTTAGCACGCAGGCAATGACGTCACTAAACGATAGCGCTATAAGAAGTAAACTGACTTACTACGATCAAGATGTGCTTAATATTATCCTAGCAGGACGCGTGCTATTTTTGGATAAGAAATACAATACACAATTTAGTTTAAATTATGAACTAAAAAAGGACTGTAAAAGCCCTGTTGACGAAAATACAGTGCTAATTCATTACATCGGTCCAACAAAACCTTGGCATGAGTGGGCTCAATACCCGAGTGCGGCTCCATTTTATCAAGCGAAAACGCTCTCCCCTTGGGGCGCAGTATCACTGATAAATCCTCGCAGCAGCAGCCAATTTCGTTACTGCGCTAAACATAAGTTTAACCAGAATAAATCTTTTGAAGGCATCTACTTTTACTTTATGTATTTCGTAAAGAAAATGTTTGGATGAAGTCCAATACCAATATTCGGATATTTTCATGATAGTTAGTAAAAAAATAAAAAATCTCAAAGTCTATATAAAAGACAATAATGAAATTTATGAAAACATATTCAGGGATTTTCTCAATAATAACCTTGATGTCATAAAAGTATTTCGTAGTATTGAAGATACCAAGGTTTCATTAATTAACACTCCCCATGGCAAGTTTGTATTTAAAGTTTTTGCACCACAAGAAAAAAAAGCTGAACGATTTTTCAAGTCTTTCGTTAAAGGTGACTATTATCTAAATTTGTTGCTTCAAACCGATAGAGTCAGAAATGAAGGTGTTACATTCCCGAATGATTTTTATCTCCTAGCGGAAAAGAAAATATTTAATTACGCTAGCGTGTTTATTATGCTGATTGAGTTTGTTGATGGTGTTGAACTGTCGGACGTTGGCGATTTCAATGAAAGCATTCGTGCTGAAATTCATACTAAGATGAATGAATTGCACCAACATAATATGGTTTCTGGCGATCCCCATAAAGGCAATTTCATTTTATCACCAGATGGGATAAGAATTATCGATTTATCAGGCAAAGCGTGTAATGCAAAACGTAAAGCCAAAGATAGAATTGATATGGAAAGGCATCTTAATATTGATAATACCGTTAATGACTTTGCTTATTTTTCCGTTGTCTATAAGAACATTTTACGTCAAAAAATAAAATCATTTAAAGCAAAAATAAAAATGTTTTTAGGATTAAAAAAACGTAAGGCCTGAGTTAATTTTATGAATCATCCTCGATACATTTCAAGAAATGATGTAGATATGCTAATGAAAGAGAAAATGCATGAAAATTCAGTTGTTTTTCTTTCAGGTCCAACATCGGTGAATACACCACTTTCATTACTCAATCAATCGGATGTCATAGCGGTAAATGGCTCTGCTCGTTATCTCATTGAAAATGAAATTAAGCCATTTATCTATGTATTAACCGATGACAGATTTTTATTACAAAGAAACGATGACTTTAAGTTTTTTGTTAAAAATAGTCAGCATACTATAGTTAACTGTGATGTATTTGAGAAGGCGAGTTTAGAGGATAAGCAATTTTTGCAAGAAAATTGTCATATCATGAAAATGCTTTATAAAAGAGAGAAGGGTGGTTTTTTCAAGAAGATAAAATTCAAAATTTTGTCAATGAGAAATAAAAATATTTTAATTG
The DNA here is from genome assembly GCF_964063325.1 of Hafnia alvei. Classification (NCBI taxonomy): domain Bacteria; kingdom Pseudomonadati; phylum Pseudomonadota; class Gammaproteobacteria; order Enterobacterales; family Hafniaceae; genus Hafnia; species Hafnia alvei. Next base: position 65,919 of record NZ_OZ061315.1, read on the forward strand.
ACGTGCCACTGTCAAAAAGAAGAAGATTAGTTGGGTTTAGTTTAGATATCAGTGATGGGTATTGTTCTTGTCATACCGTTGCATATGCTGCAATCCAAATTGCCTATAGTTTACGTTATGCAAAAATCATATGCTCTGGCCTAGATTTAGTTGATTCGTGTTCTCGGTTTTATGATAAAAATGGCGAGTCATCAATGCCTTCTGAACTAAGCCGAGATTTGGGGAAAATTATTCCATTCTTTCACTATATGAAAAATAACGTTAAAGATATCAATATATATAATTTGTCAAATAATACGGCAATTGATTATAAAATCATCCCGTATTTAGATGCGAAAGAATAAGTGGTTTTAGTTATTTTTGTTTTGATTTTATTGGAGTCTCATCAGTGAAATTAGGTTCTTTTCACAGAAGAAAAAAAGTTTTTATTAAAGACTTTAAAATTTTCATGATGATGGTTTTATTTTTCCGTTTTAAAAAAAATGTTTTTGAAACGAAAAAAATAAAAAACATCTTAATCATGAGGGATAATAACAAGCTTGGCGATATGATCATATTTACTCCGCTTTTTCGGGAGTGTCATCGGTTAGGCCTAGACGTGTCTGTCGTTACGGGTGACGTATGTGCTGAGTTGCTAAAAGAAAATAAAAACATTAAAAATATATTCGTATGTAAAGAGAAATTCTTTAATATGTTCTTTCTCGCTCTTAAACTGAGAAAGAAAAAATATGATTTAGTTATTGATCCTCTTAATGAAGTACATAGCTATCGCAGTATTATGATGATGCAGGTAATTAATCCCAAGCACATTCTTGGTTTTAATAAAAAGGGAAAATATAAAACATATGATATTAGTTTACCGGAAGATTTATCATTAAATCGACATACATCAGAAAGAATTAAATCAATTCTACAGAAAATAAAACCTGATATAGATCTTGATAAAGTAGATATGTCATATGACTTACCTGTCCCACAGGATGTCGATGCAACGGTAAAACAATACCTAGAACGTTTTAGCGGAAAAACAACGGTGTTGCTAAATCCATTTGGGGCGCTCAAAACGAGAAAATTCAGCGCTACTAAAATTAGTGCAATTGTAGATATTATTAAGAAAAAAATCGAGAATCCCGTCATAATTATCTCTGGGCTTGATTCCGAGATTAGGCATATAACAATAGATGGTGTAGAAAAAACGCCTTTTACTCGATATATACATGCTACATCTTTGGTAAAACAGGTTGATTACATTGTTTCTGTTGATACATCGATAGTTCATGCAGCCACTGCATTCAATAAACCTATCGTAGCTTTCTATCCGATGTCTAAAGCCCGAGTCAATTCACAGCCCTTAACTTGGGGGCCGAACAGTGAACATGCTATTCAGGTATTATCGGATACGCGTAATGTTGAAGATATTCCTGATGATATAATTAGGTATGCTATTGAAAACATGATTTCGATGAGAAACTAAAAGGGCCCGGAAGGGCCCTTTTAGTTTCAGTTCTCTGAGCGGTATTTTTTTGCGTGTAAAGCGAGAAGAATACCGATGATAACGGCAATATTCTCAATTCTTACCGTTTCAAAAGCGCCTCTAATGATAAAGTCGCCCAATAATATGAGCGTCAATATGAGGAACGCATCTTGCGTTTGGCCCTTATTTTCACGGTATCCTTTTATACTCGAAACTAGTGTTGATGCTAACAAGTAATAAAGTGCAGCGAGTCCGATGACACCGCCTGCGAACCAAATAGAAAGCGTTAAGTTATGCGGTCCGATAGATTTTTTAAAACGCCAGTCAGGGTAGCTTGAAGAACGTTCATTATAAACATGATGATAAAGATCGTTGCCAAAGCCATAGCCTTTGATTGGGTTTTCAAGGATAAGATCGAGTGCTGCTCCCTGCGTGCCATTTTCATAACGGCCACTGCTGTCAGTTTGTTGTAGTTTGTGGAATAGTGTTTTGACCTGCTGTGGATCTTTTTGATGAACTGCAAATAGGCCGACGCCGATCACCAGTAGTGCTATCAAAGGTAGCTTCCACTCACGTTTAATAAGCGCCCAAATTAATGCGGGAACTGCTAATGATAGCCAAGTCCCTCGCTGCAGTGTGCCAAGCATGAGAATAGCAAAAATTGCTGCAAGTACGAAGAATAGTATTTTGTACTTCTTATCAGGAATAACCCATAGAGTGAGTATTGCAGGGAAGATAAAAATTAGAGTGTCTGAAATCCTGCGGTGTTCGAAGCTGGTAAATGGAATAATGCCGACTTTATATTCTTCGACATATTGATGAATTTCTGTGCCGGTTAGAATAACTAATGTTGTGATTAGAGCTGCTGTTAGCATAGTTGCTATTTTGCTGTTGTCTTCTTTGTGAAGAACGGCTGCAATCATCACTGATACTAGGAGCATTTTTTCAAAAACTGTATTCAGAGCGCGCTTTAGGCTCAGTGATGGTTCTACGGAAATGGCTATTGCATATATTATTGCTATGCAAAAGATAGTTAAAGATAAAAATAGATTATTTCTGAATATGCGGAATATATTTTTTCTTTGCTTAACAATATAAACTAATCCAGTTATGTATATAGCATAGCTAATTGCATGTTTGTATCGACTTACCCCATCAAAAAAATAGGTCACTATAAATAAAAATATAATAGATCTATTCCATATAGACTGCCAATCGAGATTCCTTCTCTGATTTGGTAGTTCTGAAATCATATATACTCCGAAGATAAAACAGTTCTTATTAAATCTTAACCAAAGCGCTAAATACGGTATTAGCTGACAAATTAGTTAATGATTTATCCTGAGAACAACACGCCACCTGATTTTCTCCATATCCTCCAATCAGCCCCGGATCGGTTGGGCCATAGAGCGTAATATTTGGTCGATCGAGTGCGGCGGCTAGATGACTTAGCCCTGTATCAACAGATACGACAGCTTTCGCCCCCGCGAGGACTTCTGCCACCTGTTCTAACGGTAAGCGTGGCAACACTTCTACATGACTAAAACCTTCAGCTAAGCGCTGTGCGCGTTGGTGCTCATGTTCCGCTCCCCAAGGTAATTTAATCTTCATACCTGTCGGCTCAACCAGAGTGATAAGCTCACGCCAATTTTCTTCTGGCCAGTGCTTATCGTCGCGTGTTGTTGCATGTAAGAACACGAAATACTGTCCATGATCCGCTGGAAGATGATTAAGAAAACGCTGAGAGATAGCGTAGTCACCTCTGCTTTCCGGTTTTGTGTAGCCTAAGCTCAGTGCGAATAACTCACGCGTTCTCTCGACCGCATGCATTTTTTTATTAATGCTGTAGCGGTGGTTGAAGAACCAACTGGCGAAGGGCTCACGGGCGCTTTGACAATCTTGTCCGTGGCGTGGGCCTTTTGCGATGCGGGTGATTAGCGCTGCACTTTTTATCAGCCCTTGGGCATCAATGACAGCATCATAGGTGCGGCGCTGTACTTCTCGTTTAAAATCACAGCGTTCTTGACGTGTATTCGCGCCAAACCAGTTCTTTCTCCAGCGGCGGATAGCCACTGGGATCACGCGATCGACCGCAGGATGCCAGCTTGGTATCTGCGCGAACCCTTCTTCTACCACCCAATCAAATTTAATATCTGGAATGGCATGCATAGCATCTGTCAGTGCTGGTAACGTATGCAGCACATCGCCCATCGATGAGGTTTTGACAATCAAGACATGCATTACTGCTGGGTATCCTTTGGTAGTAACTCGTTCAATGCTTGCATAACAACATCAGGCTGAATATCGATTAGGCTCTGGTGATAGCCTTGATTTGCATCACCTTTACGTATTTTCAAATAACCCGTGATCAAGCGGATAACTTTGGCTCTGTTTGACAGCGGTGGTGTGAAATCTGGGCTGCTAGGGCCATAAAGCGCCACTAATGGCTTATCAAGCGCAGCTGCTACATGCATTAAGCCAGAGTCATTGGTCACAATCGCCTGACATGCCGCAATTAATATCACTGCCTGATCTAAATTTGTTTGCCCTGCGACATTTAAACAATATTCGCGGGCGTCTTCAGTTAGCGCTTGGCAAATCTCTTCACCGGCTTCGTGGTCTTTGGCAGAGCCAAAAAGAGCCACCTGATAGCCTTGCTCAATCAGCTTCTGTGCTAGCGCAGCATAGTGATAGTGCGGCCATCTCTTGGCTGGGCCAAATTCGGCACCAGGGCAGAAACCAATGATTGGGCGGTGGTCTGTCAGATTAAACGCTGCCGCTGTTTCGGCAATTTCTTCATCTGAAACGCTGAGCGCTGGCCAAAGCAGTGGCTGAGGTAAATCTTGCGCGGATTTTATCTGCTGTGCCGGGTAAGCCAATGCGACATATCGTTCAACCATTAGCGGGAATGCGGCTTTGTCGAGCTGGCGAACATCCGTCAGCAAGCCATAGCGCATTTCACCTTTCCAGCCAGTTCTAGCAGGAATGCGGGCAAAGAATGGGATTAATGCAGATTTGAACGAATTTGGCAGCACGTAGGCGCGATCATAGCCCTTATCACGCAGGCTTTTGCCTAAATGGTAGCGTTCGCCCAGCGCAAAAGAGCCATGCCCTAAGGGCATGGCAATCGCTTCGTTAACTTCTGGCATTCGCGCTAACAAAGGACGGCACCAGTTAGGTGCCATCACGTCAATTTTAGCGTCAGGATGTTCGGCCTTCAGGGTTCGATACAAGCTCTGCGACATCATCATGTCGCCTACCCATGAAGGGCCGATAACCAGTATTTTCATACCGTGTTTCATTCCTTACGGTTGTGGAGCCGTGTTTAGGCTTTGTTATTCAGCCACGCAAGATATTCGCTCACGCCTTCAGCAACGGTTTTAAACGGCTTGTCGTAACCAGCCGCACGCAATTTGGTGGTATCGGCTTTGGTGAAGCCCTGATAGCGACCTTTCAGTTTTTCTGGGAAAGGAATATAGCTGATGCTGCCTTTCTGATGATAGGCAACAACCGCGTCAGCGACGGCTTGGAATGATTCAGCACGGCCAGTACCACAGTTAAAGATGCCAGAGATACCTTTCTGCCAGAACCACAGGTTTACGTCAGCAACGTCACCCACATAGATGAAGTCACGTTTGAAATCATCGCTGCCTTCAAACAGTTTCGGATCTTCACCGTTGTTGATTTGGTTATTTAGATGGAAAGCAACGCTTGCCATGCTGCCTTTATGGCCTTCACGTGGGCCATAGACGTTGAAGTAGCGGAAGCCACAAATCTGAGATTCTGCCTCTGGCAGGATCTGGCGAACATACTGATCGAACAGGAATTTTGAGTAGCCATAAACGTTTAATGGGCCTTCGAATTCGCGTTCTTCGGTAAATTGCTCAGTTAAGCCATAAGTGGCGGCGGAAGATGCATACAAGAATGGGATCTGGCGTTCTAAACAGAAATGCAGAAGCTCTTTGGAGTACTGATAGTTGTTATCCATCATATACTTGCCATCCCACTCGGTTGTGGATGAGCATGCACCTTCATGGAAAACGGCTTCGATATCGCCGAAATCATCCCCAGCAACAACGCTGGCAATGAAGTCTTCTTTATCCATGTAGTCGGTAATTTCTAAATCGACTAAATTAACAAATTTAGTGCCATCTTTAAGGTTATCGACCACGAGAATGTCGCTATAGCCTTTATTATTCAGTGCCTTAACGATGTTGCTGCCGATCATGCCAGCGCCGCCGGTTACAATAATCATGAGATTTACCTTTAAATAAACGAAACAGTGGCGCACAACGCCCCACGTTATATGACCTCATAATAGCATTTCATGCTTAAGCATTCAGCGTATAGGGCATGAATCTGAATCAAAAGCGTCTGAATTAGACCTCATACTGTCATGAGTAGTGCATGGCGGCTCATTCATAACTGAAAGTAATTATTTCTCTTATCCACGCCACAGCGTGATATATGCTGCATTTTTCACATTCTGTGAGTTACAAACTCGTTTCAATTGCAACAAGACAGTAATATGTTTCACAAACTTGCCCATCCAGGAGATAACACCATGTCTGCGGATTTTTACCAGCAGCTAACTCAGCAATTAGAAACGACCCGTTCCGAAGGTCTGTATAAAAATGAACGTATTATTACTTCTGCGCAGCAGGCTGATATTGCAGTTGCCGATGGTCGCCGTGTCATTAATTTCTGTGCAAACAACTATTTAGGTTTGGCTAACCACCCTGCGCTGATTAAAGCAGCGAAAGAAGGCATGGATTCTCATGGCTTTGGCATGGCATCGGTGCGTTTTATTTGTGGTACTCAAGATAGCCATAAGCAGCTAGAACAGCGATTGGCTGAGTTTTTAGGTATGGAAGACTCCATTTTATATTCTTCCTGTTTTGATGCTAATGGTGGACTATTCGAAACGCTGTTAGGTCCTGAAGACGCCATTATTTCTGATGCGTTGAACCATGCTTCTATTATTGATGGCGTGCGCCTGTGTAAGGCCAAGCGCTATCGCTATGCCAATAACGATATGGCTGAACTGCGTGCTCAGTTAGAAATGGCGAAAGCCGATGGCGCTCGCCATATCATGATTGCGACAGACGGCGTGTTCTCAATGGATGGCGTTATTGCCGATCTGAAATCGGTGTGTGATTTAGCCGATGAATATGGCGCGTTGGTGATGGTTGATGATTCCCATGCGGTTGGCTTCGTTGGTGAAAATGGCCGCGGCACCCATGAATACTGTGAAGTTATGGGGCGTGTAGACATTATCACCGGTACTTTGGGCAAAGCATTAGGCGGTGCATCCGGCGGCTACACGGCTGGGCGCAAAGAAGTGATCGAATGGCTGCGCCAGCGTTCGCGTCCATACCTTTTCTCCAACTCTTTAGCGCCTGCCATCGTTGCAGCATCAATCAAAGTCCTTGAGCTATTGGCTGATGGCGATGAGCTGCGTAACCGTCTGTGGAGCAATGCCCGTTTATTCCGTGAAAAAATGAGTGCGGCGGGTTTCACTTTAGCAGGTGCCGATCACGCCATCATCCCTGTGATGTTGGGTGATGCCAAACTGGCGCAAGAATTTGCCAATGAATTGCTGAAAGAAGGTATCTATGTGACAGGATTCTTCTTCCCTGTTGTTCCTAAAGGTCAGGCGCGTATCCGTACTCAAATGTCTGCTGACCATACCCCAGAACAAATTGAACGCGCAGTCGCGGCCTTTATTCGTATCGGCAAGCAGCTGGGTGTGATTGCGTAAGGAACTCATCGTTATGAAAGCATTGTCAAAACTGAAGGCGGAAGAAGGGATTTGGATGACCGATGTGCCTAAGCCAGAGCTTGGGCATAACGACATCATGATTAAAATCCGTAAAACGGCGATTTGTGGCACTGACGTCCATATTTACAACTGGGATGAATGGTCGCAAAAAACCATTCCGGTTCCGATGGTCGTTGGCCATGAATATGTGGGCGAGATTGTTGCGATCGGGCAAGAAGTCACCGGCTATAAAATTGGCGAACGTGTTTCTGGTGAGGGGCATATTACCTGCGGTCATTGTCGTAACTGTCGCGGTGGCCGCACGCATCTATGTCGAAACACCACCGGCGTGGGTGTTAACCGCACTGGCGCATTTGCTGAGTATTTAGTTATTCCGGCATTTAACGCGTTCAAAATCCCAGACAATATTCCCGATGAGTTAGCGGCTATTTTTGACCCGTTTGGCAATGCTGTTCATACCGCGCTTTCATTCGATTTAGTGGGTGAAGACGTCTTAGTTTCCGGCGCAGGGCCGATTGGCATTATGGCGGCGGCGGTGTGTAAACACGTTGGCGCGCGTAATGTCGTGATTACCGACGTTAATGAATATCGTCTGGATCTGGCTCGTAAAATGGGCGTGACCCGCGCAGTGAATGTGAGTAAAGAAAATCTCACTGATGTGATGAATGAGCTTGGAATGACCGAAGGTTTTGACGTCGGCTTGGAGATGTCTGGAGCACCGCCAGCGTTCCGTGCGATGCTGAGCACCATGAATCACGGTGGCAAAATTGCGATGCTGGGGATCCCGCCATCAGATATGGCCATTGATTGGAATCAGGTGATTTTTAAAGGGCTGTTCATCAAGGGCATTTATGGCCGCGAGATGTTTGAAACATGGTACAAGATGGCAGCGTTACTGCAGTCAGGGTTGGATCTGAGTCCAATCATCACTCACCAGTTTGGTATTGATGATTTCCAAAAAGGCTTTGATGCTATGCGTTCAGGCCAATCAGGCAAGGTCGTTCTGAGCTGGGATTAAGATCTTTATATGAGTAAAAGCCCCAAATAGGGCAATGCCGTTCGTTTAAGAGCTCGAGATACAGGGGGCTAGCACACCGCGGGGCGCTCCGGCAGCTAAAGCTGCTACGACCCCATCGGTGTACTTCCCCTAAAATCACGCTTGAGTGAACTGTATTACCCAAACAGGGGCTTTTTTTATTAGTTAGATAGCGGCTCTTCAGCGGTTTTTCTCAGTTGGTGGTAGTCCAATTTCTGGTAGCGATTGTCGAGAACGGTAGAGTCGCCAGCGAACTTCTCAATGACGGCGTTAATATTGGTGAATGCTCCTCGCTGCGCATCGGTAATCCCTAGCCATGTTGCAACGAGAATATCGTTGTAGCTGGTTGAGAAAACTGCGTTTACTTGCCCTGTTTCATCTTTATCGCGTGGTGTTAATGCTGGGCTATACCATATAAACATCGGCACATGATAAGCCTCCTGACTAGGTGTTATGCCGCCATGGAAATAAGGCGCACTTTGTCTTGGATCTCGTTCTAATGCATGGTCAGAGAAATAAAGCACCGAGGCCTTATTTTGTTTTAACAAGCTAAATATTTCGCCCAAGAGGCTATCTGTGTATCGAACAGAATTATCGTAGCAAGCATCTATATCATTAGATTTATCAAATACGGTTTCGTTTGCGGGATACCTTTTACATGCTGGTTCATGACTACCATATAAGTGTAGAACAATGAGTTTTTTATCGTGCGCTGGTTTTTGTAATGCCGTTTTTAGGTGAGGCAGCAACTCTTTGTCATAGCCTTTAATATACAGTTTATCTTCCGCATTCATGGCAATGCCTGCAACAGAAGAGCCATAGTTGCCAAAGGCAGTTTGTGCGCTTAGCCATGTAGTATGGAAGCCCGCTTGGTTAGCTAAACTAATAATATTATCTGAATAATTTTTAAGATCATGATTATTAATATTGTCTGCGCTCAGCGCCATAGGAACGGCAACAGATGTAAATGGCACGCCGCTGATAGCGTGATTAAACAGTTTTAAGTACGACTTTTGCGCTTCTAGCTGTGGCGTAGTTGGCTTTTGGTAGCCGTAAATACTCATATTTTTAGCGCGCTCTGATTCACCAATAATCAATACATAGGTATCAATACCGGTATCTTTAACGCTAAGACTATAGTGTGGTGCCGCGCCGCTGATATTTTTCAAGATTTGGCTTTCCTGCATAGCCGTCAGGAAATAACTCAGGTTAAAGAAAGGCATGTAGGTTGTGAATCGGGCGGCAACTTTAAGTTCTGCGCTAGCACCTTCATTAACAGGGCGCTTTTTAACGAACTTCATCGAAGAGACGAGTGCAATAGCGCATATCACTATCAGTAGAATTCCCGTTATTTTTTTGGAGATCATTTTTCCTTTAGCAGGACGGATCGCCAAAATAAACAAGATAAGTAATGCTAGGCAGATAATCACAAAGCGAATATAGACACCAAGCATAGCCAGCATCTCAACTGGGTTGCTTTCAAGCGTGCTAACAGCAAAGCCATCGTTAAACGGCGTTTTGAAAGTAAACCAAGAGTAGAGGCTAAGGCTGATATCTGATGAGCAGAGAAACAGAAACGGTAAGGCCAATATGATCCGCAGAGTCGTTGACCGAATCGCTTTAAGGAATAATAGCGACAACGTGAACGTCACAATGCGATAAGACATGTGAATGTTGGGGGCCATCAGTATATTGATAATACTGAAAATAATTACGCTAATAATTAGCAGTAGATACTCTTTCCCAAAGAGTAAATAAGGTGTCTTTTTATACATTTTAGTTTGGTAATTAATTCATAATCCGCAATGCAACATTATGCCGGATTATGAATTAATTTAATACTGACGCAATTACAGCCAGTAATTCCAGCGTGACTGTATAAATTTTATCGGAGCTGAGTTTACTATGCTGGTGCTAATGGCATCAAACATGGCGGTGGCATACACCTTCTCTGGCGATTTTTTGCCGATGCATTGTTTAACACCACGGAATGGGTTGTGTGGTTTTTGCTGTGTCGGCAGCGGATTTTTATCTGGTACGGAAGCGCCATTAAGCAGTGAGCTAGGACGAACCAATACAATATCTGCCGGTAATGACGGCAGCATTTGTTGTAATACGCGTACAGTTGACGGATGCGGATGGCCGATGGCTATTGCAGACCCACTTTTCCGCGCGATTTGGATGGCGCGATTAAACTGTTGGCGGATAGCGGCTTCGTTTTGAGAATCATCAAGAAAGACTCTACGCTTAATGACCTTAATCCCGGTACCAGCAGAGGCGTTTGTCACTTGGCTATTGCCAATCGTCATGCTGTCGAGAAAATAAAGAAAATGATACTGCTCCAGCGTGCGCATGACTTTCTGCATCCCCTGCAGATTTGACGTCATCAGGCTGCCCATATGGTTGTTCATCCCAACGGCATAGGGCACGGCGTTTACGGATTGGCGGATGATGCGCTGGATTTCTGCTTCGCTCATTGAGGGCTGCAATGTATCTTTTTCTAATGGCTGTTTGCTAATCGGCGCCATTGGTAGGTGAATCAAAATCTCACGACCTTGAGCATGAGCCTTGTTTGCCATTTCACGTGCATGAGGTGCGGTGGGCAAAACGGCAACCGAGATAGCCAAAGGCATTTGCAGAATTTTATTTTCTTCTTGTGGGCGATAGCCAAAATCGTCGATGACGATGGCTAATTTTCCAGCATAGGCAGATACCGTGCTACAGGTGAAAATAAGCAGTGCGGAGGTGACAGCATTGAAAAATCGCAATGTGTTTTCCCTTGTTGTTGCAGGAGCGGTAACTGCGGGTGAATGAGGGCTCTTGGGGCTAACGTCCAAGCCACGGTAGTGGGTTGACGGCTTGGCCTTGACGGCGGATTTCAAAGTAAAGAGCTGGCTGACCTTGGCCACCGCTATTACCGACCAGCGCGATAGGTTGTCCTGCACGAACCTGTGCGCCGACGTTAACCAAAGCGCTTTGGTTATAGCCGTACAGGCTCATATCGCCTTTGCCGTGTTCAACCACGACGACTAGACCATAACCTTGTAGCCAATCGGCAAGCAGGACACGACCATCCGCAATGGCTTTAACTTCACTGCCTTCGGATGCGGCAATAACCATTCCTTTCCAGCGGAGTTCGCCCTGTAGCGTTTCGCCGAAACTGTGGATGGTTCGGCCACGAACGGGCCACATAGCCTGGCCATTACCGCGGCCTAAACCACCGGTACGCGCTATCAGTGAACGCTCGCTTTCCGTTGGCTTATATTTATACGTCGTGCCTTTTTTCTTCGCCTGCTCTTCTTTAGCCTTCATTTGAGCTTGGAGCTTGGCGGCTTCGCGCGCCTCACGTTCGGCGCGGGCTTTAGCTTCACGCTCGGCTTTGGCGATCTGATCGCGCAAGCGTGATTCGTTCGCTTTCATTTCGGAGAGCTGTTGTTGATCTTTCGCCAGCGAGCTTTCCAATGATGACAGGGTTTTTTGGCGCTGAATTCGGGCAGATTCTAGCTGTTGCTGCGCTTGCTGCTGGGTAACCAGAATCGCTTTCTGCTGATTTTGTGCGGCTTCCAGCTCTTTCTTTTCGCTGGCTAAGTCGGTACGAGTCTGGTTTAGCTTATCGATATTTTTTTGGCGTGCTTCATTGAGATAACCAAAGTAAGCCAAAATACGTTCGCCGCGCTGGCTTTCTTCACCACTCAGCAAAACCTGAATACCGGTATGTTTGCCTAAACGGAAAGCCATGTCGAGCTGATGCTCGAGCAGCTTTAGGTGTTTGTTTTCTTGTGACTGAAGCTTTTTAATCGAGGCGGTCAGCTTGGTTACATTTGCATTCAGCGTTGCCAGTTCAGATTGCGTTTCTCGGAGAGAACGGCTCGCCTGAGCAATGATTTTTTCCTGCGCTTTAAGCTGATCTTGTAGCGAACTACGTTGTTGCTGCTGCTGTTTGACGGCTTTTTCTTTTTCAGCAATGTCTTGCTGAATAGATTTTAGCTGCTGTTTGTTGTCATCAGCGGCCAGAGCGGGGAATGAAGAAAACCATGCGCCAGCATAGATTACGCTGGCACACAGTATCGGTAACATGCGAAACGCTGAGGGAGTAGGCGATAAACAGGTTGGTTTATCGCCGATGTTTTTACCCGCTTTGAGCGTTAAGGCTACCTTTGATTCATGAAATTGATCTTTTCCCCTCATGGGGATCGATTATTCCACGATGAACAGCGGCTTACCAGTCATCTCTTTAGGCACTTCCATGTCCATCATCGTCAGCATGGTTGCTGCGATGTCAGACAATTTCCCGCCTTCAACGGCTTTAGCTGGTTTGCCAACGTAGATTAATGGCACTGGCAGGTTGGTGTGAGCGGTATACGCAGCACCTGTCACCTGATCGCGCATCAGCTCAGCGTTACCGTGGTCTGCCGTGATCAGCAACTGACCGCCAACGTTTTGTACGGCTTCGACTACCTGGCCTACACACTGATCCAGAGTTTCAATGGCTTTTACTGCGGCATCGTAAATACCGGTGTGGCCAACCATGTCGCCGTTAGGGTAGTTACAGATAATCGCATCATATTTACCGCTGTTGATAGCGCCAACCAGTTTTTCGGTCAGTTCAGCAGAGCTCATTTCTGGCTGCAGATCGTAAGTCGCTACTTTTGGCGAGTTGATCAGGATGCGGTCTTCGCCTTTGAATGGCTCTTCCACGCCGCCATTGTAGAAGAAGGTCACGTGAGCATATTTTTCAGTTTCAGAAATACGCAGCTGGGTTTTGTCATGCTTCATCAACCATTCACCGAAGGTGTTTGCCAGTGAAGATGGTGGGTAAGCACATGCCGCTTTGATGTCAGCCGCATATTCAGTCAACATCACGAAGTTGCTGAAGTTAACCACTTTGTTGCGTTTGAAACCGTCAAAGTCAGCGTTGACGAAGGTGCGAGTGATTTGGCGAGCACGGTCAGCACGGAAGTTCATAAAGATCAGCGCGTCGCCGTCGTTCATGGAGGCATCCGCTTCACCCGCCGCTTGGATTACGGTTGGTTTAACAAATTCGTCGTTTTCGTCGCGAGCGTAAGCCGCTTCAAGGCCGGCAACCGCATTTTCAGCAGTGTATTCGCCTTTCGCTTCGGTCAGCAGATCGTAAGCTAACTGAACGCGGTCCCAACGGTTATCACGGTCCATTGCATAGTAACGACCAACTATGGACGCGATGCGGCCTTTGCCCAGCTCGGCAAATTTCTCAGTGAATCGTTTCAGTGTATTTTCAGCACTACGCGGTGGGGTGTCACGTCCATCCAAGAATGCGTGCAGGTAGATAGCTTCTGCACCGCGCTTGGCGGCCAACTCGACCATAGCAAGAATGTGTTCTTCGTGGCTATGAACGCCACCAGGAGACATCAGACCCATGATGTGAACGGCTTTGCCCAGAGATACGGCTTTATCAACTGCACCAACCAGAACTTCATTGGCAAAGAAGTCGCCGTCTTTGATTTCTTTGTCCAAACGAGTCAGATCTTGATAAACGATGCGGCCTGCGCCAAGGTTTACGTGACCAACTTCAGAGTTACCCATCTGGCCGTCAGGCAGACCTACATCCAAACCGGAAGCTGAAATCAGGGTGTGCGGATACTCTTTCCACAGACGATCCATGACGGGACGTTTTGCGTTAAGAATCGCGTTATCTTGGGTTTCTTCGCGGTAACCATAACCGTCTAGAATTACCAGTACCATTGGTTTTTTGGCGCTCGACATTGCAACAACCTCGTTTCTTTATAAGTTCAAAGTTTGAGTTCAAAATACGTTCAAGTGTGAATAGCCGTTTAGGTTAAAACGGAATCACTCACACGCCCGCAGAGCGGTGCCTAAGCAAAGGCCGAATAACATACACGGCTATTTGCACTCAAAGTAGTGTAATTTTACTACAGTCTGTGGTGAATTGAGCGCAGAAAGATCAAATGATCGTTTCTGTACCTTGTTTCAAGCAGGTAAATCCTGTCTGAATCATGAAAAATTTCGGGTTATGCCGCAGATTCGTTTTTAGTAACAGGTCTTCTGGCTGTAATTGACGCACTGCGCAGGTATACTCTGACTCTTTGATTTTATCCCTTAACTGACGGGAGTAGTTACACCCCATGCAAATGCAAGAGATTATGCAATTTGTGAGTGCCCATCCCATACTTAGCGTAGCGTGGATTGTTCTGTTTGTAGCAGTACTGGTCACCACCTTTAAAAGCCGTTTCTCCAAAGTAAAAGAAATTACTCGTGGTGAAGCCACTCTTCTGATTAACAAAGAAGATGCCGTTGTTGTTGATACCCGTACTCGCGAAGATTTCCGCAAGGGTCATCTGGCAAACTCTCTGAATCTGACGCCTAGCGACCTGAAAAATGGCAGCTTTGGTGAATTAGAGAAACATAAAGCTCAGCCGGTTATCGTGGTTTGTGCCAATGGCATGAGCTCTCGTGAATCGGGTGAGCATTTAGTGAAAGCGGGCTTTGAGCGTGTTTATACGTTGAAAGACGGCATCGCAGGCTGGAGCAGTGACAATCTGCCTTTAGCTCGCGGTAAATAATCTGCAAGGAATTCATCATGGCAAACATTGAGATCTATACCAAAGCGACCTGTCCTTTCTGTCATCGTGCGAAAGCGTTGTTGCAGTCAAAAGGCGCTCAGTTTAATGAAATTGCTATTGATAACGATCCGAAAAAGCGTGAAGAAATGATTGAGCGCAGTGGTCGTACAACCGTGCCACAAATTTTTATTGATGGGCAGCACATTGGTGGCTGTGACGATTTACACGCGCTGGATGCAAAAGGCGGCCTCGACCCGTTGCTGTAACCCGTGCGGTATTCGCCCCATAATTCCCATTTATGGATATTAACTTAAAAGGTATTAACGCTATGTCAGAACAAAACAACTCAGAGATGTCTTTCCAGATCCAACGTGTATACACCAAAGATATCTCTTTCGAAGCTCCAAATGCGCCCGCTGTATTCCAGAAAGATTGGCAGCCAGAAGTTAAACTGGATCTGGATACTGCATCCACTCAGCTGGCTGACGGCGTATTTGAAGTGGTGTTGCGCGTGACGGTAACGGCAACTCTGGGCGAAGAAACTGCATTCCTGTGTGAAGTTCAGCAGGCTGGTATCTTCACTATTTCTGGCATCGAAGGAACTCAGATGGCGCATTGCCTGGGTGCTTACTGCCCGAACATCCTGTTCCCATATGCACGTGAATGCATCACCAGCCTAGTTTCTCGTGGTACTTTCCCACAGCTGAACTTGGCTCCAGTGAACTTCGATGCACTGTTCATGAATTATCTGCAGCAGGCTGAAGGCGCAGAAGGTGCTGAACAGCAGCCTCAGGATGCCTAATGAATAACCCTACGGCTTCAATGACCGTCATCGGTGCCGGTTCGTACGGCACCGCTTTGGCAATTACGCTGGCGCGTAATGGGCATCAAGTGGTGTTATGGGGTCACGACCCTAAACATATCAAGGCACTGGATGCTGCGCGTTGTAATCAGGCATTCCTGCCTGATGTTCCTTTCCCTGATACGCTGACGCTGGAAACCGATCTTGCGAAGGCAATGGCTGCAAGCCGTGATGTGCTGGTCGTTGTGCCGAGCCATGTGTTTGGTGAAGTGCTGCGTCAACTGAAGCCATACCTGCGTGCTGATTCGCGAATCGTTTGGGCAACCAAGGGATTAGAAGCAGAAACAGGTCGTTTGCTACAAGATGTTGCTCGTGAGGCGCTTGGCCCTGACATTCCTTTAGCTACGCTATCAGGCCCAACGTTTGCCAAAGAACTGGCTGCGGGTTTGCCGACGGCAATTGCGCTGTCATCTACCGACGCACAGTTCACCGACGATTTACAGCAGCTACTACACTGCGGCAAAAGCTTCCGTGTTTATAGCAACCCTGATTTCATCGGTGTACAGCTAGGTGGTGCGGTAAAAAACGTGATTGCCATTGGCGCAGGCATGTCTGACGGCATCGGCTTTGGTGCGAACGCCAGAACTGCATTGATCACGCGTGGGTTGACCGAAATGAGTCGTCTTGGCGTTGCGCTGGGTGCCGATCCAACCACCTTTATGGGGATGTCTGGATTGGGTGACTTAGTGCTGACCTGTACTGACAACCAGTCTCGTAACCGCCGTTTTGGGATTATGCTCGGACAGGGTGTTGGTGTGCAGGAAGCGCAGGATAAGATCGGCCAAGTGGTTGAAGGTTATCGAAATACTAAAGAAGTGATGGCTTTGGCCCAGCGCTTTGGTGTGGAGATGCCAATCACTGAGCAAATCTATCAAGTGCTTTATTGCCATAAAGATGCTCGTGAAGCGGCGTTGACGCTGTTAGGTCGAGCACGCAAAGACGAAAAAACCAGCCGTTAGAGATCAAGTTTTTAACATCAAGGCTTGACCATGCTACGGCTGGTCTGATTAATTGTTGTCTGAATTATAACTATAGCTGATATAGTAACGGCAGCAATTAAATTGATTGAAGGGAGTGTTGTATGTCGATAGAAGAACTAGAACAAATCTGGCA
This sequence comes from Hafnia alvei, assembly GCF_964063325.1. Lineage (NCBI taxonomy): Bacteria > Pseudomonadati > Pseudomonadota > Gammaproteobacteria > Enterobacterales > Hafniaceae > Hafnia > Hafnia alvei. Next base: position 82,746 of record NZ_OZ061315.1, read on the forward strand.
ATGCATCAAAACCGAGGCGCGTGGTTTAGCCGAGTGTGAGCCGATGCTGGCTAGTTTCTATCACGCAACACTCCTTAAGCATGAAAATTTGGGCAGTGCGCTGAGCTATATTTTGGCGAATAAACTGGCCAATGCCATTATGCCTGCTATCGCTATTCGTGAAGTGGTGGAAGAGGCGTATCGCGCCGATACCAATATGACAGATTACGCGGCGCGCGATATTCTCGCTGTTCGCCAGCGAGATCCTGCGGTAGACAAATACTCCACGCCATTGCTTTACCTGAAAGGTTTTCATGCCTTGCAGGCCTACCGCATTGGTCATTGGTTATGGTCGCAAGATCGCAAAGCACTAGCCATTTACCTGCAAAATCAAATCTCGGTTGTTTTTGGCGTTGATATTCATCCTGCTGCGCGTATTGGCTGTGGGATCATGCTCGATCATGCGACGGGTATTGTGATCGGCGAAACGGCCGTGGTTGAAAACGACGTGTCTATTCTGCAATCCGTAACACTGGGTGGTACGGGTAAAGAAGGGGGCGATCGTCATCCGAAGATCCGTGAAGGCGTTATGATCGGCGCGGGTGCTAAAATTCTGGGTAATATCGAAGTGGGCCGCGGAGCCAAGATTGGTGCGGGTTCAGTGGTTCTACATCCGATTCCTGCTCATACCACGGCGGCGGGCGTGCCTGCACGCATTGTAGGACGTCCTGAAAGTGAAAAACCGTCTATGGATATGGATCAGTTGTTTAATGGTTCACACGATGGTTTTGAGTTCGGCGACGGAATTTAACGACAGGTTCATTTCATTCTACGGGGCAGACACTCGCCTGCCTCGCATATCACAGTAAAACTCACTCTTTGAGCAAAGCCCCTTCGTAGCCTAATTGACGCCATGCTTCGTAAACCACCACTGAAACTGCGTTAGACAGGTTCATGCTGCGACTGCTGGCGAGCATCGGGATGCGGATCTTCTGTTGTGCGGGAAGGGCATCGAGAATATAGGCGGGTAGGCCACGTGTTTCTGGGCCAAACACCAGATAATCTCCGGCCTGATAGTTCACCGCGCTGTGTGCTGGAGTACCTTTAGTGGTCAATGCAAACAGGCGTTCTGGCTTTTCGCTATCGAGAAATGCTTGATAGTCATGGTGTTTCTTCAGCGTAGCAAATTCGTGATAGTCCAAACCTGCGCGGCGTAAGCGTTTGTCATCCCATGTGAAGCCTAAAGGCTCAATGAGGTGCAAGCTAAAGCCAGTATTGGCGCAAAGACGGATGATATTGCCGGTATTCGGTGGGATTTCAGGTTCAAATAAAACGATATTAAGCATGTGATGCGCCCCCAAGGTCAGGGGGCGCATTATACTCCAAACTTATCGCGTATAAAGCGGAAGCCAAAGCGTTAGGCGTAAACCGCCCAGCGGGCTGTCTTCGGCTTTCACCCAGCCATTATGCTGTTCAACGACGGTTTCTACGATGGCGAGACCCAAGCCTGTTCCTCCCGATTCACGATCGCGCGCTTCATCAGTGCGGTAGAACGGCCGGAAAATTTGTTCGCGATCTTCTGGTGCAACGCCTGGACCATCATCATCAACGTGGATGGTGATGCCCTGATTGTCGCAGCTAAACGTCACCGCAATCTGATGATGAGAGTAGCGCAACGCGTTACGCACGATATTTTCAACCGCGCTATCCAGAGCTGCATGGCTGCCAAATAGCGGCCAAGGTCCTGGAGGGCTTATGATCTCTAACGTTTTCCCAACTTGCTCGGCCTCAAACTTCGCGTTGTCCAACACGTCATCCCAGAGCTCATCGGCTTTTAAATGTTCGCGTTCTAGCTCGGTTTTATGCTGATTACGTGATAGCGCCAGCAGGTCGTTAATCATACTGTCGAGGCGGTGTGCCTCCATCTCAATGCGTGAAAGTTCGTTGTATTCACCATGGCGGCGGCGCATCAGCGCAGTGGCGAGCTGCAAGCGCGTGAGCGGCGTTCTTAGCTCATGCGAAATATCAGAGATCAAACGCTGCTGTGCATTGACCATGCGCTCGAGCGCGCTGACCATTTGGTTAAAGCTGGCGCCTGTGGCTAAGAATTCCTGTGGGCCAGCCTCCAGTTCCGGATGCTGTTTTAGGTTACCGCTGGCAACATCATCGGCGGCGTTTTTAAGCTTACGAGCGGGGCTTGCGAGGCTCCATGCGAGCCAAAGCAGCAGCGGCGAGCTGATAAGCATGGTGACAAGCAGCAGCAGCAGTGGTCGGTCAAACATCAGGTTGATGAAATCAGACTGAGGGCTGCTTGCGGGGCGAACCAGATAGAGCTGGTAGTTATCTTCGCCATCACGAATAGGGAATGGCCCGAGCATTTCGAGTCGGCCATATTTTTTCTTTTTCGGCTGGTCTGCGTTATCAGACTGGCCGATAAAGTTACGTACAATCTGCATTTCATTGCGTTGTGCGCCAATAACGCGCCCTTCGCTTGTCACCAGCAGAAGGCGTTGACCCGGAGGTGACCATTTATCAATGGCGCGAAACAAACGGCGCCACCACATCAAGTCATTCGCCGGATCGACAGCCAACTCTGCTTCTACGTGCTGCTCCAGCATAATGCCTTGACGGCGTTCACTGTCCAGTAATGAGGTTAGCTGGCGTGAGTCGAGCTTTGGCAGCATTAGCACCACCATCAGCACCAACGCCAGCGTTAACCAGAAAATGGCAAAGATACGTGCCGTAAGGCTATTAATCATGAAACAGACACCATCAGATAACCGCGACCACGCAGCGTTTTGAACCAAGGCTGACCATCTTTACGCTCTGGCAGCTTACGGCGCAGGTTAGAAATATGCATATCAATCGCGCGGTCAAAAGGTGTCAGACGTTTGCCGAGCACTTCTTGGCTTAAATGCTCACGTGACACTACCTGGCCCAAATGCTGTGCCAGCAAGTAGAGCAGGGTAAATTCAGTGCCGGTGAGCTCTAAGGTTTCCCCATCAAAGCTGGCTTCCTGACGTCCTGGATTAAGCAGCAGATGATCGACCTCTAGCGTTGGCGCATTGCTTTCGTTGCTTTGCTGCTGTTCATTCCAGTTGGAGCGACGCAGAATCGCACGAATACGCGCAACCAGTTCACGATCGTTAAATGGTTTTGGCAGATAGTCATCTGCACCAAGCTCAAGACCCAATACTCGGTCCAGTTCGCTACCGCGAGCCGTGAGCATAATTACCGGCGTTTGATGATGTTGGCGCACTTCTTTCAAAGTATCGATACCGTTTTTCTTTGGCATCATTACGTCGAGCAATAATAAATCAATGCTGGAATCTAAAAGTTCCAGAGCCTGTTCGCCATCGTGCGCTACCACGACGCTAAAACCTTCTAAATCAAGTAGTTCTTGTAAAAGTGACGTCAGTTCGCGATCGTCATCAACCAGTAAAATTTTATTCATAGGTGTTTACCTCCTGACGCAAAATACGACAACAAGTGCCGCTATTCCATGACTTTACTTAGTTTTACATGCACTGACGCTAGTTTTCAGGCCTCGAGTTACACTGATTCTCGTTGATTCACATAAGCGAGCCAAAGCAAAGGAGTAGATGATGCGTAAAGTAACCTCGTTAGCCATGACTTTGATGCTTGCGATGGCCTCTACCGCAGCATTTGCCGATGGCACTCAACAAAACGGTATGTTGTATCAAAGTATGGATCATAACCGCATGTTTGACGGTGTGAATCTTACCGAACATCAGCGTCAACAAATGCGCGATTTGATGCAACTAGCGCGACATGATTTACCCCGCGTTGATATAGCGGAGGCTGAAGCCATGCATAATCTGGTAACGGCAGAAAAGTTCGATGAAGCCGCAGTGCGGCAGTTAGCCGAAAAAATGGCTCAGGAGAGTATAAACCGTCAGGTTGAAATGGCGAAAATTCGCAACCAGATGTACAGCCTGCTGACTCCCGAGCAAAAGGCCCAGTTAAATGAGCGTTACCAGCAGCGTATTGCCAGTTGGCAGCAGCAGGTAGCAACCATGCAGAATACTTCAGCCCTGAAGTTAGGTACGAAAGAGTAGCACCCTGTTTTTCCTTGCCATAGACACCATCCCTGTCTTCCCCACCTTACGGTGGGGTTTTTTTTGTCTGTGATTTAACGATCGTATCGCGCCATTTTCCAACAGGCTTTTTTTTGTCATTAATTCGCTATACTGAACAGCCCTAATCGTTAAAGGAAATTTTCATGGACCAGCAGTATGCACGGTTAGTCAAAACCGCTGCGCTGGGAGCCACGGTTACTGCCACCGCTCTCCTCATTATTAAAACACTTGCCTGGTGGCATACTGGCTCGGTGAGCCTATTGGCGTCGCTGGTGGATTCCGTGGTGGATATCGCGGCCTCTCTGACAAATCTGTTTGTGGTTCGCTATTCTCTTCAGCCCGCCGATGAAGAGCACACGTTTGGTCACGGGAAAGCCGAGTCGTTGGCTGCTCTGGCCCAAAGCATGTTTATTTCTGGTTCCGCGTTGTTCCTATTCCTCACCGGATTCCAGCACCTTATCAATCCTGAACCCATGACCGATCCCGGCTTGGGGATTGGGGTAACAATTATCGCTTTAGCTTGTACGATAGCATTGGTCACTTTCCAGCGTTGGGTTGTGCGCAAAACGCGCAGTCAGGCGGTGCGTGCCGATATGCTCCATTATCAGTCTGATGTGATGATGAACGGTGCGATTCTTGTTTCTCTGGGGCTGAGCTGGTATGGCTTTACCCGCGCGGACTCCCTGTTTGCGTTGGGGATTGGGGTTTATATCCTGTATAGCGCGCTGCGTATGGGATATGAAGCGGTCCAGTCTTTGTTGGATCGGGCTTTGGATGACGATGAAAGGCAGGCGATCGTTGATATTGTGCACGCTTGGCCGGGCGTCAGCGGCGTGCATGATCTAAGAACCCGTCAGTCTGGGCCGACTCGTTTTATTCAGTTACATATTGAGATGGACGACAACCTGCCTTTAATTCAGGCTCATGGCATTGCTGAACAGGTTGAGCAGGCGATTTTGCAACGTTTTCCTGGTTCGGACGTGATTATTCATCAAGACCCATGTTCGGTGGTGCCTGATGGACGAAAAGGGCATTGGGAGCTCTAATCACGGCTAAACTATAAGAAATAATGTTATTAGTGTGGTGAGTTTCTAAATTTATTCTTTAAATGCTTGGGAATTTTTTTACCACAAACTAGACTGACCTGAATCAATTCAGCTGGATAACTTTGATATAATATTCAGCAGTAGCAGCGATAAACGTTCATTTTTTATACCTGTGTCCTGTACCACATATAATAACGTTTAGCGCGATGGCGAAAACAATTCTTAAGAATAGCATCTACAAGCTCAGAGGTAGTCATGATCAAGAAAATCGGTGTATTGACGAGTGGCGGTGACGCTCCAGGTATGAACGCTGCGATCCGTGGTGTTGTACGTGCAGCGTTGGCGAAAGGGTTAGAAGTCTACGGTATTGAGGACGGCTACCTTGGCTTGTACGAAGGTCGAATGAAGCAGCTGGATCGCTCAAGTGTTTCAGACATGATTAACCGCGGTGGCACTTTCTTGGGTTCCGCGCGATTCCCTGAATTCCGTGACGACAAAGTGCGTGAGAAAGCCGTTGATAACATGCGTAAAGTTGGTTTAGACGCATTGGTCGTTATCGGCGGTGATGGTTCGTACATGGGCGCGAAGCGCATCACTGAAATGGGTTTCCCTTGCATTGGTTTGCCGGGCACCATTGATAACGACGTAGCCGGTACCGACTACACCATCGGTTACTTCACCGCGTTAGAAACCGTGGTTGAAGCGATTGACCGTCTGCGTGATACCTCTTCTTCTCACCAGCGTATCTCTATCGTTGAAGTGATGGGTCGCTACTGTGGCGATTTGACTCTGGCGGCGGCGATTGCCGGTGGCTGTGAATTCATCGTTCTGCCAGAAGTTGAGTTCAAACGCGAAGATCTGGTTAACGAAATCAAAGCGGGCATCATCAAAGGTAAAAAACACGCGATTGTGGCTATCACCGAGCATATCTGTGATATCGATGAACTGGCGAAACACATCGAGCAAGAGACCGGTCGTGAAACTCGTGCAACCGTACTGGGCCACATTCAGCGCGGCGGTGCGCCGGTTGCTTATGACCGTATTCTGGCTTCCCGCATGGGCGCGTACTCCATTGAGCTGCTGTTGCAGGGTTATGGCGGCCGTTGCGTTGGTATTCAGAACGAAAAACTGGTTCACCATGACATCATCGACGCTGTGGAAAACATGAAGCGTCCGTTCAAAGGTGACTGGTTAGAAACAGCGAAAGTACTGTACTAATCGTTTCACAAATCTCGTTTCACAAATCTCGTTTCACAAATCTCGTTTCACAAATCGACAGTGAACCTGATTCAAAAGCCCCTTCTTGGGGCTTTTTGCTTATCCTGACTAATAAACCCTCTGAGTAAAACTCTTTTTATTATTCCTTGAAGGTATAACTGTATCTTTTTTATTCTTTAATCATTTCTCGGGTTTCTGGCAGGCTCTATCTTAACTTCTTGGGGACAAAGTTTTGGAGAGCGGTGATGCATAAATTCGGGATTGGGCTGTCGTTACTGCTGGTGGCTACCGGTGCGCTGGCAAAAGATATTCAGTTGCTAAACGTTTCTTACGATCCAACGCGAGAGCTTTATCAACAATACAACGAGGCTTTCAGCAAACATTATAAGCAAGAAACGGGCGATAATGTGACGATCAGACAGTCTCATGGTGGCTCGGGCAAGCAGGCGACTTCGGTCATCAACGGCATCGAGGCCGATGTTGTCACGCTCGCGCTGGCTTATGACGTTGACGCCATCGCTGAACGCGGTCGCATCGATAAAAACTGGATTAAACGCCTGCCAGATAACTCTGCACCTTACACTTCGACCATTGTATTTTTGGTACGTAAAGGAAATCCCAAGCAGATCCACGACTGGAATGATTTAATCAAGCCGGGCGTTGCCATTATTACTCCTAATCCAAAAACCTCCGGCGGCGCTCGTTGGAACTATTTAGGCGCATGGGGTTATGCATTGCAGAACAACAACAACGATCAGGCAAAAGCTAAAGAGTTCGTGAAAGCGTTGTATAAGAACGTTGAGGTGCTGGATTCTGGCGCACGTGGCGCAACCAATACTTTTGTTGAGCGTGGCATCGGCGATGTGCTGATTGCATGGGAAAATGAAGCGTTGTTGGCGCAGCATGAACTGGGTAAAGATCAGTTTGAAATCGTGACGCCAAGCGTCTCTATTCTTGCAGAGCCAACGGTATCGGTTGTCGATAAAGTGGTCGATAAGCGTGGCACGCGTAAGGTTGCTGATGAATATCTGAAGTATCTGTATTCACCGGAAGGGCAAACTATCGCGGCGAAGAACTATTACCGCCCGCGTGACGAGGCCATCGCCAAACAATACAGCCAGCAGTTCCCACAGCTGAAGCTGTTTACCGTTGACCAAGTCTTTGGCGGCTGGCAGAAAGCGCAGAAAGAGCACTTTTCAACCGGCGGCGAGTTTGATCAAATCTCGCAGCGATAAAATGTTAGATATAAAAAAACCCCGGATGTCCGGGGTTTTTGCATTTAAAGCATAAAAAAGCGATTAGGCTTTTTTCGCTTCAGCTGCTGCTTTAACGATAACTGCGAAAGCGTCAGCTTTCAGAGATGCACCGCCAACCAGCGCGCCATCGATGTCTGGCTGGGTGAACAGCTCAGCAGCGTTAGCGGCATTCACAGAACCACCGTACTGAATGATCACTTCTTCAGCGGCTTCAGCGTTGTGTTTAGCGATATGATCGCGGATGAATTTGTGAACGGCCTGAGCCTGTGCTGGAGTTGCAGATTTGCCAGTACCGATTGCCCATACTGGTTCGTAAGCGATGACTGCACCTTTGAACACCTGAGCGCCCATGGTTTTCAGCACAGCGTCTAACTGACGCGCACAAACTTCCTGAGTTTTACCTGCTTCGTTTTCTGCGTCGGTTTCACCGATGCACAGAACAGGGATTAAACCTGCTTCTTTAACCGCTGCGAATTTCTCAGCAATGAACTCGTCGCTTTCTTTGTGGTAAGTACGACGCTCTGAATGGCCGATAATGATGTATTTAGCACCAACATCTTTCAGCATCTGAGCAGAGGTTTCACCAGTGAATGCGCCAGAAGCGTTGATGCCAACGTCTTGCGCACCCAGAGCGATACGAGAACCCGCCAGAGTATGTGCAGCCTGATCCAGATAGATAGTTGGTGGCGCGATAGCAACGTCACAGTTGGCCACTTCGCTCAGTTCGTTACGCAGCGCAAGGATCAGTTCGTTGACCATGTGGTGGCTGCCGTTGAGTTTCCAGTTGCCCATGACTAATGGTTGACGCATTTTCATTTCTCCAATTCGGGAACACATAATCGTAAAAGTCTGCCTTACGGCATTGTCTGTAAATCAGTATAGAAAGCTCGCGACTAAGAAGTTTTGTTTTCCATCATGAAATACGAAAGGATGCGATTAAGTTGCATTATCTGATAACGACAGCTTAATCGGTTCAACAGCGAAAGTAATACCTTTTTCTGCGCTATCTGACACCACATAGCGCAATGCCCCATCATTTTGGGCGAAATAGAGCTGACCTTTCCCTTTATTCAACAGCGAGGAGACCTTAGCGGTGCACTGATCAAAGGACAGTGTAGGCGAAAAATGACGCATGATGGCGGCCATATAATTTACAGCCAGCGCGCGTGATGCTTTGTCTTTGTCATCCGGCTTCACTGCTTTTTTATCCTCAGCTTTGCCGCTCTCTTTTTCGTCTTTTACTGGGGTGGGTGGGACATAGGTAATCTGTAAGCTTTTAATCTTGCCGGTGCCTTTTTCCAGCACCACCGAAGAGTAGAGCTCGTCGTTGATTTTGCTCGCCGCGCGGGTAATGGCTATTTCTTCATTTTTAACACTGATAGCACGGTATTCATTGATGATGAGCGTCGGATTTTCAATGTTGTACTTAGACCTGAACTCAACCAGCGTTAAATCAAACGTGGGCGCATTGGGGAGCAGATAAGGCGCCGCAGGGAGCTCGTCACTCAGGGAGTGCTTTTCATCTGATGCCGCATGGGTAGAAAAACTGATGGTGGAGGCCCATAGAAGCAGTATCGGTAAGAAGAAAACTTTGTTGGATGTGTAGCAACTCATTTTTTTCATTGTTGGTCTGATTTTCCAATCCACTATTCTGAATGCTGGTAATACACACGCCTGATACCTGATTAAAGCGTTTTAGGAGGGTGATTGTCAAAATTGTGTGCAAAATTCCCCGATGACTAATCGAGATAAGGTAGACTTTGCCGCCATTAGGTTTAATTACGTAGGTAACGTCGGAAAATGACCATTCAAAAATGGTGTTTCTCTTTTAACGGACGAATCGGGCGGCGCGATTTCTGGATTTGGATGGGATTGTGGGCGCTGCTTTTAGTGATTATTTTTTCCATTGCGGGAAGCGGTTGGGTTTCACTGCAAACGGCGGCATTTGGCTTAGTATTTTCTCTTTGGCCAACGGCTGCGGTGCTGGTGAAGCGTTTGCACGATCGTAATAAATCAGGCTGGTGGGCGCTTTTAGTGGTACTGGCATGGATGTTAGCCGCCGGAAATTGGAGCATGCTGGCCGAGATCTGGCAGTGGGGCGTTGGGCGTTTTATTCCTACGCTAATTGGCGTGATGGTGCTGATTGATTGCGGCTCATTCGTGGGAACAGAAGGTGATAACCGTTTTGGCCCAGAGCCTACGCCTGTCGATTTTAAGAACGCGGGGCGCTAAACCAAGAAAAGTGCCGGATAGTTTATCCGGCACTCGATCGTAGCGCGGTTACCAGTAATGCTCGCTGGTAATATGGCCTGGTTTACGGCGTAGATGCTTACGCATCCCACGCGTTTCCTTCAAGACCTGCTGGGTATCGCGGACCATCTGCGGATTGCCGCACAGCATAATATGGCTAGTGTCGGCATCAATTTTCAGCCCAACTGCGGCTTCCAGCGAGCCATCCTCAATTAACGCAGGAACTCGACCCTGCAGCGAACCCGCAGCATTCTCACGGCTCACCACGGTTTGAATCCGCAGTTTACCGTTATAACGCTGCTCAAGTTGTTGCATCAGCGGTAAATAGCTTAGGTCTTGTGCCAGACGAGCCGCATGAACCAAAACGATATTTTCAAAGCGTTCTAGGTCTTTGCCTTCCTGCAGAATCGACAAATACGGCCCCAGTGCAGTTCCTGTTGCGAGCATCCACAGCGTATTGCAGTCAGGCACCTCTTCCAGAACAAAGAAGCCTGCGGCCTCTTCTGTCACCTGTAAAGTATCTCCGGCCTGTAGGCTATGTAGGCGAGGGCTGAGCTTGCCATCAGGCACGGTCACCAGATAAAACTCTAAGTTACTATCGCTCGGCGCGTTGACGTAAGAGTAAGCGCGTTGCACGCGCTCACCGTTGATATCTAAGCCGAGTTTGGCAAACTGGCCAGCCGTAAAGGCTTTGACCGGTGCTTGCACCTGTATGCTGAACAGATTATCTGTCCAGTGTTGAACTTGAGTAATGGTTCCCGTTACCCATTCTGCCATGGTTACAACTCCCGAGGTGTAATGCGATATGCACAGCGGCGTGAGTTGGAAATAATATGCTCGACTCGGTCAATTTCATAGTTCGGCCCTAAAAGACGATGCAATAAACTCAGCTCTGAGTTGCATAAGTTACCGCAGTTGTGGGCTGCAACGCCAATCGGACAGTGGTTTTCGATCAGGACGACGGCATCGTCTTCGACTTCCAACTCGGCCATATAGCCATCGTTTTGGCGCAGGCGAGCTAAGGCCTGAAAGCGTTCCTCTCCTTCAGGATGCTTTTCAAGTTCGGTCGCGTAACGATTGAAGAGAGAGTCTTCGCGCACGTTAATGAGTTTGTCGACGCCTTCATCACCAAATAATTGCTGTGCAGCGCCAAGTAGCACGCGTGACAAGTCTTGATGACGGTCTGGGAATTGGCCGTGGCCCTTGGTGGTTAATGACCAATAACGCGTTGGGCGACCCACCTTGGTTCTGGCCTCTTCATAACAGACAAGCTCACGTTGCTCGAGCTGCTGTAAATGCTGGCGAATGCCCATAGTCGTGATAGCAATTCTATCTGCGAGCATTTTGGCTGATTGAGGGCCTAGGCTCTTCAACTGCAGCATAATCAGTTCTGGTGTCTTCATGACTCAAATCCTTTTGGAAAGTGGGTATATAGTTTAATAACTTATAAATCGCTATTAAATGATTAATATTCTCTATTTTTAATCTCGTCGCAGAAAGAACATAGGGCTGTAACTTTTTCTTTACGAGTTAGGTACTTTTATACGCCAAATCACCTCAGAATAAAGAACCTAACTCTCTCGTTTATTTAAACCAATCTGTTAGATTATGCGCCGATCTATGGATTTAACTTCCTGACTTTCACTAAGTGAATAGTTGATTATACTAATTTAATGCGTCGGCAAGCGTAAGATAATGAGAAAGCTCGAAAATTTTCATCTGTTAGTGATGTTGATTCTATTAGTCGCCGTTGGTCAGATGGCGCAAACCATTTATGTGCCTTCTATTGCCGATATGGCGCGCGATTTAGGCGTGCGTAGCGGTGCGGTACAGGGCGTGATGGCTGCTTATTTACTGACCTATGGTGGATCGCAGTTGATCTACGGCCCGATATCCGATCGAGTAGGGCGCCGTCCCGTTATTCTGCTCGGTATGGGGATTTTCATCGCAGGTGCGCTGTGGGCATTGCTGTCTACCAATTTGGACATGCTGATCATGGCGAGTGCCTTGCAAGGTATGGGGACTGGTGTTGCCGGTGTGATGGCACGAACCATGCCACGCGATCTTTACGAAGGGCCTTCTCTACGTTATGCCAATAGTCTATTAAACATGGGTATTCTGGTCAGTCCGCTGTTGGCGCCGGTAATCGGTGGCATGTTGGATTCGGTATTAGGCTGGCGTGCTTGCTATGGGTTCCTGCTGCTGCTTTGCGTTTGCGTCATGTTTTCGATGTATCGCTTTCTGCCAGAAACGCGCCCTGCCAACGCGCCGCGTAAGAATATGCTTGCTAGCTATAAGATGTTGCTGACCAACGGCTCGTTTGGTTGCTATCTGATTATGTTGGTCGGTGGACTGGCCGGGGTGGCTGTTTTTGAAGCTTGTTCTGGCGTCTTAATGGGCGGCGTATTAGGGCTTAGCGGTATTGTCGTCAGCATTCTGTTTATTCTGCCTATTCCAGCGGCCTTCTTTGGCGCTTGGTACGCAGGACGTCAGGGAAAAAGCTTCTCTACGTTGATGTGGCATTCGGTGATTAGCTGTTTGGTTGCTGGGTTTATGATGTGGATACCGGGTTGGTTTGGCATTATGAATATCTGGACGCTGGTTGTGCCTGCGGCGCTGTTCTTCTTTGGTGCCGGAATGCTGTTCCCATTGGCAACCACCGGTGCTATGGAGCCATTCCCATTCTTGGCCGGTGCGGCGGGTGCTTTAGTCGGGGGACTGCAAAACGTGGGTTCTGGCGCTATGGCGTGGTTTTCAGCACTGTTGCCTCAGACGGGGCAATTCAGCCTAGGTATGTTAATGACGGCGATGGGCGTGATGATCCTGCTTTGCTGGCTGCCGCTGGCGCATAAAATGCAGCAGCAAGGGCATATGGCGTAGTCGTTGAAATAACATCGTTCAGCCTCCTCAAGAACGGGAGGCTGAACGAGCGAAACTAGATAATCAATTCGCAGATCTTCGGATCTTTACGGTCCAGATAATGCGTTGAGCGAATGCGGCGAATGGTGCGCGACTTACCACGAATCAGCAGCGTTTCCGTTGTCGCCATATTGCCTTTACGATAAATCCCTTCCAGCAAATCGCCCTTAGTGATCCCCGTTGCGGAGAACACCACGTTATCGTTACGCGCCATTTCATCCAGACGTAGTACTTTGCCGGCTTCAATACCCATTTCAGCGCAGCGCTTCAGCTCCTGCTCGCCTAAAGCACGGTTTTCCGGTGTATCGCCTTTTACGTCGTGACGTGCCAGCAGGCGTCCATGCATATCGCCATCCAGAGCACGAATAACGGCGGCTGATACCACGCCTTCAGGTGCACCGCCAATGCCATACATCACATCGACTTCGCTTTCAGGCATGCAGGTCAGAATTGAAGCGGCAACATCGCCGTCAGGAATGGCAAAAACTTTAACACCCATCGCCTGCATTTCCGCAATAACGGCATCATGGCGAGGTTTTGCCAGCGTGATGACGGTTAGTTCATGCAGGGGTTTTGCCAATTTTTCAGCGACTAAACGTAGGTTTTCGGCCAATGGGCGATTTAAATCGATAGCGCCTTTAGCTTGGGGCCCAACGACTAGCTTTTCCATATACATATCTGGCGCGCGTAAAAACGTACCTTTATCACCGACAGCCATCACGGCGAGCGCATTTGATTGCCCCATGGCCGTCATGCGAGTGCCTTCGATAGGATCTACCGCGATATCAACCTGATCGCCGCTGCCGGTACCGACACGCTCGCCGATATATAACATTGGCGCTTCATCGATCTCGCCTTCGCCGATGACGATTTCCCCGTCGATATCGACCTGATTGAGCATAATACGCATCGCATTTACGGCAGCGCCGTCGGCGGCATTTTTGTCACCACGACCTAACCATTTATAACCTGCCAGTGCTGCGGCTTCTGTGACGCGGGAGAACTCGATGGCTAATTCACGTTTCATTGTCGATCCGTATTGGTTACTGAAAGTTTGAAGGATAAAGACGGGAGGGGATTTTAGCACAAGGTGAGTGGGGGAATTGGAAAACGATTGCATGGGCTTCATTGCTGCTGCCTTCCACACACTGTGGGACTGTGCAGGCGTCTGTATGAGCAGCGGTTTTCTATCATCTATGATAAAACGGTGAAGGGTTTCGTCCGCCAATTAGCAAATTTGTTTCCATGAAACCGCTGGCGTAGGCGTCCGATGAGAGCCCCGTTGCGCGGGGGCTCTCAACTCGCGCGCTTTTTACCGAGCTGTTTGCCCGACCGGTCTCGGAGCGCACGTCCTGTGCGCCCTCAACCTGCCACCAGCATCCCTGCTGGCGGCTCTAAAATGCATTTCATCTAACACGGAAAAGACAAAAGACATTTAGTCTTCTTATCTTTTAATTTGTTTAAGTTTTGGTAGTGAGAGCAGTAGAAACAGGATGTTTCTACTAGGGGAGGAGGCGCCAAGGATGGCGCATGCCGACCCGATGCGGAGATGGCGTCGCGGACAAAAGCGCGAGGATTGAAGGGGCGCGCGCTGGCGCCCCTCATCGGTCGCCTACGCCAGCGGTTGCAGAAAAACACAACGGCTAGCGGGCGAACGAAACCTTACACCTTAGCTTTATATAAATATCAATCGTGCTCTTCCCACGCTTGAGCACGCGCCACCGCTTTTTTCCAGCCGCTGTAACGGTAGTTACGTTCCACGGTTTCAATACTTGGGCGGAATTCGCGCTCGATAGTTGCCTTGCTGCGCAGTTCTTCCAGATCGCTCCAGAAACCAACGGCTAGGCCAGCCAGATAAGCGGCACCCAACGCGGTGACTTCTAGCACCGCAGGGCGCTCAACACGCGTACCCAGGATGTCAGACTGGAACTGCATCAGGAAGTTGTTGGCAACGGCACCACCGTCCACACGTAGCGCTTTCAGGCGAGTACCGGAGTCTGCCTGCATGGCGTCCAGCACATCACGAGTTTGATAGGCGATAGATTCCAACGTTGCACGAATGATGTGGTTGCCGTTAACGCCGCGGGTTAGACCGAAGATAGCGCCACGCGCATACGGGTCCCAATACGGTGCGCCCAAACCGGTGAAGGCCGGAACAACGTACACGCCGTTACTGTCTTTCACTTTCGTAGCAAAGTATTCAGAGTCGGCTGCATCGTTGATAAGTTTCATCTCATCGCGTAGCCATTGAATAGATGCACCACCGATAAATACCGCACCTTCCAGCGCATAGTTAACTTCACCGCGTGGGCCACAGGCGATGGTCGTCAATAGACCGTGCTTAGAAGGAACCGCTTCTTTACCCGTATTCATCAGGAGGAAGCAGCCAGTGCCATAGGTATTTTTCGCCATGCCTTCCTGAACACACAGCTGGCCATAAAGTGCCGCCTGCTGGTCACCCGCGATGCCCGCGATTGGAATACGTGTTCCGCCTTTACCACCGATGTTGGTTTGCCCATAGATTTCTGACGATGGGCGTACGGTTGGCAGCATTTCGCGAGGGATATCCAGCGCTTCCAGCATGCGATCATCCCACTCAAGCGTGTGGATGTTGAACATCATGGTACGCGAGGCGTTGGTGTAATCGGTGACGTGAACACGTCCCTGCGTCATTTTCCATACCAGCCATGTATCCACGGTACCGAACAGCAGCTCGCCGCGCTTTGCACGCTCACGCGAACCTTCAACGTGATCCAGAATCCATTTTACTTTGGTACCGGAGAAATACGGGTCAACCACTAAGCCTGTATTGTGGCGAATGTACTCTTCCATACCTGCTTTTTTCAGCTTTTCGCAAATGTCAGCGGTACGGCGGCATTGCCAGACGATAGCGTTATAAATTGGCTTACCGGTTTCTTTTTCCCACACGATGGTGGTTTCACGCTGGTTGGTGATACCGATACCGGCGATTTGATCTGAACTAATATCTGCCTTCGCAAGAACTTCGACCAGAGTAGAACTTTGCGTCGCCCAAATCTCCATTGGGTCATGTTCAACCCATCCTGCTTTTGGATAGATTTGCTCAAATTCACGCTGAGAGACGCTGATGATATTAGCGTCATGATCCAGTACCACGGCACGAGAGCTGGTGGTTCCTTGGTCGAGCGCGACGATGTATTTTTTTTCGGTCGTCATAACATTAATCCTGCGTTGATGAACTGAAAACGACATGGTGTCTCAAAGAGATGAAAACCGGCGCAGACATTGCCAACGCCGGTGAATGACTAAGCCTTACGCTGTTCGGGTTTCACTGCTGGCTCATCTTCTAAATTGCATACGTCACATGGCAAGTGGCGGCCAATTAATGAGCGGTAACCGAAGGCACCAATACATGCGCCGACGATTGGGCCAAAGATAGGTACTAAGAAGTATGGAATATCACGGGCACCCGTAAAGGCCACTTCCCCCCATCCTGCCAGATAGGCAAAGATTTTAGGGCCAAAGTCACGCGCTGGATTTAGGGCAAATCCGGTTAGTGGCCCCATGGATGCACCGATAACAGCAATCAGGATACCGATCAACAGCGGCGCTAATGGGCCACGCTGAATACCGTTACCGTCATCGGTAAGGGCGAGGATCAAGCACATCAGAATGGCAGTAATCACGGTTTCAACCAAGAATGCTTGTCCCACCGAGATATGTGGATTTGGATAGGTTGAGAATACGCCCGCCTGATCTAAGCTGGCTACGCTGCCGCGAACGATGTGGTTGGCTTGTTCGAAATCGACAAACAGGTTGTGATATAAGCCATACACTAACGCTGCTGCGCAAAATGCACCTGCGATCTGCGCGATGATATAAGGCACAACCTTACGTTTATCGAAGCAGGCAAATAGCCATAACGCGATGGTCACTGCAGGGTTAAGGTGTGCACCGGAGATCGCAGCGGTCAGGTAAATGGCCATAGCAACACCTAGGCCCCAAATGACGCTTATTTCCCACTGACCAAAACTTGCGCCCGCCAGCTTGAGTGCGGCTACGCAGCCACATCCAAAAAATATCAGCAACGCGGTGCCGAGAAATTCAGCGATGCATTGCCCTTTTAACGTTGAACTAGCTGTTTGGCTCATGACTTGATGTCCTAACGACGAATTATTGTAGGGAGTAAGGATCAGCCCTTATCTATTTTTTCTGGGCCTGATGTAAATTTATCGTTAACGAGCAAAAACGAGAAATAGCGAAATCAAAATGTGTGTGCTTCGTCATAAAAATGAGTGAAACCGCGCATTTAGTGCTCTTTTAGCGATATTTTTTTGTGATCTGACCACTGACACAGATCATGGTGACACGATTTTGTAAAATAATTGTGAAATCAACGTCGTAGTGAAAAATGCTTTTTTTAGGGATTTGCTGATAGGCAGAAGGTGCGAATTTGTTACAGACTGCACTTTGCCTCAGTATCGCGCTAGACAGTAGAGAATGGGGTACATACAATCGGAGTTGAAACGAATTTATTGCGCAGTGGCTTGCGCGCCTTGGGGTGACAGCAGCCGTTGTGTTTATGGGCGCAACTATATTTTCGCAGTGGGTGCTAAAGAAACGCACTCACTACAGCAGATGTACGCCTGGCTATGATAAGGGGACAGAAGAATGTCATTTGAAGTATTTGAAAAATTGGAAGCAAAAGTTCAGCAGGCGATTGATACCATTACGCTGTTGCAGATGGAAATCGAAGAGCTGAAAGAACAGAACACTCAACTGAATCAAGAAGTTCAGCAAGCCGCTGGCTCTCGTGAGTCTTTGGTGCGTGAAAACGAACAGCTTAAAGAAGAACAAACTGCATGGCAGGAGCGCCTGCGCTCTTTGTTAGGCCGCATGGATGAAGTTAACTAAGTTATCTTTGTTCATGGTTTAGATATAAAAAAGGCGCTCAATGAGCGCCTTTTCTCACAAAGAAAGCGATGGATTATTCAAGATCCAACGGTTCTTCGGAAAGAATAATACCGGTGTTATCAGCATACAGATGATCGCCGGAGAAGAAGGTCACGCCGCCGAAGTTGACGCGAATATCGCTTTCGCCGATGCCTTCTCCATCTGCGCCAGCAGGAATCGCCGCCATTGCTTGAATACCGATATCCAGCTCCTCAAGGTCATCGACCTGACGAACGGCACCGTAAACTACAATGCCTTCCCACTCATTTTGAGTAGCAAGACGAGCCAGTTCCGCGTTGATTAAAGCACGACGCACAGAGCCGCCGCCGTCGATGACCATCACGCGTCCACGCCCGTTTTCTTCCAGCAGTTCATAGAGCAGGCCGTTATCCTCAAAGCATTTCACCGTAGTGATCTGCCCGCCAAACGAAGTACGCCCACCAAAGTTGGAGAACAACGGTTCTACTACATTCACATCTTCATGATAAATGTCGCATAGTTCGGAAGTATCGTATTTCATAGGATTAACGTCTGTTTGCCGCAGGGAGGTCTAGTATATCCCCTTATGCATGTTGTTTGCAAAAACACCAATTGTTAAATATGGCTAAACGCGGCGCTGGCGCACGTTTTGCGCGCCAGCGAAAAGAAGGGAATTAGCTGAGCACGGTGCCGATGGCGAATAAGACGTTGGCTAGTAAGGCACTTTTCACCATGTTTTCTAGCATTGGTCGCATTGCTTCTGGCGTGCGGTGCGTGAAAACGTAGCGGCCATGCTTATACAGCATGGGGATAGCGAGAACGAACAGCCAGCCAAAGGCGCTTTTGAGATTTACCAAGGCGAACAGTGCTAGGCATACTACGGCGCCAACCAGTAAAGCGACGTGGTAGACGCGTGCCTTGATGGGCCCGAGACGCACGGCAAGCGTGTTTTTGCCATTCATCGCATCGTTTTCGATATCGCGCAGGTTATTGATATTCAAAACCGCAGTGGCTAAGAAGCCACAGGCGGTGGCAGGCAGCATGACGACGCTGTCAAAAGTCCCCGCCTGCAAATAGTACGTGCCTGCTACGCTGAGCCAGCCAAAGAACACCAGCACAGAAATATCGCCTAAGCCCATATAGCCATAAGGACGAGTACCTACGGTGTAAGTAATAGCGGCGACGATGGCCATTAAACCTAAAGCCAAAAATCCGATGATATCTTGTGGCTTCTGGCAGGCGACGGCAATTAATGCGATACCGGATAAAATGGTGATGACTACGGTAATGCCTAGCGCACGTTTCATCTGCGCTTGGGTAATTACGCCTTTTTGCATACCGCGTAGTGGCCCAATTCGCTCTTCGGTATCGCTGCCTTTCACGGCATCGCCATAGTCATTGGCGAGGTTGGAGAGTATTTGCAGCATCGCCGCCGTCAGCAGCGCAAGCAGTGCAATTTCGACCTTAAAGGTATGTTGCCAAGCTGCAATGGCAGAACCTGTGACAATGGATGCCAAAGCCAGCGGCAAGGTACGCAGGCGCAAACTTTCCAACCAGGCGCGTGGCCTGCTAATCGTTGTTGATGAACTCATTATTCGCTTCAGTCGCTCAGGGGATCCCATCGTGAAATATTCGGGTGAGGGTTCCAGTTAAGGTCGGTAATCTACCATATTTTATCAAATGGATATTGTATACCCGTTATCCGTGATGCTGCCTTGGCGTTAGCCGTGTCGTGCAATGCCAATAGTTTAGGGTATAGACGTAAAAAAGGGAGGCCAAAGCCTCCCTTTTACGACAACCGATAGGGACGGTTCTTAAAACGAATTATAGAATAAACCGGCTCAGATCTTCATCTGCAACGAGCTCATCAAGATGATTACGTACATATTCCGCATCAATCGTCACTGTTTGACCGCTCATTTCGCTGGCTTCGAAGGAAATTTCTTCGACCAGACGTTCCAGAATGGTATGTAAGCGACGCGCACCGATATTTTCTGCGCTTTCGTTAACTCGCCATGCCGCTTCAGCAATATGGCGTACGCCGTCAGCGGTAAAGTTAATGCTCAGACCTTCAGTTGCCATTAACGCCTGATACTGCTCTGTCAGGGACGCGCTTGGCTCAGTCAGGATACGTTCGAAGTCTTCTGTCGTCAGCGCCTGTAGTTCAACGCGAATTGGCAGACGGCCCTGAAGTTCTGGGATCAGATCCGATGGGCTGGATACCTGGAATGCACCAGAAGCAATAAACAGAATGTGATCGGTTTTCACCATGCCGTGCTTGGTGGAAACGGTGCAGCCTTCAATCAGAGGCAACAGGTCACGTTGAACCCCTTCGCGGGAAACGTCTGGGCCTGAGGATTCACCGCGTTTACAGATTTTGTCGATCTCATCGATAAATACGATACCGTTTTGCTCAACGGCGTGAATCGCCTGCTCTTTCAGCTCTTCTGGATTAACCAGTTTTGCGGCTTCTTCTTCAATCAGTAGCTTGAACGCTTCTTTGATTTTGATTTTGCGCGCTTTCTGCTTTTGCCCACCCAGGTTTTGGAACATGGATTGCAGCTGGTTGGTCATTTCTTCCATGCCAGGAGGAGCCATGATTTCAACGCCAACCGGTGAAGCGGCTAATTCTAATTCGATTTCTTTATCATCAAGCTGACCTTCACGCAGTTTCTTGCGGAAGCTCTGGCGCGCAGCGGATGGCTCGGCGCTTTGCTCGGCCTGACCCCAGTTGTTTTTTGCTGGTGGGATCAAGACGTCCAGAATACGCTCTTCGGCCATTTCTTCGGCGCGATAGCGGTTCTTTTCGATGGACTGCATGCGCACCATTTTCATGGCAGAGTCAGTTAAATCGCGGATGATAGAGTCAACTTCTTTACCCACATAGCCCACTTCTGTGAACTTGGTGGCTTCAACCTTGATGAACGGGGCGTTGGCTAATTTAGCCAGACGGCGGGCGATTTCGGTTTTACCGACGCCGGTTGGGCCGATCATCAGAATATTTTTTGGTGTCACTTCATGACGCAGCTCATCGTTGAGCTGCATACGACGCCAGCGGTTACGCAGGGCAATTGCCACGGCGCGTTTTGCCGAGTGTTGGCCAATGATGTAGCTGTCGAGTTCGCTGACAATTTCGCGTGGGGTCATCTCAGACATGTTTGGAGTCCTTACGCTTTGGAGTCTAATTCTTCAATGGTGTGGAACTGATTGGTGTAGATACAGATATCACCAGCTATACCCAGCGCTTTATCAACGATTTCGCGGGCACTCAGTTCTGTGTTTTCTAGCAATGCGCGAGAGGCTGCCTGAGCATACGGGCCGCCGGAACCTATCGCGATTAAATCATTTTCAGGCTGAATAACGTCACCGTTGCCGGTGATGATGAGGGAGGCGTTTTCATCCGCGACGGCCAGCAGCGCTTCGAGTTTGCGCAGCATGCGGTCGGTGCGCCAGTCTTTGGCAAGCTCAACGGCGGCTTTAACCAAATGTCCCTGATGCAGTTCCAGTTTACGTTCAAAGAGTTCGAACAGGGTGAAGGCATCTGCGGTGCCACCAGCAAATCCGGCAATAACACGGTCGTTATAGAGACGACGCACTTTACGAACATTACCTTTCATCACGGTATTGCCCATGGTCGCCTGACCATCACCACCGATCACCACTTTACCGTTGCGGCGTACGCTTACTATTGTTGTCACGAGCAGACCCCCGTAGCTGACGAAATAAGAACCCCACACTTTTGTGTGGGGGCATTGTCAGATAGATGGGGGGGATATTTTGCTTTTCAACCCCCGACGGAGAGGGCAATACAGCCAGACATTCCATCACCCTTCAATCGTTGCAGCATTTTGTCTGCTGAAGCGCGGCTGGTGTATGGGCCTAACAGAACGCGATTCCAGCCACCGCCAGCGGTAATACGGCTTTCAACGCCGCCGAAGGCAAGCTGGGCTCTGACTGATTCGGCCTGATCGGTGCTGCGGAATGAGCCACATTGCACCATCCATTTCTGCGTGTTTTCTTTTTCAGGTGCTTTCTCTGGCGCTTTTTCTGTTTTGGTCTCTTTTGCTGGCGCAGGTTGTTCTGCCACGCTGGTTACCGGAGCCGGTTTTTCTTTATGCGGCTGTTGAACCGGTGGCTGAGTCGTTTGCACTGGCGGTGCTGTACGCACAGGGCGTGCCGGTTCAGCGGTGGTTTGGCGAGGCTGAGAAGGTGCCGTATTTTGCTGAGAGAACGGATTGCGCGGCTGTGAATTAGTGACCGGCTGTTGTTGCTGGGTATAGGTTTGATCCGGCATCCGGCTATTTTGTGGCGCACGACGCGCGATCTGCGTTTGATCGTTATACGGCACTTCAGACAACTGAGTTGGCTGTTGACGCATATCAGACTGCATTTGGTCAAGAAGCTGGCGCTGTTCTGCGGTTAGCTGTGGCTGCTGCGTAGGTGCAGTGGCTGCGCTACTGGTGGGATCTGTAGGCGTAGCAACGCCAACCTGACGATTCTCAAGTTCTTTGATGTAACGCCAGCGCTCTTCCGGTTTAGGAGGAAGTCCATTACCCGCATGTTTTGCCTGCGTCGGTAACAGTTCATCACTGTCTGGCTTATGGTGAGTCAGGAAATAAAGGCCGGCAGCGAAAGTCACTAAAACCCCCAAGGCGATAACCACCATGGTTTTAGATATACCCCGAGATGATTTTTTCTTTTTCCGGGTATTGGTTTTGCGCTTCGCTCCTGATGAGCGGCCCCGGCTCACATAGTCTCTTTGTGCCACTGTCTTTTCGCTACATCGTGATTTTGAATTAAGAGCGCCATGTTACTGAACTCATCCCAATTTAACTAGCGTTTCGGCGCAGATGTACTTCCTCTGACGATAAATTCGCTGTCTAACAGTCTTGAACCGCTAACCACGGAGCGACTGTGAAGCTGTTCTAACAGTAATAACATCGCTTCTCGGCCAATTTGGTAGCGTGGTTGAGAAACGGTGGTCAGCGGAGGATCGCAGTACTGTGCCTGCTTTATATCGTCAAAACCGACTAGAGAAACGTCATCGGGTACGCGTAATCCCATGCGCTTGGCTTGAGAAAGCGCGCCAATTGCCATCACATCACTATGGCAGAAAATAGCCGTTGGTGGCTGTGGCAGCGACATCAGAGCATGCATGGCCTGTGCGCCAGCCTCATAGGTAAAGTCGCCGCGCTCAACAAAACTTTTCTCTTCCGCAATACCACAACGGCGTAATGCCTGAATATAGCCACGCAGGCGATATTTACTCAGTGGCATACTTTCAGGGCCAGCAATACAGGCAATACGATGATGACCAAGCTCATGTAGATATAGCACCGCCTCAAAGGCAGCGGTGAGGTTGTCGATATGGACAGTAGGAAGTTCAAGTTCTGGAGCGAACTCGTTGGCCATCACCATCGGTGGCAAATTTTTCTGTTCTTCTTTGCTGGCATCAAAAGGAACGTTCGAGCCGAGCAGCAGCATGCCGTCGATTTGTTTGGTGATGATGAGGTTGACGAAGGTTTTTTCCTGCTGCTGTTGCTGAGCGCAGTCGCCTAGCAAGACTAAATATCCATGCTCGGCGGCGGTGCGTTCCACGCCCTGAATCACTTCGGCAAAAAAAGGATCGCAGATATCAGGCACAATCACCAGAATCGTGCGCGATTCATTTCGTTTTGAACTACGGGCCAGCGCATGCGGAGAGTAACCAACGGCTAATACAGCCTGTTCAACTTTTTGTCGGGTGGATGCAGAGACTTTCTCGGGGTTCATCAATGTTCGTGAAACGGTGGCCGTTGAGACACCGGCGTGTTCAGCCACATCTTTCATGGTGGCAGCAGACATGCTTTGCTTCTCTTCCAACGCTGTTCTCCTTGCGTCTGGCGAAACGCCGACGCGGCGAGTGTTGCTCGTCCTGTTTTACTGAATGAAAACCAGCTTCCTTGCGTCATCCCAAATTTATTGCCTGGAATGCTCATACCAGTTCATGAATTACCATATGGATCACATTTTAAACAGAATGCACCCTGCTGTTGTTACCTAATTTGCATGAGAAATGTGACCTAGATAGATTTTTTAGATCGGGATCGCAAATCATCATTTTTATCTCTCTGTCTGATGGTCTTTCTCATCAAGACAGATCAGTTATCGGTAGGGTCAACGTCCACTGTCCATTTTACTTTTTTCACCGTTGGCAATGTGCCAATTAGTGGCAGTGTGCTTTTAACAATTTTCTGTAAACGAGCACGAGACGGATGCTGAAGCAGCAACTGCCAGCGGAATCTCCCTCCGCGTTTGGGTTGCAGAGCGGGAACTGGCCCCAGTATCCAAAATGATTCATCACGCAGCGGGCTAGCTTCTAATAAATTTCTTAATTGCTGCAAAAACTGAGGTGCATTTTGGTTATCGTGATCGTCGGCGCGTACCATGATGTGGCTTGTGTATGGGGGAAGAAATACGCTTTTGCGCTCTTTTAAGGCCTGTTCGGCAAACGCGTCATAGCCTTGATTAAGCAAGGTAAGCAGTAAAGGATGCTCTGGGTGATGGGTTTGTAATATCACTTCGCCCTGTTTCCCTGCACGGCCTGCGCGCCCTGATACCTGCGTATAGAGCTGAGCAAAGCGTTCTGCGGAGTGAAAATCAGCGGAAAACAGCGCACCGTCTACGTCAAGCAAAGCAACCAGCGTGACGTTAGGAAAGTGATGGCCTTTCGCCAGCATTTGGGTACCGATCAAAATACGAGCACCGCCGCGGTGTACTTCAGCTAATTGTTGCTCTAATGCGCCTTTGCGGCTGGTGGTATCGCGGTCAATGCGGGTAATCGGCGTATCAGGGAAAAGCGCCGTGAGCTCGGTTTCTAATTGCTCTGTTCCTAGCCCAACAGGCACCAAATTGGTGGTGCCACACTGCGGGCACTGGCGTGGGATTGGCTTTTGGCTGTCGCAATGGTGGCAGCGTAAATGGTGTTGCTGCTGATGCAGCGTGTAGTAATGATCGCATCGCTGACATTCGGCAATCCAGCCACATTCGTGGCACAGCAGCGCTGGAGCAAAACCTCGGCGGTTTAAAAATAAAATCACCTGATTGCCTGCATCAACGTGTTGTTTCATTCGTTGTAGCAAGGGTTGTGCAAGACCTGCTTTTAGCGGCAGGCCTTTTAAATCAAGCAAGTGCTGGGTAGCAGGCTTTGCGTTTCCCGCTCGCTGCGTGAGGCGTAAGCGGCGGTATTTCCCTAATTCAACGTTATGCAACGTCTCTAAAGCGGGTGTAGCCGAACCAAGTACGATGGGAATATCTTCCTGATGTGCACGGAATACGGCTAAATCACGTGCGTGGTAGCGCCAGCCTTCCTGCTGCTTATAAGAACCATCGTGTTCTTCATCAATGATGATCACGCCTAAGCGAGCAAAGGGCGTAAATAGCGCTGAGCGCGTCCCGATAACGATGGCGCTTTCGCCGTTGCGCGCGCGCAGCCAAGCGGCGAGGCGTTCGCTGTCGTTTAAACCAGAGTGAAGAACGTCGACCGGTGCGTTGAAACGTTCTCTGAAACGGGCAATGGTTTGCGGGGTGAGTCCTATTTCAGGCACTAAAACCAGCGCTTGGCGGCCCTGTGCCAGAATATTTTCGATGACGCTTAAGTAAACCTCGGTTTTACCAGAACCCGTGACGCCCGCCAGCAGCCATGCGCTGAACTGGTTGTCTTCACTACGAATCGCGCCCACGGCGGTGGCTTGCTCGGTGTTGAGCTTTAGGCGTTCACCGTTTACCGCGTAGTTTTTGCGCCAGTCTTGAAGCTCTGGCGACTCAGCGCGTAATTCGGCTAGCCCTTTGGCTTTGATGCTTTGCAACGCGGCATCGGTTAGGTCGCATTCAACCACCTGATGGCGGTACAGAGGGCGCTGCAACAACATGGCGAGTGCCTGTTGCTGTTTGGGGGCGCGTTTGAGCGATTCAGGCAAGGTTGCTTTACCCTGTTCCGTGATCACCCACTGCCAGAGCTGTCCATGCTGGGCGGGTTTCCCCTGACGTAGCATCACCGGTAGCGCATGAAATAAAACCTCGCCGATCGGGTAATGATAATAGTCTGCCGCCCAGCGCAGCATGTGCCACATGCGTGAGGAAAATAGCGATTCATCGTCAATGATATGGTGAATTGACTTTAAATTTTCGAGCGGCAGTTCGCTGTGCTCGCTAACCCCGGTGATAATGCCGATCATTTTACGCTGTCCAAAAGGCACACTGACCCGCACACCCACGGCAGGTTTCACCCCTGCGGGCAGAAGGTAATCGAAGGTGCGTGGCAATGGAACGGGTAAAGCTACGTGAGCGACCGACATGTTTTATCCTGCTTCTAAATGTATGCGTAGTTTACATGCAGGGTGGGGGGAGTGGATCAGTTTAATTGATATCGCTGCTTTTACGTGTCGTAATAGAAGATGAATAAAGCCACTTGCAATTCGATTGCGGTGGATGTTTTATCTCTGTATAATTCGCCGCCTTTGATAGTCTTTTTTATCAAACCAAATTTATCAACCACGCGTGGTGTCTGGCGGAATAGGGCTGGATAGCGACGCGGCCTTAACTGAGGTTATCCCATGAAACAAGGTATCCACCCGAACTACGTTGCAATCACTGCAACTTGCTCTTGCGGCAACGTGATTAAAACTCATTCTACCGCAGGTCACGACCTGAACTTGGACGTATGTGGTAACTGCCACCCGTTCTATACTGGCAAGCAGCGTGATGTTGCTACCGGTGGTCGTGTTGACCGCTTCAACAAGCGTTTCAGCGTACCAGGCACTAAGAAGTAATTCTTTTTGCTCAAGAAAAAGGCACCTAAGGGTGCCTTTTTTGTTGCCTGAAATTCAGTGAAAGAGGCGCAATAATAAAAAAAGCCTCTTCGAGAAGAGGCTTTTTCACTTTTACTGATGACCTACTACTGATTACCTACCTGATCGCCATACGGCAATTTATCGTAATCGTGCAGACCTTTTTTCACATACGGGTTGCCGATCCAACGTGTTGTTTCCACGAAGCTCGGATTGACCAAGCTTCTCTCAGGATTAAACAGGTCGTATTTCAAACCGGCCATGTCAGACCATGTATGAATCAGCTCAGAGCTGCTGTATTTACGATCGGTCATGGAAGCAAAGTCACGCGGATGCGCTTGCTGCCAGCTTGGTGATGTCCACAGAATGAACGGGATGCTGTACATATGGCGTGTTGGCGCCGCTTCGTTGCGTCCCTGAATATTGTGTGGTGGAGTGTCATACACTTCCTCACCGTGGTCAGAGAAATACAGCAGGAAACCGTTAGGTTTCGTTGCCGAGTAATCTTTGATCAGGCTAGAAACCACGAAGTCGTTGTACAGGTTAGCGTTGTCATACTCGTTATAAGAGTCAATCTGATCTTGGCTTAAACCTGGTGGTACGCCTTCAGCGTTATTAAACTTATCAAATCCTTCTGGATAGCGGAATTTGTAGTTAATGTGCGTACCCAGCAGATGTACCACGATAAATTTCTTCGGCGCAGGATCGGCCATCACTTCTTTAAATGGCTTCAGCACGTCGCCGTCGTATTGGCGGGCACTCTGCGTACGCTGCTGGTTCAGGTAAAACTGCTTATCTGTCTGCTGAGAGAACAGGGTTAGCATGGTATTGCGCTTGGTCATGGTTTGCTGGTTAGTGATCCAGAAGGTTTTGTAGCCAGCCTGCTTCATCATGTTCATCAATGAAGGTTGGGTTAGATACAGATCTGGATTCTTCTCGTTAGCGAACGTCAGAGCCTGCTGCAAAATCTCGATGGTATAAGGACGAGAAGTTACCACGTCGTTAAACACGGTTAGATTCTTGTCAGTTTTATGAATTTCATCCAGCTGTGGCGTGGTTTCACGCGGATAGCCGTACAGGCTCATATGGCCGCGCTGAGTTGATTCACCAATCACCAGAACCAACGTACGTGGCGCACTGCCGCTGGTATCGGTGAGGTTTGCGAGCGGAGGCAATGCGCTGTTTTCTTTCATCAGCGCCTGCAGACTCGCAAGCTGGTTACGATATTCGAAATAGCCGGTGATCATTTGCCATGGAGCCGCGGGCTCCATACGTGACGTCAGACTTGGTAAAGAATCTACAAACGAACGTTTCTTGATCACCATGTTATAGGCCAGCGGATTAACGATCAGGCCATAGAAGATCGCGGCTGGAATAACATAACGCCAGAATGATGGGATATACACCGGGCGTACGCGAGTCCATAAGAACGCGCAGACAACGGTATAAGCCAGCAATAGGAGCGCAAGATGAAGGCTGAAATATTGACTGAAGTACTCTCCGGCTTCGCTGGTATTCGATTCAAACATCACAAACAGGACGCTTTGGGAAAACTCTTGTCCGTAGATGATGTAATAGCCCAAGGAGCACAGAGAGGCTGCCCATAAAATAATGCCAATAACCGCAGCAATAATGCGGGTTTTATTTGGGAATAAAAATACAGGAATTAGCCAAAGGGAGCTGTACAGCAGAGAATCTCGAATGCCGTTGGAGCCACTGTATCCAGTTACGAGGATTACAGCCTGAAGAACTGTAGAGAAAAACCAAAAGAACAACAGAAGCCAGAATAACGCTTTCCAGCTGAATGCCTTATCTGCGTTTGAAGATGAAATCATATTATTTCAGCCTATCAGAGAATATCACCGCGGGGATGTTAATCATCTAACCTTAAAGGAACCTTAGTTTTTATTAACGGATTAAGTAAACCGCAATAAACATGTGTCTCAGAATTAACGAACAACGAGTAAGCGCTGCAATAAAACCGGACGATACTAGCAATATTATTTTTTCGTAACAATAGATGCTAATTTTTAATAAAAGTTCGTTATGTATTGTGATTTTTCATTGAAGGAAAGTATTACGTACAGTTGTTTGGCGAGGACTTGAATGATCTGAGGGGGCGCTAGAAGAAAAACGCGCTACCTAAAGAGATAGCGCGTCTATTGTCAGGGGGAGATTAGCCTGTATTGCGCATACCGGCTGCAACGCCTGCGATGGTGACCATCAGCGCTTGTTCAACGTTAGCATCCGGTTCCGGCAGCGAGCGTGAACGGTGTAACAATTCAGCCTGCAAGACGTTTAACGGATCGGTATACACATTCCGTAGCGCAATGGACTCTGCGATCCACGGTAGGTCTTCCATCAAGTGATCGTCATTGGCGATGGTGAGTACCACTTTGATATCTTTCGATAGTTGATCGCGTAGCTGTTTGCCTAGCGGCCACAGTTTTTCGTCAACCAAGCGCTGATCGTAGTATTCAGCCAGCCATAAATCTGACTTCGCAAACACCATTTCTAGCATCCCAATGCGGGTTGAGAAGAAAGGCCAATCGCGGCACATGGTTTCCAGCGTTGACTGTTTTCCTTCGTCAACGGCGGCCTGTAGCGCGGCACCCGCGCCCAGCCACGCTGGCAACATTAAACGGTTTTGCGTCCACGCGAAGATCCATGGAATGGCGCGCAGGCTCTCAACGCCGCCGTTTGGTTTGCGTTTGGCAGGACGAGAGCCTAAAGGCAGTTTGCCGAGTTCAAGTTCAGGCGTTGCAGAACGGAAGTAAGGTACGAAGTCCTTATTTTCACGGACGTAGCCACGATACATATCGCAGGAAACGTCTGACAACTCATCCATCAAATCGCGCCATTCCTGTTTTGGTGCCGGTGGTGGCAACAGGTTAGCTTCTAGAATAGCGTTGGTGTACAGCGATAGGCTGCTGATAGTGACCTGTGGTAAACCGAGTTTGAAGCGGATCATTTCGCCTTGCTCGGTGACACGCAGACCGCCTTTCAAGCTGCCCGGTGGTTGTGAAAGCAGAGCTGCATGAGCCGGTGCACCACCGCGACCGATTGAACCGCCACGTCCGTGGAACAGGGTTAATGCCACGCCTGCTTTTTCGCATACGTTAACTAACGCTTCTTGAGCGCGGTATTGCGCCCATGATGCCGCCATCACGCCTGCATCTTTTGCTGAGTCAGAGTAGCCGATCATCACCATCTGCTTACCCTGAATAAAGCCGCGATACCAATCGATGCTCAATAGCTGAGTCATCACATCTTCGGCATTATTTAGGTCATCCAGAGTTTCAAACAGCGGAGCAACAGGCAATGCGTAAGGGCAGCCCGCTTCTTTCAATAGCAGATGAACAGCGAGAACGTCGGAAGGGGTGCGCGCCATCGAAATGACATAGGCGGCGATGGAACCCTGAGGTGCTTCTGCTATCACTCGGCAGGTATCAAAGACTTCTTTAGTTTCAGCGCTTGGCTCCCATTGGCGTGGAACCAGTGGGCGTTTGGAGTTGAGCTCGCGCACCAAGAAGGCCTGTTTGTCAGCCTCTGACCAGCTTTCATAGTCGCCGAGGCCTAAATAACGGGTGAGCTCAGCTAAGGCTTCAGAGTGACGAGTGCTTTCTTGACGAACATCCATGCGCACTAGCGGCACGCCGAAGCAGTGAACGCGGCGCAACGTGTCCAGCAACTGGCCATTGGCGATAATACCCATGCCGCAGGCTTTGAGTGATTGGTAGCAAGCGTACAACGGTTCCCAAAGCTGCTCGTTTTTCACCAGCAGATTATCTGGGCGCGTCGCGCGTTCGCCTTTGATTTTCGCAGCTAGATAAACCTGAGTTTCGGTTAGCTGCGTGCGCAGTTTTTTCATCAGCTCGCGGTATGGTTCTTGAACGTCGTCACCACCGGCCAAAGCACGCAGTTCTGGCGTGCATTCTGTCATCGACAGTTCAGAAACCAGCACGGCGATATCACGCAGGAACAGATCGGTGGCTTTCCAACGACTTAACAGTAAAGCGTGACGTGTGATGTCTGCGGTAACGTTCGGGTTGCCGTCACGGTCGCCGCCCATCCATGCGGTGAAACGCACGGGTACAGCTTCAACCGGTAGCTGGTAACCCAAAGAGTTTTCTAGCTGTTCGTTAAACTCGCGTAAGAATGCAGGAACTCCTTCCCATAGGCTATTTTCCACCACTGCATAGCCCCATTTAGCTTCATCAATTGGGGATGGGCGGTTCTTACGAATTTCATCGGTATGCCATGACTGAGCGACTAACTGGCGCAGACGACGCATGATTTGATTGCGTTCGTAGTCGGCCAAATCGCTGTGATCGAGCTGGCTAAGGCAGTTGTTAACCTCAACCAGTTTATGAATCAGGGTACGGCGGGTGATTTCAGTAGGATGAGCGGTGAGAACTAGCTCAATGGAGAGATCGTCTACGGCTTTTTTGATCTGCTCATCGCTGAGGTTGTTATTTTTCAAACGGGTGAAAAGTTGAGCCATCACTTCAGGGTTACTTGCCGCTTCGCCATGAGGGGAAATGCTGTGATATTGTTCGGCGGTATTTGTCAGACTCAGGAATTGGCTAAAGGCGCGGGCAACCGGCAATAGCTCATCATTCGACAAGTTCTGTAGCGTCGTTAAAAGTTCCTGACGGCTTGCATCGTTACCCGCACGTGAGGATTTTGATAATTTACGGATAGTCTCGACGCGGTCCAGAATATTCTCGCCCAGCGCTTCTTTGATGGTGTCGCCGAGCAGCTTCCCTAGCATACTGACGTTACTTCGCATTGCCGAATATTGTTCGTTCATAAGACCCCTGACCCCTCCAATATGTAAATTTCTTTCACCCGAAAGGCGTAGACCGCCTCTTTTATAAAGCCACGTTCCATTGTCTACGTCAATTGTCACAATTTATTGCTAAACGACATGAATTTGGTGATTTAACTGAAATTTAATTACACGGTGACGGGAATTAGTGTTTCTAATAACAGTTACGTTGCAAACGGCGGCAATAGGGTGATATCACCGCCGTTTTCACTGCGAATAATTCATGAAAGCGCAGATCCGCAATTCATCAATTATCGACAAAAATGCTTAACCACTTGGCCGATCAAATCACGAGTGGGCTGGATGAACGACGTTGCTAAGTATTCATCTGGCTGGTGGGCCTGATCGATTGAGCCGGGCCCTAAGACCAGTGTAGGACAAACTTCCTGAATAAATGGCGCCTCGGTGCAATAGTTCACCACTTCCGCCCGCTCGCCTAATAATCCCTCGATGACCTGCACCAACGGGGCATGGACAGGGCATTCATATCCAGGGATCGGCACATGCATATGTTCAATGGTCAAACGTCCCGGCCATTTTTCACTGACCGGTGCCAGTGCTTGATTGAGTAACTCGTCGATATCGTTAAGCGTCATGCCCGGTAACGGACGGATATCCATATGCAATTCGCAGCAGGCACAGATTCGGTTAGGGGCATCGCCGCCGTGAATATGCCCAAGGTTCATGGTTGGGTATGGGATGGTAAAAGCATCGTGGTGGAAGCGATCTTTTAGCGTGTTGCGCAGCGTCAGCAGATGGCCGATGGAATCATGCATCAGTTCAATTGCGTTTACGCCGCGAGAAGGATCGCTAGAGTGACCGGATTGTCCCGTGATGCGGATTGCTTCTGATAAGTGTCCTTTGTGCGCGCGCACGGGTTTGAGTGAGGTTGGTTCACCAATGATGGCGCAGTCAGGGCGCAGATGGGTTGTTGCGGCGAAATAACGCGCGCCAGCCATAGTGGTTTCTTCATCGGCGGTAGCCAAAATATAAAGCGGCTTGCTGAGCTGGCTCAAATCTACATCGCGCAGCGTATCCAGAATAAAAGCGAAGAAGCCTTTCATATCTGCGGTGCCGAGTCCGTAAAGCTTATTGTCGTGTTCGGTGAGCGTGAAAGGATCGCGCGTCCAGCGCCCATCATCAAACGGCACGGTATCCGTATGGCCTGCCAGCATTAGCCCGCCATTTCCCTCACCATAGCTGGCGAGGAGATTAAATTTGTTACGCGTATGTGGCACGGCCTGCACTTCAACCCGAAAGCCAAGATCGCTAAACCATCCTGCAAGCAAGTTGATTAATGTTTCATTGCTTTGATCGAGCGCGCTGTCCGTTGCACTAATGGATGGAGTGGCGATCAGGGCACGGTACAGCTCAATAAATGGCGGTAATTTCATATTCACTGTTGACAGCCTTTCGTTAGGATAGTATCAATATTCATGCATTATTTATGAATAAAAATACAATAAGCGCTCGCCGAATGAAACCGTAAAAGTTATGATGAGCAGCGCCAAATGTAATTTTTCCGATCAACAATCTTTCATAAAAACTAAGAAGGTGGAATCGATACATGTCTACGTTAAACGGGTTAATTGTAGGAGCCAGCGGTTATACCGGCGCGGAACTCGCCGCTTATCTGCAGCGCCATCCTCATATGAACATAACCGGTTTAACGGTTTCAGCGCAAAGTGCAGATGCGGGAAAGTTGCTTTCTGATTTGCATCCTCAACTGAAAGGCATTGTTGATTTACCGTTGTTGCCGATGAGCGATGTGGCGGTAATGGCAAAAGATGTTGATGTAGTTTTTCTTGCTACGGCGCATGAAGTAAGCCATGACCTAGCGCCTCAGTTTTTACAGATGGGCTGCGTGGTGTTTGATCTTTCCGGCGCATACCGGGTGAATCAGGCTGATTTTTACCAAAATTATTATGGATTTACGCATCAGCATGCCGACTGGCTCGATAAAGCAGTTTATGGATTGGCGGAGTGGCGTGCCGAAGATATTAAACAGGCGCAACTGGTGGCCGTTCCCGGCTGCTATCCCACGGCGTCACAGCTGGCATTAAAGCCGCTGATTGATGCGGGTCTGCTCGATTTAAACCAATGGCCGGTTATCAACGCCGTTAGCGGTGTGAGTGGTGCAGGGCGTAAAGCCAGTATGACGACCAGTTTTTGCGAAGTGAGTTTGCAGCCTTATGGCATTTTTACTCATCGCCATCAGCCTGAAATAGCGACCCATTTGGGAACTCCGGTGATTTTCACCCCGCACTTAGGCAATTTCCCGCGCGGAATTTTGGCCACTATTACCTGCAAGTTAACCGCGGGTGTAACGGCTGAGCAGATCGGCGCTGCTTACCAGCAGGCCTATGCAGAAAAGCCATTGGTTCGCGTCTATGACAAAGGTGTTCCGGCGATTAAAAACGTGGCGGGAACGCCGTTCTGCGATATCGGTTTTGCGCTTCAGGGTGAGCATCTGATTATTGTGTCTGCCGAAGATAATTTACTGAAAGGCGCTGCTGCTCAAGCGGTGCAATGTATGAACATTCGCTTTGGATTTAATGAAACCCAATCATTGCTGTAACGACAAAACGTTAACTTTAAAAAGAGACTGCTATGAACAATCCATTAATCATCAAGTTAGGTGGCGTACTGCTAGATAGTGAAGAGGCGATGCAACGTTTGTTTCAGGCTTTAGTTGCTTACCGCCAAAGCCATCAGCGACCACTGGTGATTGTTCATGGCGGTGGCTGTTTGGTGGATGATCTCATGAAACAGCTCAATTTGCCGGTGGTGAAGAAAAACGGACTGCGTGTAACGCCAGCCGACCAGATTGGCATTATTACCGGTGCGCTCGCTGGCACAGCAAACAAAACGCTGTTGGCCTGCGCCAAGAAACACAAAATTGCTGCGGTGGGTTTGTCATTGGGCGATGGCGATATGGTTGAAGTGAGCCAACTGTCAGAAGAACTCGGCCATGTGGGCAAAGCGAAAGCGGGTTCACCGGCGCTGGTCACGACGCTGTTAGCAACGGGCTACTTACCGATTATTAGCTCGGTTGGGATCACCGCAGAAGGCGAATTGATGAATGTGAATGCCGATCAGGCCGCCACCGCATTGGCGGCAACCTTAGGCGCGGATTTGATTTTGCTGTCAGACGTTAGCGGTATTCTGGATGGCAAAGGGCAACGTATAGAAGAAATGACGGCTGCCAAAGCAGAGCAGCTGATCGTGCAAGGCATTATTACCGATGGAATGATTGTAAAAGTAAACGCTGCGCTTGATGCCGCTCGGTCTCTGGGAAGGCCGGTTGATATTGCAAGCTGGCGCCATGCCGAAAAACTTCCGGCATTGTTTAATGGCGTGCCGGTAGGCACCAGAATTCTCGCGAATTAATTACCCGTCAATTTAGGGTAATAACGACCTAATTTAATTAAAAAATTTTAAGTTATTGAGATAAAGGAAAAGACTATGGCAACGCAAGGCATCAGCAAAATCGTTCTGGCTTACTCTGGCGGCTTGGATACGTCGGCAATCATTCCTTGGCTGAAAGAAAATTACGGCGACTGTGAAGTTATCGCATTCGTGGCAGATATCGGCCAAGAGCGTGAAGACTTAGTTGGCGTGGAAGAAAAAGCGCTGCGCTCTGGTGCTTCAGCTTGTTATATCGCCGATCTGCGTGAAGAATTCATCAAAGATTATGTTTACCCAGTGCTGAAAACCGGTGCGCTGTACGAAGGAACCTATTTGTTAGGGACCTCAATGGCGCGCCCGCTGATTGCCAAAGCGCAGGTTGAACTCGCCCTGAAACTCGGCGCAGATGCGCTGTGCCACGGCGCGACCGGTAAAGGCAACGATCAGGTTCGTTTCGAAACCACCTATACCGCGTTGGCTCCACAGCTGAAAGTGGTTGCCCCTTGGCGTGAGTGGGATTTGCGTTCGCGTGAAGCGCTGTTGGACTATCTGAAAGTTCGCGACATTCCAACCACCGCATCGTTGGAAAAAATCTATAGCCGCGATGCTAACGCTTGGCATATTTCCACCGAGGGCGGCGTGCTTGAAAGCCCATGGAATGCCTCTAACCAAGATTGCTGGGTATGGACGAATTCCCCTGAAGATGCGCCAAATGAGTCAGAGCTAGTGACCGTGGGTGTTGAAAACGGCGAAGTGGTTGCGGTTAACGGCAAAAAAATGAGCCCGTTTGCCTGCTTAGAAGCACTGAATGTGTTGGGGGCAAAACATGGTATTGGTCGTATTGATATCGTGGAAAACCGTTTGGTAGGGATCAAATCCCGTGGCTGCTACGAAACCCCAGGGGGCACCATTATGATGGCGGCTCTGCGCGGCGTAGAGCAGTTGGTTCTGGATCGTGATTGCTTTAAATGGCGTGAGCAGCTTGGTCAGGAAATGTCCTATGTAGTTTACGATGGCCGTTGGTTTGCGCCGCTGCGTGAGTCCATTCAGGCTGCCGCAGACTCCATCGCCAAAGATGTGAATGGTGAAGTTGTGATTAAGTTGTATAAAGGACAGGCAACGGCGATCCAGAAAAAATCTGGCAACAGCCTGTATAACGAAGAATTTGCCACCTTCGGCGAAGATGACGTTTACGATCACAGCCATGCGGGCGGCTTTATTCGCTTGTTCTCGTTGTCATCACGTATTCGTGCGCTGAACGAGAAGAAATAATAGCAGGCCTTCCCCCTCCCAACCTCCCCCTTCACAGGGGGAGGAGCCGATCGAGCAACGATTGCGGACAGCTCCCTCCCCTGTGAAGGGGAGGGTTGGGGTGGGGTAATAATGAGTAGAACACTAAAATTCAACGGAGCATCACATGGCACTATGGGGCGGGCGGTTCAGTCAGGCGGCAGACCAGCGGTTTAAGCAATTTAATGACTCACTGCGGTTTGATTACCGATTGGCTGAGCAGGATATTACCGGCTCGGTGGCATGGTCGAAGGCGCTGGTTACCGTGAATGTGTTAACGGTGGAAGAACAGCAGACGCTGGAAGACGCGTTGGGTGTATTGCTGGAAGAGGTTCAGGCGAATCCTAATGCGATTTTGGCCAGCGATGCAGAAGATATTCACAGCTGGGTTGAGACGCAGCTGATTAATAAAGTCGGCGACTTAGGTAAAAAACTGCACACGGGGCGTAGCCGTAACGATCAGGTTGCGACGGATCTGAAACTGTGGTGCAAGAATGAGATCGGCGAGTTGTTACTGGCCGTTCAGCAGTTGCAGCAAGCGTTGGTGGTAACGGCTGAAGCCAATCAGGACGCGGTGATGCCGGGTTATACCCATCTTCAACGTGCACAGCCGGTGACTTTTGCTCACTGGTGCTTGGCGTATGCCGAAATGCTGGCGCGTGACGAAAGCCGTTTGCACGATACGTTGAAACGTTTAGATGTGAGCCCGCTTGGGTGTGGGGCTTTAGCGGGCACAGCTTATCCAATCGATCGTGAACAGTTGGCGGAATGGCTAGGTTTTGCTAGCGCAACGCGTAACAGTTTGGACAGCGTTTCTGACCGCGACCATGTGCTGGAACTGCTTTCTAATGCGTCCATCGGTATGGTGCATTTGTCGCGCTTTGCGGAAGATCTGATCTTCTTCAACAGCGGTGAAGCGAACTTTGTTGAGCTGTCCGATCGCGTGACTTCGGGTTCATCGTTGATGCCACAGAAGAAAAATCCCGATGCATTAGAGCTGATTCGCGGCAAATGTGGTCGCGTGCAGGGCGCGTTGACCGGCATGATGATGACGTTGAAAGGCCTGCCTTTGGCCTACAACAAAGATATGCAGGAAGATAAAGAAGGCCTATTCGACGCACTGGATACGTGGATGGACTGTCTGCATATGGCGGCGCTGGTGCTGGATGGTATTCAGGTGAAGCGTCCTCGTTGCCAAGAAGCTGCGGAACAAGGATATGCTAACGCAACAGAATTAGCTGATTACCTTGTGGCGAAAGGCGTTCCGTTCCGTGAAGCCCACCATATTGTGGGTGAAGCGGTAGTGGGAGCGATTAAGCAAGGTAAAGCGTTGGAGGCGTTGAGCCTCAGCGAACTGCAAAAATTCAGCAGCGTGATCGGCGATGACGTTTACCCTATTTTGTCACTGCAATCTTGTCTGGATAAACGCAGTGCCAAAGGTGGTGTTTCTCCGCATCAGGTCGCTCAGGCGATTGCCGAGGCAAAACAGCGCCTGCTTTAGTTCAGCCGTTGTACCAATGAAAAACCGGGCAATGCCCGGTTTTTTTATCCTAGAAGCTTAGCGCATAGATATCGATTGAGGCTTACGCCTTCTTCATTAGCGAGAATGGCCAAGCGTCGATGTTGTTCAGGAGCCAGACGTAATACCAGCTTGCCGCTATATTTTTTCTCTGCCAGCGCCACGGGCGGAATTTCACCGTTGCTTAACATGTCTGATACCGCGCTGGAAACCAGATCCATAATTCCCTCAAGGGCCTCCAGTTGACTGGCGGCTAACCATGACAGTGACGGGAATTCACTGCACAATCCGACAAATTCGTTATCTTCTTCAGACCACGTAATGCGATATGTGTAGTGCTCAGTAAAGCGATTATGAGTTGTCACGATAGGCCTGCTCCAATTTTTCTATTGCCGCAATTACTTGTCTAATTTGATAACTCTTGGCTTTGCCATTTTTACCGGCCTGAATATTTATTCTGGGGTCGCCTTGCCACGGCATGCGAAAGACTTTGTGGCTTCCACCATTTTGCCGAGGTGGGCCAAACAGCAGAATGCAGACTTTGACCAGCTCATTAAAAGACAGGTTGGTTAAATGTGTACGTAACTCTTCAGCAAGATCGCCAAGCTCCTTCACACTGCCTCCATAATAGTATCGTTATTGATACTAAATCAATCTCATTATTTTGATGAAAGTGAGTGTGTCTGAGTTAGGGAATGGGGCAAGCGGAAGTGATTAAGTTAGGAATGCACTATACAAAAAAACCGGGCAATGCCCGGTTTTGCAGCGAAATTTGCGAAGTTATTCACCCGGACAGCGCATACAGCGCTCGGTCTCGCTACCGCCGATGCGCAGCTTGCTTTGCAAATCACGCAATGCAGTACGTAAGCCTTCTTCTATTACTGGGTGATAGAACGGCATATCCAGCATTTGATCGACGGTCATGCCTTGCTGATGCGCCCATGCCAGTAGATGCGCAATGTGCTCAACTGCCGGCCCCATCATTTCAGCACCTAGGAATTTGCCCGTTCCTTGTTCGCCATAAACATGCAGTAAGCCTTTGTTACGCAGCATGACGCGAGAACGCCCTTGGTTTTCGAAAGAGACTTCGCCAACCTCGAAGCAACCGCAGGCACCATATTTTTGGCTAAGTTCACGATAGGTTGAACCGACCATGGCGATTTGCGGGTCAGAGAACACCACTGAAATCGAACTCCGGCGTAATCCCGGCTTAACTTCTGGGAAGCTACCCGCATTATCACCGGCAATTCGAGCCTGATCGCTGGCTTCGTGTAACAGCGGGAGCTGATTGCTTGCGTCGCCAGCGATAAAGATATGCGGCACGCTGGTTTGCATGGTCAGTCGATCGGCGACCGGAACACCGCGTGCATCAAGCTCAAGTGAGGTGTTTTCGATGGCGAGATTATCAACATTTGGACGGCGGCCGGTGGCTGCCAGCACGTAGTCCACCATGATTTCTTGTGGCTTACCGTCTAAACCCTGATAGCGAATAAACACGCGCTCGCCTTCGCGCTGCATGATCTCGACTTTCACATCGGGATCGAGATAAAACTCTTCGCCTAGAGCGCGGCGAGCATAATCGCGTACATCGCTGTCTGTTAGAGGGCCTACGGCACCGCCGACGCCAAAGACTTTCACTTTCACGCCGAGACGATGAAGCGCTTGGCCGATCTCTAAACCGATAACGCCGGGGCCAAATACTGCAACGGATTCAGGCAGATCGTCCCAGTTGAATACATCATCATTGATAATCAAGCGATCGCCGAGGTCGTTCCACGGAGCCGGCCATGTTGGGCGAGAACCGGTGGCGATAACGATGCGTTTTGCCACGATGCGGGTGTGATCGTCAACTTGTAGGGTATTGTCATCGATAAAACGGGCGTAGCCGAGAATTTTGTCGTTGTCAGGAATACTGATGACGCCTTCCATCACAAAACCCACGAAGCGGTCGCGTTCGTGTTTAACGCGAGCCATGACCTCGCGACCATCAATTTTTATTTCACCCTGAGGGTGAATGCCAAAACCGGGAGCGCGCTCGATTTGATGCACGGCTTCTGCGGCGGCAATGAGTAATTTGGAAGGCATACAGCCAACGCGAGCACAGGTTGTGCCAAATGGGCCACCTTCGATCATGACAACGCTGGGTGTAGAGAGTTTTGCTGCGCGATAGGCACCTAAGCCTGCTGTACCGCCGCCGATAACGGCCACGTCAACACTGAGTTCTTTCATGAAGCTATCTCCTGAAATCGGAAAAAAAGGCGGGACGAGCCCGCCAAAATGTTGGCTTACTTTTTTATAATAACGACTACTTGCAGGTGATTATGCCTGTTGCAGATAAACTTCTAAGTCATCGCTGCCACCGATATGTTGTCCACCGATGTAAACCTGTGGAACAGTCGCACGGCCAGTCACAGCGCGCAGACTCACGGTGGTAGCGTCTTTACCCAGCACGATTTCTTCGTACTGGATACCGCGGTCTTGCAGCATTTGTTTGGCTTTAGCGCAGTATGGGCAGCCCGGTTTGGTAAACAGGGAAACGGAAGCCTGCACTTTGAAATCGGGTGCTAAATATTTCAGCATGGTATCTGCATCAGATACTTCAAACGGGTCGCCTGGCTTGTTAGGTTCAACAAACATTTTTTCAACCACGCCGTTGCGAACCAGCATGGAATAGCGCCATGAGCGTGGGCCAAAGCCGAGATCGGCTTTTTCGACCAGCATGTTCATGCCTTTGGTAAATTCACCGTTGCCGTCTGGAACGAAAGTGATGTGCTCTGCTTTTTGATCGGCTTTCCATGCATTCATCACGAAGGTGTCATTAACGGAAACGCACAGAATGCTGTCGACGCCTTTTTCATGGAACACTGGAGCCAGCTCGTTGTAACGAGGCAGATGGCTTGATGAACAGGTTGGGGTGAATGCGCCCGGCAGAGAAAACACGATAACGGTTTTGTCTTTGAACAGATCATCGGTAGTTACGTCAATCCACTGGTCGCCCTGACGGGTGTGGAAAGTTACCTGTGGAATTTTCTTACCTTCTTGGCTAGTAAACATGGATTAACCCTTTAATTATTAAATTAAAAATTACTGATGCTGGCGTGTCGCCGTTCGTTGATGGACATTATTCACACTTAGGCTTGATAGTTCTAATCGTTCATTGCTATCTTATTTATCGCCATGAGCTATCATGGCTCGGAGGATAAATATGAATATTCGAGATTTAGAATACCTAGTGGCGTTGTCTGAACATCGTCATTTTCGTCGCGCCGCCGACTCATGCCATGTCAGCCAACCTACGCTGAGTGGCCAAATCCGTAAGTTGGAAGATGAGTTGGGTGTGATGCTTCTGGAGCGAACTAGCCGCAAAGTGCTGTTCACCCAAGCCGGGTTATTACTTGTCGATCAGGCACGTACGGTTCTGCGTGAGGTTAAGGTACTTAAAGAGATGGCCAGCCAGCAGGGTGAGGCGATGTCCGGCCCGCTGCATATCGGATTGATCCCAACGGTTGCGCCTTATTTGCTGCCACAGATTATCCCAACGCTGCACCAAACTTTTCCTAAGCTGGAAATGTATTTGCACGAAGCGCAGACCCACCAATTGTTAGCGCAGCTTGATAGCGGCAAGTTGGACTGCGCGATTTTGGCGTTGGTCAAAGAAACAGAGGCATTTATTGAAGTGCCATTGTTTGATGAGCCGATGAAGCTGGCGGTGTATAGCGGCCATCCTCTGGCAGACAAAGATAAAATTGCGATGTCTGAACTGGCCGGCGAGCATTTGTTAATGCTGGAAGACGGGCATTGTCTGCGCGATCAGGCGATGGGATTCTGTTTCCAAGCTGGGGCAGATGAAGATACGCATTTCCGTGCAACTAGCCTAGAAACGCTGCGCAACATGGTTGCCGCTGGGAGCGGTATAACGCTGCTGCCGGCATTAGCGGTTCCACCTGAGCGTGAACGTGACGGCATTTGCTATGTGCAATGTTATAAGCCTGAGCCGAAGCGGACTATCGCGTTAGTTTATCGTCCCGGCTCTCCGCTGCGCGCACGCTATGAACAGCTCGCGGAAGCGATCCGCGAGCATATGCAAGGTGTCATGGCACAGCAGTGCGACGCTTTAAAACAGGCGGTTTAGCCCGTTTAACGCAGCCACACGGTAGGCCTCGGCCATGGTTGGATAGTTGAAGGTGGTATTAACGAAATACTCGATGGTATTACCTTCTCCTTTCTGTTCCATGATCGCTTGGCCGATGTGAATGATCTCCGCCGCGCGTTCGCCAAAGCAGTGGATCCCTAGGATCTGCTTGGTTTCGCGATGGAATAAGATCTTCAAACTTCCCACGCTCATTCCGGCGATTTGTGCGCGAGCCAGATGTTTAAACTGTGCACGGCCCACCTCATACGGCACCTTCATTGCCGTTAGTTCCTGCTCGGTTTTACCCACGGAGCTGATTTCAGGAATGGTGTAAATGCCGGTAGGAATATCTTCGACCAGATGCACGTTGGCTTCGCCTTGCATAATGGCCTGAGCGGCGATACGCCCTTGATCGTAAGCTGCGGATGCCAAACTCGGATAGCCAATGACGTCACCTACGGCGTAGATATGTGAAATAGCCGTTTGGTACATGCTGTTGACCTTCAGAAGGCCACGACCATCGGCTTCAAGTCCCACATTTTCCAGTTTCAGCGCATCGGTATTCCCTGTACGGCCATTGGCGTACAGCAGGCAATCGGCTTTCACTTTTTTACCGGATTTGAGATGCATGATGACGCCATCTTCAACGCCTTCAATCTGCTCGAACTCTTCGTTGTGGCGGATAACAACGCCGTTATTCCAGAAGTGGTAAGAGAGCGCATCTGACATTTCTTGATCGAGAAATGCAAGCAGGCGATCGCGGGTATTCACTAAGTCCACTTTCACGCTTAATCCACGGAAGATCGACGCATATTCGCAGCCGATAACGCCAGCACCATAAATGATGATGTGCTGCGGTTCGTGGTTAAGTTGCAGAATGGAGTCGCTGTCGTAAATGCGTGGATGCTTGAAATCGACGCCAGACGGATGATACGGGCGTGAACCACAGGCGATAATGATGTTGTCGGCGGTTAAGGTATCGCGCGTGCCGTCTGGGTAGCTAACGCTGAGGGTATTGGCATCAATAAATTCGGCGTCACCGGAAAATAATTGACAATGGTTACGCTCGTAGAATCCTTGGCGCATGCGGGTTTGCTGATTAATAACGCTATCGGCATGACGCAAAATATCAGGGAATGTCGATTTAAGAATTCGGGAGTTGTCGCTATAGAGAGGATTTTGGTTAAATTCGATAATGCGGCTAACGGCGTGGCGAAGTGCTTTCGAGGGGATGGTACCCCAGTGGGTGCATCCGCCACCAACGCTAAAATGCCGTTCTATGACGGCAACCCGCGCGCCCTGTTTTACCAGACCCATGGCGGCGCCTTCACCACCGGGACCTGAGCCAATGACTATGGCATCAAAAGAATAGTGCTGTTGCATGTAGGGTAGGCCTTTCTTATACAAAAATACAACGTTACCTTAACATAATAACCGCGCATCCCCAATCATCCCTACGCTTTTCGTGGCAATTCACGCCTTGTTTTTGTCATCCTAGCTATACATGTCACAGGTCATAGAAGCGTGGTTGGGGTAAAGTTTGATATAGTGGCGTTAAACCACCGCGCCAGAATCAAAAATAGCCGAAGGTGGAATAAAGAAACTTACATTTAACCGGATATTAATATGGGCGTCAGAGCGCAACAAAAAGAACGAACTCGTCGTTCACTGATCGAGGCGGCTTTTAATCAGCTAAGCGCTGAGCGGAGCTTTGCGAGTTTGAGCCTGCGTGAAGTATCCCGTGAAGCTGGTATTGCCCCAACGTCTTTCTATCGCCATTTCCGTGACGTGGATGAGTTAGGGTTAACGATGGTGGATGAAAGTGGGTTGATGCTGCGCCAGTTAATGCGTCAGGCCCGTCAGCGTATTGCCAAAGGTGGCAGCGTTATCCGCACATCCGTAGCAACTTTTATGGAATTTATCGGCAATAATCCGAATGCTTTCCGTCTGCTTTTACGGGAACGTTCCGGTACTTCCGCTGCGTTCCGCGCGGCGGTGCAGCGTGAGGTTCAGCACTTTATTGCGGAACTTGCCGATTACCTTGAAATCGAAAATCACATGCCGCGCAGTTTTACTGAAGCACAGGCGGAGGCGATGGTGACTATCGTATTTAGCGCGGGTGCCGAAGCGTTAGATATTGATATGGAGCACCGCCGTTTGTTGGAAGAACGTCTTGTTTTACAGTTGCGGATGATTTCCAAGGGCGCTTATTATTGGTACCGTCGTGAGCAGGAGAAAGCACACATTGCGCATATGCATGAAAATGCAGAGCAGCATGCTCGGGAATAAATTTAAAGCATAGGGTTGGTCATGATTAAAAGTCGTTTAGATGTGGGAACGTTGATTCTGTCATTGGTTGCGGGGCTTTCTATCAGCGGATCTTTTGCCGCACTGTTTAGCTCAGCCGTATCATTTTCGGTATTTCCCCTGCTGGCACTGATTTTATCAGTGTATTGCCTGCATCAGCGCTACCTGAACTGCTCTATGCCTGAAGGTATGCCGATGCTTTCCTCTTCGTGTTTTCTGCTTGGTTTGCTGATGTATAGCGCCATTGTTCGCGTTGAGTACCCAGAAATTGGCTCTAACTTTATGCCAACCCTCCTGTGTATTGTGTTGGTTTTCTGGATTGCCTATCGTATTAAGGCGTTTAAGAAAAATGCCGAGCCTGATAGCGGAAAAGATTTTCACGATCC
Organism: Hafnia alvei; assembly: GCF_964063325.1. Taxonomy (NCBI): domain Bacteria; kingdom Pseudomonadati; phylum Pseudomonadota; class Gammaproteobacteria; order Enterobacterales; family Hafniaceae; genus Hafnia; species Hafnia alvei. Next base: position 127,126 of record NZ_OZ061315.1, read on the forward strand.
TGAGTGATGTTGAGCCACTGAGATACCATTCAAATAGAAAAGGCAGCCATTGGCTGCCTTTTTGCGTTTCAATCTGAATCGTTTTTAATCGCGTTTTTCCAACAACACGCCGCATTCCATATGATGGGTATAGGGAAACTGATCGAACAGCGCCAAGCGTGTGACCCGATGAGTTTCGTTCAGCGTTTCTAGGTTTGCGCTAAGCGTTTCAGGGTTGCATGAGATATAAAGTATCCGTGGATACGCCTGCACCATGCGCAAGGTGTCGTCATCCAAGCCGCTACGCGGTGGATCGACAAAAATGGTTTCGCACTGATAACCTTTGAGGTCGATACCTTCCAAACGTTTGAACTCACGTACGCCGTTCATCGCCTGAGTAAAATCTTCTGCCGCCATACGAATGATTTGTACATTCTCAATGTGGTTGGCTGCGATGTTGAACTGCGCTGCAGCAACGGAAGGTTTGGCAATTTCTGTTGCGAGCACGCGATTAAAGTTACGCGCGAGCGCCAAGGAGAAATTGCCGTTGCCACAGTACAGCTCAAGTAGATCGCCTTTGGAATCCTGTGTAACGTCAAGCGCCCACTCAAGCATCTTAATGTTTACGGCCGCGTTGGGCTGGGTAAAGCTGTTTTCTACCTGACGATAGATCATGTTGCGGCCAGCAACAGGCAGGCATTCATCAACATAGTCTTGATCGAAACAGATTTTGGTTTTGGTGGCGCGGCCAATAAGCTGCAGGTCAAAACCTTGCGCGCGCAGGCGATCGCGAAGCGCTTCAGCCTCTACTTTCCATTCATCATCCAGTTTGCGGTGATAAAGAAGAGAAACCACCACTTTATTGTTCATAGTTGACAGATAGTCAATTTGGAACAATTTAAAGCGCAGAACGTGGTTTGGCTTTAGCTCATCCATCATCACGTTCATCAAACGGTTAATCAGCTCGCTTGCAGCAGGGAACTGATCGACGCGGATGCGCTGTTTGGTTTGTTGATCAAACATGATGTGGTAGAGATCGCCTTCATCATGCCAAACGCGGAATTCAGCGCGCATGCGGTAGTGACTGGCCGGCGAGCGAAATGCCTCAATCTCCGGTGCCGCAAACGGGGTCATCATGTTGGCCAGTCGGGTAATTTTTTCCGTGAGTTGGGCATCATATTGATCGGTTGGCAGCGTGTTCGGCGTCATGGCATTTCTCGTTAGCATAATAATAGAGGGGCGATTGTAGGCGATGGAATGATGATGTCCAGCTCTGTGACTTATTCTACATCCGAATCATAGAAGTCTAGACTTCTGAATACGTTTTCACTTAGCATGGCGACCCGGTCTCCTGTGGAGAGTGAAAAGGGAATCCGGTGTGAATCCGGAGCTGACGCGCAGCGGTATGGGGAAGTCACGGCGATATTTTGACACTGTCATTACAGATGGGAAGTCATCGCCCGGTGTGTATTCAACAATGCATGTTGATACACAAATCCTAAGCCCGAAGACCTGCCGGTACACGTCGCTTTACGTGGTTTTCGCGAATTAACGCCACGGCTCGCGGCATCCTGCCAATTAAGTTTGGATGCTCTTATATGACTATAAAAAAAAATGCGCTGATGGCAGCTTTGTCTGTCACGGCTTTCTCTGGCTGGGCGCAAGATTCTAACGAAACACCTTCATCATCATCCGCAAATAATAATGACGATGTCATTGTCACCGCCTCCCGTTTTCCTCAGCCAGTTTCCACCGTGCTAGCGCCTAGTGATGTTGTTACTCGAGATGATATCGATCGTTGGCAGGCTAAAACGCTGAATGACGTAATGCGGCGTTTACCCGGCGTCGATATCGCCCAAAATGGCGGTATGGGACAGAGTGCATCGATGTATATCCGTGGGACCAGCGCAAGCCAAGTACTTGTGCTGGTGGATGGCATTCCTATTGCTCGTCCTGGAATTTCAAACACGGCTGATTTCAATCAAATCCCGATTTCGCTGGTTCAACGCGTTGAATATATTCGTGGCCCACGCTCTGCCGTGTATGGTTCGGGTGCGATGGGGGGGGTTATTAACGTCATCACGCAAACCGATAAGGAAGGCGCGCAGATAAATGCAGGTGTCGGTTCTAAAGGATTCCAGCAGTACGATGGGAGCGTGCGTCAAAAAGTCGGTGATAACACCAAAGTCACGTTGGCGGGCTCTTATGAAAGCACCAAAGGCTTTAACGTGCAGCCGGGTTCAACGTACGAACCCGATCATGATGACGATGGCTATCGCACCAAAACTTTCTGGGGCGGTATAGATCACCAGTTTAACAACGAGTTTTCTGGTTTTGCTCGTGGCTACGGTTACACCAACAATAGTGACTATGATCTTGGTAGCCCACCGTCGAGCCCCGCTTACAGCGCAAACGAAAGTGAAACCTACAATCACACTTATGATATGGGGCTGCGCTATTTGTCTGGGGCTTATTCATCTCAGTTAACGGGCAGCTACCAAAAAGTAAAAGCTTATAATTACAGCAGTGAATATGGGCGCTATCACGATGGCACTACGCTGGATGATATGGATCAGCGTAATATTCAATGGGGTAATACCTATAGCCTAGAGCATGGGCAGATTAGTGCGGGTGTGGATTGGCAGCAGCAGCGTCTGACTTCTTCAGATATCAGTAAATCTGACAGCTATAAACGTGATGATTCTGGGCTATACCTTACAGGTCAGCAAAAACTGGGAGATGTCACGTTGGAGGCATCTGGACGTGAAGATAAAGATGAACAGTTCGGCTGGCACGGTACTTGGCAAACGGCAGCGGGTTGGGAATTTACGCCGGGCTATCGTGCAACATTGTCTTATGGCACTGGATTCTTGGCGCCGTCATTGGGACAGCAATTTGGTTCAACGCGTTTCGGCATTGATTCCAATCCTAATTTAAAACCTGAAGAGTCGAAGCAGTGGGAAGCAGGTTTAGAAGGGCTGACTGGGCCACTTGATTGGCGTCTGTCTGTGTATCATTACAAAATTGAAAATCTGATTACCTATTATTCCGATCCTGTCACCTATGCGGGCAGCTACGACAACATCGACTCTGCCACGATTAAAGGCGTCGAGTGGACGGGCAGCGTTGATACCGGGATCTTCACGCATCAGGTTACCTTGCAGTATTTAGATCCGCGTAATGATAAAAATGATGAAGTATTAGCGCGTCGCGCCAAACGACAGGCTAAATATCAGCTCGACTGGACCATGTTTAATGTCGATATGGATGTTTCGTATCAATATTATGGTCGCCGTTACGATAACAATACGTCCCAATACAATAATACGCAGCAGGTATTACCAAGCTACAGCACCGTCGATATTTCAGCTTCTTATCCGGTTACGTCTCATCTAACAGTTCGTGGTAGAATCGCCAACCTGTTAGATAAAGATTATGAAACGGCTTATGGCTACCAAACCGCAGGTAGAGAATATTATCTCTCCGGTAGCTACACCTTCTAATGATGTAGCGACTTCTAAACCCACTGCGCTGGTTTTTGACTCCGGCGTGGGTGGGTTATCTGTATATCAAGAGATCCGTGATTTGCTTCCGGATCTCCACTATATATATGCATTCGACAATCAGGGATTCCCCTATGGGGAAAAAGACGAAGCGTTTATTATCGACCGCGTTGTCAAAATCGTTGCCGAAGTGCAAAAGCGTCATACTCTCTCTATTGTTATCATCGCCTGTAATACCGCAAGCACCATTACGCTCCCCGCATTACGCGAACGCTTCAATTGCCCTATCGTTGGTGTCGTGCCTGCGATAAAACCTGCGGCAAAGCTGACGCGCAACGGCGTTGTTGGTTTGTTAGCGACGAGAGCGACGGTGCAGCGTTCATATACTCACGATCTGGTTGCTCGATTTGCGAAAGACTGCAACATCAAAATGCTGGGCTCGGCTGAGCTGGTGGAATTGGCTGAGGCCAAGTTACATGGCGAAGAGATTGATCCTGCGGTGCTAAAGAAAATACTACGACCTTGGCTGTCAATGGCCGAACCGCCAGATACGGTGGTTCTGGGATGTACGCATTTTCCTTTACTGCGCGAAGAACTGGCGGCGGTATTACCCACAGGGACTCGTTTAGTTGATTCAGGTGCCGCAATAGCCCGTCGTGTCGCTTGGCTGATTGCTAATCAGGAAAACGCACTGAGCACGGAAAACGATTTGGCCTATGCAACAGAAACAAATAGCGATACCGATGCGCTTTTACCTGTATTGCATCGTTTAGGTTTCTCAGAACTACGAGAATTGAGTATTTAATCCTCATTTATGTGGTTTTCGGTGAAAACTTGCGCGGTTGAAAAGTTTTTTTAAATTAGGGGTTGTCAGCCGTTCAGAAGTCCCTATAATGCGCCACCACTGACCGGGAACAACGACGCAAACGTCGCTCGGTGAGGAAGAGAAAAGCATCGCAGTAATGCGAATTTCTGAAAAGAAAAAAGCTTGACTCTTCAGGAGGAAAGCGTAATATGCACCTCCCGAGTTGCTGGAACGAATGTTCGCAATTCGCTGCTCTTTAACAATTTATCAGACAATCTGTGTGGGCACTCACAAGACAATATCTAACGTCCTCGGACGATAAAATATTAAAGTCTTGAAGAGTGACCAAGCAGTAATTCATTTAGTTGAATTATTACGAAAGTTAATTTTCGAGCATCGCTTAACTTGTTTAAGCAAATCAAGCTTTTAATTGAAGAGTTTGATCATGGCTCAGATTGAACGCTGGCGGCAGGCCTAACACATGCAAGTCGAGCGGTAGCACAAGAGAGCTTGCTCTCTGGGTGACGAGCGGCGGACGGGTGAGTAATGTCTGGGAAACTGCCTGATGGAGGGGGATAACTACTGGAAACGGTAGCTAATACCGCATGATGTCTTCGGACCAAAGTGGGGGACCTTCGGGCCTCACGCCATCAGATGTGCCCAGATGGGATTAGCTAGTAGGTGGGGTAATGGCTCACCTAGGCGACGATCTCTAGCTGGTCTGAGAGGATGACCAGCCACACTGGAACTGAGACACGGTCCAGACTCCTACGGGAGGCAGCAGTGGGGAATATTGCACAATGGGCGCAAGCCTGATGCAGCCATGCCGCGTGTATGAAGAAGGCCTTCGGGTTGTAAAGTACTTTCAGCGAGGAGGAAGGCATTGTGGTTAATAACCACAGTGATTGACGTTACTCGCAGAAGAAGCACCGGCTAACTCCGTGCCAGCAGCCGCGGTAATACGGAGGGTGCAAGCGTTAATCGGAATTACTGGGCGTAAAGCGCACGCAGGCGGTTGATTAAGTCAGATGTGAAATCCCCGAGCTTAACTTGGGAACTGCATTTGAAACTGGTCAGCTAGAGTCTTGTAGAGGGGGGTAGAATTCCAGGTGTAGCGGTGAAATGCGTAGAGATCTGGAGGAATACCGGTGGCGAAGGCGGCCCCCTGGACAAAGACTGACGCTCAGGTGCGAAAGCGTGGGGAGCAAACAGGATTAGATACCCTGGTAGTCCACGCTGTAAACGATGTCGACTTGGAGGTTGTGCCCTTGAGGCGTGGCTTCCGGAGCTAACGCGTTAAGTCGACCGCCTGGGGAGTACGGCCGCAAGGTTAAAACTCAAATGAATTGACGGGGGCCCGCACAAGCGGTGGAGCATGTGGTTTAATTCGATGCAACGCGAAGAACCTTACCTACTCTTGACATCCAGAGAATTTAGCAGAGATGCTTTAGTGCCTTCGGGAACTCTGAGACAGGTGCTGCATGGCTGTCGTCAGCTCGTGTTGTGAAATGTTGGGTTAAGTCCCGCAACGAGCGCAACCCTTATCCTTTGTTGCCAGCGAGTAATGTCGGGAACTCAAAGGAGACTGCCGGTGATAAACCGGAGGAAGGTGGGGATGACGTCAAGTCATCATGGCCCTTACGAGTAGGGCTACACACGTGCTACAATGGCATATACAAAGAGAAGCGAACTCGCGAGAGCAAGCGGACCTCATAAAGTATGTCGTAGTCCGGATTGGAGTCTGCAACTCGACTCCATGAAGTCGGAATCGCTAGTAATCGTAGATCAGAATGCTACGGTGAATACGTTCCCGGGCCTTGTACACACCGCCCGTCACACCATGGGAGTGGGTTGCAAAAGAAGTAGGTAGCTTAACCTTCGGGAGGGCGCTTACCACTTTGTGATTCATGACTGGGGTGAAGTCGTAACAAGGTAACCGTAGGGGAACCTGCGGTTGGATCACCTCCTTACCTAAAGATAGCGTTAAGTGCAGTGTCCACACAGATTGTCTGATGAAGAATAACGAGCAGAATACCTTTATATAGGCTTGTAGCTCAGGTGGTTAGAGCGCACCCCTGATAAGGGTGAGGTCGGTGGTTCAAGTCCACTCAGGCCTACCAAATTCTTACTCATACTGCGTTGTCGTCACGCCTCGTTTGCAACAGCAAACTTTGCATGACTCCGCCTTGTCTGAGAAAGAATTAAACTCTTCTATGAGTGGTAATGTATAAAGGTAAACTGTTGACTGTATGGGGTTATAGCTCAGCTGGGAGAGCGCCTGCCTTGCACGCAGGAGGTCTGCGGTTCGATCCCGCATAGCTCCACCATTACTTTTGTTTACGATAAATAATAAGTATTCAGTCTCAAAAACATACTTCAGAGTGTATTGGAAACAGTATGCTGCGAAGTATTTTGCTCTTTAACAATCTGGAACAAGCTGAAATTTGAAAGCTTAAGCAACTGTGAGACACACTGACACAGTTTGTATTAAGCAGTCTCTCAATTTTTTGCAATCTTGAATGCTGTCTTGAACCGGTTCGTAACCGCGTTCACTAAAAAGACACCTTCGGGTTGTGAGGTTAAGTGACTAAGCGTACACGGTGGATGCCTAGGCAGTCAGAGGCGATGAAGGACGTGCTAATCTGCGATAAGCGTCGGTAAGCTGATATGAAGCGTTATAACCGACGATTTCCGAATGGGGAAACCCAGTGTGATTCGTCACACTATCGTTAAGTGAATACATAGCTTAACGAAGCGAACCAGGGGAACTGAAACATCTAAGTACCCTGAGGAAAAGAAATCAACCGAGATTCCCCTAGTAGCGGCGAGCGAACGGGGAACAGCCCAGAACCTTAATCAGCGTATGTGTCAGAGGAACGGTCTGGAAAGTCCGGCGATACAGGGTGATAGCCCCGTACTTGAAAATGCATATGTTGTGAGTTCGATGAGTAGGGCGGGACACGTGACATCCTGTCTGAATATGGGGGGACCATCCTCCAAGGCTAAATACTCCTGACTGACCGATAGTGAACCAGTACCGTGAGGGAAAGGCGAAAAGAACCCCGGCGAGGGGAGTGAAATAGAACCTGAAACCGTGTACGTACAAGCAGTGGGAGCCTCTTTTATGGGGTGACTGCGTACCTTTTGTATAATGGGTCAGCGACTTATATTTTGTAGCAAGGTTAACCGAATAGGGGAGCCGTAGGGAAACCGAGTCTTAACTGGGCGTCAAGTTGCAAGGTATAGACCCGAAACCCGGTGATCTAGCCATGGGCAGGTTGAAGGTTGGGTAACACTAACTGGAGGACCGAACCGACTAATGTTGAAAAATTAGCGGATGACTTGTGGCTGGGGGTGAAAGGCCAATCAAACCGGGAGATAGCTGGTTCTCCCCGAAAGCTATTTAGGTAGCGCCTCGTGAACTCATCTTCGGGGGTAGAGCACTGTTTCGACTAGGGGGTCATCCCGACTTACCAACTCGATGCAAACTACGAATACCGAAGAATGTTATCACGGGAGACACACGGCGGGTGCTAACGTCCGTCGTGAAGAGGGAAACAACCCAGACCGCCAGCTAAGGTCCCAAAGTCATAGTTAAGTGGGAAACGATGTGGGAAGGCATAGACAGCCAGGATGTTGGCTTAGAAGCAGCCATCATTTAAAGAAAGCGTAATAGCTCACTGGTCGAGTCGGCCTGCGCGGAAGATGTAACGGGGCTAAACTATGCACCGAAGCTGCGGCAGCGACACTTAGGTGTTGTTGGGTAGGGGAGCGTTCTGTAAGCCGTTGAAGGTGGCCTGTGAGGGTTGCTGGAGGTATCAGAAGTGCGAATGCTGACATAAGTAACGATAAAGCGGGTGAAAAACCCGCTCGCCGGAAGACCAAGGGTTCCTGTCCAACGTTAATCGGGGCAGGGTGAGTCGACCCCTAAGGCGAGGCCGAAAGGCGTAGTCGATGGGAAACAGGTTAATATTCCTGTACTCGGTGTTACTGCGAAGGGGGGACGGAGAAGGCTAGGCTATCCGGGCGACGGTTGTCCCGGTTTAAGCGTGTAGGGGGAAAGCATTGGTAAATCCGTGCTTTTATCAACCCTGAGGCGTGATGACGAGTCACTACGGTGATGAAGTAGTTGATGCCAAGCTTCCAGGAAAAGCCTCTAAGCTCTAGGTAACATTGAATCGTACCCCAAACCGACACAGGTGGTCAGGTAGAGAATACCAAGGCGCTTGAGAGAACTCGGGTGAAGGAACTAGGCAAAATGGTGCCGTAACTTCGGGAGAAGGCACGCTGGCGCGTAGGTGAAGTCCCTTGCGGATGGAGCTGAAGCCAGTCGAAGATACCAGCTGGCTGCAACTGTTTAATAAAAACACAGCACTGTGCAAACACGAAAGTGGACGTATACGGTGTGACGCCTGCCCGGTGCTGGAAGGTTAATTGATGGGGTCAGCCGCAAGGCGAAGCTCTTGATCGAAGCCCCAGTAAACGGCGGCCGTAACTATAACGGTCCTAAGGTAGCGAAATTCCTTGTCGGGTAAGTTCCGACCTGCACGAATGGCGTAATGATGGCCAGGCTGTCTCCACCCGAGACTCAGTGAAATTGAACTCGCTGTGAAGATGCAGTGTACCCGCGGCAAGACGGAAAGACCCCGTGAACCTTTACTATAGCTTGACACTGAACATTGAGCCTTGATGTGTAGGATAGGTGGGAGGCTTTGAAGCGTGGACGCCAGTCTGCGTGGAGCCAACCTTGAAATACCACCCTTTAATGTTTGATGTTCTAACTCCGGTCCCTAATCGGGATTGAGGACAGTGTCTGGTGGGTAGTTTGACTGGGGCGGTCTCCTCCTAAAGAGTAACGGAGGAGCACGAAGGTTAGCTAATCACGGTCGGACATCGTGAGGTTAGTGCAATGGCATAAGCTAGCTTGACTGCGAGAGTGACGGCTCGAGCAGGTACGAAAGTAGGTCATAGTGATCCGGTGGTTCTGAATGGAAGGGCCATCGCTCAACGGATAAAAGGTACTCCGGGGATAACAGGCTGATACCGCCCAAGAGTTCATATCGACGGCGGTGTTTGGCACCTCGATGTCGGCTCATCACATCCTGGGGCTGAAGTAGGTCCCAAGGGTATGGCTGTTCGCCATTTAAAGTGGTACGCGAGCTGGGTTTAGAACGTCGTGAGACAGTTCGGTCCCTATCTGCCGTGGGCGTTGGAAGATTGAGAGGGGCTGCTCCTAGTACGAGAGGACCGGAGTGGACGCATCACTGGTGTTCGGGTTGTCATGCCAATGGCATTGCCCGGTAGCTAAATGCGGAAAAGATAAGCGCTGAAAGCATCTAAGCGCGAAACTTGCCTCGAGATGAGTCTTCCCTGAGACCTTGAGTCTCCTAAAGGAACGTTTAAGACTAAGACGTTGATAGGCTGGGTGTGTAAGCGTAGCGATACGTTGAGCTAACCAGTACTAATGATCCGTGAGGCTTAACCTTACAACACCGAAGGTGTTTTAAGACGCAGAGACGCGAAAACACAAAGAGTAGGCTTGTGAACAGATTGGTTTGTATGGCTAGCTGTAGAAATACAGAGAGCGGTACAAATAACAGAATATGCCTGGCGGCGATAGCGCGGTGGTCCCACCTGACCCCATGCCGAACTCAGAAGTGAAACGCCGTAGCGCCGATGGTAGTGTGGGGTCTCCCCATGCGAGAGTAGGGAACTGCTCAGGCTTTAAATTAGTTCCTTTTCCCTGACACGGAAAATAACAGGAACAAACTGACATCAGACGAATGCTGATGTGAGAGAAAGAATCGGTGGAGCGGTAGTTCAGTTGGTTAGAATACCTGCCTGTCACGCAGGGGGTCGCGGGTTCGAGCCCCGTCCGTTCCGCCACTTATTTATGTTATGCCTGCTTGATGAATGTAGGGATAATAGTAAGCGTTCTTTAGGGGCGTAGCTCAGTTGGTAGAGCACCGGTCTCCAAAACCGGGTGTCGCGAGTTCGAGTCTCTCCGCCCCTGCCATACAAATAGCCTTCCGCTTGCGGAGGGCTTTTTTGCGTTTTAGCGCAGAAAAAAGCCTTAAAATTAATACTTTCCCTTCAGCAATATTCCAAAATGCCTACATAAATGTTCTAAGTTGTTGGGGCAATTTCATACTATCGCCCCCAACACTGGCGCATCTACAATGCCCAAAAAATTACTTTGGCTGCTCTAGATGATAATTTATCAACGACTGCGTTAAATACTTAATCTCTTCTTTCCTGTCACTGTTGTGGAGCCACACGGCGTATATTGGTCGCGTTAGGGCTTCCTGCGAACTATCCACTTGGAAGTGATGTGGATGCCAATGAGCTGGGAAAAATGCTCTTCCTCCTGCTTGGTTCATGACCTGTTCGGCAAGCGCTATCGAGCTAGTAGTTAAAATCGGGGGATTATTGTTGCTAGTGAGCTGTTCATCAAAACGAGCAAAATCTGCCCCCCATTCTAAGCGAATATAGGGAAGATCGTCGGTTGCTGTATCTCCTGCGGTTGTAAGAAGTTGCAGTGTAAACTCGCCAACTTTTTCTGTTGATAGCTCCTCCATCTTTGGGATTTCTGTTGTTATCAGTAGGTCTAGATGGCGCTCATGCAGCTGTCGAACATGAGTATGTCTTTGCCCAATACGGGCTTCAAGCAAGAGTTCGGGCTTATGTTTATAGACGCCTGATAGCCAGGAAATAAGTAGCGATTCCCACATCATTGCTGGAGCGCCAATCGATAATTCTTTGTGCTGCCGGCTCTTGAGAACTTCTTTTTTAGCCAATAGCCATGTTTCCATTAGTTTTTCTGCGTAGGGTACGAGTCGTTCTCCTGCCTCGGTTAGCTGAATATTGTTGCGGTGGCGAGTGAAAAGATCCGCTCCAACTTGTGTTTCAAGCTGACGGATACGAAAGCTAACTGCTGATTGTGTTAGATAAAGGGTTTCAGCGGCTTTACCAAAGTGTCTTGTTCTGCTCACTTCTAAGAAGGTTTTTAATAATTCGCTATCCACTGTCTCTCCAATAAAAATATTAATCATGATGATTTAAATGTTTTGTTTTACACGTTGTCAAGCCTAACTAATACTCCGCGCCATAAGTGGTACAGCAATAAGAAAATTTAGGAGTGTGTCAGATGGCGGAAAGCTTCAGCACCAATCATCGTTTTTTTGACAATAAACATTATCCTCGTGGTTTTTCACGCCACGGCGATTTCACAATTAAAGAAGCTCAGGTACTTGAGCGTTTCGGTTACGCGTTTAACGAGCTCGATTTAGGAACTCGTGAGCCACAGACCGAAGAAGAACAGCTCTTTGTCGCTGTATGCCGCGGTGAACGTCAGCCTGCGACAGAAGCTGAGAAGATCTGGTCGAAATATATTGCACGCATTCGTCGTCCTAAGCGTTTCCACACCTTATCTGGCGGTAAACCGCAGATGGATACGGTGGAAGAATATACTGATAGTGATGACTAAAAACTCGGGGCCTTTGGGCCCCGTTTTTTATTGCAATGCCTGATGGAGATGTTGGATTAAACGGTCCATGGAGCGGTAGCTGAGTGCTTCAGCAATATGAGCTCGGTTGATGCTGTCACTTTGTGCAAGATCGGCAATCGAGCGAGCAACTTTTAGTATTCGATGCCAAGCTCTTACCGACAATCCCATCTTCTCGAGTGCTTGTTCCAGAAATGCCGCATCTTCTTGAGACAGTGAGCATACTCTGTCCATCTCCTTCCCTGCCAAATGTGCGTTGAGCTTTCCTGAGCGTTGATACTGTCTTTCTCGCGCTAAACATACTCTTTGGCGAATAACCTCGCTGCTTTCTCCAATGCGTTTTTGGATGCTAAGAACGCCTGCGGGTAACAGAGGCACCTCAATAGATAGGTCAAAACGATCTAAAAAGGGGCCTGATAAGCGAGAGAGATATTTGAGTATCTGCTGTGGCGGTGTACGAGCATGAATACCTTTGTAATGTCCTGTCGGACTTGGATTCATTGCAGCAACTAATTGTACTTTTGCAGGAAAAATGACTTTCGCGAGTGCTCTAGAAATGCAGGCTTCACCAGACTCAAGTGGCTCGCGCAGAGCATCCAGTACACGCCGCTCAAACTCAGGCAGTTCATCTAAAAATAATACGCCGTTATGCGCGAGAGAAATTTCTCCGGGTCTTGGTAAAGATCCGCCTCCAATGAGTGCTGCCATTGAAGCGCTGTGATGTGGGGTCCTAAATGGCCGCTGATAGCAAGATTGCCCCGTGGTTGATTGATGTACCAAACTGGCAACCGCCGCGCTCTCTAAAGCTTCTTCGGTGGTTAACGGTGGCAATATGCTATTAAGACGGCTGGCTAACATGGTTTTTCCGGTTCCGGGTGGTCCCAATAACAGTAAGTTATGCCCGCCAGTGGCAGCGATTTCTAATGCTCTGCGCGCCTGTTCTTGGCCAATAATATCCCGCATATCCTTCGTATTTGGGGATAAGGATGATAGTTGGGACACCTTCGGTGGTGGAAGTTTTGAGTCGCCGCTGAGGAAATCACAAACCTGAAGAAGATGATTGGCAATGAGGTGGGGCTGTTGTTCTCCAAGTAGGCCAAGCTCTTCCTCATTTTCCTCTGGCGCGATTAATTTGCGTTGATGATGCTGAGCAGCCATGGCTGCTGGTATCGCGCCCTGAATGCGCCGTAGCGCGCCTGAAAGACCTAGTTCACCTAGCAACTCTAATCCTTCCACAGAAGTCGCGCTAAGTTGCTCAGAAGCAATCAAAATGGCGATAGCGATGGGAAGATCGTAACGTCCCCCCTCTTTGGGAAGATCTGCGGGAGCCAAATTCACCGTGATACGTTTTGCTGGGAAAGTAAAACCGCAATTTATGATGGCGCTTCTCACGCGGTCTTTAGCTTCTTTCACCGTCGCTTCAGGTAGACCTACCAACGTAAAGCCGGGAAGACCGGTGCTAATGTGCGCCTCAACGCTCACTGCGGGTGCCTGCACGCCGATTGCTGCACGAGTATTAATTATCGCCACTGACATAGTCACCTCCATGTTGGAGGCATCATGTGACGAATAGGAAATGGTGTCAGAACGAGATACTGGCTTTGTGTCATTGATTCCAGCATTTCGCTGTCTTGAACAGGATAGTTGACTTAAAACTGCGAGCTGGATTTAGTGTTGGCAACAAAAATTAACATTTAACATACAATATTTAACAAAGATAGCATGCTAATTATTTTGGCCCTGTCGCCAAGAGGGTTATATTTAACATTAGTAATACAAAATGACATCTTACATAACAAATAACAGGTTATGTCGCTGTCTCTAATAAAAATGCTAATAAAAACGCCTCATACTCTACGGTAGGGAATTCATTATGTTTGGTTGGTCAAGCCAGCAGCGTAACGTTGCTATTGCGAGCTTCCTTAGTTGGACGCTCGATGCCTTCGATTTTTTCATCCTCGTATTTTTACTCAGTGATATTGCCAAGGCTTTTAACGTTGGCATGGAAGAAGTGACGCTGGCGATCCTGCTGACGCTGGCCGTTCGCCCTATTGGTGCATTGCTGTTTGGTCGAGCGGCCGAGAAGTATGGTCGTCGGCCGATCTTGATGGTCAATATTCTCTTCTTTTCGATCTTCGAATTACTCTCCGCCGCCGCACCGTCTTTGACCACGTTCTTAGTGCTTCGAGTGTTGTATGGCGTGGCTATGGGCGGTATCTGGGGGGTTGCATCATCTTTAGCGATGGAAACTATACCAGACCGCTCACGCGGATTAATGTCCGGGATATTTCAGGCCGGTTATCCCTTCGGCTATCTGCTGGCTGCGGTGGTATATGGTTCATTGTTTGAAATTGTCGGCTGGCGTGGCATGTTTGTGATTGGCGCTATCCCGATTATTTTATTGCCATTTATTTACTTCAAAGTACCCGAATCACCGGTTTGGCTGGCGGCTCGTGAGCGCAAAGAAAGTACTGCGCTTCTTCCCGTTTTGAAGAGTCACTGGAAGCTTTGTATTTATCTTGTTTTATTAATGGCTGCGTTCAATTTCTTCAGCCACGGTACGCAAGATATGTATCCGGCCTTTTTGAAAATTCAGCATGGTTTCGATCCTAAAACCGTCAGTATCATCGCTATTAGCTACAATATCGCGTCAATTATCGGCGGTGTGTTCTTTGGCGTATTGTCTGAAAAAATAGGTCGTAAAAAAGCAATTATTATTGCGGCGACACTGGCCTTGCCCGTTATTCCTTTGTGGGCGTTCTCTGGAGGCTCGCTCATGCTAGGCATTGGCGCATTCTTGATGCAGTTCATGGTGCAGGGGGCTTGGGGCGTTATTCCTACCTATCTTAATGAGCTAGTTCCAGCCAATACTCGTGCGGTACTGCCAGGGTTTGTGTACCAACTGGGTAACTTGATTGCTTCGGTGAACGCGACGCTTCAGGCGACGATTGCTGAAAGTCATGGGCAGAACTATGGTTTGGCGATGGCGATTATTGCGGGCAGTGTTGCAGTGGCAATTATTGTGCTGATTTCTTTTGGTCGAGATACTCAAGGAGCCTCTTTAGGGAGAAAAATTTCGCCAGAGGAAACCACAATAAAATGATTTTAAATCATATCTTTGAACGTGATTTGAGCCGTTTTTGTTTATTGGTTACGCAAAAAAATTATTGTCAGACTGCAAAGAACTGTGATAACTCTTTAAGCATTAGCTCAGAAGGCAACAGAAAAAACTATTTATGAAAACTCTCGTCCAAGTACTCAGCCTCGTCGTGATTAGTGTGGTGGTGATTATTATCCCACCGTGCGGGGCAGCACTTGGACGAAGAAAGGCTTAAAAATCAGGCCTGAATCAAACGAGAACCCCCGCACCGAAAGGTCCGGGGGTTTTTTTTCGCAATGAAAAAGTGATGGGGAACAGCAAATGGCTAACAGAATAAAATCCTGTTGTCCCAGTAAAAGGGCGGGGAATTAAGCTATGAATGGAGCGCAGTGGGTAGTACAAGCGTTGCGTGCACAGGGTGTTGATAAAGTTTTCGGCTACCCTGGTGGCGCAATCATGCCGGTATACGATGCATTGTATGACGGTGGTGTGGAACACCTACTGTGCCGCCACGAGCAAGGCGCTGTGATTGCCGCCATTGGCTATGCCCGCGCCACGGGCAAACCAGGGGTGTGTATTGCCACTTCAGGCCCTGGCGCAACCAACCTGATTACGGGGCTAGCGGATGCCATGCTGGATTCTGTTCCCGTGGTAGCCATCACAGGGCAAGTGGGTTCTGCCCTGATTGGTACCGATGCTTTTCAAGAGATTGATGTTTTGGGGCTGTCATTGGCATGTACCAAACACAGTTTCTTAGTGGAGTCATTGGATGCTTTGCCCGGCATCATGGCTGAAGCTTTTGCTGTAGCGATGGGCGGGCGTCCGGGCCCTGTCTTAATCGATATCCCTAAAGACATCCAGCTGGCCGAAGGTGAGCTGGCTGCGCATTTGTCTGCCGTTGCCGAATTAATGCCTGCCTGTGAAACCGGCTTGATGCAGGCGCGTGAGCTGTTAGCTCAGGCTAAAAAACCAATGTTGTATGCCGGTGGTGGCGTTGGGATGGCACAGGCAGTTCCCGCATTGCGTGAATTCGTTAATGCAACCGGTATCCCTACGGTAGTGACGTTAAAGGGCTTGGGAGCGCCAGATCCTCATCATCCATGTTATTTAGGGATGTTAGGCATGCACGGCACCAAGGCCGCGAATCTGGCCGTGCAGCAATGTGATTTATTGATTGCCGTAGGCGCTCGTTTTGACGATCGCGTCACCGGCAAACTTAATGCTTTTGCCCCTCATGCCAAAGTTATTCATATGGATATCGACCCTGCCGAGATGAGCAAGCTGCGTCAGGCCCATGTTGAGCTGTGCGGCGATTTAAATCGTATGCTGCCAGCGCTGAGTCAGCCGTTGAGCATCGGAGAATGGCAGTATGACGTTATCAGCCTGAAGGCTGAGCATCCGTGGCGTTACGATCATCCCGGTCAGGCTATTTATGCCCCGCTGTTTCTGAAACAGTTATCTGACCGCAAGCCTGCCAACGCGGTTGTGACAACCGATGTAGGCCAGCACCAAATGTGGACTGCACAGCATATGCAGTTTACTCGTCCAGAAAATTTCATTACCTCGAGCGGTTTAGGCACCATGGGATTTGGTGTCCCTGCGGCTGTCGGTGCGCAAATGGCGCGTCCAGACGATATGGTTATCTGCGTCTCAGGCGATGGCTCTTTCATGATGAACGTGCAGGAATTAGGCACCATCAAACGTAAAAAACTGCCGGTAAAAATAGTTTTGCTGGATAACCAGCGGTTAGGCATGGTGCGTCAATGGCAGCAGCTGTTTTTTGACGGGCGCTACAGCGAAACCAACTTATCCGATAACCCTGATTTCTTAATGCTGGCCAGTGCTTTTGGCATTGCAGGCCAGCGTATTACCCGTAAAGATCAAGTCGACGCCGCACTGGATGCGCTGTTAAACAGCGAAGGTCCGTACCTGCTCCATGTCTCCATCGACGAATTAGAGAATGTCTGGCCTTTAGTTCCGCCGGGCGCAGGCAATGAATCTATGATGGAGAAAATATCATGATGCAGTTAACATCCTTGCAACATCAATTAGCGATCCAGGCACGTTTCCGCCCAGAGGTTTTAGAGCGGGTACTCCGCGTTATCCGTCACCGTGGCTTCCAAGTTTGTGCTATGAATATGGCTCAGATGTTGGATTCAGACAGTGTGAACATTGAATTAACGGTGTCTAGCCAGCGTCCAATCAACCTGCTTTCATCGCAGTTGAGTAAATTGATGGATGTTGCTTGCGTTGAAGTGCAGCCGCACGCGGCTCACCAACAAGCGGCCGGTTAGCCGTCTGCGCTGGCACTAGAAACGAATAATATTAATTAAATATCGCGCATCAGACGCAACAAGGAAAAAAGAATGACCACTAAGAAAGCGGATTACATTTGGTTCAATGGCGAGATGGTTCCATGGGCAGAAGCTAAAGTACACGTTATGTCTCATGCTCTGCATTACGGTACTTCTGTGTTTGAAGGCGTGCGCTGCTATGACACCAATAACGGCCCTGCAGTTTTCCGTCACCGCGAACATATGCAGCGTCTGCGCGACTCCGCCAAAATCTACCGTATGCCTGTTTCCTACAGCGTTGATGAACTGATGGAAGCCTGTCGCGAAACCCTGCGCAAAAACAATCTGACCAGCGCTTACATTCGTCCATTGGTCTTTGTGGGTGATGTGGGTATGGGCGTTAACCCACCGGAAGGTTACAACACCGATGTGATTATCGCTGCATTCCCATGGGGCGCCTATCTGGGTGCTGATGCGCTGGATCAAGGCATCGATGCACAGGTTTCTTCATGGAATCGCGCTGCGCCGAATACGATTCCAACGGCGGCAAAAGCCGGTGGTAACTATCTTTCTTCCCTGTTGGTGGGTTCTGAAGCACGCCGCCATGGTTATCAGGAAGGTATTGCTCTGGATGTTCATGGCTATGTATCTGAAGGTGCGGGTGAAAACTTATTTATGGTGAAAGACGGTGTGATTTTCACTCCGCCATTCACGTCGGCGGCACTGCCGGGCATTACGCGTGATGCGATCATCAAGCTGGCGAAAAATGCCGGTTTTGAAATTCGCGAGCAGGTGATGTCACGTGAATCTCTGTATCTGGCAGACGAAGTCTTTATGTCAGGCACCGCCGCTGAAATTACTCCGGTACGTAGCGTAGATGGCATTCAGGTGGGAATTGGTCGCTGTGGCCCAATTACCAAACAGATTCAAGAAGCGTTCTTCGGCCTGTTCACGGGTAAAACTGAAGACCAGTGGGGCTGGCTGGATTTAGTTAACGCGAAGTAGTTGAAGTGACAGATAGGGTATTAACCAAAATATAACCTCGGAATATGTCGGGTTGCAGGCAACAAATGCTCAGCAGCTCGGAACATAACGAGGACAAGTCGGGCGGTTCGTTCCCGCCCGCATAAATAGATAAAAGCCTGAACACAGGCTCACGCTGGAGTGAATTAAACATGCCAAAGTATCGTTCCGCAACAACCACACATGGCCGTAATATGGCGGGCGCTCGCGCATTATGGCGAGCAACGGGAATGACAGATGCGGATTTCGGTAAGCCGATTATTGCCGTAGTTAACTCGTTTACCCAGTTCGTGCCGGGCCATGTTCATCTGCGCGATCTGGGCAAATTGGTTGCAGAGCAGATCGAAGCTTCTGGCGGCGTAGCCAAAGAATTCAATACCATTGCGGTGGATGACGGCATTGCCATGGGACACGGTGGGATGCTGTATTCCCTGCCTTCGCGTGAGCTCATTGCGGACTCCGTAGAGTATATGGTGAATGCGCACTGTGCTGATGCCATGGTATGCATTTCCAACTGCGACAAAATCACCCCAGGGATGCTGATGGCATCTCTGCGTTTGAATATTCCGGTGATCTTTGTTTCCGGTGGCCCGATGGAAGCGGGTAAAACCAAATTATCTGACCAGATCATTAAACTGGATCTGGTGGATGCCATGATCCAGGGTGCAAACCCGAACGTCTCAGATGCTGACAGCGAGCAAATTGAGCGCTCTGCGTGCCCGACCTGTGGCTCCTGCTCTGGGATGTTTACCGCTAACTCCATGAACTGTTTAACCGAAGCGCTGGGCTTATCCCAACCGGGCAATGGTTCTCTGCTGGCGACCCATGCAGACCGTAGAGACCTGTTCCTGAATGCAGGCAAACGCATTGTAGACCTGACCAAGCGCTACTACGAGCAAGATGACGACCGCGTGCTGCCGCGCAATATCGCTAACAAAGCGGCGTTTGAGAATGCGATGACGTTAGACATTGCTATGGGTGGTTCTACCAATACCGTTCTGCACCTGCTGGCTTCGGCTCAGGAAGGTGAAGTTGATTTCACCATGACGGATATTGACCGCCTGTCGCGCAAAGTGCCTCATCTGTGCAAAGTGGCGCCAAGTACGCAGAAATACCATATGGAAGATGTGCATCGCGCAGGCGGTGTGATTGGTATTTTGGGGGAGCTGGATCGTGCGGGGCTGTTGAATCGCGAGGTGAACAACGTACTGGGTATGACGTTGCCTGAAACGTTAGCTGCCTACGACGTGATGGTCACAGAAGATGAAAGCGTCAAAAAGATGTATACCGCAGGCCCTGCGGGTGTCCGTACCACCAAAGCCTTTTCGCAAGAATGCCGCTGGGATTCTCTGGATACTGACCGCCAAGAAGGCTGTATTCGAACCCGTGAATTTGCCTATAGCCAAGACGGTGGATTAGCCGTGTTGTATGGCAATATCGCGGAAAATGGCTGCATCGTGAAAACCGCCGGTGTGGAAAAAGAGAGCCTGATTTTCCGTGGTCCAGCGAAAGTATATGAAAGCCAAGACGCGGCGGTAGAGGCTATTTTAGGCGGTAAAGTGGTGGCGGGTGACGTGGTGGTTATTCGTTACGAAGGCCCGAAAGGCGGCCCAGGCATGCAAGAAATGCTGTATCCAACCACCTATCTAAAATCGATGGGATTAGGTAAAAGCTGTGCCCTGATCACCGATGGCCGCTTCTCTGGAGGCACATCTGGTTTGTCGATCGGGCACGTTTCGCCGGAGGCGGCGAGCGGCGGCATCATCGCCTTGGTGCAAGACGGTGACATGGTTGATATCAATATCCCACAGCGCGACATTAAATTAGACGTTGCCGAAAGCGAACTGGCGAGTCGTCGTGAGCAAGAGCTGGCGCGTGGCGATGCAGCATGGACACCGAAAGCGCGCGAGCGTCAGGTATCCTTTGCGCTGCGAGCCTATGCGATGTTGGCGACCAGTGCTGACCGTGGCGCTGTGCGTGATAAATCTAAGTTGGGAGGCTAATCATGACTTCTCCGGCAAATATGCAAAAAGAAGTGCTTCCCAGCCAGCCCTGCGGGGCTGAATACCTACGCGCAGTACTTCGAGCGCCGGTCTACGAGGTCGCGCAGGTCACTCCGTTGCAGACCATGACGAAACTGTCTGAACGCGTCGGCAATACCATTTTAGTAAAACGCGAAGATCGCCAGCCCGTACATAGTTTCAAACTGCGCGGTGCTTACGCGATGATCGCAGGCCTTGATGAAGAGCAGAAATCTCACGGCGTTGTGACTGCATCAGCGGGAAATCATGCACAAGGTGTGGCGCTTTCTGCTTCACGCTTAGGCATCAAATCTACCATCGTTATGCCGGTTTCAACCGCTGACATTAAAGTGGACGCGGTACGAGGTTTTGGTGGTGAGGCCGTGCTGTATGGTGCGAACTTTGATGAAGCCAAAGCCTATGCCATTGAATTAGCCAAAACCAGAAATCTTACTTTTGTTCCTCCTTTTGACCACCCTGCGGTTATCGCTGGTCAAGGCACTTTAGCCATGGAGCTATTGCAGCAGGATGCCCATCTGGATCGTGTGTTTGTCCCCGTTGGCGGCGGTGGTTTAGCCGCCGGCGTGGCCGTGCTGATCAAACAGCTGATGCCGCAGATCAAAGTGATCGGCGTTGAAGCTGAAGATTCTGCTTGTCTGCGTGCCGCGCTGGATGCGGGTCATCCGGTGGATTTAGCTCGTGTCGGGTTATTTGCCGAAGGCGTGGCGGTTAAGCGCATCGGCGATGAGACTTTCCGCCTGTGCCGTGAATATCTAGATGATGTGATCACCGTGGATAGTGATGCGATCTGCGCTGCGGTAAAAGATCTTTTCGAAGATGTGCGTGCGGTCGCAGAACCCTCAGGCGCTTTGGCGCTGGCAGGGCTGAAAAAGTATGTTCAACAGCATCAGATTCAGGGCGAACGCTTGGCACATGTGCTGTCAGGGGCGAATCTTAATTTCCACGGCCTACGTTACGTTTCTGAACGCTGTGAATTAGGTGAACAGCGGGAAGCGCTGTTGGCCGTTACCATTCCTGAGCAGCAGGGGAGTTTCCTCAAGTTTTGCCAGCTGTTAGGCGGGCGTGCGGTAACGGAGTTTAACTACCGCTACGCCGATGCGGATAATGCCTGCATTTTTGTTGGCGTACGCTTAACGCGCGGCTTGGTGGAGCGTCAGGAAATTTTGGCGCTGCTGCAAGAGGGTGGGTATCAGGTTGTAGACCTTTCCGATGATGAAATGGCGAAGCTGCACGTCCGCTATATGGTCGGAGGCCGCCCGTCTAAGCCACTACAAGAGCGTCTTTATAGCTTTGAATTTCCTGAGTCGCCGGGTGCATTGCTGAAGTTTTTGAGCACTTTGGGCACCCATTGGAATATTTCTCTTTTCCACTATCGTAGTCATGGTACTGATTTTGGGCGCGTTCTTGCCGCGTTTGAACGTGCAGACAGCGATCCGAATTTCGAATCGCGCCTACATGAACTGGGCTATGAATGCCACGATGAAACAGATAATCCGGCGTTTCGTTTCTTCTTAAAAGGCTAATTGGCGATTGCGCTCTGGTGGCTATAACAGCTGCCAGAATGCATGAATGAGCGGTTCCTCTAGGCGTTTTTTCTGTACACAAACGCCGAGTTCAAAAGGTGCCACCATCGCAACGTGGTCGAGTTCGGTAATACGTGCGCGAATAGATTCTGGGCTGTTATCTAAAACCACATCGGGTAACAGTGCGATGCCACAGCCAAGAGCGACCATCGACACAATCGCTTCGTGGCCAGAGACGGTGGCATAGATCTGCGGATTGCTGATTTTCTGTCTGCGAAACCAGAGGTCTATTCGCTGACGCGACGGACCATGTTCCGGCAGGATAAACGGAATTTGCGACCAGTCCGGCTGTTCGACGAGCGCTAGCGTTCGGACATGACACGGAAGCGCTGGTGCAATCAAGCGCAGCGGTATCTCACCAATTTTGGTGAACTCAATGCTGGTGGGCAGCGTTTCTGGTCGGCCAGCGATGCCGAGATCGGCTTCGTCTGACTGTATTTTACTGACGGCATCGGCGGCGTCGCCGGTCGTGAGCTTGATTTCAACCAGCGGATGTAACGCTCGGAAGCGATCTAGGACAGAAGGTAAATGGCTATAGGCTGCGGTCACCGAGCAGAACAGACGCAGTTCGCCGGTTAGTGCAGGGCCTGTTTGACCGAGAGCGTTACGCAACTGCTGATATTGCAACAGCGTTTGCTGAGCAAACGTTTTGAGCTGCTCGCCTGCGCTGGTAAGGCGTACATCGCGGTTATCGCGCAGAAAGAGCGGTTGCCCGAGTTCATCTTCCAGTCGTTGTATTTGGCGAGAAAGCGTGGAAGGACTCACATGTACCGCCTGTGCGGTGCGGCCAAAATGGCGCGAGTCAGCCAGATGAAGAAATAATTTTAAGTCTCGAAGATCCATGGGTGATTTCCGCTCATTACGTTGCAAGAAATGCAATGACATCTTCGTAATATATCAATTTAAGCAATACAAATCCTATCATATGATGGATTCATTCTCCTCGATGAGAACCTCCCCAATAGACAGGTGGGGAAGTAAAAAATAATGAACTTGCAGACGTCGCCTTTGAGCGAAAACACAACGTCACACAACCAAACAATGGAGCAAACCATGGCTAATTATTTCAACACATTGAACCTGCGTCAGCAGTTGGCGCAACTGGGTAAGTGTCGCTTTATGGGACGCGAAGAATTTGCCGATGAAGCGGGATACCTGAAAGGTAAAAAAGTGGTGATCGTTGGCTGTGGTGCGCAGGGTTTAAACCAAGGTTTGAACATGCGTGACTCTGGTCTGGATGTGGCCTACGCATTGCGTGCTGAGGCGATTGCAGAGAAGCGCGCATCATGGCGCAAGGCGACTGAAAATGGCTTCAAAGTGGGTACCTACGAAGAGTTGATCCCACAGGCCGATCTGGTGGTTAACCTGACGCCAGACAAACAGCATTCTGCGGTAGTGAAAGCGGTTCAGCCTTTGATGAAAGACGGAGCGGCGTTGGGCTATTCGCATGGTTTTAACATTGTCGAAGTTGGCGAGCAAATTCGTAAGGACATCACCGTTGTGATGGTGGCACCGAAGTGTCCGGGAACAGAAGTACGTGAAGAATACAAGCGCGGCTTTGGTGTACCGACTCTGATTGCTGTTCACCCAGAGAACGACCCTAAAGGCGAAGGTATGGCGATTGCCAAAGCGTGGGCTGCGGCAACCGGTGGTCATCGTGCTGGTGTTCTGGAGTCTTCTTTCGTTGCAGAAGTAAAATCCGACCTGATGGGCGAACAAACCATTCTGTGTGGCATGTTACAAGCGGGTTCACTGTTGTGCTTCGATAAGCTGGTGTCTGAAGGGACCGAACCTGCTTATGCTGAGAAACTGGTTCAGTTCGGTTGGGAAACCATTACTGAAGCGCTGAAACAGGGCGGCATCACGCTGATGATGGATCGTTTATCCAACCCTGCGAAGCTGCGCGCATACGCGCTGTCAGAACAACTGAAAGAAATTATGGCTCCGCTGTTCCAAAAACATATGGATGACATCATTTCTGGCGCGTTCTCGGGTGGCATGATGGCTGACTGGGCTGAAGACGATATCAAACTGCTGACCTGGCGCGAAGAAACGGGTAAAACCGCGTTTGAAACAGCACCGCAGTTTGAAGGCAAAATTGCCGAGCAGGACTACTTCGACCAAGGCGTTCTGATGATTGCGATGGTAAAAGCAGGCGTTGAGCTGGCGTTTGAAACCATGGTGGCTTCAGGCATCATTGAAGAGTCAGCTTATTACGAATCGCTGCACGAGCTGCCGCTGATCGCGAATACCATCGCGCGTAAACGTCTGTATGAAATGAACGTGGTTATCTCTGATACTGCGGAATACGGTAACTATCTGTTTGCTAATGCGGCAGTGCCTTTGCTGAAAGAGAAATTCATGGCGTCTTTGCAAACTGGCGACTTAGGCAAAGCAGCAGGTACCACAACGGCGGTGGATAATGCCCAACTGCGTGATGTGAACGAAGCGATTCGCAATCATCCAATTGAAGCCGTCGGCCATAAACTGCGTGGCTACATGAAAGATATGAAGCGCATTGCCGTTGCAGGTTAATTTCGCTATATAGCAAAAAATAGCAAAAAAATAGCAAAAAAGGCGCCTAGGCGCCTTTTTTATTGCTTACATTCGTACTAGTTACGATAAAGCACTTTGATGATGTGGTAGCCAAACTGGGTATGCAGTGGACCATAAGGTTCCAGCAGCGGGCAGGAAAACACCACTTTATCGAACGCAGGAACCATCTGACCCTGACGGAATTCACCCAAATGACCGCCTTTTTTGCCTGACGGGCAGATTGAATGCTTCTTGGCTAGCTTCTCGAAATCGCCGCCGTTTTTTAGCTGCTCAAGAAGATCCAGAGCCTGTTTTTCTTCCTTTACAAGGATGTGCAATGCTGCCGCGTTTTTAGCCATCGGGGATACTCCAGATGAAGGCATTAGAGAAATTTTCCCTAGTGTACTCAGCCTAGGGCTATTTCCGCAATGGCGCTCATTTCCAGCAGTGCTCCGTAATGCAGCGCAGAACATGGCACGACGGTACGAGCGGGGCGGTGATCGCCTATCCACTGCGCATAAAGTCGATTAAATTCTGGCCATAATGCGACATCGCTGAGATAGACCTGCACATTCACCAGATGCTGTTTATTAATTCCTGCCGTCTCTAACAGAATGTCGATATTGTTAAAAACGATCTGTGCCTGTTCAGTTAATTCACCCTGCGGCTTTGGGCTTGCGAGTGAGATTGGTAACTGCCCAGAGATATACAGATTGTTGCCTGAAATGATTGCGGGTGAATAATGTCCACCGGGTGTGGGTAGCCGATCTGAATGGATGATTTTCATAATATGTCGCTCCCGCGCTTGAGGAAATCAGCATAGGATCCAGCATCCACGTTGCCTCCGCTGACGATAATCCCCACGCGTGCTCCGCGAATATCGATGGCACCGTTCATTGCAGCGGCAGCGGCTAAACACCCCGTCGGTTCAACGACGATTTTCATTCTTTCCATGAAGAAACGCATTTGATCGCAGAGCTGCTGATCGCTAACGGTAAGAATATCTTCCACAAAATTACGAATGATCGGGAAGGTGAGCTCGCCGACACATTGGGTTTGTGCGCCATCGGCGATGGTATTGGGAACTGCAATACTCACGCGTTCCCCCGTACGCAGTGATTGCTGTACGTCATTGCCGGCTTCGGGCTCAACGCCAAAGATACGGCAGTTTGGCGCCATGTGATTTGCCGCGATGGCACATCCAGAAAGCAGCCCACCACCGCCGGTACAGACAAATAAGAAATCGAGATCGCCAACCTCTTCGAATAATTCCAACGCAGAGGTACCTTGGCCAGCAATAACATGAGGATGGTTGTAGGGCGGAATAATACTTAAACCACGTTTTGCAGCCAGATCGGCGGCGATCGCTTCACGATCTTCAGTTTGGCGATTGTAAATAATGACTTCGGCGCCGTACCCGCGTGTGGCGGCGAGTTTAGCCGCAGGCGCATCGTGTGGCATCACAATAGTGACGGGAACGTTGAGCTCGCGAGCCGCTAACGCCATCGCCTGAGCATGGTTGCCTGAGGAGAATGCGACAACGCCGTTTTTCTTCTGCTCCGGCGTCAAATGACTTATCGCGTTATAAGCACCGCGAAATTTAAATGCGCCAATACGCTGGTAGTTTTCACACTTGAAAAACAGGTTTGCGCCGGTTAAAGCGTTGGCTTGAGTAGAGGTCAGAACCGGCGTGCGGTGCGCTGCTGCTTTAATGATATTTGCAGCTTCACGCACATCATCTGCGCTAACTGCCATGGGTAACAGGGGCATGATTTTCTCCTCGGGGTGCAATTTGCCTTGTCATTTTGTATAATTTTATACGATCAGTAAAATAAAAAGGAAAGCGCTATATGAAAAATAATGAAGAGATCCCGATAGAAACCTTAAGCGAAAACCAGCTATTGCTGCGTGAAGGGGCCAAAATCGCTAAGGCATTAGGTGAAATGTTTGCCCCAACCTGCGAAGTCGTTCTGCACGATCTCTGTAACCCCCTGCATTCCATCGTGGCGATAGAACAGCCTCTTTCAGGGCGTAAAATCGGCGACCCATCAACGGAAATGGGGCTGGCACGTATACGTGATCCTCAGTATCCAGACGTGGTGCAAAACTACGGTAACCGATTTCCCGATGGGCGGCCGGCAAAAAGTACGTCGATTGGTTTGCGTAACAGCCAAGGCGAATACGTGGCGGCGTTATGCCTGAATATGGATGTTTCGCTGCTTGATTCCGTTCAGCGAGTGCTGTCGCAGCTGACGTCGGTGGACAGCGAACAGGCGCCGACGCAGGAAAGTTTACGCAGTAGTTTTGGTTCAAAAGATGTGAAGCGTGCCATTGAAGATTATGCGGCGGCGATGTCGAGCCAACCGCGGGCGCTTTCAGCTTCCCAGCGTAAGGTCTTGATTCGTCACTTAGCGACATCTGGTCTTTTACAACTGCGAGGAGCCGCGAAAATCGTGGCTGATGAGCTGGGGATTTCTCGTGCTTCGGTGTATAACGCATTGAAGGTGGAACCAACGCGCGGAGTGTAATTTCGCCGCTGGGTTTCTGCTACAATTCGCCCGTACTCGTTGTTATTTTGTCGCCATCATATTCAGGTTAATCCATCCATGCGTTTAAATCCCGGTCAGCAGCAGGCTGTCGAATTTGTTACAGGTCCTTGTTTAGTTCTGGCTGGTGCCGGTTCGGGTAAGACCCGTGTTATTACCAACAAAATTGCGCATCTGATCCGAGAATGTGGTTATCAAGCACGCCACATCGCCGCCGTGACGTTTACCAATAAAGCCGCTCGCGAGATGAAAGAGCGCGTGGCGCAAACGCTCGGGCGTAAAGAAGCGCGTGGTCTGATGATTTCGACTTTCCATACGTTGGGATTGGAAATTATCAAACGTGAATACAAAGCATTGGGAATGAAAGCCAATTTCTCATTGTTCGACGATCAGGATCAGCTGGCTTTGCTGACGGATTTGACTGAGCAATGGATTGAGAAAGACAAAGATCTTCTCAAGCAGCTGATTTCGACGATCTCAAATTGGAAAAACGATCTGATCGATCCCAAACAGGCTGCGGCTCATGCATTTTCTGAGCGCGATAAGCTGTTTGTGCACTGTTATCAGCTGTATGACGCGCAGCTAAAAGCCTGCAACGTGCTGGATTTTGATGACCTAATCCTATTGCCAACGCTGTTGCTGCGCAGCAACGAAGAGGTACGCGAACGTTGGCAGCAACGTATTCGTTATCTGCTGGTGGATGAGTATCAAGATACCAACACCAGCCAGTATGAGCTGGTCAAACTGCTGGTGGGAAATCGTGCGCGCTTTACGGTGGTTGGTGATGACGATCAGTCGATTTACTCGTGGCGCGGCGCTCGACCGCAAAACTTGGTGCTGCTTAAAGAAGATTTTCCAGCTTTGCAGGTGATAAAGCTGGAGCAGAACTATCGTTCATCTCAGCGTATCTTGAAATCTGCCAACATTTTGATCGCCAATAATCCGCATGTTTTTGAAAAGCGGCTTTTTTCTGAGCTCGGCTACGGCGAAGAGCTGAAAATTATTACGGCAAATAATGAAGATCACGAGGCTGAACGCGTGGTGGGTGAGCTAATCGCTCATCACTTTATTAATAAAACCTCCTACAGCGACTATGCGATTTTGTATCGTGGTAACCATCAGTCACGCGTGTTTGAAAAGATGCTGATGCAAAACCGTATTCCATATCGTATCTCTGGCGGAACGTCGTTCTTCTCGCGTCCAGAAATTAAAGATCTGCTGGCTTATCTTCGCGTGCTGACGAATCCAGACGATGACAGCGCATTCTTACGCATCGTGAATACCCCACGGCGTGAGATTGGTCCTGCGACGCTGCAAAAGCTCGGTGAATGGGCTAACCATCGTGGCATCAGTTTGTTCCGCGCCAGCTTTGATTTTGGGCTGAGCCAAACGCTGACTGGGCGCGGCTTAGAATCGCTACAGCGTTTTACCCACTGGATGCAGGAAATCTCCACGCTATCCGAGCGTGAGCCTATCGCCGCGGTGCGCGATCTTATTCACGGCGTTGACTATGAAAGTTGGCTGTTTGAGACATCACCCAGCCCGAAAGCCGCTGAAATGAGGATGAAAAACGTTAACCAGCTATTTAGCTGGATGACGGAAATGCTGGATGGCAGCGATATTGATGAGCCCATGACGCTGACCCAGGTCGTCACTCGTTTTACCCTGCGCGATATGATGGAGCGTGGCGAAAGCGAAGATGACGCAGATCAGGTGCAGCTTATGACGCTACATGCCTCTAAAGGGCTTGAGTTTCCATACGTTTATTTGGTGGGGATGGAAGAGGGATTATTGCCACACCAGAGCAGCATCGATGAGGACAATGTCGATGAAGAGCGCCGCTTAGCCTACGTAGGCATTACTCGTGCGCAAAAAGAACTGGTGTTTACGCTGTGCCGCGAACGTCGCCAATACGGCGAATTAGTGCGTCCAGAGCCGAGCCGTTTCTTGCTCGAGCTACCGCAAGACGATCTGAATTGGGAAACTGAGCGCAAAGTCGTTAGCCCACAGGAAAGAATGCAAAAAGGGCAGGCCAGCATAGCGAATATTCGCGCGATGATGGAGAAGGCTAAAAACGGCGGCTGAGCTTCCCTTTGAATCATTAGTGGACCGCGCGAGCTACCGTGCGGTCTATCATCTTCATGCATAAAGCCTTCTGCGTATCACCTCTCTCCTCTTAATGAGGAGGTGTTGTTTGCAATCAAAAATCAAAAAATAAAATACAAAGCATTGCTTTCTATTTATGGTGGGAGTAGGATTTTTTACGTGGTAAGAAACACAAACGTGAACTTAATCATATTATGAATAAAATCCTACGAGATAAATATGAAAATTCTATTGAAGAATGCCAATATTTTTGACGGAAAAAATAATGAGATAAAATCAGGAGATATCATTATTGATGGAAATTTTATACAGAGCATAACCAAAAATATAGAAGCAATAGATAAAAATACTCAGGTAATTGACTTGCAAGGTAAGTACGTCATGCCTGGACTTATTGATGCTCACGTTCATATTACTGCTAGCCGAATTGATTTAAACCAGGATTATGAATATCCAGGCTATATGTATGCACGTAGCTTCCATTTCCTCAAGAATATGATCAATCGTGGTTTTACTTCAGTACGCGACGCCGGTGGTGCTGATGTAGGTATTAAAACAGCGGTAGAAGAGGGCGTGGTGTTATCTCCTCGTTTATTTATCAGTGGTAGAGCACTGTCACAAACAGGAGGACACGGCGACTATCGACACAATTCAAGCGAAATGGTGACCTGTGCATGCAGTCTTTGTACTGGCTCTTCTATTTCGGTGATATGCGATGGTGTTTCTGCTGTACGCCAAGCCGCCCGAGAACAGTTTAGGATTGGCGCATCGCAAATTAAAATGATGGCCGGTGGAGGAATTTCATCGCCAACGGATAAGATCGATAACCTGCAATATTCTGATGAAGAAATTATCGCAATTGTTGATGAAGCGACACGTTTCCACAGCTATGTTATGGCTCACGCTTACACACCGCAGGCGATTATTCGTTGCGTTAACCTTGGTGTGAAAACAATTGAGCATGGTAATTTATTAGATGCTGAATCTGCGCAAGCTATGTTTAATAACAAAGCTTATCTTGTGCCAACGCTATCTATTTACAATGCCTTTATGATGAATAAAGACGATAGTGATTCTGGGATACCTGCGTCTGTTATTGAAAAATTAGAAGAAGTGCAGAGCCAAGCAATTAAATCTATCAATTTAGCAAGAAAATATAATGTCAAAGTTGGGCTTGGTACTGATTTATTAGGAGATTATCAAGATTTTCAATATGATGAGTTTAAGCTGCGTAGCCAAGTAGAAAGTGCGTTTGATACGTTGCATTCTGCAACCTATGTTAATGCGGAGATCCTGAATATGAAAGGAAAACTAGGCATTGTCGACGTTCATGCTTTTGCAGATCTTATCGTTCTAGATAATAACCCACTTGAGGATATTTCTGTGTTCTCAGATAAGAAAGATCAGGTTCTTATGGTTATAAAAAATGGTGATATTGTTAAGAACCTACTTAATTGAACTTAATGTTTATATAAAAATTAAGTATTCCTCAATTTTACTGTAAGCCACGCTAATCATAAATGATGCTCAGTATGTTATATGCTGACTTTGGATATGTTTTATTTTTAATAGACATATAACATACTGTCATATTTTAATAAAGGATAAGGATAATGCTTTTGCCTTATTTTCATAGTTTATCTTCGTTATTAGTTATTATTAATCCATTAACGATGTTTGCTCTTTTTATTTCTTACACTAGCCATATGACGAATAGTGATGTTTTAGCTATTGGTAAAAAAACAGCATTGGCTGTCGCGATTACTTTGTTGGTTTTTGTTTGGTTTGGCGTTCATATTTTTAGTGTTTTTGGTATTAATATGGCTGCACTACAATTAGCGGGTGGTTTATCTCTGCTTATAGGCTCTTTAAATGGATTAAATAGTCGCGTTGATTCATGTAACACGTTAAAGAATATAGCGATTGTCCCACTCTGTTTTCCTATTATTGCTGGGCCCGCTGCGATTTCTATCGTTATCAGTATGACAACTGAAACCGGGAATAGAACCGCAGTAAGTTTTGCATCGTTAACTATTGCATTAATCTTAGGTCTTATGTTTCATTTTGCCGATCCTATCTGTCAATGGCTTGGGGAAACAACTATGAATATAATCAAGAAAGTTTCATACTTGGTTCTTGCCTGTATCGGCGCCAAACTTATGATGACAGGTTTTGTTTTCTACTTTCTTAGAGCATAGGAGATAATGTGAGGAAAGACTATGGCATATTGACTGACCTATTGCGTGAGAACCATACGCAATGGCAACAGCTACTTGAGCCGATTTTAAATGAGCTCGGGGTGACTTTTGTGGATCGCATTATTCTTGATCAGCTAGCAAAGAGTGGCAGCATTTCAAAAAATGAGCTGGCAAAATTGTTGGATACAATGCACCAAAATTTGACTCGCTCCATTGGGCGACTCGAGCAACAAGGATTGCTAGTGAGTCAAAAGTCAGAGTCTGATATGCGGCAGGTTCAGCTTGATATCACTCCAAAGGGTGAAAACATAAACAGCATAATTAATACAAAAATTAATGAGTGCTGGAATACAATTTTCAGCGATGTTTCCAACGAAAATATTGAGCAGTTAACCTCAATGTTGACTCTCATTAAAAATAAGCTTGCCGAGATTGGGTAGGTTTGTGCGTTAGCGGTTTTGGAGCTCACCTAAAATAAAGGCTCTCAAAGCTTGATCGCTTAAAGAGCCTCAGTATCGCCATTGTACATTCAATGTTACTCAATCTCTTCCACGAGTAGAGTCCAATGCACATAGCTTTGCCACAGGCTTTCCTGATGCAGGTTTTCGGCTCTCAGAGGATGGGCATGTAGCCAACCCGCAGGGAGGACGAGGTGTAATGTATCGCCTTCGGCCTTGATGTTCAAAAGTGGCATCGTGTCGTCGCGGCGACGGCTGGCAAAGATGATCGCCAAGCGTAGAATGCGACATAGCCGGTGTGCAATGTCCTGTGGGACAGCATTTTGCTGGTTGAGTGCCTGCATATCTAGCGTGCCGGTTTGATTTTGCAGCAGAGCAGCCAGAAGTTTCTTTTGTGCAGGCGTGAAACCCGGCAAGTCGATATTGCGGATGAGATAGGCGGCATGCTGCGTTGACTGTTTAAAATCAACGCTTAAACCAACTTCATGCAGCAGACATGCCCAGTGCAATAATTCTGCGCTACGGCTATCGATTGGCCAGACTTTGGACAATTGCAGAACAAAATTTTCAGCTAACAGGCTAACACGTTCTGCTTGTTCAATATCAAGCAGGTAGCGTCGTTGGATATTACGGATAGTACGAGCTCGGATATCTTGCTCTACCGGTAGATCCAACATGCCATACACTAATCCTTCGCGGAGTGCGCCGCCGGATAACGTCATACTTTCGATATCCAGCGTTTCAAAAATCGCGATCAAAATAGATAATCCACTCGGGAAAACCAGCGCACGTTCTAGCGTAAGGCCATCAATTTCAAGCTCTTCGAGTTTCCCACATTGGATCGCGCGTTGACGCATTTGCAGCAGTTTTTTCAGGGTGATACGTTCATCCATTCCCTGGGCAACCATGATTTCTTGCAGCGCTTGAACGGTGCCTGATGCCCCAACACAAATCTGCCAGCCGTGCTGCTTTAGGCTATCGGCTATCGGTAAAATCATTTCGTGTGCGGCAGATCCCGCACGGTCGAAATTTTCCTGCGATAGGTTGCGATCGCTAAAATAGCGCTCAAGCCATGTCACACAGCCCATAGGCAAACTGTGAAGAACATCTGCCGTTGCGCCTTTGCCGGCTGCTAACTCGGTACTGCCGCCGCCGATATCGACAACTAAACGTTGTGCAGAACCACCAGTGGTATGTGCCACACCTTGATAAATCAGGCGAGCTTCTTCTTCCCCGCTGATCACCTGCACTGGGCGGCCAAGGATTTCTTCTGCTTGGGTGATGAACTGCTGCGCATTTTTTGCAATACGCAGCGTCGCAGTTGCTACCACCCTGATTTGTTCACGCGGAATGTCCTGCAAACGCTCAGAGAACAAACGTAGGCATTGCCAACCACGCTGCATCGCTTCGTCAGAGAGCATATTCTCGCTGTCTAAACCTGCAGCTAAACGTACCTTGCGCTTAATTCGGGCGAGTACCTGAATACTCCCCGCCACCTCACGCACAACCAGCATATGAAAGCTGTTAGAACCAAGATCAATAGCGGCATACAATGAGGCGGAGCTGCGCATAAATAATTAACTCGTACGTTTACGGCTTTGACGCATCGAACCGTTGTTACGGCGCGGGCCTGAACTACGGCGTTGGCCGTTGTTACTCCGAGGGCGAGTTAATCGCTTCGGTGCAGGTAAATCTGTCAGCAACGCATCGCTGTTATACTTACTTACCGGAATTGAATGTTCAATATAGGTTTCAATTGCCGGTAAATTTAATACGTATTCTTCACACGCCAGCGTGATGGAATAACCGCTTTCCCCAGCACGACCCGTACGACCAATACGGTGAACGTAGTCTTCACAGTCATCAGGTAAGTCGTAGTTAAAGACGTGTGTGACCAGTGGAATATGTAGTCCACGTGCAGCAACGTCGGTCGCAACCAGAATGTCTAGATTGCCTTTGGTGAAATCATCAAGAATACGCAGGCGTTTTTTCTGCGCTACATCACCGGTTAGCAAACCAACGCGATGTCCGTCTGCGGCTAAGTGGCCCCAGATGTCTTCACAGCGGTGTTTGGTATTGGCGAAAATAATGCAGCGATCTGGCCACTCTTCTTCTATCAGCGTTTGTAGCAAACGCATTTTTTCTTCATTAGAAGGATAGAACAGCTCTTCTTTAATACGGTGACCCGTTTTTTGTTCTGGCTCGACTTCAATATATTCGGCGTTGTTCATGTGCTCGAAAGCCAGTTCACGCACGCGGTATGACAGCGTGGCTGAGAACATCATATTGAGGCGCTGATTGGTCGCAGGCATGCGACGGAATAGCCAGCGGATATCTTTGATAAAGCCCAGATCAAACATACGATCGGCTTCATCAAGAACGACTACCTGAATACAGGCTAGGTCGATATGGCCCTGTTTCGCATAGTCGATAAGACGACCGGTAGTACCGATCAGGATATCAACACCGCTTTCGAGCACTTTAAGCTGTTTATCATAGCCGTCACCGCCGTAAGCCAAGCCTAATTTTAGACCGGTTTCATGCGCTAAAGCTTCAGCATCGGAGTGGATCTGAACGGCTAACTCACGTGTCGGAGCCATAATCAGCGCTCTTGGCTGATTGGTTTTACGGTTCTCTGCGGCAGGGTGAGTAAGTAAATAATGGAAAGTTGACGCTAAAAAAGCCAGCGTCTTACCGGTGCCTGTTTGCGCCTGACCTGCAACATCACGCCCATTCACTGTCAGGGGTAATGCGAGTGCCTGAATAGGCGTGCAGTTATGAAAACCTTTAGATTCAAGGGCTTTGACCACCGTAGGGTGCAGGGCGAAGTCGGCGAACTTCTGTTCAGTTAAGTGTGTTTTGCTCATAGTGTCGTAGAATAACAGTTAACGCTATGTTCACGAAAGACGTTCACGAAAGTATTGCTTTACGAACGCGTATCCGTTGAAATAAAGTCAACCCTTTATTGGAAGGTGATCGGTCTAGTAGGTTAAGATTATACCAATAAAGGCAGACTTAATCCTGTGGAGTAGAACATGAGCGATAAAATTGTTCACCTGAGTGACAATAGCTTTGATACCGATGTATTGAAAGCTGAAGGCCCGATTCTGGTTGATTTCTGGGCAGAATGGTGCGGTCCATGCAAGATGATTGCTCCGATTTTGGATGAAATCGCGACTGAATACGAAGGCAAGTTGACCATTGCTAAACTGAACATCGATGAAAACCCGGCTACGGCGCCGAAGTTTGGTATCCGCGGTATTCCAACCCTGTTGCTGTTTAAAAACGGTGCAGTGGCTGCAACCAAGGTCGGCGCTTTGTCTAAGACTCAATTGAAAGAGTTCTTGGACGCGAATCTGTAATCATCATAATGCGTTCTTTATGATGTTGTTTAGCGGTTAGTCGTTTTCTTGCGACTGACCGCTAGACGTCCGCGAATAAGCGTGTTAAGTTTAATCGCACTGCAATACAGTACATACCTGTAGTTTGAATCATAAAGTTAGAATCTAAGTTTTATTCTGTTTTGAGACCTCTGTGTTTTAACCCCATAGTGTGGCTTTTCCAAAGTATTGCGGCCATCACTGCAGGGGAGCAGCAAGCTAAAACATAGGTTTTAAACCGTACGGCACCTTCATATCATCAATGAGTACACGCGAATTGGATCTGCAATCTTTTCTCATGTGTGCGATTTATCCGCGCTGTAATCCACATCGGGTGTTATGAAAGTCCACAAACAGGCATGGATGACCCCTGTCATACCATTCACAATACGTTCGAGATATACCCCGAGTTTAAAGAACCCACCATTATGAATCTTACCGAATTAAAGAACACGCCGGTTTCAGAGCTAATCACTCTTGGCGAAAACATGGGCTTAGAGAATCTGGCCCGTATGCGTAAACAGGACATCATTTTTGCAATCCTGAAACAACATGCAAAAAGCGGCGAAGACATCTTCGGTGACGGGGTGCTAGAAATATTGCAGGACGGATTTGGTTTCCTCCGTTCTGGTGATAGTTCCTACCTTGCTGGCCCTGATGATATCTACGTTTCTCCAAGTCAAATCCGTCGCTTTAACCTTCGCACTGGCGATACTATTTCCGGTAAAATTCGTCCACCGAAAGAAGGTGAGCGCTATTTTGCCCTGTTGAAAGTTAACGAAGTTAACTACGACAAACCTGAAAACGCCCGCAGCAAAATCCTGTTCGAAAACCTTACACCTCTACATGCAAACTCTCGCCTTCGTATGGAACGCGGCAACGGTTCTACCGAGGATTTGACTGCGCGCGTATTGGATCTGGCATCTCCTATTGGCCGCGGCCAGCGTGGCCTCATCGTGGCACCGCCGAAAGCGGGTAAAACCATGCTGCTGCAAAACATCGCACAAAGCATCGCCTACAACCATCCAGATTGTACGTTGATGGTTCTGCTGATTGATGAGCGTCCAGAAGAAGTAACCGAAATGCAGCGTTTGGTTAAAGGTGAAGTTATTGCTTCTACCTTTGACGAACCAGCATCTCGCCACGTTCAGGTTGCTGAAATGGTTATCGAGAAGGCGAAACGCCTAGTTGAGCATAAGAAGGACGTGATCATCCTGCTTGACTCCATTACTCGTCTGGCTCGTGCTTATAACACCGTGGTTCCAGCATCAGGCAAAGTACTGACTGGTGGTGTGGATGCGAACGCTCTGCACCGTCCAAAACGTTTCTTCGGTGCTGCACGTAACGTAGAAGAGGGCGGTAGCCTGACCATTATCGCCACCGCGCTGGTAGATACCGGTTCTAAAATGGATGAAGTTATCTATGAAGAATTTAAAGGTACCGGCAACATGGAACTGCACCTTTCTCGCAAAATTGCAGAAAAACGCGTATTCCCAGCGATCGACTACAATCGCTCTGGTACGCGTAAAGAAGAGCTTCTGACCACATCAGAAGAGCTGCAGAAAATGTGGATCCTACGCAAGATTATTCACCCAATGGGCGAAATTGATGCGATGGAGTTCCTCATCAATAAACTTGCGATGACGAAAACGAACGACGATTTCTTCGATATGATGAAGCGCTCTTAATTTTCAGAAAACTCGGGGAAACGCCATGTTAGAGATAACATGGCGTTTTTCTCATTTAGCGGATACGCTTGTTCACTAAAATAGGTGTTAGTACACTAAGCGCCGCGATGATGGCGTCTATTCTTCTTAATGCTTGATTGCATCACGTTAGGTCTGCAATTCAAGTGTTATCGCATGGGAATTGCATGTGTGACGGTGTACTATCCATCGATACCAAATTTTATGGCATTGTTTAGCAAACTAATTCTTTTGTTAGCAATAAACACAGAGAGCAGTTAACCGTGAATTTACTCGATATGAGTATGAGCCTTTTCCTTATTTTCCTATTTTCATTTGCGTTCTTGTTTTTTGCTCGAAAAGTCGCAAAAAAAGTAGGATTAGTTGATAAGCCTAACTATCGCAAACGCCATCAGGGGTTAATTCCTTTGGTCGGTGGTATTTCTGTTTATGCGGGCATCTGTTTTACTTTCCTCTTTTTTCAGCCTTACATACCCCACGCTAAACTCTATCTAATTTGCGCCGGTATTTTGGTGTTTGTAGGGGCTTTGGATGATCGCTTCGATATCAGCGTGAAATTCCGAGCCACGGTTCAAGCGCTGATTGCTGTGGCAATGATGGTGTATGGCGGGTTGTATCTCATGACGCTCGGCCATGTGCTAGGCCCTTGGGAATTAAACCTTGGGCCGTTTGGTTATGTTGTTACGCTGTTTGCTGTATGGGCTGCGATCAATGCATTTAATATGGTTGATGGGATTGACGGTTTGCTGGGGGGCTTATCCTGCGTGACCTTTGGCGCGATGGGGATTTTGCTTTTTCAGGATCATCAAGGCGATCTGGCTCTGTGGTGTTTTGCCATTATTGCGGCGATTTTGCCTTATATCGTGTTAAACCTCGGTATTTTAGGGCGTCGGTATAAAGTTTTCATGGGTGATGCAGGTAGCACCTTAATAGGCTTTACGGTGATTTGGATCCTGCTGCAAAGCACACAAGGTAAATCGCATCCGATGAACCCAGTGACTGCGCTGTGGATGATTGCGATCCCGCTGATGGATATGATTGCCATCATGTATCGTCGACTTCGCAAAGGCATGAGTCCCTTCTCTCCAGATCGACAGCATATCCACCACTTAATTATGCGTGCCGGTTTTACTTCTCGTCAGGCTTTCGTACTTATTACCGCTGCTGCTGCACTTTTAGCTGCCATTGGTGTTTGGGGAGAAAGACTACCGTTTATGCCTGAATGGGGAATGTTGGCATTATTCTTGCTTGCATTTTTCATGTACGGGTATTGTATTAAACGCGCGTGGCGTGTTGCTCGTTATATAAAGCGTATGAAGCGACGACTCCGTAACGCAGCACAGCGCAAAAAAGCTTAACCTGATGTAGTGATGGGTATTGAAACAATGTTGAATCAGAACGAAATGCTCGTTGAAAACGAGTTAGATATTCGCGGATTATGCCGCACCCTTTGGCAGGGCAAGACGTGGATTATTGGTATGGCCGCGGCCTTTGCTATCGTAGCAATACTGGTTTCGTTCCTGATGAAGCAAGAGTGGAGCGCAACCGCGATTACCGATCGACCGACGGTAAACATGCTGGGTGGCTATTACTCTCAGCAGCAGTTTTTGCGTAATCTCGATCAGCGAATTGGTGCTAGTGCCGCGCAAGAGCCGACTATTGCAGATGAAGCCTACAATGAATTCATCATGCAACTTGCAGCATACGATACACGTCGTGATTTCTGGCTCCAGACTAAGTATTACCAAGAGCGTAAAGAGGGTGATGCCAAAGCTGATGCCGCGCTACTGGATGAACTGGTCAATAACATCATTTTCCAACCACGTGATGATGCGAAGAAAACCAATGACAGCGTTAAGTTAATTGCTGAAACCGCAGCCGATGCCAATCAACTGCTGCGTCAGTACGTTGCTTTTGCCAGCCAGCAAGCGGCTGGCCACTTGAATGAAGAGATTCAAGGCGCGTGGGCCGCTCGTACTATTTCACTCAAAGCTCAGGTTAAACGTCAGGAAGAAGTCGCTTCTGCAATTTACCAACGCGAAGTGAAAGGGCTGGAACAAGGCTTGAAAATTGCTCAACAGCAAGGGATCAGCAGTTCACGCACCGATACTCCTGCAGAGCAGCTTCCAGCGGCAGATTTGTTCATGCTGGGGCGTCCAATGTTGCAGGCTCGATTAGAAGCATTACAGGCCTCAGGGCCAAGCTATGATCTCGACTATGATCAAAATCGTGCCATGCTAAACACCTTAAACGTCGGTCCAACGCTGGATGGAAAATTCCAAACCTATCGCTATCTGCGTACTCCAGAAGAGCCTGTTAAACGCGATAGCCCTCGCCGTGGGTTTATGTTGGTGATGTGGGGAGCGATTGGCGCTTTAATTGGTGCAGGTGTTGCCTTGGTAAGGCGAACCCGTCCGTAAGTTATCTGAATTCATCCTATTGGGCACCGAAAGGTGCCCAAACTACGGCTAATGGTCGTAATTTACTGATAAAAAGAGATCTACAGTGAAAGTATTGACTGTATTTGGAACCCGTCCTGAAGCCATTAAAATGGCACCACTGGTTCATGCTTTGGCAAAGGATAATGCCTTTGAAGCGAAAGTGTGCGTAACTGCTCAGCATCGTGAGATGCTGGATCAAGTATTACATCTATTTAGTATCGTGCCTGATTATGACCTCAATATTATGAAGCCAGGTCAGGGGTTAAGTGAAATAACCTGTCGTATTCTTGAAGGTTTGAAGCCGGTATTAGAAGAATTTAAGCCTGACATCGTATTAGTGCATGGTGATACGACGACGACGATGGCTGCAAGCCTAGCCGCCTTTTACCAGCGTATCCCCGTTGGTCACGTTGAGGCGGGCTTGCGCACCGGAAATCTCTATTCACCGTGGCCGGAAGAGGCTAACCGTACTCTGACAGGTCATATGGCCATGTTCCACTTTGCGCCAACGGAAACCTCCAAACAGAACCTGATTAGAGAAGCTATCTCCGATAAAAATATCTTTGTAACGGGTAATACCGTTATTGATGCTTTGATTTGGGTACGCGACCGTGTGTTCAGTGATGATGCGCTTAGAGAAAGCCTCGACCAGCGTTATCCTTTCTTGGATAAAAACAAGAAGATGATTCTTGTTACCGGGCATCGTCGAGAAAGCTTTGGTGGCGGTTTTGAACGTATTTGCAGTGCATTAGCCGAGATCGCTCGCACGCATCCTGATGTGCAAGTTGTTTATCCAGTGCACTTAAACCCGAACGTAAGCGAGCCCGTTAATCGTATTCTACGTGGGATTGATAACGTGATTCTTATCGATCCCCAAGACTATTTGCCTTTTGTCTACCTCATGAATCACGCCTATATGATCCTGACAGACTCTGGTGGTATTCAGGAAGAGGCACCATCACTGGGTAAACCCGTGTTGGTGATGCGAGATACGACCGAACGTCCAGAAGCTGTGGACGCAGGTACTGTGCGCCTCGTCGGGACAGATACCCAAGATATATTAGAACAAGTAAGCCGGCTTCTCACGGATGATGAGGAATATCATGCGATGAGCCGTGCACATAACCCGTATGGCGATGGACACGCCTGTCAGCGCATCCTTGAAGCCCTAAAAAATCATCAGGTGACGTTATGAGTTTTGAAACTATCTCTGTTATTGGCTTGGGATACATTGGTTTACCAACAGCCGCCGCATTTTCCTCACGTCAGAAGAAAGTGATTGGCGTAGATGTGAACCAGCACGCCGTCGATACTATTAATCGCGGTGCTATCCACATTGTGGAGCCGGACTTGGACAAGGTCGTTAAACAGGCCGTTGAGGGTGGCTTCCTACGTGCGGTAACCAAACCCGAAGCTGCCGATGCTTTCCTGATCGCGGTACCTACGCCATTTAAAGGCGATCATGAACCCGATATGGTTTATGTGGAGTCTGCGGCAAAATCTATTGCACCGGTGTTGAAAAAAGGCGACTTGGTTATCCTTGAGTCTACTTCACCCGTCGGTGCCACTGAGCAAATGGTTGCTTGGCTGGCTGAGTCTCGCCCAGATTTAACCTTCCCACATCAAGCTGGGGAAGCGGCAGATGTAAATATCGCCTACTGTCCTGAGCGTGTATTGCCGGGAAAAGTGATGGTTGAGCTTATCCAAAATGACCGTGTGATTGGTGGAATGACGCCAAAATGTTCCGCGCGGGCCAGCGAGCTTTATAAGATATTCCTCGAAGGTGAATGCGTAGTAACGAACTCACGCACCGCTGAAATGTGCAAGTTAACGGAAAATAGCTTCCGTGATGTGAATATTGCCTTCGCTAATGAGCTGTCGTTGATTTGTGATACTCAGGGTATCAATGTTTGGGATTTAATTGCCCTTGCCAACCGTCATCCTCGCGTCAATATTTTGCAGCCAGGCCCAGGCGTTGGTGGACACTGCATCGCGGTTGACCCTTGGTTTATCGTTTCTCAGAATCCACAACAGGCACGTTTAATTCATACCGCACGTTTGGTTAATGACGGTAAACCTCTGTGGGTGGTTGACCGCGTTAAGGCTACCGTTGCTGATTGCTTAGCTCAAACTGGCAAACGTGCCGCTGAAGTCAAAATTGCCTGCTTTGGATTGGCCTTTAAGCCTGACATTGACGATTTACGCGAAAGCCCTGCGATGGAAATTGCACATATGATTTCCGAATGGCACGTGGGTAAAACGCTGGTTGTTGAGCCAAATATTGAGCAGTTGCCGAAGAAACTGATTGGTCATGCCGAGCTGGCTGCTATTGATGATGCTCTGCGTGACGCGGATGTCATCGTGATGTTGGTCGATCACAAACAGTTTAAAGCCATTCCTGCTGAGCAAGTTGCTCAGGACTACATCGTTGACACCAAAGGGGTATGGAAGTGAAGCGCATTCTTGTAACCGGCGGCGCTGGATTCATTGGTTCCGCCGTTGTACGACATATTATTGCAGACACAAATAACAGTGTCGTGGTGGTTGATAAGCTGACCTATGCCGGCAATTTGGAATCGCTCACGCCTGTAGCTGATAACGAGCGCTATGCGTTTGAACAGGTTGATATTTGTAACCGCAGCGAATTGGATCGCGTTTTTGCGCAGTATCAGCCCGACTATGTCATGCATCTGGCCGCTGAAAGCCACGTCGATCGTTCTATTGACGGCCCTGCCGATTTTATCGAAACCAACATCGTCGGTACTTATACGATGTTAGAAGCCGCTCGTCAGTACTGGAATGGGCTTGATGCATCGCGTAAAGAAGCATTTCGTTTCCACCATATTTCAACCGACGAAGTATATGGCGATCTGCATGGCACCGATGATTTCTTCACTGAAACCACGCCATATGCACCAAGTAGCCCATATTCGGCTTCCAAGGCATCCAGCGATCACTTGGTACGCGCTTGGTTACGGACCTATGGTTTCCCGACTATCGTGACCAACTGCTCGAACAACTATGGTCCGTATCATTTCCCTGAGAAGCTAATTCCATTGATTATCCTCAACGCATTAGCGGGCAAGCCATTACCCGTTTATGGCAATGGAGCCCAGATCCGTGATTGGCTTTATGTTGAAGATCATGCACGTGCGTTGTATCGGGTGGTTACCGAAGGTGCTATTGGCGAAACATATAACATCGGTGGTCATAACGAACGCAAAAATATCGACGTTGTGAAAACCGTTTGTACTCTTCTGGAGGAGCTTGTTCCTAATAAACCAGAAGGCGTTGAGCACTATGCTGATTTAATTACCTATGTGACCGATCGCCCTGGGCACGATATGCGCTATGCCATTGATGCAGCCAAAATTGAGCGTGAGCTTGGTTGGCGACCTCAAGAAACCTTCGAAAGCGGCATCCGCAAAACGGTTCAATGGTATCTGGCCAATGAGTCGTGGTGGAAGCGCGTGCAGGATGGATCTTACGCCGGTGAGCGCTTGGGTCTGCAATAATTTTTTCTTAAGAAAATTGAAAGGCAAATACTTAATGGGTCGATTGCATGTGCATCCACGCTAGTATTGAACCCTTGGCGTGGGAGAGTGAATATTTTCATCTCCGTACCGCCAAGTTAGCTTTTTCTACGGCGGCTCCATTATTAACAACGGCTGATTTTCAGCCGTTTGATATTGTGCAGGCCAAAATTCCCGCCAACCAAGTTGCGTTGGCGGATGACTTAGCGAACCTAGGTTTTCGTTTGGTTGAGGGAGAGATTGATCTTTCTCTTTCGATAAAAGAAGACCAACTTGGCACGGAACCTGCTAATTCACAGACGATGGCTGTTTCTAGCCGCATTGCCTCGGCTGAGGAGATACCTTGGCTACGAACTCAGGCCGCTCAGGCTTTCGCGCTCAGCCGCTTCCGCGCGCCTTGGTATCAAACAGGCGACAGCGCGCGTTTTTACGCCGAGTGGGTGGAAAAAGCCGTGCTGGGCACCTTTGACCACCAATGTCTGTTAGTTCTGAATGCACAGATGAAACCCGCAGGTTTTGTCACCTTGCGAGCTCTTGATAATGGTGAGGCCAGAATTGGTCTACTGGCGGTTGCGCCAGAGTCTACCGGTCTGGGCGTCGGCAAGCAGTTAATGCTATTGGCACAAAATTGGTGTCGGGATAAAAGCCTATCGCGCCTGCATGTCGCAACGCAAATTGGCAATATTCCGGCTTTACGGCTTTATATCCGCAGCGGTGCCGTGATTGAAAGCACGGCCTACTGGCTATACAGGTGAACACATGATTCCATTTAATGCTCCTCCAGTGGTAGGGACCGAACTTGAGTATATGCAGGCTGCGATGAGCAGCGGCAAGCTGTGCGGTGACGGTGGTTTTACCCGTCGTTGCCAGCAGTGGATGGAACAACGCTTTGGCAGCGCTAAAGTGTTGCTGACGCCTTCGTGCACTGCCTCTTTGGAAATGGCTGCGCTACTGCTGGATATTCAGCCTGGCGACGAAGTCATCATGCCGAGTTTTACCTTTGTTTCCACGGCTAATGCGTTTGTGCTGCGTGGCGCGAAGGTCGTATTTGTCGATCTGCGTCCAGATACGATGAATATCGATGAAAGCAAAATTGAAGCTGCTATCACGGATAAAACTCGCGCGATTGTGCCGGTTCACTACGCGGGCGTGGCCTGTGAAATGGACACCATTATGGCGTTGGCAAAAAAATATAACCTGTTTGTGGTGGAAGATGCCGCTCAGGGCGTGATGTCGACTTACAAGGGCAAAGCGTTGGGCTCCATTGGCCATATTGGTTGCTTTAGCTTCCATGAGACCAAAAATTACACCGCCGGTGGTGAAGGCGGCGCAACGCTGATTAACGATCCGGCGCTGATTGAGCGTGCGGAGATTATTCGTGAAAAAGGCACCAATCGTAGCCAGTTCTTCCGTGGCCTCGTCGATAAATATACCTGGCGTGATATTGGCTCTAGCTATTTGATGTCTGACCTTCAGGCCGCTTATTTATGGGCTCAGTTGGAAGCCGCTGAGAAGATCAATCAGCGCCGTTTGCAGCTTTGGCAGAATTATTATGATGCGTTTTTACCGTTAGCTAAAAAGGGCAAAGTTGAGCTGCCATCCGTACCTGATGATTGCCAGCAAAATGCGCACATGTTCTACCTTAAACTGAATGATATTGAGCAGCGCTCGGCGTTTATCAGCTATCTGAAAGAAGCCGAAATCATGTCGGTATTCCACTATATTCCGCTGCATGAATGCCCAGCAGGTGAGCGTTTTGGTCATTTTGCTGGTGAGAATAACTTCACCACCAAAGAGAGCGAGCGTTTAGCCCGTCTGCCGCTGTTCTATAATATGTCTGACGTTAACCAACGTACGGTAATCAATACGATCCTGAGTTTCTTCGGCTGATGTCATTAGCAAAAGCATCTCTTTGGACGGCAGGCTCTACGCTGATAAAAATCGGGGTAGGGCTTTTGGTCGTAAAACTTCTAGCGGTCTCTTTTGGTCCGAGTGGCGTGGGGCAGGCCGGAAACTTTCGCCAGATGGTTACCGTTTTGGGTGTGTTATCTGGTGCGGGTATTTTTAACGGTATTACCAAATACGTCGCTGAATACCATCAGCAGCCGGATCGTTTAAAAGCGGTCGTTGGCACCTCATCTAGCATGATTTTAGGGTTCTCGACCCTGCTGGCGATAGTATTCCTGATAGCCGCTGA
Source organism: Hafnia alvei (assembly GCF_964063325.1). Classification (NCBI taxonomy): domain Bacteria; kingdom Pseudomonadati; phylum Pseudomonadota; class Gammaproteobacteria; order Enterobacterales; family Hafniaceae; genus Hafnia; species Hafnia alvei. Next base: position 172,059 of record NZ_OZ061315.1, read on the forward strand.
ACCTATAAGCGTAGGGTTATTCGGGCACGCAGACTATCAACCAATAGTTCGCGCCGTGGCGTTTATCCAGATGGGGATTGCCTACGCCAACTTTTTTATGGCGGTACTAAAAGGCTTCCGTGACGCACGTGGCAACGCGCTATCGATTATCGGCGGTAGTTTGCTGGGCGTGGTGGCGTACTATCTCTGCTATGCGTTTGGTGGCTATCCTGGCGCATTAGCTGGGTTGGCGCTAGTTCCGGCCATAGTGGTGATCCCTGCGGCATTCATGCTGTTTAAACGCCAACATATACCGCTAAGTTATTTTCGTCTCGGTTGGGATAAAGCCATTGCGAGTCACCTAGGCAAATTCACCATCATGGCGCTCATCACGTCGGTGACGCTGCCGGTGGCCTATGTGATGATGCGAAATCTGCTGGCTCAGCACTATAGCTGGGATGAAGTGGGGATTTGGCAGGGCGTTAGCAGTATTTCAGATGCCTACCTGCAGTTTATCACGGCATCCTTTAGTGTTTATCTATTGCCTACGCTATCGCGTTTGGTGAGTAAGCATGAAATCAGCCGTGAAATTACGCGCTCGCTCATGTTTGTATTACCGGCTGTGGCCGTGGCGAGTTTTACCGTATGGTTGCTGCGCGATTTCGCCATTTGGTTGCTCTTCTCCAATAAATTTACGGCAATGCGCGATCTCTTTGCTTGGCAATTGGTCGGCGATGTATTGAAAGTCGGATCTTATGTTTTTGGCTATCTGGTGATTGCCAAAGCATCGCTGCGTTTTTATGTCATGACCGAAGTTAGCCAGTTCATCTTGCTAACCGGGTTCTCTCATTGGCTGATCCCGCAGCATGGCGCTCTTGGGGCAGCTCAGGCATATATGGCGACTTACATCGTCTATTTCCTGCTCTGCACATCTGTATTCTTGATTTATCGTAGACGGGCATGACGACACTGATTCACGTTCTGGGATCGGATATCCCACACCATAACCTCACCGTGCTGCGCTTCTTTAACGATGTGCTGAGTGAGCGCGTACCTGTAGAACAGTCGCAGCGCTTTATGGTTGCCGCGCGCGATGCTTCGGCTTTTAGCGCGTTTGATAAACTCGACGTTGCCGTTTGGCCCGATAAAAAAAGCTTAGCTGAAGCGGTCATTAAGCGAGCTCAAGCCGATCGTTCTGTACGCTTCTTCATGCACGGACAATTTAATCCCACGCTGTGGATTGCGATACTGACGGGGAAAATCAAATCCTCGCAGGTAGCTTGGCATGTTTGGGGCGCAGACCTGTACGAGGATGCAACCAGCTGGAAATTCCGTCTTTTCTATCTGCTACGCCGAGTGGCTCAGGGGAGAATTGGACACGTATTTGCTACGCGTGGTGATCTAATCCATTACCAGCAGCGTCACCCTCGCGTACCCGCTTCTTTGCTCTATTTCCCTACGCGCATGGATCCGGCGCTGACGCTGGAAAATCCACAAAAAGCACCGGATGGCCCGCTGACTATTTTAGTTGGGAATTCGGGCGATCGAACTAATCGTCATATTGAAGCGTTGAAATCCATCAAAGAGCAGTTCGGTGGCCACAATCGCATCATTATCCCGCTGGGCTATCCGGCGAATAATGAGGCTTATATTGCTCAAGTGAGAGACGCGGCTGAGCGTTTATTTCCTGTGGAGAATGTACAGCTCCTGACCGAACAGGTGGCTTTCGATGATTATCTCGATATTTTACGCCGCTGTGATTTGGGCTATTTCATTTTCAATCGCCAGCAGGGGATTGGGACTTTGTGCCTGTTGATTCAGTTTGGCGTGCCGTTTGTTTTGAGCCGCCAGAATCCATTCTGGCAGGATCTGGCTGAGCAGCATTTACCGGTACTGTTTTACGCTGATTCGCTAGACCCAAGCGTGGTGCGTGAAGCGCAGCGGCAGATGAACGGGGTCGATAAGGGCCAAATTGCGTTCTTTAATCCAAACTATATAGATGGTTGGCAGCAAGCATTAGCGATTGCTGCAGGGGAGCAAGTATGACTCTGGCGCAATTAGGCGGGCTTTCGCTGGTCTACTTTTTCTCGGTCGTTTTCGTTTTATTTTTGACCTATAAAGAGTTTCGTCGCGTACGTTTTAACTTCAATGTGTTCTTTTCATTGCTGTTTTTGCTGACGTTTTACTTTGGGTTTCCGCTGACTTGTATGCTGGTATTCCGGTTTGATGTGACGATTGTTCCCGTTGAATATCTGCTTTATGCCCAGCTTTCAGCAACGGCATTTTATGCCATTTATTATGTCACTTATAAAACCCGCCTAAGACCGGTCCAGAAGGCTAACGTTGAACGTTCGATGTTCAGTGTTAACCGTGTCGAAGCGCATTTGACATGGATCCTGCTGGCATTGATTGCGATTGGCACCGTTGGCGTGTTCTTTATGAACAACGGCTTCTTGCTGTTTAAGCTGCATTCATATAGCCAGATCTTTTCAAGTGATGTGTCGGGAGTAGCGCTTAAACGCTTCTTCTACTTCTTCATTCCCGCCATGCTGGTGGTTTATTTTCTCAAGAAGGATCAGCGTGCGTGGCTGTTCTTTTTAGTGAGCACGGTAGCATTTGGTATTTTGACCTATGTGATCGTCGGGGGAACCCGCGCCAATATTATCATCGCCTTTGCGCTGTTCTTATTTATCGGCATTGTTCGCGGCTGGATCACGCTGTGGATGCTAGTGGCTGCGGGGGTTTTAGGTATTGTCGGTATGTTCTGGCTTGCGCTTAAACGCTACGGGATGAACGTTAGCGGCGATGAGGCGTTTTATACGTTCTTATATCTCACGCGAGATACATTCTCGCCGTGGGAAAACTTAGGCTTATTGCTGCAGAATTACGACAAGATTGAATTCCAAGGACTGGCTCCGATCATCCGTGACTTCTATGTATTCATCCCAAGTTGGATGTGGCCGGGGCGCCCCGATCAAGTCTTCAATACAGCTAACTATTTTACTTGGGAAGTGCTGAACAATCATTCTGGTTTAGCTATTTCGCCAACGCTGATTGGTTCTTTGGTCGTGATGGGCGGCGTCGCATTTATCCCGTTGGGCGCAGTTGCAGTGGGGATGATTATTAAGTGGTTCGATTGGCTCTACGAAAAGGGCAAGCGAGAACCAAACCGCTACAAAGCAGCAGTGATGCAGGCATTTTGTTTTGGTGCGGTATTTAACATTATCGTGCTGGCGCGTGAGGGTGTGGACTCCTTTGTTTCACGTGTGGTGTTCTTCTGCCTGATCTTTGGACTGTGTTTACTGCTCGCAAAACTACTTTATTGGCTATTTGATAGTGCTGGGTTGATTCGACAACACGTACGCCGGAATCGAACATCACGGGCTGCGGCTCCGGTTGAAAAGGTATTACAAGGATAATGAACATGCAGACGACAAACCCCATTCCTAAATATGACATCAGGGGTATTGAGCTTTGGGGCTTCCGTGATATGCCACACTTTCTTGAGCACCTATTTGACGATGGGGAACTCAAAACAGGCACCTTGGTTGCCATCAATGCTGAAAAGGTCATGACCGCTGAGGTAGATAAGCCTTTGCGTGAGCTGATTGGGGCCGCGGAGTATAAATATTGCGATGGCATCAGCATGGTTCGTGCGATACGCCGCAAATATCCAAACGCGAATTTAAGTCGCGTCGCGGGCGCCGACTTGTGGGAAGCCATGATGCAGCGTGCCGGAGAGCGAGGAACGCCGGTATTCTTGATTGGTGGTAAACCAGAAGTCTTGGCCGAAACTGAAGCTAAACTGCGCCAGCAATGGAACGTAAATATCGTGGGTAGCCAAGATGGCTACTTTAAGCCTGAAGAACGTGCCGCGCTGTTTGAGCGTATCCGGATGAGCGGCGCAAAGATTGTGACCGTCGCCATGGGCTCGCCTAAACAAGAAATCCTGATGCGCGACTGCCGTAGCGTTTATCCTGATGCACTTTATATGGGGGTTGGCGGAACCTATGACGTATTTACTGGGCATGTTAAGCGCGCGCCTAAAGTCTGGCGAGAGCTTGGCTTGGAGTGGCTTTATCGCCTGCTGTCGCAGCCTACACGTTGGCGTCGTCAGCTGAAACTGCTTAAGTTTTTAGGGTATTACTACGGCGGTCGTCTATAGCCCATAGGTTAAAGGGGCTTTTAGCCCCTTATTGTTGTCACTTTTATCTATCATCGGTATGTTCGCTCACCGCTTGCTTCGTGGATGAAAATCCATCGATAGCTGATAAACACTGATGATTTGATAGAAGTCGTAGAGTAAAGCGTCGACTTTTGCGTCAGAATGCGCAAAGTCTAATCAAACGCAATATTTATGACAAAAAGCACTAGACAGCATGGCACCAAGTCCGTAATATCCGTTCCCGCAACGGCGCTAAGCGCCCGTAGCTCAGCTGGATAGAGCGCTGCCCTCCGGAGGCAGAGGTCTCAGGTTCGAATCCTGTCGGGCGCACCAGTTTTATAAAAAGCTTTTTATTAAGCTTTGTGTGCAAGAGCTGCGGTGGTATTGAGGTAGTATGTAGTACAATACGATACCGCGTTAGAAGAATTGATGGTGGCTATAGCTCAGTTGGTAGAGCCCTGGATTGTGATTCCAGTTGTCGTGGGTTCGAGTCCCATTAGCCACCCCAGATTTAAGTGGCATTGCGAAGGTGGCGGAATTGGTAGACGCGCTAGCTTCAGGTGTTAGTGTTCTTACGGACGTGAGGGTTCAAGTCCCTCTCTTCGCACCACAACCAATCTAGAATTGGTAAATCTGTGAGTAGTAAAATGACTGAGGTCATTTAGCAGTACGAACTCTTGGTAGTTTAAAGAGTTATCGGCGAGTAGCGCAGCTTGGTAGCGCAACTGGTTTGGGACCAGTGGGTCGGAGGTTCGAATCCTCTCTCGCCGACCAATTTATGAAAATGATTTTTCACAAAGAAATCTTTTTCACACAGCTAGAAAACCATAATGTGAAATTAGCATTATCGGTGAAAAGAATTGTATCGGCGAGTAGCGCAGCTTGGTAGCGCAACTGGTTTGGGACCAGTGGGTCGGAGGTTCGAATCCTCTCTCGCCGACCACTCTTGAGAAAGACCCCGCAATGCGGGGTTTTTTTTCGTCTAAAATTCCTCTTCTTTTTTCGCTTCATTTCCCATGAACCTCTCTGTGATACCTCTATTTTTTATCATGTTGATTTAAAAAACTATTTTTAACTCGTTGGCTATTCACGACAAAGGCTATCTGTGATGTCTCTGAATTGAGACTTATAACTTATTAATTTTATTGAATAAATAATAATCACGGAAACAATGTCGTTTTTAAGCGACAGTTTATGAACTTAAAATGAGTTCTACTACTTAGAATCATGATATGGGCTTTCAATCAGCTGAAAATCTCTAACAACTACAAAAACTCTGTACTGCATAAAGCTTCAGGCTTAGCGGATAGTGGAAAAAGACGGTTTAAATTCCATTTAACCAAAACTTGGCATGCCATGTGCATTAACTAACCTGTAGATGCTCATTCACCTCCTTATGTTTGCGAAAGCTTCATAAACCTCCGAATGACGCAGAGCCAATTTACGGTGTCTATTGTCCGATTCTGATGATAGTGGTTTTGACCCTTCATCAAGCTACGGGCGTAACGTTGAGTGAGACACCAATCAGTTGTCCTAAGATCTGATTGTCCTTTTAGACACTTGCCTTTTGGCAGGTGTTTTTTTTTGCCGAAAAATGGCAATAAAAAAGCCCGCATAGCGGGCTTTCAAGAAGTGAAGTAATTCTTAGGATGGATTTGCAGGCTGCTCTTGCTTGAGCGTCAATAACAAGCCGTCACGTCGCATCTGTGCCGCTTCTTCTGGACGGTGCAATTTATCAAGTGCGTCAGCCAGCCATGCATAGTCATAGGCATCAGGGCGCTGCTTCAGCGCGGCACGAAACGCATCGCTTGCCTGTTGCCATTCACCATGGCGCATCAAGAGTTGTCCCAAGGTGCTATTGAGCAGAGCGCTTGCGCCATGCTGCTTAATTTGCTGATTCAACAGTTTTTCCAACTGTTCAGGATTACCTGATTTCAGTTTCGGCATCAGCAGTACTAAACGTTCGTCAAATTTACGTTTCAAGCCGTCTACCAAAATCTGCTGAGCGGTATCGTGATCGTTGCATTCAATGAGATGCTCAATCATGGCCACCTGCAGCGCTGTTTCATGACGAGTTTTGCGACTTTGGTCATTCCACCAACTCTTCAGCTCGAGGCTACCGCCGTTGGCCATACGTTCGTTCATTAGACCAATGTAAGCTTGAAGTTGCAGCTTTTGGATCTCTTCGTCGTTATACACGTTGGCTTTCGCCAAGCTCGGCAGGATCTCAAGCAATGACTGATATGCCTGCGTTTTCACATACGCCTGTTCAGCTAAGCGAAGAACCTCAGGGTGGCGCGGAGCCACGTTAAGCAGTGCATCCACGCCGTGACGTGCGGCATGATTTTCACCACGCGCCAATTGAATACGTACACGGGTAATATCCACTGGAAGTTGGTTGCTATCGGCAACTTCTGACGCACGTTCCAAATACTGGTTTACACGTAGGTCATCGCCGCGTTGCTGCGCGGCTTCTGCGGCTAGCAAATAGTTAACGACAGGTTGCTCTGCGTGGTCGGCATTGCGTGAAAGTAGTTTTTCAACCTGAGTGTAATCACCTTCGGCTAACTTCATTAAGCCTTCACGTGTTTGCTTGCGAGCGCGAGTACGCTTGCGGCCAACGAACCAACCACGAGTGCGGGCACCTGTACGGAATACGCGGCGTAGCACCCATTCAATCGCGAAGAGAACCACGATCAGTAGGATCAGCATGATCACCAGCGATGTGACGCTGGTTTCAATGTTGTAGGTATCCGTTTGAATGAGGACATAGCCTTGATGACCAGCAAACATCGGCCCAAGGACGATCCCAGCGATCAGGATAATAAACAGCAATAAGACTTTAAGCATGTCTATTCCCCCTGCGTTGCGGGTGCAGCGGCTGGCACTGAAGGTGTTGCCATCAAATTACGCACGCGGGTTTGCATCAGTTTTTCCAACAACGGCTGGCTTTTCAGCTCGGTAGGAACATCCATATTGATGGACTGCTGGCTGAGTTCATCCAACTGGCTTAGGAAAGCTTTGGTTGTCGGATCGTTCATGTCGAAGTAGGCACGAACCCACGTTGAGACAGTTTCAAGCGACTGTTGATAAACCTCGTTTTGATGACGAGGAACAGCCTGTGCGGCAACCAGAAGGCGAGAACGAATATTTTCGCGTAGATAGACGTCTTGATTTGGGGCCAGCAAAGGTTCTGCACTGCTGTCACGACGGCGTACGGTAATGAATTCCGACATAAAGTTATGCCAGCTTTTCACCAGATTCTGTCGCCATTCGGTCAATGAGCTTGATACTTCACCATTGTCTTCATCCATCGGCGCTTCGTCGGTGTTGTTATCCGCTAAACGCAGATCGTCAACTTGGTTAGATAGCTGATTCAGCTTGAGAATAATGCCGTCGAAGTCAATTTGACTGACGCTGGCCAGCGAGGCAATGTCTTCGGTAATGGCACGGCGAACGTCAATCAGGCTTGGGTCATTCATTTCAGCCAAGCTTTCATCTGCGCTTTTCAACAATGCGCCTGCGGTCGTCACATCCTGATCGCTCCACAGTTTGCGGCCCGCAAGCTTGACGAGGAAGTCAGCCTGAGCCAGCAGCCAGTTTTTCGCATCGCTGCCGGAAATGGCGGCTACTTTCGCTTCAAGCTCTTTTAGCTGCTGCGACTGTGAGGTTTGCAACTGATCGGTCACGCTAAGCGCTTTGTTTTGCTGGTTGATCAACGCATTAATGCGCAGTTTTTCCTGAGCCTGTTCGTTATGCAATGCGGTCAGCTGGTCGCTGAGTTCATTGTTTTCAGCTTGTTGAGCCAGAACTTGCTGTTGGCCGTGATAATACAAGCCTGCACCAAGTGCTATCGCTATAACGATAGCGATAGCACCGAGCACCGGCCCTTTTGTGGATTCTTTTTTCACAGTTTTAGCGACCTGCTCACCAGAAGTATTGTTATTGAGATTGGATGCTGGCTGGATCTCGTGTTCAGTCGCGGTGTTCGTTTCCTCAACCTTTTCAGGTGGGGTTGTCGGTTCCGTCATCTTGGCACTTCCCATAGTCAGTTATTGTAGCGCGCGGATCAGCGCGTCATTATCAGCACTTTCAGCTACCTGAATGTCTTTCCAGCCCAATTCCTGGGCGAGGGTAGCCAACCGTTCGCTAACCACAATCAAGCGGCAATGCAGTAACCACATTTGCCGATCGTAATCAGGAACTAAATCATACAGTTGTTGCAGCATTTCGCCACTTGTCACGACCAGTGTTGAAATGCCCTGTCGTTGCCAATGAGCGCTTTGCTCTGCACCATTATAGTGGATAGCACAGCGTTGGTAGCATTCTGACAGTGTTACGCTCACGCCGCGTTGGGTCAATGTTTCTGCCAACAGCTCTCGTCCACCGTTGCCGCGTAGAATTAATGCCTGCTTGCCTGCGATATCTCTCAGTGCTGGCAGCATTAGCAAAGATTCAGACGTTTCGGGAGGCTGAGGGTAAGCAACCGGCAAGCCTGTTGCTGTATGTAAACGCAGCGCGGTTGGGCGGCCAATGGCAAAATAGTGGAGTTCGCGTGGCCATGCTATCGCGGATCGTTGTAGATACGGATGCGCATAGCGTACTGCGTGCTGCGATAGAACAAAAACTAAATCGCCTTGCTGAAGCTGTGCCAGAAGATCTGGTAGCGCAGCGAGGCCAGTTCCCGGCGTGAAGTCGATTAATGGAACATGATAGGCCGCTCGCCCTAGGGTTCGTAGTCTACTGACTAATTCCTCACCCGCAGGTGATGGGCGAGTTACCAAGATGCTCATCGTGGCGTTTGTCCTTGATACACGTCGTCTAAAATCTCACGCGCGCCGCGCTCTAACAGTTCTTCTGCTAGAGAAACACCTAATTCAGCCGCCTGAGCGCGCGGCCCACGGCGTTCGCCTCGAATAATCAAAGTACCGTCAGGCTTGCCCACCAACGCTCGTAGCCATATTTCGTCGCCATTAAGCTCTGAATAGCTGCCGATAGGAACCTGGCAGCCACCTTCTAAACGCGTGTTCATGGCGCGTTCGGCGATAACTCGAGTTGCGGTATCGCTATCGTTTAACGGTGCGAGCAAAGCTTGGGTTTTTGCATCGTCCAATCGACATTCGATCCCGACGGCGCCTTGGCCTACGGCTGGCAAGGATTGTTCTGGTGGTAATGCATAGCGGATACGCTCTTCAAGCTCTAAGCGTTTTAAACCGGCAGCGGCCAGAATAATGGCATCGTAGTCACCGTTATCCAGCTTGGCTAATCGAGTCCCCACGTTACCGCGAAGATCGCGAACGATAAGGTCTGGGCGGATCTCTCTAAGCTGGCACTGGCGGCGCAGGCTTGATGTGCCCACGACGCTGCCTTCAGGCAGGTCTTCAAGTCGAGCATACTTCGGTGACACAAAAGCATCGCGTGGATCTTCGCGCTCACAGATAGTCACCAGCCCTAAACCTTCAGGAAAAGCGACCGGCACATCTTTCATTGAGTGAACGGCAATATCGGCGCGTCCATCGAGCAAAGCAAGTTCCAACTCCTTGACGAACAAACCTTTGCCACCAACTTTTGCCAGCGGAGTGTCTAATAAAACGTCACCACGCGTCACCATAGGCACCAGCTCCACGGTCAAATCCGGCCAATGGGCCTGCAGATGATCGCGCACATAATAGGCTTGCCATAACGCCAACGGGCTTTGTCGGGTGGCGATACGGAGGATCTGGTTTGGCTGAGGGGTTATTTCTAACATGTGAATATCCATTTTTATCCTATGCTTCATCCTATCATTTTGTTCGCAAACGTGCAGCGCTGGAACCTAATGGCTGTTTGGCGGGAAAATAATCAGGAAGGAGAATGGATGAAATAGTCGGTAAGATCAAAGACAAGAAAGGCGCTACAATAAGTGTGTGGCTTTACATACTTTACGGTCAACCAGCAAGGTGTTAGATTGATCACGTTTCCAGCAATTTCTTATTAAAACATTTCTTACCAGAAAAACGGTAAGGTTCGGAAACAGGCTTCTCTCAGACACTGGAATAATCAGGCGAAACGTCTTGTACCTCTACATCGAGACACTGAAACAGAGACTGGATGCGATAAATCAACTTCGAGTTGATCGCGCTTTAGCGGCCATGGGGCCGGCCTTTCAACAGGTTTACAGTCTGCTGCCAACCCTATTGCATTACCACCATCCGCTGATGCCGGGTTACCTTGATGGTAACGTTCCCCATGGCATTTGTTTCTACACGCCTGATGAAAATCAGCAAACCTACTTACATGAAATCGATCTTCGTTCTCCGGGCTCCATCGCGGCAGATCACCCAGGCCAATTGCCGATCACTGGCGTTTACTCAATGGGAAGCACCTCTTCTATTGGGCAAAGCTGTAGTTCGGATCTGGATATTTGGGTTTGCCACCAATCTTGGTTAGATGGCGAAGAGCGCAATCGGTTACAGCAAAAATGTACACAGCTGGAGAAATGGGCTGCGTCGCTGGGCGTTGAAGTGAGCTTCTTCCTTATCGATGAAAACCGTTTTCGTCATAACGAAAGCGGCAGTCTGGGTGGGGAAGACTGTGGGTCTACCCAGCATATCCTGTTGCTTGATGAATTCTATCGCACCGCGGTACGCCTAGCCGGCAAACGTATTCTGTGGAATATGGTGCCAAGCGAAGAGGAAGCACATTACGACGAATATGTGATGTCGTTGTACTCGCAGGGCGCGCTTACCCCAAACGAATGGCTCGATCTTGGCGGTCTAAGCTCGCTGTCTGCTGAAGAATACTTCGGCGCTAGCCTGTGGCAACTCTATAAAAGCATCGATTCGCCGTACAAAGCGGTACTGAAAACGTTGTTGCTGGAAGCTTACTCATGGGAATATCCCAACGCTGAACTGCTGGCGATCACCATCAAACAACGTTTACATAAAGGTGAAATTGTTTCCTTCGGGCTCGATCCTTACTGCATGATGCTGGAACGTGTGACGCACTATCTTGAGCAAATCAATGATACTGCGCGTCTCGATCTGGCTCGTCGTTGCTTCTATCTCAAAGTGTGTGAAAAGTTATCGCGCAGCCGAGCCTGCGTCGGCTGGCGTCGTGAGATTTTAAGCCAACTGGTTGAGTCTTGGGGCTGGAGTCAAGAGCGTATCGAAGTGCTTGATGACCGCGCCAATTGGAAAATTGAACGCGTGCGTGAAGCGCATAATGAGTTGTTAGACGCGATGATGCAGAGCTACCGCAACCTCATTCGCTTCGCACGCCGTAATAACCTAAGCGTGAGCGCTAGCCCGCAAGATATCGGGGTATTGACCCGTAAGCTTTACGCTGCGTTTGAAGCGTTGCCGGGTAAAGTGACGCTGGTAAACCCGCAAATTTCGCCGGATTTGTCAGAAAAGAACTTAACGTTTATTCATGTGCCGATTGGCCGTGCTAACCGCACCGGCTGGTACTTGTATAACCAAGCGCCGACTATCGATACCATCATTAGCCATCAGCCGTTGGAATATAACCGCTACTTAAACAAATTAGTGGCGTGGGCCTATTTTAACGGATTGTTGACGGCTGATACCAAGCTACACATCAAGAGCAACAATAACCTGTGCGATATCAATAAGCTTCAGAGCCTGGTGCATGATGTATCGCAGCATTTCCCTATTCGCTTGCCTGCGCCATCGCCAAAGGCCTTATACAGCCCGTGTGAGATCCGCCATTTGGCGATTATCGTCAACTTGGAAAATGATCCAACGGCCGCTTTCCGCAATCAGGTGGTGCATTTTGATTTCCGTAAACTGGATGTCTTTAGCTTTGGTCAGCAGCAACAATGCTTAGTTGGCAGTATCGACCTGCTGTACCGCAACTCGTGGAATGAAGTGCGTACCCTGCATTTCAGCGGTGAACAGGCGGTATTAGAAGCGCTGAAAACCATCTTAGGCAAAATGCATCAGGATGCCGCACCGCCGGAATCCGTTGAAGTCTTGTGCTACAGCCAGCATTTGCGCGGGCTAATCCGTACCCGTCTACAACAGCTGGTTTCTGAGTGTATTGACCTGCGCTTGTCTAGCACACGTTTAGAGCCGGGGCGTTTTAAAGCCGTACGCGTCGCGGGGCAAACGTGGGGATTGTTCTTTGAACGTCTGAGCGTATCGGTGCAGAAATTGGAAAATGCGGTTGAATTCTATGGCGCCATTTCTAATAACAAGCTACATGGTCTTTCTATTCAGGTGGAAACCGAACAGGTGCATTTGCCAGCCGTGGTTGATGGTTATGCCAGCGAAGGGATAATCCAATTCTTCTTTGAAGATGGGGATAACGACGGGTTTAACATCTACATTCTGGATGAAACCAACCGTGTGGAAGTTTATCACCACTGCGAAGGCAGCAAAGAGGAGCTGGTGCGCGACGTTAGCCGTTTCTATTCGTCATCGCATGACCGCTTCACCTACGGTTCCAGCTTTATCAACTTTAACCTGCCGCAGTTCTATCAGATCGTCAACGCCGATGGTCGTTCTCAGGTGATGCCGTTCCGTACCAACGTATTGCCACAGTGCAACGTCAATGACGACAACGACGGTACGCCGCTTAAGCAACAGTTCCAGCTGCATTAATCTTAAGTACAGCACCACTCCAATTCTTCCCTATTCAGCGGAGAGTTGGAGTGGGCGCTGATGCCGTTCGCGTTTCGGCTTATGCCGAAATTACCACATCTTCTTCGCCAGACTGTGCTCTGCATGCGGTTGACAGCAAAGCATAAAACTCTTCTCCGCTGCGATCGCAAATCCAGCTATCATCACGCAGGCTGAAGTGGTAACCGCCAGCTTTCGTGGCGAGCCATACCTGATGCAAGGGCTCCTGACGGTTGATCACGATTTTGCTGCCATTTTCGAAGGTCAGCGTCATCACTCCGCCATTGGTTTCATAGTCGATGTCGGCATCACCTTCATAAGCGTCAATGGCCTCTTCGATGTTTAACATCAGCTTATCTGCTAACTGGTGAAACTCGGTATCGTTCATAATCATTTCCTATTGCTTTTCAGGGTCCAACTGCGATTATAGAGAGCTTATAGGTAGGATTCACACGCATTAATACAATAAATGGTAATGACCATGAAAAAACAATTTCGTTGGGCCTTGGTGGCTGTTTCCCTATTCGGCCTTGCTGGTTGCGGTTTGAAAGGGCCTTTATACTTTCCTCCGGCTGATGCCCCTGCGGCGTCGAAGAGCCAGCCAGACACACAAACTAACGCGCCTGCTGCAAATCAGGGCGCGAATACACCGTCTAATGTTGCCGGTGTAGAGCAAGGCCAATAATCCACGATAGCGAGAACTGTCAGGATGTTAGTTCGGTGACCACGGAAGTTAAGGCGTAGAGTGAGAGGTAGTTATGCAGTTCTCTAAAATGCACGGTTTAGGCAACGATTTCATGGTCGTTGATGCTGTTACACAAAACGTATACTTCTCGCCGGAGCTTATCCGCCGTCTATCCGATCGACATAACGGCGTAGGTTTTGATCAGATGCTGATCGTTGAACCGCCCTACGATCCTGATTTAGATTTTCACTATCGTATTTTCAACGCCGATGGGAGCGAAGTTGCGCAGTGTGGTAACGGTGCGCGCTGTTTTGCTCGTTTCGTACGCTTGAAAGGGCTAACCAACAAACGTGAAATTCGTGTGAGCACGCAAAATGGCCGGATGGTGCTCAAGGTCAGCGATGACGAATTGGTCACGGTGAATATGGGCGAGCCGATTTTCGAGCCGTCTAAGATCCCATTCAAAGCCGTGAAAGCGGAAAAGACCTATATCATGCGCGCGTCTGAACATACTATCCTGTGCGGCGCGGTATCGATGGGGAATCCCCACTGCGTGCTTCAGGTTGATGACGTTGAAACGGCGCTGGTGGAAACCATCGGCCCGGTACTTGAAAGCCATGAACGCTTCCCTGAACGCGTTAACGTGGGTTTCATGCAGGTCATTAACCGTAATCAGATCAAACTACGGGTGTATGAACGCGGTGCAGGTGAAACTCAGGCCTGCGGCAGCGGCGCTTGTGCGGCGGTTGCCGTGGGGATCCAGCAAGGCTTGCTGGATGAAAACGTTCAGGTTGATCTTCCCGGCGGACGTTTGCAAATTCGCTGGAAAGGGCCTGATAACCCACTGTTTATGACGGGCCCCGCGACCCACGTTTATGATGGGTTTATACACCTGTAATTCATACGTTTATGAGTGAGCGATAGACAACTATGAGCGACATCGAAGATCGGGTATTGGATAATCTGGCGCTAAGTGACGCGCAGGTGATGGAGTATCTGCGACAGAACCCTGACTTCTTCATTCGTAATGCACGCAATGTTGAGCAGATGCAGATCCCTCATCCGGTGCGTGGTGCTGTTTCATTAGTTGAATGGCAACTGAACCGACAACGTCAGCACATCTTCAATTTGGAAGAAGAGATCACGCTGCTGATGGAACAGGCCAGCGCCAATGAAGTTCTGTTTAATCGCCTACTTGAGCTCCAAGGGCATCTTGCAGGCGCAGAAAGCCTTGCCGATTTCCTCCAACGGTTTAACCGCTGGGCACGCTCTCTTGGGTTAGCCGGTGCCAATATTCGTTTGTTTAGCGACAAATGGTATCTAAATGCGCCTTCTGACTTTGCTCATTTAGCTTTATCGCGCAATGAATTTGAAATGATGCGAATTCAGCGTTTGGGGAACCAAAATCACTATCTCGGCACCCTGAATGGCCCCGAGCTACTGTTGGTTTTGCCTCAGGCGAAAATGGTTGGTTCAGTCGCGCTTTCTCTGCTGGGTGAGTTTGGTGACTTAGGCCTGATTATCTTCAGCAGTCGCGATAGCCATCACTACCAGCAGGGCCAAGGCACCGTGTTGCTTGATCAGCTCGCATTGCTGATGCCGGGGCTAATCAGCCGCTGGATTGAACGTCAATGAGCAGCGATACTCAGGCGCTGGAACTGCCGGTTGAGGCATTCCTGCGCTTTTTGCGCGTTGAGCGCCAGCTTAGCCCGCACACCATCGAAAGCTATCATCATCAACTGACGGCCATCATTGAGATTGTTGCCCCTGCTGGTTTACGCGATTGGCGGCAACTCGATGCAACTCAAGTGCGCATGATTATCGCGCGTAGCAAGCGAAAAGGCCTTGAGGCTGCAAGCCTTGCCCTGCGTTTGTCGGCGCTACGCAGCTTTATTGACTGGCAGGTGAGCCAAGGTGTGATGTCGGTTAATCCGGCGAAAGGCATTAGCGCACCTAAACAGGCTCGTCACTTACCCAAAAATCTCGACGTTGATGACGTAAATCGTTTGCTCGATATTGATGCGAACGATCCCCTTGCCGTACGCGATCGCACCATGCTGGAAGTGATGTATGGCGCGGGTCTGCGTCTTTCCGAATTGGTAGGGTTAGACTGTCGCCACATGAATATGGCTTCGGGCGAAGTGTGGGTGATGGGGAAGGGGAGCAAAGAGCGAAAGCTGCCGATTGGACGTACTGCCATTCATTGGCTGGAACAGTGGCTGCCACTGCGTGAGATTTACGATCCGGTAGATGACGCTGTTTTTGTATCTAAGTTGGGTAAGCGTATTTCTGTACGAAGCGTGCAAAAGCGTTTTGCTGAATGGGGCGTTAAACAAGGCGTCACCAGCCATATTAACCCGCATAAGCTCCGCCACTCCTTTGCGACGCATATGCTCGAATCCAGTGGCGATCTGCGTGCAGTGCAAGAACTGCTGGGTCATGCGAATCTGACTACCACCCAAATCTATACCCACCTCGATTTCCAACATTTGGCGAAGGTGTATGATGCAGCGCATCCACGCGCGAAACGAGGAAAATCCTGATGTGCTCTACGCTTCATTTCTATCGCCCGCTTAATGCGATCGCGGCTTTTACCTTCGATCTGGACGATACGCTTTATGATAATCACCCTGTGATTATGCGTACCGAGCGGGAGTCTCTGGCGTTTTTACAGCAAAACTTTGAACCACTGCGCGATTGGCAAAGCGTCGACTGGCAACGTTTGCGCGCTGAATTACGGGCTGAAAATCCTGAAATTTATCACGACGTCACCGCTTGGCGCTGGCAGGCTGTGCATCTGGCGTTAATGCGAAACGGTTTTAACCACGCTCAAGCCTGCGCTGGCGCAGATTCTGCGATGGAAAACTTTGCTTACTGGCGAAGCCAAATCACGGTACCGGAATCAACGCACACAACGCTGCAGGCCTTGGCGGAAAAAGCGCCGTTGGCGGCAATTACCAACGGTAATGCGGATCCTAGCCTGTTTGGTTTAGCGGACTATTTTGCATTTATATTGCGCTCAGGCCCTGACGGACGCGCTAAACCGTACAACGACATGTACCATGCCACTCAGCAGCGCTTAAACGTTCCCATGGGAAATATTCTGCATGTGGGTGATGATCTCACCACCGATGTGGCGGGAGCCGTGCGCTGCGGCATGCAAGCCTGCTGGATCAACGACCGTGAGCGCAGCCTAACAACTGCTTCAGATAGCCGTTTGTTACCTCACGTTGAGATTTCACGGTTGGATTCGCTCACCGCGCTGATATAATCTCCAATAATCTGTATAAATTCCCAGTGAAAAAGACGTATTGCGTTTAGCGACGCGTCTGTTTCCCCATTTTAAAACGGTGCCTATGGACGTTTCCGATCTGCTCAACAGCCTTAACGATAAACAACGCGAAGCCGTTGCTGCGCCACGCAGTAATCTTCTGGTGCTGGCTGGAGCCGGAAGCGGCAAGACGCGCGTATTGGTGCATCGCATCGCGTGGCTGTTGTCGGTAGAAAACTGTTCGCCGTTTTCGATTATGGCCGTCACCTTTACCAACAAAGCCGCGGCGGAAATGCGCCACCGTATCGAACATCTGATTGGCACTAGCCAAGGTGGCATGTGGATCGGTACTTTCCACGGTTTAGCGCATCGTCTGCTGCGCGCCCATCATCTGGATGCCAATCTACCGCAGGATTTCCAAATCCTTGATAGCGATGACCAGCTGCGTTTGCTCAAACGCATCGTTAAAGCATTGAATCTGGATGAGAAACAGTGGCCGCCGCGTCAGGGCATGTGGTACATCAACAACAAAAAAGATGATGGTCTGCGCCCTCAGCACATTGAAAGCTACGGAAATCCGGTAGAACAGACATGGCTGCGCGTCTATCAGGCTTATCAAGAAGCCTGTGACCGTGCGGGGCTGGTGGATTTTGCCGAGCTGCTATTGCGTGCGCACGAGCTATGGCTCAATAAACCTCAAATCCTCAATCACTATCGCGAACGTTTCACCAATATTCTGGTAGACGAATTCCAAGATACCAACCGTATCCAGTACGCATGGATCCAGATGCTGGCGGGCAATAGCGGCAAAGTGATGATTGTTGGCGATGACGATCAGTCGATCTATGGCTGGCGTGGCGCTCAGGTTGAGAATATCCAACGTTTTCTGGATGATTTCCCCGGTGCCGAGACCATCCGCTTAGAGCAAAACTACCGCTCGACCAGCAATATACTGAAAGCCGCGAACGCCTTAATTGAAAACAACGATGGGCGCTTGGGTAAAAAGCTGTGGACCGAAGACGGCGACGGCGAAAAAATTTCGCTCTACTGCGCGTTTAATGAATTGGATGAATCGCGTTTTGTGGTGAATCGCATTAAAGCGTGGCAGGACAACGGCGGCTCTCTTAACGACTGCGCCATTCTTTATCGTAGCAACGCCCAATCACGTGTATTGGAAGAGGCGCTGTTACAGGTGGCGATGCCATACCGCATTTACGGCGGGCAACGATTCTTCGAACGTCAGGAAATTAAAGATGCGTTGGCTTATTTACGCCTGATTTCTAACCGTAATGATGATGCGGCGTATGAGCGAGTGGTTAACACGCCAACGCGCGGCATTGGCGATCGTACGCTGGACGTTATTCGCCAAGCTGCACGCGATCGTCAACTGACGCTATGGCAGGCCACACACGAACTGATCCAAGAAAAAGTGTTTGCAGGGCGAGCCTCAGGCGCATTGCAGCGCTTTATCGAACTGATTGATGCCTTAGCCAGTGATACGGCCGATATGCCGCTGCATGTACAGACAGACCGCGTGGTGCGTGATTCTGGCCTGCGTCAGATGTATGAGCAAGAAAAGGGCGAAAAAGGCCAAACGCGTATTGAGAACTTAGAGGAACTGGTGACCGCTACGCGTCAGTACAGCTATGAGGATGAAGACGAGGACCTGCTGCCGTTGCAGGCATTCCTGTCACATGCGGCGCTTGAAGCCGGTGAAGGGCAGGCAGACGCTTATCAAGATGCGGTTCAGCTCATGACGCTGCACTCGGCGAAAGGTCTGGAATTCCCGCAGGTGTTTATTGTGGGGATGGAAGAGGGGATGTTCCCAAGCCAAATGTCGCTGGATGAAGGCGGTCGTTTGGAAGAAGAACGCCGCTTGGCCTACGTTGGGGTGACGCGAGCGATGCGAAAACTGACGATCACCTATGCGGAAAGTCGCCGTCTGTATGGCAAAGAGGTTTATCACCGCCCCTCTCGCTTTATTGGTGAATTGCCAGAAGAGTGCGTGGAAGAGGTGCGCCTGCGGGCCAGCGTTACTCGCCCCGTTAAACACGCCAGCATGGGAACCCTAATCAGCGCCAATGACAGCGGTTTTAAACTCGGTCAGCGAGTGAAGCACGCTACGTTTGGTGAAGGTACGGTGATCAATCTGGAAGGCAGCGGTGAGCATAGCCGCTTACAGATTGCATTTCAGGGCGAAGGTATTAAGTGGCTGGTTGCGGCTTATGCCAAGCTAGAGGCGATGTAATTCCGGTTTAATATCCCTTTCGAATCTCCCCCTTTGCAGGGGGAGAGTTTAGGGTTTATTCGGCCAACGAATATTTATCCCCAACCTGCGCCTGCGAATACCACTCCATCAGTTCCTGAGTGCCGGCCTCGCCCTCTGCGGGGGCCCAAGGCGCAGAATCCTGCTCGGTTACGGGCTGATAGCCACCGTGTTTAACTTCAAAAATCACACCGCCGTGATCCAGTGACAACACCGAATGCCAAGTTCCGGCATCCATCTCCAAAGCCACGCACTCCTCGCCCAACACTACGCGACGAGTTACCACGCCTTGTTCGTCAAAATTCAGCACCACAAAGCGGCCGCTCAGCGGTAGTAAAAGCTCGAAAGTATGCGGATGGCGATGCGGGCGGATGTAGGTTCCAGGCTCCATCGCGATGGCAAGACGCTGTACCGGATCGCTTAATTCAGGGTGGAAATTGCGGTGAGCGCGTAAACGAGGGGCGTTGGCCGCAGTGGCGCTCTGTTGTTTCAGATCATCAAACGTGATTTGTTTCATAGGGGGTGCCTGATTTTAGGAATAGTGAAGTCTAATCGGTGAATGCATTGCTATAAGGTAATAGATGAGCCAAGCTAGCGATATGATTTTTACCTTACATTTGCGATTGCAGCAGGGTTGCTGAAAGCAAAACCCATAAATGTTTTGGTATAAAACATCCTGAGTGAATAATGTTCTGGAATTAGTCACAACGCCAGTTGACAGGCTTTTTCGTATCGGCGTAACATGCGCGCACTATTATCTGTGAGGACATACGCCTTGGACACACCCAGTAGATACTGGCTCAATGAACCCGTTAGCGGGTACAACTTCTAAGGCTATCCACTGATGCTGATAGCCTTCGTGGTTGTCAGCGACCTCTATACGTCGCTATGAGTCAGATCTGATATGGTCTGAAACAGCTAGGTGACGTTACCCCTCGTTTGTTTCCTGTGCTCCATGCGTGATCCTTAATGTCACCGCAACGGAGTTTAAAAGCATGCTAAGTGCATTTAGATTAGACAACAGCCGCTTATCCCGTCTGGAGCTGGATGACACGGAAGATCTGACTTCATCTCTATGGGTCGACTTAGTCGAACCTGAAGAAGATGAGCGTCAACGAGTTCAAGATGAGCTAGGTCAAAGTCTGGCAACTCGCCCAGAACTGGACGATATCGAAGCATCAGCACGTTTCTTTGAAGATGAAGACGGCCTGCATATTCACTCCTTCTTCTATTATGAAGATGCAGAAGATCACGCCGGTAACTCCACCGTGGCATTTACCATCCGTGATGGTCGCCTGTATACGCTGCGCGAGCGCGAACTACCGGCGTTTCGCCTGTATCGTATGCGTGCCCGTAATCAGATGTTGGTTGATGGGAATGCTTACGAGCTATTACTCGATCTGTTCGAAACCAAAATCGAACAGCTGGCAGATGAAATCGAAAACATCTACAGCGATCTGGAAAAGCTTAGCCGCGTGATTATGGAAGGCCATCAGGGCGACGAATATGATGAAGCTCTTTCGACGCTGGCCGAACTGGAAGATATCGGTTGGAAAGTTCGCCTGTGTTTGATGGATACCCAGCGAGCGCTGAATTTCTTGGTACGTAAGGCGCGTTTACCGGCCAGCCAGTTGGAGCAGGCGCGCGAAGTTCTGCGAGATATCGAATCCCTGCTGCCACACAATGAATCGCTGTTCCAGAAAGTTAACTTCCTGATGCAGGCGGCAATGGGCTTTATCAACATTGAACAGAACCGCATCATCAAGATCTTCTCGGTGGTATCGGTGGTGTTCCTGCCGCCAACGCTGGTGGCATCAAGCTACGGGATGAACTTTGAGTTCATGCCTGAGCTGAAATGGTCGTTCGGTTATCCGGGGGCGATTGGTTTGATGATTTTGGCGGGGCTTGCGCCGTATTTATACTTCAAGCGCAAAAACTGGCTTTAATCTGTCTCTTCTTTTCCTCCCCATCGCTGGGGAGGAAAGTCTGCTTTAGCTGCGCAATTTTCTCTGCGTATACAGCGCATCCATAATAAACAACAGCAGTGCCACCCAAATAAAACCGAACGCCACCAGTTTATCCTGCGTCATTTGCTCGTTGTAGAAGGTAATCGCCAGAATAAACATCAACGTTGGGCCAAGGTATTGGAAGAATCCCAGCGTAGAAAGGCGTAGGCGCGTTGCAGCGGCTGTAAAGAACAGCAACGGAATAGTGGTTACGATCCCTGCGGCTACTAACAGCAGGTTGAGCGACATTGGATTCGCACTCAAATGGCTGGTTGCACTGTCGGCAATGCCAAACAGGTAAATAGACGCAATCGGTAGCAACCATAAGGTTTCAATTAGCATACCGGTTTGAGCATCTACCGCGATTTTCTTACGAATCAGCCCGTAAAATGCAAAACTAAAGGCGAGCCCAAGCGAGATCACGGGCACCGAGCCAAATTTCCATAGCTGAATCAGTACACCGCAGACCGCCAGCGCCAGCGCAATCCACTGCATCCGTCGGAAGCGTTCACCGAGGAAAACCACGCCGAGCAACACGTTAACCAATGGGTTGATGAAATATCCGAGGCTGGCCTCCAGCATATGGTGATTATTCACCGCCCAGATAAACAGCAACCAGTTTCCGCCAATCAAACAAGCGCTTAGCGCGAGCAGGCCAATCTTGCCGGGAGTTTTGCCCAGCGCACGCACTTTAGACCAATTTTTAGTCAGCGAAAGCAAAATCAGCATAAAGAAGAATGACCAGATCACGCGGTGGGTCAGGATCTCGGTGGGTGGAACCTGCTGAATCAGCTTAAAGTAGGCGGGGGCGATACCC
This sequence comes from Hafnia alvei, assembly GCF_964063325.1. NCBI lineage: Bacteria > Pseudomonadati > Pseudomonadota > Gammaproteobacteria > Enterobacterales > Hafniaceae > Hafnia > Hafnia alvei. Next base: position 193,869 of record NZ_OZ061315.1, read on the forward strand.
CAGATGAAATAGGCGGCCAGAGCAAACAAGATACCTTGGCGAGTTTGTTGCGAATCCATGAAACACTTCCGAAAAAATGAATAGGCGCTGAGTCTACTGTATTTTTCTGGAATGTTTCATAGTAGTAACAGAGATGATTCAATTAAGCCTAACTTATCCCAAGATTTCATAGAAATCTGGTAAAAAATGCTACCTAGCCGACCATATACGTGGCGGTGGCTGAAGCAATATGTAGGTTGGATTCATTATGAAGTTCAACGCGCGCAACCGCGACTTTATTACCCGCTCTTAACAGGCTACCGCTAGCCACAAAGCGCTCACCACGCCCAGGGCGTAGATAGTCCACTCGCATGTCGATTGTGCCCATTTTAGACAGCCTTGCCAGCAACTCTTCTTGTGTGATTTCGTCATGGCGCAATAGGGCTGACCCCACGCACACCAGGCCTGCGCAAACATCTAATACCGATGCGATAACGCCGCCGTGCAAAATTTTCTGATGGGCGTTGCCGACCAGCATTTCTTTGGAATCAAAAACTAGTTCGGCATAGTCAGCCTCAAAACGCTGCAGTTCTAGCCCTAAGGCTCGATTAAATGGCATGTGGTAAACAAAGATTTCACTAATGAGAGCGCTAGCAGATTCGCGCGTGAGGAGCGTGGCTGACATGGTTCTGTCCTTCTTCTTGCAGGTGGAAAGTTAATATTATTGTTAATTTTATGTTGATATTATGCTTAATTATTGTTTGGTTCCAGCACCAATAAGAATGATGAACGTTCCTGCCGAGTCCCTAACGTGTAGAATGTCGCCTTTGAATCATTGATGGCGTAACTATTAGGGGTAATAACGATGCGTAAGGGATGGATGATGTTAGCGGGACTGCTGGCGGTTCCTGCTGCGGTTCAGGCTGAAGAGGCAACGATAAAGCAGGTTCATGATAAGCCACAGGTGAAAGGCAGCATCATCGCGAACATGTTGGTTGAACACGATAACCCATTTACGCTCTATCCTTACGATACGAATTACCTGCTTTACACTGAAACCAGCGATGTAAACAAAGAAGCCATTCAATCTTATTCTTGGGCCGATGACGCACGCAAAGACGAAGTTAAATTCCAGCTCAGCCTAGCGTTCCCTATCATCCGTGGAATTGCAGGTGATAACTCGGTGTTGGGGATGTCTTATACGCAGCGCGCGTGGTGGCAGGCTTTCAACCGTAGCGCATCTTCTCCGTTCCGTGAAACCAACTACGAGCCACAGCTTTTTGTCGGCTGGGCAACGGATTATCAGCTGGGTGATTGGACGCTTCGCGATATAGAAACCGGCTTTAATCATCAGTCTAACGGACGCTCTGATCCAACGTCGCGCAGCTGGAACCGTGTTTATGCGCGTTTGATGGCGCAAAACGGTAACTTCCAAGCGCAGATTAAGCCGTGGTATCGCATTCCCGAAAGCAGCAGCAAAGATGATAACCCTGATATCACCAAATACATGGGTTACTACGAAGCGCAGGTGGGCTATGAGTGGGGAGAAAGCGTCTTTACGGCCAAAGGGCACTATAACTGGAACACCGGTTACGGCGGCGGTGAGCTGGGATGGAGCTATCCGATGACGAAAACGTTGCGCTTCTACACTCAGTTGTATAGCGGCTACGGTGAATCAATGATTGATTACAACTTCAATCAAACCCGTTTTGGCGTGGGCATCATGCTCAACGATTTCATGTAATTTGCACGCAACGCATATCCGCTAACGACAAAACCGGTGCATACGCCTAAAATAGCGCCGGTCTTAATTTATCACCCCTTTGGTTGAGGAGCAGCGTGGCAACGGCAGCCGTAATCAATGCAGAAATGCTGGCAGAACAGGTTTTGCGCGATACTTTTGGGTATCAGCAGTTTCGTCCTGGACAGCAAACTATCATCAATGCTGCGATCGCGGGACGGGATTGTCTGGTTGTGATGCCAACCGGAGGCGGCAAGTCTCTGTGTTATCAAATTCCTGCGTTGGTGATGGATGGCTTAACGCTGGTGGTTTCTCCTTTGATTTCCTTGATGAAAGATCAGGTCGATCAGCTACAGGCGAACGGCGTTAGCGCGGCCTGTCTGAACTCCACGCAGAACCGTGAACAACAGCAAGAGGTATACGCTGGCTGTCGCAGTGGGGCGATAAAGCTTCTCTATATTGCGCCAGAACGACTGATGATGGATAACTTCCTCGATCAGCTTCCGCACTGGCGACCTGCATTATTGGCGGTAGATGAAGCCCACTGTATTTCACAGTGGGGCCATGATTTCCGTCCTGAATACAGCGCATTAGGTCTGATTAAGCAGCGTTTCCCTGAGATCCCGGTTATTGCGCTCACGGCTACCGCCGATGATGCCACGCGTAATGACATTGAGCGTTTGCTGTCGTTAAACGATCCGTTGGTTCAGGTTAGCAGTTTTGACCGCCCAAACATCCGCTACACACTGATCGAAAAATTTAAACCGCTGGATCAACTGATTCGTTTCGTACAGGAACAGCGCGGCAAATCGGGCATTATTTACTGTAACAGCCGAGCCAAAGTCGAAGACACCACGGCGCGTTTACAAAGCCGAGGCTTTAGCGTCGGGGCGTATCACGCAGGGCTCGATCACGAACATCGTTCTTCGGTGCAGGAAGCATTTCAACGCGACGATCTGCAGATTGTGGTGGCAACGGTTGCGTTCGGCATGGGCATTAACAAGCCCAACGTGCGTTTTGTGGTGCACTTTGATATTCCACGTAATATCGAAGCCTACTATCAGGAAACCGGTCGCGCTGGGCGCGATGGTTTACCCGCTGAAGCCGTTCTGCTTTATGACCCTGCCGATATGGCTTGGCTGCGCCGTTGTTTAGAAGAAAAACCTGAAGGGCAGCAGAAAGAGATTGAACGCCATAAGCTAAACGCAATGAACGCTTTTGCTGAGGCGCAAACCTGCCGTCGTTTAGTGTTGCTGAATTACTTTGGTGAAGGACGGCAAGAATCCTGTGGCAACTGCGATATTTGTCTCGATCCGCCAAAACGCTACGATGGGCTAGAGGACGCGCAAAAGGCGCTGTCCGCGATTGCTCGCGTGGGTCAGCGATTTGGTATTGGCTATGTCGTTGAAATCCTGCGCGGGGCGAATAACACCCGTATTCGCGAGTTTGGTCACGACAAGCTTAAAGTCTATGGACTGGGGCGCGACCATACGACCGAACACTGGGTCAGCGTATTGCGCCAGCTTATTCATTTGGGCTTAGTGACGCAAAATATTGCGATGCATTCCGCGCTGCAGTTGACTGAATCGGCGCGTCCGGTTTTACGCGGCGAAGTTCCACTTCAGTTGGCCGTTCCACGCGTCATCAATCTCAAATCACGCAGCAGCAGTAGCCATGCCAGCAAAAACTACGGCGGAAACTATGACCGCAAGCTGTTTGCCAAGCTGCGTAAGCTGCGCAAAGCGATTGCTGACGAAGAGAATATCCCGCCATACGTGGTATTTAACGATGCAACGTTGCTAGAAATGTCAGAGCAGATGCCGATTCGCGCTAGCGAATTGCTGAGCATTAACGGCGTGGGGCAGCGTAAACTGGATCGCTTTGGTGCGCCGTTTATGACGCTGATCCGAGAGCACGTTGATGGTGATGATGAGTAGTTTTACGCGCTAAATTCTGTCTCCCTTAATATATATTGCTAAGGGAGACAGACAGCAATGACTTCAATTATTCCGGCACAATCCATTCAACTTTGGCATGACCCGTACCTTCTGGCACCAGCACTTTATGCAGCCAAGGCAGGACGTCGCGCATCTGTTGTTCTAACTTCCACGGTGGGTTGATCACAATCATTCCGGAAGCGGTCATACCGCGCTGGTCGCTGTCTGGGCGAACCGCTAATTCGATTTGTAAAATGCGACGAATACCGGTGTCTTGCAGATCGCGAGTCATGCGTTTGATTTGCTGACGCAGCACCACGGGATACCACAGCGCATAGACGCCGGTGGCAAAACGCTTATAGCCTTCCTGAATGCCTTTCACCACGTCTTGATAATCGGTTTTCATCTCATACGGCGGATCGATCAACACGAAGCCACGGCGTGACAAAGGTGGAAGCTGTGATTTGAGCTGCTGGTAGCCATCGGCTTTCATCACTTTTGCGCGTTCATCTTTAGAGAATTCATTGCGCAGCAGCGGGAAATCCGTTGGGTGCAGCTCGGTCAGATGGATTTTGTCGAAGTCGCGCAGCAGCTGGCGAGCAATTAATGGCGAACCTGGGTAGTAACGCAGTTGTTCGCCACGGTTAAAGTGTTTTACCGCGCTCAGATAGGCTTCAAGCTCGGCAGGAACATCGTCGCGCTGCCAAATACGCGCGATACCTTCGAGGTATTCACCGGTTTTTTCTGCATGCTCACCACTGAGCTGATAACGCCCCGCGCCGGAATGCGTATCCAGATAAAGGAAAGGCTTATCCTTTTCTTTCAGCGATTCAATAATCAAACTCTGAACGGTGTGTTTGAGGACATCGGCGTGATTGCCGGCGTGAAAACTGTGGCGATAACTAAGCATAGTGAGTTTAAACTTTCGTATATTCTAATAACTAAAATAAAATCATTAGGATAGGTAAATTAAGACCGTGACAAGGCACAGCGAGTCTGCTCTTTTGGGCTGCGGGCATCGCGGCATGTCAGCAGGTGACGGTTAAGTATAAACGGTATGGCGATGAAAGACTTTATGGATTATCGCATATTGGTTTTGTGATACAGATAAGGGATGAGCGAATCCTTAAAGCAGATAATTGTGTGACAAGGAATGTTATGCCCAAGGAGGGAGGCTTGTACATTTTTAGTATCATAGCTCTCGTACTCACGTTGTGTAGTTGTATGGATTCTAATAGCTTAGAACAGCTTAAACACTACGGCTCAAGCCCATTTGATCAGCAGCGCTGGAAGCTGTCTGAGCACCGACTTGAAATGGTGTGGCGATTGGCTGTTGAGAGCGACTTATGCACAAAGAACGCCTCACAGTTAGTTGATTTATTAGGTAATAGTGACGGGTATTTTATCAGTGAAAAATACCTGTCTTGGCAATTGTCCCCCCACCAACAATTAGCATTTAAAATGCAGCAACCCAGCCCTTATCCTGCGGGTTTTGCCATTACTTACGATAATAATGTTATGGAACAGGTTTCTTGCCGCTAGATGTATTTTTGCTTGTGGTGCCTCCTATCAAAGCGATTGAACCCGCCAGCCATTGATTTTCGCTACACTTAACCTCATCTTAGATCTAAACAGCGTTTTTATGCCGGTTGCCCGACGCATTGGGGGGCTGGCTAAGTCGATTTATATGCCGCACTGATGCGGCCAAGACCGTTAACCTTTGTTGTTAATGGCAAAACTATATAGGACGCTTTCTTATGACCAATCCGTTACTGACGCCGTTCGAACTGCCACCATTCTCTAAAATCAAACCTGAGGACATCGTTCCTGCGGTGAAAAACGCATTGGCAGATTGTCGTGCCGAAGTGGAGCGCGTGGTCGCGCAAGATGCGCCATTTACGTGGGATAATCTGTGCCAGCCGCTGGCTGAGGTTGACGATCGTCTGAGCCGTATTTTTTCTCCGGTCAGCCATTTGAATTCAGTGCAAAACAGCCCTGAGCTGCGTGAAGCTTACGAACAGTGCCTGCCGCTGTTGTCTGAATACGGCACTTGGGTAGGTCAGCATGAAGGGCTGTATCAGGCCTACCGCAGCCTGAAAGACGGCGCGGGTTTTGCTTCGTTGACTAAACCGCAGAAGAAAGCGGTAGAAAATTCACTGCGTGATTTCGAACTGTCTGGTATTGGTTTGCCGAAAGAAAAACAGCAGCGCTATGGTGAAATTATGGCGCGTCTGTCCGAATTGGGTTCTGCATTCAGTAACAACGTATTGGATGCGACCATGGGCTGGAGCAAGCTAATTACTGATGAAAAAGAGCTTTCTGGTCTGCCTGAAAGTGCATTAGCGGCTGCGAAGGCGCTGGCTGAATCCAAAGAAAAAGAGGGCTGGCTGTTAACGCTAGATATCCCGAGCTACCTGCCGGTGATGACCTATGCCGACAACCGCGAGCTGCGCCATGAGATGTATCAGGCGTTTACCACTCGTGCATCCGATCAGGGGCCAAACGCAGGTCAGTGGGATAACAGCGAAATCATGGCTGAAACTCTGCAACTGCGTCACGAATTGGCTCAGCTGCTTGGTTTTAAATCCTATGCTGATAAGTCATTGGCAACCAAAATGGCGGAAAACCCACAGCAGGTTCTGGCATTTCTGAATGACTTAGCCGAGCGAGCTCGTCCTCAAGGCGCGCAAGAGCTGGCTGAACTGCGTGAGTTTACGCGTCAGCACTTTGACGTTACCGAGCTGGAAGCGTGGGATATCACCTACTACAGCGAAAAACAGAAACAACATCTGTACTCTATCAGCGATGAACAGCTGCGCCCTTACTTCCCTGAACAGCGCGTATTGAGCGGTTTGTTTGAGGTGGTGAAACGTATTTACGGTATCACGGCTAAAGAGCGTCATGATATTGACGTATGGAATCCAGAGGTTCGTTTCTTCGAGCTTTATGATGCGACCGGTGAGCTGCGTGGTAGTTTCTATCTCGACCTTTATGCCCGTGAGCATAAGCGAGGCGGTGCGTGGATGGACGACTGTGTAGGCCGTCTACGTCGTGCCGATGGTAGCCTACAGAAGCCGGTTGCCTATTTGACCTGTAACTTTAACCGTCCAATCGGTGATAAGCCTGCGTTGTTTACGCATAACGAAGTGACCACGTTGTTCCATGAGTTCGGTCACGGCTTGCATCATATGCTGACCACGATTGAAACCGCAGGCGTTTCAGGGATCAACGGTGTGCCATGGGATGCCGTCGAGTTGCCAAGTCAATTTATGGAAAACTGGTGCTGGGAGCCGGAAGCGCTGGCCTTTATCTCGGGTCATTACCAGACCAATGAGCCGCTTCCTCAGGAAATGCTGGATAAAATGTTGGCGGCGAAAAACTATCAGGCCGCGCTGTTTATCCTGCGCCAGCTAGAATTTGGGATGTTTGATTTCCGTCTGCATGCTGAGTTCGACCCTGCACAAGGCGCTCGTATTCTCGATACTTTGAAAGAAGTTAAAGCGCTAGTAGCGGTGATGCCGTCACCAAGCTGGGGCCGTTTCCCACATGCGTTCAGCCATATCTTTGCTGGTGGCTACGCAGCGGGTTACTACAGCTATCTGTGGGCAGAGCTGCTGTCTGCTGATGCGTTCTCTCGCTTCGAGGAAGAGGGTATTTTCAACGTAGATACCGGCCGTGCGTTCTTGGACAACATCCTGTCGCAGGGTGGTTCCGATGAGCCAATGAACCTGTTCAAAAACTTCCGTGGCCGTGAGCCGAAAATTGATGCCATGCTGCGTCACTACGGCATCAAGGGCTAATGCGTTGAGTATTCAGTTATTGTTAGAAGAGGGCGCCGATAGCGGCGCCTTATCTCATTTAGCCGAGCGCTGGGGATTGGTTCACGATCCTGACGCGATAATGGCGTTGGTATTAACGCCTGAGCATTTAGAACTGCGCAAGTTGGATGAACCCAAGCTGGGCGCTATTTTTGTCGATTTTGTGGCCGGTGCGATGGCGCATCGCCGCAAGTTTGGCGGCGGCCGTGGTGAAGCGGTGGCAAAAGCCGTGGGTATTAAAGGTAGCTATGTGCCGAGCGTTGTGGATGCGACCGCAGGATTAGGGCGCGATGCCTACGTGTTGGCGTCGGTAGGGTGTCATGTGCGTATGCTGGAGCGCCATCCCGTGGTGGCGGCATTGCTCGACGATGGTTTGCAGCGTGGCTATGCAGATCCTGAAATCGGCGGCTGGCTGCAAGAACGCCTGACTTTGCTGCATGCCTCCAGTATTGATGCGTTGAAAGATCTTAGCCCTGCGCCAGAAGTGGTGTATCTCGATCCGATGTATCCGCACAAACAGAAAAGTGCGCTAGTGAAGAAAGAGATGCGGGTGTTCCAGTCATTGGTGGGCGCTGATTTGGATGCCGATGCATTACTAGCACCCGCTCGCGCACTGGCGACGAAACGTATCGTGGTAAAACGTCCTGATTATGCTCCGCCGTTGGCCGATGTGTCGGCTCATGCGGCCACCACCACCAAAAATCACCGTTTTGATATTTACACGCCGCTAAAATAATTCTGCATGTAAATAACCTCAGTCTAACCCTCTCCTTCGCAGGAGAGGGAACTGTGCAGTGGGTCCCGAATAAGCTCGAATGGCCCTTCCTCTGCTAAGGGGGAAGCTGGCTAGGGAGCCAATATTACCTAGTCGTAAATTAATACCCTGAACTCGTTTTCTTCAGCGTATCGCCTTGCTTCATGGGTTTCTTATCCATCTGATCTTTGCTCATTTCATCTTGTTTAGGCGCTTCGCCTTTTTGCATCGCGTCCAAGTGCTGTTTTTTCATTTCCTGCGGTTTTTTACTCATATGATCCATTTTATGTGGCTCTTGCTGCATACCATCGCCGGATGTACTTGTTGTATCAGCAGCGAAAGAGAATCCGCTGCCCATCAGTAAAGTGCTACACATAACAACCGTAATAATTTTTCTCATGGTCAGATCCTTATGGAAAATGGGGTCAGGGCCAGTATTGCGTTCACTTGTTCAGCAAAGCCTCACAGAGTTATAAATTATTTGTGATAACTCAGGGCGCAAACCCTGTGTAGACTAATTATAAAAATGCACGTGGAGCCGGAACGCGATGGAAGGAATGAAGCGAATTCTAATTGTAGAAGATGACGCGCATATTGCCGATTTACTGGCGCTGCATCTGCGTGATGAGGGCTACCACATAGAGCACGCGGCTGATGGCATTGTCGGTATGGCGATGCTGGAGCAGGGCGGTTGGGATGCGCTGATTTTAGATCTGATGTTGCCGGGTATTGATGGGCTTGATATCTGCCGTCGCGCGCGCAGCATGACGCGTTATACGCCGATTATTATGATTAGCGCCCGCTCCAGTGAAGTGCACCGGGTTCTGGGATTAGAGCTAGGCGCCGATGACTATTTAGCCAAACCGTTTTCGATGATTGAGCTGGCAGCACGCGTTAAAGCGCTGTTTCGCCGTCAGGAAGCGATGAGCCGTAATTTGCAGATGGATGCAGGGCGTTTGGAAATTGCGGGGCTCATCATCGATCCTATAGCGCGAGCGGTTTGGAAGGATCAACAACCTGTCGATCTCACGCCGCGTGAGTTTGATTTGCTGTATTTTTTCGCTAAAAATCCCGACAAAGTTTTTTCTCGTTTGCAGCTTCTCGATCAGGTGTGGGGCTACCAGCACGATGGCTACGAACATACGGTTAACACCCATATCAATCGGCTACGCATAAAAATTGAAGCCGATCCTTCCGAGCCGCAGCATATTCTGACCGTTTGGGGCTCTGGCTATAAATTTACGGCGTCGAGCATGGGAAATTAAATGAATCGATTGAGTTTATCCCAGCGTTTAACGTTGGTGTTTGCGCTGTTGCTGGTCGCTTGCTGTGCGGTATCGGGTTGGCTTCAGGTACGCAGTAATACGCAATATAGCCAGCAGGTTATTCAACGTTTGTCCGTCAATCTTGCTCAGCATATTACGGAGAATAACCGGTTGCTCGGTGAGCAGGGACTCAATCCTGCCTCGGTAAAAAAGCTGTTTGATCAGCTGATGTCGGTGAATCCGAGCGTGGAAGTTTATCTGCTTGATAAGCAGGGGCATATTATTGGTGATGCGGCGCCAGAAGGGCGAATTAAACGTCGTGATGTGAGTCTTCAACCCATCAATGCGCTAATGCAGGGGCAAAGCATGCCGGTTTACGGCGACGATCCGCGTAGTGTCGACGGTCGAAAGGTCTTTAGCGTTGCACCGCTACAGGTTGAGGGAAAAACCGAAGGCTATTTGTACGTTGTTTTGCTGGGAGAGGATTACGCTCGGTTAACGGATGATGCCCGCATTGGCTCGACGGTATGGACCGTCGTGGGGTCGATGGGATTGATTGTGCTGTTTGGTTCACTGGCCGGCTGGCTGGCTTTCCGCTGGGTGACAAAACCGGTGCGTCAGCTTACTCGCCAGGTGAGTAAACTTGAGCAGGAAGGGCTGGATTACGCTCGTGTTATGGCGCTGAGCGTACCCGAAGCTGATGTAAAAAGTGATGAAGTGACTCAGCTTCGGCGTGCATTTGTTTTGATGGCTAGGCGCATTGCCGAGCAGTGGAAAACCTTGGCAGAACAGGATCAACAACGGCGTGAATTTATTGCCAATATTTCACATGATTTGCGCACGCCGTTGACCTCTTTGCATGGCTATCTCGAGACGCTATCGGTGAAGTCGGCAAGTATAAGCGAAGTGGATCGCAAGCGTTATCTGGACATTGCCTTAGCGCAAAGCCTTAAAGTTGGGCGACTAGCGCAGGAGTTATTTGAGCTAGCTCGTTTGGAATATGGCGCGGTTAAACCGCAGAAAGAACGCATGTCGTTCAGCGAGCTTTTACAGGATGTTTTTCAGAAGTTTGAGCTGGCGGCAGAAACTCGCCAAATTAAACTGACTGCGGATATTGCCAAAGGTTTACCGCTGGTCAACGCCGATATTTATATGATGGAGCGCGTGCTAACCAACCTGTTGGATAATGCGATCCGCCATACGCCGCAGGGGGGAAATATTGCGGTGAGACTTTGGTATCAGGCAGGGCAAATTTGGGTTCAACTGACCGACAGCGGCGTAGGTATTCCAGAGGAGCTGAAAGCGGGGCTGTTTGAGCGTCCATCGTTGCTCTCAGGCGTGCGCCGCCAGTCCTCGGGGGGATTGGGGTTGATGATTGTGAAACGAATGCTGCAGCTGCACGGTGGCGATATCATGTTGGTTAATGAAAATGAGCAAGGTGCTTGTTTTCGTTTAATGCTGCCGGTGTGATCGCTCCCTTAATTATTCACAGACTTAGTGGTAGCATGAATTTCCCCCCTAATTATAAGAGTTAACTCCGATGATGTTGTTTTTGACGGTGGCATTGGTTCATCTGGTGGCTTTAATGGCTCCCGGACCTGATTTCTTTTTTGTTTCCCAAACGGCGGTCAGCCGTTCTCGTTCTGAAGCAATGCAGGGCGTAGTGGGAATTACACTGGGTATCGTTATTTGGGCAGCAGTTGCGCTGATGGGGCTTCATCTACTGCTGATGAAAATGGCATGGCTGCATAGCATTATCACCGTGGGCGGTGGTTTATATCTGACGTGGATGGGCTATCAGCTCCTTAAGTCTGCGCGTGCAAAAGGCCAGTTAGACAGCGGCGAAGAGGTAAGTATCACGCTGCCAGCTCGTGGAAAAACGTTCCTGCGCGGTTTTCTCACTAACCTGTCGAACCCAAAAGCGGTGATTTATTTCGGTTCGGTGTTTTCACTGTTCGTCGGCGACAATGTGAGTACGCCAGAGCGCGTTGGCCTGTTCGTGATGATTGTGGCTGAAACCTTTGTTTGGTTCAGCATTGTAGCATCGGTATTTGCGCTGCCGGTGATGCGCCGTGGTTATCAGCGTTTAGCCAAGTGGATTGATGGCGTCGCAGGCGTCTTGTTTATCGGCTTCGGTTTGCACCTGATTTTCTCTCGTTCGTAATTATCTTCAGTGAACATAAAAAAAGGCGGGCTAATGATTAATTAGGCCGCCTTTTTTGTATTCGTAAAAATTACATCACCGCGAAGAAGATCATACCAACAACTGCGCCCGTGGTGCCTAAGATGGTTTCCATCACGGACCAGGTTTTCAGGGTTTGTGCTTCGGTTGCGCCGGTAAATTTACCAAACAGCCAGAAGCCGGAGTCGTTGACGTGGCTCAGTACGATAGAACCCCCCGCGATACAGATGGAAAGCGCCGCCATCTGTGCGCCGTTGTAGCCCAGCTCGCCAATAACCGGCAGAACCAAACCTACGGTGGTTAAACAGGCAACGGTAGCAGAACCTTGAATCACGCGCACCGCAGCGGCGAGAACGAAACAGGCAACCGCAATTGGCAGACCTGCGCCAATCAGAGAATTACCTAACGCTGGGCCAACGCCGGAATCCACCAGAATCTGTTTAAATACGCCACCGGCACCGGTAACCAGAAGAATGATACCCGCAGGCTGGATTGCCGCAGAACACACTTCCATCACTTTCTCTTTGCTCATGCCGCGACGGATCGCCAGACCATAAATCGCAACCAGACAGGCGATTAGAATTGCCGTGAATGGGTGACCGATAAATTCCAGCCATTTGTGCAGTTCAGTGCCGGTTTCAACAAAGCGTGCACCGATGGTTTTCATACCAACTAGAACCAGCGGGAACAGAACCAGCGCCAGACTAAAACCGAAAGAAGGCAGTTTGCTCTTATCCAAGCTTGGCTCTTGGATATCTTCAGGCAGAGCCAGCGTCACGTGTTTACTGATGAAGTTACCAAACAGAGGACCCGCTAAAATCATGCCCGGAATCGCTGCGCACAGACCAATCAGGATCATCCAGCCATAGTCAGCGCCCATCTGGGAAGCCAGCAGCATCGGTGTTGGCCCCGGCAGCAAGAATGCCGCTGCGCCAGCAACACCGGCAAACAGTGGGATAGCCAGTTTAACAACGTTGCCATTTGTACGACGGGCAACGGCGAACACCACGCCAATCAACAATACGATAGCTACGTCGAAGAACAGCGGCAGTGCACAGACTAGACCGGCGATACCCAGCGCATAGTGCGCTCGTTTTTCACCAAAGCTATCTAGCAACTTAGCGGCTATCTGATCTAACGCGCCGGTTTCATGCAGGATTTTGCCAAACATGGCACCCAACGCAACCACGATGGCGAGGAAGCCTAATGTTCCTCCCATGCCTTTTTCCATGGTTTTGGCAATATCATCTAGCGGCATGCCGGAAAAAATGCCCGCGCCGATAGAAACCAGCATCAGAGCAACGAAGGCATGCATACGGGTTTTCATCACTAAAAACAGCAGCAGTAGGACCGAGCCTACGGCGGTAAATACGAGAGTAAAAGTACTCATTATGACCCCTGAGAAATCACAGATTTAATGGTTTTAATTGTGTTTTCAACAACGCCGTCCAGAGGGAGGCTGATGTCGACAGCGTGAACGTCCTGCTCAACGCTGGTAGGTTCTTCTAACGCTTCAAATTGAGAAACAAGCATCTGAGGTTTAAAGAAGTGGCCTTTACGCGCCAGCAGACGGCTTTCAATAAGATCGAAATCGCCTTTCAGGTAAATAAAGGAAACGTTTTTGTTACCGTCGCGCAGCATGTCGCGGTAGCGCTTTTTAAGCGCAGAGCAAACGATCAAAGAGACGTCGTTGGTCCGCTGCATAGCGAAAATGGCGTCATTAACCGCTTTCAGCCATGGAGTTCGGTCTTCGTCATTCAGCGCGTGGCCTTCAGACATTTTTTTGATATTGGCGCGTGGGTGCAAGAAGTCGCCATCCAGAAAACCTGCGCCGAGCTGTTGGGCTACAGAGGTTGCTACAGCAGATTTACCGCTGCCAGATACGCCCATCAGAATAAAAACGTGGTGTTGTGGTTTTTTATCGCTCATTTCTACTCCAGAGAGGGGACGGTTTTCCATCCACTAAATGCAATGTTACTGGTAACTTGTTATGGGTAACATTGTCTGAGTAGCGATAATAATTAGCAAGATTTGTGGCAAAGTAGCTTCAATAACTGTGAGGTTACTCTCAGTTACTAACGGGAATTAACTATTATGAGGGGGGGGATTGCTGGGTAATTAGATGCTGCCACCATAAAGTAAGGTGAAGCCGACATCGACCATCTGAGAGGAAATGGTTTCACCACGTAGACGAGACAACATCCGTTCGGCCGCGATTTGACCCATCCGCTCACGCGGTGTCAGTACGCTGGCTAATTTAGGCGTCATTACCTGACCGATATCGTGGCCGTGGAATCCGGCAATCGCCATATCTTGAGGAATACGCAGACCTAAGCGTTGGCACTCGAAAGCCGCACCAGCCGCTAAGTCATCGTTGGTACAGAAAATACTGTCCATATCAGGATAGCGATCTAGCGCTTCGCGCAACAGTTCACTGCCCACCGAATAAGAAGAGCCGCGCGGTATCATGACGCTACGTGGTTGCAGGCCGGCATGATGCATCGCCGTCTCATAACCCTGCTGTTTGATGACGGTACGCTCATCCTGACGAGCACCAAAATAAACAACTTTGCGATGGCCACGATCGATAATGGCCTGAGTCATCTGCCGAGCAGCTTCAAAGTTGTCGAATCCCACCGCGGTATCAATACATGGCGTAATGCAGTCCATCATTTCGACGACCGGTACACCCGATACTTCGATCATTTTACGCGTGCGCGCGGTGTGGTTTCTTTCAGACAGGATCAGCCCATCAACGTTATATGAGAGCAGGGAAAGCAAACGCTCTTCTTCTTTTTCTGGCCGATAACCGTAATGCGCCAGCATGGTTTGATAACCATGTGCGTCGGTGACGCTTTCGATTCCGCGAATTACATCGGCGAAAACTTGGTTGGTCAGAGAAGGAAGCAGTACGCCAATGGCGCGGCTGGTAGAGTTGGAAAGAATATCCGGTGCGCGGTTAGGGATGTAGCCCAGTTCGTCCAGCGCCACTGCAATTTTCGTTTGAAGTGCAGCAGATACCTGTGATGGGTTGCGCAAATAACGGCTAACCGTCATTTTCGTCACTCCAACTTTATCTGCGACATCTTGAAGTACAGGGCGTTTTTTCTTCATTTTCAATGAAATAACTAATGTTCGGGCGAATGCACACAGTTTAGCAAAAAAACAATGTGGCGCATAAAACAAATGTGGACTGAAATCGCAGCCGTTTAGCTGCGATTTCAATGAACAATGTCAGTGAATTACCGAAGAATCACATTAAAAACCATTCGCGTGCGAAACCTGCGCAAACCATTCACCACTCTTTTTCACGCTTCGGGTTTGGGTTGCGAGATCGAGCTGAATAAAGCCGTAGCGGTTTTTGTAAGCGTTACACCAAGACCAGTTATCAATAAATGTCCACATGTGATAGCCCAAACATTGGCTGCCTTCCTGAATCGCTTTATGCACCCATTGCAGATGTTCACGCACAAATTCAATGCGATAGTCGTCTTGGACTTGTCCATTCTCGATAAATCGCTGCTCATTCTCCACGCCCATGCCATTTTCAGAAATAAAGCAGCGCGGATTGCCGTATTCAGTACGTAGATTGGTCAGAATGTCGTAAATACCTTTCTCATAAATTTCCCATCCACGATGAGGGTTCATTTTACGGCCTGGCATTTCATAGTTTTCAAAGAACCATTCAGGCATAAATGGACTATCAGGATTGACTAGGCTGTCGCGGCATTTAATACGGCGTGGCTGATAGTAATTGATGCCTAAAAGTGAGACCACGCCTTGAGCCAATAGCTCACGGTCACCGCTGCGGCACTCCGGTAGCTGATGATGAGATTTCAGCAAAGCCACTAACTCATCAGGATATTTACCTAAGAGCGCCGGGTCTAGGAAGCTGCGATTAAACATCAGATCGGCAATGTTAGCCGCTTTGACGTCAGCAGGATTTTCAGAGCGAGGGTATGACGGCGTGAGATTGAGAATGATGCCGATGTCACCGCCCTGATCCAGCTGGCGATAACGTTGCACCGCCTGGGCGTGCGCGATCATGGTGTGGTAGGCCACGGTGGCCGCACGTTTGAAATCCACCACGTTAGGGTAGTGGAAGTCATACAGATAACCGCCTTCCACCGGAACGACCGGCTCATTGAAGGTAAACCAGTGTTTAACGCGGTCACCAAACAGGCGGAAACAGGTATCGGCATACTCCGCGTAGGCGTCTGCAACTTCGCGATTTTCCCATCCGCCGATCTGCTGCATCGCCATGGGCATATCAAAATGGAAAAGGTTGATAAAAGGCGTAATGCCCTGAGCGAGCATTTCATCAATGACCTGATTATAAAATGCGACAGCTTCAGGATTGACTGCCCCACGACCTTCGGGAATGAGACGAGCCCATGAAATCGAGGTGCGAAAGCTATTGTGTCCAACGCGTTTTAACAGCGCGATATCCTCGCGCCAATGCTGGTAAAACGTTGATGTATCCTGTGGACCAACGTTTTGATGAAAACGGTTTGGCTGCTCGGCAAACCAGTGATCCCACACGGTAGCGCTTTTACCGCCGCCAAGCGTATTACCTTCTGTCTGCGGTGCCGAACTGGCGCTACCCCACCAAAATCCTGTTGGAAATGAATGTGTCATAAATGCTCCTATTATGAATTTCTCGCCAGTTCATTGGCCCGTTTGCTCGCCCTTGCATTAGGGCTGCTTTCGTTGTTTTGCAGCTCCCATGAGCCAAAAAGACGACTTGCAGAGCCACATTGGATAGGTTTTTGAAACCGGTTTCTATAAAGAAAGAAGCAAAGCGAGAGCGGGGTTCCGGAATGAGCATTCATGGCGATAAAACTGTGGGGTAGATCACGGATTGGGGGGAGCTACACTCCGTATTAAGAAAACTTGTGCATTACTCATCTTGTTTTATTATTTTTACTTTATCAATATAATTCCCTGATTGATCGATCCTTTCATATTCAGCTGTACACGTCTCTTTCTCATATCCTGAGAATTCTGATCTCGATGATGGATAGTTATTTATGTCCACATCAAGAGTGAATTTATACTTCTCAAAGAGACTTACCATGCCAGCTGTAGGTTTGAGATCGTGGATGTTAATAATGACTTTCATTCCTTGAACAAAAAATATTCTTTTATGTCCATATTCTGGATGATTTTTACATCCTCCAATAATCGACGACACATCAAAACGAGCACGTGTTACCGATGATCGCCAGCTTATGTCAGGGGCTAGTACATCGGCCCCCAAACGACCGTTCTTTATGATTTGTATCAATTTACACTGATAAAATCCCGAGAAATTACCGAAATCTGCTTCATCATAATAACTGCCATCTCGACAAACAAATTCATATATCTTTATTTTTTCTTCAGATAACAAGTAAAATTCAAAGGCAGTATTTTCTGAAGTTATTTCAGCTTGTTTGTGTATGGGGATGATAGGTGGGTAGCCTGCTGATGCAGCAGGAACGTTTAGAGAAAAAAGCATATAATAAAGTAATGAATTTATTTTCAATTTTTATCCTCTAGGCAAATTCATGTTTGTCAGACAATTTCAGCGGTACTCAGCTATTCGACAGGGGGACGTGAATCTAAAACAGTTCTTCATAACTAACTCACTCACTGTAATTATGCAGATAATATCGGACGTTCGTTGTAGTGTGAATTTGTCATTAACTGCACTCACGGTCGTTCACATGGCAGCGTTTTCCACTAGATTACCGTACAGGCCGTTCATTTTTTCGACCAAAACCTTACTAGTTAATAATATCTATTCGTGCATTTAGCTGAATATATGCATGTTGAGACATAAACCATACAGATAGAAAATCAAAGTGCTATTTTTCATTAATGTGCTAAATTTAATGCTGTATAACAAAAACTATATGTCAAAGGAAATTAGCACCAGAGTCTAATTTAAGATTAGGAACTAACCATAGTAGCTCCATGTTATCCCTTTGTGGTTATCTGCCACTGATGGTTTGTCATTTTTTCTTCTTCCTACGGACTGGGTAAGTTGTAATAGGATGAAAGTCTTTTATTAACTCCCATAATTCATGATAACCATTAACTCTGGCAACATCAGCAGGGATTTGGTTGAATTCATTTCTAATTGTTGTTTTCGCCTTAAGCTTCAAAAGAATAACAATTGATTTTAGTTGTCCAAACATTGCTGCCTGATGTAATGGTGTATTCCCTAAATCACCAATCGCATCTATGTTAGCTCCACCAGAAATGAGTGTTTCAATATCCTCAATTGATCCTGCTCTGGCTGCCATATGCAACATTGTGTCGTCATCGATAGATTTTTGGTCCACATTAGTAATTTTTGCACCATAAAAATCTGGATGATCCTGATATTTCAAAAATAAATTTTCTAATTTAAGGTCATCATTCATTTATTTGTGCACTCCTTACGATGCTGTTCAGATAAAATTTTAATTCTATTTTTTCTTTCTTGTATTTTTATATCATGTCGACCGGGGAACCATTTATTATCCCAACTTTCATATAAACTTGCACACAATTTAGCATGATCAATAGCCTTGGATAGTGATGCGCAATCACTGTTCCCTTTTTCTGGTTTTTTATCACAAAAACTTTTTGCTCTTTTGTATTCGGTATCTTTGAACTCATCCAGCTTTGAATTTGAATCCTCAGTGCCTGACCCGGAGCCAGATTTTGCTAACGAAAATAATGCCCAAGTTACAGCAAGTCCTATAAGCCCGCCTATTACAGCTCCTACTGGTCCACCGACAGCCCCACCAGCAAGTGCTCCTGCTGCTGGATTTAACCCGAGAGGATCAACCATCTGTAGTGGGTTATGAGGGTATATATATTCATCCATCATCCAACCCGATCGGATCGTGAGTAATATACCGGTCTAACGTCGGATCGTAATAACGATGGTGGTCATAATGTATGCCTGATTCCTCATTGTATTAATTAATTTCGACCGAAAGTGGCATACCATGAAAAGCATTTTGTTAATTTATCAGGAATTCCCTTTGCATTTATTTTAACCCAATTTTGTATATCACCCTCTTCCGCAGGGATTGCTCCACCGCTCCATTCTGTGATGAGGGTTTTCTTATTGTATATATCTTCATCATAGAAAAAAAACGTTTCATCTGAAACATATGTGTCGGCATACATAATTAGCCAGTCTTTATCTTTAAATACTCTAAGTATGTTCGCTTTTTCTATGTGTGCTTGTCTGGAAATATCTATTTCCAATTGTTTTTTTTGCGTTATATTTAAACTTTTAATCATTTGAGTGCATGGTGAGTTTGCATATGCACAGTTACATAATGATAAATATAATAATATAAATTTAATCATGCATTCCTCATCTTAAAATTTTCATGATATGTTTTATTACAACCCATTCAAAAAAGTTCATTACATTGCCCATTTTTATCACGTATTCCATATGAACCACATGTTAACTTTGTTCCTGTTCCTGTTCCTGTTCCTGTTCCTGTTCCTGTTCCTGTTCCTGTTCCTGTTCCTGTTCCTGCTGAATATCGATACCAAGTAGGTGTTCCAAACCATTTTTTATCGCTTGCTCTAAACACTGGGCCTCCGGTATGAGAAGCGCTCCATACATCTCTCCCTTTTACTCCAGTAGCGCTTCCACCATATAATACAACATGCCCGGGATAATGCCCGACGTCACCTAAAGTAGGTTCCCCATTAACGGGAATAAAGCGAGGATCGTGAGTAAATTGACCGCTAGTTAATCGACCTATATCTATACCTGCTTGTTTATATATTGATGAAATTGCACCTGAACAATCAGCTCCTGTTTTTGTAGTGCCACCAGAGCGATATGGAACATTAGATTTTGACCAATCTTCAGCTGCGGATTGAATTGCATTTTGCTGTTCTGTAGTTAGTTCCAACCCCAATGGATCTATAAATTGCAACGGGTTCACAGGATAGGAATAAAAACTCATTCCCCCATCCAACCCAATCGGATCCTGAGTAATATACCGGCCTATCGTCGGATCGTAATAGCGATGGCGGTTGTAGTGTAGGCCGGACTCTTCATCGTATTGCTGCCCCTGCATTCTGATTGGCTGGTGCAGCTGATGCGGATTTTCTTCACTGAGCGCATTGCCCCAGGCGTCCAGCGTGATGGACCAGTCGATATCGCCGTTGAGGTTGATGAGCTGCTGCGGTGTGCCGAGGTGGTTGCAGTCGTACAGCTGGGCGGCGTAGGGCGTATCCGGCAGTGGGTCGAGCAGGGTGGCCAGATATTCCGGGCTGAGCTGAACCTGATTGAGCCACGCGTGTTGCTCCGTGCTGAGGCGGTTGGCGCGCAGCGCTAGCTCAATATGGTGCAGGGTTTGCTTGAAATCGGGCGGCAGGGTGATACCCACTTCCAGCTCGAGTTTATCGGCCAACGGGGTGATTGTCGGCGGCTTATCGCCTTCAAAACGCAGCAGGGGCACAAAGCTGTGGGGCAAATAGACCGTGTGAATGCGGGTGCCATCGCGTTCGGTGAGCACCAGTTTGTCGCCGTCCCAGCCAAACCAGCTGATGTGCTTGGGCTGGTTGCGCTGCATGACCTGTTTACCGATGCGCCGCCCTAATGGGTCGTAGCAGTAGCGGCCGCCGCGCAGGGCTTCGCCGTCTTGCGCGCAGAGGTAGCTGACGAGGCGATGGCTGCGGTCGTAGCGGTAGTGATGCACTTCGCCCGCGTCGCGTTTGCGGGTTTTTTGAGTAAGATTGCCGTGGGCATCGTACTGATAATAAAAGTGCGCATCTTCGCTCAGGCGATTACCCGGATGGCGCATGTCGGCCATAAAGGCCTCGGGCATGTAGCGGTTGATGAGCCGGTTGCCCGCGAGGTCAAGGTGGTAGTCGGTGTGGCGGTGGGCGCTGCGCTCGTGGATGAGGCGGCCGGCGGCGTCATACCCATAGTGCTGCGATGAAAATGGGCTGACAATATCGCTCAGCTGGCCACGCGA
Organism: Hafnia alvei; assembly: GCF_964063325.1. Classification (NCBI taxonomy): domain Bacteria; kingdom Pseudomonadati; phylum Pseudomonadota; class Gammaproteobacteria; order Enterobacterales; family Hafniaceae; genus Hafnia; species Hafnia alvei. Next base: position 214,532 of record NZ_OZ061315.1, read on the forward strand.
CGTATAGCGGTATTCCTGTGCGCGCGGGTCGGCGTTGGGGGTACTGAGCGTGAGGCTGTGCAGCCGTCCGACCTCGGTATAGCTTGTCTCTAAGATACTTTCGCCAAAGCGGCGCTGCGTTTCTCGGTGTAAGGTATCGCGGTCAAATTCCAACAGACTTTGCTCGCCGAGCGCTACGCCGAGCAGGTGGCCGGGGCCGTAGGTGTGCCAGTGCAGGGTGGGTAGGCCGTCGGGCGTGGTGAACAGCAGGGCGCTGTTGGCATCATAACGATGCTGGATGCGGTGCTGCCACAAAATACTGCCGTCAGGGGCGCTGACAATCTGCTGCTCTTGGTTAATTTGCCCGGACAGGTTGCGTTCAAACAACACGCTGACGGGGTAGCCTTCGCTGACGTGATGCGCGGCTATTAGCTGGCCGTCGAGGTTATATTCCCAGCGCGCTATGTCACTTTCGGCATCTTCGGTATTGTGGGTGCGGCTGACTAATCGCCCCAAAATATCATGCTGCCACTGGGTTATCAGGCCGGCATCGTCGCTTTCTATTAATTCCCCAGCCGCGTTGTAGCGATAGCGCTGAACCCGTCCGTCAAAGCCCACTTCTTCCACCAATCTGTCCATCGCGTCATAGGTAAAACGCATCTGGGCATCATTTTCATTAGTGAGCGCAATCAGTCGGTCGGCGGCGTCATAGGTAAACTGCTGGGTGGCACCGCCGTGGGTGCGCGTGAGCAAACGGCCGTTGTCATCGTAGGTCATCACGGTTTGGCTGCCGTCGGGCTCGGTCAGCGTGATTAAATCACCCGCGGGATTGTAGTGATACTGGGTGCGTTCACCTGCGTTGTTTTCCGTGGCGGTCAGACGTCCACGGATATCGTACGCATAACGTAAAGTGAGGCCTGTGGGGCGGCAAATCTCACTGCGCTGCCCCCAGCGGTCATAGCGGTATTCGGTGGTGTTGCCCGAGCAGTCGGTGTAGCAGGCCAATTGGCCGGTGCGCGTCCACGTCAGGTGTTTCTCTCCGCCGCCAGCATCGGTAATCGTACAGGGCTGCGAGCTGGCCTCGTCGGCATAGGCATAGCGCACGGTGCGGTTAAGGGCGTCACTTTCTGCGGTCAGGCGGCCAAGCGCGTCATAGCTACGTGTGAGGCGACGGTCATCGGGCAGTATCGTTTGAGTCAGTAAACCGTGGAGATTATAGCCAAAGCGGGTGCGGTTGCCGTCGGGGGCGACGATGCTGGTGAGCTGACTGGTGGTAATATCGTGGGTGAAAGCAGTTTTTCGCCCCAGCGCATCGGTTTGCGCCATCAGCAGATAGCCCGCCACCTCGTTGTGGCTTTCACTACCGTCAGCGAATGTGCGCTTCACCACCCGTTTAAGGCCTTTCTCGCCGGTGTAATAGTAGGTTTCACGACGCCCCAGACTGTCGGCCACCGTGGTGCTCTCGGCGGCATAATCGAACTGATAATCCAGCCCGTTGGGGTTGCTTTGGGTCACGGCGCGGCCCTGAGCATCGTAGGTATAGCAGCTGACGGGACGGCCCAGATAACGGTGGGCGGTCATGCGTCCGAGCAAATCGGGGTGATAGGCGAACTGGCGAATGGCCTGTCCGCTGCGGTCATACACGGTTTGCAGCTCACCGCGCGGGGTGTACTCGTAACGCACCAGCGGCTCGGCGGGCGCATCGGGAAAATCAGGGTCATGCACCAAAAACACTGCCGACAGGCGAACGCCGTTGTCACGCCCCCAGCCGCCGCGCTGCGTACAGACCGCCTCGGCGATATGCTGGTGCTCCAGCCGATAACGCCGGCCTACGCTGTCCTCGACCTCGGTAATGACGCCGGAAAATAGGTCAGTACCGGCGTAAAAGTATTGCAGCTCCTGCCCAAAACGGTCACGCATGCCGCGCAAAAAACGCCGCGCGGACAGCGGGGCAGGGAGTGCGGTGCGGCCTTCGTCTTCCGAAATACCGAACACCCACCACGGGCCGAGAGCGTCAGCGGTGCACAAATACAGGTGTGAATTTAATCGCCACGATTCGGGCAGGGTATGCCAGAGCATCGCCAGGGGATGGTTTTTATCGCGCTCAAGCAGGCCGCCGCGTACCAGCCACAGGGATTCGCTGCGGCTGAAATGCGCCTCACCAACGGCGAGCGTGTTGAAATGCAGGCTGCGCCCGCCGTTATCGTTGAGGATAAGGCCGGTTTTGGTCACCAGCAGGCTGATACCGCTGGGCAACTGCCAGCCGGGGCCGAGCAAGCCCACGGGCGCTGGGGTATCGGTTTGGTAGCTGCTGTAGCTGCGGGACAGGATAAAAGGCACCGTGGCCGGTAAGGTGACGTCGGTTTCGGCGGAGAGGACCTTGGCGCCCAATAACGGGTTGACGGGCTTACCGACTTTTTGTCCATTGGGACAGGTCGAACAGGCCACGCCGCTGGGTGCGCCAATCAACACGCCTAACGAACCCTGCGTGATAGGGCCGCCGATCGTAGTTTCGTCTGTTTGACGCGCTGCGGGTAATCCGATCATGTTATACCTTCCTTAGTATCGACTGCATTTAGTAGCATCCTGGTCCACCGGCGCCGCTTGGCCCACCACCGCCGCCGCCACCACCCATTACGCCATCGAAACCACCGGGGTCAGTGTCCTTAGGCAGCTCTGGAGGCGACAATGTGGCTCCGCAATTCCAGTTAATCAGCGTCGAATCGCCGCTTAAGGCAAGTGAAGACTGAAGATTAATGGTGTTTCCAATGAAGTGGATATTTCCTTCTTTGGTCAGAACAATTCTTGCGCCGCCGCAGGAAAGCTCCAGATGCTCTCCTGCAGAGTAGACCGACACCTTGCCAGCGCTTTCGGTTTTACGCTCACCGACGCTGACCGTCATTTTTTTACCAATCTTCGCGGTATAGTTTTTCCCCACGGTTAGGGATTTCATGATTCCAACCTGCAGTGCTTCAATCAGCGCGACAGAGGTGTTCATAATGCCGCCGACAACGGTTTGATAGAGGGAACCTACGCTGAGAATTTTGGCAACGCCAATCGTCTCTTTTTTAGCGATGTTTACCGTTTCCATTTCATTTTTATGCACATGAATAATTTGGTTTTTTTTCACCGTTGTTATCTGGTTTTTATCAACGGTAACGGCCTGATTCTTTTTCACATGCTCGGTATGATTGGCGTCAACGGTCGTGCTGCGGTTGTTGAGAACGTCAGTATTCATGTCTTTCTGGGCATGGATGTAGACCTCCTCACGGCCCGCTTCATCTTCGAAGCGAAGCTCGTTAAAACCGTCGCCTTTGTGCGTTTTGGTTTTAAACGTGGTTTTTGTTTTTTCTGCGGGCAAATTTAGCGGTGGGCGATTATTGCCGTTGTAGGTACACCCCGTGATGATGGGGCGATCGATATCACCATTGAGATAAGAAACAATGACTTCTTGGCCAATGCGAGGCGTTGCAAGGAAACCAAATCCATTGCCGTTCCATCCCTGAGCAACACGAACCCAGCATGATGCTTTGTCATCTTCAGCGTCGTAGCGATTCCAATGAAAAAACACTTTAACGGCACCATCTGCGTCTACATAAATTTCTTCCCCTTTAGGACCAACGACTTCAGCAACTTCATCTCCATCAGCCTGTGGTTTGAAGATGAAAGGTGCCCGCCAGTCTGCTTTTCCGGTCATAAAGCTGAAACTATTGGTTAATGTGGTGCCGCCTTGATTATCTTCTTCTTCTAACGCTTCAGGCATTTTTCCGTGGTGTTCAATGGCCGTTATTTGCCAAAGGTCGTTCATGGTTTGGAGTGGGTGTTCAGTGATCCTGAACATGTAGCCCGGCATCAGGCGGATGCAGTTAGATTGCGCATGCCCAGTTCGGCTGTTTGAACGAATTTGTTCAAGCCGATATTTCACCATAGGCGCTGCTTCGGCATCTTTTTGAAAGCGACCATAGCTTTCAAAAACCGTATGGCTATTTGAGGCGTTTTCCGCCTCGGCTGAATGCTCTAAGAAGTAATCTGGAATGTGGTAGTTGCGATCTTTATGCGCCGTTTTGCCCGGGCGCATTGAGGCACCAAACCGCAAGCTGTGGATAATATCGCCATCCATAGCGGTTTTAGGATGTGGGTTATAGAATAATAAATCGGTACCTGGCATTGCTAAATGAGTGTCGCCATACTGCATTCCTTCGGTATCGAACCAAAAAATAAGCCCCTCTTCGGATGCAAGACGGCAAAAAAATTGATAGTCCGACTCTCTTTTTTGAGTCACGAATTCACGCGTTTGATGTGGGTCTTTTAATTGAACACAGGTGGCTTTAACCTGATTTTGCTGTAGTAGCTCGGTTAAAATTTGGGGTACCGAACGCTGATGGTAAATCCGGCTTTCTTGGTTAAGCGTCATCGTCCACATTTCGGGACGTATCGTTAATGTATAAAACGTGCGTCGAAATCCGCTATCGCCATGCTCAGCACGAGCCACGATCCCGGTTATTGTTCGTTGCTTTATATCATTAACTGTTATTGTTAATGACGCAGGTAAAAGCAGTAAGTCATCAATATTAATATTCGCGTTATGGCTAACCAGCGTTAGGGTTAGCTCAAATAGCTCTGAGAGTTTTTCGTTTAAATGAAACTCTGCTACATCAAAAGTATTCGTGGGTAACCCACCAATTTGGCACGAAAAATACAATCCATTTTTCATCGTGAAGTGTCCTTACATTATTTTCCGTTGACCAGATACATGACGCCAAAACTATTTTTGCTTTGGTTAAGAGCAAATAAATAGCTCAGTACAATCGCGAAAACATATATCTTGCAGCCAGATCGAATGGTGACATAGTTTGTCATGAACCATTTTTAGGCGATTTCAAACTGCGCTATATCTTTTCCAGTTTGTGTCGATATCCAGTATGAACATGAAACACAAGAGCGAGTTTTACCTGTGGATGTGTTTTCGGGTTAATTTATAACCTGATGGGGATTTATTAAAATTAATTGATAATTAAGGAAAAGTTAATTTTCTGGATAGAATAAAAAGGCCACTATAATCAGTGGCCTGTGAGTTATTTCTTATTTATTACGCTGACGTTTTCAATTACACCGGTGGCAAATCAAACAACAGAATTTCTGCTTTTTCGTCTGCATGGATCGAAATAGCTGCTTCGTCCCAAATTGCGACACCGTCTGCGGTGCTGACGTGCTGACCGTTGATAGAGACATTGCCTTTAACTACCTGAATCCAAACGCGGCGATCGGCCTGCATCTGATAGACGCTTTGTTCGTCTTTCAACAGCGCCCAGCGAGTGAGCGTCATGTCTTGGAACACTTTCAGCGATCCATCACGAGCATCGGGAGACAGCACCAACTGGCGACCCTGTGGAACATCAAACGCTTTCTGCTCGTAGCGCGGCGTCAGGTTTTTCTGATCTGGAATGATCCAAATCTGATACAGGTGTAAATCGCGATCCTGATGAGCATTAAATTCAGAATGGCGAATACCGGTACCGGCGCTCATGATCTGAAACTCACCGGCGTTAACCTGTTCTTTGTTGCCCATGCTGTCTTGGTGAGCAACTGCCCCTTCCATTACATAAGTCAGGATTTCCATATCTTTATGTGGATGGGTTGGGAAACCTTCACCCGCCGCGATTTTATCGTCGTTAATTACGCGTAATGCGGAAAAACCCATGAAGTCTGGATCGTAATAATCGGCGAAAGAAAATGAGTGCCAGCTGTCCAGCCAACCATGATTTGCGTGACCACGGTCATTTGCTTTACGGATATAAATCATAATCAAAATCTCCTATGAGCCAGCCAATCAGGCTCTTGTTGTTGAAATCTAGTTTAGACCTAAGCCGATAATATGAAAGCGTAAAAAACTCATCCCTCTGTTCAAAAAATCAGAACAAGTTCTAGATTTAAAACCAGAAATTGGATTTAGGATGCGTGAAAAACAAGAATTTTTCTCATTTAAATCCTTGACTCTGGAGTGGACTCCAAGGTGTAGACTGCTATTAAATCTCGATTATTTCTCTTTTCCGTTTAGCGGATAACCTTACGGAGGTCAGCATGTCTGAGCACATTCACCATTCACATGGAACCGACCCTACACACGAGCATAGTCATAACCATGCAAGTTCTTCATGCGGCTGCGGTCACAGCCACAGTAAAACCCAACATGGTTGCTGTTCTGATAAAACTGTATCGCAAGATAGCCATGGCAGCTCGGTTTCTTCCTCTTCTTCTGAGGGCGATAGCTGTTGTAGCGGCGGTCATTGCCACGACGATGGCGATGATGAGGACGAACACCCCTCGGCACCTCCACTCACTCCACCACCGATAGGCAGTCAGCGTTTTAGTTGGAAAATCCGCGGTATGGATTGTCCTAGCTGTGCCAAAAAGATAGAAACTGCGGTGGGGGGCATTCCCGGCGTGGAGCGCGCCGCCGTGCTGTTTGCCACTGAAAAACTGGTTGTTGATGCGGGGCATGACGTTAGCCAAAAAGTACAAGCTGCGGTGGAAAAAGCCGGTTTTGTGTTACTTGGTGCAGGTGGCACGAAAACTCAGCCTGAAAATGGTTTTTGGAAAGAATACGGTCTGTTGATCTCGTTAGTGGTCATGATGATCGTCAGCTATGGCATTGAACAGATTAGCCCAGCATTAGGCCGTATCGCCTTTATTGCCACCACGTTAGTTGGTTTGGCTCCGGTGGTTCGGCAGGCATGGAACCTGACGCGTAGCGGTACGCCATTTGCGATTGAAACCTTAATGAGCATTGCCGCAATTGGCGCACTGTTTATTGGTGCGACCGAAGAAGCCGCGATGGTGCTGCTGTTGTTTATGATCGGCGAACTCTTAGAGTCTTACGCCGCGAGCCGCGCACGTAAAGGTGTAACGGCGCTTATGGCGCTGGTGCCGGAAGACGCCGTCGTGGTTGAAAACGGCAAGCGTAGAACGGTTGCGGTGTCGTCGCTGATGCCGGGGCAAATTATCGAAGTTGCGCCGGGCGCACGTATGCCAGCAGATGCCGAGTTGCTGGCGGATGGCATTAGCTTTGATGAAAGCGCATTGACCGGTGAGTCGGTGCCGGTTGAACGCCAAAGTGGAGAGAAAGTGGCCGCGGGGTCGCTGGTTGTGGATCGCGTATGTCAGCTTCGTGTGGTATCGGAACCGGGCAATAATGCGATTGACCGCATCCTTCACCTGATTGAAGAAGCGGATGAGCGCCGAGCACCTATTGAGCGTTTCCTCGATCGCTTCAGCCGGTATTACACGCCCGCGATTATGTTGTTCTCGCTGTTGGTAATTTTGGTACCGCCGCTGTTGTTTGCCCAGCCTTGGGATACTTGGATTTATCGCGGCCTGACTATGTTACTGATTGGCTGCCCATGTGCCTTGGTCATTTCGACTCCGGCAGCCATTACCTCGGGTCTGGCCGCAGCAACGCGCCGTGGTGCATTAATTAAAGGCGGGGCTGCGCTGGAACAGCTGGGAAGGGTTACCACCATTGCTTTCGACAAAACCGGAACGCTGACGCAGGGAACGCCGCAGGTAACAGACGTTGTTGCTTTGTCAGGGATCAACACCGATCAGATTTTGACGTTAGCCGCTGCGGTTGAAGTGGGCTCGCATCATCCTTTGGCGCAGGCGATTGTCCGTAATGTTGCTGATAAAAAATTAGCCATGCTAACTGCCGACGATCGTCAGGCGAAGGCGGGTGTTGGGGTTGAGGGCGTGGTTAATGGCGATCGGGTTCAGGTGATGGCGCCGACTAAGCTGCCGCAGGATGCCTTGAGCGAAGATGCACTTGCGCAGATCCATGCGTTAGAAAGCGCGGGGAAAACCGTGGTGGTGGTTATTCAAGCACTGCAACCTATTGGCGTTATTGCATTAAGTGACACCTTACGCGCAGACGCCGTGGAGGCTTTGGCGCAGTTGAAACAGATGGGGATCAGCGGCGTGATGCTAACCGGTGATAATCCGCGCGCAGCGGCGGCTATCGCCAGCAAGCTCGGGATTGAATTCCGCGCCGGTCTGCTGCCTGCTGATAAGGTGGATGCTTTAACGGCGCTCAGCCAAAAAGCGGATACGGCAATGGTCGGTGACGGCATTAACGATGCGCCTGCTATGAAGGCCGCGAGTATTGGGATTGCAATGGGTAGCGGCTCAGATGTGGCGCTCGAAACGGCTGATGCCGCGCTAACGCATAACCGCCTAACCGGATTGCCGGAAATCATCGCGCTGTCGCGCGCGACACATGCCAATATTCGACAGAATATCACCATTGCGCTGGGGCTAAAGGCGGTGTTTATGGTGACAAGCTTGTTAGGATTGACGGGGTTATGGCTGGCCGTTTTAGCGGATTCTGGCGCAACGGCCTTGGTTACCGCGAATGCTTTAAGATTATTAAGAAAGTCGAAGTAACGTAATAACGCCCTGTTATTACAAGAAAATAAATCGCGGCTAAAGTCTTTTTTAGCCGCGATGCGCATTTTATGACTTACGATACCCACATAGTTTATTGGTATACTCGCTCGGTTTTTAGTCCGAGTTAACTCGTTTTTCGTATTTAATCGAGCAAACAATTCACGAATTTAATACAAGCCAAATAAAAAAATGAAGAAATCCACTCTGCTAGCGCTGGTTCCAGCAGCGATGATGTCATCTTTTGCTTTTGCTGATCTGCCCGCGAGCGATGATGCAACTCAAACACTTATCGATCAGGCATCAACACCACAATTCCTCTCAAAATCAAAAGTGACCGATTCGAAAAAGCAAAGTCTTGCGACAACCAAGCAGGTGAATGACAAGAGCGCCGCGAAACAGGAATCTTCTTTCTTACCTTTCTGGGGGGATGAGGCGAGAGCGTTGGGCTATGAATTGCCTGAGCCTTTTGGTGTTAGCGTCAACTATATGAATATACGCCAGAACATTGATGTTGATAGCATTAATTTCAGCGGATTGGGATTAGGTACAGGGAGCCATTTCATCGCGTTTCCTTCTAATCTGTTTGATATAAAAGTGGGTAAAACTCGTCAAAAAAGCAAAACAGAGACGATGAAGTTGGATGCGTGGGTGCTGCCTTTTATGAACGTCTACGGCATTATTGGGCATACCAAGGGAAGCTCGTTATCTAATGTTTCGGTGGATTCCGATCCTTCTAATTTTAAAGGGCTGAATAAAATCATATCTAGCGTTATTCATGGTATGAATCAGAATGGAACACTAAAAGATATTGATTTTAAACTGGATTTCAAAGGTACCACTTATGGCGCAGGTACGACGCTGGTGGGCGGCTACGGCAACTGGTTCAGTATGGTGGATTTGAACTATACCCAGACTCGTTTTGATATTCTTGATGGTAGTATTGATGCCTTCACGGCCTCTCCGCGCGTAGGCTACCGCTTCACTCTGCCGGCCATTGACATGCTGAATATGGGGCCAAGCAAGCTTAATGTCTGGGTTGGGACGATGTATCAGGATGTGCAACAAGAATTCAAAGGCAATCTGAATGATTTAAATATGCCTGCAGAGTTGCAGCAGTTGATGAATTTGGCAAATGAAGACGGCAAAGGCCGCTTTGACGTCAAACAGCACCTGCAATCGCCTTGGAACGTTCTAGTCGGGGCACAGTATGAGATTACCCGCAACTTCAATGTCCTGACTGAAATCGGTTTTGCTGAACGTAATAGCTTCTTCGTATCCGGTGAGTACCGCTTCTAATGCGTCGCGTTGGCGGGCTTTGGCTCGTGGCTTGCCTTAGTATTTCTTCTTTTGCACGGGCAGGAGATCTCCTGCCGTCGCGTCAGCAGGTGGATGGCTGGTTAAAAGGGCTCGGTTCGGACAACCAGTTTAACCCTGATAAAGGTATTGATTGGGGCGTGATGCCGGGCCCCTTTTATACGCCAGAGTTAGGGTTGGGCGTAGGCATGGCCGTAGTTGGCATGTATCGTCCGGACAAACACGATCACGTTAGCCAAAACTCAACGCTTTCGCTGAGCGGATTCGCCAGTTCTACCGGCGCTTTCGGCTTAGGTTTAGAGAACTACAGCTTTTTTGCTGACGATGCATGGCGCTTTTATCTCAGCGGCGCACTCAACGATATGCCGACCTACTATTGGGGAACGGGATTTAGTGCTGGCCGCAATAATGACGATAAACAGAAATACACCTCGCAGGAATTCAGCGCTAAGCCCGATCTGCTCTACCGAATTGCGCCTAACACCTATTTAGGTCTTGGCTGGTCATTTTCTTCTGTCCATGCCGCATCGATTCAAGATAAAGATCGCGGAACGCTAGAGCGCGAAAAAGCGGGTACTTCGGTGCTGAGCTCGGGCGCTAGCGCAACGTTTACCTACGACACCCGCGATTTTGTTTCCAATCCCCGGCATGGTCAGTTAGTGAATTTAACCTATACCTATTATGCTCCAGGGCTTGGCAGTGATACCCGTTTTGATTCTTTGGATACTCGCTATGCACTTTACCATGCGCTAGATGACAAAAATGTGCTGGCGTGGGAGATTGATGGTCGCTTCACGCAGGGCGATGTTCCATGGAATATGCTGCCGTTGCTGGGCAGCAATAATCGGATGCGTGGTTATTACGAAGGGCGTTACCGCGATCGAAACGTGGTGAGTACGCAAATCGAATATCGACGAAAGCTAGATTGGCGTCATGGTGTTGTTGGCTGGCTGGGGACAGGCACCATGGGGCCAAATACGCGAGATTTAGGCCAAAGCGCATGGCTACCTTCGGTGGGCGTGGGCTATCGTTTTGAATTTAAGCCGCGTATGAACGTTCGTCTCGATCTTGGCGTTGGTAAAGGCAGTACGGGATTCTATTTTCAGGTAGGGGAAGCCTTTTGAACATTGTACTCAAATATGGATTATCGAGTCTGATCTTGCTGACATCTGCCTGCTCAGCGAACGTCAAATTGCCGATTACGCCTGATCTATCAACGGCGCCTCAGCAGAGCGCTACGCGTGTGTGGCCAACGGTTGAGCGACTTTCTGCCCCCGATGGATTACGTCCGTGCTGTGCTTTTGGCTATAACTTAAAAGCACAGGCGCTGGGGATCCCCGTGCCCTTTTATCAGCTCAATAACGTGGTAGAAGCTGATTCGTTAGGCGAGCACCATTATAACGACAGTCTGTTTGGTGCGGTTGCCAATCTGATGGGGGTCAGCAGCGAGCAAGATGGCTTGCTATACACCACGCAGGGTGGATTTATCGATATTGCGCATGTGCGTGATACGGCGGATATGACGCTCTATCTGTTCAGCCATATTTGGCCGCAGCTGGGTCAGGCGCAAACGATCGAGCTCAGCCAAGAACTTGCTAAACGCAAAATCACGCTGTTTGCATTCACGCCTCCGCAGGATGAAGCCGAGCGCTTTACGTTGGCTGCTTATCTCTCTAGCTATTTAGCGTTCCAAGTAGCCGCGTGGCACGAAATTGCTCAGTGGTATGGTTTTGAATCTGTTCCCGGATTTTCAGAGGGAATTTCTGCTTTTTCGCCGGAAGATCTCTATTCGAACTTAGTTGGCGCCCGTTTGGCAACGTCGCTGATATTGCAGGGACATACGGCCTCGGTAGCGCAGTTTAATGTGGCGATGCAAACGATTCTGCCCGATGCGTTGCATCGTCTAGGTGCGGTTGACGCCAACGACACGCGTTTTCAATTCGATATGCTGGATGGCAATTGGTGGAATAGTCATCGTGCGGTGCCGGAGAAATTTCTGGTGTTGAAACGTAACTATCAAACGGAAGACGATCGCGTTCCTACGCCGGTGCCTAGCGAGCAGGCAAAGCCGCTGCGTTTACAGCTTCCCAGCGAGTGGGCAGGCTTGGAGATGCAAGCCTTGGGAGAACTTCAGCTTTGGCCCGGTCGTTCTATGAAGCAACTGCCTGCGCCTGCCAAATACTATACTTTCCGTGATTTTCCAGCCTTGGCGCTTCATGCCAGAGTTGAGGATGCCGTGGATTTGAGCGCGCAAAAATAGTAGAGAGATGAAGCTAAAGGGACGTAAGCGTGCGTCCCTTTTTTGCAATGTTTAGCCGATTAATTTGCTGTTTCGTCAATCACTTCGCGAGCGATAGCGAACAGCGATTGGTAATGACTCTCGCGATCGGCAATGTCTTCTTCAACGCCTATGGTGTTGTAGAGGAAAGTAATTTTAGTGTCCTCAACGCCTAAGTAGCTGCCACAGCTGATGAGAAAATCGGTGATGTTTTTTTCCCAACCGTATTTCACAAAGCCTGATTGCGAGCCGCCAACCAACGCCACCCAACGAATTTTTTTCGCCGGAAACCCTTTCCCGCCGTAGGCTAGGCCATGGTTCCAAACGCGATCCATATACCCTTTAATCATGGCCGGATAGCTGTACCACCACAGTGGGAAGACAACCACCAGCGTGTCGTGACCTTCCAGTTCGCTATACAGCTGATGCACGTCAGGTGAGTATTGTTTATTTGGATTTTCCCAGTCCGGCTCATCTTCAACGCCTAGCACAGGATTAAACCCTCGGCGGTAAAGGTCGAGCGTAGTGACGCCGATAGCATGATGGGCGGCTTGGCTTTGCATGGCCTCAACAATATGCGCGGTCAATGAGTCAGCGCGAGGATGCGCCCATACAATATACATTTTCTCTGATTTCATGGAGTTATCTCAATCTCTTAAGGTGTGGCTGACACTTTACGAGGGAAAGATAATTGTGTAAAAGTGAGTATTTGAGATAGGTTGATGAAGGATTTTCACTAATGCGGCTGAACTTTTCCGATTTTGCCCCGTTCATCGTTGTGGCGCGGCATAAAAGCTTTCGTGCGGCGGGAGATGAGCTTGGCTTGTCACCTTCTGCAATAAGTCATGCGATTAAGCAGCTTGAGCAGCGGCTCAAAATCCGGCTATTCAACCGCACCACACGCAGCGTTGCGCTGACCGAAGCGGGCAAGAGTTTATATGATCGAATGCGCCCCGCGTTTGATGAAATCAATACCATGCTTGATGAAGTGAACTGCTTTCGTGATTTGCCCATGGGGACATTAAAAATTAATGCTGCACGTGTGGCAGCCAAGCTGTTCTTGATTCCGTTGGTGGTGGGTTTTTCACGTCAGTATCCTGATATCAAAGTAGAAATCACCACCGATGATAAGCTGGCAGATATCGTGGGAGAGGCCTTTGACGCAGGAGTTCGCCCCAGTGCGATTGTGGAAAAAGATATGATCGCCATTCCTATTGGCCCACCGGTTAAGTTTGTCGTGGTCGCTACGCCGGACTATTTCGCCCAGCATGGAAAACCCAGTCACCCACGTGAACTGGTGGATCATCAGAGCGTTATATTTCGTTTTCCCAGCGGGCGGCCTTACCACTGGGAATTTGTTGGGCCTGAAGGAAAGCTAGAGGTCGCCCCCAACGGTAATATTATTTTGGACGACGTAGATACGATGTTGGATGCCACTTTGCTCGGGGCGGGTATTGCCTTTTTGTATTATGACCAAGTGAAATCTCATCTTGAAAGCGGCCAGTTGGTTTCCGTGCTCGACGAATGGTTACCGGAGCAGCCAGGATTTCAGCTGTACTACCCGAGTCGGCAATACATGACCTGCGGCTTGCGTGCCTTTGTCGATTATATTAAATCCTCTTGAACGAATGGCTGAAAATTATTCAGTTGTAAACCTACTTCGCCCAACATTCATGCGCGTCCTTGAGTAGAATTGCTGCCTAAATCTGCAATGGGCAAAAGACTTCGTGATTTTATTACTTCTCACCACCGTATTGTGGGCATTTTCATTCAGCTTGATTGGGGTTTATCTGGCCGGTCAGGTTGATGGTTGGTTTGCGGTATTAGTGCGAGTGGCGCTTGCTGCGCTGGTCTTTTTACCCTTCTTGCGCTGGCGTGGGGTACAAGCCAAACAGGCTTTGCTGTATATGGCGCTCGGTGCCTGCCAGCTGGGAGTGATGTACCTGTTTTACTACCAGTCTTTCTTGTATCTCTCGGTACCAGAAGTTCTGCTGTTTACCATCATGACGCCGATTTACGTCACGCTGATCTACGATCTGATGCAGGGAAATCGGCTGCGTTGGGGATATTTATTCAGCGCGCTGCTGGCGGTTTTAGGGGCGCTGATTATTCGCTATAACCCGTTAAGCCCTCAGTTTTTACTCGGTTTTGCTCTGATTCAGGGCGCTAATATTTGTTTTGCGATAGGTCAGGTCGGCTATAAGCGCGTGATGGAAATCAGCCCTATGCCGCAGCGCAACGCGTTTTCATGGTTCTATTTGGGGGCGCTTTGTATCGCTTTACCGGCGTGGCTGCTGTTTGGTCATCATCAGATGATGCCCACCACGGGATTACAGTGGGGGATTTTGATTTGGCTTGGCGTGGGGGCTTCCGGTATGGGCTACTTCATGTGGAACTATGGGGCGACGCAGGTGGATGCCGGTACGTTAGCCATCATGAATAACGTGCTGATCCCGGCGGGGCTGCTGGTTAATCTGGCGATCTGGCAGCAGCACCCGGACTGGATCAGGCTGATTGCTGGTGGCGCGGTGATTGCGCTTTCTCTATGGGTGCACCGTCGATGGATTGTTCGTCGTGAGATAAAGCATCACGGGTGACTTTGCCGTGATAGACCTGCGCATCGCGTACGAACGGCAGATGCTCACAGGCATGACGGCGGGCGGAATCAATAAAGGCTTCGGTAACGGGCTGATTTTGCTCACCGTCGCGAACCGCAGAGTATAAACGGCTCCACAAACCGTCACCGAGAGGCTTGGTGACAACTAAGCCTTGGCGTTCCACATTTTCTACTACCCAATGCGGTAGTGCTGCAATGCCCATCCGCGCCGCAACCATTTGAATCAGCAACAGCGTGTTATCCACACTTTTCAGCGCAGGCGTGACCCCCGCTGGCTGTAGGAAGTGGCGCCATACGTCTAGGCGTTGGCGTTGCACCGGATAAATCAGCAACGTTTCATCGGCTAAATCCTGCGGCGTTATTTCAGCTTTACCTGCCAAAGGATGATCGGGTGAAAGCACCAACCGAACCTCATAGTCAAACATCGGCGTGTAATGCAAATGGCTGCGCGGCAAGATGTCTGACGTCATAACCAGATCCAATTCACCTTGTTGCAGCGCCGGTTGGGGATCGAAGGTGACGCCCGAGTGGAAATCGACGGAAACATCCGGCCAGTGTTCACGGAATTTATCTAGCGCTGGGGTAAGCCATTGGATACAGCTATGGCATTCGATGGCGATGCGCAGCGCACTTTGGTGTGGCTCGTTGCAGGCTTTCAACGCCTGTTGGATCTGCGGCAAAACCTGTTCTGCCAATCTCAACATAATCTCACCCTGCACGGTAAAACGCAGTGGCTGGCTTTTGCGTACAAATAAGCGATAGCCCAAACGTTCCTCTAAATCACTGAACTGATGTGAAAGGGCGGACTGCGTTTGATGCAGTTGCGCTGCCGCAGCGGCTAACGAGCCCGTATTTCTCAGAGCCTGTAGCGTCCTTAAGTGTTTCAGTTCGATCATGAGAGTCTTTCACCTTGAGTGTGAATAATTTGCGCTTGTTCGATATACAGTACCTGTGGATTATGGATGTGTAAACATCTAGATGGCTATACACATCATAATTCAAGTTGCTGATGCGTTGGTTAGACTTGTTCACCCTAGTGACATCGCGATCTACCTCCTAGGGACTGACAAACTTTCCGCCGTTCTTCAAACAGAATTATTCAGAGTATAGCCACCATAATTCCGACGCCGAGCGCGGCTATATCGGTGATATCTCTCTACATAATGGGGTAAGAATAATGAGCGTAATCAATCACACTTTAGGTTTTCCGCGTGTCGGCCTGCGTCGCGAACTGAAAAAAGCACAGGAAAGTTACTGGGCGGGCACTATCTCTCAAGACGAGCTGCTGAGCGTGGGGAAAGAACTGCGTGCTCGCCATTGGCAACAGCAGCAACAAGCGGGCGTTGATTTACTGCCGGTCGGTGATTTTGCATGGTATGACCATGTACTAACCACCAGTCTGTTGCTGGGCAACGTACCGGCTCGCCATCAAAATGCAGACGGCTCAATCGATCTGGATACGCTTTTCCGTATCGGCCGTGGACGTGCGCCAAGCGGCGAGCCTGCTGCTGCGGCTGAAATGACCAAATGGTTCAACACGAACTATCACTACATGGTGCCGGAATTCACGCAGGGGCAGAAATTCTCTCTAGGATGGACGCAGTTGTTAGAAGAAGTGGATGAAGCGTTGGCGTTGGGTCATAACGTCAAGCCAGTGCTGCTCGGGCCAATCACCTATCTGTGGCTTGGTAAGGTCAAAGGCGCGCAGTTTGAACGCTTAGACCTTCTGCAAGATATTTTGCCAGTTTACCAACAGGTTCTGAAAGCGTTGGCAGATCGCGGTATTGAATGGGTACAAATTGATGAGCCTGCGCTGGTGCTCGAATTGCCGCAGGAATGGCTCGATGCTTATCAGCCAGCCTATCAAGCGTTGACGGGGCAGGTGAAACTGTTGCTGACCACCTATTTCGAAGGGATCAGTCATAATCTTGAAACCATCCGTTCGTTGCCGGTTCAAGGCCTGCACGTTGATGCGGTACACGGTAAAGATGACCTGAACGCCTTGCATAATGCGCTGCCGCAGGAGTGGGTGTTATCGGTCGGTGCGATTAATGGCCGTAACGTATGGCGTGCTGACGTCAGCCAGTGGTTCGAGCGCATTCAGCCGCTGGTGGCTCAGCGTCAAATTTGGGTGGGTTCTTCATGTTCCCTGCTGCATAGCCCGATTGATTTGAGCGTGGAAACACGTTTGGACGAAGAGGTGAAAAGCTGGTTTGCGTTTGCTCTGCAAAAATGTGCTGAGCTGGCGCTATTAACTCAGGCAATTAACGAGCCGGTTGCTGAGAACCTGCAAGCTCTGGCGGATTACAGCGCACCGATCCGTGCGCGTCGTAGCTCTCGACGAGTGCATAACGCGCAGGTGGAGCAACGTCTGGCGGCGATTACGCCACGTGATAGCGCCCGTAACCAGCCTTATGAACAGCGTGCTGAAGCCCAGCGTAAGCGTTTCAATTTACCGGCATGGCCAACAACAACCATCGGTTCATTCCCGCAAACCACGGAGATTCGGGGCCTGCGTTTAGATTTCAAACAAGGCCGCGTTGATGGCAACAACTACCGCACGGGCATCAGCGAGCACATCAAACAGGCCATTGCCGAACAGGAACGTTTAGGTCTGGACGTGTTGGTGCATGGTGAAGCCGAACGTAATGACATGGTGGAATATTTCGGTGAGCATCTTGATGGCTTTGTATTTACCCAAAATGGCTGGGTGCAGAGCTACGGTTCTCGCTGCGTTAAACCTCCGGTTATTATTGGTGATATTAGCCGTCCTGAAGCGATTACCGTTGAGTGGGCGAAATACGCTCAGTCGCTAACGGACAAACCGGTGAAAGGCATGCTGACAGGGCCGGTGACGATCCTCTGCTGGTCATTCCCGCGTGAAGATGTGACGCGTGAAACCATCGCTAAGCAAATCGCGTTGGCATTGCGTGACGAAGTCGAAGATTTAGAAAAAGCGGGCATTGGTATTATTCAGATTGATGAACCGGCACTGCGTGAAGGTTTACCGCTGCGTCGCTCCGATTGGCAGGCTTATTTGGAGTGGGCGGTTGACGCTTTCCGACTGAATGCGGCGGTTGCACAAGACGACACCCAGATCCACACGCATATGTGTTACTGCGAGTTCAATGACATCATGGATTCTATCGCGGCGCTGGATGCCGATGTGATCACCATAGAGACCTCTCGTTCTGATATGGATCTGCTGGAAGCATTTAAAGAGTTCGAATATCCAAACGAAATCGGTCCTGGCGTGTATGACATCCATTCGCCAAATGTGCCGAGCGTAGAGTGGATTGAAGATCTATTACGTAAAGCCGCGCAAAACATTCCGGCTGAGCGTCTGTGGGTAAACCCAGACTGTGGCTTGAAGACCCGTGCATGGCCAGAAACGCGCCAGTCATTGGCGAATATGGTCAAAGCAGCGCAGCGTCTGCGTGAGCTTGCGGCTTAATAGGTATAGATTTTGTAGGGTTAGTGATTCTATAGGTCGTCTAGTAAATCGAGATACACGGGGCTACCGCAGGGTGGGGCGCTCCGGCAGCTAAAGCTGCTACGACCCCATCCCTACGGTTCCCCTAAAATCAAACTTAAGAGAAGACTCTTGGGATTCATTTTCGGATGCTGCGCAAGGCAGCATCCGACTCATAGGCTACAGGCATTGAGGAATTGCGACAAAGGAGCTGCCGTCGTTGGTGGTGAGATAGTAAGTTGCGTTTGCTGGCTGATAAATTAAATGCTTACCGCTGCGATATCCGCGCAGACTATCGACATCAGCACTGTACCAGCGCTCGCTAGCATTGTTTGGGCTTTTATCATAGGCATCCCCACCGATACTTTTGTTTTCTAATAGCAAATTGCTCGCCCAAATAGATTCTTGTGCATTTCCACTCCAGCCAAATCGCTTTGCTTTGTCGGTGGTGACATAGCTAGTGGGTAGCTCTTGGTGCTGATTGATTTGGCGGATTAAAGAGCTCAAACCCTGAGTATCATTGATGGTTGCTGAAGATTGGTGCATCAGCTGTTCGTTGGCCTGACGTACAACGTTTTCGCAGTTAGGCAGCTGTTCCGCCAAACTGGACGCAGAAAACACCAGCAACGCTGAAGCCAATAAGGTGTGATGGTATCTGATTTTTCTCATAATTTGCCTCCGTACGTAGCTAAACCTATGAATCAAACCGTCATGGAGCTGTTGCGTATAACGAGGCCATCACACGATGTGATGTCCTGCCGAATAGGGTGTTTTAGTTATGAGCAAAGAAGGTTTGTGAGAAATGAATTTGTAGTTACTCATTCCTTAAGAATATAAAACCAAACAATTTGCAACAAAGCATTAACATAATGTGCCATGTGATGAAAAGGTCAAACCAAAGAACCTCTTGGCACTAAATGGTCTGTGTTATGCTCAAAAAACGAATCAAACCCATTGATATCAAGGATGCAATGCTGATGAGAGAACTTACCCATGCGCTGACGTTGTGGATGCAGCAGCCTGAGCGGCAAGGACAGGTGTATTTTACGGGTAATCAGCAACCTGCACCGGAACTGGCATATCAGGTTAATTTCCCACGCTTAGAACTGGTGTTGGAAGGCCAGCAAAAAATGAGATGGGAGGACGTGCAAGGCGGCTCGGCTGAGCATGTTCTGCAAGCGGGTGATGCCCTGTTTGTACCGGCTGGGGGGTGGAATAGCCCTGAATGGAGCACGCCGGTAACCACGTTGAGCGTTTTATTCGGTAAGCAACAGCTTGGTTTTAGTTTGTTACGCTGGAACGGTGAGCAGTATCAGGATTTGGGTAAGCAGAATGTGGCGCGCCGTGGCCCACGTGTGGGCTCATTTTTATTGCAGGCGCTGAACGAACTGACCTGGAACCAGCGCGATCAAAACACAGCACGTTTCATCGTGAAGGGATTGATCAGCCATTGTTTAGACTTGCTCGGCAGTCAGGTTCAGACCGCATCGCGTAGTCAGGCGCTGTTCGACGCGGTGCGTCAGCATGTTGATGAGTTTTATCGCGATCCGTTAACCCGTGAGTCTGTTGCGCAGGCATTTTATATTTCGCCTAATTACCTTTCACATTTATTCCAAAAAGCGGGGGGCGTCGGTTTTAATGAATATCTCAACTACACGCGCCTTGAGCAGGCCAAGCATTTACTGAAACGCTACGATATGAAAGTGAAGGAAGTCGCTCATGCGTGCGGTTTTGTGGATAGTAACTACTTTTGTCGACTGTTTCGGAAAACGACTGAACGTTCTCCCTCGGAGTATCGTCGCCAGTATCGGAGTCAGTTATTGGATAAGGTGCAGCAAAACGGTCTAGAGAATGTTCTATCTAGCGAATGTTGATGTGGGTTTCCTGCGGTGATGTGACGATCTTTTTCACCGCTGTTAGCGTGCGCTCAGGAAAGCGGAGAAACGTGTTGATACTGCTGTGGACGCAGCGGCAATGGGTAAAGCGTTCAGCGCCTTCCAGTTCAATATCGGCAATTAATAAGACGACATCCGCTGAGGCTACGTCATGCTCTGATAGCTGATTTTCAATACCAAGTGCGCCTTGAGTTTCAATTTTTACCTGCCATTTTTCTTGTTGGCAAATTTTCTCTAATCTTTCTGCGGCCATATAGGTATGAGCTACGCCGCTAATACATCCGGTGACCGCAACCAGTTTTATTGTCATTTTAGTATCCTCGCTAGCACACTCATTACCCACCCGTTATAACACGATATCCAGCATTGATAGCGAGTTGCCGTATTGGTTCGATCTCTGCCTCGCTAGGAGCCACTACATCGTTCATTTTATAAGGGCGATTCAGCAGACGATATTTGGCTTCGCCAAACTGATGAAACGGCAGCAAATGGATTTCAGGTAGTGTGAACGGCGCCAAGAATTCTAATATGGCCCGAAAATTGTCCACGCCTAGCGTATAGCCGGGAATAAGCGGTACGCGTGGGATGAGCGTTATTCCTTCTTCAATTAGCCGAGTGAAATTTCGTAGCACGCGTGGCTGGTGCATATTGAGCAGGTTTTTCGCTCGCACCGTATCCATGATTTTTAGGTCAAACAGAACGGAATCACACTGCTTGGCCAGTGCTAGAAGCGTATTGGTGCTGGCATCGCCCGCGGTTTCTATCGCGGTATTAATACCTAAAAATTTTAGCTGAGTGAGAAGTTGTAGGGCGAAGGGCGCTTGCATTAGTACTTCGCCGCCAGAGAGGGTGACACCCCCTCCAGACGAGCGGAAAAATACGTCGTCTTTCAGTACTTCTTTCAGTAGATCGTCGAGCGAGATATCGTGGCCAATGCGTTCCATCGCCGTGGCTGGGCATTCATCGACATTATTCAGACACGGCTGGCAGTGCAGGCACTTGGCTTCGCGACGTACGATGTGTATTTGATTGGAGATTGATTCGGGGTTTGCACACCACGGGCAGGTGTGTGGACAACCTTTGAAAAATACGACGGTGCGGATCCCGCCACCGTCGTTAAGCGAATAACGTTGGATATTAAAGATCCGCGCCACATTGCTGGGCAAGTGCCCAGCGGATGTCGGCTGGTTAGAGCTGATGTGCCGTACGGCGAATGATGTCATCTTGGATCTCCTTCGACAGCTCAACAAAGAAGGCGCTGTAACCAGCCACGCGCACCACGAGCCCCGCGTAATCTTGTGGTTTTGCCTGTGCAGCACGTAATGTCTCGGCATTCACCACGTTAAATTGAATATGCTGTAGCTTAAGTTTAGTGAACGCACCCAGAAAATCGGCGAGCTTGTTCAGCCCTGATTGGCCTTCCAGCGTAGACGGAGTGAATTTAACGTTCAGCAATGTACCGTTTGAAAGCAGATAGTTATCCAATTTGCTCACCGATTTGAGTACCGCGGTTGGCCCCTGTGCATCTTGACCGAGCATCGGCGATAAACCGCCGTCGGCGAGCTGCTCACCTGCGTAACGTCCATCAGGCGTTGCGCCTACCACCGCACCGAGCGGCACGTGCGCTGAAACGGTATAGGAACCCGGCGTGAACTGCCCACCACGGGGGTTGCGGTAGGTTTCAACTTCTTTGCAGTAAAAACGCAGTAAATCGGCGCTGATGTTATCAACCACGTCGATATCGTTGCCGTACTTCTCGAAACGATTGATCAGACGGGCACGGATTTTCTCGCCTTCCGGCGTTGCAAAATTAGCCTTCAGCGTTGCAATGAGCTCATCAAAACTGAGTCGCTGTTGATCGAAAACCATGCCTTTTAAGGCATGTAGAGAGTCGCTGAGGTTTGCGATACCAATGCCTTGTACACCAGAGAAATTATAGCGTGCCCCCCCTTCGGTAATGTCTTTACCGTTGCTTAGGCAGTCACTAATAAAGGATGAAAGCAGCGGTACCGGCGCCCAATCGCGATGGCCGACATCGCAGATATTACTGCCTTGGGCCATCAATTTTACGTAGTAGCAAATTTTGCAGCGAATCTGTTCCAGCAGGTCTTCGTAATGCAGATTGGCGTTGCCTTCATTTTCGAGCAGAACGATCTCCATGACTTTGAGCAGATTAAACATAGCTATGTCATGCAAGCCGTAGGTTTTGCCCGGAATAGAGAGCTCTACGCAGCCGACCACCGAATAATCTCGAGCGTCTTCTAGCGAAACGCCACGATTCAAAAACGCTGGAACAACGACTTCATCGTTGAAGATCTGGGGAATACCGGTGCCGATGCGAATAGTTTCGGCGGTTTTCAGCAGGAAAGGGCGGTCGATTAATTCGTTCACGCGCACGCCAAGATTGGGCTGTGGAAGCTGAGTGTTTTGGTATGCGTCTAGGCATAAAAACGATAAGACGTTGACCGCGCTGCGGCCTGTTTCCGTCAGACCACCCAGTAAGATAGTGTAACCCGTTGGAAAACCGGCAAAATAGCGTGCGCTTGAGGTGGAGCGAAGTAGCACAATATCGTTGCATTTGATCCACAGTGATTCCAATAGCTCGCGCAGGAAAAGTGGATCTTCACCTTGATTCAATGAAGATTGATAAAAGGGCAACATATATTGGTCAAAACGCCCTAATGAAAGTGAGCTAGCGTTCGACTCATATTGCAGAATGATGTTCATATACCAAAACAGCTGACAGGCCTGATAGAAGTCCTGCGGAGGCTCCGCTGAAATGATGCTGGATACTTCTGCCAATTTGACGAGTTCTTGGCGACGTCGCTCATCTGGGCAAGCCAACGCCATTTCTTGCGCTAGCGCGCTATAACGCAGTATGTGGCGCTGCGAGGCTTCTAGCAGTAAAAAAGCAGCCTGATAAAAAGCGTTATCAGGTTGCTCTGAGATCAGTAAACGCATTTCGCTGACCAGCGCGCCTAGGCCATTTTTCAGCAGACGAGGGTAGTCAATGATGATGTGCCCTTGCCCTTTGTCAGTTTGATTAATACTGAAAATTTGTGTTTTTACTGCAGCTTTAACGTCATCGTCCATCTGCCCGTTGATGAAGTCTTTCATTGAGCATTTTTCCCAATAAGGGAATAGCTGTTCGCGGTAAATGGCTTTATCCGCGTCTGAGATCTCGAAACGATCCTGCGGGCGAGTCGGGAATTGGTCTAGTTCTTTGAGAAGCCAATAGGGATCCATTTCAGGAGACATGATCCCTGCGCGTGGTTTAACGGTGCGGTTGCCCGCGATTAACTCATCGGCTCGGATAGAGATCTCAACATGATCGAGTATGTATGCAGTGGCTTTAGCACGGCGCAAAATCGTTGGCTCACCCTCTGTTTGCTGGTGGCTTGCGGTATAGAGCAAGGCTCGCTCCAGAGAAATTTCTCTTGGGTTAGCAAACATCGCTGCTTTTAAGCGTTCGATACGAGCGGTCATAGTGGACTCCGATCCGAGAATTCAGCGGGGAACGGTTATGGATTCAAAAACCATACCCGTTCTAGCGATTAGGCCGTTTGTGAAATATGTGACTCTATTTTGCCCATGATGGCATCTGCGCGTTTAACCGCGTCGCTGATGTTGACGCGCACGATGGTTTTACCTTGGAATCTTTCCTCGAACTTGATGCCGATGTCTTTGGTTAAGATCACCATATCTGCAGATGCAACGTCTTCAGCCGTTAATTCGTTTTCTAATCCGATGGATCCTTGGGTTTCAACTTTGCATTCCCAGCCTTTAGTTTTCGCTGCGCGTTCTAAGGCTTCAGCCGCCATATATGTATGGGCAACACCGGATGGGCAAGCGGTTACAGCGATAATCTTTGTCATAATGATGTCCTCAAAGCAGAATTAATTGATTTCAAAATCCAGATCTAAATCGTCTTCTTGATTCTCTGTTTGCACGGCCTGTTTTTTGGCGGCCAAACTTTTTAATAAGTTGACGCACAGCGCGGTGACCACCATGCCAACGGCCAGCGCGGCGATATAACCAAGCTTTCCTTCAACGACAGGCAGAACGATAAGCCCTCCCCAACCGGCGTAGCACTGAGCACCAAACAATGCGGCGGTTACCGCACCGCAGGCGGAGCCGATCATGATGGATGGGATCACCCGCAATGGGTCGGCGGCGGCAAAAGGAATGGCACCTTCGGTGACGCCCACGCAGCCCATGAGCAGCGTAGCTTTGCCTGCTTCTTTTTCTTCTGCGTTGTAGTACTTGCGACCAATCAGGGTGGCAAAGCCTAATCCAAGAGGGGGAATAGCAATTGCTACGGCGGCAATAGCTACAACGCTATAAACACCTTGGGCGACGCAGATAAGCATGAAGGCGTAGGCGACTTTGTTGACGGGACCACCCATATCAAAAGCCAGCATGAGCCCCATGATAACGGCGAGAACGACGATGCTGCCCTGCTGCATGCCTTGCAACCAGTGGGTTAAGCCTGAGGTGAGCGCACCAACGGGTTCGCCTAATCCCCACATCATGATCCCCGCAGTGAGGAGAGTGCCGATAATTGGAATAACGAAGATAGGCATGACCGAACGCAGGATCTTGGGAACAGGGATCTTCTTGAGATAAAACACGATGATGCCGCCGATAATCCCGGCGATGATGGCCCCGAAAAAGCCCGCACCAAATGAATTGCCTACCCATGCGCCGATGGCACAGGGAGCCAGCGCAGAGCGGTCTGCGATGGAGTAACCAATATAAGCAGCCAGAAAGGGCACCATCAATGTCAGACCGGCAACGCCGATATCAAACAGCTTTTTTAAGTTAGGATCGGTCGCTGCATCGGGCACGGCACCTCTGCCGTATAGCATGACGGAGACAGCAAGCAGAATGCCGCCGGCAACGACAAAAGGGATCATATGCGAGACGCCAGTCATTAAGTGCTGGCGGGTATTTTTAAGTATCTGAACCAACTCTTTCATCGCGTTCTCCAGTACAGAGAGTGAATGCATGGATGGGCCATCAAGGCCGATCTGACTCAAAACTGGACTCCACAATAGGCAATCTGAAGTTCGGCAGACAGTGGAGAAAAATGCCATTTACTGGATATTTGTACGGTGTGACTGAAAATGAGATCGGGCGCAAACTTATGGTGAATGAATCGGAGAATCTAGCGATAATTTGCGATGTGAGCAGCATCTCACTTTGGGTGGGTGATTACATTTGTCCAGTGTTTGGCATTTTTGTCCCATATCCGCATGGGCCGCACTACTTCTATCCTGTCTAGCATTATCAAGCGTTAGCTCAGGAGAGTGTGCCATGTCGCAAGTGCTGAAATTTACCTGTGAATTGCCGAACGGTGTTCACGCCCGCCCGGCGAGCCATATCGAAACGCTGTGCAATCAGTTCACCGCGCATATTGAGTGGCTCAATTTACGCACTGGACGAAAAGGGAATGCCAAAAGCGCTTTGGCGCTGATTGGTACCGATACTTTACACGGTGATGAATGCCATCTCATGATTGAGGGCGCTGATGCTGAGCAGGCGCATGAGCGCCTATCTTCCTTTATTAAGAATGAATTCCCCCACTGTGATGCGCCTTTGCCACAGATAGCGCAAACGCAGGAGGAAGTATTACCGCAGTCCTTGACCAATCTAAATCCTAAAATTGTGCGGGCGCGTTCGGTTTGCGGTGGGATTGCGACTGGAATTTTGGTGCATTTATCTGGCATCGATTTTAATCGTCTGGGTGAGCTGCCTGCGTCACGCGGTGTGGAAGAAGAGCAAAGAGAGCTGGATGCCGGACTAAGTCGCCTATTGAAGTCTTTGGATCTTCAATTGATGGATGATAGTGGAACGGCCAGCGCGGTTCTTGAGGCTCACCGTTCGTTATTAAGTGATAACTCCCTACGTAACAAGCTATTAGAGCAGGTTGTTGAAGGTGCTAGCTGTGCCCACGCTATCGTGGCTGCCGGTGAGTATTTCTGTCAGCAGTTTGCCGCATCGGCCAGTGAATATCTGCAAGAGCGTGCGTTAGACGTACGCGATGTGTGCTTCCAGCTTTTACAGCAAATTTATGGTACTCAGCGTTTTCCTTCTCAAATATCCCTGCAGCAAAACAGTATTTGTATGGCTGACGAACTGACGCCAAGTCAGTTTTTAGAGCTGGATAAATCGCTATTGAAAGGCCTGCTGTTGAACAGCGGTGGTAGCACGTCGCATACGGTTATTTTGGCACGCTCATTCAATATCCCCACGTTGGTTGGCGTTGACGCCAATGCTCTTGCAGATTATGAGCAGCAAAACGTGCAGATTGACGGTGATTTAGGGCTGATCGCGGTGGAGATGTCGCCTGAAGTACAGCGCTATTATCAGCAGGAAGCGCAGGTACAAGCGCGCATTCGTGAACAGCAGCAAGCCTATCTTTCGGCACAAGGGCGCAGCGCAGACGGCGTGCGTTTGGAAGTGGCCGCGAATATTGCCCATTCCATTGAGGCCGTACCAGCGTTTGGTAACGGTGCTGAATCGGTGGGGTTGTTCCGAACCGAAATGCTGTATATGGATCGTGCCCATGCGCCTTCAGAAAATGAACTTTACAATATTTATTGCCAAGCGTTAGAGGGAGCGAATGGGCGTAGCATCATTGTGCGAACCATGGATATCGGGGGCGATAAGCCCGTAGAGTATCTTAAGATCCCGGCAGAGAATAACCCGTTCCTTGGCTATCGCGCGGTGCGTATTTATCAGGAGTTTATTTCTCTATTCCATACCCAACTGCGCTCGATCCTTCGTGCCTCTGCACATGGTTCACTCAAGATAATGATCCCGATGATTTCTTCTATGGAAGAGATTTTATGGGTGAAAGATCAGCTGGCTGAAGTGAAGCAAAACTTACGCGCTGAACAGATCCCTTTCGATGAAAAGATCCCGCTTGGCATCATGCTAGAAGTGCCGTCGGTGATGTTTATTATCGATCAATGCTGTGAGGAAATTGATTTCTTCAGTATCGGCAGTAACGACCTGACCCAGTATCTGCTCGCCGTCGATCGTGATAATGCCAAAGTGACGAAACACTATAACAGCCTAAACCCAGCCTTCTTACGTGCGCTTGATCATGCGGTTCGTGAAGTGCATCGGCAGGGTAAATGGATTGGGCTATGCGGTGAGCTCGGTGCGAAAGGTTCAGTTTTGCCGCTTCTCCTGGGCTTGGGGCTTGATGAAATTAGCATGAGCGCCCCTTCAATTCCTGCCACCAAAGCGCGCCTTGCACAGCTAGATAGCCGAGAGTGTCGTTTGCTGCTCAATCAAGCGATGGCCTGCCGAACGTCTTTAGAGGTAGAGCATTTGTTGGCGCAATTCAGGATGACTCAGCAAGACGCACCGTTGATTAGCGCAGACTGCATTTCGTTAAGTAATGATTGGCGCAGTAAAGAGGAAGTCATCAAAGGCATGACTGATAACCTGCTGTTGGCGGGGCGGTGCCGCTATCCACGCAAGCTGGGGGCAGATCTGTGGGCGAGAGAGGCTGTGTTTTCCACCGGCCTAGGCTTTGGCTTCGCGATTCCACACACCAAATCCGAGCATATTGAGCAGTCCACCATCAGCGTTGCGCGGCTTCCACAGCCTGTGGTTTGGGGAGACGAGGAAGCCCAATACATCATCATGTTAACGCTGAACAAACATGCCGCTGGCGATCAGCATATGCGGATCTTTTCTCGACTGGCACGTCGCATTATGCATGAAGAGTTTCGCTCGGCGCTGGTTGAAGCTAAAGAGGCAACCGATGTGGCTAATTTACTGGCTCGTGAGCTAGAGATTTAATCTAAGGAAATAGGCTATGGAACTCTATCTAGATACCGCAGATATCGCAGAAGTAAAACGTTTGGCACGTATTTTCCCATTGCAAGGAGTGACTACTAACCCAAGCATTGTCGCCAAAGCAGGCCAGCCGGTTTGGGAGGTTTTGCCGCAGCTCAGAGAAGCGCTGGGGGGCGGTGGGATTTTATTTGCGCAGGTTATGGGGCGGAATGCTGAGCAGATGGTGTTAGAAGCTAAACAGCTTGCGGGACAGGTTTCTGGGCTGGTGGTTAAGGTCCCCGTCACACAGGAAGGCCTGGCGGCAATTAAACAGCTGAAAACATTGGGTATCCCAACGCTGGGTACCGCGGTTTATAGCGCCGCACAAGGATTATTGGCCGCGCTGGCGGGCGCTGATTACGTCGCGCCTTATGTGAATCGTATTGATGCACAGGGCGGTGATGGGATTAAAACGGTGCAGGAGCTTCAGTCTCTGTTAGAGATGCATGCCCCGCATGCCAAAGTGCTAGCGGCCAGTTTTAAAACACCGCGTCAGGCCTTGGATTGCTTATTAGCGGGTTGTGAGGCGATAACGCTGCCGCTGGATGTGGCGCAGCAATTCTTGGCTTCCCCAGCCGTGGATGCGGCGGTGGAGAAGTTTGAGCAGGACTGGCAAGGGGCGTTTGGTTGTTTGTCGCTCGGATAACGACATAAAGGCGGGGCGAGTCTTAAATTTTGGACTCATTCCGCCAATCCATCGCTAGCTTCGAATAAAGGATATGGCTAAAAATATCGCTGACTAATGGGATGCAAGTTCTCGGAAGAACGCGGGATTAGCCTGAATGGTCGCTAACACTTTTGCCGCCAGCCCCGTTGGGTTACGCCTTTTCGTTTCCCAACTTTTGATGGTATCAACGCTGGTTCCCAGAGCTTTTGCCATTTCGCTTTGCGAAACGTTAAGCTGCTCTCTTATCGCCTTTACATCAGCGATAGCATAGTGGGTAACCCGAGTAGGGGCTTTAAGGCCACTTTTAATGTCGACAGCCTCTTCCAGAGATGTTTTTAGGTCGTCAAAAAAGCTCATATCACACCTCATCTTTCAGCAATTTCGTTAGTTTCTTCAACTCTGCTTTTTCTGTATCGGTTAGGCTGTCTTTGGTGCTTTTGGGATAGGCCATGATCAGATAAATAATATCTTCAGTCGCTAGAAAGTAAATCACACGAGTACTACCGCTTTATCCTTGTGAGCCAGCCGCCATTCTGATCTTTCGTAGGCCGCCTGTTTTCTGTATCAGGTCACCTTTGCTTGGAGAGCTAATCAGTTCTTTTTGGAGCTCTTTTAATTCATCGTCCGTGGCAATCTGCTTGATTTGCCGCGTAAACATCGATGTTTCAATAAACTCAAGCGCGTGACTCACGGAGTCTGCTCCTTTGTAGGGGTACATAGTACACCTATAAATGTACTATGTACACTTTGACCAATGTGGTTTAGCCATAGGGTGGCTAATAATAAGCGTATCGTTCATGGCACTAAAAATAAGTGAGTAGAGATAGCCTGAAAAAGTGACTTGGTGGCGAAGATTAGGCGCGTAGGCCAACAATGAAAAATGATTTTTTCCACTTTGGTAAGGATATGCGGGCAGCATTCCAGCGACGTTGTGAAAGGGCTATTTTGGGATCAAAAAAGGGAAGCTTTCGCCTCCCTTTCAAATTGGAGATCTACTGACTACAGCAGGCGACGAGCGGCCTCAACGACGATTTTCACCGCGTGAGATTCTGTTTTCTTCATCGTTTCTGCATTTGGAATTTCTTGCTGGGTGCGGTTAACGATAACGCCCGCCACCATACCTGCACGCAGGCCTTGGCTTGCACACATGGTCAGCAAAGTCGCTGATTCCATCTCGAAGTTCATCACGCCCATTTCCTGCCACTCTTTCATTGAGCCTTTGAAGCGGCTCACTACGCGGCCAGAGAAGGTGTCGTAGCGCTCTTGGCCCGGATAGAAGGTGTCAGAAGAGGCGGTTACACCGATGTGGGTGGTTGCGCCAACGGCCTTAGCTGCGTCTACCAGAGCGGTAGTACAGGTAAAGTCGGCAACGGCTGGGAATTCCATTGGAGCAAAGTGCAGGCTCGCACCGTCTAAGCGAACGGAACCGGTGGTAACCAGTACATCGCCAACGTTGATGTGTGGTTGAATTGCGCCAGTGGTGCCTACGCGCAGGAAGGTACGAATACCCAGCTGTGCCAGCTCTTCAACGGCGATAGACGTTGATGGGCCGCCAATACCGGTTGAGCAAACGATGACAGATTTGCCGTCTAGCTCAGCACGCCAAGAAGTGAATTCGCGATGTGAGGCCAGCTTAACTGGGTTATCCATCAAATTGGCAATTTTTTCTACGCGCTCAGGATCACCAGGAACGATAGCCAAGGTTGCGCCATTCAGATCGCTTTTTACGAGGCCAAGGTGGAAAACATCAGACTTAGACATACGGACTCCTCTGTCATTGCTATAAGTTGTAAGGAGGAACAAAAACGCACTCTACTGAAATTCATCGGCTAAATGCGTGACTCAAATCACTACGCATGAAGAAACAATAACAAGAACGACAAATAATTGTGATTAAAGTCACATAAAGTGGCGAGTTAGTCGTTTTTTTCGCCGCCAACAGTGTGGCATGCCTACTTTGTGTTCGCCAGCCAAGCGGCTATTTGGTGGGTGCTAATGTGTTGTCTTGGCTTTCCAGACGATTGTTTATACCCGTCATACATGAAGTTGCATCGGTGCTGGCTGCGTTTGCTTATTGTAGTGATGTAACTCCAATTATTGAGGGTTTGCTTCTCAAGCAAACAAATTATTGCTATTTATACTTAACATTCTTGCAATATATTCAGACAGGGAGCTTTACATGAAGACTGAAGATCTCATCACATTGGTAAACTCACCATCCACGTTCTCCCCCGCTGCGGGCACGATTGCCCAGAGTACCGTTCATACCGATAGTGAAGGTTTGCATGCCGGCTTTACCACGATCCCTTCTCAGGGAGACGATCTTCCTGCTTATTTAGCTAAACCCTTGCATGCCGATGGCCCGCTGCCGATTGTGCTGGTCGTGCAGGAGATATTCGGTGTGCATGAGCATATTCAAGATGTTTGCCGTCGTTTAGCCAAGCAGGGCTATTTGGCTATCGCCCCCGAGCTGTATTTCCGTCAGGGAGAAGCCAGCGATTACACCGATATTCCAACGCTATTTCAAAACCTCGTCAGCAAAGTGCCAGATAAACAGGTGCTGGGCGATTTAGACCATGCGGCACATTGGGCTGCTCGCCACGGTGGCGATGCTAGTCGTCTGTATATCACCGGATTCTGCTGGGGTGGGCGTATCACGTGGCTATATGGTGCGCATAATCCGCAGCTTAAAGCGGGGGTTGCGTGGTATGGGCGCTTCGTGGGAGATAAAACGCTAACGTCGCCTAAGCATCCCGTAGACGTTGCCGCTGAGCTCAGCGCCCCGAT
This sequence comes from Hafnia alvei, assembly GCF_964063325.1. NCBI lineage: Bacteria > Pseudomonadati > Pseudomonadota > Gammaproteobacteria > Enterobacterales > Hafniaceae > Hafnia > Hafnia alvei. The sequence continues at coordinate 245,834 of NZ_OZ061315.1, forward strand.
GTTAGGGCTATACGGTGGTTTGGATGACAGTATTCCACAAGAAACGGTGGAAACTATGCGTCAATCGCTGCGCGCGGCCAACGCAACGGCGGAGATTATTGTTTATCCACAGGCGGGCCACGCCTTTTATGCTGACTATCGCCCAAGCTACAACGCTGAGGCAGCGAAAGACGGCTGGGAGCGTATGTTAGCGTGGTTTGCAGCCTATGGTGGTGTGAATAAACCTGAGTAATCAGTCGGTTTTTGGGATTCAGTGCGGCGGTGTTTCACCGTTTTTCACTGAATCTGATAAGGTGGGAGTGATAATCTAAAATAATAAGAGGTCATGATGACAGCCACTATTTTTTTGCATCCCTCCTTGGCCCCATTGGAAGGCGGCGTTAATTTCCGTGACATGGGCGGCTATCTGGCTGCCGATGGGCGTCGGGTTAAGCGTGGTAAGTTGTTCCGTTCGGGCGCGTTAGACCGCCTGACGGACAAAGATTTGAATTACCTGCAAGATGTGCCGATTAAAAATATCCTCGACTATCGCGATGCCGATGAAGTGTCTAACAAGCCTGATGTGCTGTGGGACGCGGTGCGCTATATCAACTTGCCAGCCAATCCGCTGAGCACTGAGGTGAATGCTAATCTGGAGAAACTCACCAGTGAAGCGTTGGAATCTTTCGATGCAAACGCATTTATGCTGGAACTCTATCGCCGTTTGCCATTCAGCAACCATGCTTATCAGCTGTTAAGCACTTTGCTGCAAAGCGGTGAGGAAGGCGCGATTGTGCAGCACTGTGCGGTAGGTAAAGATAGAACGGGCGTAGGCTCCGCGTTGGTGCTGTTTGCCTTAGGCGCCGATGAAGCAACGGTGATGGAAGATTATCTGTTAACCGAAACCACGCTAGCGCCATTCCGCAGCCAAATGCTGGACTACCTATCTATAAAATTGAACGAAAAAGCGCTGGGGCAGTTTTCTCACGTACTGTCTGCCCGTGAGGAATTTTTGGTCACGGCGTTGGATGCGATCAAAGAGAAATACAGCACGGTTGATCGCTGGCTGGAACAAGAATATGGGTTAAATATGCAGGTGCGATCACAACTTCAGCAACAGTTCCTTGAGCCGTAAATCTCCGATATTTAAAGCAAGTGGAGCCTTTCGGCTCCACTCAATCCATTTTTCATACCGCTTACGTAGCTAAAACGCCGCTTAACCAAATTCAACCCCCTCCACAAATAGCCCTCCAGTATGTTAGCGCCTGAGAAATCCTCAGGAGATAATAACTATGCAACACGCAATTACATTCGTTATTGCTACGCTGTGTATCCTTACGATCTGCTACCGTTTATACGGTATCTTTTTCGTAAAAAAGGTACTGCGTGCAGATGATAACGAAGTGACTCCATCACATACCTTTGAAGACGGGAAAGATTACGTACCTACCAAAAAATGGGTTAACTTTGGTAGTCACTTTGCGGCTATCGCCGCGGCGGGGCCTCTGGTTGGTCCGGTTCTGGCTGCGCAGTTCGGCTATCTGCCGGGCTTCCTCTGGTTGCTGATTGGTTGTGTCGTCGGCGGTGCGGTGCATGACACCGTAGTGCTGTTCGCTTCCATGAAACATCAGGGTAAATCCCTATCTGAAGTGGCTAAATCTGAACTGGGTCCGATTGCGGGCTGGTGTACTGGTTTAGCCATGCTGTTCATCATCACAATTACCATGGCAGGTTTGTCGATGGTGGTGGTGCATGCGTTGGAACGTAACCCTTGGGGGACTTTCGCCGTATTCATGACCATTCCTATCGCGATCGGCGTGGGTCTGTGGGAGCGCGTGACCGGCAGTATGAAGGGGGCAACTTACGTGGGTATCGCGGCTATTATGGCCTGCGTATTCTTCGGCCCGCATATTCAAAATACGACTTTTGGCGAGTGGTTGACGTTTAAAGCCACAACGGTAAGCCTGCTGCTGCCTGCCTATGCATTCTTCGCAACGGCGTTACCGGTGTGGATGCTGTTGACACCACGCGGCTATCTTTCAAGCTTTATGAAAATCGGCGTGTTTGGCGCGTTGGTTATCGGCGTTATCTTCATTAACCCAGAAATCCAGTTCCCTGCGGTGACTCAGTTCATTCACGGCGGTGGCCCGGTTCTTGCGGGCCCAGTGTGGCCGTTCATTTCGATCACCATCGCCTGTGGTGCCATCTCTGGCTTCCATGCGTTTATCGGTTCTGGCACCACGCCAAAACAGATCGACAAATGGAGCGATATCCTGCCGGTTGGCTTTGGTGCGATGCTGGCAGAGTGCGTAGTTGGCGTGATGGCGCTGATCGCAGCAACCTCTCTGCATCCTGCTGACTACTTTGCGATTAACTCTAGCGCAGAAGCGTGGGCTGGGTTAGGCATGGAAGTGGTTCACTTGCCGAAACTGAGCCAAGAGATTGGTTTGGATCTTTATGGCCGTACCGGTGGTGCCGTTACGCTAGCGGTAGGTATGACGGATATCTTTATTCGTGTGCCGTGGTTTAGCAATTTGGCCTCCTACTTCTTCCAGTTCGTTATCATGTTTGAAGCGGTATTTATCCTGACCGCGGTTGATTCCGGTACTCGTGTTGCGCGTTACCTGCTGCAAGATTTCTTGGGTGACCTGTGGGCTCCGCTGAAACGTACTGACTGGCTGCCAGGTTCAATCTTCTGCTCTATCATCGCCTGTGCGCTGTGGGGCTACCTGCTGAACTCCGGTGATATTAACTCGGTGTGGGCGTTGTTTGGTGTGTCCAACCAGTTGATGGCTTCTGTTGGTCTGATTATCGGTGCAACAATTATCCTGCGCTTGGCGACCAAACGCGTGTATATGCTGACCTGTGTTATCCCGTTAGCGTATCTGTTCGTGACCGTAAACTATGCCGGTTACTGGATGATTAAAAACGTCTATTTCAACTCTGCGGCGAAAGGTTACAACATCTTCAACGGCACCATCTCAATCATCATGATGGTTCTGGGTGTGATTATCCTGATCTCTGCTCTGCGTAAATGGCGTGAACTGTGGGATGTACGTGGAAAAGAACTGCGTGCTGAACAGACGGCGGCAACAGCATAAATAATTAAGTTTTACTACTCTCTTAAACGGCCGATTTATCGGCCGTTTATTTTTGGTTAATCCACAACGCCGCTTTGATGCCGTATCCTGCTAAGACAACCCTAATCAAGAGAACGGCATCGTGACGTTAGATAGCATTATTCAGGTAGTGGTTGAATTTGTTCGCAACCATGAACATTGGGCTATTCCGATTGTTTTCTTTTTAGCTTTCGGCGAGTCGCTGGCATTTTTGTCACTATTGTTACCCGCCACGGTAATTCTGCTTGGGTTAGGTGCGCTGGTAGGAGAAAGCGGGATCGCATTCTGGCCACTATGGATTGCCGCTAGCGTCGGCGCTTTTATGGGCGATTGGGTCTCATACTGGTTTGGCGATCGCTATCAGCATCAGGTTGAGCACATGTGGCCGCTTTCTCGTCATCCGCATTTGATGGTGCGCGGACATGCATTCTTTGAACGCTGGGGAACCTGGGGCGTATTTATTGGCCGGTTTTTTGGCCCACTGCGTGCCGTTGTTCCTCTGGTGGCGGGGATTTGCGGGATGCCGAAGCGGTATTTTCAACTGGCAAATTTACTCTCGGCCATCGTTTGGGGATTCGCCATGTTGGCTCCCGGCGCTTTTGGCATTCAATGGCTGAACGGCTGGCTTGATTAAGTTTCGCTGGGTTTTATAGCACTTTGCGTACTGCTTCGCAGACTTTGCTTACTCGCTCTGGACATCCATACAGTATATTATTACCGTGACGTTCAGAAAAAGTCATCAAGGTGGAGGCAGGGTGGATTCCAGCATATTTTATGGTTTAGCGGGCGGCGTTGTCGGCCTGCTGCTGGGTTGGTTACTGGCAAGTTTGCGTATGCAACAGCATCGATTGACGCTGGAAGGCGATTTGCGCCTGCATCAGCAGGAAATTACGCAGCTTCAGCAAGAACAGCAAACGCTGATACAGCAACGCCAGCAGCAAGAACAACAGGTGCGAGAAAAAGAACAAGAACTACGCACGTTGTATAGCCAATTTGCAGCGACGCAGGAGAAGTTAAACCAACAGTCGATCTGGCGTGATGAATATGAACAACTCAATCAAGAACTTCGCGCTCTGCGCGAAGTCAACAGCGCGCAGGAGGCCGAACTGCGCGAAGTGACGATTCGCTTAGAAGAAACTCGACTGGGGGCTGAAGAAAAGCAGCGCTTGCTGATTAACAGCGAGCAGCGCCTGAGTGCCCAGTTTGAAAATCTCGCTAACCGTATTTTTGAGCAGAGTGGAAAGCGTGTTGAAGAACAAAATCGGCAAAGCCTGAATGGCTTGCTAAGCCCGTTGCGTGAACAGCTCGATGGTTTTCGTCGTCAGGTTCAAGAGAGCTTTGGGCAAGAATCGCGTGAGCGACATACGCTGGCTCATGAAATTCGCAATCTCCAGCAGTTGAATGCGCAAATGGCGCGCGAAGCCGTTAACCTGACCAAGGCCTTGAAAGGGGACAATAAAACGCAAGGTAACTGGGGTGAGGTGGTACTCAGCCGCGTTTTAGAGGCCTCGGGCCTGCGTGAAGGATATGAATATCAAACGCAGGTGAGTGTGCAGGTTGGAGTGAATAACCGCATGCAGCCGGATGTGATTGTGCGTCTTCCGCAGGGTAAAGACGTGGTGGTTGATGCCAAGATGTCGCTGGTGGCTTATGAGCGTTACTTTAATGCCGAGGATGACGCAGTGAGAGAACTCGCTTTGCAAGAACATGTCGCCTCGGTTAAAGGACATATTCGCCAGCTAGGGCGTAAAGATTATCAGCAGCTCCCCGGGTTGCGTTCGCTGGATTATGTCTTGATGTTTATCCCCGTCGAGCCTGCTTTCTTGGCTGCTATCGATCGCGAGCCAGAACTGATTAGCGAAGCATTGCGACATAACATTATGCTGGTTAGTCCAACGACCTTACTGGTTGCGTTGCGTACTATCAGTAATTTGTGGCGCTATGAACATCAAAGCCAAAATGCGCAGAAGATCGCCGAACGTGCATCGAAGCTATACGACAAAATGCGTTTATTCGTTGATGATATGGAATCTCTTGGGCAGAGTCTGGATAAGTCACAGGCAAGTTATCGTCAGGCAATGAACAAACTGGCGCAAGGCCGTGGTAATCTGATAGGACAAGTCGAGAGTTTCCGTACTCTGGGAGTGGAAGTGAAACGGCCAATTAGCCCTTCACTTGCTGAAGAAGCCCGACTGGAAAATGAACCCGAAGATGAGGAGTTTGCTGAACCTGCGGATTACGCTGCACAGCAACCTGCCATAAGAGTCGCTAACGGACTCGATGATTAACACTGCTCCTTGCTTCGACTAGGCCGAGCACTGTTCGCACCACCGAACAGCGCTTAATCGCGTAGATTCACAATCAATCAGATTAAAAGCAGGCTAAGAAAAAATGGTAGATCAAACGCCGGAAACCACTCATTTCGGTTTCAAAACCGTCGCCACCACTGAAAAAGCGAGCAAAGTTGCTCAGGTATTCCACTCCGTTGCGGCAAAATACGACTTGATGAATGATCTCATGTCATTTGGCATCCATCGGGTTTGGAAGCGTTTTACCATTGATTGCAGCGGCGTTCGTCGTGGGCAAAAGGTGCTTGATCTTGCCGGTGGTACGGGCGATCTGGCAGCGAAATTTTCACGCATTGTGGGCGAGCAGGGCGAAGTTGTTCTGGCGGATATCAACGACTCCATGTTGAAGATTGGTCGCGAAAAACTGCGCAATCTGGGCGTGATCGGCAATATCAACTACGTTCAAGCAAACGCTGAAGCGTTGCCGTTCCCTGATAATCATTTTGACTGCATTACCATTGCTTTTGGCCTGCGTAACGTGACCGATAAAGATAAAGCGCTGCGCTCTATGTATCGCGTGTTGAAGCCGGGTGGACGCTTGCTGGTGCTGGAGTTCTCTAAGCCATTACTCGAGCCACTGAATAAAGCCTATGATGCTTATTCATTCCACATCTTGCCAAAAATCGGCGAGCTGGTTGCCCATGATTCTGAAAGCTATCGCTATTTGGCAGAATCTATCCGTATGCATCCCGATCAAGAAACGCTGAAATCTATGATGGATGACGCAGGTTTTGAAAACACCACGTATTTCAACTTAACCGGTGGGATTGTTGCTCTACATCGTGGTTACAAGTTTTAACTGAAGGATCGTTATGCTGACCCCATTGCTAAACCCATTATTGACTGGTGCGATTGAAACGGCGCTCAACCGAATCTTGTACCGCGATCGGGCGCTAAACAGCGCTCGTCAGCGCCTAACAGGTAAAGTGCTGGGGGTTTTCGTCAATGAAATAAACTCGCCGCTCTATTTGGCTTTTAGTGAAAGCCGCTTGGATGTTTTAGGCGCATGGGAAGACAACACGGATTGCAGCGTCACGACGAGGTTATCCGTGTTACCTGAACTGCGCGATCGCCAGCAACTGACTGCGCTTATTCGTTCCGGTGATCTAAACGTAGAAGGCGATATTCAGGTGGTGCAGCAGTTCATCGGCCTGCTGGATTTAGCTGAATGGGATCCTGCTGAGCTGCTAGCGCCGTACACGGGCGATATTGTTGCTCAGGGGATGAGCCAGTTTTTGCGTAAAGGCGCCAGCTTTATCGCCACGGGTTGTAAACGCCAACAGCAGTATATTGGCCAAGCGATGACCGAAGAGTGGCGTGTGGCTCCGGGTGCATTAGAAGCAGCGTGGTTTAATGACGAGGTTGATGCCGTCAATCGTCAGACGGAAAGTCTGGATAAGCGACTTTCACAGCTTGAGGACAAGGTATGACGCCAACGGAACTGTGCCGCTTTTATTTGATTGTTCGTGTTTTCCTCACATACGGCCTCGATGAACTGATCCCGAAAATGCGCATTACCTTGCCGTTGCGCATGGGCAGGCATTTGCTGTTTTGGATGCGTAACAAGCATAAAGACAAGCCTCTAGGCGAACGCCTGCGTTTGGCATTACAGGAGTTAGGGCCGGTTTGGATTAAGTTTGGCCAGATGATGTCGACCCGACGCGACCTGTTCCCGCCAACGATCGCCGATCAACTGGCGCTGCTTCAGGATCGTGTTGCGCCTTTTGATGGTGCTCTTGCTCGCAAGCAAATTGAAGATTCAATGGGCGGTCCGCTTGAGCAATGGTTTGATGATTTCGACCAAAACGCGCTGGCTTCGGCTTCTATCGCTCAGGTTCATACGGCTAAATTAAAAGAAAACGGTCGCGAGATCGTTCTGAAAGTGATTCGCCCCGATATTCTGCCCATTATCAAAGCTGACGTGCGCCTGATGTACCGTTTTGCGGGTTGGGTTCCGAAGCTGATGCCGGATGGCCGTCGCTTACGCCCGCGTGAAGTGGTGCGTGAATACGAAAAAACGTTGTTGGATGAGCTCAATTTGCTGCGAGAAGCGGCGAACGCTATTCAGCTGCGTCGTAATTTCGAAGACAGCCCAATGCTGTATGTTCCCGAGATTTACTCTGATTACTGCCGTGAAAATGTGTTGGTGATGGAGAGAATCTACGGTATTCCGGTGTCTGATTTGCCTGCTTTACATGCGCAAAACACCAATATGAAACTGTTGGCCGAGCGCGGTGTGCAGGTCTTCTTTACTCAGGTATTCCGCGATAGTTTCTTCCATGCAGATATGCACCCTGGCAATATTTTTGTCAGCTATGAACACCCGGAGAATCCGCAGTATATCGGTATAGATTGCGGCATCGTGGGCAGCTTGAACAAAGACGATAAACGCTATCTGGCAGAAAACTTCATTGCGTTCTTCAATCGTGATTACCGTAAGGTTGCAGAGCTGCACGTTGACTCAGGTTGGGTTCCGCGTGATACCAACATTGAAGATTTTGAGTTTGCTATTCGTACGGTGTGTGAACCTATTTTCGAAAAGCCATTGGCCGAAATCTCGTTTGGTCATGTGCTGCTAAATCTGTTCAATACTGCGCGACGCTTCAACATGGAAGTGCAGCCGCAGTTGGTTCTATTGCAAAAAACACTGCTGTATGTGGAAGGATTGGGGCGTCAGCTTTATCCGCAGTTAGATCTGTGGACCACAGCCAAGCCTTTCTTAGAAACCTGGCTGCGCGATCAGGTGGGTATACCTGCGATTATTCGTTCTTTGAAAGAGAAAGCGCCGTTCTGGGCTGAAAAGCTGCCGGAACTGCCAGAGCTGTTCTATGACAGTCTGCAACAGCATAAAGCCTTGCAGCAGAGCGTCGATCGCGTATTCACACAGCTCGATAAACAACGTAATCGCCATGGACGTTCACGATATTTGTTTGGGATTGGCGCTACACTATTATTGAGTGGTACGATTTTGGTTGCCGCGAAAATTGCTGTCTGGCCAGCTTGGGTTATTGCTGGCGGATGTGTGGCTTGGATCGCTGGATGGCGTTATACCCGCCAGTAGATACCCAAAACGAGTAATTCATCGTTCCTAGCGCATACTTTTGGTTAATTGTTATTGGTTAGTAGTTCAATATTTCTGCGTGACTACCGTATAATGCGGCGCACGAATAACCCCTATCAATAGAGGTGATTAAAATGGGTGGTATCAGTATTTGGCAGTTGTTGATTATTGCAGTGATCGTAGTACTGCTGTTTGGTACTAACAAGCTGCGTACTCTGGGTTCCGATCTTGGTGCGTCAATCAAAGGTTTTAAAAAGGCGATTGGTGATGAGGATAAAACTCCACCGTCGACTAACACAAACAGCACTGCGGCACCGCAGGATGCAGACTTTAAGTCTCTGTCTGAGCAGCAGCCTGAAGTGAAGAAAGAAGAATCTAAGAGCCAGAACAAAGAGCAGGTGTAAGCCGTGTTTGACATCGGGTTTGGTGAGCTGCTGCTGGTAATGGTGATAGGTCTAGTTGTACTAGGCCCTGAACGTTTGCCTGTTGCAGTGCGTACGGTTGCCGGATGGATCAGGGCGCTGCGATCTCTTGCGGCCTCTGTTCAGAACGAACTGTCGCAAGAGTTAAAGCTTCAGGAACTGCAGGATAGTTTGAAGAAAGCCGAAAGCGCTGGTCTTCAGAATCTGACCCCTGAGCTAAAAGCCTCAATGGATGAGCTAAAAGAAGCCGCAGAGTCAATGAAGCGCAGTTATCAGACTCAGGTTGCTGAGCCTGTTACAAAGGCTGCTGAAACTATCCATAAACCGGATGTGACAGACCCTGAAGCGTTTCACGACGAAGTCGATGCAGGCTTAAGAGAAGATGAACGCAAGCGTGCCGAAGCCGTCAAGGTTGAAGCAACCAATGTAACATCGGCTGAGCCGGTAGCCACAGAGGACGCTTTGGTCGATGCTGAAAAACCAGCAGTGAAAATGCCAGAGCAGCCTGTTCCCTCTCACTCTACAACAAGCGATCGTTAAAGCATGGCCGTTGATGATACCCAGCCTCTGATTAGCCATTTAATCGAGCTACGTAAGCGACTCTTAAATTCGATTATTTGTATTCTGGTGGTATTCCTGGCGCTGGTCTATTTTTCCAACGACATTTACCACCTGATTGCATCGCCGCTGATTAAGCAACTGCCGCAGGGCGCTAGCATGATCGCCACCGATGTTGCATCGCCGTTCTTTACGCCGATTAAGCTAACGATGATGGTGTCGGTGTTTGTTTCTGCGCCGATGATTTTGTTCCAAATTTGGGCTTTTGTGGCTCCAGCCCTTTATAAGCATGAACGCCGTTTGCTGATGCCATTGCTGGTTTCAAGCTCGTTCTTGTTCTATTTAGGTATGGCGTTTGCCTACTTTATCGTGTTCCCACTGGCGTTTGGTTTCTTCGCGAAAACAGCACCGATTGGTGTGACAATCGCAACGGATATCAATAATTATCTCGATTTCGTTATGGCGCTCTTTATGGCGTTTGGCGTGTCGTTTGAGGTTCCGGTAGCCATTATTTTACTGTGCTGGAGCGGGGTGACTACGCCAGCGGAGTTAAAACAGAAACGCCCATACGTGATCGTGGGTGCCTTCGTGCTGGGCATGTTGCTCACGCCGCCTGACGTGTTCTCACAAACACTGCTGGCGATCCCAATGTGTATCTTGTTTGAAATCGGCGTGTTCTTCGCCCGGTTCTACGTGGGTAAACGTCGTTCTCGCAGTGACGAGGATCAGGGAAACGAAGAAGATACCGACGAGCAGTCAAAACAGGGCTGACACAATAAGTGCCAGAGGCCGCCGAAAGGGCGGCCTCTTTACATGGTTTTTGGAGTGCTTTCATGCTGGATATTGGCGTTAACTTAACAAGCAGTCAGTTTGCCAAAGATGTTCCTCTGGTTGTTGAGCGGGCACGCACGGCTGGGGTGAACGCTATGCTGATCACCGGTACCGATGTGCATGAGAGCAAACGTGCTATCACCATGGCACAGGAATATACAAATTACTGCTGGGCAACGGCCGGTGTTCATCCGCACAATGCCAGTTCGTGGAATAACCAATGCGCCGAGGAAATCGCCGCGTTGGCTGCTGTGCCTGAAGTGGTCGCCGTTGGAGAATGTGGTCTTGATTTTGACCGTAACTTTTCGACTCCAGATGAACAAGAGCGGGCTTTTACCGCCCAGTTGGCGTTAGCGTCAGAGCTCAACAAACCGCTGTTTTTGCATTGCCGTTCGGCACATGAAAAATTTATCGCTCTATTGCGTCCGTGGTTAGCCAAAATACCCGGCGCGGTAGTACATTGTTTTACCGGTAGCCGTGAAGAGCTGCATGAATGTTTGGATCTGGGGCTGTATATCGGCATCACCGGATGGGTTTGTGATGAGCGACGTGGTCTCGAGCTGCGCGCCATGCTGCCCGAGATCCCAGCCGAGCGTCTATTGCTTGAAACGGACGCCCCCTATTTACTGCCGCGTGACTTAGAAAACAAACCTAAATCGCGACGTAATGAACCCTGTTTCTTACCGCACATCGTTTCACAGGTCGCTGGCTGGCGTCAGCAGGATGTGGAGTGGTTAAAGCAGGTTACTGAAAATAATGCCCGCCAACTTTTTCGGCTGGAATGAGTAAGGAGAATAACGTGAGCTATGCATTTCCAGGGGCCTTCCCAGGCCGTCGTCTGCGTCGTGTTCGTCGCCATGATTTCAGCCGTCGTTTAGTTGCTGAAAACGTTCTGACCGTAGACGATCTGATTTACCCCGTGTTTGTCATGGAAGGCAAGAATCATCAGGAAGAAGTTTCCTCAATGCCGGGGGTGCACCGTATGACGATCGATCTGCTGATCAAAGAAGCAGAAGCGATCGCCAAACTGGGCGTACCGGTATTGTCGCTGTTCCCGGTTATTGGCACAGACAAAAAATCACTGCACGCAGAGGAAGCTTATAACCCTGATGGGCTGGTGCAGCGCGCCGTTCGTGCGCTGAAAGATGCGGTTCCTGAACTTGGTTTGCTGACCGATGTGGCGTTAGACCCTTATACCACTCATGGTCAGGATGGGGTTATTGACGCTGATGGCTACGTTATTAACGACATCACTAAAGAGATTCTGGTGCGTCAGGCACTCTCTCATGCCGAAGCCGGCGCTGAAATTATTGCACCGAGCGATATGATGGATGGGCGTATTGGCGCCATTCGCGATCAGCTCGAAGCCCAGCAGATGGTCAATACCCAGATCATGGCGTACTCCGCTAAATATGCATCTTGCTACTACGGCCCATTCCGTGATGCATTGGGCTCTTCTGGCAATCTGAAAGGGGGTAATAAGAAAACCTATCAGATGGATCCAGCCAATAGCGATGAAGCCTTGCAGGAAGTTGCTCAGGATCTGCAAGAGGGCGCGGATATGGTGATGGTAAAACCGGGTATGCCATATCTGGATATGGTGCGTCGTGTGAAAGACACCTTCGGTGTGCCGACTTTTGCCTATCAGGTTTCCGGTGAGTATGCGATGCATATGGCCGCAATCCAAAATGGCTGGTTGCAAGAAAAACCAGCCATTATGGAATCTCTGATTTGCTTCAAGCGCGCGGGCGCCGACGGCGTGCTGACTTATTTCGCCAAGCGTGTTGCTCAGTGGCTGCATGACGCAGAAATGAATCGCTAATCATTGTTTGATTTGAAGAAGACAAGAACCGCCGTTGATATCTCACGGCGGTTTTTTTGTTTAACGTTTTTCGAAATCCGTATTCTCAACGCTTTGCTGTACAGGTTTATTGAGCAGGTTAAGCAATAGAATGGCTCGTTTTTCGCCATCGGCTTCGGTGTAAATGGCTTCAAAACCTTCAAACGCTCCGCTGGTGATCACTACGGTATCGCCGGGCGCTGGGGTATCAGGGTCAATGCATTCAGTTGGGGGCGCCGTCATCAATTGCTTGATAACCTTAAAAGGAATGGTGACCGGTAGAGATCCAAATCGAACGAAATGGCTGACACCGCGCGTAGATTGTACCGTGGTGGTATGGACTCTTTCAGGGTCGAGCTCGATAAACATGTAGTTAGGGAACATGGGTTCCTTCACCTGTGTACGTTTGCCGCGAACGATTTTCTCCAACGTAATCATTGGAGTAAAGCAGGGAATTTCCTGACGCGTTAGATGCTCTTTCGCACGCTCTAGTTGACCTCTTTTGCAATACAGCAGATACCACGATTCCATAACAACCTACGATTTAATGACTTACCCAGAGCATAGCAAAAGGTCGGATTGATAGACAGTTTCAGCTATTTATAGCGAGTATCTGCTATTGCTTACGCCGAGGTTTTACATTTTTTGCCACTTCAGGCAGAAGATCACAGCGTTGACCATAATTATTAGTTATAAATATCGCCCTATATAACCATTCGGGTTAGGTGTGGTTTCGGCGTGATAAAGCGCAATAAAATCATTCTCAATGCTAGGAGAAATTCCCATGGAGTTGTTTTTACTGAGTAACGGTAAGGTTTCCGGTGAATCTGAATTGCTGGGTTATGCAAAAGGACCCATTCAGTCCATGCTGCTAAGCAAGAAGATACGTTCTGCGGTACTGGTGCCCTATGCTGTGATCCGCGGTAACTACGACGCGCGTGCCGCAGAGTTAGAAAACTCATTAGGTATTCAAGTGACAAGCCTGCATCATTTTGACGATCCGGTTAAAGCCATTGAAGAGGCTGAATGTATTCTGGTGAGCGGCGGTAATACCTGGCTGCTGAACCAAATGCTGCATGAGAATGGCCTAATTGTGCCGATTCAGCGCGCGGTACGTGAACGTGAGATCCCCTATATCGGCTGGAGTGCCGGTTGTAACGTGGCAACGCCAAGCATTCGAACCACCAACGATATGCCGGTGCGCAATAGCGTGGTACTGCCTGCGCTAGGTTTGTTCCCTGTTCAGATCAACCCGCACTACATCGATGCCCACCTGAGTGGTCATATGGGGGAAACGCGCGACGAGCGTATTGCCGAGTTTTGTGCGGTGAATCCAAGTGAATATGTAATTGCGTTACGTGAAGGTAGCTTGCTGCATGTCTCTGGTGATGAGCTGGAATACTACAGCGTGAAAGCTCAGGGATTTAAAGTATTCCGTCACAATCAAGAAACTCATGAGTATTTTGATACACAAGCATTGGCCGATATGGTGCCTTTTCGCTGCTGTTAACCGTCAATGAACAAAGATATTCCGTTTGTTGCGGGCAGCCTATCGAATGATAATGCTTATTAAAGCAATTAGTTACCTGCTTGTAACAAAAGTGCAGCAACCAGAGTGAAGAACGCTTATAATGGGTTCTTCACCAGCCCAATAAGAAAGCTATGAAATACCGTGACTTGCGCGAATTCCTCTCTTTGCTGGAACAGAGAGGTGAGCTAAAACGCATCAGCCAGCCAATCGATCCTTATCTGGAAATGACAGAAATTGCGGACCGCACTTTGCGTGCCGGTGGCCCGGCGTTGCTGTTTGAAAATCCTAAGGGATATGACATTCCTGTTTTGTGCAACCTGTTTGGTACAGCAAAGCGTGTCGCCTTAGGTATGGGACAGGAAGATGTTAGCGCGTTGCGTGAAGTCGGTAAGCTGTTGGCATTTTTAAAAGAACCAGAGCCGCCAAAGGGGTTTCGCGATCTGTTTGATAAACTGCCTCAGTTTAAACAGGTTCTGAATATGCCGACGAAACGGCTGAGCACTGCGCCGTGCCAAGAACTTATTTGGCAGGGAGACGATGTAGATTTAGGTCGTATTCCGGTTATGCATTGCTGGCCTGAAGACGCAGCACCGCTGATTTCGTGGGGGCTGACGGTGACCCGTGGCCCGCATAAAGAGCGGCAGAACCTTGGCATCTATCGCCAGCAGGTTCTGGGCAAGAATAAAGTCATTATGCGCTGGCTGTCTCATCGCGGCGGTGCGCTTGATTTCCAAGAGTGGTGCCAAGCTCATCCAGGTGAACGCTTCCCGGTGTCCGTGGCTTTAGGCGCCGATCCAGCGACAATACTCGGCGCGGTGACGCCAGTGCCGGATACGCTTTCTGAATATGCGTTTGCAGGATTATTACGCGGCAATAAGAGCGAGGTCGTTAAATGTATTTCTAACGATCTGGAAGTGCCTGCCAGCGCTGAAATTGTGTTGGAAGGCTATATCGAGCCGGGTGAGATGGCGCCAGAAGGACCTTATGGCGACCACACGGGTTATTACAATGAAATCGATAATTTCCCCGTCTTTACCGTGACGCATATTACCCAGCGTCGTGATCCTATCTATCATTCGACCTATACCGGACGTCCACCGGATGAACCTGCGGTGATGGGACTGGCATTAAACGAAGTTTTTGTGCCTATTCTGCAAAAGCAGTTCCCGGAAATAGTGGATTTCTATCTGCCGCCGGAAGGGTGTTCATATCGAATGGCGGTCGTCACGATGAAGAAACAGTACGCCGGTCATGCCAAGCGCGTGATGATGGGCGTCTGGTCGTTTTTACGCCAATTTATGTACACCAAATTTGTCATTGTTTGTGATGACGATATCAATGCTCGAGATTGGAACGACGTTATTTGGGCTATCACTACTCGAATGGATCCCGCGCGTGATACGGTGATGATTGAAAATACACCGATAGATTATCTTGATTTCGCTTCACCGGTGTCGGGGCTGGGTTCCAAAATGGGACTGGATGCCACCAACAAATGGCCGGGTGAAACACAACGCGAATGGGGACGCCCCATTGTTATGGATGAAAAAGTCCGCACGCGGATTGATGCCATCTGGGATGAACTGGCAATTCTGGAAGATAACCATACTGACGCTAAGAATAGCCGCAAGCCTAATTAACGGCGGCTGTCTGGTTATGCAAAACCCTTTATCCGATAGAGTAACTACATGACAACGTTGAGCTGTAAAGTCACTTCCGTTGAGGCTATCACCGATACGGTTTATCGCGTTCGCTTAGTGCCGGAAGCACCGGTTTCGTTTCGCGCAGGCCAGTATTTGATGGTTGAAATGGATGAGCGTGACAAGCGTCCGTTCTCTATGGCTTCAACGCCATTGGAAAAGGATTTTATCGAACTGCATATCGGCGCTTCAGAGATCAATCTCTATGCGATGGCGGTAATGGATCGCATCCTGAAAGATCGTGTGGTGAATGTTGATATCCCTCACGGCGAAGCTTGGCTGCGCGAAGAGGGCGATCGTCCATTAGTGTTGATCGCCGGTGGTACCGGATTCTCCTACACTCGCTCTATTCTGATGATGGCGCTGGCACAGCAGCCTAATCGTGAAATCGCGATTTATTGGGGTGGACGTGAATCCAAGTATTTGTACGATCTGGCTGAGTTAGAAGCGCTGCAAGAAAAACACCCACAGCTGAAGGTTATCCCGGTGGTTGAACAGCCTGAAGAGGGCTGGAACGGCCGAACCGGTACCGTTTTGAGTGCAGTTTTGCAAGACTACGGCTCGCTGGCAGAATACGATATCTACATCGCTGGGCGTTTTGAAATGGCGAAGATTGCGCGTGAGCGTTTTTGCGCCGAACGTGAAGCCAAAGTAGAGCATATGTTTGGCGATGCGTTTGCGTTCATCTGATATAACGCATCTGCTAGTAGGGTGTATCGACTGCTAGCAGATGATGTTCTGCCAGAAATAAAAAACCCGCCCCTGACAGGCGGGAAGTACGGCAACTAAACTATTTATACCCGCTCGAATACGGTCGCAATACCCTGACCTAAACCAATACACATGGTTGCCAGACCAAACTGTACGTCACGGCGCTCCATCAGATTCAGCAGTGTGGTTGAGATACGTGAACCGGAACAGCCGAGTGGATGGCCTAAGGCGATTGCCCCGCCGTTAAGATTCACCTTTTCATCTAACACATCCAGCAGCCCAAGATCTTTTAGACATGGTAAGGTCTGAGCGGCAAACGCCTCGTTCAATTCAAACTGCCCGATATCTGAGATGCTCAGTCCTGCACGCTTTAAGGCGAGCTGTGTAGCGGGCACAGGGCCATATCCCATAATGGAAGGATCGCAGCCCACTACGGCCATTGAACGGATGCGTGCGCGTGGTTTTAAGCCCAACGATTTGGCGCGTGACTCGCTCATCAGCAGCATCGCCGATGCACCATCGGAAAGTGCTGAGGAGGTGCCTGCCGTGACGGTACCATTTACCGGATCGAAGGCGGGCCTTAGCGCTGCCAAGTTGGCGACGGTGGTTTCAGGGCGAATGACTTCATCATTAAACAGCATTTTCAATACGCCGTCGGCATCGTGACCTGCAGTAGGGACGATCTCGTTTTTAAATGCGCCAGAGGTTGTGGCGGCATAGGCACGCTGATGCGAGCGAGCGGCAAATTCGTCCTGCATTTCACGGCTGATTTTGTGCATTTTCGCCAGCATTTCCGCGGTCAGCCCCATCATCCCTGCCGCTTTGGCAACGGTGCGGCTTAGGCCTGGGTGGAAATCAACGCCGTGGCTCATCGGCACGTGGCCCATATGCTCAACGCCGCCAATCAGACTAATTTGTGCGTCGCCGATCATAATGGCGCGAGCGGCATCGTGAATCGCCTGCATCGATGAACCGCACAGACGGTTAACCGTCGTCGCTGGTACGCTATGTGGCAGTTCAGCCAACAGCGCGGCATTACGTGCAATATTAAAGCCTTGTTCCAACGTTTGTTGTACGCAGCCCCAGTAAATATCGTCGATCTCTTTTGCATCAACGTTTGGGTTGCGGCTAAGTAGCGAACGCATCAGATGCGCCGAAAGATCTTCGGCTCGAACCTGACGATATGCGCCGCCTTTCGAGCGGCCCATCGGCGTACGGACGGCATCAATAACCACCACGTTTTCAATTGAACGGTTTTCCATGATTCCTTCCTTAAGCCTGTTGAGTGGCGCTGGAGGCCATCGTTGCATCGGTCTCAATCGGTGCCGCTGCTGGATAATAGGTCGCGTTGGTTTCTGCTTTGGCTCGTAGGCCCGCTGGCACCTGATACAGTTCGCCTAAATGCTGATAACGCTGGGCCATTTCGACATATTGCGTGGTGCCAATGGTGTCCAGATAGCGGAATGCGCCACCGTGGAACGGAGGGAAACCAATGCCATAGACCAGCGCCATATCTGCTTCTGCAGGGCTTGCCACGATTTTCTCTTCGAAGCAGCGAACGACTTCGTTGATCATCGGGATCATCATCCGAGCGATGATCTCTTCATCACTGAACTGTTCGTTAGATGGTGCCACCTCTGCTAACAGAGCCGCAGTTTGCTCATCTTGCACTTTGCGTGGTTTGCCTTTGCTGTCCTGCTCGTAACGATAGAAGCCTACGGCATTTTTCTGACCAAAGCGCTGTGCATCAAACATCACATCCACTGCATCGCGATAGTTTTTGCCCATACGCTGCGGGAAACCTTGAGCCATAACCGCTTGAGCATGATGTGCCGTGTCGATGCCGACGACGTCGAGCAGATAAGCAGGGCCCATTGGCCAGCCAAACTGTTTCTCCATCACTTTATCCACTTGGCGGAAATCAGCCCCGTCGCGCAACAGCAGGCTAAAACCGGCGAAGTAAGGGAACAACACGCGGTTGACGAAGAAACCAGGGCAATCATTTACTACGATCGGTGTTTTGCCCATTTTGGTGGCATAAGCCACAACGGTACCAATCGTTTGATCGGAGGTTTTAGCGCCGCGAATGATCTCAACCAATGGCATGCGATGTACTGGGTTAAAGAAGTGCATACCGCAGAAGTTTTCAGGACGTTGCAGCGAGGCGGCTAACTGATCGATAGGGATGGTGGACGTATTCGAAGCCAGAACCGCGTCTGGTTTAATCAATGATTCAGCTTCCGCTAATACGGCCGCCTTAATTTTTGGGTTTTCAACTACGGCCTCAACCACGATTTGCGCTTGCTCAATACCCGCGTAGTTCAGCGTTGGTTGGATTGTGGAAAGGATCTGCGCCATTTTCAGGCCGTTGATCTTCCCACGTTCGAGCTGTTTGTTGAGGAGTTTTCCGGCTTCGTTCATACCGAGCACCAGCGATTTTTCACTGATGTCTTTCATTAACACTGGCGTACCTTTGAGCGCAGATTGATAGGCAATGCCGCCTCCCATAATACCAGCACCGAGCACCACGGCCTGCGAGGGAACTTGTCCAGACTGGGCAAGTTTCTTTGCTTTGCCTTTCACAAACTGATCGTTGAGGAAAATCCCAACCAGCGCACGAGCTTGAGTAGTGCGGGTTAATGGCACAAAGCTGGCAGTTTCAAGTTTGAGCGCTTCGGCACGTTTTAAACCAGCAGCGGCTTCAATGGTTTTTACCGCGGTGATAGGCGCAGGATAATGTTTCCCTGCGGTTTGCATCACCATGCCTTTGGCCGTGGTGAAGCTCATCAGCGATTCAATCGGGCTGAGTTTTAACGGTTCAAGTTTTGGCTGGCGCTGTGCTTTCCAGTCAAGTTGGCCATCGATGGCTTGGTGCAACATTTTAAGTGCGCCGCTGACCAGTTTATCTTGCGATACTACGGCATCGACTAAACCAACTTTTAGGGCTTGTTCGGCACCAATATCTTTACCGGCGGCAATGATCTCCAGTGCGCTATCCGCACCGAGCAGGCGCGGCAAACGTACCGAACCGCCAAAGCCAGGCATAATTCCTAGCTTAGTTTCAGGCAGGCCAATGCGAACGTCCGGCGTGGCGATGCGAAAATCGGTGGCTAATACACACTCACAACCACCGCCCAGCGCATAGCCATTTACGGCGGTAATGGTGGGCACGGGTAAATCTTCTAAACGGTTAAATACGCTATTAGCGAAGTTGAGCCACTCCGTGAGTTTTTCTGCTGGAGCCGCAAATAGAGATAAAAACTCGGTGATATCTGCGCCAACGATAAAAGCGGCTTTGGTTGAGCGCACCAATAGACCACGCAGCTGCGGCTGTTTTTCAAGCACGTCTAGAGCTGCGCCTAAGCTGGCAACAGTTTTGGTATCCAGCTTGTTAATGGCGGCTGGAGCGTCAAATACCAGCTCGGCAATGCCGTCTTCGAGCCAGTTTACATGTAGGTTTTCGCCTTGGTAGAGCATCGTGATCTCCTGAATCAGCGCAGTTGATCTGGTATGACCAGATGCTTTGAAGTGTGGTTTTAATGTTAATTTTTTGCAAACAAAACATTGCGCATTTGCAAACTTGATCACAGAGAGTTGAATGGGGCTTTTGCCAACTTCCTGTTTTTAAGGAGTGCTGTGATAAGATGGAAAAATTCGTTGTGGGCAAAGGGTCATTTACATGGAAACACTAGCTTCGTTGTATTCTGAACACATGGAAACGCTGCAGCAGCGCACCCGTGAGGTTTTAGCGCGTAGTCAACTGGATGGGTTATTGATTCATTCTGGTGAGTTGTTATCGTTGTTCTTAGACGATCGTGATTATCCGTTTAAGGTGAATCCTCAGTTCAAAGCCTGGGTGCCGGTGACTCAAGTACCTAATTGCTGGCTGTGGGTAGACGGGGTAAATAAGCCGAAGCTTTGGTTCTATTCTCCTGTTGATTACTGGTATAGCGTTGAACCACTGCCCGAAGCGTTTTGGACTTCTCATGTAGAAATGACCGCTTTGCGTAAAGCAGATGACATCGCACAGCTGTTGCCAAGTGCGCGCGAGCGTGTTGCCTATATCGGCTATGTTCCGCAGCGTGCGCAGTCTTTGGGTATTAAAGCTGAAAATATTAACCCGCAGGCGGTGCTAGATTATCTGCACTACCATCGCGCATACAAAACCGGCTATGAACAAGCGTGTATGCGTGAAGCGCAAAAGACGGCGGTAGTTGGGCATCAAGCAGCACTAGAAGCATTCCAGTCGGGTATGAGTGAGTTTGATATCAATCAGGCATATCTGACGGCAACAGGACATCGTGATACTGATGTACCGTACGACAATATCGTGGCGCTGAATGAGCATGCTGCGGTTCTGCACTACACTACGTTACAACATAAGTTGCCTTCTGAAGTCCGTAGCTTCTTGCTTGATGCGGGTGCGGAATATAACGGCTATGCGGCGGATTTAACGCGTACCTATGCGGCTAAAAGCGATAGCGACTTTGCAGCGTTGGTCAGCGACATGAATAAAGAGCAACTGGCGCTGATTGCGACGCTGAAATGTGGTGTACGTTACACGGATTACCATCTGCAAATGCATCAGCGTTTGGCAAAATTGCTCAAAAAACACCATATCCTGAAAGATATCAGTGAAGAAGCTGCCGTGGAGCAAGGGCTGACATGTCCATTCCTACCGCATGGCTTGGGGCATCCGCTTGGGCTACAGGTCCATGATGTCGCAGGTTTTATGCAGGATGAAAATGGTACCCATCTGGCTGCGCCAGAAATGTATCCATTCCTGCGCTGCACGCGCATCATGGAACCGGGTATGGTGATGACTATCGAACCTGGCCTGTACTTTATTGATTCACTGCTCGCGCCGTGGAAAGAAGGGAAGTTTAGTCAGCACTTTGATTGGGCTCGCATTGATGCTTTCCGCCCTTACGGCGGGATCCGTATTGAAGATAACGTAATTTTCCATGAGAAATCAGTGGAAAATATGACGCGCGATCTGCATTTGGATTAATGAGTCAGCCTTATCTTATTCCCGCTGAGGCGCTGAGCTTCAGCGAGGAAATCAAAAAAAGCCGCTTCATTACCTTGTTGGCACATACGACGGGTAGCGAAGCGGCAAAAGCTTTTGTCACTCAGGTGAAATCCGAGCATCCTGATGCGCGTCATCATTGCTGGGCGTTTGTTGCCGGTGCACCGGATGATTCTCAACAGTTAGGTTTCTCAGATGACGGTGAGCCGTCGGGAACGGCGGGAAAGCCAATGCTTGCTCAACTGATGGGCAGTCATATTGGTGAAATCACGGCGGTCGTTGTGCGTTATTATGGCGGCATCCGATTGGGAACCGGTGGTTTGGTTAAAGCCTACGGTGGCGGTGTTCAGCAAGCATTAAAACTTTTGCCAGTAGAGCGTAAAGTGCCGCAGGCTGAGTATACTTTGCAGTGTGACTATGGCTTATTGACCCAAGTTGAAGCCGTTATAGCGCAGGTTGGGGGTGAGATCTTGCAGAGTGATTATGCTGTTGATGTGCTGCTGACGGTGAGTTTGCCTGTGCTGGTTGTAGAAGACGTCGCTGAAAAGTTACGCAACATGAGCCGTGGCTCATTGCAATTACATCAGACTTCGTAATAATCCCCCGCATTATCTTTTTTGTTGTACTTATTACTCTTTAATTGAGCAAGGAACGTGCCCGAATGCATTTTCGTGCCATTATCCGCATCGTCGGTTTACTCGTCATATTGTTCTCTGGAACTATGATCATCCCGGGGCTTGTTGCCCTGATTTATCGTGACGGTGCAGGCCGGGCGTTTACTCAAACTTTCTTTGTTGCGCTAACGATTGGTACTTTGCTGTGGTGGCCACAGCGTAAGCAAAAACATGAGTTAAAACCGCGTGAAGGTTTTTTGATAGTCGTGCTGTTCTGGACGGTGTTGGGCAGCGTTGGGGCATTGCCTTTCCTGTTTTCAGAGCGCCCGAACCTCAGCGTGACGGACGCCTTCTTTGAATCTTTCTCAGGATTAACGACCACGGGGGCAACGACTCTTGTTGGTTTAGATAACCTCCCTAAAGCTATTTTATTCTATCGACAAATGCTGCAATGGCTTGGCGGTATGGGGATCATCGTCTTGGCCGTCGCTATTTTGCCTATTTTAGGTGTCGGCGGATTACAGCTCTATCGTGCTGAAATGCCGGGGCCGCTAAAAGATAATAAGATGCGCCCACGTATTGCTGAAACGGCCAAAACATTATGGTTTATCTACGTTTTGCTGACCGTTGCGTGTGCCGTGGCGTTGTGGGGGGCGGGGATGGATGTCTTCGACGCCATTTCTCATAGCTTCTCGACTATCGCGATTGGGGGATTCTCCACACACGATGCCAGCATAGGCTATTTCAACAGTCCTACCATCAATACCATTATTGCTGTGTTCCTACTGATTTCCGGTTGTAACTTCAGCTTGCACTTTGCGCTCCTTAGCGGGCGAAGCTTGAAAGTGTATTGGCGCGATCCTGAGTTCCGTATGTTCATTTTTGTTCAGTTGACGCTGGTGGCGATCTGCACCCTTGTTCTGTGGTGGCATAACGTTTATCAAACTGGGCTGCAAACGGTGAATCAGGCATTTTTCCAAGTGGTTTCAATGGCGACAACCGCTGGGTTTACCACTGACAGCATTGCGCACTGGCCGTTATTCCTTCCTGTGCTTCTATTATGTTCCGCATTCATAGGCGGCTGTGCGGGTTCAACGGGCGGGGGGCTGAAAGTCATCCGTATCCTGCTGCTGTTCTTGCAGGGATCTCGTGAACTCAAGCGATTGGTGCATCCTAATGCGGTTTACACCATCAAGTTAGGCAGCCGAGCTTTGCCAGAGCGTATCCTTGAAGCGGTGTGGGGATTCTTCTCCGCCTACGCATTAGTCTTCATCATTAGTATGCTTGCGATTATCGCGACAGGGGTTGATGATTTCTCTGCGTTTGCTGCCGTGGTCGCTACATTGAACAACCTCGGACCAGGGTTAGGGGTGGTTGCGGATAACTTTACCTCTATGAATGATGCGGCTAAATGGGTGTTGGTCGTCACCATGCTGTTTGGTCGATTAGAAGTCTTCACCTTATTAGTGCTGTTTACGCCAACGTTTTGGCGTAACTAAAGTATTCACGATTAATTATGGATAATGCCAGAGGCCGTAAGCTATGAAGAAAACATTAGTGCTTTATTCAAGCCAAGATGGACAGACAAAAGCTATCGCCTCTTATATCGCTTCAGCGTTATCTGAAACGACGATGTGCGATGTGCAAGATTTGGCAATCTCGATGGATATCGATCTTGCCAACTACCAGGCGATCGTGATTGGTGCATCGGTTCGCTACGGACATTTTCAACGTGCGCTATATCAGTTCACCAAAATGAATACTGCTCAGTTAAATACAATGCCGAGTGCTTTCTTTGCGGTAAACCTCACGGCCCGTAAACCTGAGAAGAGAACTCCACAGACCAATGCGTATACGCGTAAGTTCTTGCTTGCTACGCCTTGGCAGCCAAAACTATGTTCGGTGTTTGCTGGGGCGCTGCGTTATCCACGATATGGTTGGCTAGATAAGTTTATGATCAAACTTATTATGAAAATGACCGGTGGGGAAACGGATACGACTAAAGAAGTTGAATATACGGATTGGCAGGATGTAGAGCGCTTTGCACAGGGATTTGTCCGTTTAACCAGCAGTGTGGTGCGATAATCATCACAAAACACAACTTTTGTTGATAAATTACGCGGTCAGTAATTATTTTCAAATAAACACTTGTCAGTCGTTCAGAAGTCCCTATAATGCGCCACCACTGACCGGGAACAACGACGCAAACGTCGCTCGGTGAGGAAGAGAAAAGCATCGCAGTAATGCGAATTTCTGAAAAGAAAAAAGCTTGACTCTTCAGGAGGAAAGCGTAATATTCACCTCCCGAGTTGCTGGAACGAATGTTCGCAATTCGCTGCTCTTTAACAATTTATCAGACAATCTGTGTGGGCACTCACAAGACAATATCTAACGTCCTCGGACGATAAAATATTAAAGTCTTGAAGAGTGACCAAGCAGTAATTCATTTAGTGAATTATTACGAAAGTTAATTTTCGAGCATCGCTTAACTTGTTTAAGCAAATCAAGCTTTTAATTGAAGAGTTTGATCATGGCTCAGATTGAACGCTGGCGGCAGGCCTAACACATGCAAGTCGAGCGGTAGCACAAGAGAGCTTGCTCTCTGGGTGACGAGCGGCGGACGGGTGAGTAATGTCTGGGAAACTGCCTGATGGAGGGGGATAACTACTGGAAACGGTAGCTAATACCGCATGATGTCTTCGGACCAAAGTGGGGGACCTTCGGGCCTCACGCCATCAGATGTGCCCAGATGGGATTAGCTAGTAGGTGGGGTAATGGCTCACCTAGGCGACGATCTCTAGCTGGTCTGAGAGGATGACCAGCCACACTGGAACTGAGACACGGTCCAGACTCCTACGGGAGGCAGCAGTGGGGAATATTGCACAATGGGCGCAAGCCTGATGCAGCCATGCCGCGTGTATGAAGAAGGCCTTCGGGTTGTAAAGTACTTTCAGCGAGGAGGAAGGCATTGTGGTTAATAACCACAGTGATTGACGTTACTCGCAGAAGAAGCACCGGCTAACTCCGTGCCAGCAGCCGCGGTAATACGGAGGGTGCAAGCGTTAATCGGAATTACTGGGCGTAAAGCGCACGCAGGCGGTTGATTAAGTCAGATGTGAAATCCCCGAGCTTAACTTGGGAACTGCATTTGAAACTGGTCAGCTAGAGTCTTGTAGAGGGGGGTAGAATTCCAGGTGTAGCGGTGAAATGCGTAGAGATCTGGAGGAATACCGGTGGCGAAGGCGGCCCCCTGGACAAAGACTGACGCTCAGGTGCGAAAGCGTGGGGAGCAAACAGGATTAGATACCCTGGTAGTCCACGCTGTAAACGATGTCGACTTGGAGGTTGTGCCCTTGAGGCGTGGCTTCCGGAGCTAACGCGTTAAGTCGACCGCCTGGGGAGTACGGCCGCAAGGTTAAAACTCAAATGAATTGACGGGGGCCCGCACAAGCGGTGGAGCATGTGGTTTAATTCGATGCAACGCGAAGAACCTTACCTACTCTTGACATCCAGAGAACTTAGCAGAGATGCTTTGGTGCCTTCGGGAACTCTGAGACAGGTGCTGCATGGCTGTCGTCAGCTCGTGTTGTGAAATGTTGGGTTAAGTCCCGCAACGAGCGCAACCCTTATCCTTTGTTGCCAGCACGTAATGGTGGGAACTCAAAGGAGACTGCCGGTGATAAACCGGAGGAAGGTGGGGATGACGTCAAGTCATCATGGCCCTTACGAGTAGGGCTACACACGTGCTACAATGGCATATACAAAGAGAAGCGAACTCGCGAGAGCAAGCGGACCTCATAAAGTATGTCGTAGTCCGGATTGGAGTCTGCAACTCGACTCCATGAAGTCGGAATCGCTAGTAATCGTAGATCAGAATGCTACGGTGAATACGTTCCCGGGCCTTGTACACACCGCCCGTCACACCATGGGAGTGGGTTGCAAAAGAAGTAGGTAGCTTAACCTTCGGGAGGGCGCTTACCACTTTGTGATTCATGACTGGGGTGAAGTCGTAACAAGGTAACCGTAGGGGAACCTGCGGTTGGATCACCTCCTTACCTAAAGATAGCGTTAAGTGCAGTGTCCACACAGATTGTCTGATGAAATTAATGAGCAAGAGCACCTGTTGATGTTGTGAGTTTTAAGACTCATGCTGATACGAAACGAGAAAGTGAAAGCTTTGTCGGTATTTTCGTGTCCCCATCGTCTAGAGGCCTAGGACACTGCCCTTTCACGGCTGTAACAGGGGTTCGAATCCCCTTGGGGACGCCATTCCGATAATGAGTGAAAGACATTATCACCTGAATATCTTAAAGATGACTTTATTAAGTCGTGTTTAAGATATTGCTCTTTAACAATCTGGAACAAGCTGAAATTTGAAAGCTTAAGCAACTGTGAGACACACTGACACAGTTAGCATTAAGCAGTCTCTCAATTTTTTGCAATCTTGAATGCTGTCTTGAACCGGTTCGTAACCGCGTTCACTAAAAAGACACCTTCGGGTTGTGAGGTTAAGTGACTAAGCGTACACGGTGGATGCCTAGGCAGTCAGAGGCGATGAAGGACGTGCTAATCTGCGATAAGCGTCGG
The DNA here is from genome assembly GCF_964063325.1 of Hafnia alvei. Taxonomy (NCBI): domain Bacteria; kingdom Pseudomonadati; phylum Pseudomonadota; class Gammaproteobacteria; order Enterobacterales; family Hafniaceae; genus Hafnia; species Hafnia alvei. The sequence goes on from NZ_OZ061315.1 coordinate 272,164, forward strand.
TAAGCTGATATGAAGCGTTATAACCGACGATTTCCGAATGGGGAAACCCAGTGTGATTCGTCACACTATCGTTAAGTGAATACATAGCTTAACGAAGCGAACCAGGGGAACTGAAACATCTAAGTACCCTGAGGAAAAGAAATCAACCGAGATTCCCCTAGTAGCGGCGAGCGAACGGGGAACAGCCCAGAACCTTAATCAGCGTATGTGTCAGAGGAACGGTCTGGAAAGTCCGGCGATACAGGGTGATAGCCCCGTACTTGAAAATGCATATGTTGTGAGTTCGATGAGTAGGGCGGGACACGTGACATCCTGTCTGAATATGGGGGGACCATCCTCCAAGGCTAAATACTCCTGACTGACCGATAGTGAACCAGTACCGTGAGGGAAAGGCGAAAAGAACCCCGGCGAGGGGAGTGAAATAGAACCTGAAACCGTGTACGTACAAGCAGTGGGAGCCTCTTTTATGGGGTGACTGCGTACCTTTTGTATAATGGGTCAGCGACTTATATTTTGTAGCAAGGTTAACCGAATAGGGGAGCCGTAGGGAAACCGAGTCTTAACTGGGCGTCAAGTTGCAAGGTATAGACCCGAAACCCGGTGATCTAGCCATGGGCAGGTTGAAGGTTGGGTAACACTAACTGGAGGACCGAACCGACTAATGTTGAAAAATTAGCGGATGACTTGTGGCTGGGGGTGAAAGGCCAATCAAACCGGGAGATAGCTGGTTCTCCCCGAAAGCTATTTAGGTAGCGCCTCGTGAACTCATCTTCGGGGGTAGAGCACTGTTTCGACTAGGGGGTCATCCCGACTTACCAACTCGATGCAAACTACGAATACCGAAGAATGTTATCACGGGAGACACACGGCGGGTGCTAACGTCCGTCGTGAAGAGGGAAACAACCCAGACCGCCAGCTAAGGTCCCAAAGTCATAGTTAAGTGGGAAACGATGTGGGAAGGCATAGACAGCCAGGATGTTGGCTTAGAAGCAGCCATCATTTAAAGAAAGCGTAATAGCTCACTGGTCGAGTCGGCCTGCGCGGAAGATGTAACGGGGCTAAACTATGCACCGAAGCTGCGGCAGCGACACTTAGGTGTTGTTGGGTAGGGGAGCGTTCTGTAAGCCGTTGAAGGTGGCCTGTGAGGGTTGCTGGAGGTATCAGAAGTGCGAATGCTGACATAAGTAACGATAAAGCGGGTGAAAAACCCGCTCGCCGGAAGACCAAGGGTTCCTGTCCAACGTTAATCGGGGCAGGGTGAGTCGACCCCTAAGGCGAGGCCGAAAGGCGTAGTCGATGGGAAACAGGTTAATATTCCTGTACTCGGTGTTACTGCGAAGGGGGGACGGAGAAGGCTAGGCTATCCGGGCGACGGTTGTCCCGGTTTAAGCGTGTAGGGGGAAAGCATTGGTAAATCCGTGCTTTTATTAACCCTGAGGCGTGATGACGAGTCACTACGGTGATGAAGTAGTTGATGCCAAGCTTCCAGGAAAAGCCTCTAAGCTCTAGGTAACATTGAATCGTACCCCAAACCGACACAGGTGGTCAGGTAGAGAATACCAAGGCGCTTGAGAGAACTCGGGTGAAGGAACTAGGCAAAATGGTGCCGTAACTTCGGGAGAAGGCACGCTGGCGCGTAGGTGAAGTCCCTTGCGGATGGAGCTGAAGCCAGTCGAAGATACCAGCTGGCTGCAACTGTTTAATAAAAACACAGCACTGTGCAAACACGAAAGTGGACGTATACGGTGTGACGCCTGCCCGGTGCTGGAAGGTTAATTGATGGGGTCAGCCGCAAGGCGAAGCTCTTGATCGAAGCCCCAGTAAACGGCGGCCGTAACTATAACGGTCCTAAGGTAGCGAAATTCCTTGTCGGGTAAGTTCCGACCTGCACGAATGGCGTAATGATGGCCAGGCTGTCTCCACCCGAGACTCAGTGAAATTGAACTCGCTGTGAAGATGCAGTGTACCCGCGGCAAGACGGAAAGACCCCGTGAACCTTTACTATAGCTTGACACTGAACATTGAGCCTTGATGTGTAGGATAGGTGGGAGGCTTTGAAGCGTGGACGCCAGTCTGCGTGGAGCCAACCTTGAAATACCACCCTTTAATGTTTGATGTTCTAACTCCGGTCCCTAATCGGGATTGAGGACAGTGTCTGGTGGGTAGTTTGACTGGGGCGGTCTCCTCCTAAAGAGTAACGGAGGAGCACGAAGGTTAGCTAATCACGGTCGGACATCGTGAGGTTAGTGCAATGGCATAAGCTAGCTTGACTGCGAGAGTGACGGCTCGAGCAGGTACGAAAGTAGGTCATAGTGATCCGGTGGTTCTGAATGGAAGGGCCATCGCTCAACGGATAAAAGGTACTCCGGGGATAACAGGCTGATACCGCCCAAGAGTTCATATCGACGGCGGTGTTTGGCACCTCGATGTCGGCTCATCACATCCTGGGGCTGAAGTAGGTCCCAAGGGTATGGCTGTTCGCCATTTAAAGTGGTACGCGAGCTGGGTTTAGAACGTCGTGAGACAGTTCGGTCCCTATCTGCCGTGGGCGTTGGAAGATTGAGAGGGGCTGCTCCTAGTACGAGAGGACCGGAGTGGACGCATCACTGGTGTTCGGGTTGTCATGCCAATGGCATTGCCCGGTAGCTAAATGCGGAAAAGATAAGCGCTGAAAGCATCTAAGCGCGAAACTTGCCTCGAGATGAGTCTTCCCTGAGACCTTGAGTCTCCTAAAGGAACGTTTAAGACTAAGACGTTGATAGGCTGGGTGTGTAAGCGTAGCGATACGTTGAGCTAACCAGTACTAATGATCCGTGAGGCTTAACCTTACAACACCGAAGGTGTTTTAAGACGCAGAGACGCGAAAACACAAAGAGTAGGCTTGTGAACAGATTGGTTTGTATGGCTAGCTGTAGAAATACAGAGAGCGGTACAAATAACAGAATATGCCTGGCGGCGATAGCGCGGTGGTCCCACCTGACCCCATGCCGAACTCAGAAGTGAAACGCCGTAGCGCCGATGGTAGTGTGGGGTCTCCCCATGCGAGAGTAGGGAACTGCCAGGCTTTAAATAAAGTAAAGAACCTCAGTCGAAAGACTGGGGTTTTTTGCTATGGGAATTTGAAAAGAATAAATGCCTAGTTATTATTGATATTAATTATCAATTGCATTGACATATTTCCTGCTCTATCTAGAATGCGAATCTCTTATTTCCGCTTGGATGCGCATTATGAAAAATATTTCTCTGGCTATTATTTCCTCTATTTTGTCGTTTACCAGTTATTGTTCAGTAGCAAAAGAGCCGACAAAGACTGTGGTCGCTCATGTAACTGCATCGACAGCAGACACATTGAGCATTACACACGCTGCTGGCGTCACTCAAATCCATAAGAACCCACAGCGTGTGATTCTGTTTGATTTTGGTACCTATGATTCACTGGAAGAGCTAGGGCTGACAAGCCACGTCGTTGGTTTGCCAAAATCAATACCTAGCTATATAAAAGGTAAAGTATCATCTTCAATCACTGAAGTTGGGGGAATGAAAGACCCTGATTTAAACGCGATTGCACTGTTACAGCCTGATTTGATTATTATCACAGGCCGTCAAGGCAATTCATATGAGGCGCTTTCCGCTATCGCGCCAACGATTAGTTTAGCTACTGATCAGAATACATATTTTGCATCCGTGAAGACAAATGCGGAATTATTAGGCCAGATATTTGATAAAAAAGATGACGTTGCTCGTTATATCGAGGCTTTATCTCATCAAATAGCGTCTATAAAGTCTGATAAAGCGCCGGAGAATCTTACTGCTTTAACGTTGATACATAACAATGGCAATTTTGGCGTGACTCACCAACCTATTGTTTTTGATGTATTAGGGATGAAACCGGCAAAGGTTACCCTGCCAAAATCAGATAATAATAATAAGAAGCGCGTGCCGTTAACAACGCACGACATCGCTCAGACAAATCCGGATATTATTTTCATTGTGGACCGCAGCGCGGCTATTGGCAAAACACCGTTGGATAAAGCAAAATTTGAAGATGACAATCTGCGTTCTACATCGGCCTTTAAAAATGGAAAGATCGTTTATCTGACGCCTGATCTTTGGTATTTATCGGGGGCAGGTTTAAAGAGTACAGCAGCACAATTAACTGAGGTAGCAAACGCACTTTAGCGCTGAGGTGCAATTAACGGCGGTATAAGATAATGCCGCCACTTTTATTCTCTTCTGGCTACACATCTATTTATCCAAAAATTCAAAGAAGGATCGGTTAGACTAAGCGTAGTTTAGTCAGGATGAGATCCTTGTTTCATGTCTAATAGCCGTGCATCGCTTACCAAATTCACTACATTTGGAATTAACGCCAAAGCCAAAGATATTATTGTTGCCACATCACCGGATTCTTTAGCGGAATTCTGGCGCATAGCAGTCGATCGACATGATCCTGTTTTGATCTTGGGTGAGGGCAGTAACGTATTATTTCTAGAGGACTTTTCTGGAACCATACTACTGAATCGTATTAAAGGTATCACTATTACGGAAGACCGTGATAGCTGGCGACTTCATGTGGGGGCGGGAGAGAATTGGCATGAGCTGGTGAAATATTCACTGGAACAGGGCATGTCTGGTCTTGAAAACCTTGCGTTGATCCCAGGATGCGCGGGCTCTGCACCCATTCAAAATATTGGTGCTTATGGGATCGAATTCCAAAGAGTTTGTGATTACGTCGATGTATTGAATTTACGCACGAATGAAGTCTTTCGTTTAACCGCTGATGAATGTCACTTTGGCTATCGGGAAAGTATTTTCAAGCACAACTACCGCGATGGCTACGCGATTATCGCTGTAGGTGTCCGTCTAGAGAAGCTGTGGCAGCCAGTATTGAACTATGGTGATTTAACCCTGCTGCCTCGTGAAACGGTAACGCCGAAGCAGGTCTTTGATTCAGTTTGCCATATGCGAAAGACAAAACTGCCTGATCCACATGAAACGGGTAATGCGGGTAGTTTCTTCAAAAACCCGGTCGTGACGGCAGCCGTTGCAGCGCAGATTAAAGCGATATTCCCTGATGCCCCTATGTACCCACAAGCATCGGGTGATATGAAGCTTGCTGCTGGTTGGCTTATCGACCGCTGTGACCTTAAAGGGTTTCAGGTTGGTGGAGCCGCGGTACATCAGAAGCAGGCATTGGTTTTAATTAATAAAGATCATGCTACGAGTGCTGACGTTGCTATGCTAGCGCAAGCTGTACGCAACAGAGTTGCAGAGAAATTTGATGTGTGGCTAGAACCTGAGGTTCGTTTTATATCGGCTACTGGTGAAGTTAATGCGGTTGAGGTTTTGTCATGAAAGATATCAGCGTTCCCTTACGCTTAATCAATATTCTCTCTGATGGTGAGTTTCATTCAGGGGAATACCTTGGTGAGCTGATGGGAATGAGCCGAGCGGGCGTCAATAAGCATATCCAGACAATCCGTGATTGGGGAATCGATGTTTTCACGGTTCCAGGTAAAGGTTACAGCCTACCATCGCCGATGCAGCTGCTTGATGAGCAAGAGATTACAAAACAGCTACCCGAAGGTGGCGTAACGGTACTCCCCGTGGTTGACTCCACTAACCAGTATCTACTCGATCGTATACACGAACTGCGTTCTGGCGATGCATGTGTAGCTGAATATCAGCAAGCGGGTCGTGGTCGTCGTGGTCGACACTGGTTTTCACCTTTTGGTGCTAACCTTTACCTCTCAATGTTCTGGCGTTTAGAACAAGGCCCTGCGGCGGCTATGGGCTTAAGTTTGGTGATTGGGATCGTGATGGCTGAAGTGTTGCGAGAGCTTGGTGCTCCAGATGTGAAGGTGAAGTGGCCAAACGATCTTTATCTCAATGATAAGAAGTTAGCGGGTATCCTCGTCGAATTGACAGGGAAAACCGGTGATGCTGCAAATATTGTTATTGGCGCTGGCATCAACTTATCTATGCGTTCTCCTGATACTTCGATAGTTAATCAACAGTGGATTAATCTTCAGGAAGCCGGCGTTAAAATCAATCGCAACGAATTAGTTGCCCGTTTATTGAAGCGACTGCGTGATACCTTGATTGATTTTGAAACACGCGGTTTGGCTCCTTTTGTCGAGCGCTGGCGTGAGCTTGATAATTTTATTGACCGTCCAGTTAATCTTCTGATTGGTGAGCAAAAAATTTACGGGATTGCTCGAGGTATCGACGCTCAGGGAGCGCTGCTTCTAGACCGAGAAGGTGAAGTGACGCCATTCATCGGTGGTGAGATTTCACTGCGTGGCGCATAACCAAGAGGGCATCAGAAATGATGCCCTCTTTCTAGCAAATCTCAATGGATTATTTACGCAGACGCACGCTTTCAACGGCGTGATTTCCACCCTTAGTCATGATCAGGCTAGCGCGTTCACGGGTCGGAAGGATGTTCTGTGTTAAGTTCAATCCATTGATTTCTTTCCATAGATTTGTCGCTATTTCAACAGCTTCTGATTCTGGTAACTGAGAGTAGTGATGGAAGTATGAGTCTGGATTGGAAAATGCACCTTGGCGGAATTTCAAGAATCGATTGATATACCAGCCTTGTAGTAAATCTTCTGGCGCATCTACATAAATTGAGAAATCTACGAAGTCAGACACGAAAACACGGTGTGGATCGTGTGGATAATCCATGCCGCTTTGCAGAACATTCAATCCTTCTAAAATAAGTATATCCGGCTGCTCAATGACCTTGCAGCTGTCCGGAATAATATCGTAGATCAAATGAGAATATTGCGGAGCGGTGACTCGTGGAGCTCCAGATTTAATCTCAGAAACAAAGCGCACGAGATTTTGAATATCGTACGATTGTGGGAATCCTTTTTTCTTCATCAAACCGCGTTCTTGCAGCACTTTATTAGGATGCAGGAAACCATCGGTTGTCAGTAGTTCAACTTTACGGTGCTCTGGCCAACGGCTCAATAGCGCCTGTAATACGCGAGCCGTAGTACTTTTCCCAACGGCTACGCTACCGGCAATCCCAATGATATAAGGGATGCGCGGGCCATTAGTGCCTAAAAACTGTTCGAGAACGGCTTGGCGGCGAACGTTTGAGCTGAAATAGAAATTAAGTAGGCGAGAAAGTGGCAGATAGATTTGAGCAACTTCTTCTAACGAAAGATCTTCGTTAATACCCTTTAGATTAGCAATTTGTTCTTCCGTCAGCGTTAATGGAACGGAGTTACGCAGTGCAGCCCATTGTTGGCGACTAAACTGTAGATACGGTGTCGCCAAAGATTGATCTTTCTTCATATGCCCAATTCTGCCTGTTAGCGCGGGTCGGGAACGGCGACAGACGCCAACTCCAGATGGATAACGAGCTGCACATTATAATCAGCTTCGTTATTGTCGCAGTGTTTTTTTTTAAAACTTTGACTCAATCTACGTAATGGTTGTAATGCAATCAAGAGATGAGAGGAATGTAAGAAAGGAAAAAAGCGGAGGCTAAAAATAAATGTGCCACCGCTAGGAGAACTTAGCTGGCTTTTGCCGGTTGGGCAACGGCGAAGAGGCGTTTGTAGTAGATAGCAGTAGGGTGATATTGACCGTCGGGGGTGCAGGCATAGTCAGGGATCTCCCCCATGCATCGATAACCTTCGGTTCGATAGAACGCTTCAGCTGCCGATCCCGCTTGAGTATCTAAATAGAGTAAGCCTCGATGTGCCTGCATAGCTGACTTTTCAAGCGTGACAATCAGCTGGTGCGCAACCCCTAAGCGGCGTGCGCTGCTGTGGACCATGAGTTTTTGAATTTCAGCCCGGTTGCGACCATTAGGCTTCTGGCAAAGAGAAAGCTGCACTGTACCAATCACACGATGCTCATCACGGGCTATCCACAATAACAGCTCTCCTTTGGCAATCAGGGGCCGCAGGCTATGGAAGTAGCATTCAGCGTCATAATGATCAATCTGCGTGTCATACCCTAAAGAGGCACCGTTAGCGACCGCATCCGTTAGAAGCAGAGCAAGTTCGCTGCGGTATACTGGCAAAGTAGCATCGTTAATCAGCACAATCTTCATAGATGATTCCTCCAAACGTTTCATGACTTGGTATAAGCAAAGAGCAGGCCAAGACGCAGATCTGCTCATTACGTGGGGGAGTCAGCCTGATAAGTGTAGCTTTTGCTTTGCATTGGTGCAGAAGCCATAAAATGAATGCACCAGAAAAGTGTGACTGTGATCAAAACCTTTGTTTTTGATCACGCTGCCGTGGCTGTGAAACACGAGATGTTGAATGATGCGAAGCGGCCTGCAGGGACTAAAATCTTGCTATTTAATGAGCAATTGAACTGTCTAAAAGACGTTTTTGACTGTTTTCTGACCGAAGGTGCGCAAAGTTGAATTTTTTTGTTGCATAGAGCACGAACACTACCTAGAATGCGACCCACTTGATGCCGGCTTAGCTCAGTTGGTAGAGCAACTGACTTGTAATCAGTAGGTCACCAGTTCGATTCCGGTAGCCGGCACCATCAAGTAAAAGCAACACCAAGTGGTGGGGTTCCCGAGCGGCCAAAGGGAGCAGACTGTAAATCTGCCGTCTCAGACTTCGAAGGTTCGAATCCTTCCCCCACCACCATTTATTCGCCTTAGAGATAGGGCCTGAGGTGTGGTTTAATCCTACATCTCAAAATGTATCAGTGAAGATCTCACTTCATCGATACAAAACTCTACAGAACAATCAGGTAGCCGAGTTCTAGGATGCGGGCATCGTATAATGGCTATTACCTCAGCCTTCCAAGCTGATGATGCGGGTTCGATTCCCGCTGCCCGCTCCAAGTATTGCTGATATGGCTCAGTTGGTAGAGCGCACCCTTGGTAAGGGTGAGGTCCCCAGTTCGACTCTGGGTATCAGCACCACTTCTTTTCTCCTCCTCTGATTTCATTCTGTAAAATATTCAGCTAGTGCATACAAATCATTTGCTTGGTTGATGTGGTGATATCACCGATTTATCCGTGTCTTAGAGGGACAATCGATGTCTAAAGAAAAGTTTGAACGTACAAAACCGCACGTTAACGTCGGTACTATCGGCCACGTTGACCATGGTAAAACAACGCTGACCGCTGCAATCACTACCGTTCTGGCTAAAACCTACGGTGGTTCTGCACGTGCATTCGACCAGATCGATAACGCGCCAGAAGAAAAAGCTCGTGGTATCACCATCAACACTTCTCACGTTGAATATGACACCCCGTCACGTCACTACGCGCACGTTGACTGCCCAGGGCATGCTGACTACGTTAAAAACATGATCACCGGTGCTGCACAGATGGACGGCGCTATCCTGGTTGTTGCTGCGACTGACGGCCCTATGCCTCAGACTCGTGAGCACATCCTGCTGGGTCGTCAGGTTGGCGTTCCTTTCATCATCGTATTCCTGAACAAATGCGACATGGTTGATGATGAAGAGCTGCTGGAACTGGTAGAAATGGAAGTTCGTGAACTTCTGTCTCAGTACGACTTCCCAGGTGATGATACTCCAATCATCCGTGGTTCTGCTCTGAAAGCGCTGGAAGGCGAAGCTGAGTGGGAAGCTAAGATCGTAGAACTGGCTGAAACTCTGGATTCTTACATCCCAGAACCAGAACGTGCTATCGACAAGCCATTCCTGCTGCCAATCGAAGACGTATTCTCTATCTCTGGCCGTGGTACTGTTGTTACCGGTCGTGTAGAGCGCGGTATCGTTAAAGTTGGTGAAGAAGTTGAGATCGTTGGTATCAAAGATACCGTTAAATCAACTTGTACCGGCGTTGAAATGTTCCGTAAACTGCTGGACGAAGGTCGTGCAGGCGAGAACGTTGGTGTTCTGCTGCGTGGTATCAAGCGTGAAGACATCGAACGTGGTCAGGTTCTGGCTAAACCAGGTACCATCAAGCCACACACCAAGTTCGAGTCAGAAGTTTATATTCTGAGCAAAGATGAAGGCGGCCGTCATACTCCGTTCTTCAAAGGCTACCGTCCACAGTTCTACTTCCGTACAACTGACGTGACCGGTACCATCGAACTGCCAGAAGGCGTAGAAATGGTAATGCCAGGTGATAACATTCAGATGATTGTTAACCTGATCCACCCAATCGCAATGGATGATGGTCTGCGTTTCGCAATCCGCGAAGGTGGCCGTACCGTTGGTGCAGGTGTTGTTGCTAAAGTCATCGAATAAGATTTGACGCGACACGCGATAAAAGGGCATCATTTGATGCCCTTTTTCTACGCTAGTGATACTAGAACCTATCTCATCAGTAGTTTTAGCGTCATAATTACAGGTGAGATGGGCTCTGATAGTACGGCGTATCGTGCCGAATAGCGGATCATTTATCTGATCTCGCTCTTTCTTTGAAGAGGTAACCGCGCTTATCGCGTTTGTTTCTTGTAAGATACCCATTCGGTTTGGTTTGCCTCGCGTTGCGGGGCGAAGTTGTTTTTCACAATCTAGTGACAGGTTGGTTTATGAGTGCGAATACCGATGCTCAAGGGAGCGGGCGCGGCCTACAAGCGCTAAAATGGCTGGTTGTCGCCGTGCTGCTGATCGTGGCCATCGTAGGTAACTTCCTTTACCGTGATGTGAGTCTGCCACTGCGCGCGATGGCTGTAGTCGTGATTATCGCAATTGCTGGTGCCGTAGCATTATTGACAACTCAAGGTAAGGCTACCGTGGCATTTGCCCGTGAAGCGCGTACCGAAATGCGCAAGGTCATCTGGCCAACGCGTCAGGAAACGTTGCACACAACATTGATCGTGGCTGCGGTCACCGCCGTCATGTCACTGATTCTGTGGGGACTGGATGGTATTCTGGTCCGTTTAGTTTCGTTTATTACTGGCCTGAGGTTCTAAGATGTCTGAAGCCCCTAAAAAGCGTTGGTACGTCGTTCAGGCGTTTTCCGGTTTTGAAGGCCGTGTAGCCCAATCGCTGCGCGAGCACATTAAACTGCACAACATGGAAGAGTTGTTCGGTGAAGTCATGGTTCCGACAGAAGAAGTTGTCGAAATCCGTGGCGGGCAACGTCGCAAAAGCGAACGTAAATTTTTCCCTGGTTACGTGTTAGTTCAGATGGTAATGGAAGATGCCAGCTGGCACTTAGTGCGTAGCGTGCCGCGTGTGATGGGCTTCATCGGCGGAACTTCTGATCGTCCAGCGCCAATCAGTGACAAAGAAGTTGATGCTATCATGAACCGTCTGCAGCAGGTTGGTGATAAGCCTCGTCCGAAAACTCTGTTCGAGCCAGGCGAAATGGTTCGCGTCAGCGATGGTCCATTTGCCGACTTTAACGGTGTGGTTGAAGAAGTTGACTACGAAAAAAGCCGCCTGAAAGTTTCTGTTTCTATCTTTGGTCGTGCGACCCCAGTAGAGCTAGACTTTAGCCAGGTAGAAAAAGGCTGATAAAAAATTAAGCGATCGCTATGATTGCTGATTGCCAGAGGCGCGAAATTGAACTACAATTTCGCGCCTTTTGTTTTTATGCGCACCACATTTTCGGATGTATCGCGTGTAAACGTTTTGCAAATAACGGGGAGCCTTTTTGAGGCGTTATCACCCAATCGAGGATATTTACCATGGCCAAGAAAGTACAAGCCTACGTTAAGCTGCAAGTTGCAGCCGGTATGGCAAACCCAAGTCCGCCAGTTGGTCCAGCTCTGGGTCAGCAAGGCGTTAACATCATGGAATTCTGTAAGGCGTTCAATGCTAAGACTGACAGCATTGAAAAAGGTCTGCCGATCCCTGTTGTTATTACCGTTTATTCTGACCGTTCTTTCACCTTCGTTACCAAAACGCCTCCAGCAGCAGTACTGCTGAAGAAAGCAGCTGGTATCAAGTCTGGTTCTGGCAAGCCGAACAAAGACAAAGTAGGTAAAGTAACGAGTGCTCAGGTTCGTGAAATCGCAGAAACCAAAGCTGCGGACATGACTGGTTCTGACGTTGAAGCGATGATTCGCTCCATCGAAGGTACTGCTCGTTCCATGGGCCTGGTAGTGGAGGACTAAGAAATGGCTAAGCTGACCAAGCGCATGCGCGTGATCCGTGACAAAGTTGATGTTACTAAACAATATGACATCACCGAAGCCGTTGCTCTGTTAAAAGAGCTGGCCACTGCTAAATTCGTTGAAAGCGTTGACGTTGCTGTCAACCTTGGCATCGATGCTCGTAAATCTGACCAAAACGTACGTGGTGCTACCGTTCTGCCACACGGCACCGGTCGTTCAGTACGCGTTGCTGTATTTGCTCAGGGTGCGAACGCTGAAGCTGCTAAAGCTGCAGGCGCAGAACTGGTAGGTATGGAAGATCTGGCTGACCAGATCAAAAAAGGCGAAATGAACTTCGACGTTGTTATCGCATCTCCAGATGCAATGCGCGTTGTTGGCCAGTTGGGTCAGGTTCTGGGTCCACGTGGCCTGATGCCAAACCCTAAAGTTGGTACTGTAACTCCTAACGTTGCTGAAGCAGTTAAGAATGCTAAAGCAGGTCAGGTTCGTTATCGTAACGACAAAAACGGCATCATTCACAGCACCATCGGCAAAGTTGATTTCGACTCTAACCAGTTGAAAGAAAACTTGGAAGCTCTGCTGGTTGCTCTGAAGAAAGCTAAACCTGCGACTGCTAAAGGCGTTTTCATCAAGAAAATCAGCCTGTCCACCACCATGGGTGCTGGCGTAGCAATCGAACAGGGTAGCCTGACCGCAGTAGCTAACTAATTCTCTCAGAGAATAGCTAATTGCGTTTTCGCTTTACGCGGGCGCGAGATTTGTATAAAATCTGACGCCCGCGCATTCTTTAATGAATATAAAGCGAACGAATTTTCGGTTGGAGTCTGGCCTTATCCAGACCTCCGTCCAAGACCGCAGGTGCATCGAAAGATGCTTAATCGTCCTGCGTAGACGGTGACAGAACCTAAAAAATCTTTTGATTACTGGATTCTGCTCACCGTATTTAACGCCTAGACCGTTTTCGGTTTTAGGTGATGTGAGTTCCGGGGAATCCTCCCCGGCCAAAATCCAGGAGCTAAAGCTAATGGCATTAAATCTTCAAGACAAACAAGCGATTGTTGCTGAAGTCATCGAAGTAGCCAAAGGCGCGCACTCTGCTGTTATTGCTGACTCTCGTGGCGTAACAGTAGATAAGATGACTGAACTGCGTAAAGCAGGTCGTGAAGCTGGCGTTTACATGCGTGTTGTTCGCAACACCTTGATGCGTCGCATCGTTGAAGGCACTCCATTCGAATGCCTGAAAGACACGTTTGTTGGTCCAACCTTAGTTGCATTTTCTATGGAACACCCGGGCGCAGCTGCTCGTCTGTTCAAAGATTTCGCGAAAGCGAATGCAAAATTTGAGGTTAAAGCTGCAGCCTTTGAAGGTGAGTTGATTCCAGCGGCTCAGATCGACCGCCTGGCAACTCTGCCAACTTACGAAGAAGCAATCGCACGCCTGATGGCAGCCATGAAAGAAGCCTCTGCAGGCAAATTGGTTCGCACTCTCGCTGCTCTGCGCGATCAGAAAGAAGCTGCTTAATCAGCCTTTCTTTTCTAACGCGTTTGCTTACGTATAATCTATTTCTGAATTTTAGGAACAATTTTTATGTCTATCTCTAAAGACGATATCTTGAATGCAGTTTCCGAAATGTCTGTAATGGACGTTGTTGAACTGATCTCCATGATGGAAGAGAAGTTCGGTGTTTCTGCTGCTGCAGCTGTAGCTGTTGCTGCGGGTCCAGCTGAAGCTGCTGAAGAAAAAACTGAATTTGACGTTATTCTGAAAGCTGTTGGCGCTAACAAAGTTGCAGTGATCAAAGCTGTACGTGGCGCAACTGGTCTGGGCTTGAAAGAAGCTAAAGATCTGGTTGAATCTGCACCAGCTACACTGAAAGAAGGCGTTAGCAAAGATGACGCTGAAGGCCTGAAAAAATCTCTGGAAGAAGCTGGCGCTGAAGTTGAAGTTAAATAAGCCAACTCTTTTGGTAGCAGCCTAAGCAATTAGGCTGATGGCTGGTGACTTTTTGGTCACCAGCCTTTTTGCGCTGTAAAGGATGCTCGTGGTATTTCACACTGTTTGGCCACTAGTATTCCCTCAATACTTGTTTCTATCTTCGACTTAATATATTGCGGCTTTCCACTTTGGGAGTTCCGAAGTAAAGCGTAACGAAATGGTTTAAGAGTGATAGAAACAAGTATTGCGAAAGGTGTTTCTGCCTTTCGGTCACAAAATGGTGTTGCATGAACTGTCCTACTAGGACGGACAGAGTGGGTCACTGATCAGCGAGCTGAGGAACCCTATGGTTTACTCCTATACCGAGAAAAAACGTATTCGTAAGGATTTTGGTAAGCGTCCACAAGTTTTGGACATACCTTATCTCCTTTCTATCCAGCTTGACTCGTTCCAGAAATTTATCGAGCAAGATCCGGAAGGGCAGCACGGTCTGGAAGCAGCATTCCGTTCCGTATTCCCAATCCAGAGTTACAGTGGTAATTCCGAGCTGCAGTATGTCAGCTATCGTCTCGGTGAGCCGGTATTCGATGTTAAAGAATGCCAGATCCGTGGCGTAACTTACTCCGCTCCGCTGCGCGTTAAACTGCGTCTGGTGATTTACGAGCGTGAGGCGCCGGAAGGCACCGTTAAAGACATCAAAGAACAAGAAGTCTACATGGGTGAAATTCCACTCATGACTGATAACGGTACCTTCGTTATCAACGGTACTGAGCGCGTAATCGTATCTCAGTTACACCGTAGCCCAGGCGTGTTCTTTGACAGCGATAAGGGTAAAACCCATTCATCGGGTAAAGTGCTGTATAACGCACGTATCATCCCTTACCGTGGTTCATGGTTAGATTTCGAATTCGATCCGAAAGACAACCTGTTTGTGCGTATTGACCGTCGCCGTAAATTACCTGCGACCATTATTCTGCGCGCATTGAACTTTACGACTGAACAGATCCTTGACCTGTTCTTCGACAAAGTTGTCTTCGAGATTCGTGACAATAAACTGCAGATGGAGTTAGTTCCAGAACGTCTGCGTGGCGAAACTGCGTCCTTCGATATCGAAGCTGACGGCAAGGTCTATGTTGAAAAAGGCCGCCGTATTACCGCACGCCACATTCGCCAATTGGAAAAAGACGGCATTACGCTGATCGAAGTTCCAGTTGAGTACATTGCTGGTAAAGTCGTCGCTAAAGATTTCATCGACGAAAATACCGGTGAGCTGATCTGTGCAGCCAACATGGAGCTGTCACTGGATCTGCTGGCTAAGCTGAGCCAAGCGGGTTACAAGCGTATCGAAACGCTGTTCACCAATGACTTGGATCACGGTGCTTATATTTCTGAGACCATTCGCGTCGATCCAACTAGCGACCGCTTAAGCGCGCTGGTTGAAATCTATCGCATGATGCGTCCTGGTGAGCCACCAACACGCGAAGCAGCTGAAAACCTGTTCGAGAACCTGTTCTTCTCCGAAGACCGCTATGATCTGTCTGCGGTTGGTCGTATGAAGTTCAACCGTTCTCTGCTGCGTGAAGAGATTGAAGGCTCCGGTATCCTGAGCAAAGACGACATCATTGAAGTGATGCGTAAACTCATCGATATCCGTAACGGTAAAGGCGAAGTGGACGATATCGACCACTTGGGTAACCGTCGTATCCGTTCCGTGGGCGAAATGGCTGAGAACCAGTTCCGTGTGGGTCTGGTACGTGTTGAGCGTGCAGTTAAAGAGCGTCTGTCTCTGGGCGACCTCGATATGCTGATGCCTCAGGACATGATCAACGCCAAGCCAATTTCTGCAGCCGTTAAAGAGTTCTTTGGTTCCAGCCAGCTGTCTCAGTTCATGGACCAAAACAACCCGCTGTCAGAAATTACGCATAAGCGTCGTATCTCCGCGTTGGGCCCAGGTGGTTTGACTCGTGAGCGCGCAGGCTTTGAAGTTCGAGACGTTCATCCGACTCACTACGGTCGTGTATGTCCAATCGAAACGCCTGAAGGTCCAAACATCGGTCTGATCAACTCCCTGTCTGTTTATGCACAGACTAACGAATACGGCTTCTTGGAAACTCCATACCGCCGCGTTCGTGATGGAATTGTAACTGATGAGATTCATTACCTGTCTGCTATTGAAGAAGGCAACTACGTCATCGCTCAGGCGAACTCCAACTTGGACGACGAAGGCCGCTTTGTAGAAGATCTGGTTACTTGCCGTAGCAAAGGCGAATCAAGCTTGTTCAGCCGCGATCAGGTTGACTACATGGACGTTTCCACCCAGCAGGTGGTTTCTGTCGGTGCTTCCCTGATCCCGTTCTTGGAACACGATGACGCCAACCGTGCATTGATGGGTGCGAACATGCAACGTCAGGCCGTTCCAACTCTGCGTGCTGATAAGCCGCTGGTTGGTACTGGTATGGAACGTGCTGTAGCCGTTGACTCCGGTGTTACCGCTGTTGCTAAACGTGGTGGTGTGATCCAGTACGTGGATGCTTCTCGTATCGTTATCAAAGTTAACGAAGATGAGATGTACCCGGGCGAAGCAGGCATTGATATTTATAACCTGACCAAATACACCCGTTCTAACCAGAACACCTGCATCAGCCAGATGCCGTGTGTCAATCTGGGCGAACCAATTGAACGTGGCGACGTGCTGGCTGACGGCCCGTCTACCGATCTGGGTGAATTGGCTCTGGGTCAGAACATGCGCGTGGCATTCATGCCATGGAACGGTTACAACTTCGAAGACTCCATCTTGGTGTCTGAGCGTGTTGTACAGGAAGATCGCTTTACTTCTATCCACATCCAGGAACTGGCTTGTGTGTCTCGTGACACCAAACTGGGGCCTGAAGAGATCACCGCTGACATCCCTAACGTGGGTGAAGCTGCGCTCTCTAAACTGGATGAATCCGGTATCGTTTATATCGGTGCAGAAGTGAAAGGTGGTGACATTCTGGTTGGTAAAGTAACGCCTAAAGGCGAAACTCAGCTGACTCCAGAAGAGAAACTACTGCGCGCTATCTTCGGTGAGAAAGCATCTGATGTTAAAGATTCTTCTCTGCGCGTTCCAAACAGCGTTTCTGGTACCGTTATCGACGTACAGGTCTTTACTCGCGACGGCGTAGAAAAAGACAAACGTGCGCTTGAAATCGAAGAGATGCAGCTGAAGCAGGCTAAGAAAGACCTGACTGAAGAACTGCAGATCTTGGAAGCTGGCTTGTTTGCCCGTATCCATGACGTGCTGGTATCTGGTGGTGTTGAAGCTGAGAAATTGGCTAAGCTGCCACGCGACCGCTGGTTAGAACTGGGTCTGGCTGATGAAGCTAAACAGAACCAGCTCGAGCAGTTGGCTGAGCAGTACGACGAACTGAAATCTGATTTCGAGAAGAAACTGGATGCTAAGCGTCGTAAGATCACTCAGGGCGACGATCTGGCTCCAGGCGTACTGAAAATTGTTAAGGTTTATCTGGCTGTTAAACGTCAGATCCAGCCTGGTGACAAGATGGCAGGCCGCCACGGTAACAAGGGTGTTATCTCTAAGATCAACCCGATCGAAGATATGCCTTACGATGAAAACGGTACTCCGGTTGACATCGTACTGAACCCGCTGGGCGTACCATCACGTATGAACATCGGTCAGATCCTGGAAACCCACTTGGGTATGGCTGCAAAAGGTATTGGTGAGAAAATTAACGCCATGCTGAAGCAGCAGCAGGAAGTGACCAAACTTCGTGAGTTCATTCAGAAAGCCTACGATCTGGGCGATAACACGCGTCAGACCGTTGATCTGAACACCTTTACCGATGACGAAGTTATGCGTCTGGCTGAGAACCTGAAAAAAGGTCTGCCAATCGCAACACCAGTCTTCGATGGTGCGAAAGAGAAAGAAATCAAAGAGCTTCTGACATTAGGTGGCATTCCTACCTCTGGTCAGATCACGCTGTTTGATGGCCGTACCGGCGAGCAGTTTGAGCGTCAGGTTACTGTCGGCTACATGTATATGCTGAAACTGAACCACTTGGTTGATGACAAAATGCATGCGCGTTCTACCGGTTCTTACAGCTTAGTTACTCAGCAGCCGCTGGGTGGTAAAGCTCAGTTCGGTGGTCAGCGCTTCGGTGAGATGGAAGTATGGGCACTGGAAGCGTATGGCGCTGCCTACACGCTGCAGGAAATGCTGACCGTCAAGTCCGACGATGTAAACGGCCGTACCAAGATGTACAAAAACATCGTGGATGGCGACCACCGTATGGAACCAGGCATGCCGGAATCCTTCAACGTATTGTTGAAAGAAATCCGCTCGCTCGGTATTAACATTGAGCTGGAAGACGAGTAATTCGTTCATTCGAATTGCAAGTAACACCAGCCGCTAGGCGCCCTGTGAAAGCAGGGCGCTTAGTCAGTGGTTGCACTGGTCACAGGGGCATTTGGGTGGTATCCGAGTGCCCAACAGGTCTAACTCCGACAGGAGCCAATCCGTGAAAGACTTACTGAAGTTTCTGAAAGCTCAAACTAAGACCGAAGAGTTTGACGCGATCAAAATTGCTCTGGCCTCGCCAGACATGATCCGTTCTTGGTCTTTCGGCGAAGTTAAGAAGCCGGAAACCATTAACTACCGTACGTTCAAACCAGAACGTGACGGCCTTTTCTGCGCCCGTATCTTTGGGCCGGTAAAAGATTACGAATGCCTGTGCGGTAAGTACAAGCGTTTAAAACACCGCGGTGTTATCTGCGAAAAATGTGGTGTTGAAGTTACTCAGACTAAAGTACGTCGTGAGCGTATGGGCCATATCGAACTGGCTTCTCCGACTGCACACATCTGGTTCCTGAAATCACTGCCATCCCGTATCGGCTTGCTGTTAGATATGCCGCTGCGTGATATTGAACGCGTTCTGTATTTTGAGTCTTATGTCGTTGTTGAAGGCGGCATGACCAATCTGGAGCGTCGTCAGATCCTGACTGAAGAGCAGTATCTGGACGCTCTGGAAGAGTTCGGTGACGAATTCGACGCGAAGATGGGTGCTGAAGCTATCCAAGGTCTGTTGAAAAACATGGATCTGGAAGCGGAATGCGAACAGCTGCGCGAAGAGTTGAACGAAACCAACTCCGAAACCAAACGTAAAAAACTGACTAAGCGCATCAAGCTGCTGGAAGCGTTCGTTCAGTCTGGTAACAAACCAGAGTGGATGATCCTGACAGTTCTGCCGGTTCTGCCGCCAGATCTGCGCCCATTGGTACCGCTGGACGGTGGTCGTTTCGCAACTTCTGACCTGAACGATCTGTATCGTCGCGTCATTAACCGTAACAACCGTCTGAAACGTCTGCTGGATCTGGCTGCGCCGGACATCATCGTACGCAACGAAAAACGTATGCTTCAGGAAGCGGTTGACGCCCTGTTGGATAACGGTCGTCGCGGCCGTGCGATCACCGGTTCAAACAAACGTCCTCTGAAATCTTTGGCCGATATGATCAAAGGTAAGCAGGGTCGTTTCCGTCAGAACCTGTTGGGTAAACGTGTTGACTACTCCGGTCGTTCTGTAATCACCGTAGGTCCATACCTGCGTCTGCATCAGTGCGGTCTGCCTAAAAAAATGGCGTTGGAGCTGTTCAAGCCGTTCATCTACGGCAAGCTGGAACTGCGTGGTCTTGCTACCACCATTAAAGCTGCGAAGAAAATGGTTGAGCGCGAAGAAGCTGTCGTTTGGGATATCCTAGACGAAGTTATCCGCGAACACCCAGTGATGCTGAACCGTGCACCAACACTGCACCGTTTGGGTATCCAGGCATTTGAACCGTTACTGATCGAAGGTAAAGCTATTCAGCTTCACCCGCTGGTTTGTGCGGCATATAACGCCGACTTCGATGGTGACCAGATGGCTGTTCACGTACCGTTGACGCTGGAAGCCCAGCTGGAAGCGCGTGCGTTGATGATGTCTACCAACAACATCCTGTCACCTGCGAACGGCGAGCCAATCATCGTTCCTTCTCAGGACGTTGTATTGGGTCTGTATTACATGACTCGTGACTGTGTTAACGCTAAAGGCGAAGGCATGGTTCTGAGTGGCCCTAAAGAAGCAGAGCGTATTTATCGCGCTGGTCTGGCTTCTCTGCATGCTCGCGTTAAAGTGCGTATTACGCAAACCGAGAAAAATGCAGAAGGCGAATGGGTAACAAGTACCGGTTTGATCGACACCACCGTTGGTCGTGCGATTCTGTGGATGATTGTGCCTCAGGGCCTGCCATACAGCATCGTTAACCAGCCGCTGGGTAAAAAAGCGATCTCCAAGATGCTGAACACTTGTTACCGCATTCTGGGCTTGAAACCGACCGTTATCTTTGCTGACCAAATCATGTACACCGGTTTTGCCTACGCTGCGCGTTCAGGTGCTTCCGTTGGTATCGATGATATGGTTATTCCAGAGAAGAAAGTGGAAATCATTTCTGAAGCCGAAGCAGAAGTTGCTGAGATTCAGGAACAGTTCCAGTCTGGTCTGGTTACCGCGGGCGAACGTTACAACAAAGTCATCGATATTTGGGCTGCGGCCAACGAACGTGTTGCTAAAGCGATGATGGAAAACCTGTCTACCGAGCTGGTTATTAACAGCAAGGGTGAGGAAGAGCGTCAGGTTTCCTTCAACAGTATCTTTATGATGGCCGACTCCGGTGCTCGTGGCTCTGCTGCGCAGATTCGTCAGCTGGCCGGTATGCGTGGTCTGATGGCTAAGCCAGATGGCTCCATCATCGAAACGCCAATCACCGCGAACTTCCGTGAAGGTCTGAACGTACTCCAGTACTTCATCTCTACTCACGGTGCTCGTAAAGGCTTGGCGGATACCGCACTGAAAACTGCGAACTCCGGTTACCTGACTCGTCGTCTGGTAGACGTAGCGCAAGACTTGGTCGTTATCGAAGATGACTGTGGTACCCACAACGGCATCGTGATGACTCCGGTTATCGAAGGTGGTGACGTTAAAGAGCCACTGCGCGATCGCGTATTGGGTCGTGTAACGGCTGAAGAAGTTCTGAAGCCAGGCACCGCAGATATTCTGGTTCCACGTAACACCCTGCTGAATGAAAAATGGTGTGATCTGTTAGAAGAACACTCCGTTGACATCATCAAGGTTCGTTCCGTTGTTAGCTGTGAAACCGACTTCGGTGTGTGTGCACACTGCTACGGTCGTGACTTGGCTCGTGGCCACATCATCAACAAGGGTGAGGCAATCGGGGTTATCGCGGCACAGTCCATCGGTGAACCTGGTACACAGCTGACGATGCGTACGTTCCACATCGGTGGTGCGGCATCTCGTGCGGCAGCAGAGTCCAGCATTCAGGTGAAAAACAAAGGTCATCTGAAACTGAACAACGCTAAGTTCGTTCTGAATAGCGATAAGAAGCTGGTTATTACCTCTCGTAATACCGAGCTGAAACTGATCGACGAATTCGGCCGTACTAAAGAAAGCTATAAAGTGCCTTACGGCTCTGTTATGGCTAAAGGTGATGGCGCTGAAGTCAACGGCGGCGAAACTGTAGCTAACTGGGACCCGCATACCATGCCGGTTGTTTCAGAAGTTAGCGGTTTCATCCGTTTCACTGACATCATCGATACTCAGACCATTACCCGCCAGACCGACGAACTGACCGGTTTGTCTTCTCTGGTTGTTCTGGATTCTGCAGAGCGTACCGGCAGCGGTAAAGATCTGCGTCCAGCACTGAAAATCGTTGACGCTAAAGGCGACGATGTATTGATCCCAGGCACCGATATGGCTGCTCAATACTTCCTGCCAGGTAAAGCGATCGTTCAGTTGGAAGATGGTACTCAGATCCATGCGGGTGACACCTTGGCGCGTATTCCTCAGGAATCCGGCGGTACCAAGGATATTACCGGTGGTCTGCCACGCGTTGCTGACCTGTTCGAAGCACGTCGTCCGAAAGAACCTGCGATCTTGGCAGAAATTACGGGTGTCATTTCCTTCGGTAAAGAAACCAAAGGTAAACGTCGTCTGGTAATTACTCCGCTGGATGGTAGCGAACCGTACGAAGAGATGATTCCGAAATGGCGTCAGCTGAACGTGTTCGAAGGCGAACGTGTAGAACGCGGTGACGTGGTTTCCGATGGTCCAGAATCTCCGCATGACATTCTGCGTCTGCGTGGCGTTCATGCTGTGACTCGTTACATCACCAACGAAGTGCAGGACGTTTACCGTCTGCAAGGCGTTAAGATTAACGATAAACACATCGAAGTCATCGTGCGTCAGATGCTGCGTAAAGCAACCATCGATAGCGCTGGTAGCTCTGAGTTCCTGGAAGGCGAACAGGTTGAGTTCTCTCGCGTTAAAATCGCGAACCGTGAGTTGGAAGCGAACGGCAAGATTGCGGCAACATTCAGCCGTGACCTGCTGGGTATCACCAAAGCTTCCCTGGCGACTGAGTCCTTCATCTCTGCGGCTTCGTTCCAGGAAACGACTCGCGTTCTGACCGAAGCTGCCGTTGCTGGTAAGCGTGATGAACTGCGCGGCCTGAAAGAAAACGTAATCGTGGGTCGTCTGATCCCAGCTGGTACTGGTTACGCTTATCATCAGGATCGTGCTCGCCGTAAAGCTCAGGGCGAAGCTCCTGTTGCTCCACAGGTGAGTGCGGAAGAAGCAACTGCTAACTTGGCAGAGTTGCTGAACGCAAGCATGCGTGGCGACGACGAGTAATCGTTGATTCGTGCCTAATAAAAACCGCTCCTTCGGGAGCGGTTTTTTTATGTCTGAAATTTAGAAAGTATCTTTAGAAGAGGCAGGCTAACCGAGCTTCGGAGACCCGGCTAGCCTGTTTTGGTCAGCAGAGCTTAGAGGGATGAATCAGCTCTGACTAATGCTTAAGCTGCATCAGTGGATGTACTTTATGCTGCCTAATTTCTATTTCTACCCGATAGTTTTTGAACTGGAATGCACGCTATTGATAAACACCTTTTGTTGCAGCGTTGCCATTAAACCTGCGGTGCTCTTCCCAAATATCCATCCCAGTCTTTCCACACCGGCTGTAGCCCTGATGAAACCAACGATGCTGCAACCTGCGTAGGGGTTCGTCCGTCGTGAGGTGTGAACTGCTCGAGTTCTGGATGATTATCTGCATAGCCTCCAGGCTGGGTTTTTGAAAATGCGCTGACGTTATTGATGGCGAGTGGCACGACGTTATCCCTGAATTCAGGAGATTCACGCGTAGAAAGGGATAGCTCAATCTCGGGGGCAAAAATACGAAATGCGCAGATGGTTTGCACCAGCTGAGCTTCATCCATAATTGATGCCGGTTCAATGCCGCCGGTACACGGGCGTAAACGCGGAAACGAAATAGAGTATCGGCTCTGCCAATAGGTTTGTTGGAGCCACGTTAAATGCTCCGCGACCATAAAACAGTCGGTTCGCCAATTATCCGATAGCCCAATGAGTGCACCTATCCCGATTTTGTCGATCCCCGCTTTGCCTAAACGATCGGGAGTTTCAAGTCGCCAAAAGAAATCCTGCTTATTTCCTTTTAAGTGATGTTGAGCGTAGACCGAGGGATGATAGGTTTCTTGATAGACCATCACGCCGTCTAACCCTAGCGTTTTGAGCTCTGCATATTCTTCCTGTGCCAATGGCTGAACTTCCATCATTAGCGAACTGAAATGACGCCGGATTTTAGGTAAATGTTGGCGGAAATAATCCATCCCGACTTTTGCCTGATGCTCGCCGGTGACTAGCAAAAGACTGTCAAATCCCATAGAGCGAATGGCTTCACATTCACGTTCTATCTCAGCTTCATTCAGCGTTTTGCGCTTAAGGCGGTTACTCATGGAGAAGCCGCAATAGGTGCAATCGTTAGCGCACAGATTTGAGAGATAAAGGGGAACATAAAACCCTACCGTGTTGCCGAAGCGTTGGCGTGTAAGCTGCTGTGCTTTGTGCGCCATCGGTTCGAGATAGCGAGCTGCTGCCGGTGATAGCAGAGCTAACATATCTTCACGATCGGGCCGTACGGCCATTAATGCACGTTCAACATCGGTATTCGTTTTGCCGTTGATTCTTAGCCCGATATCATCCCAGTTCAGCTGTTGCCAGCGTTGTGTGAAGGTTTCCACAATCTAAACCTCCAGTTTCGATGAATGCAAAAACCCGGTCAGTGGGCTGGTGGCGTTGGCATGATGGCTTGGAGAACCCAAACCGCTTTGGTAAGCAATCCTGCCAGCCTCAACGGCGAGCCTAAAAGCTTTTGCCATCGCCACGGGATCACGAGCAACAGCGATAGCGGTGTTAACCAAAACGGCGTCTGCGCCCAGTTCCATCGCTGCGCTGGCATGGCTGGGGGCGCCAATCCCAGCATCGACAATCACTGGGATCTTCGTTTGCTCAATGATGATTTGCAGAAATTCTCGGGTAATAATTCCTTGATTAGAACCAATAGGTGCACCAAGTGGCATGACGGCGGCACAGCCGACTTCCTCTAAACGCTTGCACAAAACAGGATCGGCACCGCAATACGGTAGAACGACAAAACCTGCCTTCACTAATATTTCTGCTGCTTTGAGGGTTTCTATTGGGTCTGGTAGCAAATAGCGAACGTCGGGATGAATTTCAAGTTTCACCCAGTGAGTCCCTAGCGCCTCGCGAGCCAGCTTAGCCGCAAATACGGCCTCTTCGGCAGTTTTGGCTCCAGAAGTATTGGGCAGCAGGTTGGCATTAAGTTTGCGAAGCGGAGCAAGAATGGCGTCGTTGCCACTTTTAAGATCAACGCGTTTCATAGCCATCGTAATGAGCTGAGAGCCAGACTCATTCAGCGCTGCGAGCATTTTTTCCGCTGAAGAAAACTTTCCGGTTCCGGTAAAAAGGCGTGAAGAAAACGTTTTATCTGCAATCTGTAACATCTCAACCTCCAGCAATAGCTTGGAACACCACAACGTCATCTCCTTCGGCAAGCTGCTGTGTTGCCCAGTGCTCGCGGGGGAGAATCGTTTGATTAAGCGCCAGCGCGGTACCTTGCTGGTGTCGGCCTAGTTGTATCAGTAAATCCTCGATGCTGGTGGGAGTATCGAGCGCTATTTTTTCATCGTTGACGGTGATCTTCATAGGCTATGTGCTCCGCATACTGGGCAGGCAGGAGCGCGTTTCAGGCCAAACGTACGCCAGCTTTGCTGACGCCCATCGAAAAGCCGCAGTTTTCCCGCTAAAGCAGAAGGCATACCGGCGAGCATCTTGATGGCTTCTAGTGCTTGGAGTGTACCGATCACGCCAACAACTGGGCCAAGTACGCCAGCATTACGGCAATTGCGCTGTGGCTCCACGTCATCTGGCCATAGGCATCGATAACAGCCCTGTGCAAACGGCGGTTCAATGACCATGAGTTGTCCGCCAAATCCCACGGCACTGCCGCTGATCAACGGCTTATTTTGGGACACGCAGGTGGAATTTACCGCCTGACGCGTAGGCATGTTGTCGCTACAGTCGAGGATTAAATCAACTTGTGCCACAGCCTCCCGAAGAACATCACCGGCTAAGCGTTCAGATAGGGTGATGAACTCCACCTGAGGATTCAGATCCTGTAGGCGTTGCTTTGCTGTTTCCGCTTTAGAATGATCTAGATCGCGGGTGGTATATAGGATCTGGCGCTGGAGATTGCTGATATGCAGACGATCGTCGTCAGCGAGAAGGATCTTGCCGACGCCTGCGGCCGCCAAGTACATGGCGGCCGGAGCGCCTAATCCACCCAATCCAACAATTAAGACGCTAGCCTTGCTGAGATTTTCCTGCCCCTGAGAGCCAATTTCTTCGAGCAGCAGCTGGCGGCTATAGCGCATAAAATCGTGATCGCTAAGCATCGTTGGCTCTCCGATTCTCAATAAGCTGTAGCAAAGTATCAGTAGCTGCCAGCCAGTCCGGTGCCTGCGTAATGGCGCTGACTACGGCAACGCTGCCCACGCCACATTCCAGCACTGCCGGAACGCGATTGATGCTGATCCCGCCGATAGCGACGGTGGAATAATCAGGAATACGGGCAACCTGCCGTTTAAGATCGATAAGTCCTTGCGGTTCAGAAGGCATCACTTTGGTTTGGGTGGGAAATATGTGCCCTAATGCGATATAGGAAGGGCGATAAGACAGAGCACGATCCATTTCGGCATCGTCATGTGTGGAGAGTCCTAAACGAAGCTGCGCGTCGCTGATTGCTTGAAGATCGGCGATATCCAGATCTTCTTGGCCTAGGTGGACGCCGTAAGCACGATGTTTAATGGCGAGTTGCCAATAATCATTAATAAATAAACGTGCCTGATAGTGTCGGCCTAAGGCAATGGCGTGAGCGATATCAGATTCTACCGCTTGTTCAGGTTGATCTTTAATTCGTAACTGGATCG
Source organism: Hafnia alvei (assembly GCF_964063325.1). Lineage (NCBI taxonomy): Bacteria > Pseudomonadati > Pseudomonadota > Gammaproteobacteria > Enterobacterales > Hafniaceae > Hafnia > Hafnia alvei. The sequence continues at coordinate 298,544 of NZ_OZ061315.1, forward strand.
TGCGTACGCCAGCTTTGAGCAGGCGCTCAATCCATTCAACGCTATCGACGACGGGATAAAGACCAAGGCGCTGTTCGGTAGTTGGGAAGGATAATTGAGTCATTAGCTTTTCTCCGTTTGTAGATTGCTGGCGGTGTGATAGATCTCGCTACCTTTCGCACGAAAGGCTTCAGACATCTGTGCCATACCCACTTCAACCGGTTGAGCTAATCCCTCCTGTTTTGCAGCATAGTCACGCACTTCCTGAGAGATCTTCATTGAGCAGAATTTTGGCCCACACATTGAGCAGAAATGTGCCACTTTGCCTGATTCTTGCGGCAGCGTTTCGTCGTGATAGGCTCTTGCCGTATGAGGATCTAACGCCAGATTGAACTGGTCTTCCCAGCGGAATTCAAAGCGGGCTTTTGACATGGCATTATCGCGGATCTGAGCGCCCGGATGCCCTTTGGCAAGATCGGCGGCATGCGCTGCGATCTTGTAAGTGATGAGACCTTGTTTGACGTCTTCTTTGTTGGGTAATCCCAAATGCTCTTTCGGGGTGACATAGCAGAGCATGGCACAACCGAACCAGCCAATCATGGCGGCGCCGATCCCAGAGGTGAAATGGTCATAACCCGGAGCAATATCCGTTGTCAGTGGCCCCAGCGTATAAAAAGGGGCTTCGTGGCAGTGCTCTAGCTCTTCGGTCATGTTGCGGCGGATCATCTGCATTGGCACATGCCCTGGACCTTCGATCATGACTTGAACATCATATTCCCACGCAATTTTGGTGAGTTCGCCGAGCGTATGGAGTTCTGCAAATTGAGCTTCGTCGTTAGCATCTTGAATCGAACCCGGACGCAGTCCATCGCCCAATGATAGCGCCACATCATAGGCTGCGCAGATTTGGCAAATTTCACGGAAGCGCTCGAAGAGGAAGTTTTCTTTATGATGCGAAAGGCACCATTTGGCCATGATGGAGCCGCCACGAGAGACGATCCCGGTAAGGCGTTTGGCCGTCATTGGTACGTAGCGTAACAGCACACCGGCGTGAATGGTAAAATAGTCAACGCCTTGTTCTGCCTGTTCTAGCAGCGTATCGCGAAAGATTTCCCAGTTGAGGTTTTCGGCAATTCCGTTCACTTTTTCTAATGCTTGATAGATCGGAACGGTGCCGATTGGCACTGGGCTGTTGCGTAAAATCCATTCGCGAGTCTCATGAATATAGCGGCCAGTGGACAGGTCCATAACGGTATCAGCGCCCCAACGGGTTGACCAAACTAGCTTTTCTACTTCTTCTTCAATCGAAGAGGTCACGGCGGAGTTACCGATATTCGCATTCACCTTCACCAAGAAATTACGGCCAATTATCATGGGTTCTGATTCGGGATGATTGATATTAGAAGGGATAATGGCGCGTCCGGCGGCAACTTCGCTGCGGACAAATTCGGCCGTGATATCTTCTGGCAGCAGCGCGCCAAAATTTTGCCCAGGATGTTGCTGACGCAGCACGTCGCCACGAATACGTTCGCGGCCCATGTTTTCACGGATAGCGATGAATTCCATTTCTGGCGTGACGATCCCCTGACGTGCGTAATGAAGCTGCGTTACACACTTGCCTGTTTTCGCACGACGTGGCTGCGGCAGATTGTCGAAGCGTAAATGATCGAGTCCGTCATCGGCTAAGCGTTGTTGGGTATAGGCGGAGCTCAGCTGATTTAGTAGCTCGGTATCAGCTCGCTCGGCAATCCATTGGTGACGAAGCGGCTTTAGGCCATTGCGCACGTCTAAATCGGCATTGGGATCGCCGTAAGGGCCCGCTGTATCGTAAACCGGAATCGGCTCGTTGGGCTCATACTGTGGGTTATCTTTGCTGCCACCGAGCAGCGTTGGGCTAAGCTGGATCTCGCGCATCGGCACGCGAATATCCTCACGCGAGCCGGTTAGGTAGATGCGTTGGGAGTTAGGATAGGCTTCACCGCGAAGATGATCGATAAAAGCCTGAGCCTGTGCGCGCTGTTCACGGCGAGAAAGCGGGGCTTGGGTGGTTTCTTTTTTATTCATAGACATAGCAAATTCCTACCAGTGTTCTGGTTTAACAATGATTAAAAATCAAGTTGGAGAATTGCTTGTCTGGAGCTCGGAGGGAGTAATAGATAGCAGGCACCCCATCAGCGATAGAAAAATGCTGGTGGGTGCAAAGGATTACTCTTGTTCCCTTCGCGGGTATTAACCCGATCAGGTTCCGCGGATCCCGAATTAACGGTCTCAGCCTGAAGTGGGAAAGGATCCCGCTTACTAGGCACTCCGACAAGAGTGCCCAGTGTAGGAGCGGGAGAGCAAAACTGCAAGCTGTTAACTAAGCTGTAATGTCTATGCTACTTTCAGGCGTTATGCTGGGCGCGCCAATGAATCATCATTATCCGCAGCGGGCGTATTGGCCTGCCAGATGTCATAGGCAATTTGGATCAGGTTGTCTTCTAAGGCAAAACGGGCGGCTAGCGTTTCCCCGATGTGTGAAAGGGCGTCATGGAGAGCTAAACACTCTTCTTCGCTCAGTTCGTCATCGGTAAAGCGATCGTGGAACGCCATAATTAGCTTGGTATTATCGTGTAACGCGGGATAGATTTTTTTTGTTACTGCCATGTGCGGACTGTCATCGCCGCCAACCAGCTCTACGATACGATCGTAAACATGGAAATGGCCGGCTGAGAGATAATCAACCAGATTGTGGCAGAAGTTCTCCAGCGCTTTTTCATTGAGCGGGGTATGCTTTTCTTTATTTGGTTTAATACCAACCAGTGCACAATAGGCCACGAGTAGTTGCTTGCGGGCTTGCAACCATTGGTCGATTAATTCATTACTACCACCTACGCGTTGAGTCAGATGTTCGAGACGGTTGAGCATATATTCAACTCCATGAGGTAAATGTTACAAATTAGCAACAATCGAATGCCAGATTAGCAGAGGTTTAATGTCAAAGATATGGAACAACAGTTAAAAGATGATGACACCGGCTGGTGGGTGATTAGCCATGAAGGCAAGGTCTGGCTACCCCGTGGAGATTTGCCTTTTGGTTCTGCCCTGCAATGGCAATTAAGCACCAAATCGGCGCACCAAATTGGCGAGTGGGAGGGGCATCCCATGTGGTTAATAGAAGATGCTCGTCGGCAAGATATGGTGTCAGTTCGCCAACTGATTGACGTTGATCGTGGCCTTTTCCAGCTTGTTGGCCGTGGTGTCCAACTGGCCGAGTTTTTCCGCTCCCATACGTTTTGCGGCTATTGCGGACATGAGATGTACTCCAGCCGTTCAGAGTGGGCAAGTATGTGTCCTAACTGCCGCCAGCGTTATTATCCGCAAATTGCGCCGTGCATTATCGTGGCTATTCGCCGCGGTAATGAAATCCTTTTGGCACAGCATAAACGTCATCGGAACGGCATACATACCGTATTGGCAGGTTTTGTTGAGGTAGGCGAAACGCTTGAGCAGGCCGCCGCGCGTGAAATTATGGAAGAGAGCCACGTTCAAATTAAAAATCTGCGTTATGTTGCTTCTCAGCCATGGCCGTTCCCGCACTCATTGATGGTGGCTTTCATGGCAGATTACGCAGGCGGAGAACTTAAACACGATCCAAAAGAGTTATTGAATGCGGGCTGGTATCGCTATGACAATCTACCTCAACTGCCGCCTGCAGGTACTGTAGCACGGCGTTTAATCGAAGATACCGTGGCACTTTGTCGAGAAGAGACAGAAGGCGAATAACGCATGCTACAATGCGATGAGATTATTTAGGGAGCCAAAGGATGACTGAACTGAAGAACGACCGCTACCTGCGCGCACTATTGCGCCAGCCTGTAGACATAACACCGGTATGGATGATGCGTCAGGCCGGACGTTATTTGCCAGAATATAAAGCCACCCGTGCTCAGGCCGGTGATTTTATGTCTTTGTGCAAAAATGCTGAGTTAGCCTGTGAAGTCACACTTCAACCGCTGCGCCGTTATGCGCTAGATGCGGCAATTCTATTTTCAGACATCTTGACCATACCTGATGCGATGGGGCTTGGGCTCTATTTTGAAACGGGAGAAGGCCCTCGTTTCTCGTCGCCGATTACCTGTAAAGCTGATGTGGAAAAACTGCCCGTTCCCGACCCTGAAGATGAACTAGGGTATGTGATGAACGCGGTGCGCACCATCCGTAAAAATCTGGATGGACAGGTTCCTCTGATTGGCTTCTCTGGAAGTCCGTGGACGCTCGCGACCTATATGGTGGAAGGCGGCAGTAGCAAAGCTTTCACTAAAATTAAAAAGATGATGTATGCCGAGCCAGCAACGTTGCATCTGCTGCTGGATAAACTGGCCGATAGCGTGATCTTGTACCTTAACGCGCAGATCCGCGCTGGCGCTCAGTCAGTCATGATTTTTGATACTTGGGGTGGTGTGCTGACAGGCCGTGACTATCGCCTGTTCTCACTACACTACATGCATAAAATCGTTGATGGTCTGATCCGTGAAAATGACGGTCGTCGTGTTCCAGTGACGCTATTCACCAAAGGTGGTGGTCAGTGGCTAGAAGCTATGGCTGCAACCGGCTGTGATGCGCTAGGCTTGGATTGGAGCACGGACATCGCCGATGCTCGTCGCCGTGTCGGTGACAAAGTTGCACTGCAAGGCAATATGGATCCTTCCATGCTGTATGCGCCTGCGGCCCGAATTGAGCAGGAAGTCTCGACTATTCTGGAAGGTTTCGGGGAAGGGACTGGCCACGTATTCAATCTTGGCCATGGCATTCATCAAGATGTGCCACCAGAGAATGCAGGAACGTTTGTTGAGGCTGTTCATCGGCTTTCAGCGAAGTATCATCGATAGGACTTAAAGCATGGATATGCAGGCACTGCGCGAAGAGCAGGTGGAAAAGGCGAGTCAGATTGTCCGTAGCGACGATCTAGGATTTGAACAACCGACACTTATCGCCGGTGCTGATGTGGGTTTTGAGCAGGGGGGCGACGTCACGCGAGCGGCTATCGCGGTGTTACGTTATCCCTCTCTTGAGCTGGTGGAATACCAGATCGCACGTATCGAAACCCAAATGCCCTATATCCCCGGTTTTCTTTCGTTTCGTGAATATCCTGCGTTGCTCAAAGCGTGGGGTATGCTGCAACATCGGCCACAGCTGGTGGTGGTCGATGGGCAGGGGATTGCGCATCCGCGTCGCTTAGGTGTTGCTAGCCATTTTGGCTTGCTCGCGGATGTTCCCACTATCGGCGTTGCTAAAAGTCGCTTGTGCGGCCAGTTTGCCCCTTTAGATGATACCGTAGGGGCCTTGCAGCCGCTTAATGACAAACAAGAGCAAATTGGTTGGGTTTGGCGCAGTAAAGCACGCTGTAACCCGCTGTTTATATCACCGGGGCATCGCATCAGTTTGCCTACAGCTTTAGCGTTTATTCAAAGCTGTATGCGTGGTTATCGCTTACCTGAACCCACGCGTTGGGCGGATGCCATCGCCTCTAATCGACCAGCTTTTCAACGCTGGTTACTCCAAGATTCTGATAATCGCGTGTAGATATAGGGATCTCTTGATTTTTCAGTTACACTGCGCCGGAATTATTTTTCAGAGACTTACTTTTCTCTAAGAGACTTAGCATGCTGCGTAACCCGATTCACAAACGGCTAGAAAAGCTGGAAAGCTGGCAACATCTTACGTTCATCGCCAGTTTGTGTGAACGTATGTACCCAAATTATCAGGCATTCTGCCTGCAAACCGGATTTGGCGATCCTATGGTTTACCGCCGAATTTTGGATCTGATTTGGGAAACATTGACGGTAAAAGACGCTAAAGTGAATTTCGACAACCAGTTAGAAAAACTGGAAGAGGCAATTCCGTCAGCTGACGACTATGATATTTACGGTGTTTACCCTGCGATTGACGCTTGTATTGCGTTGGGTGAAGCTGTGCACTCCCGTTTAAGCGGTGAGATGCTAGAACATGCGATTACGGTCAGTGAAACATCACTGCGTACCGTCGGCATGCTGGAAATGACTCAGGCCGGTCGCGAAATGACCGATGAAGAGCTGAAAGAATTACCAGCAATGCAAGATGAGTTAGACATCCAATGGGAGATTTTCCGCCTGCTCGTTGAATGCGAGGAGCGCGATTTAGAGCTCATCAAAGGATTAAGATCTGACCTGCGTGAGGCAGGTGTCAGTAATATCGGTGTAAATTTAGCGCAATAAGACGGCAAAACGTGATTTAACACCTGATTTGTCGTCCCTTAAGGCTTCACATTCGTACCCCGGTTGTTCTACATTTGGGGGGCGTAAAAAAAGTGGCTATCGGTGCGTGTATGCAGGAGAGTGCTGTCAATCGGCATATCCGTCGCACTCGATGCTTTGCAAACGATAAACACACTGTAAGGATAACTTATGAACAAGACTCAACTGATTGATGTAATCGCGGAAAAAGCTGACCTGTCTAAAACTCAGGCTAAGGCAGCTCTGGAATCTACTCTGGCAGCGATTACCGAGTCTCTGAAAGACGGTGATGCAGTACAATTGGTTGGTTTCGGTACTTTTAAAGTGAATCATCGTAACGAGCGCACTGGCCGCAACCCGCAAACTGGTATGGAAATCAAAATTGCAGCAGCAAACGTACCAGCGTTCGTTTCTGGTAAAGCTCTGAAAGACGCAGTTAAATAAGACCGCGTGATTCACAGCCTGTTTGTGAAAGAAGTAAACAGGGGGGCGTTGACGCCCCTTTTGTTCATCTGTAAGCCTGTGGCGGCATTACTGATCGCGGCAGGGCTTTCTGTGACGCTCTCTGGTTGCAGTACGCAAAACGATTCCCCTCGCTTTACCGCAACTGGTTATATCGCCGATCAAGGCATGATGCGCATTTGGCGCAAAGACAACGCTAATCATCAGCCAACGGCTATTATGAGTGTCTATAGTCCCTTGCAAGGGAAAGGCACAGTAGTCAGCTATTACGCTTATCAGGATGGCAAATTGAACCTAGTACGGCAAACCGTGCAGGGCAATGAGCAAAATGTTCTTGAGCTTCGTTTAGATGAGAAGAGCGAAATAAGCTTTATGCAGCGCCAGATTGGCAATCAGCGGCAGTTACTCACGTCTGACGATATAGCCCGTAGCCAGTATCAGTCCCGCCATATGGTTGAGATATCAGAAGCACTGCGAGTCGGCAAAGTTAACCTCATCCAAGGCCGTTGGCAGAATGGTCAGTTCACTAGCTGTGCAGGGGAAACTCAATCCCTGAAGCTAGAAGCGTGGCAGCTGAATTGGATAGAAAGTCGCGCCGCACGCTCGTCTCAGCCTCTCGGGATTGCATGGCTTGATGCGCCGGAAGGCCGGCAGTTATTGCTGGCAGCCAATGAAGATTTTTGCAGTTGGGAACCGACGGTAGATACGCTGTAAAGAAAACCGAGAACCACCTTAATGATCCTCGGTCTTGGTGTGATTAACGACCGCGCCCAATAGCCCGGTAGCCAATATCCTGACGATAGAAACTCTCTTTCCAGCCGACCTGTTTTGCTAGCTGATATGCATTTTTCTGCGCTTGCTCGATTCCATGTCCTAAGGCAGTGACGCACAATACGCGCCCGCCATGAGTCACCACATCGTTGCCCTGCATTTGGGTGCCAGCATGGAAAACTTTTTCGCCCTCTGCTGAAACCGACGGCAGGCCATGAATGACATCACCGGTTCGATAATCTCCAGGATATCCTCCTGCAGCGATCACGACGCCTAGCGCATCACGTTCATCCCACAGTGACTCTTTCTCGTTTAATTTACCTTCAGCACCGGCTAGGCAAAGTTCTACTAAGTCTGATTTCATACGTAGCATGATAGGCTGAGTTTCAGGGTCGCCAAATCGACAGTTAAATTCGATAACTTTTGGCTCACCTTGGGCTGAAATCATCAGGCCTGCGTAAAGAAAACCAGTGTATGGGTTACCCTCTTTCGCCATGCCATGTACCGTTGGCCAGATGACTTCATCCATAACGCGCTGGTGGATCTCATCGGTTACCACCGGTGCCGGTGAATATGCACCCATGCCGCCGGTATTTGGTCCCGTATCGCCATCGCCGACTCGTTTATGATCTTGGCTGGTCGCCATTGGTAGCACGTTCTTTCCGTCAACCATGACGATAAAGCTCGCTTCTTCGCCGTCGAGAAACTCTTCAACGACGATGCGATGGCCTGCGTCGCCGAATGCGTTGCCTGCCAACATATCGTGCACCGCGGCTTCTGCTTCTTCTAGCGTCATTGCAACAATCACGCCTTTACCAGCGGCTAGGCCGTCTGCCTTGATAACGATTGGCGCGCCTTGGCTACGGATATAGCTAATCGCGGGCTCAACGTCGGTAAAATTACGATACTGGCCTGTGGGAATGCGATGGCGGGCCAAGAAATCTTTAGTGAAGGCTTTTGATCCTTCTAACTGGGCTGCTGCCTGTGATGGGCCGAAAATCTTCAGCCCCGCAGCTTGGAACGCATCAACGACGCCAATAACTAGCGGTGCTTCAGGGCCAACTATCGTTAGGCCAATATCATGGCTCTGGGCAAATGCCAAAAGAGCGTTGATATCGGTTGCTGAGATATCGACGTTTTCTAGGGCTGGCTCCAGTGCTGTCCCCGCATTACCTGGGGCTACGTAGACTTTATCTGCCAGCGGCGATTGAGCCGCTTTCCATGCTAGTGCGTGCTCACGGCCGCCGTTACCGATAATCAGGATATTCATGCGCTCACCTCAAAAGGTGCGCCCGCAGGCGCACGAAAAACAGAAGAGATTAATAAAGAGAAAAATGATTAATGACGGAAATGACGCATATCCGTGAAGATCATGGCGATCCCGTGCTCATTCGCAGCGGCGATGACTTCATCATCACGAATAGAACCCCCTGGCTGAATAACGCAGGTGATGCCGACGGATGCCGCAGCATCAATACCGTCGCGGAATGGGAAGAAGGCATCTGATGCCATTACGGAACCCGCGACTTCTAATCCTTCGTCAGCGGCTTTGATTCCGGCGATTTTGGCAGAGTACACGCGGCTCATCTGGCCAGCACCAATGCCGATGGTCATTTTGTCTCGGGCATAAACGATGGCGTTGGATTTCACAAATTTGGCTACTTTCCAGCAGAACAACGCATCACGCATTTCCTGTTCGGTTGGTTGGCGAGTGGTGACTATGCGCAGGTCGGATTCTTTTACCATGCCTAAATCGCGGTCCTGAACCAGTAAGCCGCCGTTAACGCGTTTGAAATCCAATCCATTTTGGCGCGCATTCCACTCACCACAGGCTAAGACGCGCACGTTTTGTTTGGCTGCCAGCAGCTCAAGCGCAGGTTCGCTGATATGTGGGGCAATAATGACTTCGACAAACTGACGACTAATAATCGCCTGAGCAGTTTCGGCGTCGAGTTCGCGGTTAAAGGCAATGATGCCGCCAAAGGCAGAGGTTGGGTCGGTTTTATAAGCGCGCTCGTAGGCATCTAAAATAGAACCACCAACGGCAACACCGCATGGGTTAGCATGCTTCACGATCACACAAGCGGGCTCACTAAACTCTTTCACACATTCTAATGCTGCATCGGTATCGGCAATGTTGTTGTAAGAGAGCGCTTTGCCTTGAAGCTGATTAGCGGTAGCAACAGAAGCTTCAGTGACATTCTCTTCTATATAGAAGGCCGCATCCTGATGGCTGTTTTCTCCGTAACGCATATCTTGTTTCTTTATATAGCTAAGATTCAGCGTGCGAGGGAAGCGGCCAGAAGGTTCTTCAGTATTACCATAATAAGGAGGAACCATCGTTCCAAAGTAATTCGCGATCATGCCATCGTAGGCAGCAGTGTGCTCGAATGCCTTAATCGCCAAATCGAAACGCGTCGCGTGAGTTAAAGAACCCTCGTTGCTATCCATCTCATTAATGATGGCATCGAAGTCACGATTATTAACTACAATCGCAACGTCTTTATGATTCTTGGCTGCCGAGCGCACCATGGTTGGTCCACCGATATCGATATTCTCAACGGCGTCGGCTAAAGAGCAATCTGGGCGAGCTACGGTCTGAGCGAAGGGATAAAGGTTCACAACGACCATATCGATGGGCTTAATATCGTGGTGAGCCATAATGTCATCGTCTTGGCCGCGACGGCCAAGAATCCCGCCATGTACTTTGGGATGCAAAGTCTTAACTCGGCCATCCATCATTTCGGGGAATCCGGTGTAATCAGAAACCTCGGTCACGGGTAAACCTGCTTCCGCTAACAGGCGGGCAGTACCGCCAGTTGAAAGCAGCTCAACGCCACGAGAACTGAGCGCTTGAGCAAACTCAACAATACCGGCTTTATCAGATACGCTGAGCAGCGCACGGCGAATCGGACGGTTAGCGGAAGCTGAGCTCGTGTTTTGTGAACTGGAATGCATGGTAGTTATATCCCTCGGCTATGGAATCGCAATATAAAGAGCGTTATGTGAATACGGCATGCCTGTTTTATTCAAATAACGCCCCTTCGTTGGAAGAGGTCGAAAGATTTTAACGCATCCAGATTGTAACGAAAACGTTTGCGTGATGCTCGTCAAATTTGTCACCAATATCGTTCTGTGGATAAACTTGTGAACAAATGGGTATAAAGCGGGGTTTTGCTGTGGAATGCAGCAAACGATCAATTTAATGGAAATTAAGGGTTGTCAGCCCGCGAGAACTCCCTATAATGCGCCTCCATCGACACGGAACATGTGAATCACTTCACACCGTATCGGCGGTTTCGATAAGAAATCGCAAGAGAAAAAATCCTGAAATTTAGGGTTGACTCTGAAAGAGGAAAGCGTATTATACGCCACCTCGAGTTAGCAAGCTTAGTCTCCTAACTCACTGCTCTTTAACAATTTATCAGACAATCTGTGTGGGCACTCACAAGACAATATCTAACGTCCTCGGACGATAAAATATTAAAGTCTTGAAGAGTGACCAAGCAGTAATTCATTTAGTGAATTATTACGAAAGTTAATTTTCGAGCATCGCTTAACTTGTTTAAGCAAATCAAGCTTTTAATTGAAGAGTTTGATCATGGCTCAGATTGAACGCTGGCGGCAGGCCTAACACATGCAAGTCGAGCGGTAGCACAAGAGAGCTTGCTCTCTGGGTGACGAGCGGCGGACGGGTGAGTAATGTCTGGGAAACTGCCTGATGGAGGGGGATAACTACTGGAAACGGTAGCTAATACCGCATGATGTCTTCGGACCAAAGTGGGGGACCTTCGGGCCTCACGCCATCAGATGTGCCCAGATGGGATTAGCTAGTAGGTGGGGTAATGGCTCACCTAGGCGACGATCTCTAGCTGGTCTGAGAGGATGACCAGCCACACTGGAACTGAGACACGGTCCAGACTCCTACGGGAGGCAGCAGTGGGGAATATTGCACAATGGGCGCAAGCCTGATGCAGCCATGCCGCGTGTATGAAGAAGGCCTTCGGGTTGTAAAGTACTTTCAGCGAGGAGGAAGGCATTGTGGTTAATAACCACAGTGATTGACGTTACTCGCAGAAGAAGCACCGGCTAACTCCGTGCCAGCAGCCGCGGTAATACGGAGGGTGCAAGCGTTAATCGGAATTACTGGGCGTAAAGCGCACGCAGGCGGTTGATTAAGTCAGATGTGAAATCCCCGAGCTTAACTTGGGAACTGCATTTGAAACTGGTCAGCTAGAGTCTTGTAGAGGGGGGTAGAATTCCAGGTGTAGCGGTGAAATGCGTAGAGATCTGGAGGAATACCGGTGGCGAAGGCGGCCCCCTGGACAAAGACTGACGCTCAGGTGCGAAAGCGTGGGGAGCAAACAGGATTAGATACCCTGGTAGTCCACGCTGTAAACGATGTCGACTTGGAGGTTGTGCCCTTGAGGCGTGGCTTCCGGAGCTAACGCGTTAAGTCGACCGCCTGGGGAGTACGGCCGCAAGGTTAAAACTCAAATGAATTGACGGGGGCCCGCACAAGCGGTGGAGCATGTGGTTTAATTCGATGCAACGCGAAGAACCTTACCTACTCTTGACATCCAGAGAACTTAGCAGAGATGCTTTGGTGCCTTCGGGAACTCTGAGACAGGTGCTGCATGGCTGTCGTCAGCTCGTGTTGTGAAATGTTGGGTTAAGTCCCGCAACGAGCGCAACCCTTATCCTTTGTTGCCAGCACGTAATGGTGGGAACTCAAAGGAGACTGCCGGTGATAAACCGGAGGAAGGTGGGGATGACGTCAAGTCATCATGGCCCTTACGAGTAGGGCTACACACGTGCTACAATGGCATATACAAAGAGAAGCGAACTCGCGAGAGCAAGCGGACCTCATAAAGTATGTCGTAGTCCGGATTGGAGTCTGCAACTCGACTCCATGAAGTCGGAATCGCTAGTAATCGTAGATCAGAATGCTACGGTGAATACGTTCCCGGGCCTTGTACACACCGCCCGTCACACCATGGGAGTGGGTTGCAAAAGAAGTAGGTAGCTTAACCTTCGGGAGGGCGCTTACCACTTTGTGATTCATGACTGGGGTGAAGTCGTAACAAGGTAACCGTAGGGGAACCTGCGGTTGGATCACCTCCTTACCTAAAGATAGCGTTAAGTGCAGTGTCCACACAGATTGTCTGATGAAATTAATGAGCAAGAGCACCTGTTGATGTTGTGAGTTTTAAGACTCATGCTGATACGAAACGAGAAAGCGCAAGCTTTGTCGGTATTTTCGTGTCCCCATCGTCTAGAGGCCTAGGACACTGCCCTTTCACGGCTGTAACAGGGGTTCGAATCCCCTTGGGGACGCCATTCCGATAATGAGTGAAAGACATTATCACCTGAATATCTTAAAGATGACTTTATTAAGTCGTGTTTAAGATATTGCTCTTTAACAATCTGGAACAAGCTGAAATTTGAAAGCTTAAGCAACTGTGAGACACACTGACACAGTTTGCATTAAGCAGTCTCTCAATTTTTTGCAATCTTGAATGCTGTCTTGAACCGGTTCGTAACCGTGTTCACTAAAAAGACACCTTCGGGTTGTGAGGTTAAGTGACTAAGCGTACACGGTGGATGCCTAGGCAGTCAGAGGCGATGAAGGACGTGCTAATCTGCGATAAGCGTCGGTAAGCTGATATGAAGCGTTATAACCGACGATTTCCGAATGGGGAAACCCAGTGTGATTCGTCACACTATCGTTAAGTGAATACATAGCTTAACGAAGCGAACCAGGGGAACTGAAACATCTAAGTACCCTGAGGAAAAGAAATCAACCGAGATTCCCCTAGTAGCGGCGAGCGAACGGGGAACAGCCCAGAACCTTAATCAGCGTATGTGTCAGAGGAACGGTCTGGAAAGTCCGGCGATACAGGGTGATAGCCCCGTACTTGAAAATGCATATGTTGTGAGTTCGATGAGTAGGGCGGGACACGTGACATCCTGTCTGAATATGGGGGGACCATCCTCCAAGGCTAAATACTCCTGACTGACCGATAGTGAACCAGTACCGTGAGGGAAAGGCGAAAAGAACCCCGGCGAGGGGAGTGAAATAGAACCTGAAACCGTGTACGTACAAGCAGTGGGAGCCTCTTTTATGGGGTGACTGCGTACCTTTTGTATAATGGGTCAGCGACTTATATTTTGTAGCAAGGTTAACCGAATAGGGGAGCCGTAGGGAAACCGAGTCTTAACTGGGCGTCAAGTTGCAAGGTATAGACCCGAAACCCGGTGATCTAGCCATGGGCAGGTTGAAGGTTGGGTAACACTAACTGGAGGACCGAACCGACTAATGTTGAAAAATTAGCGGATGACTTGTGGCTGGGGGTGAAAGGCCAATCAAACCGGGAGATAGCTGGTTCTCCCCGAAAGCTATTTAGGTAGCGCCTCGTGAACTCATCTTCGGGGGTAGAGCACTGTTTCGACTAGGGGGTCATCCCGACTTACCAACTCGATGCAAACTACGAATACCGAAGAATGTTATCACGGGAGACACACGGCGGGTGCTAACGTCCGTCGTGAAGAGGGAAACAACCCAGACCGCCAGCTAAGGTCCCAAAGTCATAGTTAAGTGGGAAACGATGTGGGAAGGCATAGACAGCCAGGATGTTGGCTTAGAAGCAGCCATCATTTAAAGAAAGCGTAATAGCTCACTGGTCGAGTCGGCCTGCGCGGAAGATGTAACGGGGCTAAACTATGCACCGAAGCTGCGGCAGCGACACTTAGGTGTTGTTGGGTAGGGGAGCGTTCTGTAAGCCGTTGAAGGTGGCCTGTGAGGGTTGCTGGAGGTATCAGAAGTGCGAATGCTGACATAAGTAACGATAAAGCGGGTGAAAAACCCGCTCGCCGGAAGACCAAGGGTTCCTGTCCAACGTTAATCGGGGCAGGGTGAGTCGACCCCTAAGGCGAGGCCGAAAGGCGTAGTCGATGGGAAACAGGTTAATATTCCTGTACTCGGTGTTACTGCGAAGGGGGGACGGAGAAGGCTAGGCTATCCGGGCGACGGTTGTCCCGGTTTAAGCGTGTAGGGGGAAAGCATTGGTAAATCCGTGCTTTTATTAACCCTGAGGCGTGATGACGAGTCACTACGGTGATGAAGTAGTTGATGCCAAGCTTCCAGGAAAAGCCTCTAAGCTCTAGGTAACATTGAATCGTACCCCAAACCGACACAGGTGGTCAGGTAGAGAATACCAAGGCGCTTGAGAGAACTCGGGTGAAGGAACTAGGCAAAATGGTGCCGTAACTTCGGGAGAAGGCACGCTGGCGCGTAGGTGAAGTCCCTTGCGGATGGAGCTGAAGCCAGTCGAAGATACCAGCTGGCTGCAACTGTTTAATAAAAACACAGCACTGTGCAAACACGAAAGTGGACGTATACGGTGTGACGCCTGCCCGGTGCTGGAAGGTTAATTGATGGGGTCAGCCGCAAGGCGAAGCTCTTGATCGAAGCCCCAGTAAACGGCGGCCGTAACTATAACGGTCCTAAGGTAGCGAAATTCCTTGTCGGGTAAGTTCCGACCTGCACGAATGGCGTAATGATGGCCAGGCTGTCTCCACCCGAGACTCAGTGAAATTGAACTCGCTGTGAAGATGCAGTGTACCCGCGGCAAGACGGAAAGACCCCGTGAACCTTTACTATAGCTTGACACTGAACATTGAGCCTTGATGTGTAGGATAGGTGGGAGGCTTTGAAGCGTGGACGCCAGTCTGCGTGGAGCCAACCTTGAAATACCACCCTTTAATGTTTGATGTTCTAACTCCGGTCCCTAATCGGGATTGAGGACAGTGTCTGGTGGGTAGTTTGACTGGGGCGGTCTCCTCCTAAAGAGTAACGGAGGAGCACGAAGGTTAGCTAATCACGGTCGGACATCGTGAGGTTAGTGCAATGGCATAAGCTAGCTTGACTGCGAGAGTGACGGCTCGAGCAGGTACGAAAGTAGGTCATAGTGATCCGGTGGTTCTGAATGGAAGGGCCATCGCTCAACGGATAAAAGGTACTCCGGGGATAACAGGCTGATACCGCCCAAGAGTTCATATCGACGGCGGTGTTTGGCACCTCGATGTCGGCTCATCACATCCTGGGGCTGAAGTAGGTCCCAAGGGTATGGCTGTTCGCCATTTAAAGTGGTACGCGAGCTGGGTTTAGAACGTCGTGAGACAGTTCGGTCCCTATCTGCCGTGGGCGTTGGAAGATTGAGAGGGGCTGCTCCTAGTACGAGAGGACCGGAGTGGACGCATCACTGGTGTTCGGGTTGTCATGCCAATGGCATTGCCCGGTAGCTAAATGCGGAAAAGATAAGCGCTGAAAGCATCTAAGCGCGAAACTTGCCTCGAGATGAGTCTTCCCTGAGACCTTGAGTCTCCTAAAGGAACGTTTAAGACTAAGACGTTGATAGGCTGGGTGTGTAAGCGTAGCGATACGTTGAGCTAACCAGTACTAATGATCCGTGAGGCTTAACCTTACAACACCGAAGGTGTTTTAAGACGCAGAGACGCGAAAACACAAAGAGTAGGCTTGTGAACAGATTGGTTTGTATGGCTAGCTGTAGAAATACAGAGAGCGGTACAAATAACAGAATATGCCTGGCGGCGATAGCGCGGTGGTCCCACCTGACCCCATGCCGAACTCAGAAGTGAAACGCCGTAGCGCCGATGGTAGTGTGGGGTCTCCCCATGCGAGAGTAGGGAACTGCCAGGCTCCAAATTAGTTGTGCTGATATGGCTCAGTTGGTAGAGCGCACCCTTGGTAAGGGTGAGGTCCCCAGTTCGACTCTGGGTATCAGCACCACTCTTATTAGTGGTTAATGTTCGGCTTAAAAAGAATTTGTCTGGCGGCAACAGCGCGGTGGTCCCACCTGACCCCATGCCGAACTCAGAAGTGAAACGCCGTAGCGCCGATGGTAGTGTGGGGTCTCCCCATGCGAGAGTAGGGAACTGCCAGACTTTAAATAAAACGAATAGGCCATCCGAAAGGATGGCCTTTTTGTTTTGTTTGAATTTTGTCGGTAAGCGTCTCGATAGAGTAGGACAACATGGTCGGGAACGATGTTGAACAACGCAAAGCGTTGGCCCGAAGGGCGCTGGGCAGGAAGCCCAGCGTAAACTGCTAGGCTTTAAATCAAGTAAAGAACCTCAGTCGAAAGACTGGGGTTTTTTGCTTTTATAAATCCCAAAATAACCTTAAAGGTTGCCCGCCTTAGCTAAATTCAATCGTAAGTTTTATTTTTTCTCTCACCCTGTATCCTGCATTTTTAGCGCAGGCTTAATAAGCAAGGATATGCTGTATGGCTCTCATCTATGTTCAAATTCGTAAAAATAAAATGACGGTGCGTAACGTTGATACACAGCGGGAAGTGTCAGGTTCCGCGGCATTTACGACAGAGCGTTTACTCGTTGGTAACTTCTTTGAGGCAGAGAAGCTAGTACGTGAGCTCAGCAGCCAAGTAATGTCTAGAACCAACAAATTCCTTAGTCGCCCAGGCCTACTTTCTAGCCTACTTCGTATATTGTTTCCTGGCCTATACTGCGATTTATTAGTACATGCGTTTGAAATGAATCATGGAGGATTATCACAGGTTGAAGAACGTGTATTAAAAGAGATAACCGCTAGGTTTGCTTTTGTTAACAATGGATTAGTTGTATTTTCCAGCGATAGGACAATGAGCGACACGGAGGCTAGAGAGGTATTTGATCAGCGGCAAGATATGGAGTGATTTTGATAATAGGGCTCCGAAGAGCCCTAATAGATTAATGAGACGTGCCCTGTGAGATCCCTACACCCGTTTGTGAGCGCACAAACTGTGAGTAGAAACGTCCGCGTTCTTGCACTGCAGCTTCTGAATTATCCGTGATAGAAAATAGCCATGTCCCAATAAAAGCGGCGGCCATTGAGAATAACGCCGGATATTCATAGGGATAGATTGGAGCAGCATGGCCGAGCACTTTGACCCAAATCGTTGGCCCCAAAATCATCAGTATCACCGCGGTCAACAGACCTAACCAGCCTCCGACCATCGCACCTCTTGTAGTGAGCTTTGACCAATACATTGAAAGGATAAGTATTGGGAAGTTACAGCTAGCGGCAATAGAAAATGCTAAGCCGACCATGAAGGCGATATTTTGATTCTCGAACAAAATACCTAAACCAATAGCCACAAGTCCAAGCACCAATACGGTGATTTTTGAGACTTTCAGCTCATCACGTTCGGTTGCTGTACCTTGTTTAAATACGTTGGCATAGAGATCATGAGATACCGCAGATGCTCCGGCTAGCGTCAGTCCTGCAACTACCGCCAGAATAGTGGCAAAGGCGACTGCAGAGATGAAACCAAGGAAGAAACTTCCTCCTACAGCATCGGCTAAGTGAACCGCTGCCATGTTGGTACCACCGATCAGTGCGCCTGCTGCATCTTTAAAGGCAGGATTCGAGCCGACTAATACGATAGCGCCAAAACCGATGATGAAGGTTAGAAAATAGAAGTACCCCATAAAACCGGTGGCATAGAACACGCTCTTACGAGCCTCTTTCGCATCGCTAACGGTAAAGAAACGCATCAAAATATGAGGCAAACCTGCGGTGCCGAACATCAAGGCTAAGCCAAGAGACAATGCACTGATGGGATCCGAAACCAATCCGCCGGGTCGCATAATCGCGGGGCCTTTGGGATTAACTTCCATCGCTTGATTGAACAGCGTGTTGAAGCTGAAACCGACTGATTTCATCACCATGATGGCCATGAAAGATGCGCCAGCCAGTAGTAGAACTGCCTTAATGATTTGTACCCAGGTTGTCGCCAGCATGCCGCCAAAGAGTACATACATCACCATAAGCACACCGACTAAAACGACGGCGACATGGTAGTTCAGGCCAAACAGCAGCTCGATAAGCTTTCCGGCACCCACCATTTGTGCAATCAAATAGAGGGCAACAACCACCAGCGATCCACAGGCTGAAAGTGTTCTAATCGGTTTTTGTTTAAGACGATAAGAAGCCACATCGGCAAAGGTATAACGCCCTAAATTACGCAGGCGTTCTGCAACCAGAAACAGCATGATTGGCCAGCCAACTAAGAAGCCTAAAGAGTAAATCAGTCCATCATAGCCAGAGGTATAAACCAGCGCGGAAATACCTAAGAAGGATGCGGCTGACATGAAGTCACCCGCCATAGCGAGGCCATTTTGCAAGCCGGTAATGTTGCCACCCGCGGTGTAATAGTCCTTACGCGAACGAGTACGTTTGGAGGCCCAATAGGTGATGTAAAGCGTCGCGCCAACAAATATGACAAACATAATGATGGCTTGAATGTTTAGCGGCTGTCTTTCAACTGCGCCCGTAATGGCGTCGGCGGCATGACCGGAGAAAGGCAGTATTGCTAAAAATAACGGGGTTAAAAGGCGAGATTTCATTGCTCAACCTCCTGCAATAATTGATGGTTGAGACGATCAAACTCGCCGTTTGCCCGAATAACATAGATACCAGTTAACAGGAAAGAAACCACAATCAAGCCTATACCGATAGGGATCCCACGGGTTACGCTAGAACCTTCAGATATCGGTGTCCCTAGCCAGCCGGGCGCAAAAGCGATGAGTAGGATAAAGCCGAAATACAGGATCATCATTATCCATGAAAGTGTCCAAGCGAATCTTTCACGTTTTTGCACCAGTTCCTTGAAGCGCGGGTTATTTTCAATCCTTTGATAAATGGCATCATTCATCAGAGCGACTCCTAGTAAGGCATTGATTGAATAAAAGCTGCCCCGTGGGCATAGCCTTTTGAGGGGATATGCCCATGAAGTCAACTCGTTGCCGCGCTCAGGCGGCGACAGGTCATACGACTAATTAAGATGAAACTTCCATTGATTGTTTTTCTTCTAACAACTTCTCGACAACGCCCGGATCTGCCAGCGTTGAGGTATCCCCCAAGTTGCTGGTATCACCGGCGGCAATCTTGCGTAGAATGCGGCGCATAATTTTCCCAGAACGGGTTTTAGGTAGTGCATCAGTCCAGTGCAAAATATCCGGCGTGGCTATCGGGCCAATCTCTTTACGCACCCAGTTGCGCACTTCGGTATAGAGCTCTGGCGTTGGCTCTTCTCCGTGATTGAGCGTGATGTAAGCGTAGATCGCCTGTCCTTTAATATTATGCGGAACGCCGACCACCGCAGCCTCTGCGATCTTTGGATGAGAGACGAGAGCCGACTCAATTTCAGCTGTTCCCAAACGGTGTCCTGAAACGTTGAGCACGTCATCAACGCGTCCGGTGATCCAGTAGTACCCATCTTCATCTCGACGTGCACCATCCCCACTGAAATACATGCCCTTAAAGGTGGAGAAATAGGTTTGCTCATAGCGGTCATGATCGCCGAATAATGTGCGAGCCTGACCCGGCCATGAATCAACCATAACCAGATTGCCTTCGCAGGCACCTTCTTGCGGTACGCCGCTGTTATCCACCAATGCAGGTTGTACACCAAAGAAAGGCAGCGTTGCGGAACCTGCTTTAAGCTCGGTGGCTCCCGGTAGCGGTGTGATCATGAAACCACCGGTTTCGGTCTGCCACCAAGTGTCCATAATCGGGCATTTCCCATTACCGATTTTGTTGAAGTACCATTCCCATGCTTCTGGGTTAATAGGTTCGCCCACCGACCCCATGATGCGTAAAGAGGTGCGCTGTGTGCCTTCGGTTGCTTTGTCGCCTTCCGCCATCAATGCGCGAATTGCGGTCGGCGCAGTGTATAGAATGTTTACCTGATGCTTATCCACGACCTGTGATAAACGGTTTACGCCGGGATAGTTAGGTACGCCTTCAAACATCAACGTAATCGCACCGTTCGCAAGCGGGCCGTACAGCAGATAGCTATGACCAGTGACCCAACCCACATCGGCGGTGCACCAATAGATATCGCCAGGATGATAGTCAAAGACATATTTGAACGTGGTTGCGGCGTAAACCAAATAGCCACCGGTAGTATGCAACACGCCCTTAGGCTTACCGGTTGAACCAGAGGTATATAAAATGAATAGCGGATCTTCGGCATTCATTTCTTCGGCTGGACAATTAGCATCAACCTGCTCAATCAGGTCATGCCACCAGAAATCGCGCTTCTCATTCCATTCCCCCTGCTTGCCAGTGCGTTTGAAGACCACCACGTGTTCAACGCTTTTAACATTTGGGTTTTTCAGTGCGTCATCGACGTTTTTCTTGAGTGGAATAGGGCGGCCTGCACGCAGGCCTTCATCGGCGGTAATCACCACCTTTGAATTGGAATCGATAATGCGTCCTGCAACGGCCTCTGGAGAGAAACCACCAAAAATCACGGAATGGATGGCACCAATGCGTGCGCATGCAAGCATCGCCACCGCCGCTTCAACCACCATCGGCATATAGATGGCGACTACATCGCCTTTTTTCACGCCGAGCTTTTTAAGCACGTTGCCGAAACGACAGACATCGTGATGCAGTTCGCGATAGGTAACCGTTTTGCTTTCCTGCGGGTTATCACCTTCCCAGATGATCGCCGTTTGGTTGCCGCGCTCTTCTAAATGGCGGTCAAGGCAGTTAGCTGCCAAGTTCAAGGTGCCGTCTTCAAACCAGCGAATGCTGATATGTCCGGGATCGAATGAAGTATTTTTTACTTTGCTATAGGGCTTCATCCAATCAACAATTTTTCCGTACTCGGCCCAAAAACCATCGGGGTCACTAACTGAACGTTGATAGAGTTCACGGTACATCTGTGGATTAATCAGGGTATGTTCTGCAATGTTTGCAGGAATCGAATGTTTATGGATCTGGCTCATCGTTATCCTCCTTGCGGATGTTAATATTATGTCAATATAAGGTTAAATCTGTTTTGCGCGCTCTATTTGTGTCTTTTTTGCGCGATTGATCACGCAATAAAAATATTGATATCTAGCAAGGCGATAGAGAGAAGAGTGGGCTTAGTATTTGCTCATCTAAGATTGATAAATGGAGTGGTGCTCAATTATAAGAAAATGAATGAAATTACGTGGGGTAACAATATATCCGCTAATAATCGAGGCATAAGAAAATAAAGAGAAGAATCTATTATTAGAATTATCAGAGAATAGAAAATAGGGTGTGATAAGTTTATTTTTTCTCCATATTAAAGATAATGAGGTAGGAATATATCTATGACTGCACCATGATGGTGCATAATACCTCGCTATCTATCGACTAATTATTCGTTTCAGCTCAAAATTATACTAAAACATATGCATAATTAATCGCACGGATATGCACGTGTGTTTTGTGTTGTATTGATTTAATATTTTCTTTTATAACAATTGGTTATTTGTGATTTTATTTTAGAGGAAGTCTATTCTGACGCGGTTTCAGCGTACATTCCGATTTAATATTGGCTTGCGGAAAGCCCGTGCAAAATGGTACAGAATATAGGTCACGGTTGGACAGGTCGTGATAGGAACGAGGTCAATCCTTTAGACTATAAAACTACATCTGCAGATAAATATAAGAAGCTGGGTAGGCTCTATTATAATTGAGGAACATTTTCTGGAATGAAAAAATTTAAGTTTACGCTCGCTTGGCAAATCGTCGCTGCATTAATTTTGGGTATTATTGTTGGCGCTGTTTTGCACAATCAGGAAGAGTCTCGCGTTTGGCTGGTGAATAATATTCTGAGCCCTGCTGGTGATATCTTTATTCGTTTGATCAAGATGATTGTTATCCCGATAGTGATTTCGACACTTATCGTGGGTATCGCTGGCGTTGGTGACGCCAAAAAACTAGGCCGTATCGGTCTTAAAACCATTATTTACTTCGAAGTGATCACCACGGTGGCGATTATCGTGGGGATTACGCTGGCGAACGTCTTCCAACCGGGGCACGGCATTGATATGTCAACGCTAGCCACCGTCGACATTTCGCAATACGAAAAGACGACAGAACAGGTGCAAAGCGGTTCGCACAGTCTGGTTTCGACCATTCTGGCGCTGATCCCTTCCAACCTATTTGCGTCGATGGCCAAAGGCGATATTTTGCCAATCATCTTCTTTTCAGTGCTGTTTGGTCTGGGCTTGTCTTCGCTGCCAAAAGAGACCAAAGAGCCACTGCTGAAGGTGTTCAAAGCCGTTTCGGAAAGCATGTTTAAAGTGACCCATATGATTATGCGCTACGCGCCTATCGGGGTATTTGGCCTGATTTCTGTGACCGTCGCGAACTTTGGTTTTGCGTCTTTGGTACCGCTCGCCAAGCTGGTTGTGCTGGTTTACTTTGCAATTATCTTCTTTGCATTAGTCGTTTTGGGCTCGGTCGCCAAACTGTGTAAGTTCAGCATCTGGACCTTAATTAAGATCCTCAAAGATGAGCTGATTTTGGCTTATTCCACTGCGAGTTCCGAAACGGTATTGCCGCGAATTATTGAGAAGATGGAAGCCTACGGTGCACCAAAATCTATCACTAGCTTCGTGGTACCAACCGGCTACTCGTTTAATCTGGATGGCTCTACGCTTTATCAAAGTATTGCGGCTATTTTCATTGCACAGCTGTACGGCATTGAGTTGTCTATCGGCCAAGAAATCGTTTTAGTACTGACGTTAATGGTGACCTCTAAAGGTATTGCCGGTGTGCCAGGCGTTTCATTTGTGGTGCTATTGGCTACGCTCGGCAGCGTGGGTATACCGTTAGAAGGTTTGGCGTTCATTGCCGGTGTTGACCGTATTCTGGATATGGCACGTACTGCGCTAAACGTAGTGGGTAATGCTTTAGCGGTACTGGTAATTGCTAAATGGGAACACCAGTTCGATCGTAAAAAAGCCAAGGCTTATGAAGCGAATATGTTAGTAAAGGCTGAGCAAGCCTAAACGTCACACTCGATCTGCTTCTCTCCTTACTGAGGCAGAGCAAATAGCTCACAGGTTTAAGATTAGCTCGAACTGCCCCTCCCCCTGCAAAGGGGGAGGCTGGGTGGGGGTCTTAACCTGACCACATCACTCATTCTTAAACTGGTCCATCTCTAACTGATATTGTTTTAGTTTGCGCCATAACGTAGTACGCCCAATCCCCAGCATTCTTGCCATATCATGTGGTTTACCCTGTGCGGCGTGCGCTGCTCGGATAATCGCCTGACGCTCGGCGTCTTGCAACGACATCACGGGCATAAGCAGCTGGCTCTCTGGCTCAACCGCCAACTTTTCCGTCATCAAATGCTCGGGTAAATCTGCCATGCGGATATGGTTGTGCTGGCAAATCATCGCGGCACGCTCAACGACGCCTTTTAATTCCTGGTCGTTACCTGGCCAAGGATAATCGCGAAGCTGTGATAGCACGGCTTCATCGATGTGGTAACGACAATGGAAGTGCTGGCCTAGCGTATTCAAATGGTGAGTCACTAGCAGCGGAATATCGGATTGCCGTTGGCGAAGTGGTGGGATCTGAAGTTCGAAGGATTGCAGCGTGTAGAACAGCTGACGACGGAAACGACCCTGTTTCACTAGCAGCGGCAAATTGGCGCCGGTTGCGGCAATGATCCGTACGTCGACTGGAATGACGCGGCTGGAGTTCTGCCGCATAAGTACGCCGGTTTTGATAATTTGTAGCAGTACTGACTGCATTTCAGGCGGCAAATATTCAATTTGTTCCAGATAGAGTGTGCCGCCGTTTGCCAGCTCAAATTTGCTGGGTAAACCCGAATCGGTTTCGGTTGCATCGCTGCCGAGCAGTTCTTTGGCAAATTGACCTTCCACCAACGTTTGGCAGTTTATGGCGATGTACGAACCGTTTGCCCGTTCGCTGGCATTATGAATCGCCTGCGCTAACAGCTCTTTACCGACGCCCTCTTCGCCCAGCAGTAAAATAGGGTGCTGGCCTCGTGCAGCTTGGCGACCATATCGCAGTAACCGTCGCATATCTAACGATGCCGCAGGCATTTGTTCAAAGGTTTGGCTGACTTTGCCAAGCTGATGGTTCACCAGGCGTCGTAGCTGGTCCAACGGATGTAGTAACGCAATGAATCCACAGTGTTCACCGTCAGGCACGGGTTTCAACGTTATCAGCGTTGCGATGAACTGCTTACGGCTTTCAAACGTCATCTCGACATGATTGAGCGGCAGGCGTTGCTCAATGGCGTGTTGAAGTAGAGAAGGCAGCGTGATCAATGAAGGAAGAGGACGGCCGAGGCTGTTTTGCTCATCTAATAGCAAGATGCCAGCGGCGCGATGGTTAAGATATTGCAGGCAGCCGTTGTGATCCCACGCTAAAACGCCGTCTTCCACGCCGTCTAGCAAAGCATATAGTTCATTAAGGTGGCGATTGGTTTCCGAGAGCAGAGCATCCGTGTGCAGTGAGTTACCGATCTCACGGGCAATCGCCAATGTTAAAGGCAAATCGCTGGCGGCATAGTCGTGATTCAGGCATGCGATGACAATCACCGCTCTTTGCCGGCCACTGTTGTCGTAGACCGGCGTTGCGCAGCAGTGCCACGCACGTAAGGCTTGCTTGAAATGTTCGTCGCCGTGAACCTGCACCGGATTTCCATCGCGCATCGCTAAGGCAGGTGCATTGGTACCGATGTGTCCCTCTGCCCAATAGCTGCCGATATCAAACCCAAGCTCCGCGAGAGCCGTGCGCGTTTTGATGTGCCCACACTGCCAAAGCAAACAGCCGCTTTCGTCTAGGATCTGCAAAACGCAGGGGCGAGATTCCATATATTCGTAGGCATCTTCCAATGCGGCCTGGCCCAGAACCAGCAGATCGTTTTTACGTTGGCAAATAGAGCGTAACGTTGCGCCTGCGGCACGATGTGGCATTTTCCACGGCATAGGCTGCATCAGCTTTTGGCAGCGGATCCATGATTGATAAATGGGCTGTGCAGGACGCATTGTCTCTGGCAGATTGCCGTGAGAGAAGAAATAGATCCAACGGTCGAGAGAAGTATCTGGCTGCACTCATAAAATCCATCAATTAAAGATATGCAGCTATTAAAGCGAGAAAGGGGAATAAATTCCGTGAGCTAGATGCTAACAGGGGCTTATGGTTCAAAAAAACAAAAGGGCGGAAATCCGCCCTTCTGATTAACGACATCAAACGTCTAACATTAGTTGCGGAAAGGGTTTTTACCTTTGCTGCTGCTAGATGTTGTGGTTGATGCTGAAGCCGGTTGAGCCACAGGGGCTGAAGCGGCTGTGTTGTAATCGCTGTTAACCTGTGCCGCTTGATCTTTACCCTGCGGAGCAATGGTGTCCGGCGTGGTAGAAACAGGCTTGGTTAGACCGCCGTTTAAGGCCATCAGATCGTTCTGGTTCAGCGTACCCAAGGCATATTTAATATTGAGCTGGCTGATCAGATAATCATAACGTGCGTTAGACAGGCTTTCTTTTGCGCTGTACAACGTAGTCGTCGCGTTTAGCACGTCAACGATGGTACGAGTCCCCACCTGATAACCTGCTTCGGTTGCTTCCAAAGAGCTTTGCGCCGAAATCACAGCCTGACGATAAGCTTCAACGCCGCTGATAGAGGCGGAGATGTTGTTAAAGGAAGAACGAACGTTTTGAATTACGCTGCGGTGTGCGCTTTCCAGAGATTCACTGGCGCCAACAAAGTTGTATTGCGCTTGTTGAACCTGAGAGTTAGTCGCTCCGCCAGAGTACAACGGCAGATTAAACTGCAAACCAATGGTGTTCTGGCCCTGATAGCTGCTAGCGCCGTTTGAGTTCTGGGCTTTTTGGCTATTGGACAAGCTGTTGTAATCTGTGTTGCTCACGCCAGAAGATGCGGTCAGATCCAGCGTTGGCATATAACCTGTCTGTGCGTATTTAATCTGTTCACGCGCCAAGTCTTGGCTCAAGCGAGCACTCAATAATGACAGGTTACGTTTTTCAGCTTCTTGTAGCAGGCTGTTAACGTTATCTGGCTTGCTGGTGGTGAAGCGATCAACGTTCAGAGAGTCCAACTGACCGTAGTACTGACCGGTAATCTGACGCAGTGCTTCCAGAGAGTTATCCAGATCGTTGCGCGCGGTGACTTCGTTAGCTAAAACGAGATCGTATTGAGCGCGGGCGTTCTGCACGTCGGTGATAGCAACCAGACCTACGTTAAAACGCTGGGTGGTTTGGTCTAACTGACGATAAATCGCTTCTTTGTTTGCTTCAATATAAGACAACGCGTCAATCGCGCGCAGTACGTTGAAGTAAGCAGTCGCAGAGTTCAGCATCAAAGTCTGTTCTGAAGACTGATAAGAGACGTCTTGGATACCCGCCTGTTTTTCAGTCAAAGACAGCTGACGCCATTTAGACATGTCAAAAATAGTTTGGGTCAGTTGTAGCGACGCGCCGTAATTATTCGAGTTCAAGCCGTCGTTATCACGCATCCCATTGGTATAGGTATAGTCTGCGCCCAAGCCGAGCTGAGGTAACAGCGGGCTGCGGGATTCATTAATCTTCTCAAAAGCCACATCACGATCTGCCGCAGCTTTACGCAGATCTGGGTTGCTTTCCTTGGCTTGCTGATATACCTGCAGCAGGTTTTCTGCATGGCTTAACGTGGTAAAGCCACCAAGGCTCAGGCCAATAAGAAGGGGGAGCAGTTTCTTCATTTGCATTCCTTGTTGTGCAGCAAAGTTGCTATTGTAACGCTGACTAAAGTCATATAGCCGCCGATTCTAACAGAGACCGTATCTTAAGGAGCGTGGCTTTACGTGCCATCCCCCTTAATTTACCTAAATAAAGGGTAAAGTGATTGAGTATTTTCACTTTGACCTTAAATCAATAATATCCATGCTAATAATCACACTACATTTAGGAATTTAGCCGTATGAGCGAAAATAAATCATCACCCGTCACATTTGGTCAAAATGATGTTGAAATTATTGCACGGGAATCACTCTACCGCGGCTTTTTTTCGCTAGAACGCTATCGTTTTCGGCATCGTCTATTTGATGGCAGCATGAGCGGTGAGGTTGTGCGTGAAGTTTTTGAACGCGGCCATGCGGCGGTGCTGCTTCCTTACGATCCAAAACGCGATGAAGTGGTGCTGGTGGAGCAAATCCGTATTCCGGCATACGACTCAAGCGAAACGCCGTGGCTGCTCGAAATGGTGGCGGGAATGATTGAACCCGGCGAGTCAGTGGAAGATGTTGCGCGCCGTGAGGCACTGGAGGAAGCGGGGATCCACGTCCAACGTTGTAAGCCTGTGCTGAGCTATTTGGCGAGTCCTGGCGGCACCAGCGAGCGCTTGTCGATTATGGTCGGTGAGATTGACGCAGCAAAAGCATCGGGTATTCACGGGCTTCCTGAAGAGCACGAGGATATTCGCGTGCATGTGGTCAGCCGTGAGCAAGCGTATTGCTGGGTAGAAGAGGGCGTGATAGACAATGCCGCATCGGTTATTGCATTACAGTGGCTGGCGTTGCACCATGAGTCGCTTCGCCGCGAGTGGAATTCTTAATATGATAAAGCGTTATTCCCCAGACTTTCCTCTAATGATGAGACTGTGCGAGACTAATTATGCGCAATTGCGCCGTTTACTGCCGCGCAAGGATGAAGTGGGTGAATCGCAGGGATATCGGGTCAACGGTGCGAGTTATCAGATAAAAATTATCGAATCGACGCGCTATACATCAATGGCTGAAATTACCCAGACGGAGCCAGCACCGGGCCCTTGGGGCTTACCTTCGATGAGTGTGCGTCTGTATCATGACGCTATGGTTGCGGAAGTGTGTGCAAGCCAACAGATCTCTCGGTTCAAAGCACGCTATGATTATCCGAATAAAAAGTTGCATCAGCGCGACGAAAAGCATCAAATTAACCAGTTTCTTGCGGATTGGTTGCACCATTGCCTAACGCACGGTGTTATGGCAATTCCCGTATATTAGAGCCTGTTTTACTGCACTGAGCCCTAACAACCAGCGCAATGATTATTTTTACAGATTTTTGGCAGACTAAAGTCACAAAGGACACCATTTGGAAAGCCTGTTTCAACTAACCGTAGCACGTGGGGCTCCGGTTAGGATTTTACAAATCACAGACACGCATTTGTTTGCGGGTGAGCATGAGACGTTATTGGGCGTTAATACTTACCGCAGCTACCACGCAGTGCTAGAGGCGATCCATGCCCAATCCCGCCCTTATGACATCGTTGTCGCAACGGGAGATTTGGCGCAGGATCACTCTGTGGCGGCATACCAGCATTTCGCAAAAGGTATCGCAACGCTGAATAAAACCTGTCTGTGGCTGCCGGGCAATCATGATTTCCAACCCGCGATGGTCGATACGTTAGCTGATGCTGGCGTGGATCCAGCTAAGCATATGCTGCTGGGCGATCATTGGCAGATTATCCTGCTTGATAGCCAAGTTTTTGGTGTTCCCCACGGTGAACTTAGCGAGTATCAACTCGAATGGTTGGATCGTACTCTGTCGCTGTATCCAGCGCGTCATTCGTTGATTTTACTCCACCACCATCCGCTGCCTTCTGGCTGCACATGGCTCGATCAGCACAGTTTACGCAATGCGCATATGCTAGGGGAGGTTCTGCAACATCACCCTCTGGCGAAAACGTTGCTGTGCGGACATATTCATCAGGATTTGGATCTAGAATGGCAGGGGCGTCGTTTGTTAGCTACGCCGTCGACCTGTATTCAGTTCAAACCTTTATGCACTAACTTCACAATTGATACTCTATCGCCCGGCTGGCGTTATCTGGATCTACATCCAGATGGGACGCTCACGACTGAACTGCACCGCTTAGAAGGTACAGAATTCAGACCGGATCTCGACTCTGACGGCTATTAATGATGCCCACGCTTTTATATCTCCACGGTTTTAACAGTTCACCTCGCTCCGCCAAGGCCACCGCATTTAAGCAGTGGCTTGCTGTTCACCATCCTGAAATCACCATGTTGATCCCTCAACTTCCTCCTTATCCTTCCGATGCGGCTGAAATGTTGGAGGAGATTGTGATGTCGCGTGCGGGGCGTCCGCTGGGCGTGGTGGGCTCTTCTTTAGGGGGTTATTACGCGACGTGGCTTTCACAATGCTTTACCTTGCCTGCGGTTGTTGTGAACCCTGCGGTGAAGCCGTATGAACTGCTCATCGACTTTTTAGGGCAAAACGAGAATCCCTACACCGGCCAGCAATATGTGTTAGAGTCTCGCCACGTTTACGATCTGAAAGTCATGCAGGTTGACCCATTGGAATCGCCAGATCTCCTCTGGTTATTACAGCAAACCGGTGATGAAGTTCTGGACTATCGACAAGCTGTGGCTTACTACGCGTTATGCCGTCAGACCATTGAGCCTGAGGGTTCACACAGCTTCGTTGGTTTCGAGCGATTCTTCCCACAGATCGTCGATTTTTTAGGGCTTACCACCGAGTAACTCTGCGTGGTACGTCTATCACCACTGAACGACACACCAGCGTGTGCCGTTTGGTCGACGCTAACTAACGACTTATACGATTCATACCATGACTCAATCCAGCTATAACGCTGACTCTATTGAAGTTCTCAGCGGCCTAGAACCCGTGCGCCGTCGTCCGGGTATGTACACCGATACCACGCGCCCAAACCATTTGGGTCAGGAAGTCATAGATAACAGTGTCGATGAGGCGCTGGCTGGCCACGCATCTCGCGTTGAGGTCATTTTATATCCCGATCAATCACTTGAAGTGATTGACGACGGGCGTGGTATGCCAGTGGATATTCACCCTGAAGAGGGTGTCCCCGCTATTGAACTGATCCTGTGTCGTTTGCATGCAGGCGGTAAATTCTCGAATAAAAACTATCAGTTCTCCGGCGGTCTGCACGGCGTAGGTATCTCGGTAGTTAACGCCCTTTCTAAGCGTGTTGAGGTCACCGTGCGCCGCGACGGACAGGTGTACCAAATGGCGTTCGAGAACGGCGACAAAGTTGAAGACCTGCACGTTACCGGCACCTGCGGTAAACGTAATACGGGCACCAGCGTGCATTTCTGGCCTGATGAAAAGTTCTTCGATAGCCCAAGATTCTCAGTTTCTCGCCTCAACCATCTGCTGAAGGCTAAAGCAGTATTGTGCCCAGGCGTTGAAATTGTCTTTAAAGACAAACTGAATAACACCGAACAGCGTTGGTGCTATCAGGACGGTCTGACTGACTACCTGATGGAAGCCGTTAACGGTTTGATTACGTTGCCAGAACAGGCGTTCACCGGTTCATTCTCAGGTGATACCGAAGCCGTTGACTGGGCGCTGTTATGGCTGCCTGAAGGCGGTGAGCTGTTAACCGAAAGCTACGTTAACCTGATCCCAACCATGCAAGGCGGTACGCACGTTAATGGTCTGCGTCAGGGGTTGCTGGACGCGATGCGTGAATTCTGCGAATTCCGCAATCTGTTGCCGCGTGGCGTGAAGCTATCAGCCGATGACATCTGGGAGCGCTGTGCTTATGTGCTCTCGGTGAAAATGCAGGATCCGCAGTTTGCAGGACAAACCAAAGAACGCCTGTCTTCGCGTCAGTGCGCGGCTTTTGTTTCTGCCATTGTTAAGGATGCTTTCAGCGTTTGGCTTAACCAAAACGTACAGGTGGCGGAACAACTGGCAGAGCTGGCAATCTCTAGCGCTCAACGCCGTATGCGTGCTGCGAAAAAGGTTGTCCGTAAGAAGCTGACCAGTGGACCAGCGCTGCCGGGTAAATTAGCTGACTGTACCGCGCAGGATCTTTCCCGCACCGAGCTCTTCTTGGTGGAAGGGGATTCCGCGGGTGGCTCTGCCAAGCAGGCGCGTGACCGTGAATATCAGGCGATCATGCCGCTGAAAGGTAAAATTCTGAATACGTGGGAAGTCTCTTCCGACGAAGTGCTGGCCTCTCAGGAAGTGCACGATATTTCCGTTGCCATTGGTATCGATCCTGATAGTGAAGATCTCAGCCAGCTGCGCTACGGTAAAGTCTGTATCTTGGCGGATGCTGACTCCGACGGTTTACATATCGCCACGTTGCTGTGTGCGCTGTTTGTACGCCACTTCCAAGCCTTGGTGCGCGGCGGGCATGTGTATGTTGCGATGCCGCCGTTGTTCCGTATCGATCTGGGCAAAGAAGTTTACTACGCGCTGGATGAAGAAGAGAAAGCGGGCGTGCTGGAACAGCTCAAGCGCAAGAAAGGTAAGCCGAACGTACAGCGATTCAAAGGACTGGGTGAAATGAACCCGCTCCAACTGCGTGAGACTACGCTCGATCCGAATACGCGCCGATTGGTACAGCTCACCATCGATGACACTGACATCGCGCAGACCATGGCGGTGATGGATATGTTGCTGGCGAAAAAACGTTCCGAAGATCGTCGTAACTGGTTGCAGGAAAAAGGTGATATGGCCGATCTGGACGTTTAGTCCGTACGCCTATCATCCTGATAACGGGTCGCCTTGGCGGCCCGTTTTTTTATGCTTTGCGATACTTTAAAACGCTGCTATCTGTGATGAAGATCGGTTTTGTGAGGTATCGCATTGCATGATGGATAGAGGGCGATCCTATATCCCTGTGACAGTCCTATAAAAGATGAGTTACTATCGCGGGCAATTATGCCCGTCATACTTCGAGTTGCATGTGCGTTGGCTACGTGAATTCTTTAGAGTATGTACAGACCAAGACAGTCGTGAAGTCCCGCTGCGGACTGTTTTATATATTCAGTTAGGGCGGCGGCCAGAGGATTATTAATGAGCGATCTGATCCATGACGGCAGCGAGCGCCAAGCGCTGCACACATTTACAGAGAACGCCTATCTCAACTACTCCATGTACGTCATCATGGACAGGGCGTTACCTTTTATCGGTGATGGATTAAAACCGGTACAGCGTCGTATCGTGTATGCGATGTCAGAGCTGGGCTTAAGCAACAGCGCCAAATTTAAAAAATCAGCGCGTACCGTCGGTGACGTGCTGGGTAAATACCATCCGCATGGCGATAGCGCCTGTTATGAAGCCATGGTTTTGATGGCTCAGCCGTTCTCCTATCGTTATCCGTTGGTCGATGGTCAGGGAAACTGGGGGGCACCGGACGATCCGAAGTCGTTTGCCGCCATGCGTTACACCGAATCTCGCCTGTCTAAATACGCCGAAGTGCTGCTGGGCGAGCTGGGTCAGGGAACGGTTGATTACACGCCAAACTTTGACGGCACGCTGCAGGAGCCTAAAACGCTGCCTGCGCGTTTGCCAAACATTTTGCTGAATGGCACCACGGGTATTGCCGTGGGTATGGCAACGGATATCCCTCCGCACAACGTGCGTGAGCTGGCCGCTGCGCTGGTTGATTTGATCGAAAAACCAAATCTGACGTTGGACGATATCCTTGAACATGTTCAAGGTCCTGACTATCCAACGGAAGCTGAAATCATCACGCCGCGCGAGGAGATCCGTAAGATCTATCGCACCGGCCGTGGTTCAGTACGCATGCGTGCGATCTGGAAAAAAGAAGACGGCGAAGTGGTGATCAGTGCGCTGCCGCACCAGACTTCAGGCGCTAAGGTGTTGGAGCAAATCGCCAGCCAAATGCGAGCGAAGAAATTGCCGATGGTTGAGGACTTACGTGACGAATCCGATCACGAAAACCCAACTCGTTTGGTGATTGTGCCGCGTTCTAACCGCGTGGATATGGATCAGGTGATGACGCATCTGTTCGCTACCACCGATCTGGAAAAAAGCTACCGTATCAACATGAACATGATCGGCTTGGACAATCGTCCAGCGGTCAAAAACCTGCTTGAAATTCTGACCGAATGGTTAGCGTATCGCCGTGATACCGTACGCCGTCGCTTGAACTATCGCTTGGAAAAAGTGTTGAAGCGCCTGCACATTCTGGAAGGTTTGCTGGTGGCGTTCCTCAATATTGATGAAGTGATCCACATCATTCGTACTGAGGATGAACCCAAGCCGAAACTGATTGAACGCTTTGCGATTTCAGAAACGCAGGCCGAAGCGATTCTGGAATTAAAACTGCGTCACCTTGCCAAATTGGAAGAGGTGAAAATTCGCGGTGAGCAGGACGAATTAGCCAAAGAGCGCGATCATCTGCAGGCATTGCTGGCTTCTGAACGTAAGCTGAATACGCTGATTAAGAAAGAAATTCAGGCTGATGCACAGGCGTATGGCGACGATCGCCGTTCTCCGCTGCAGGAGCGTGAAGAAGCGAAAGCTATGAGCGAGCACGACTTTATTCCATCTGAGCCGGTGACGATTGTGCTATCGGAAGGCGGTTGGGTGCGTAGTGCGAAAGGCCATGATATCGATCCTACGGGATTAAGTTACAAAGCCGGTGATAGCTTCCGCGCCGCCGCGCGTGGCAAGAGCAATCAGCCGGTGGTGTTTATCGACTCTACGGGGCGCAGCTATGCGCTTGATCCAACCACGTTGCCATCTGCTCGAGGGCAGGGTGAACCGTTAACCGGTAAATTAACACCACCGCCGGGCGCAACCATTGAGCAAGTGCTGATGGCCGCTGATGACCAAAAACTGTTGATGGCGTCGGATGCCGGCTATGGCTTCGTATGTACCTTCAATGATTTGATTGCGCGTAATCGTGCGGGTAAGGCTATGATTACGTTGCCTGAAAATGCCAAAGCGCTGCCACCGTTGGAAATTAACGGACCAGACGACATGCTGCTGGCGATCACTCAGGCTGGCCGTATGTTGATGTTCCCTGTCAACGATCTGCCGCAGCTATCGAAAGGCAAGGGCAATAAGATTGTGTCCATTCCTTCCGCGCAGGCCGCATCGGGTGAAGATAAACTGGCGTGGCTGTTTGTACTGCCACCACAAACGTCAATCACGGTGCATGTTGGCAAGCGTAAACTGGTAATGAAACCACAGGAATTGCAGAAATTCCGCGCTGAACGTGGACGTAAAGGCACGCTGTTACCGCGTGGCCTGCAACGTATCGAACGCGTTGATGTGGAAATGCCAGAGCAGCTCAAAGTGGGGCCGGGCGATAGCGAAGAGTAAAGGGTTGTAAGACCCCCTCCAGCCTCCCCCTTCGCAGGGGGAGGATAAAACGGGCGCGTAATGTTTTATTTCCTCATTAACAAGAGGGCGCTAATGGGGGAAAATTATCATTGAAAATAATGGTTTTGATGCTGCCGCCCAGTAATCTCCGGTGTGTTTTGCAGCTAAGTCGGTATACTAACCCCGGCTAAATGTTTACGAGGTTGTTATGTTATCCATCATTCGCATTGTGCTGGTCACGCTGTACTGTATTTTGGCCTGCATCTTTGGTTGTATTTATTGCTTATTTAGCCCACGAAATCCACGCCACGTGGCGACGTTTGGCCACATGTTTGGCCGTTTGTCACCGCTGTTTGGTTTGAAAGTGGAAACGCGTATTCCTGCAGAAGCAAAGAACTACGGCAACTCCATTTATATTGCTAACCATCAAAACAACTACGATATGGTCACCATATCGAATGCCGTGCAGACCAATACGGTTACCGTTGGCAAGAAAAGCCTGATTTGGGTTCCGTTCTTTGGACTACTCTATTGGTTGACGGGCAATTTGCTGATTGACCGTGCGAACCGCGCCAAAGCGCATAATACGATTGCACAGGTGGTAAATCAGTTCCGCACTAAAACCATCTCTTTCTGGATGTTCCCAGAAGGTACTCGTAGCCGTGGTCGTGGTTTGATGCCGTTCAAAACCGGTGCCTTCCATGCCGCTATTGCCGCTGGGGTGCCGATTATTCCGGTGTGTGCGTCGAATACCCACGATAAAGTTAAACTTAATCGTTGGAATAACGGTTTGGTGATTGTTGAAATGTTGCCGCCAATCGATGTGACTCAGTACGGCAAAGATCAGGTACGTGAACTTTCGGCCCACTGCCACGCATTGATGGAAGCTAAAATTAACGAGCTAAACGCAGAAGTTGCTGCGCGTGAAGCCCAAATGCGTGAAGCGAAGTCCTGATCCTAAAATACGATAATTTTGGCCTGCCAGCGTTTGGCAGGTTTCTTATTTAAACGATTGAATTCAATCGTTGATGCTGAATTCCCCCTTTGGAATTTCAGTTTGCATAGCAAATTCATGGAGAAGTTATGTCACTCAGTCGACGTCGGTTTATTCAGACTTCGGGTCTGGCACTGTGTGCAGGTGCATTGCCTCTGAGGGCGCATGCGAGTGGATCGCAAGTTTCGCTGCCCATTCCTCCTCTACTGGAATCCAAACGCGGTCAGCCGCTCTTCCTAACGCTACAGCGCTCACATTGGGCCTTCATGAGCGGCCGTAAGGCTAGCGCATGGGGTATTAATGGACTCTATCTTGGTCCAACCGTGCGTGTTTATAGCGGTGATGACGTCAAGCTGATCTACAGCAACCGCCTGCCCGATCCTGTTTCGATGGAAATCAGTGGATTACAGGTTCCTGGTGCGTTAAGCGGTGGCGCGGCGCGTTTAATGTCGCCTAACGTCGATTGGTCGCCGGTGCTACCTATTCGCCAGTCTGCCGCTACTCTGTGGTATCACGCCAATACGCCAGAGCACATGGCTGAGCATGTCTATAACGGCTTAGCTGGGATGTGGCTGGTTGAAGATGAAAACAGCAAAAATCTTCCGTTGCCGAATCATTATGGCGTCGATGATTTCCCCGTCATTATCCAAGATAAACGCTTAGATAATTTTGGTACGCCAGAGTATGAGGCGCCTTCATCGGGTGGTTTCTATGGCGACACGCTGTTGGTTAACGGTGTGCAAGAGCCGTTTGTTGAAGTTTCTCGTGGTTGGGTTCGTCTGCGCTTGCTGAACGCCTCTAATGCTCGTCGTTATACGTTAACGATGAGCGATAACCGCCCGTTCAGCGTGATTGCCAGCGATCAGGGCTATATGCCTGCGCCGGTTGTTGCCAGCAGCCTGACGCTTGCTCCGGGTGAACGCCGAGAAGTGCTGGTAGACATGTCGAAAGGCGAAGAAGTCTCTATCACCGCAGGCGTTGCCGCAGGGATAATGGACCGCCTGCGCGGTTTGTTCGAACCTTCGTCTATCCTCGTCTCGACCACGGTATTGACGCTGCGTCCTACGGGGCTGTTGCCGCTGGTTACTGACAATTTACCAACGCGCTTGTTGGCTGATGACATGATGGAAGGCAGCGTCGTTAATACGCGCAGCATTAGCTTAGGCAGCGCCTCGCAGCCGGGCATCAACGGCGCAACGTGGGATCTGCATCGCACCGATATTCAGGCGCAGCAGGGAACCTGGGAACGCTGGACGGTTCGCGCCGATACGCCGCAGGCCTTCTATATTCAAGGTGCCAAATTCTTGGTGAAAAGCGTCAATAATGCGCCGCCGATGGTCGAAGATCGCGGTTGGAAAGATACCGTTTGGGTTGATGGCGAAGTCTCTCTGATGGTCTATTTCCCTCAGGCTTCATCGGAGCATTTCCCGTTCATCTACTACAGCCAAACGCTAGAGCTTGCAACCCGCGGCAGCGTTGGACAACTGGTGGTTAACGCCGCTCAGTAATGCAATGCCTCTCTCTTGCGAGGGAGGGGCAAATTTCTGCAAATCAATCTTGCCTCACACTTCTGCTTTTCTCGCTGCAAAAAACATCCACTCTTTGATAAATCCCAAGCTGCCCGTGCATTTTATTTGATAGCTATAACCGATTGAGCAATCGAACGGACAAGGATTATCAAAATGAATAATAAAGAAAAAACCCATCTCGAAGGGATATCAATTACGCGCCGAGCCTTGGTTAAAGGGAGTGCCTTAGGTGGATTTGCACTGGCAACGGGGGCATTAAATCTGCCCTTTAGCCGAGCGGTTTATGCCCAAGAAGCACAGAGCACGACCGCTGATAAAGTGACGTGGGGAATGTGCTCGGTAAACTGCGGTAGCCGCTGCGCGCTTCGCCTACATACGCGTGACGATGAAGTCTATTGGGTCGAAACAGATAATACCGGCTTAGATGAATATGGCGATCATCAGGTCCGAGCTTGTTTGCGTGGGCGTTCTATCCGTCGTCGGATGAATCATCCTGAGCGTTTGAAATATCCAATGAAACGCGTTGGAAAACGCGGAGAAGGTAAATTCAAGCGTATCACTTGGGATGAGGCCTATGATGAAATTGCCCAAAGTTTGAAATACACCGTTGAAAAATATGGTAATGAGGCGGTTTATCAGAATTACGCCACCGGCGTTATCGGCGGTAATGTGACGCGCTCGTCGCCCTATGCCTCGATTATCGGGCGTTTGATGAACTGCTATGGTGGATATCTCAGCCACTATGGCAGCTACAGCACCGCACAAATTTCAGCGGCAATGCCATATACCTACGGTAGCAACGACGGCAACAGCACCTCGGATATCGTGAACTCCAAGCTGGTGGTGATGTTTGGCAATAATCCGGCAGAGACGCGGATGAGCGGAGGTGGGATCACCTATCATCTCGAACAGGCGCGAGAAATATCCAATGCCAAAATGATCGTCATCGATCCGCGCTATACCGATACCGCCGCGGGGCGCGAAGATCAGTGGATCCCGATCCGTCCGGGCACTGACGCCGCGTTGGTGGGTGGCATTGCGCATGTCTTGATCAGTGAAAACTTGGTCGATCAGCCCTTTTTAGATCGCTACTGCGTCGGCTATGACGAGAATACTTTGCCCGCGAGCGCTCCGAGAAACGGACACTACAAAGCCTATATTCTTGGCCAAGGGCCTGATGGTGTTGAGAAAACGCCGGAATGGGCATCGCGTATTACCGGTATCCCAGCCGATCGTATCATCAAACTGGCGCGGGAGATTGGTACCGCTAAGCCTGCTTATATCTGTCAGGGATGGGGGCCTCAGCGTCAGGCCAACGGCGAAGAAACCGCGCGTGCCATTGCGATGCTGCCGATCTTAACCGGTAACGTAGGAATTAACGGTGGTAACAGCGGGGCGCGTGAGTCGACCTATCTCATCACCATTGAGCTGATGCCGGTGCTAACAAATCCGGTAAAAACCTCGATCTCCGTATTTACGTGGACTGATGCGATTCGCCGTGGGCCTGAGATGACGGCGCTGCGCGACGGCGTGCGGGGCAAAGATAAGCTGGATGTTCCGATCAAGTTCATCTGGAACTATGCCGGTAATACGCTAGTTAATCAGCATTCTGACATCAACCAAACCCATGAGATCTTGCAGGACGATTCGCTGTGCGAAAAAATTGTGGTGATTGAAAACTTCATGACGTCATCG
Source organism: Hafnia alvei (assembly GCF_964063325.1). Lineage (NCBI taxonomy): Bacteria > Pseudomonadati > Pseudomonadota > Gammaproteobacteria > Enterobacterales > Hafniaceae > Hafnia > Hafnia alvei. Next base: position 337,186 of record NZ_OZ061315.1, read on the forward strand.
GCTAAGTATGCCGATATTTTACTGCCTGACCTCATGACCACCGAGCAAGAAGATATCGTACCAAACGATTATGCGGGCAACATGGGCTATCTGATTTTTAGCCAGCCGGCAACCCGCGCCAAATTTGAGCGCAAAGGCATTTATGAAATGATGTCTGAGATTGCCAAACGGCTTGGGCCAGACGTTGAGCAGGCGTTTACCGAAGGGCGTACTCAGTCAGATTGGTTGCACTATCTGTATGCCAAAATGCAGGCACGCGATCCGTTATTACCTGAATATGAAACTCTGCGCCAGCAGGGGATTTATAAACGAAAAGATCCAAATGGACACTTCGTTGCGTATAAAAAATTCCGTGAAGATCCCGATGCCAACCCGCTAAAAACGCCGTCGGGAAAAATTGAAATCTATTCTGAACGATTAGCTGAGATCGCTGCCACATGGCATTTGGACAAAGACGAAACCATCAGCGCCTTACCCGTTTATGCCTCAACGTTTGAAGGTTGGGACGATGCTTTGCGGCAAACCTATCCGCTGCAAATGTTTGGTTTCCATTACAAGGCACGTACTCACTCAACTTACGGCAACATTGATGTGTTGCAGGCTGCATGTAGACAAGAAGTGTGGATGAACCCGATTGATGCCCAGAAACGAGGTATTCAAAACGGCGATAAAGTTCGCGTGTTCAACAAGCGTGGCACGGTGGTGATTAACGCGAAAGTGACGCCGCGAATTATGCCGGGCGTTAGCGCCATGGGACAGGGGGCTTGGCATCAGGCGGATATGACGGGGGATAAAGTCGATCACGGCGGCTGTATCAATACCCTCACGACGATGCGCCCGTCGCCGTTGGCGAAAGGGAACCCTCAGCACACCAATTTAGTGGAAATTGAAAAGATATAATCGGTTAATTGGGCTCCCATTGGGGAGCCCATAGGCATTACGAATGCCTGCCGCCGTAAGCTAGCGTGACTTCTTTTGCTGCTTTAATCACTAAGGCACCGATTTCGATCACGCGGTCGTCGGTGATACGAGAAACGGGGCCAGAAATAGAAATGGCAGCAAAGGCTTCCTGATGTTCATCATAGATGCAGGCTGCAATACAGCGCAGGCCGAGAGCATGTTCTTCATCGTCAAAAGAAAACCCCTGCTTACGAATATGCGCCAGCTCTTCCTTCAAGCTATTGGGATTGCTGCGGGTGTGCGGGGTATAGCTGTGCAAACCCTTTTTATGCAGCAACTCAACCAGATGGGTATCACTGACCGTCGACAAAAACGCCTTCCCTGCACCAGAAGCATGCATTGGCAGCTTGCCGCCAATCGGCGCAGACATACGCATCAGCTGCGTGCACTGTACCTGATCGATAATCACCGCCTGAAAATCGCTCACGTCGAGCACGGCCAGATTCACGGTTTCACCTGAATCTTCCATTAAGCGGCGCAGAATCGGATGGACAATGGCCAGTAAATTGCGGCTCTGCAAAAAACTACTTCCTACGAAGAAAGCGTGTGAGGCAATGGTCCACAGGCCAAGATCGCCGACTTGCTGGACGAATCCCTGTTGCTGCATGGTGCTCAAAAGGCGGTGTGTCGTTGAGTTGGGCAAACCTGCCTGTTGGGCTAAATCGGTGAGCGCCACGCTGCCGTGTGCTTCGGCAATTAATTCCAACAATCTCAATCCACGCTGTAAGGATTGAACCTGTCCGGTGGCTGCGGGAGTGGTGGCTGGCGTTGCGGTACGTGGTTTCTTGCCACGTTTTAAGGGCACGGTAGTCGCCATTTGAGTGCTCTCCTGAGACAGTCATAAATAATTATTTTTATTGAACAAATTCGTATTAAAAAAATGTTATAAAAATGGAATCTATTTTCGTTTTCGACATTATGGATGCGATCGTGGTTTTTAACTGCTCCGACGTGTTCAAAGTCAGAGGCCGCACGCAAAAGTCACCTGAAAAAGTCTCAAGATCGCCTCCGCCAACAGAACTGAAACCTATGTTAGGATGAGGAAACGTCACTTTTTTGAATAAAAAACCTGCACGAAAAGACAGGTGATATCAGGGTAAATGAAAGACTAGGAGCAACAGTGAGCACAATCGTTGAAAGATTACGTCATCAGCTTTCCCAAAGGATTTTGGTACTGGATGGCGGTATGGGAACCATGATTCAGGGCTATCGGTTAACCGAAGAGGATTTCCGGGGCGAACGCTTTGCCGATTGGCAAAGTGACCTAAAAGGCAATAACGACCTATTGGTTCTCACTCAGCCGGACATTATCAGCGCGATACACTATGAGTATCTCGAAGCTGGCGCTGATATTTTGGAAACCAACACTTTCAACTCCACGCGCATTGCGATGGCGGATTACCACATGGAATCCCTGTCGGCGGAAATAAACTATGAAGCTGCGCGTCTGGCGCGGGCATGTGCCGATGAGTGGACCGCACGTACACCAGACAAGCCGCGCTATGTTGCTGGAGTACTTGGCCCGACCAACCGCACCGCCTCCATTTCTCCTGATGTTAACGATCCCGCATTTCGTAATATTTCGTTTGATCAGTTAGTTGAAGCCTATCGTGAATCAACACATGCGTTGGTGGAAGGCGGAGTCGATCTGATCATGATCGAAACCATCTTTGATACGCTGAATGCGAAAGCCGCGATCTATGCGGTGGAAACCGAGTTTGAGGCCATGGGGATCGCGCTGCCGGTGATGATCTCCGGCACCATTACCGATGCTTCAGGGCGTACTCTGTCAGGTCAAACTACCGAAGCGTTTTATAACTCGTTGCGCCACGTTAAACCGCTGACTTTCGGCCTCAACTGCGCTTTAGGTCCAGATGAGCTTCGCCAATATGTGGCCGAGCTTTCGCGTATCGCAGAATGTTACGTTACCGCGCATCCAAATGCGGGTTTGCCTAACGCCTTTGGTGAATACGATCTTGGCCCGCAAGAGATGGCTGAGCACATTTCAGAATGGGCGCAGGCCGGATTCTTAAACATTGTCGGTGGTTGCTGTGGTACCACACCGGCGCACATTGCGGCGATCAGTCAGGCCGTCGAAGGCGTAAAACCACGCGTGTTGCCCGATATTCCGGTTGCCTGCCGTTTAGCTGGGTTAGAACCGCTGACCATTGATGCCAATACGCTGTTTGTTAACGTGGGTGAGCGTACTAACGTTACCGGATCGGCAAAATTTAAGAGACTGATTAAAGAAGATAAATACGCTGAGGCGCTGGAAGTTGCGCTACAGCAGGTTGAAAGCGGCGCACAGATCATCGACATCAATATGGATGAAGGGATGCTCGATGCAGAAGCGGCAATGGTGCGTTTCCTTAGCCTGATCGCCGGTGAACCAGATATTGCTCGTGTGCCGATTATGATCGATTCCTCTAAATGGGAGGTGATCGAGAAAGGTCTTAAATGCATTCAGGGCAAAGGCATTGTTAACTCGATCTCAATGAAAGAGGGCGAGGAAAAATTTATCGAACATGCCCGCAAAGTTCGCCGCTACGGCGCGGCGATGGTGGTAATGGCGTTTGATGAAGTCGGACAGGCGGATACGCGCGAGCGTAAGATTGAAATTTGCCGCCGTGCTTATAAATTGCTGACCGAAACCGTCGGTTTCCCGCCAGAAGATATTATTTTTGACCCCAATATTTTCGCGGTTGCTACCGGGATTGAAGAGCACAACAACTATGCCGTGGACTTTATCGAAGCCTGCGCAGATATCAAAGCGGAACTGCCGCACGCGCTGATTTCTGGCGGTGTCTCCAACGTTTCATTCTCTTTCCGTGGTAACGATCCGGTTCGTGAGGCAATTCACGCCGTGTTCTTGTATTACGCGATCCGCAACGGCATGGACATGGGGATCGTGAATGCTGGGCAGTTGGCGATCTACGACGATCTTCCAGCGGATCTGCGCGATGCGGTTGAAGATGTGATCCTAAACCGCCGTGAAGATGGCACTGAGCGTTTGCTGGATCTGGCTGAAAAATATCGTGGTAGCAAAAGCGACGACGATAGCACCAAACCGCAGGCCGAATGGCGCGGCTGGCCAGTGAAAAAGCGTTTGGAATATTCTCTGGTTAAAGGTATTACCGAATTTATTGAATTGGATACCGAAGAAGCTCGTCTTGAGGCCGACCGTCCCATTCAGGTGATTGAAGGTCCGCTGATGGACGGGATGAATGTGGTCGGCGATCTGTTTGGTGACGGAAAAATGTTCTTGCCGCAGGTGGTTAAATCCGCCCGCGTCATGAAGCAGGCCGTGGCCTATCTCGAACCGTTCATTGAAGCGAGCAAAGAGAAAGGCACATCGGCCGGAAAAGTGCTGTTGGCGACCGTCAAAGGCGACGTGCATGACATTGGTAAGAATATCGTTGGCGTCGTTTTGCAGTGTAACAACTACGAGATTATCGATCTTGGCGTGATGGTACCTTGCGATAAAATTCTAAAAACGGCTCGTGAGCAAAACGTTGATATCATCGGGCTATCTGGTCTTATTACCCCTTCGCTGGATGAAATGGTGTACGTAGCCAAAGAGATGGAGCGCCAAGGTTTCGATCTGCCGTTGCTGATTGGCGGTGCAACCACATCGAAGGCGCATACGGCGGTCAAAATAGAGCAGAACTATAGTGGCCCAACGACCTATGTTTCGAACGCGTCACGTACCGTTGGCGTAGTTGCGGCGCTGCTATCGCCAACGCAAAAGCCTGATTTTATTGCTCGAACCCGTAAAGAGTATGAAACCGTGCGTATTCAGCATGCACGCAAGAAACCGCGCACGCCTCCGGTGACGCTGGAAGCCGCGCGCGAGAACGCGATGTCACTGGACTGGGCCGATTATACGCCGCCTGTTCCACATCGTTTGGGTGTACATCAGGTGACGGCCAGCATTGATGTGCTGCGCAATTATATTGATTGGACGCCGTTCTTTATGACGTGGTCGCTGGCAGGAAAATACCCGCGCATCTTGGAAGATGAGGTGGTGGGTGAAGAAGCCAAACGTGTATTTGCCGATGCTAATGCCATGCTCGATGATTTGGCTCGCAGCGGTAAGCTGAATCCGCGTGGGGTTTATGGCCTATTCCCGGCTAATCGCGTGGGTGATGATGTTGAAATCTATAGCAATGAGTTCCGCAACGAGCTGTTGGTTACGGGGCATCATCTGCGTCAGCAAACGGAAAAAACGGATTTCGCCAACTATTGTTTGGCTGACTTCGTGGCGCCTAAATCTAGCGGCAAAGCAGATTACATCGGGGCGTTCGCGGTAACCGGTGGGCTCGAAGAAGATACGTTAGCCGATGCGTATGAAGCGCAGCACGATGATTACAACAAAATCATGGTGAAAGCACTTTCGGATCGTTTGGCGGAGGCTTTTGCTGAATATCTGCATGAAAAAGTGCGTAAGGTGCATTGGGGCTATGCTGCTAATGAAAATCTCAGTAACGAAGAGTTGATCCGTGAAAATTATCAAGGGATCCGCCCTGCGCCTGGTTATCCTGCCTGCCCTGAACATACTGAAAAAGCGGCGATCTGGACGCTACTCGATGCAGAGAATAGCGTTGGCATGAAGCTAACTGAGTCCTATGCGATGTGGCCGGGGGCATCGGTTTCTGGCTGGTATTTTAGTCATCCAGAGAGCAAATATTTTGCCGTTGCACAGATCCAACGCGATCAGGTTGAAGACTATGCTCAACGTAAGGGAATGCCGGTTAGCGAGGTTGAACGATGGCTGGCGCCTAATCTTGGGTATGATGCGGATTAATAGCGAGGCATCTTCGCTTTTGTGAGACTCTGGGGTGGTTTCGGTAGCCCATATACCCCGAGTTTGCATGTGACTTTTGCCTAAGGCTCCCGACGAAAGGTTGCTAGCGCGCAACCTCTCGACTCTCGCGCTTTTGTCCAAGATGCCATCTCCGCTCCGGTTTGGTATCGGCCATTCATGGCCGCCCCAAACTCCACGCCAACATCGTGTTGGCGTGGCTCTTTCTTCCAAAACTTGAACTTAAAACAGTTGGTAAGGCTTTGGCCTTAGATTTTCAGTGCGTGAAATGCATGATAGAACCGCCATCAAGGATGATGGCGGTAGGTTGAGGGCACACAGGGATGTGTGCTCCGAGACCGGTCGGCCAAGCGACTCTGTAAAAAAGAGCGCGGGTTAAGGGTATGCGCTCAGGCATACCCTTATCGGACGCCTACGCGATCAGTTTCATGTGAAACCGTTACTGACAGGCGGTCGAAACCTTACACCGTTTCGACATAAACTCAGCTTTTAGCCTCTACTCGAAAAGGTTGCTGTGGAGTGCGCGCACGACATGCTCGGCATTTTCACCGGGAACGAGGAAGCAAAGGTTATGGCTGCTAGCACCGTAGCAAATCATGCGAATATTGAACGGCTCCATGACACCAAACACCTCTTTGCCAACGCCGCAGGCTGAGGAGAGTTTGTTACCAATCAATGCCACCAGCGCCAGATTCTCTTCCACTTCTACGCGGCATAGAGAAGACAGCTCGGTTAACAGTGATGTGGTTAATAAGCTTGCTCCGCTGGTGCAAGAACCGGTGGTATCCAGCGTTAGGGCGATGCTGACTTCAGATGTAGTGATTAAATCCACGGAAATATTGTGACGTGCCAGAATGCCGAACACTTCAGCCAAGAAACCTCGGGCGTGGAGCATGTTTAGGCTGTGCAACGTCATCAATGTTTGTTTGCGGCGCAATGCAAGGGCGCGGAACAGCGGTGGCTGTTCTGTTTTATTGCACACTAATGTTCCGCCAGCGGCAGGATCTTTACTGGAGCCGACGAACACCGGGATATCGCTACGTACTGCGGGCAATAAGGTTGCTGGATGTAAAACCTTCGCGCCGAAAGTTGCCATCTCAGCAGCTTCAGAAAAACCGATTTCGCTGATACGGCGAGCGGCGGGCACGATGCGTGGATCGGTAGTGTAGATGCCGGGAACATCCGTCCAGATATCAACGCGTGCGGCATTCAGCGCTTCACCAAGCAGCGCTGCGGTATAGTCACTGCCACCGCGGCCAAGCGTAGTGGTGCGGCCTTTGGCTTCGCTACCAATGAAACCTTGGGTAATGACGATCGCTTCCCGTATGCGTGGCACCAACTGCTGTTGTGCTAATTCGTACAGCGCGTGGGTGTCTGGTTCTGCGCGGCCAAAACGATCGTTTGTACGCATGATTTTTCGCACGTCGAACCATTCGGCGTTTACATCACGTTGGCGAAGCAGCTCGACGAACAGCAGGGTGGACATGAGTTCACCATGACTAACTAATTCGTCGGTCAAGGCTGGCGAGGTGGCCAGCGCAGCGGCTTCTGACAGCATGGTGATATTCTCTAGCATGCGGTCAATCTCATCGCGCAGCACGTTTGGCTGATGCAACGTATCGAGGATGTTGTACTGAATGCGGCGAATTTCGTCGATGACGCCATGACGCTTCTCCTGATCGCAGCCGTCAGCCAGTTCTACCAGTAAATTGGTGACGCCCGCAGAGGCAGATAACACCACCACGCGCACATTCGAATTAGAAAGAACAATATTGGCACTGTTTTGCATCGCGTCAGCGTTAGCCACGCTGGTGCCGCCAAATTTTGCGACGATGGTATTATTCATGTAAGCCTCGTGTCAGGGAAGCCCGCGTTAATTCACTTAATCGGGCTAGAAATTCCATTACCTTGGCACAAGGAGAGAGCGGTATACGGGAGCAGACGTAGGGATTAAAGCTACGATACACCCAGAAGCGCCTCACCTTGCCGATCCCCCGGAATACAGAGAATCGAGGTGACAGCCCAAGGGATTCAGCCCTTGTAGCCGACGTAGCAGTTTCTCCGGTGGGCTGCTGCGCCTCGGCGTCACACCCCCTCGCGTATCGTCAATGGAAACCGGCTCCTCTGATACGCTACCTGAGCAACGCGCCTCTTCTGGCTTGTACACGTGATGTACAAGTAGGTTTTTAGAAATAGCGACTTATTGAAGTTATGTCAATGTCATTAACATGAGCGATTTTCAATTTGAACGGGAATAAGTTACAACGGCGAATGTTAAGTTATATCTTCTTGAATAATATAATTTAATAGCGAATGACTCTGTTATTAGCTGTGCGCATGGCCTACCGGTAAGCTGATAAGCCATGCTAATAAAATGTTAGTTTGACATGCTGACCGAATCGTCCTGAACTAATGCAACTAGCGTACATGGCATCGCCGGAACGCTATTTTCATTTACCGGCTGTAAGGCGCCATTTTCTTTTTGAGCGAACAAGGGGATCACTCCCTGATGTTTTTCCAGATATTCCACCCAGCCAAAGTTTTCATTAAGTTTGGTCGCCTTGATCACTGCGCCTTTGCTTAGCAAGGTACTCAAACGTGAATAGGTCGCTTCGCGATTAAACAAAATCTCATGACGACGGAAACGGCTGCTTTCACCGTTGCTGCGGCCTTTGAGCTGTGCGCTGGAACGAATGGAAAACACTTTGCGCTCACCAAAAATATGCCCGAAGTGATAAACCGCGAGCGCGTTTTGATGCCGGTTTGGTGATAGGGCAAGTACCTGAGCCGTATCGCTGAGGTCGAGGTAGTTTTCTGCGTGTTCAGAGTAAGCGTGGCCGTAATAGGCGGGGATACCATCCATGCGGGCCTGACGATAATATTCCCAACTGCTGTCTGTCACCATCACGGGAATTTTCAGCTTAATCAACGCCTGCGCGACCGCGCGCGCAACGCTGTTGGCCCCGATAATCAGTACGCCTCGAGGTTTTTGTTGTTGCACGCCTAACCAGCGCGCCAGACGTGAGCTGGTTAAGCTTTGCAAAACTACCGTGCCAATAATGACCGCAAAAACCACCGTGACGAGTTTATCTGCTTCAGGATAATTCATTCGTTGTAGCGTTAGCGCGAACAGAGAGCTAACGGCGGCGGCGACAATTCCGCGTGGAGCAATCCAAGACAGCAGCGCTTTTTCCCGCCACTTCAACGATGAACCCGCAGTTGACACGGCTATACACAGCGGGCGAGCAATAAACTGCACAATCAGCAACACGATGACCAGCGGCCAGCCCATATTCCAAAGCGCATCGACATCCAGTCGCGCCGCCAAAATGATAAACAGTGCTGAAATCAAAATGGCCGAAAGCTCTTCTTTAAACGCCAGAATGTCGCTGATATCAACGTCGCGCATGTTGGCAAGCCAAATACCCATGACGGTAACAGCCAATAAGCCGGACTCTTCTGCGACCGCGTTCGAGAACCCAAAAGCGCTGAGCATAACCGCCAATACCGCTAAATTTTGCAGATAGCGCGGGATCCACACCTTGCGCAACGCCACGCCGAGCACATAGCCAAATAGGGCGCCAATCAGCAGGCCAAGTACCACGGTTTTGCCAAAGGTGACAAACAGGTGGGTCCATGCCTCGGAGTTTTGGCGCAGAACGATAAACTCAAATACCAGTACGGTGAAAATCGCACCGACAGGATCAATGACAATCCCTTCCCACCTCAGTACGCGGTTTATACTTGCTTTGGGGCGAACCACGCGCATTAGCGGCGCAATGACGGTCGGGCCTGTCACAACCGTCACCGCCCCCACTAGCGCAGAGAGCTCAGCAGAAAAACCGAGCAGCCACCAACATGAAACGGAAATGATGGCGAAGGTTACGAGCATTCCGATGCTGACCAAATTGCGAACAACGCCGCCCAATCCGCGAATCTCCTCAAAGCGTAGAGTCAGCGAACCTTCAAATAAAATAATGGCGACCGAGAGAGAGACGAGTGGAAAAAGCAGCTCGCCAAAGAGGGCGTCAGGGTTAACTACATGTGAGAGGGGGCCAAGCGTGATGCCCATGATAAGCAAGGGTAAAATCGCAGGAATTCGTAACCTCCAGGCTAACCACTGGGCCACGAGTGAGCTAATGCCGATAATCACCAGCATTAAGGGGGTTGATAGTTCCATAATATAAACCTTAGAAACGGTTAACAAAAACAGTTGGTTATCATGACAGTTTAGCAACAATATGGCGGAGCGCAGCTGTTTGGCTGAAAGGAGTCAGTATCAGGTGGCAAAAGGGGTTAACAGTTTTCAACTATCGCAACAAAAGTGATCGCAACCCGGGGGGAAAAGGATACAATTTGGTAAATCGTTGGGAAAAGATGGCTCAGTACCCGCTCGTCGTCATTCCAGTTTTCGTGGAACCGCCGAGTTTGGTCACTTGCTGGCCTCGATGTTCAGAAGAACACATGTCTGAAGAACAAACTTTCTTTTATTCTCAAGCATAAAGGCGTCGCTATGAAAAATATCAATCCTAGTCAAACCGCTGCCTGGCATGCGCTGCAGCAGCATTTCGAGCAAATGAAATCTGTGCAGATGCGCGATCTGTTCGCTCAAGATGCCGACCGCTTCTCTAAGTTCTCTGCTACCTTTGATGACCAGATGCTGGTCGATTTCTCTAAAAACCGCATCACCACAGAGACCCTCGAAAAGCTGCAGGCATTAGCCAAAGAAACGGATTTGCAGGGGGCAATTGCCTCCATGTTTGCTGGCGAAAAGATTAACCGTACCGAAGACCGTGCTGTTCTGCATATTGCTTTGCGTAACCGCAGCAACACTCCAATTATCGTGGATGGCAAAGATGTGATGCCTGAAGTGAATGCGGTGCTGGCTAAGATGAAACAGTTCTGCGAACGCGTTATCGGCGGCGAGTGGAAAGGCTATACCGGTAAAACCATTACTGACGTGGTGAACATTGGTATCGGTGGTTCAGACTTAGGCCCATACATGGTGACCGAAGCGCTGAAACCATACAAAAATCACTTGAGCATGCATTTTGTTTCTAACGTCGATGGTACTCATATAGCCGAAGCGTTGAAAACCTTAAACCCAGAAACTACGCTTTTCCTCGTTGCTTCTAAAACCTTCACCACACAAGAAACCATGACTAACGCCCACAGCGCGCGTGATTGGTTCCTGAAATCAGCTGGTAATGAAGCCCACGTTGCGAAGCACTTTGCCGCGCTTTCTACCAATGGTAAAGCGGTTGGTGAGTTTGGCATTGATACTGCCAATATGTTTGAGTTCTGGGACTGGGTCGGCGGTCGTTACTCGCTGTGGTCTGCTATCGGCCTGTCTATTGCGTTGAGCATTGGTTTCGATAATTTTGAACAGTTGCTGAGCGGCGCTCATGCGATGGACCAACATTTTGCCAATACGCCAATTGAGCAAAATCTGCCAGTACAGCTCGCACTCATTGGCATCTGGTATAACAATTTCTTCGGTGCAGAAACCGAAGCGATTCTGCCATATGACCAATATATGCACCGTTTCCCAGCCTATTTCCAGCAAGGAAATATGGAGTCTAACGGCAAATACGTGGATCGTAACGGCAATCCTGTTTCTTACCAGACGGGCCCAATCATTTGGGGCGAGCCGGGTACGAACGGCCAGCATGCGTTCTATCAGTTAATTCATCAAGGAACTAAACTGGTTCCTTGTGACTTTATCGCTCCTGCGATTAGCCACAATGCGTTAGGCGATCATCACAGCAAACTGCTGTCTAATTTCTTTGCTCAAACTGAAGCGCTTGCCTTCGGTAAGTCACGTGAAGAAGTGGAAGAAGAGTTTGCGAAAGCCGGTAAAACTGCGGCAGAAGTGGCGCACATCGTACCGTTCAAAGTGTTTGAAGGTAACCGCCCAACGAACTCCATTCTGCTGCGTGAAATCACGCCATATAGCTTGGGCTTGTTAATCGCCTTGTACGAACACAAAATCTTCACTCAGGGTGCAATTCTGAATATCTTCACCTTTGACCAATGGGGCGTGGAGCTGGGTAAACAACTAGCGAACCGTATCCTGCCTGAGTTGAGCGGTAGCGAAGAGGTAAACAGTCACGATAGTTCAACTAATGCGTTGATTAATCGTTTTAAAAACTGGCGTGCATAATTTAGCTAACCCTTTAAATTAATACATAAAAAACGCCATCCGAGAGGGTGGCGTTTTTGTTGGTTGAACAAGACCATTTTCGTGGCGCCACGAAAATGGTCCCTATTTTTTAGTGATAGGTGTTTGTAGTCCCTTTGAGCCTAGCTTTTTGTCTTGGGCTTTGACTCGACGCTGGAGTTTTTTAAGATCCTCTTCAGCAGGCAACTCCTCTGGTTTTATATGCCTTAATCCCAACATGTCACGCACGCTGACATTATTTTGTTCGTGTTCTGACGTGATAGGCTGCTCACCGTGAAGGTCAATTTGTTGCACGTTATAATTGGTCATCTCGGTTGCTAGATTTTTAGCGGCAATGGTTAAAGTGGGAAGAAAATCGGCTAATGGTCGGTTTTTCACAATTCCGTACCGATCTTTCATATCTTGAGTGGTATGCCCACCAAATAATGCCGCGTCTCCTCGAGAGCGAATACGAGAGAAACCGGCATCATCAATGCCGCGCTCATAAATATTCTGTGATAGAGCCTTCTCTGATTCTTTCAATCGATCCCTTGCTTCTAAGCGCGCATATAGGCGCATACGATCTTCGATAAGCTCTTGTTTGCGCGTTTGTACCGCAAAGTAGCTCTGAGCAAAGGCAATTTCCGGCTTACGCGGATCGCCATTCTGGGCAATAAGATAACAGGCGTAACGCGTCAAAATCAGATCTTCAACCGCCCGTTCTGCGCCGCTGCCGAGCAGAACCATTTTCGTGACGCCACGAAAATGGTCGAGCTCTTTAAAGCCAGATAAACGGCAGGCTTCAATGGATCTGATGATGGCGGTTTGGAAGTTTTCCCAACGAGCGTAGCCAAGATGAGGTTGGAGATCGCGTGCGAACCAAAACTCAATACCATCAGAATCGGTGCGTTGTGCGAGTGAATCGAAATGCTGTTGTAACATCTGAAGTTTTTTATCTAATGCCATGGAAAATCCCTCTAAAAAAGTAACGTCCAAAGACGGGCGTTATCCCTTGTTCAGAGGGGGACTTCCACGGTGTTTCGCTAGCTTTGCGAAGCGTATCGCAGGGTATTTAACCTTGCATACAGGCTTTGCGCTTCAACCAATCCTTGCCTTCCACAAATCGTGTAACCATCATGGCGCAGACGGTATTCCCTGTGGAGTTCAGCAACGTGGCAGGAACGTCGATGATGGTGCTGATAATCATGATGGTACCGACCAGTTCAGGTGAGAAACCTAATACTGAGCAAATCATCAATTCACCGGTCATTCCGCCGCTTGGAATCGCGCCCATGACTGCACCGACCAAGAATGCGACGCTGATGATGGCAGCGATATTCATCGGATCGCTCATATCTTTATGGAATAACGTAAACAGAAATACGATTTTAATGATGCCGCCGATTACCGAGCCATCTTTATGCGTGTTGGCACCCAAAGGGATGACGGTTTCAGCGATATCATGGGGGACGCCCATTTTTTTAGTCGCAATCAGGTTTGCTGGAATACAGGCCGCGCTGGATGAGGTAGCGACAGCGGTAATCGCTGGCGTCAGTACGTTAGACCAAAAGACTTTAACGCCCAGTTTTCCACCTGCAACAAACGCATACAGCGTGTTTGCGCCGAAGAAGTAGATCACAGTCAGGATGAGATAGAGCAGGAAAGCATTCAGATAGCCATTGATAATCTGTGGCCCTAAATGACCGACGGTAGCGGCAAAGTAGCAGCCTAAGCCAACCGGTGCGGCATACATGATGATTTTCACCATGCGAAGAATAACGACGGTACCTGAGGTCAGAAAGTTGGCGATCGGCTGACCTTTTTCCCCCGACATCGAGGTTGCTAATCCTAACAACACGGAGAACACGATGAGTGGCAGCAGGCTAGATTTGGTAAACAGCTGCAGGAAATCAGGAACGGTAAAGGTATTTACGATGATTTCGCCGAGGCTTTTGCCGTGTGAATCAGGTGCAGGTGGTAAATGTGCAATCAGCGTACTGACGTCAACGTTTTGGAATGGGTTGTAAATCTGGGTGCCGATGAAGGCGATAACCGCGGCAATGAGCGCGGTGCTCAGGAATACGGCAAAAACCGTTCCCATAATTTTACCCAGACGCGCCATCTGTTTCATTTCTGCAATAGAAGACGAAATGCTGAGAAACACCAGCGGCACAATGACGACAAACATTAGATTAAGGAAAAGATCCCCGATCGGCTGCACAATTGCGGCCTTTTCTCCGAAAACGATACCGGATAGCCCACCGAGGATAATCCCTAGCAGTAAGCAAATAGTAAAACCATAATGACGTAGTATTTTCATATTGTTTTATTTCTCAATCGTTAGAACACCCTGGCATAAGCTGCGGTAATCATTCGCGATAAGGCGAAAGTTGGCCGGACGACATAGTAAAACGATTAGCAAAAAAATGTCGCGAAATGTGAGGGCCGTTAAGTTTCTGTCTGAGGATATGCAGATTTATTTTGGTTTGGGGATAGACGACAAAATAGCCATTTTGTTAACTTGATCACATAAAATGATTAACGGCACAGAGGAACATCGATGCCAGGAACCAAACAAGCGAGCGCTATCGCGAAGATTTTGCAGTGGATTTTGAATGCTGGCCTATTAATGCTGGCCGTGATTTTAGTGGTGTTTCTGGCGAAAGAAACCTTCACGCTGGGGACGGTGCTGTTCAACGCCAGCGAAACCGCATCTTCTTATCTGCTCATTGAAGGGATTGTTATTTACTTCCTTTACTTCGAGTTTATTGCGCTAATCGTGAAGTATTTCCAGTCGGGATATCACTTTCCCTTACGTTATTTTATCTACATCGGTATAACCGCAATCATTCGTTTGATTATTGTCGACCACAAAAACCCGGCCGATACGCTGATTTATTCGGCGGCCATTTTGGTTCTTGTGGTGGCACTATTTTTAGCGAATACAGAAAAGCTCAAGCGAGAATAAGGCGAAAAGAAAAGGCGGCCAATAGGCCGCCAAAGTCGTTATAGCTAAAGCGATAACGGGATCGAATAACTGCAATGGCACAACAAAGACACAGGTTTTAACGCATTACCCTTTCACACCGCCGGACGTGAGTCCGCCCACCAGCCAGCGCTGAGCCAGCAAGAATACAGCCGTAATTGGAATTGCAGACAGCACCGCCGCAGCGGCAAAGTCACCCCACAGATAGTTTTGCGGATTAAGGTATTGCTGCATGCCGACGGCCAACGTATAGCTATTCACATCGCGCAAAAGCAGAGACGCCACCGGCACTTCGGTAATCGCGGCAATAAATGACAAGATGAAGACCACCGCTAAAATAGGCACTGACAACGGTAAAAGTACCAAGCGGAAAGCCTGCCAAGGCGTAGCGCCATCGAGAGCTGCGGCCTCTTCTAACGAGTTATCGATCGTTTCGAAATAGCCTTTAATTGTCCAAACATGCAACGCAATTCCGCCCATGTAAGCGAAAATCACGCCGCCGTGGGTATTAAGACCAAGGAATGGCGCATACTGGCCGATACGATCAAAGAGTGCATACAGCGCCACTAGCGACAGCACTGCCGGGAACATTTGAAATATCAACATGCCTTTCAGCAACGAGCTTTTGCCTTTGAATTTCATGCGAGCGAAGGCATAAGCGCAGGTGGTGGAAAGTGTCACGATGCCTATCGCCGTGACCACGGCAATTTTAATCGAGTTCCACAGCCATAAAAGGACTGGGAACGGTGGCGGAGTGACGCTGCCATCTGCGTTAGTCACGGTCATACCTAACGCCAATTGCCAGTGTTCCCAAGAGATATTCTCAGGAATGAGGCTTCCAGTTGCAAAGTTGCCAGAGCGCAGCGAGATAGCGATGACCATCAGCAGTGGAAACATGATGGTGCAGATAAAGGCTAGCAGCATCAGATGTGTAAATAGCAGGCGTAAACGCTGGGATTTCGGTTGAACCATAGCCATGTTGTGGTCCCTCTCCTTAGTCGAAATTCATTTTGCTGGCTTTCAGATTCAGTATCGCCAGTGCACCAACCAACAGGAAAATCAGCGTGGCAATCGCTGCCGCTAAACCAAAGTCTTGCCCACCACCACCTTCAAAGGCGATGCGATAGGTATAGCTCACCAGTAAATCGGTATAGCCTGCCGGCGTAGAGGTTCCGAGCATATCTGGACCGCCGTTAGTTAATAACTGAATCAAAACAAAGTTATTAAAGTTGAAGGCAAAACTGGCAATCATCAGCGGTGTTAACGGCTTAATCAGCAGCGGCAGAGTAATGCGGAAGAAATTCTGCATTGGGCCTGCGCCGTCCATTGCCGAGGCTTCGTACAAGTCGTCTGGAATAGCTTTGAGCAAGCCCATGCACAAGATCATCATGTACGGATAGCCGAGCCAAGTATTGACGATCAAAATCATACTCTTGGCGGTGAGTGGGTCGCTAAACCAAGCGGGTTTGATACCGAACAGATGGCTGAGCATCATGTTGATTTCACCGAAGCTTTGGTTGAACAACCCTTTAAATATCAGTATCGAAATAAACGACGGTACGGCATAAGGCAGAATGAGCATCACGCGATACAGCGCCTTGCCCTTTAATGCCTCCCATTGAACCACACACGCCAGCACCATGCCGACGGCAACGGTGAACACCACCGTTAAGACCGAGAAGATAATGGTCCAGATAAAGATGCTGACGAACGGCTGGCGGATACCTTCGTCCTGCACTACGCGTAAAAAGTTTTTCCAGCCAATAGAAACGGTGAATCCAGGGCTCAGCTGCTCATTTTCCCATTGCCCTTGTGCATTCACCGCCTGATAGAATCCTACGTCGGTATTCGGGCGATAAACGGTGCCCGTTTGATTATTTTTGAGCGTTTCACCGTCTTGCTCAAGAGCATATAGCGGGCTGGTACCGGCAAATTGGCGTAGCGAACTCATGCGTAATTCGCCGCTTTCAGGCAAAACCGCCACGATGTTATTCAAGGCCTGACGGTTTTGAGTAATAACTCGAAGCGTAGCGCGATCGCCCGTCTGTTCAGCGCTTTCTGGCTTCATGGTTAAGCGCTGTTCTTGAGCGCTAAAGCTAAAGGGCTCTGAGATAAAACGCTGATCATTGTCGGGATTGGTCAGTTGTAAACGCCATTGATCGCCTACGGGGTAGAGGCCAAAACCGTAGGTTTTACCCGTGGTGAATTGGCGCTGCATTAATACCGATTGTGCACGCTCAAAGGTGAGCTGGTTAGTGCTGCTGTAGTTGGTGAATGCGATGGCGATGGTGCAGATAAGTGGAAACAGGACGAACAACCCCATTCCCGCGAGTCCCGGATAGACATAGCGCCACGCATAGGCTTTGCGATTGGCAAAAATGTAGAGTCCTGAACCCAGTAAAACCAGCGTCAGCATGGCAAACAGGTACTCACCCTGTGCGTACATCACAATGGTGAGATAGCCCGTAAACAGGCACATAGCGGCGATAACTATCCATTTTAGTATGTCACTCTGCCACCATTTATCCGGCTTCGCGATTGGATATTCTGTATGGGATAACGACATAAAACTCTCCCTCATTTCTCTTACGCCGGAGGCGGTTACGGACAACTTAAATTTCGGTGTTCAGACCCTCTCCAGCCCATACAGAGATCTCTGAGCAATCCCCTCCCCTGTGAAGAGGAGGGGTAGAGTGGGGTCATTTACTGGTGAACTTATTTGGCGATACGCTGCTCAGCGCCGGTCAATGCTTCTTTCACACTCTGACGCCCATTTACCGCGTTGATAATCGCGCTACGCTCGGCGTACCAGAATGCGCTCATCTGCGGGATGTTTGGCATGATTTCGCCTTTTTGGGCGTTTTGCATGGTGGCGGCGATCTTCGGATCTTTTTCCAGCGTTTCTTGGTAAGACTTCAGTGCAACCGCGCCCAGTGGCTTATCTTTGTTAACCTGTTCTAGGCCGGCATTGGTCATCAGATAGTTTTCTAAGAACTCGGTGGCCAGCTCTTTATTCGGGCTCGCGGCGTTGATGCCTGCGCTGAGCACGCCAACAAACGGTTTGGATGGATGACCTTTAAAGGTTGGCAGTAGGGCAACGCCATAGTTGATGTTGCTCTTATCGATGTTTGACCACGCCCAAGGGCCGTTGATGGTCATCGCGGTTTGTCCCTTATTGAACGCGGCCTCCGCGATGGAGTAATCGGTATCAGCATTGATATGCTTATTTTTCACCAAGTCGACGATGAACTGTAAGCCAGCCTGAGAGCCCGCGTTGTTCACGCCCACGTCTTTGATGTTGTAGGTGCCGTTATCATATTTGAAGGCATAGCCACCGTCGGCTGCGATGATTGGCCATGTGAAGTACGGTTCTTGTAGATTCCACATGATGGCGCTTTTGCCTTTAGCGCGCAGTTCTTTGTCTAACGCTGGGATTTCCTCCCATGTTTTTGGCGGCTCAGGCAGAAGGTCTTTGTTATAAATCAGCGATAGCGCTTCAACAGCCACTGGGTAAGCAATCAGTTTGCCGTTAAAACGCACGGCATCCCATGTGAACGGATATAGCTTCTCTTGGAAGGCTTTAGACGGATGGATTTCAGCCAACAGGCCAGACTGTGCATAACCCCCGAAGCGGTCATGAGCCCAGAAAATGATATCAGGACCATCGCCGGTAGCCGCGACCTGCGGGAACTTTTCTTCCAGCTTGTCTGGATGCTCAATCAACACTTTGATACCTGTTTCTTTCTCAAACTTTTTACCGACTTCGGCCAGGCCGTTATAGCCTTTATCGCCGTTAATCCAGATAACCAGTTTGCCTTCTTCAATTTTAGCGAACGCGGAAGAAGAGAGAACCAGCGTAGCCAGTGCCGAAAGGGCGAGCGTTCTGATGCCTGATTTCTTAGTCATTATCCAATCCTTCTTGTTCTGTTTCTGTCGAGGTATGAGTTGATGTCTGTACCACCGAGCATGGAAGCCGAAGCGGTTCAGATAAGCCGTAGAGTACGAATCGTTGTTAGGCCCCTGCTTGTCGGGGATTTCTGACGCAGTGTCATACTCCTTTACACGAGATTGCTTCTCATCCTCCCCCCTTCTACGCCCCAAGGGGGTTTCTTGTGATCTACTTAACACTACCGCCTATTCTGTGGATGTAGACACAAAATCACAGGGTTATTTTTGCAAGCAGGATCACGAATTCACTGAAAGGTATGAACTTTTCACCGCACGCTATTTTCTCTCATCCTCCTATCTCCTCCCCCATGAAAAACTTTGTTACGGATGATTACGCTTCTTTGCTTAACGCGCACTATCGGCAGCAATCGATAAGGCGCATCTGCTGAACGGCATGGCTAAGGATTAGGCCGGCTGAGATGTCGCGTTAGTGGACCTCATTAGTGACAGACAGGAGTAACGCATGGCGAGCGTAGCACTGCGAAACGTATATAAGGCTTACGGAGACGTCGTCATTTCTAAAGACGTTAACCTTGAAATCCAAGACGGCGAGTTTGTAGTTTTTGTTGGGCCGTCTGGCTGTGGTAAGTCGACTTTGCTGCGCATGATTGCAGGTTTAGAAGATATTACTTCCGGTGAGCTACTCATTGCAGGCAAGCGCATGAATGAAGTGCCGCCCGCTGAGCGCGGTATTGGCATGGTTTTTCAATCTTACGCTCTGTATCCACATCTGTCCGTTGCCGACAATATGTCGTTTGGCCTCAAACTAGCTGGAACCAAAAAATCAGAGATAACCCAGCGGGTGAATCAGGTTTCTGAAGTGCTACAGCTGGCGCATTTGCTCGATCGCCGCCCTAAAGCATTATCCGGTGGCCAGCGTCAGCGCGTCGCGATTGGTCGTACGCTGGTGGCCGAACCCGACGTATTCCTGCTTGATGAACCGTTATCAAACCTAGACGCCGCTTTGCGCGTACAAATGCGTATCGAGATTTCCCGCCTACATAAGCGCCTAGAGCGCACCATGATTTATGTCACCCACGATCAGGTGGAAGCCATGACGCTGGCAGACAAAATTGTGGTACTGGATGGCGGCAGCGTCGCGCAGATCGGTAAGCCGCTGGAGCTCTACCACTATCCGGCTAACCGCTTCGTTGCGGGCTTTATTGGCTCGCCAAAAATGAATTTCCTGCCCGTCAAAGTGACTGCCGCAGAACCACAGCGGGTTCAGATTGAATTACCTAACCGCCAATTAGTATGGCTGCCGGTTGAAGGCACCAATGTGCAGGTTGGGGGCAATCTCTCATTGGGGATCCGCCCTGAGCATTTGCTGCCGAGCCATGATGCTGAAGTCACCTTGGAAGGGGATGTTCAGGTTGTTGAGCAGTTAGGCAACGAAACCCAAATCCATATTCAGATCCCCGCTATTCGTCAAAACCTCGTTTATCGCCAGAACGACGTGGTGCTGGTAAACGAAGGTGCAAAATTTGCCATTGGCCTGCCACCTGAACGCTGTCATCTGTTCCGAGAAGATGGTGTCGCTTGCCGACGGCTGCATAAGGAGCTAGGCGTCTAGCTCTGGGTTAGAGAGATGTTAGTTAACAGTACGTTAGACCATACGTTAGACAGAGAACACTTATAACTTTATGCCGTCAGGCAACCCCTTCAGGAGAATGATGATGACTTTGCGCAAGGTACCTTTAGCACTGGCTGTTGCGAGTGCGGTGCTGTCAACACAGGCACTGGCTGTAGATTTCCACGGTTATGCTCGTTCCGGTATCGGCTGGACCGCAAGCGGCGGCGAACAACAATGCTTCAAAGCGACGGGTGCTCAAAGCAAATATCGTTTGGGTAACGAATGTGAAACCTATGCGGAATTGAAGCTGGGCCAAGAGCTGTGGAAAGATGGCGACAAGAGTTTCTACTTTGACACCAACGTAGCGTACTCCGTGCAGCAGACCAATGACTGGGAAGCGACAGATCCAGCCTTCCGTGAAGCCAATATCCAAGCCAAAAACGTCATCGAATGGGCTCCAGGCTCAACGCTGTGGGCAGGTAAGCGTTTCTATCAACGTCATGACGTTCATATGATCGACTTCTACTACTGGGATATTTCAGGCCCGGGCGCAGGTTTAGAAAATATCGATCTGGGCTTCGGTAAATTGTCTATCGCCGCAACTCGTAATACCGAAACCGGCGGCTCAACCAATTTCAGTTCTCAAGACCAACGCGATTTAATTAAAGACACCGCCAACGACGTTTACGACGTGCGTTTAGCCGGTTTGGAAACCAACCCAGGCGGTACGCTGGAATTAGGTTTTGACTACGGTCGTTCTAACCCAACCGATGGCTACCATCGCGCCAAAGATGCCTCAAAAGACGGCTTCATGGTGACCGCGGAACACACCCAGTCGATCTACAGCGGCTTTAACAAATTTGTCGTTCAGTATGCGACTGATTCCATGACCTCAAATAACTCAGGTCACTCCGAAGGCTCCAGCATCAACAACAACGGTCATATGATCCGCGTTCTGGATCACGGCGGCATCGACTTCAACGACAAGTGGGCGTTGATGTATGTAGGTATGTATCAGGACATCGATCGCGATGACAAAAATGGTACTACTTGGTACACCGCGGGTATTCGCCCGATGTACAAATGGACACCAATCATGAGCACCTTGATGGAATTCGGCTATGACAACGTGAA
This sequence comes from Hafnia alvei, assembly GCF_964063325.1. Taxonomy (NCBI): domain Bacteria; kingdom Pseudomonadati; phylum Pseudomonadota; class Gammaproteobacteria; order Enterobacterales; family Hafniaceae; genus Hafnia; species Hafnia alvei. Next base: position 358,769 of record NZ_OZ061315.1, read on the forward strand.
ATCACAGCGCACTGGTGACAACAACAACCAGTACAAAGTGACGTTGGCGCAGCAGTGGCAGGCTGGCGACAGCATCTGGTCACGCCCGGCAATCCGCCTGTTTGCAACCTACGCGAAATGGGATGAGAAATGGGGCTATGCAACTAACACCGATACTGGTTACAGCGACGGCGTTGCATACAACGATAACAACACCCACAAATTCAGCCGTGGAAATGACGATGAAGTCACCTTCGGCGCGCAGATGGAAGTTTGGTGGTAACGGCTGTTTGACGGCGGCGGGGTGATCCCGCCGCGTTTGATTGAGCTCGGCGGCTTTCTTGCCATAGCAGCCGAGCTGTCTCTAAGGTGGTTCATAATGAAAAGCAAAATGAATAATAAAATCAAAGCTGTCATGAAACAGAATACCATCGCGTTGAGCGTCGCCTTGGCGATGTTCAGCGCCATGCCGCTTAGCGTTCAGGCGGACAGCGGTATCCAGCCTGCGAATGTTGCTACCGCGCCGGCCATCCCTGCCAATACATTACATCAGCTACCTTGGGAGCCATTGGTTCCTCCGGTGACGAAAACGGCTACCTTGACCAGCAGCAGCGCGCAGCTGCACGTCGGTGATATCCAAGGGGCGGTAGGGGCTTTTGCATTACCGGCCGATCGGGGCTCGCTTGAAATTACCATCAGCAGCTTAGTGGAAGGCAAAAGAGTCTATGCCCCAAGCGTAATGGTTTTAGATGAAAATATGCGTCCTGCGGCATTTTATCCAAGCAGCTATTTTAGCTATCAGCAACCTGGCGTGATGAGCGGCGATCGTCTGGAAGGTACCCTGAAATTAACGCCTGCATTAGGGCAAAAACAGATCTACATGGTGATCTACACCACGTCGCAGGATTTAGCCAAAACAACCCAGATGGTCGATCCTGCGAAAGCCTACGCGGCTGGCGTAGGCAATGCGGTGCCAAATATTCCTGATCCGATCGCGATCCATCAGTCTACGGGTACGATCAAGATCAAAGTGAAAGCAGAGCAGAACACCGGCAACGTGATGATCGGCGGGATCCTGCCTATGGTCCAAAAAGAGCAGCCCATCGTGGTAGGCGCTGCTACAGCACCGGTTGCTGCCGCGCCGTCAAAACCGGCTCAGCCAATGCTCAAAGATACCGATGAATATTTCAATAAAGGTATCCGTGATGCAGTGAAAGGCGGAGATATCGATAAAGCGTTGAAATTGATGAATGAAGCTGAACAACTTGGTTCAACCACTGCCCGTGAAACCTTTATTCACAGTGTGAAAGGCAAGGGTTAAACCCGCGCTGTGAAAGCTGGCTCTTTGACTGGGTGCCCTTCGGGGCACCTTTTTTTATTTTATATTTTCCCTCCTTGTTACCAAATTGATCATCTATTGCTACTGCTCTGCCTACGTCGGGTAATCTGAGTTACAATGAACGTCCTATTTTCAGCGTGGGCGAGGGTCGGCGCTAAATTCTGTTTTGGAGTCACCGGAATGACTGACTGTCATCCGTCGTTGGACGTTACTCATTGGCACCCCATTCATGAAGTCGATTTGACTGCGCAGCAGCGCAGCTGGCTGGGCGAGTGTCAATCCATGACCGCGCGCTTCGAGCGCTACTGCGACAAAGTCACTATCGTTCCACGGCGCGAAGGTTTCATCACTGCCCAATCTTTAGGTGAAGAAGCCATGCTGTTGCCAAACTGTGAGCGCTTTTGGCTACGCGAAGTTTTGTTGTGTGGTGATAATGTGCCGTGGTTGTTTGGCCGTACGCTGATCCCCGAAACGTCTCTTACCGGGGAAGAGGTTTCCTTATTGACGTTAGGCACGGTTCCACTTGGGCGCTATTTATTCAACGCCGCGGAGCTTACGCGCGATTTTATTCAGGTGGGTTCTCAGAGAGAACTGTGGGCGCGGCGCAGCCGTTTACGTTTGTCGGGTAAACCTTTGTTGTTAACCGAACTTTTTTTGTCTGAGTCTCCGTTGTATGGTGTTAATAATGAATTGTGATGTCGTCATCATTGGAATGAATGACTGGAGGGATTCGTGACTCAAACTAAATGGCAGGCCTATTGCCGCCTGATGAGAATTGATAAGCCGATTGGCTCGCTATTATTGCTCTGGCCCACCTATTGGGCGTTATGGCTAGCGGGCGGCCAAATTCCAAGCCTAAAGCTGCTGGTGGTATTTACGCTAGGGGTCTTTTTCATGCGTGCCGCCGGATGTGTGGTTAATGATTTTGCCGATCGTCGTGTAGACGGTCACGTTAAGCGCACGGCGCATCGTCCATTGCCAAGCGGTGCAGTAACGGAGAAAGAGAGCAAGATTCTGTTTGTGGCGCTGGTGCTGGTTTCTTTTGGGCTGGTATTAACGCTTAACGCCATGACGATTTGGTTATCGGTTGCGGCTCTTGCGCTGGCTTGGGTCTATCCATTTATGAAGCGCTTTACCCATTTGCCACAGGTTGTACTGGGTATGGCGTTTGGATGGTCAATCCCGATGGCGTATGCCGCCGTAAGCGAAAGTTTGCCGCTGAGCTGCTGGTTGCTATTTCTGGCGAATATTTGTTGGACGGTAGCTTATGACACCCAGTATGCGATGGTGGATAGGGACGACGACCTTCGCATTGGTATCAAGTCTACGGCGATTCTGTTTGGCCGCTTCGATAAGCTCATCATTGGCCTGTTACAGCTGGCGACGCTGTTGTTGATGGTGTGGATTGGTTATTTAAACCAGCTGAGCGGCGCTTATTACTGGGGCATTTTACTGGCTGGGGCGCTGTTTATTCACCAACAGAAGTTGATTGCACTGCGTGAGCGTATGCCGTGCTTCCAAGCTTTCTTGAATAACAACTATGCCGGACTGGTGCTGTTTATCGGCATTGCGCTTTCAATTTGGATCTGACATTAGAATCTAAAAAACGCGGGTTTTAAACTAGAGAAAAGGCGCCAATTGGCGCCTTTTCTTATTTACCCAAGAGTGATTAACGAGACGTTATTCGCTCTTATCACTATCGTCTTCGGCGGCGGTTTGCGCTGGAGGTAAGGTTTCCATTTCAGGCGCGCTAACGCTTTCAATGGTCAGCTTGATCTCTGGCGTTATCATGGCACCTAGCAGGTTATAGATTTCCATGGTGTGTTCAGGGATCGCATCGCCGACGTCGTTGATATAGCCCTCGGAACGCAAGGTCCCTACCAAGGTTGCAAACACTGCTTTGTCGAAGAATTCAGGTGCATTGATACCGTGCAGAACCGACAAACGCTGCGCCATAATACGGCTCTCTTTTTCCAGCGCACCGCGGCTGATGCTTGGATTCGCGCTGAGCAGAGAGAAAGTAATGGCATAACGTTGCAGTGTTTCACGAACGCCGGCAGCCAAAAGCTGTAGCGTGCGGATACGGCCCGGATTCATCACCAGCTCGTCGCCCTTCGCGCAAATCAATTGCTGGCGACATAGTTCAGTAATAATCGGTTCAAGCACCTGCGGTAAGTTGCTGCGCTCATAATGCAAGAACAGCTCTTCTTTTAGCATTGGGTAGAGTAAATCGACCTGACGCAGCAGCTCCGTGCGCGAGATGCTGTTATGGTTCATCACCATATTGGCAATCAGCGACGGTAGCACCAGCATATGCTGAATATTGTTACGGTAATACGTCATCAATACTGCCTGTTCGCGTGGCAGGATGATTAGCTCGCCGATGTTGTCTTTTTCCACTTCAAACTTATCCATTTGAAGAGCATGTTGCAGTAGCTCCTCAGCGGTTTGGTTCGGCGTGGTGGCATCTTCGGCATAAGGCGCATTTCGCAACAGCTGCAGATAGCAGTCTAGCTGTTCTAACAGTTGTTCACGCGTCAGCGCACGTTGGCGAGAAGCCAATAGCGCGGTTGAACAGAGGTTCATCGCGTTAGCTGCCGCTGACTTGTTAATGTTCACCATCACGGTATTGGCGATTGCGTTAACCGTTGGTGTTAACCAGCTAGGGCGCTGCGCTTCGATTGGATCGATAGACTCGCGCCATTCAGGAACGTGCTGATTCAGCCAGTTGTTGATTGGGATTGGCTCACCAAAGTTTACGTAACCCTGTCCCAGATTGCGCAGCTTACGCAGCCCGCGAACCATCTGGATCAGGCTTTCTTTCTCTTTAGTGGCACCGCGCAGCTCTTTGGCATAGGTGGCTACTTCCATCACGTGCTCATAACCGATATACACCGGAACCAGCGTGATTGGACGCTTACCGCCGCGCAGCATGGCCTGAATGGTCATTGCCAGCGTACCCGTTTTAGGCTCAAGCAAACGACCCGTACGTGAACGGCCGCCTTCCATAAAGTATTCAACCGAATAACCGCGGCTAAACAGCTCGCCTAGGTATTCACGGAATACGGTGGAATAAAGCTTATTCCCTTTAAAGGTACGGCGAATAAAGAACGCACCTAAGCGGCGGAAAATCGGACCGGCTGGCCAGAAATTCAGGTTGATACCGGCAGCAATGTGCGGCGGTACCAAGCCTTGGTGATAAAGCACGTAGGACAACAGCAGATAGTCCATGTGGCTGCGGTGGCAGGGCACATAAACAATCTCATGGCCGTCCTGCGCTAATTTACGCACGCGCTCGGCGTTATGGACGTTGATCCCTTGGTACAAACGGTTCCATGTCCAGCTCAGCACGCGGTCGGATAAACGCACCGCTTCATAGGTGAAGTTGGCTGCAACTTCTTCCATCAAAGCAACCGCATTTTGCTGTGCTTTTTCACGGGAGATTTTTTTGCTACGCGCTTCGTCCTCAACCGCTTTCTCTATCGCTTTGGATGAGAGCAGTTTATTAAACAGCGCTTGGCGATCGGGCAGGCTTGGACCCACCGCGGCTAAACGCTGGCGGGAGAAGTGCATACGCGCCACGCGTGCGAGTTTCTGGGCGATAGTTTGATCGGTGCCGTGTTCGTCTGCCATATAACGTAGTGAAACGACGTTAGAGAAACGTACGAAGCTGTCACGGCCTAACCAAATAACGGCAAAGAATTTTTGGATACCGTTAAGTAAACGCAGCTGCGGCGCTCCGTGATGGCCTTCACGACCCGGAGAGCGCCCAAACATAACCGACACCGGGATCATTTGGATATCCAGTGCAGGGTTATTGCGGTGCAGATCCAGATAGTCATGGAACAGTTTGACGGATTCTTGCTTCGGCGCGTAATAACGGAATACGCGCGGGCCATCGTCAATGAAGACGTAGCGTGGCAATATAGTGCCGTCAATTTCATTATCGTCGAGCGGATCAGGCAGGTCCTGAGCCAAACAGCGATCTCGGAAGGTCAATAAATCCGCTTTTGAGTTATAAGGTAAGACATACAACACCGGGCGGGTGGTGTCTAAACGTAGCTCAGCCACCGGTTCAGAAGGGATTACCTTGCTTTTAACCAGTAGTTTCAGCGGTAGATTCAATAACTTATAGTAAAATTTACGCCAACCTGACATAAAACAGAAAGCCTCTTGTTAGCCATTCGCCGCAAGGATACCAGAAACACGGTTTGAGATCTGTGGTGATGAGTGAATGAGAAGTCGCTAAAATCACATAAGACTTCTAAATTTTGATGGAATTAAAATGAATAGCACTACCGGATTGACTCGAATTGTTAAAGCCGCTGGTTACTCGGTGAAGGGATTGAAAGCGGCGTGGAAACACGAGGCTGCATTCCGCCAAGAATTGATGCTGATGATTGTGGCCGTGGTGATTGCTGCATGGTTGGATGTCTCTATTGTAGAACGTATCTTGCTAATAGGCTGCGTCACGCTGGTGGTGATCTTAGAAATCGTTAACAGCGCGATTGAGGCCGTTGTCGACCGCATCGGGTCTGAGTTCCATGAACTCTCTGGGCGCGCGAAAGATATGGGCTCTGCCGCCGTATTTGTTGCCCTATGGCTGTCTGCTTTTATTTGGGTCAGCATCCTGTGGGGACACTACATGTAATGTGAGTATGTACTTACATTCATAATGCATTAAGGCCACCCTTGGGTGGCCTTAATATTATCTAAGCAGGTCGAACAGAGCGGTTTAGCTCCACAGTGCCAGAATCGGCCAACCCACCAGCAGCAGCAGGGAGATGTAAATCACACCGAAGATGGCACCTAAGCGCCAGTAGTCTTTCGATTTTACATATCCGCAGCCGTAGATGATAACCCCAGGGCCAGTGGCGTATGGGGTCAAGCAGCCCATGATACCAATAGACAGCACCAGCAGAATACACAGGTGTTCCATTGGCACGCCTGGGATACCTTTACCAACCGCCAAAATCACTGGCAGCATGGTAGCAGTATGCGCAGACAGGCTGGCAAACAGGTAGTGAGCGAAATAGAACACCAATACCAGCACAATCACGGTCGCATTTGGCGAGAAGCCTTCCAGATGCGTGCTCATGGTGTTAGCAAACCAATCGATAAAGCCTGAACGAGTCAGACCGTTTGCCATAACCACTAACGTGGCGAGGTTAACCAACGTATTCCATGCGCTGTTGTACTTCGTGATGTCTTTCCAAGGCACAACGTGCAAGGCCAACATCAGAGATACTGCTAACAGACCAACCGCAGTGGCATCGATGAAATCGCCGCCGAAGACCCACAAGGCCAAGCTCAGCAGCACTAAACCAATCAGGGTGATCTCTTTACTGGTTAAGCGGCCCATCTCTTTTAATGCGCCACCGGCCCATTCAGAGACTTCTGCGCTGTGCGTAACTTCTGGTTTATACAGCACATAAGATAACCATGGCGCCACGATCAGCAGGATAAGACCCACTGGCAGGAAGCTCAGGAACCATTGCAGCCAGCTAATCTGAATGCCCGCGATTTTGCTCACGAATTCCAAGCCCAGAACGTTTGGCGCAGCGCCAGTTACGAACATGGAAGAACTCAGACTGGTACTGATCACCATCATCCACATCAAATAGCCGCCGATGCGACGTGATGAGGGATCGTTAGGGAATGATTTGAACAGCGGAGGCAGGTTCTTGATGACTGGGAATACGGTACCACCGGTACGCGCGGTGTTAGACGGCGTGAACGGTGCCAGCATGATATCAATGATAACAATGGCATAGCCAAGAGTAAGTGTTCGCTTACCCATGAACTTAACCATGAACAACGCGATACGACGGCCTAGACCAGTGACTTCATAACCCAGAGCAAAAATGAATGCGCCAAACACCAACCACACGGTGGTGCTGGAGAATCCAGCCAGACCCCATTTCAGCGCTTGTTTGCCAGCATCAAAAGCCGGATCGGCAAGCTCTTTGGCATCAAACAGCAGATAATTGCTGCCGATAACGCAGATAGTCACGGCGATAAAGCTGATCGCCGTAGCAGGGATAGGCTCCAAAATCATCCCAACGATCATAGCCACAAACACGGCGAAATAGTGCCACGCCTGCGGAGGCATACCATCAGGAACAGGAATAAGTAACATCACTGCCATAACCAGCAGAGGTGCAACTAATTTCCATATCTTATCTTTTGAAACAGACATAACTGATTCTCCAAGAAGGAATTTTTAAAGTTTAATGTGAATAATTGAAGTGCGAAATTTGAGCTAAAAACCAGGTAATAATTAGCAGGTCGGCGCAGCCGCCAGCGCTGAGGTTGCGTTGAATGCATTCCTGGTCGAAATCATGGAGGTGCTTGAGATCGGAGGGCTGGCGAATGCCACCCTGACGCAGCAATGCCTTAGCGCGCTGTTGCAGCCAACTGAGGCCGCTTTGGCCCCCGCGAGAGGCGACGTTGGTGTCGCCGTTATGTGCCATCAGCACTAACAGCGTATCAAGCAATGCAAGTTCAGGATCGGTGCCCTGCGCGAGGCGGGCTTGATAATGTGGCAGAGCTAGCTGAATAACTAATGGATAGCCGGCTTCAGCTTCGCCGCGCGCGCCGGTGAGACCGAGCTGTCGATAGAGCCGTTGTCCTGCGGTTTTTTGTTGATTGTTATGGTTATTTCGCAGTTCACGCTCGGTCAGCCCACGGCAAAAAGCGGCGGCGGTGCTACAGATTAGTTCTGGTGTGATAGCGCTTTTTCTTTGGTGCAAACGCCCGATAGCCGCGCACAGTAACCCCAAAGAAAAAATGCTGCCTTTATGCGTATTCACGCCAACAGTTGCGCGGAACATGTCAGTTTCGCAGGCGATGCCAATGGGACGTAGCCCGGTGAGCACGTCTGATTCAGCAAGATTGGCGCTAGATGCACCAAATTCTATAAAGCGTGGTAACCATTGGCGGATCGCCAATGCGCTACGGTGAAAATCTTCCAGCGCCATATCTTTATGTGCGCCGCAGTTATTTCTATCGACCAAGCCCGGTTTTGGCGTGAGATTGACCTCAGCCAACATGGCACGGTAAGCAAGCTCGCTGCAATGAGCGACGAAATGCTCATCGGTAGCGGTGGAATCAGACGGCTGCTGCGTTATCGGCATCATGCAGTAATGCCTCCATGCGGGTGATCAGATCGGGAATTGCGTGTGCTCTTTCGCGTGCGCATACGGCCGCTTCGCGTTGGCACAGCAAACAGGTTCGGCTAGGCAGCAAAAAGTCACGACGAGAGAGAATTTTTCCTAGCGGGTTCAATACGTCGATGTCCCATAAACGCCCAAGCACATGTTGTTGTTCGAGTGCGATCATGGCTTCTTTAACCACGCGAGCCGGTGCGTCGATGGCGAGCAACCCTTCGGGGCCGGTCGCCAACGCAAAAGAAGCCTGCTCCTTCAATTCCCAACCTGATTGTTCAACCCGCTGGCACAGCGCTTTCAGGCCATGATTAAAGATTTTGCGTGTCATCACGCTATCTTTAATCGGCCCAGGCGCGACCACGGTAAACGAGATCAGCGTTGAGGTATGGCGCGCCAGCCACTCCGTTTGCCGGGACTGCCTGCATTCACGGCTGAATAGCAGTTCCGGCAATGTAACGGTGTGGCTGGTCGCCAAAGTTGGGAGCAGGTAAAACATGGTTTATTCCTTAACCTGACGAACGACGTCGATCACGGAACCATCGCGATAGCGCACAACGGCGATAACACGGTCAGTGAATTCGATCGCACGAGGTTGTCCGGTAAGGATTTGTGCACGTTCACGCAGCCATTCGATGGAAACCACTTTCAAGCCAGCGGCTTTTAGGCGGTCGGCCAACTCTGGGCGCGCAGGGTTAACGGCAATACCGTGGTCAGTAACCAGAATATCGACGCTTGAACCAGGAGTGACACAGGTGGTGACTTCATCAACCAGCGTTGGAATGCGGCCACGCACCAATGGTGCAACGATAATGGACAGCGCAGCAGCTACGGCGGTGTCACAATGGCCACCGGAGGCTCCGCGTAAAACACCGTCAGAACCGGTCAGCACGTTCACGTTGAAGTGAGTGTCCACTTCCAGCGCACTCAGCACCACGACGTCTAAGCGATCAACGGAGGCGCCTTTTGAGCCCCAGTTTGCATACTGATTAGCGCTAATTTCGATGTGGTTCGGGTTACGAGCCAAAGACTCTGCGGCTGCACGGTCGAAGCTTTGTACGTCCAGCAGTTTCTTGATGAAACCTTTTTCATGCAGATCAACGATGGTGGACGTAATGCCGCCTAACGCAAAGCCAGCATGAATATCGCGGCTACGCATTTTGTCTTCGAGGAAGCGGGTTACCGCCAGTGATGCACCACCGGTGCCGGTTTGCAGCGAGAAGCCCTCTTTGAAGTAGCCGGAGTTAACCACTACGTCAGCCGCGCTGCGAGCGATCAATAGTTCGCGCGGATTAGAGGTCATACGGGTTGCATCTGCACCGATCTTGTCGGCATCGCCAACCTGTTCGATTTGCACGATCAAATCAACCTGATCCTGCATGATGCTGGCTGGGTTATGCGGGTACGGCAGCAGTGCTTCGGTCAGCAGAACTACCTGTTTGGCATTTTCAGCATCGACTTTGGCATAGCCAAGAGAACCGCAGCAGGCTTTGCCGGTGTAGCCGTTAGCATTACCAAACGGATCGCAGGCAGGAACACCTAGGAAAGCAACGTCGATATTCAGCTCGCCGCTTTCAACTAAATGTACGCGGCCACCGTGAGAGTGGATTTGTACCGGCTCTTCCAGCAGACCACGGGAGATTTCTTCCGCCAATGGGCCACGCAGGCCAGAGGTATAGATACGGCTGACAACGCCGTTGCGGATATGATCTACCAGCGGTGAGTGGCAGTCGCTCAGCGAGCTGGATGCCAATGTAAGATTCTTGAAGCCCATCTGCGCGATAGTAGCCATCACTAAGTTGATGGTCAGATCGCCGCCGCGGAATGCGTGGTGGAAAGAGATGGTCATGCCGTCATGCAGGCCTGAGCGGCGAATCGCCTCTTCCAGCGTGCTGCATAATTTTTTATCGCGTGGCTTTTGTGCCTGCAGATTTAATTTTGAAACGTTTTTATAGCTTGGCAGTGCGCTTTCAGTTTGGCGGGTATAGGCCGAAACGCGTTCCTGTCGTTGAAGAAGTTCTTTTTTCTGAGTCATTTTTTTTCGCCTTATTCTTCACGGATGCCAGACAGTTCTGCACGAGACAGAACCAAACGGGCGCGCTCAATCACTGGGCTATCAACCATTTTGCCGTTCAGTGAAACAACGCCACGGCCTTCACGTGCAGAAGCTTCTGCCGCTTCAACAACGAGTTTCGCGTGATTGACTTCTTTCTGAGTTGGGGCGTAAAGGTTGTGCAATAACTCAATTTGGCGTGGGTTGATCAGTGATTTACCGTCAAAGCCCAACTGTTTGATATGCGCAGCTTCGCGTAGAAAGCCTTCTTCATTGTTGGCATCGGAATAGACGGTATCGAAAGCCTGAATGCCTGCAGAGCGAGCGGCTTGCAGAATTGAACAGCGAGCGAATAGCAGTTCAACACCTTCTGGAGAGCGTTCGGTGCGCAGGTTACGCACGTAGTCTTCTGCACCCAGAGCAATACCGATTAAACGTGGAGAAGCGTGAGCAATGGCTACAGCTTGAGTAATCCCTTGAGCGGATTCAATCGCCGCTAGAAGGCCGGTGCTGCCAACTTCACGGCCACATTCGGCTTCAATGCGGGCAATTTCGTTTTCGATATCAATGACGTCTTGGGCAGTGTCAGTTTTCGGCAGACGTACGATGTCTGCGCCACCGCGAACTACGGCTTCCAAATCGGCTACGCCATATTCAGAATCCAGCGCGTTGACGCGCACGATGGTTTCAATGTCTTGGTACAGCGGATGCTGCAATGCGTGATAAACCAGACGACGAGCGGCATCTTTTTCGCGCAGAACCACGGAGTCTTCTAGGTCAAACATCAGCGCATCGGCGTGATAGATAAAGGAGTTGCTGACCATAGCCGCGTTTGCACCCGGTACAAACAGCATGCTGCGGCGAGTGCGAGATTTACGCTCTTGTGCGATACGGGAAGTCATGCGCGTTCCTCCCAAGGCAGGTTTTTCACATCGCTGGCGCGAACTAGCAGCGTTTCCAAACGGGCGCGCAGGATGCAGTCCAAGGCACCTTTGTCATCAACGATGAGCTGAACGCCGCTAATATCATGACGCTTGAGAATCTCCATAACGGTAGCGCGGATCGCGTCGCCGAACTGTTTCTCAACGCTGCTGCTGATTTGCAGATCAATCTCTGGTGTGTCGATAGGCGCTATTCGCACCATCACATCGCTAGACTCCAAAGTGCCAGCGACGGCTGCTTGGGTTATTTTCATTTTTCACCTGTTACTAATGCGGATTCCTGCGGCCGGTCAGTCGCGTTTTCTGAGCGAGGAACGAGCAAGCGTTGTAAATAAGCGCGGGTCGCTTCAGGCACCAAAGGCGCGATGGCCGGAAGATCTTTTTGCACCAGCAGTTTGCGTACCCACGAGGCGGAGATCGCGGTGTCGTGGTGTTGCAAACGCTCAATTTCCACCAGTTCAATCGGTGGTGCGGGCAGAGACGGCGTCTCCAGCCAGTGGCGCATGTCACGGTTGTATTTGGCCGTCACCTGGCAGTACGGTTCGGTACCGACGAAACGATGGGTAATACCCAAGGCTGGAGCCAAATACTGACGAAAAATTTTAAGGTCGATCTCGGTGTAACAATCGTCAACAACGCCTTGTTCTTTGATGAAGTAGCAAGGGAATGTTGCGCGAGAAATGATGTATTCCGAGCCACGGTGCACCGTTAAGTTCTTGATATCAGAAGTTCCGGCACGCACCAGTTCGAGGCGGTCTTCATAAGGAAAACGTGAAGTATCCTCTTTGACCAAGAACAGGTGCAGCCAATCGCATTGCGCCGCCGCCTGCTGAACCAGATAACGGTGCCCGTTGGTAAACGGGTTGGCATTCATAACGATGCTGCCAATTTTATTGCCGTCGTGGCGTAGCGTCGTGAGATAGCTGGCGTAGCGCTGAATTCGTGTGGCGCTGTTTTCCATCAGCACCATGACGTTGGGTACGCTGGTGACGGTATAAAAGCCGCACTGCTTGAATAACGCTTCGTTCTGGGTTTTTGTGTATATAAATAAATGAGTGCAGTGCTTTTCATACGCCAGATTAATTAATTCTGTGGCGAGGGTGAGCGCGAGGCCTTCACCACGAACAGATTCACTGATAGCAACACATTTAATAATATTCCCCGCTATCCCACCGCAGGCGATTAGCTGGTCATCACGGGTGACGGTAATAAATACTTCCACCGTGGAATCAATGCTCAGGCCATTTTCTCGAAGAAAATGAGCGATGACAGCGATCTTCTTATTTTCCGAACGCTTAACCTGAGAAAATACGGTATTACCAAACATAAAGTTTCCTGTTGCTTGCCGCATGCGTGCAGTAGGGTCACAATTGTTGTGATTTGTTGCATATTAATAACGTTTTATTTTCAATTGCTCGACGCAACGCTTTAATCTTATTCGTTTATATTTTTGCGTTGACGGAATGATCGTAAGGAGTATTAAGGCGGGAAATCTTGACCTATTTCACAAAGAGTTATCAGAATTAAATAGACTTAATGGTTTTTATTTCTTTAATTATCTTTATTTGCATAACTAACGTGGTTTTTATTTGTTTAATTGATTTAATCCGTAGAATCTGCAACGATCTAATCCATAGTGGGTAGAAAACAAGGAAACATATTCATTACATTTCCCTGATACTAGTCCATCTTTTCGCCGCAAAAAAGAGGAAATATCGATGTTTGGCAAACCAAATGTTAAAGAATTTAGGTTTTTTAGCCGCATCGCATTTCCTTTACGAATATTTCTTTTATTACTCCTAGTCTCGACATTATTGGTCGCAGCGTTGGGGAAATATCTATCCGCCTCTTTTGAAGATTATCTCAGCAATCATGTACGTGATATGGCAATGAACCAAGCCAAAATCATTGCTTCAATTGATAGTGTTGTCACGGCGGTGAAAAATAGAGATACCAAACGTCTTGCCATTATCGCCAATAAATTAGGTACCGGTTCGGATTTTGACTATGTTGTTATCGGGGATAAAAATTCTATCCGCTTATATCATCCCAACCCGGCCAAAATTGGTCTTCCTATGCAGTGGAGTAAGCCCGGGGCACTGGAGCGTGGTGAGAGTTATTTTATCACCGGCAAAGGCTCTATCGGTATGGCAATGCGCGCGAAAACGCCAATTTTTGATGAGCAGGGCAAAATTATTGGTGTCGTTTCGCTTGGCTATTTGGTCAGCAAAATAGATAGCTGGCGGCTAGACTTTTTACTGCCTTTGGCAGGCGTATTTGTCTTGATTCTGATTATCTTGATGCTGCTATCGTGGATGTTTGCTTCGCACATTCGTCGACAGATGCTAGGGATGGAACCGCGCCAAATTGCGCGCGTGGTACGCCAACAAGACGCGCTGTTTGGTTCAGTATATGAGGGACTTATTGCGGTCGATCCCGATGGGTTGATTACTGCGATCAACCGAAATGCGCGCAAAATGTTAGGGTTACGCTCGCCAGGAAGGCAATGGTTGGGGAAACCTATCGAAGAGGTTGTTGATCCTGCGGGCTTTTTCACGGAACAGATTGAAGAAAAGCGGCAAGATGTCATTTGCACTTTTAACGGCTTAAGCGTGATTGCTAACCGTGCCGCCATACATTTCGGCGATGAGCTATTGGGCGCAATTATCAGTTTTCGTAGCAAAGATGAAATTAGCACGCTTAACGCCCAGCTCACGCAGATCAAACAATATGTTGAAAGCCTGCGCACGTTACGCCATGAGCATCTTAACTGGATGTCGACGCTCAACGGGCTATTACAAATGAAAGAATATGATCGTGCGCTCGCAATGGTAAAAGGTGAGTCACAGGCGCAGCAGCAGCTTATTGATAACCTGAGAGGTTCTTTCGACGATCGTCAGGTTGCGGGGCTGCTTTTTGGCAAAGCACAGCGCGCTCGTGAACTAGGACTAACGTTTAATTTGGTTGAAGGCAGCCAGCTACGTCAGTTGCCTGAAGGGCTAGATAGCACGGAGTTTGCGGCCATCGTGGGTAATCTACTCGACAATGCCTTTGATGCTAGCCTGAAGAATTTGCAGGGTAATAAAACCATCGAGCTGTATCTTAGCGACGAAGGCGAGGATGTGATCGTGGAAGTAGCCGATCAAGGATGTGGCGTTCCTGAGTCTTTACGTGAGGCTATTTTTGAGCAAGGGGTAAGCACCAAAACAGAAGACGCCGGTGAGCATGGTATAGGACTATATCTGATTGCCAGCTATGTTGGCCGCTGTGGTGGTGTGATTACGTTGGAAGACAACGAACCTTGCGGAACTTTATTTTCCGTATTTATTCCGAAAGTGAAAAAGACTTATGACACAACCAATAACGATTCTAATTGTTGAAGACGAGACTCCGCTTGCAGAGATGCATGCGGAGTTTATTCGCCATTTCCAAGGCTGTGGTCAGGTATGGTTGGCGGGAAATCTTGCTCAGGCCAGAATGATGATTGAGCGATTCAAACCCGATCTGATCTTGCTGGATAACTATTTACCCGATGGCAAAGGCATCACGCTACTGCACGAGTTAACTCAGGCTCGTTTCCCCGGTGGTGTGGTCTTTACCACTGCTGCGAGTGATATGGATACGGTGTCAGATGCGGTGCGCTGCGGCGTATTTGACTATTTGGTGAAGCCGATTGCCTACGAGCGCTTAGGGCAAACGCTTGAGCGCTACCATGTGCGCAAGCGAATGCTAGCCAATAACGATAGCGCCAGCCAACGTCAGATCGATGATATGTTCAATGCCTATGCGCGTGGTGAACAGAAAGAAGAGCTGCCGGTTGGCATTGATGCGCTGACCTTAGATAAGGTGCAAAAGCTATTTGCCGATCCCGAGGCGCGTCATACCGCTGAAACCGTTGCGCAGGAGCTTAAACTTAGCCGAACAACGGCACGGCGCTACTTAGAGTTTTGCGCGGGTCGCCATCTGATTATGGCTGAAATCGTGTATGGAAAGGTTGGCCGCCCACAGCGAACCTATAGAGCGCCAGAAACGGCCAAAAAAGGCTGATGAATTGGCAGATTATTGACGGGTAGCTGGCTGAAAATACAAAAAATGCACGCTCAATGTAGTTCAGTTGCGCTACGGCTCAATCTTTATGTATTTCACGGTTTCAAAATGGTCGCTACCTGTATATACTCACAGCAAAACTGTATAAACAAACAGGTGGTGGAATGAAAGCACTTACAGCCAGACAGCAGGAAGTCTACGATCTGATTCGTGACCATATTGAACAAACTGGCATGCCGCCAACCCGAGCTGAAATTGCTCAGCGCTTGGGATTCCGCTCTCCTAATGCGGCCGAAGAACATTTAAAAGCGTTGCAGCGCAAGGGTGTTATTGAGATCGTTTCCGGTGCTTCCCGTGGTATTCGCTTGCTAATGGAAGATGAAACGGGCCTGCCTTTAATTGGCCGTGTGGCAGCGGGTGAGCCGCTGTTAGCGCAAGAACATATTGAGGGCCACTATCAGGTGGATCCTGCTTTATTTAAGCCAAACGCGGATTTCTTACTGCGTGTTAACGGCATGTCGATGCGTGATATCGGTATTTTAGACGGCGATTTGCTGGCCGTACATAAAACCCAGGATGTGCGTAATGGACAGGTTGTGGTTGCGCGTATCGAAGATGAAGTAACGGTTAAGCGTCTGAAAAAGCAAGGTAATATTGTCAAGCTGTTGCCAGAAAACAGCGACTTCGAGCCTATCGTTGTTGACCTGCGCGAGCAAAACTTCACGATCGAAGGTTTAGCGGTGGGCGTTATTCGTAACGGTGACTGGATCTAAAACTTCGGCTGTTGTGTTTAACATCACACCGATAGACTAAGCCCCTTAATTGGGGCTTTTTTATGCGGCATATTTGTTCATGTCTGAAACCTTTTTTTGTTGGGATAACGAGTAGGTTATCTGGAATGAATTCAAAAAATGAAAATGCTTACACCAACCGATAAGGCGCTGTGGATCCTTGCACTGCCGATGATCCTGTCGAATATCTCTGTTCCTTTATTAGGGTTAGTCGATACCGCTGTGATTGGGCACTTGGATAGCCCTGTTTATCTTGGTGGCGTAGCCGTTGGCGCGATGGCTACGTCATTCTTATTTATGCTGCTGTTGTTTTTACGCATGAGCACCACGGGGCTGACTGCGCAAGCATTCGGCGCGGGGGATAAAACGGCGCTGGCTCGCGCGCTTGTGCAGCCGCTGCTCATAGCGTTGCTGGCAGGGGTTGCTATTATCGCGCTGCGACAACCTTTGATTAACGGCGTGCTGCGGATTGTCGGCGGCCATGAAGATGTGCTGGAGCAGGCTCGTTTGTTTATGCAGATCCGCTGGCTTAGTGCGCCTGCTACGTTGGCAAACCTCGTTATTCTTGGCTGGTTGCTAGGCGTTCAATATGCCCGTGCGCCGGTCATATTGCTGGTTGTGGGCAATGTTATTAACATCACGCTCGACCTGTGGTTTGTTGTTGGTCTGGGCTGGAAAGTGCCCGGAGCGGCAAGTGCCACGGTGATTGCTGACTACGCGACCTTTTTACTCGGGATCGGCCTTGTTTGGCACGTGATGAAGCTGCGCGGCCTGCATCTGGAATATTTCCGCAATGCGTGGCGGGGAAATCTTCGCCGCCTATTGGCGTTAAACCGTGACATCATGCTGCGTTCTTTATTGCTGCAATTATGCTTTTCATCGCTGACTATCCTTGGGGCCAGAATGGGAAGCGAAGTGGTGGCGGTGAATGCGGTTCTGATGAATTTACTGACATTTACCGCCTATGCTCTGGATGGCTTTGCCTATGCGGTGGAAGCTCATTCAGGGCAGGCCTATGGTGCACGCGACGGTCGTAAACTGCAGAAAATTTGGCATTCCGCCTGTCGGCAGGCCGGTATCGTAGCGGTATTTTTTGCCATGCTGTATGCCGTATTTGGCCAGCAAATCATTCAGATATTAACCTCGTTGCCAGAAGTACAATCGTTGGCGTTGCACTATCTGCCATGGCAAATTGTTTTACCGCTGCTGGGCGTATGGTGTTACCTGCTGGATGGGATGTTTATCGGTGCGACGCGCGGTGCTGAAATGCGTAATAGCATGGCCGTTGCCGCTGCAGGTTATGGCTTAACGTTATTAACGCTCCCTTGGTTAGGTAATCACGGTTTATGGCTAGCTTTAGCGGTATTTTTATCACTACGTGGTCTTTCCTTGTGGATCGTCTGGCGGCGTCATTGGCGGGAAAAAACATGGTTTCCAGCCAATAATGTTGAATTAAATTAGGTCGTTATAGCGTTAAATAATCATGGCAATGTGATAATTCCGATAGTTTTTGCATTGCCCTAAAATGACGCGTTATTAATATTTGCTTACATTCTAACTGATAAAAATTATTCTCCGCTTATTCCCTGTTTTCTCTCTGCTTTTACGCCTTGTTGCGAAAGTTTTTTGTTTAATATTGCCGATTATCTAGCTGAAAATATTTTTATGCTCAGTATCCGCTAGTCTTAATGGTGAACGTTAACTGATGCCTCACATCGCAGTTATTAATTTAATCGAGTACAGATGTGTGGGGAATATATTCCATTACATAAGTGATACGGAGTTATTATGAATAAAGATCAAGCGAGCGGTAACTGGAAGCAGTTCAAGGGAACAGTGAAAGAAAAATGGGGTAAGTTAACCGACGATGATCTTACCGTAATCGAAGGGAAACGTGACCAGCTGGTAGGTAAAATCCAGGAACGCTACGGCTATCAGAAAGAAGCCGCTGAGAAAGAAGTTAAAGCATGGGAAGATCATAATAAATATCGTTGGTGATATTTAATCCTACTTGCTAAATAATCGCTCTGCAAACACGCATTATAAATAAAGAACGGATACGAATATTAAAACGGAAAATATTCCTTTATTAATAATGTGCCACTGCTGATATTAATTGCAGATGATTAAAAAAAGAGCCGCAGGTGCGGCTCTTTTTCATTCTATTATATAAAAACTATTTTTTCTTTTTTGGTTCTGAATGATCGTGATGGCACGTATCGCGGTTATCGCAGGATTCTATTTTCCCACAGTCTCGACATAAACCATGTGCTTCTACCACGCTATGCTGCAGCGAGAATCCAGTCAGTGCTGCAAGCTTTTCTAAATGTTCCTGCACATCCTGTGTGGTTTGTTCAGTCACTTGACCACAGCGATGGCAAATAAATAATGCTGACGTATGACTTGGCTCTTCGATGTGATGGCACATCACGTAGCTATTAGTGGACTCCACTTTGTGAATGAAGCCTTGTTCTAGCAAAAAATCGAGGGCGCGATAGATAGTCGGCGGCTTAGCCTGCGGCTCAGAAACACGCAGCAGATCCAGTAAATCATAGGCACTAATCGTGCCTTTCTGGCAAGCCATCAGACGCAATACCTCCATTCTTTGCGGAGTCAGTCGAACATTGCGTTGCAGACAAATCTCTTCTGCCTGTGCGAGCAGTCGCTCTAACGAGGTTGTGGTCATGATGTTTTGCTTCCGGCCAAGCCAATAGGGTGCCGTTATTTTAACATAGTTATACCCGTCATACTTCAAGCTACATTTTTGTTGGCTGCGTTCCTTCACCCGAATCACTGACTTGAGTCAGCTCATCGGGATTCACTCGCTTGCCGCCTCAATGTAACTCGAATTATTTTGGGTATATACCCATCAATGGCTCAAGCTACATTCTTGTTGGCTGCGTTCTTTCACCCGAATCACTGACTTGAGTCAGCTCATCGGGATTCACTCGCTTGCCGCCTCAATGTAACTCGAATTATTTTGGGTATATACCCATCAATGGCTCAAGCTACATTCTTGTTGGCTGCGTTCCTTCACCCGAATCACTGACTTGAGTCAGTGATTCGGGATTCACTCGCTTGCCGCCTCAATGTAACTCGAATTATTTTGGGTATATACCCGTCAATGGCTCAAGCTACATTTTTGTTGGCTGCGTTTGCCTGATACCCAAAATAAAACGGGCTGACAGGGGATTCCCGTCAGCCCGCTTTTACTTAAGGCGGCAGTGGCAAATATACAATCTGTTATTTGATTTCAGACTGATGAGCATAGGCGTCGCCGTTATTCAGATTATTGATAACAGTTGCGCGTTGATCCTGTGCACTCAGCTGTGAAAATGTTGCGCTACCGTGAACCGTCGGTGTTGCAATACCGGCTTCATGCAGTTTTTGCTTAGCCATCATCTGATGAGCGTAAGCAGAGCCGTTACGGTTTGAATATGCCAAGGTGCTTTGTTCTGCTGGGCTGAGGTCAGAAAATGATTGAGCGAAGGCCGAACCAGTTAGGGTAAGAGCAACGATAGCAGACAGTAAGATTGAAGTTTTCATGATTTTCTCTTCTTTAAATTTTTTGAAGTAGGTCAGGGCACACAGTGGCGACTCACTGACCTACTTTGCAGGTTTTAATAACGAATTCAATTCTGTATGGCACTGGGCAATGCCGATTATTTATTGATAGTGATCTGATGAGCTTGAGCACTACCGTTGTTCAGATGATTAACGACGGTTGCGCGTTGTTCGCTAGCAGTCATATCTGAAAAGCTTTGTGCAAAAGCGGAACCCGCAAGGGCCAGAGTCATTAGTACGGTCAAAGTGATAGTTTTCATGGTGTCATCTCGCTAAATGTGTGATCTAGATACTGATTTAATAGACCAGTCGTCTAGTTAAAGGGTAAAAAATAATGCCAAACGTTTTCACGCAGGCATTCATTGTGCTGCGATTGTCTCTTTAAATGGTGCCGGGCTTCAGCAAGCGTTCCGTACGCTGCATGGCTGAAACAAACGGTGCATCAGATCTATTGACCTTTGCCCGTAACGCTGCGCCTAACCATAAAGAGTATAGTGAATCTGCGAGTAGTTCGGGGGATTCTTCAATCACCAGCGACCCTTCTTCAACGCCAGACTCGATACTCGACTGCAACTGGGCGATGACGCGTGTGATACCAGAATCTAATGCTTCACGCATAACCTCTGATAAATCACTGACTTCACCCGCCAGTTTTACGACCAAGCACTTGCTGTGACATACCGTTTCACAGCTTTGCGTCATCCAATGTGAGAAATAATCTAACAAATGCTGACGCTGTGTCTTTTGCCCATCCGAAAATTTCTCTTTCAGCATGATCACGTAATCGCTGAAATAACGGGTAAGCATAGCTTCACCAAACTTCTCTTTAGATTTGAAGTAATGGTAGAACGAACCTTTTGGTACCCCTGCGGTAGCCAGAAGCTCATTTAAACCCATCGCTGTAAAGCCAAGGTTTAAAATCAATTCTTCACCCACATCTAAAATGTGCTCGCAGGTGTTATTGGTCGTGCTCGTCGTTTTGTTCATGTGAGTTACTATAGTAGACCGGTTGGTCTAAGTCAATAATCAAGTAAATCTGTGAACCAGATCACGCATGTATGGATATGTTTACACACAGAGTAACGCTAGCCACAGTCGCTAATGGCAGTAAGAGTATCTCAGTTCTGCCGAAAAATCAGGTATCTCACGTTTTCTCGAACAGTGTGCTTGAGCCTCTGGCTACTAGGTATGAGCGCGGAAGTCTGTGGGTTAAGCCCAAATTCACGGTATACTTGCCCAATATCCACGGTGATACTGTTTTTTCTAAGCGCCGTATCTGATTCAAACTGACTGAAATCCTGAGAATAATGACCCAAAACGCCAATAATCCTTCTTCTGCTATGCCATTCAGCCAGAGTCGCTTTTCCGTTGCGCCGATGCTGGATTGGACCGATCGCCATTGCCGCTATTTTCATCGTAAGCTGACTAAACAGACGCTTCTATATACCGAGATGGTGACCACCGGTGCCATTATTCACGGTAAAGGCGACTACTTAGCTTACAGCGAAGAAGAACATCCGCTGGCGTTGCAGCTGGGAGGAAGCGATCCTGAAGCCCTAGCGCATTGTGCGCGTTTGGCCGAGCAGCGCGGCTATGATGAGATTAACCTCAACGTAGGCTGTCCTTCGGATCGCGTTCAAAATGGTCGTTTCGGCGCGTGCCTGATGGGCGAAGCCCAACTGGTTGCCGACGGTATTAAGGCTATGCGCGACGTGGTTTCTATTCCCGTTACCGTGAAAACGCGTATTGGTATTGACGATCAGGATAGCTACCAATTTTTGTGTGATTTTATCGGCATAGTTTCAGGTAAAGGCGAATGTAATAGCTTTACGGTTCATGCGCGCAAAGCGTGGCTCTCAGGCTTAAGTCCGAAAGAAAACCGTGAGATCCCGCCGCTCGATTATGAGCGTGTTTATCAGTTAAAACGTGACTTCCCCCATCTAAACATCGCCATCAACGGCGGGGTTAAAACGCTGGAAGACGCCAAAATTCATCTGCAGCATCTGGACGGCGTGATGATGGGGCGCGAAGCCTATCAGAGCCCAAGCATTTTGGCGCATGTCGATCGCGAGTTATTTGATCCTACTGTAGAAGTACCGAACAGCATTGACGTGGTACGTTCTTTGTATCCGTATATTGAACGTGAATTGGCTAATGGAACCTATCTGGGCCATATCACGCGCCATATACTCGGCATATTCCAGAGCATTCCGGGCGCTCGCCAATGGCGTCGTCATCTGAGTGAAAATGCGCACAAGGCGGGAGCTGGTGTTGAAGTGGTTGAAGCTGCGTTGCAATTTGTTAGCCAGCCACGTGGCGAATAAAACTAAATTTTAGTAAAACTCATCAGGCGCTGTTGCATAAGCGGCAGCGCTATCTTGTAAAATCATATGGTTACGTAATTTCTATTCTTGGCATGATTCTTGTAAATCACTGAGTAGTCGACGGTATCACCGTTGTATTTCACTCAGGAGATCACCATGTTGGAAGTCCTCTTTATTCTTGGCTTTTTTGTCATGCTGATGGTGACCGGAATTTCAATTCTCGGCATTATCGCCGCCGTGGCCGTTGCCACACTGTTCATGTTGTTTGGTGGCCTGTTTGTGATGGTCTTTAAACTGCTGCCGTGGATTGCTTTGGCTATTGTGGTGGTGTGGATTTATCGCTCCATGCAGAAACCACAGACGAGGCGTTATTATTAGGTATCTATTCTATGCTCGTTCGGCGAAGAGTTTCGTCCGCCTGAATGCATAAGCTTTCCCATGAATCACAGATGTAGGCGTCCGACGAAAGGTTGCTGGCGCGCAACCTCTCGACTCTCGCGCTTTTCACTGAGTCGCTTGCCAGACCGGTCTCGGAGCGCACATCCTGTGCGCCCTCAACCTGCCGCCAGCTTCCCTGCTGGCGGCTCTGAGACGGTGTCATTAAACATAATTTTTCACTGTGATTACATCGGTAACTACTCCGGTATCAACAAACTCGATCCCTGTGTTCCGCGACTCTGCAGGGTTTCATGCGCTTTTTTCGCATCCGCTAAAGCAAATTTTTGCGCATCGGGCACATCTACGTTAATCGCGCCGCTGGCGATCAGCGAAAATAGTTCGTGACTGGCGCTGAGTAAATCCTGATGGTTATTGATGTAGCCGTTGAGAGAGGGGCGCGTGACATACAGCGATCCTTTCTGGTTTAAAATTCCCAAATCGACGCCGGTAACAGGGCCTGAAGCATTGCCGAAGCTCACCATCAGGCCGCGTTTTTTCAGGCTATCGAGTGAGGCCAACCAAGTGCTTTTTCCTACCGAGTCGTAAACCACGCTCACTTTTTCGCCATGAGTCAGCTCGGACACGCGTTGGGCAATGTCTTCGGTTTGATAATTAATGGTTGCCCATGCCCCCGCCTGTTTGGCGCGCTCTGCTTTGGCATCGGAGCCCACGGTGCCAATCAGTTTGGCACCTAACGCTTTTGCCCACTGGCAGGCGATTTGGCCGACGCCACCGGCTGCGGCATGGAATAAGAAGATTTCACCTGCTTTAATTTCATAGGTTTGACGCAGCAAATAGTGCACGGTCAGGCCTTTTAAGAATGCGGCGGCACCTTGTTCAAAGCTAATGGCTTCGGGCAGCAACGCAACTTTCTCGGCCAGTACGTTATGAACGGTGCTGTAGGCGCCGAGCGAGCTTTGCGCATAAACTACGCGGTCACCCACTTCTATGCTGGTTACGCCTGCGCCCACTTTTGTCACGACGCCAGCCGCTTCGGTTCCTAGCCCTGATGGAAACTGGGGAACTGGGTACAGTCCGCCACGAATATAGGTGTCAATGTAGTTGATTCCGATCGCTTTATTGCTGATTTGCACTTCACCAGCCGCGGGATCTTTTGGCGTAAACTCTACATATTCAAGAACTTCTGGCCCGCCGTGGGCGTTAAACTGGATACGTTTTGCCATCGTCTTTCCTCAGATGCATAGTGTCATTGTTATAATCGAAAATCGGGCACATTCAGGTATACTGACGCGTCTTTCATTAACAGGTAAAGCATTCCCACTATGGCAGGAAATAAACCCACCAACAAATCAAACGAGACCCCGCGCGACAGGCAGATGGAGGGGCTCAAGCTACCACCACATTCGCTGGAAGCGGAACAGTCCGTGTTGGGCGGGTTGATGCTGGACAACGAGCGCTGGGATAACGTGGCAGAACGCGTCGTCGCTAACGATTTCTACAGCCGTCCACACCGCCTCATCTTTACTGAAATGCAGCGCTTGCTAGAAATGAGCAAGCCTATCGACTTGATCACGCTGTCTGAATCATTAGAACAGCGTGGTGAATTAGAATCGGTGGGCGGATTCGCTTATCTGGCTGAGCTGTCAAAAAACACCCCAAGTGCGGCAAACATCGGTGCCTATGCTGATATCGTGCGTGAACGTGCGGTAGTTCGCGATATGATCTCCGTAGCTAACGAGATCGCCGATGCGGGCTACGATCCTCAGGGGCGTAGCAGTGAAGATCTGCTGGATCTAGCGGAGTCTCGCGTATTCCAGATTGCTGAGAATCGTGCGAACAAAGATGAAGGGCCGAAAAGCGTCGATCGTATTCTCGAACAAACGGTCGCGCGAATTGAACAGCTCTACCAGACGCCACACGATGGTGTAACTGGCGTTGATACCGGCTATCAGGATCTGAACAAGAAAACTGCAGGTTTGCAGCGCTCTGATTTAATTATTGTGGCTGCGCGTCCATCAATGGGGAAAACCACCTTCGCGATGAACCTGTGTGAAAACGCCGCGATGACTCAGGATAAACCGGTGCTGATTTTCAGTCTGGAAATGCCCGGTGAGCAGATCATGATGCGTATGCTGGCTTCCTTGGCGCGCGTCGATCAAACCAAAATTCGTACCGGCCAATTAGATGATGAAGATTGGGCGCGAATTTCCAGCACCATGGGGATTCTGCTGGAAAAACGGAACATGTATATCGATGATTCCTCCGGCCTGACGCCAACGGAAGTGCGTTCGCGCGCGCGCCGTATTTTCCGCGAACATGACGGCCTTAGCCTAATCATGATCGACTACCTGCAGTTGATGCGGGTTCCGTCTTTATCAGATAACCGTACCTTGGAAATCGCGGAAATTTCTCGCTCACTCAAAGCGTTAGCGAAAGAGTTGCAGGTTCCGGTAGTGGCGCTGTCTCAGCTTAACCGGTCCTTGGAGCAGCGTGCTGATAAACGCCCGGTTAACTCCGACCTGCGTGAATCGGGCTCAATCGAGCAGGATGCCGACTTGATCATGTTTATCTATCGTGACGAGGTTTATCACGAGAACAGCGATTTAAAAGGTATTGCTGAAATTATTCTGGGTAAACAGCGTAATGGCCCAATCGGCACGGTTCGCTTAACCTTTAACGGCCAGTTCTCACGTTTTGATAACTACGCGGGCCCGCAGTACGACGACGAATAATCGAACGAGCAGCAACATTGAGCTCGTTTAGTAGTAGGTGTATTTATTAACTCATTTGAGAAATCGGGAAGGAATAGAAATGAAAGCGGCAACCGCAGTCATTGATCGCCGCGCTCTGCGACACAACTTTCAGCAAATTCGTCAATTTGCGCCGCACAGCCGACTGATAGCCGTTGTAAAAGCCAATGCCTATGGGCACGGGCTTTTAGAAACTGCCAAAACGTTAAAAGATGCAGACTGCTATGGCGTGGCGCGTATCGGAGAAGCGCTGAAACTGCGCTCAGGCGGTATCGTGAAACCTATCCTGATGTTGGAAGGTTTTTTCTCTGCCGATGATCTGCCGGTTTTAGTTGCTAACAATATCGAGACGGCTATTCACAGCGATGAACAGCTGCAGGCTTTAGAAGAGGCTGATTTAGAGCGCCCGATTAAGGTTTGGATGAAACTCGATACGGGCATGCATCGTTTGGGAGTACGTCCAGAGCACGCGGAAGCTTTCTATCAGCGTCTTTCCAACTGTCGCAACGTTGAGCAGCCCGTGAATATCATGAGTCACTTTAGTCGTGCGGATGAGCCCGAAACGGGAATGACTGAAGCTCAATTGGCCTGTTTCGATGCATTTGCTACGGGTAAGCCGGGCTTGCAGTCGATAGCGGCTTCCGGCGGTATTCTGCTGTGGCCCCAGTCGCACCGCGATATGGTGCGCCCAGGGATTATCCTGTATGGCGTATCGCCTTTAGCGGAACCTTATGCCGATCATTACGGCTTACAGCCGGTGATGACGCTAAAATCTAGCCTAATTGCCGTGCGTGAGCACAAGGCCGGTGAGCCCGTTGGCTATAACGGAACTTGGGTCAGCCAGCGTGATACGCGTTTAGGCGTGGTCGCGATTGGCTATGGCGATGGTTATCCGCGCAGTGCGCCTTCGGGAACCCCGGTGCTGCTGAACGGTCGTGAAGTGCCGATTGTTGGCCGTGTATCTATGGATATGATTTCAGTCGATTTAGGTCCTGAAGCCAAAGATAAAGTGGGCGATGAAGTGGTGCTGTGGAGTGCTGAACTACCGGTTGAGAAGATTGCAAGCTACACGGGGATCAGTGCTTACGAATTGATTACCAAGCTGACTCCGCGTGTGACGATGGAGTATGTCGGCGAGTAACCGTTAGGCTTAACCCCCTCCCAACCTCCCCTGTGAAGGGGAGGGCTGGGGTGGGGTCAGTCTTTCAGTTATTTTTACAGCGACGCTTCGTAAATCTTACGGCTATCTTCCAGCGTGATATCACTGTTTTCGCCCAGCGCAGTCATGCCGTGCTCTTCCAGTTTTGCCAGCAGGCCTGGGATGGAGCTGGCATCAACGCCGTAATCTTTCAGATACGTTTTAATGCCCATTTCTTCGAAGAATTTACGCGTAGCGGCAATCGCTGCATCAATGCGCTGTTCTTCATTACCTTCACGAATATTCCATACGCGCTCTGCATATTGCAGCAGCTTAGCGTGTTTCTGCTGGCGTTTTGCTTGCAGCAGAGAAGGCAGAACTACGGCTAAGGTCTGCGCGTGGTCCATGCCGTGCATCGCAGTTAACTCATGACCCAGCATATGCGTTGCCCAGTCCTGTGGCACACCTGCACCGATCAGGCCGTTCAGCGCCATAGTGGCACTCCACATAATGTTGGCACGAACGTCATAGTTTTCAGGCTCAGCCAGCGCACGTGGGCCTTCTTCGATCAGGGTCAACAGCAGACCTTCTGCAAAGCGATCCTGAACTTTAGCGTCAACAGGGTAAGTCAGATATTGCTCAACGGTATGAACAAACGCATCCACTACGCCGTTTGCTACCTGATGAGCTGGCAGCGTGTAGGTTACAACCGGATCCAGAATAGCGAACTGAGGCATTACGAATGGAGACTGGAATGCACGTTTGTCGCCTGTTGCACGGCGAGTGATAACTGCGCCCTTGTTCATTTCAGAACCGGTCGCTGGCAGGGTTAATACCGCTGCCAATGGGATTGCGCTGGTGATTTTGCTGCCGTAGGTTTCAAGAATGTCCCAAGGCTCGCCGACGTAGTTTGCCGCTGCGGCAATGAACTTGGTGCCATCAATAACGGAACCGCCGCCCACTGCCAGCAGGAAATCGATTTTTTCGTTGTGAACCACTTCAACGCATTTCATCAGCGTTTCGTAAGACGGGTTTGGCTCAATGCCACCGAATTCAAATACGTGTAAACCTTTCAGCGCCGCGTGAACCTGATCCAAAACGCCGGTGCGTTTTACGCTGCCGCCGCCGTAGGTGATCAGGATGCGGGCATTTTCGGGTACTTCGTTGCGCAGATTAGCGATTTGGCCTTCGCCGAACAGAACTTTAGTTGGGGTGTGGAGTGTAAAATTTTGCATTGAAATTAGCCTCAGTATTTATTTTGATTCGTTATGCTTTGGCCGTCGACGCCATTGCATTTTCTGAATGCTATTCTGGGCGCAATGAGCGTGTGGCTCAATGCTCATTTCTGTTGATGACTTGCCTATTTCTACAATCAACTGTAGAAATAGAGATGTATTTGGCATCATTTATTGCACTTTATTTGGTTCGGCGGGGATTGGTCAATGTTAATCGATGAGCGGTGGACTCAGCTTGCACAGCAGCTAAGCCGTCAGGTGGCTCAGCCTGGAGTGAGTGCGTCACCGATTGAGAATGTAAAAATAATCTATGCAAATCAGCATCAGCCGCGTACGCCGGTGATGTATGAGCCTTGTATTATCATTGTGCTGCAAGGGCATAAAGTGGGCTATCTCGGCGAGCAGGTATTTCGCTACGATCCCACTAATTATCTGCTCATGACGCTGCCATTACCCTGTGAATGTGAGACGTTTGCCACTCCGGATGAGCCGCTGATCGGTTTATCAGTGCGGGTAAACACCAGCATGTTGCAGGATCTCTTAATGGATATCGGTGACGGTTTGGCCGCCAAGCAGCGCTGCCAATCGAGCGGTGTGAAATCGGTGTCATTGGATGAGTCGATGTTTTGTGCCACCGAGCGCTTGGTCGACGCGATGGCCAATCCATTACAAGCTCGTGTATTAGGGCCGCAAATTGTGCGCGAAATGCTGTTCCACGCGCTGTGTGGAGACGGTGGCGAAGCGCTGCAGGCGCTAGCCAACCGTCACAGCCACTTCAGCCAGATCGCTAAGGCGCTGCGCCTGATCGAACAGCAGTACTCTGATAGCCTCAACGTTGATTTGCTGGCGCAGGAAGTGAATATGAGCGTTTCTGCGTTCCACCATAACTTCAAAGCCGTTACGGCAACCTCTCCACTGCAATACATCAAATCCTTCCGCTTGCATAAGGCGCGGATGATGATGTTGCACGATGGGCTCAAAGCCAGCACTGCGGCCATTCGTGTTGGCTATGAGAGCGCCTCGCAGTTTAGCCGCGAATATAAACGTTTCTTTGGTAATACGCCGAGTGAGCAAATGATGCGCTACCGCGAAGGCGGCTTGAGCATTGTTGAGCGATAAAAACGAATTTTACCGCAGGAGTGGTCTGCCATGATTGAAAAGGAATATCTGTTAGCCGGTATGTGGGTGCGAGAGCATCGTGTATCGGTACCGCTGAACTGGTTTGATGAAAATGATCCGCGCCGTATTACGGTTTTTGCGCGTGAGTTATCAGAGGGCGGCAAAGCGGCAGAAGATTTGCCATGTTTGTTGTTCTTACAAGGCGGCCCCGGTGGAAAATCGCCGCGACCGACCAGCAAAGGCGGATGGTTAGGCGAGGCGCTGAAAAGCTTTCGGGTGATCTTGCTTGATCAACGCGGTACGGGGCAGAGCAGCAGGATCGAATCGAGCGTGATCCGCAATATGAACGTGGATCAAACCGCTGACTATCTCAGCTATTTCCGCGCTGATTCTATTGTGGCGGATGCCGAACACCTCAGAAAAACGCAGTTTGGTGGCCGTAAATGGAGCACCTTAGGGCAGAGCTTTGGTGGCTTTATCACCCTGACCTATTTATCTCAGGCCCCAGAAGGGCTTGAGGCCTGCTATATCACCGGCGGTCTACCATCAATTAAACCCGATGCCGAGCTGTTGTATCAGCGCACCTATCAGAAATTGAAGGAAAAGAATCAGATTTTCTTCTCCCGCTATCCTCACATGCAACAGCAAATCAACCGCATTGCGGACGTGCTGAAAGAGCAGGATGTATATCTGCCCGATGGCGATATTCTCACCGTACAGCGTTTGCAAACGCTGGGCATTCAATTGGGTATGAGTGAAGGCTATGAAAATCTGCTGTGGCTGTTTGATGAAGCCTTTAATCATGAAGGTGAGCTGAGCGATACATTTTTATCGCAGGTGATGCATCTCACCGGCTTCACCGAGCACCCTCTGTACGCTGTACTGCATGAAAGCATTTATGCTGATAGCTGCAGTGGGGCGACCAACTGGGCAGCTCAGCGCGTGCATGACACGCTGCCTGAGTTTCAAGCAGATTGCCGTCCGCTATTGTTAACGGGTGAGATGATCTATCCGTGGATGTTTGACGAAATGCAGTGTTTGCGACCGTTCCGCGATGCGGTTCATCAGCTGGCGCAGCGTTCAGAATGGCGACCGTTGTACGACGCGGATCGCTTGGCAGCGAATACCGTGCCGGTCGTTGCGGCGGTTTATTACCATGACATGTATGTGGATGTCGGGTTATCGCTGGAAACGGCCAAGCATATTGGCAACGTGGAAACGTGGATCACCAGTGAATTTGAACACAATGGTCTGCGGGTGGGGAACGTGTTTGCTCACCTGCGCCAGATGATGGCGCTGCGCGGCGTGAACTAACAATTCTGTCGTTTTCAAATGTAAAAAAACCCGCCAATGGCGGGTTTTTTATTACTCATACTTACCAGACGTTCTCTAAGCGTAAAGCCTAGAAGAAAAGGTCTTAGAAGTAGTAGTTAACACCAGCGGTGAAATCGTGGGTAGCCACTTTAACTTTGGAAGCTTGTGCAGTTGCATCGCCAGCGTCCAAATATTTGTAGCCCAGATCCAGATCCATGTGGTTGTTGATAGCGTAAGCAACACCAGTACCAACGCTCCACGCGAAGTTATCACCGTTACCAGAGTGGCTAGTGCCGCCCTGAGTGTTTTTCAGGTTTACGTTAGCGTAACCGATACCAGCACTGATGTATGGAGTGAAAGCAGTGTCGGTATTGATGTCGTAGTAACCGTTCAGCATAGCGGTCTGCAGACGTACACGGTTGTGAGTACGAGTGTTGTCAGCTTTGATGAAGTGATCGGTATCAGTAGTATCACGGAATGAATAATCTAATTCTGCACGAACTGGCAGATTGAATTCATTCTGGAAGTTATAACCGAATACCAGGCCAGCGGTGCCAGCTTGTTTGGTATCACGCGGTACGCTGCTGCCAGTTGCAGATTTCTGACCGTGGATTTGCTCCAGGCTGGTACCCATTTTAGCACCAGCATAATAGCCAGTGTTTTCAGAGTTAGCAGCAAAAGCAGAAACAGAAGTTGCTAAGCCGATAATTACGGCCAGGCTAGTTAATTTTTTCATGATAGATTCCAACTTAATAAGTATTTTACTTGTGAAACTATATCATCATGTGACAGTTGTCACAAAAATGAAGACGCTAGATAATAATAGCGATCCCTGTACGAAAATTGAATTATTTTTTTATCAATAAAATCAAATAGTAGTGTTTTTTGTGCGAGTTTGTTTAGTTTTTGTTTAGAGAAAATCCACTTCAGGTAGGAATAGTCTTAATTATAACGTTTACAAGCGATTGATATTTAATCATCATAATTTCGTTACGGACTTAAAATAAACATCTCTTATTCTTTCATGTAATGAGTAAATTTATGTATAGAAAGCATGGTCGGGGATTTACTTATTTTTATTTTTTTTTGAATATAACGATAAATAACATCATTTCTCTTTTATCGAATAAATATTCGTTAAATAGGATTTAGTTTAAATATATCTACGGCTAAGAAGTTTCTTGAAAGGAAAATAAATCTGCATGAATATTTATATAATTCATGCAGATACAAAACGTGATCGGGGTCACTTTTATCGACACGTCGCTGACCGGTTATGCATCCATATCGCTGGCACAAACTTGGTTACGTCCTGCCGTTTTCGCTTTATACAGGCGTTTATCGGCCTGCGACTGCAGGCTTTCTATACTGCAACCTGTCGTGCCAGAACAAGCAGAAACCCCCATTGATGCGGTCACTTCTACGGTTCTTCCGTCAGAAAGTGCCAAATTTTGGCGATTAAACTGCGCGTGAATACGTTCAGCAATCGCCACCGCCTCAGAAAACACGGTGTTTGGCAGCATGATGCAGAACTCTTCGCCGCCAATACGGCCAATGATGTCCTGCTTGCGTAGCATTGATGTCATCGTGTCTGCGGCATGTTTAAGCGCCAGATCGCCAACGTGGTGGCCATAAACATCATTGATATTCTTAAACTTATCCAAGTCGACCTGAATAATAGCCATGGAACGTCCGTAGCACTGGCCTTTGCGCGTTATCTCTTCGGCTTTATCAAAGAAACCTCTACGGTTGAGTAGTTCGGTAAGCGGATCGTGTTCCGCGCGCCAGCTCAGCTGATTTTGTAAGGTTTCCATATTGCGTACTAGCCGCGATATGACGTAATGGGTGCCGATCAGGGTGATAACAAAGAGGCACCACAGCGCGACCAGCGTCAGGCTGATGCGGCCATATTGATCCTGCAGGCCCTGACGCAAGGATTGCAGGCTAATCAAGGTGATATTCGGGTTTTCCATGCGGGTAAATGTCACAAAGCTGGTTCCGATACGGGTTGTACCTTCGCTTTGCTTTAATACAGCTTGTTGCAGCGAGAGGCGCTGCGCCTCCGAAAAGTATTTACCTCGATACCAGCTTTTATCGGAAGATGTAATCGGTTCAAAGTGACTGTCGTACAACATAAAAACGCTGTGCGGATGGGAAGGCAACGCCGCTTGCAGATAGTAGTTCAATCGCTTAATCGAGAAATCCATCCCCAAAATCCCCCACCAACGATCGCCATAATCGACAGGCGCAGTTGCACTGATCAGCATCCCATCTTGCTGGTTGTCAAACATGCGGCTCCAAAATGCTTTTCGGTGTGGATTGGCTTCTGGTGCCGCCATTGGGATGTAAGGGCGCGCCAACATATGCGTATACAGACCTGAAATCAGCGACTTATCCCGTGGCGGCGTAGAAGACAAGTAGAAGCCCGAGCGCGAGATATAGTAAATCCGCGGCTGTAATGCCTGATTAAGATTGGTGAGCGGCAGCAACGCTTTTAGACGCATAGCGGCATTGAGTTCTGTTAGCCACAGCTCGTTATTCGGACGGTCGCTTGAGGGGAGTAAACCAATTTGACTATCACCAATCCCATTGATCGGCGGTGACGCCGAATGAGCATGGCCAGTTTGCCAGATATCTTGCACGCGCAACGTAGCCATTTCAGCTTCAAGCAGCCGTTTTTGCTCCGGCATGATGGGCTGAGAAAGCATATAGCGCATGTAATTACGTAAGAAAAGCAGGTTATCCAAACGAAACTGCATGCGACTTCCAAGCTGTGCGCTCACGTTCTCCAGTCGGTTTAGTTGGCTTGCCTGATAGCCATTGTTCAGCACTTGCCCCTGACGCCAGAAAAGCAACGATGTAAAAATGAAGACAGCAAAGAAGCAGATATTAATAATCCTTTGCGGAGTAAATCGTCGGCTGCACTGGGGCACTGCGGGGGTATCGGACAAACCTTTCTCCTGATGGATATTGAAGCGGCCTTCAATGGCCAATAATTTCATCTGTGAATGCTTATTACGTATGAAATAATGCATTTGTCTTGCTCTGAGTGGAGCATAGCCTATGTGGCGCAGATTTCAGAAATGAATAGATCTAAGATTAATTTAAAGTGAAGGAAATGATTCGCCCATTCAGCCAGATGTTTGGAGTGAAAGAGGGTAGAGCTTGCCTAGAATGACTAAAGTAAAGCACAAGTATGTGAATTGATTGGCTTAGCACCCGCCATTTTAGCCACTTTTTTGACCGTTTGATTGCCGAGAGAAGATCTTAAAGTAGCTGTTGTAGTCAGACGTCTATCAAAGGGTTAATTCGTGGCAAAACAATTATTACGCAGCGGCAGCTTGGATGATTTTCTCGCGTTAGGCGAAAACGGCCAGCCTGTTTACGCTTCAGCGCTACAGCTAAGAGAAACGCTACGCCTGCGTCATCAGCAACGTATTGCCGATATGTTGGCAGTCCCACAGCCTAATGAAAGCGGCGATCGCATTGATTGGTACGCGCCTACCTCAGGGAAAATAACCTCGTGGATCGCTGCGAGCGATGAAGAGCGCGCCTATGCGCTGCGCCAGCTAGAGGATTGCCAGCAAACGGTTAATGAACTCAGCCAGAAGGCTCAACTGTCAGAGAAATCGGCGTTGCGTCTGTTTGGTATTTTATTGGCGAAAGCCATGCAGTTCCCCGGCGCTAATCATGTCTTCTTGGTGGATGGCAAACCCGTACTGACTTTTTGGGGCTTTGTGAATCTGGATAAAAAATCCAGAGCCGATGCTTTTGATTGTCTGAGAGCCACGCAGAGTGACGCTGCGACCAGCAAAAATAGAATCCCTGAAACACCGCAACCTATCGCTATACCCACACCGACGCCAACCGAACCCGCACCGCAGAATAACAATACGGCAGCGGTTGAACCCAGCAAAGTGGTGCGCCGCCGAGACTGGCGTCAGCTGTGGTGGTTACCGCTGGCGCTGGTGGTGTTGGGAATACTTTTCTTCCAAATCCGTGCAAAAGGCGATGCGCCTAAACCGGTGGTGAAAGCCTCGGAGACGGTAAAGAAAACAGCCCCTGAGAGTGAAAAGCGGGCTCTGCCATCCCGTGTCGCTGCACCAAAAACACATTTACCCGTTGCGCAGATAGCCGCACCAACACCAACGCCGGTGGTTGAAGTGGTAAAAACGCCCGAGGTGAAGCCTGTTGAAGTGCAAAAAACAACGATATCCGCCGACGCACTAGTGATGCCCGCTGAGGCGGTGAAATTAGGTTCGACGCGTTTTATGAATGGCAAATGGCGCGCCAGTCTGGACATTAAAACCCCGCGCCTTGGCAAACCACCCAGCTTGGTTTATCAAATTAAAAACAGCAAAGGCAGCGTGAAAATCATCCATGGCGATGGCATCAGCTGTAATGCCAATGTCACCGTGGGTCTCATGAGTTCGGGAAGCTTAGTGATAGATAGCCGCACTAAAGCCAAATGCAGCGACGGCTCGCGTTACAAAATTCCACAGCTGATTTGTAAATCGGGTGAAAACGACGTGGCTGACTGCAATGGGCGCTATGACGCCGACACTATCTTGCCAATCAATATGACGCGCATCAGCAAGTCATCTCAGTAAAAATGGATGAATAAAACCATGTTAGCCACCATCACCGATTACAAGCATCAGGTTGCGCTCATTCAGAACAGCGGCATTCAGTTTTTGGATTTTGCCCTCAAGCCCACTTTCTCGGCGGAGCTCCCCGGCAAATTTGTACGCCAAACGGCGAATGGCCCCCTGCTGCGCTTATTGCACAATGCTGAAAGCGATACTTACTGGCTGCCCGCGCCAGCAGGCACACCGCCGGAACGGGTCAAGCCGGAATCGAGCATTTCGTTGGAGCAGTCGCTGCAATTGCTGGATGGGATATGGCTGCCTTTGCCTTTTTTCCGCTTCAACCCTCCGCGCACGTTTTTAGGTGGGCCAGATAACTGGGCAAGAATGCAGGTTTTAGCGCTAGATAAGCCCGATCGAGACGGGAATACCTATCGCGTATGCATGGCATTTGATACGGCTATTTCCGCCGATGGCCACAGTCATGAATCTCTACAACCCAGCGAAAATGATGTTAAAAGCGGTGCGGGTTTTGCGCTGGCCTATCGCAGTGAAGAGTTGGCTGAATTTCTTGACCTGACTTGGGTGGATGGCTGGCTACGCGAGGTCTTCACCCAGCAAGTGATACAACAGGAAGACCGACACTCTGTCGGTGTCCAAACCGCGCTACGTGAGTTTGAGTATCAGGCGCACTACCTCAATATCCTGTATCTGTTAGGCAAGCAGCTTAATGTTCCCACTATCAAGCTCAATACCAGCACGCTGCAAGAGCCCACTGTGCATGTCGATTTGATTATGGATGTTGGGAACTCTCACACCTGCGGAATTTTGGTTGAAGATCATCTTGATGAACTCAATGGTCTGAAGCAAACCTACGAATTGAATCTGCGTGACCTAAGCCAGCCGCACTATGTGTATAACGAGCTGTTTGATAGCCGCGTTGAGTTTTCTCAGGCTGAGTTTGGTAAGCGTAATTTTTCTGTAGAAAGCGGTCGCGAACAGGCATTCGTGTGGCCATCGATTGTACGTGTTGGCCGAGAAGCCAGCCGCATGGCATCGCAGAGAATGGGCTCCGAAGGCTCAACCGGGCTTTCAAGCCCACGTCGCTATCTATGGGATGAAGAAGAGTACCTGCACGGCTGGCGCTTTAATGCGCTGAACCAAGCCCAACAAGAGCCGTCTGCGACCGCACTGCCGTTGACGTTTTTGTTAAACGACCAAGGGCAGCCACTCTACGATCAGCCATTAGATGAGCGTTTACCGGTATTTTCAGCTCACTACAGCCGCAGCTCGCTGATGACGTTTATGCTATCTGAGCTATTGTCACAGGCGCTGATGCAGATAAACAGCGTCGCCCAACGCCTGAAAATGACGCATTCCTCAGCGCCTCGCCAGCTGCGCAGCATTATTTTGACTCTGCCTTCTGCCATGCCAAAACCTGAGCGTGAAATCTTCCGTCGGCGGATGTATCAGGCCATTGGCTTGGTGTGGAAAAGCATGGGCTGGCATCCGGCTGACCACGATTTCTCCAGCGAGGCAGATCGGGCAGAAAGCACGGTGCCGGTGCCTGACGTGCAGATGGAGTGGGACGAAGCCACCTGTGGGCAAATGGTGTATCTGTATAACGAAACTCAGGTTAATTTTGGCGGCTGTAGTGAAGAGTTTTTTGCTAGCCAAGCGCGAACCGACCGCGAGCTGGCTGAAGGTGAAGTTGCCGGAAAAACGCTGCGTATTGCGTCGATTGATATTGGCGGCGGCACCACCGATTTAGCGATCACCCAGTACCGTTTGGACGATGGCGCTGGCAGCAACGTCAAAATTATTCCGCGTCTGCTCTTCCGAGAAGGCTTCAAGCTAGCAGGCGACGATATTTTGTTAGATGTCATTCGCTTATATGTGCTGCCTGCCTTGCAGAATGCGTGCCGGAAGGCAGGGGTTGCCGACAGTGATGAGCTGATGAACAAGCTGTTTGGCGACGGCAGTATTTCTGCGCTACGCCAGCAGGCAACGTTGCAGGTATTTAGCCCGATTGGGCGCGCTATTCTTGAGTCCTACGAACGTTACGACCCCTTAGATACCGCCGCTGAAATCGATGCAACCTTTGGCGAGCTTCTGTCTCAACTGCCAACGGATAAAGTGCAGGAATATATTAATAACAGCGTACAGCGTGCTCAGCCAGCTGATGCGGTACCTTTTGATATTTTGCAGGTTCCGCTGATCATCAAGTTAAGCAAACTTCACGCGGAGTTCTTATCTCCGCGCATGCGTATCACGCAGCATCTGCGTTCACTGTGCGAAGTGGTTGCGCTGTACTCCTGCGATGTATTGCTCCTGACGGGGCGCCCTTCGCGCTTTCCCGGCATCCAGGCGCTATTCCGCCATTTGCAGCCGTTGCCGATTAACCGCATTTTGCCGCTTGAGGGCTATCACACCAGTGAATGGTATCCGTTTAATAAGCGCGGACGCATTGATAACCCGAAATCTACCGCTGCGGTGGGGGCAATGCTCTGCTTACTGGCGGTGAATCTGCGCTTGGCTAGCTTTAACTGCAAAGCCGGAGATTTCCAGCCCTACTCGACGGTGTGTTATCTCGGCATGTTGGATGGTAATCAGACATTAATGACCAGCGATGTTTGTTATAGCGATATCGATCTCGATAACCCGGATTTTGAGCTACCGAGTGACGGTTCTTTCCAAATGCGTGGCCCTGTGTGCTTGGGGTTCCGCCAGCTCGATAACGATCGTTGGCCCGCATCGCCGTTGTATCGCTTATCTATTGCTGACCAACAACTGGCGCGCAAAGTGGCGGGCGAGAGCGTGCTACACGTGAGATTAGCTATCGAAGCGGAAACCCCAGAACAAGGCCCTGAGCGCTTTAAACTGGCTGAAGTGACGCTGGATGACGGCACTCCCGTGCCTCTACATCACTTAAAACTAAAACTGAATACCTTATCGGATAGCACTCATTATTGGATCGATAGTGGGAGCGTATTTAGCCAATGAAACCATTGAATTCAAAACAAATTAACAACCAACTTCAGGTTATCACGCACCATGTCGATCAGGCGCTTGATTGGTTAGAAAACGCCCGTCAGCACTCGCCAAGATTAAATATTGAGGCTGACAGCCTGCGTGTAAAACTACATCGCTGCCGGTATCAGGCTGCGTCGATGCAAGAACTGCCGCAGCATTTGCCAAGTATCGGTTTTTTTGGCCTCTCGCAGGCGGGAAAATCCCATCTGATAGGCGCGCTCGCGGCGGATGAGTCTGGCCGGTTAGCCTTGAATCTGGCAGGGCGCACGCTGGATTTTGATACTCATATCAATCCGGGGAATCAGGCCTGTGGGGTGGTAACAAGATTCACTCATCGGCCCGGCCTTAATAACCATGATTACCCGATAGAGATCGCCATGCTGGCTGAGCATGAGCTGGCGAAAGTTATGGTTGATGCTTTTATTCATGACTTTGCAACGGATGATGCTGCCCAAGAGCATGACGAGGGGCTTATTGCCGAGCACCTTTCCGCCTTGTCTGCACTATGTTTGCCAGAGCCCGTTGCCGGATTTAGCGAAGAGGATGCGGTTGCGCTATGGGATGCGGTGAATCACCGCATTGGCTCACGCGGGAAAACGCTGGATCGCTATTTTTGGCCTTCGGCTGTGCGGCTGGCGCCGTATTTGAGCGTGGATAACCGCGCTCGCCTATTTTCGTTACTATGGTCTGAGCAGGAAGAACTGACCGCAGCGTACGTTGGCTTGGGCCATATCTTGCAGCGCTTATCCAGCGTTGAGCGCGTTGCTGCTCCGCTCAGTGTTCTGGTTGATAGTATGCAGTTGCCGACGGAAGGCGTGCTCAGCGTTGACGTGTTAGACAACGCAAATTCGCCGCTCGATTTTAGCGTACAAGTTTGTCCGCTGGTGAAGGGAAGAGCGATGAAGCCCGTTGAGTTGTCCATTTCTGAGCTAGCGATACTGGCGCGTGAGATAACGCTGCCGCTGGCAAGTATGTCGCGTGAAGCTCAGTTTCAGCCAATAGACGTGCTGGATATCCCCGGTTTAGGGCAGTCTCTTGAAAGTGAATTTGAACCCGCACGTTCGCTGCTTCACGTTTTGCAGCAAGCCAAGGTTTATGGATTCCTTGAGCGCTATACCGATAATCAGCAGATGGCCGCATTAATGGTGTGCACGGCGGCAACGGCACGATCTCAAACCCATCGCGTGGGCAAAGTTTTGGCTCATTGGGCAAAAGGTATGCGCGGTGATGCAGAACAGCGTAAGCCAACGCTGATTTGGGCGTTGACCGCTTTCGACCAGCGGGTTACGCAGGGTAAAAACTACGATGAGGCCGTGCAGCGCCATGTTGGTTTACCCGGTGATAACTGGGGGTCAATGTTGGTCACGGATAAAAGCGGCGTTCGCCGCATGGTGGACTACTTAGCCTCCGAGGCAAACAGTGACGCAACGCTAAGGCAGTTAACGATAAAGCTAGAGGCGTTGCGCCGAGATCTGACCGAGAATCTGTTAGGAAATTGGTTGTTATTGAATGAGCATCAAGAAGGGCAAGAAAAACAGCGCATTGCACAGACTCTGCTGAAAACCCTGCAAACGCGTACCGGCGTGCATGGGGAACTGCTGGAACGGCTGCTGCCAACGCGTGATGAGCTTCGACGCCTTTATTTGCAGCAACGGCTACAGCAACGATTTGTCACTGAGTCAGCGGCGAACGGCGGCGAAAACGCGTTACCCATGATGAATAACGATCCGTTTGGTATTGAAATGAATATTGATCTGGTGGCGGATACGGTGAGCGAGCCAAACGCGGCAGAGCAACAATCGTTACCTGTGGGTAATTTTGCCACCCAGACCTATCAATATTGGGTGAACCATCTACGTAATCTATCTGAGAACGGCGCGTTATTAACGCTACTTGGCGTTGCAAAGCCGGAGCTGGAGCTTCTTTTGCAAGAGCTAATCACGGCCAGCGTGCGCATGGAGATCCCGCGTTCGCTGTCGCAGACGGTATTTAACACTGAGCTGACCGGCGCTGATTATCAGATGCTGGCCGATCGACACGTGTCGCACGTACTCGGCGTATTAGGTAATTTTGTGGCGTGGTTAGGATTTCATAGCGTTGCTGAAGCGGAAAAGCCGGATAGCCGCGTGAATCGTGGGCAAAAGATCTTTGCCAAACCGCCAGCCATGAACGCTGCGGGGTGGGACAAATCCCAACGTTTAACTAAGCTTTCCGCGACTCCATCGAACAATACGGGTTTTTATATTTATGATTGGCTGGTGGGGTTAAGCGAGATGATTATTCAGAACCAGGGGCATTCTGCCGCGCGTGAGCTTAGTCAGCAGCAAGAAATGCAGCTGAGGAAAATCGTAGAGGGGCTTGCGGCATAACCTGAACGGGTTCATGGATGAACCCTAAGTTTTTTTCCTGCTGGACGAAATATTAATCACCGCAGAATGTTTCGATATTTTCATCTGTGGTAAGGGATTGTTTCATCATCTTCCCTCTGTATCGGTACTACACCCCGTCAAATCTCTTTCTGTTTATGTTTCGTTGAATTTTCATAGCTCAAACTTATAGCTAAACCACTTCCAGTCTCTCCCGTTTTTTGGGTTTTTACCTCAGGGAGCCATCTGCAGCTGGGATCTCTAATTATCACTAATTTGTTGGGGCCAATATGAGCTTTCTCAAAAAATGGCGGCGCCAAAGTGGGCTGTGGCGTTCACTGAATACGGGCTATGATTCCGTTAAACTTGGTTGTCGTATCGCGGCACTGCCAACGTTTGAGTACATCAAATATAAAAAGATGTGTAATGAATATTACAGTGCTCAATTGTTGACTCCAGTGACGAATACTATTTCGCATCCTTTCATCAAAAGACCCGTCAACAAGTACCTCAATCGCAATTGGTCTGGTAAACAGAAACTACGTACTGCGATGAAAACGCTGGATATCATTGAACATGCTTTTTCACGTCAAGCGCTAGAAACGCTCTATTCAGCAGACAACGACGGCATTGTGCTGGCTAATATTGAGCTTAAGAGCGGCGATATTGCTCAGTTGAAGCTTATGCGCTCCAGATTCACTCGTGAGGGGGATCTTGGCTTATATCTATTTAATGAAAACCAAGAAGATGTTTATGGTCTGACGTTTTCTTTTGGGCCGAAAGGTGAGCTTTATCTCTCCGGATTGCAGGGGCCGAATGCTGAAAACGGGGCAGAGATCGTTAAGAGTATGACCAAGCTGATGCATGGCATGCGTCCGAAAAACCTGCTTATTTCGGCGCTGTATGCGCTGGCGCAGCATTTTCATATTTCAACCATCGCTGGCGTGGCGAATAAAGCACATATCAAAAGCCAACATTTGAAATCGAGCTACGATAATTTTTGGCTTGAGTGTGGCGGCGAGTTGAATAGGCAAGGATGGTACTGCTTACCTAAAAGCGAGCCAGAGCGCGATATTGAAACGGTAAAAAGCCAGCATCGTTCTGCGTTCCGCAAACGCGAAGCGCTGCGTGAAGAGGTTACCGGCGCTGTTTCCCGCAACTTACAGCGTTATGCTGTGGGGAATGAATCTATAACCGCGAATGAAGATGAAGTGGTGTTTAGCCAGCAGTTATTGTGAATTAAATACGGCTATTCATTCCCATAGATATAAAACCCGCCTTTGGCGGGTTTTTTTACAACATAACGTGTTTATAAGAGTAGATAGGGTTATTTCAGGAATTTTTGCATAAAAGGCGTCGATTTAAACTTATTCTCATGCTTAATTTTGGTTATTTTTTCCTCTAGTTGAGCATTGTTAGGGAGCTTGTTTGAACGCACCAGATCTCTCAATAAGATATAGTCTTTTTCCCTATCAGCCATATAACGGGCCTTTTCTTGGCCTGTCGGACTCCCTTTGATAAATTGCTCTAGTAAAGTCAGGGCTGCATTAACATCTTCGCTAAATTGTTTCGCCAGCTCTAATTTACGGGGGCTGGCAGGTAATTTTTTTAGGTCGATGATTACGAGGCGTAATTGGGATAATACCGTGCGCCAATTTTCGCCAGACAGCGCTGCTGACGAGGTTTTCTGTTCTAGCAGTGTCCGAACTCGGGTATATACCGCATCCCGCTGCTGCAGCTTGAGTAGTTCCTCTTTAGTAGAGGCAATATTGGTCAGCAGAGGTTTTTTTTCTGCTTCGGCTAGTTGTAGTGCGTTCGCTCGAACCTCAATTCTAGCGAGACGACTTTCGAATGTAGGTGAATAAACGGCTAGATTTTTATTAACACTGGCAATGCTGTATTTAACACCGATTAAGTCTGCACTGATTTCATCGAATTGAATGTTTTTTATTATCAATGCCGTGATCCGTTGTTCAATATCACTTCGCCGTTTGCATGGCATTACACTATCTTTTTCAAGGTTAATATCCCTTAAGTCTTTATTCGTTGCCCGTGTATTTTGGATTTCATAATTATTTAGTTTGTTTTCAATTATCTTCATTTTTTCATGCTGGACAATTAAATTATCGATTTTATTGCTTAACGAAACTTTATTTTCCTGAGGTAGGTTTTGTTGGTTAATTTCATTTTTAAATAATGCTAACTGTGATGTTATGGCTGGTATAGCTTGACCGGACGTATTGTTGGAGATGGCTGGTGTTTGTTGTGTATCAGAATCTGGGCTGGTCATTGGCAGCGTTTTTACTTGGGTTATCAAGTTATCCATCTTTTTGGTCAACGCTTGGAGCTGCCGTTTATTTATATTTTCTTGGTCTTCTGTGTCAGTTTTATGCTCAATGATTTTCTGGCCGTGGGTCATTAATGTTTTTGTGAGTGGGCCAGACCCTGTGCCAATAAGTATGCTTGTTAAGGCCGGAAAATATTTCTGGGTGAATTCTGTTGGACTGCTCGTTTGGGATTTTAAATCAGCGATTTGGCTAACAACTTTCAATTGCTCTGGCAGTTGGCTAAGGCGATCACGGTCTGCTTCTGTAAACAGGTCCAACGCTCGCGGATCAATCATTGTTATCGTGGTTATATCCTCATTGATTTCTGCCTTTAACAGTGGCTGATTTTGATCTAACTTGAGAGTCCATTTCTGCACCAACGAATCAACAAATTCGGCATTGATTTCTTTATATAACGCTTGCTGTGTCATCAGACGATTGTTCAACTCGTTAATGGTGTCATCAATCAAGACGTTATACGATGTGGTTGCCGTATTTTCATCCATTTTTAGCGTTTGTAGCGTTGATATCAATCGTTGGTTACGCTCTATTTGTTCTGCTTCATCAGTAAAATTCGTTTCGGTAACGACGCATTTATGAAGGTTTTTGTCTAAAAATGAACGGCATTTATCAATTTCTTTGACAATGTTAAAACCGTGACTGTTGGCCGCTTTGGCGACGGGATCAAAATAGACGTCATTTTCTTCGATGCCAAGAATATTGGGATTAAATTGGTATACTCCAGATAAGGCTCCCTTTCTATCATCCATTTTTGGAAGCATGTAATTCGTTAAAATGCTGTATAGCATGTCATTATTGAGATTCGTATGAGTACACGATATATCGGCTAGCTGGCATCCATCGATGGTGATATTTAAGCGTATTTCACCCGATTGATGATTGTATTGCATGCCGTCTGCATCATTGGGACACTGAATATCAAAGGTCATCGTTTGAGCTTTATCTTTTTGCATTAGATGAATAAGTTTATCTAATGCAAGCCAGATGGGCTCAAATAGTTTTGTATTCTCGCCGGATACTGTGGCGTTTTCTGTACTATAAATCTTGTTGTAAATGTTGCGCAGAGAGGCTTCTTTATCTTCTAAGCTAACGCCCGGTAGATGATTGAGTAATTTAATAAAGAAATTTATGAAAGCATCCCAGCCATCCAGCTTGGTCGCATTGTTTACATTTCCGGTTAGCATGGCATGTAATTGTGTTTCGTTAATGCTTGGCCCGTTGCCAATAATGCTCATACTCATGGTGTTCTCCAGCTTCGCGTTAATGAAAATTGCATATTATAAAAATGTGTTGCAGGCAACTATCGGGTAAAAAAAGGATATATTTCCCTTTAACGTTAAGCTGAAGACAACGATATTTAATCAGTCAGGCCAAGGCGGCGTGAGCAATTAAGCAGCTCTGTCACTTTATGCACATTTAATTTCCGCATAATATTTAACCGGTGTGTTTCAACGGTTTTTACACTAATGCACAGGCGCTCGCTGATTAGCCGGTTAGTGTAGCCATCGGCGATAAGTCGTAGAATTTGCCGTTCACGTGGCGTGAGAATTTCACCGTTATCATGGTTAACGCTCAGCGCAATGTTAATCGCTTCACGATTGAGTGCGGGATCGATATAGCGCTTATTTGCGGCGACGGTTTGTAGTGCAGCTAACAGCACCTGACGACTGCTGTTTTTCAGCACATACCCCATTGCACCCGCGGCAAGGGTGCGTATGGCTATAAACTCCTCCATATGGGCGGTATATGCCAAAATAGCCATCTGTGGCCAGCGACAGTGGAGCTGTGGGATTAAATCAATGCCATTGATGCCGGGCAGCCCTAAGTCGAGCACCACGATATCAGGCTGATGGATCCGACAGGCGTTGTATACCTCTAGGCCGTCATCAATATGCGCGGTAATCGAGAAGCGTGGATAAGGTGAAAGCAGGCTAATAATGCCGTTAATAATCAGTTCATGGTCGTCGACAAGCAGGATTTTATGATCGTGCATTTTTGTTACCTCTTGATAAAAAGTAGCGTTGACTGAAGCTGATTTAAGCGTTCAGAGCCAAATCCAAGGCATGTCGTAGCTCTGCAATTTCTTCTGTGGATAACGGCAATCCATGCTGTACACGGTTTTCCATATCAAT
This sequence comes from Hafnia alvei, assembly GCF_964063325.1. Taxonomy (NCBI): domain Bacteria; kingdom Pseudomonadati; phylum Pseudomonadota; class Gammaproteobacteria; order Enterobacterales; family Hafniaceae; genus Hafnia; species Hafnia alvei. Next base: position 403,393 of record NZ_OZ061315.1, read on the forward strand.
AACGATACAAACCAAAGGATTTAATCCCGCCTGACCTAAGCATCCTTTCAAGGTATGCAGCAACGTGGACATTTTCTCTGGGCAATTCAAATGACGTTCAAGTTCACACAGCAATGCCTGAAGAGATCGCTGTATTTTTTGCCGTATGCCTGCGTCATTGAGCGACAGCAGTGGGTCGTTGGTTGCGTCTTGTTCTTGCAACGGAATATCACGCCGCAGCTGGTATTCCGCCGCAATACCGATCTTATCTGCTAGCTGTGCCCGCGTGACGGGTTTGGTGAGGTAATGCTGCATGCCTGCCTGTTTGCAGCGTGCAATTTCTTCCGGCGCCGTATTCGCTGATAGCGCCATGATCATGCAGTTGGGATCGAGGTTATTGACATCTTGTCGCCACCGCTGAGCACATTCCATCCCGTCTATCATCGGCATACGGATATCCATGAGCACCAGATCAAAGCTCTGCTGTTGCCCCTGAATTAACGCCTCATTTGCGTTTGCCGCAATGCTGACATCTTGGCCTAGCGAGGTCAGCATCATGCCAATAATGTCTCGGTTGATTGCCGCATCATCCACTAACAGAATGCGCAGTCGCCAAGGTTGAACCGGTAAAGGCTCGGCCTCACCGTCTAATTCTCCTGACAAAACCTGAATAACGGTATCCCGCAGCTTTCCCGGCAAGAAATTCAGTTCATCGGCGCTAAACATGTTCTCTTGCTTTGTCATCTCGCAGCGTAAACCCCAGGCCGAAAGCTGCCGGTGTAAAGCCAGCGGAGCAGCAATTTCACCAACCAAAGGCACAGGCATACGATAAGAGCCCAGCGGCAGCAGAAACGAGATGCATGTCCCCAAGCCAGAGGAGCTGCGTAGCTCAAGCCATCCGCCCATCATTTTGGCCAGATTAGAGGCAATCGTCAGCCCAAGGCCGGTGCCTTGAATATGTCCCTGACTCTGAAAAAATGGCTCAAAGACGGTTTTTTGATCGGCTGGAGAAATGCCTTGCCCGCTATCGCTGACGGCAAAAATGAGACGATCGTCGCAGCGCTTAACGGTGAGACAAATGCCGCCGTTTTCGGTAAATTTCAGCGCATTTCCCAGCAGGTTCACCAAAATTTGTCGCAGGCGCGTGCCGTCGACCTCAACATGCAGCGGCACTTTGTGACCAACGAATGTTTTTAGGGTTAACCCCTTGGTATGGCTCGGTCCTTCAATGGTATGCATCGCCTGATCTAGCAAAGGAAGCAGCGCAGTTTCCTCAACGTGCAGGGAAAGTTGCCCAGATTCAATACGTGAAAAGTCCAATAGGTTATTGATAATTCCGAGTAAAGAATGAGTACATTGGCTGGCTGTATTGACGAGTTGGGACTGCTTATCGCTCATGGGCGTCATTTGTAACAGCTCTAAGGCCCCTAGTGCGCCGCTGAGCGGTGTGCGCAATTCATGACTGATCGTGGTGAGATGGCTACTTTTACGTTTATTCGCCTGTTCGGCCTGTTGTTTGGCTACGGTCAGCTCCCGCGTGCGTTCGGCGACGGTATTTTCGAGATTGTCGTATTGAGCATGCAGGGTATCGAGCAGCAAATTATAGGCATGTGCAATGCTACCTAACTCGTCATGTCGGTTTTCAGGTAATCGCGCAGCAAGTGAATTTGGCCCCGTTTTCCCGATGATATCGACAAAATCCCACAGTGGCCTTGCCAAATAACGATGAAGTAGCCAGAACAGCATTCCTGCTAACAGCAACAGGGTGGTGAGGGCGAATGGTAACTGGCTTGCCACAATGGCTAATGCACGCTGCATTACGCCGCTAGTCGGATACAAAATAACCTGTTGCCAACCGGGGCCTTTTAGTTGGCTACGAAGTACCAGATACCCCGGTAGATGCTGCCAACCATCGTGCAACGGCGTATTAAGCAATAAAGCCTGAATTTGCTTAGATTCACTCTCTGGCAGGTGAGAAAAGGGCAGGATCATATTGTGTTGATCCAGCCATAGGCTGATGTCGTTGCTAGATACCGGATGCCCATACGACAAAAGGTCGTTAAGTTTTACCGTTAAACCGACGAGGATACCCTGCGGGTTTGCCGCGGCAATCGGAACGCTCCAGCCCGCTCCTGCAATATATTCTGGCTTACCCCAAAACAGATTGTCGTGAGTTGCGCGACGAGGTAATTGTGTCAATTCAGTTTGTCGGCGGGCTAAATAATTAGGCGAATGTTCACGCGGTGGCAGCAAAGAGATGCCATAGCGTCGATCGAGAACAAAACTATCAAGATAGTAAGTTTGACCGGCGGTACCATAGACTTGAATGAAACTCAGATCGTTCTCCTGTCTGTTTTGCGGCGTACAGGTGCTGGCATCAATAGGGAAAAAGCGACTTTCATTTTTGATCGCTGCAGGTGTGTTGACAGAAACGTAATGGTATCGGCCATAGCTGTACGCCAATGTCTGAGCATCGTGTTCTGCGCCCTCGAATCGGTGATTACTCAATCCAACCCTTAGATTGGAAATATGAGATAAATTTTCAATTAACCGCTGACGGCTTTGGTTTAATGAAAAATAGGTAGCAGAGAGCATACTAATTAGCCATATGATAAGCAGGCTAATGGATATAAGTAGCGTTATTTTACCCACCAAAGAATGTTTTCTTTTCATTATTGTTATCCTTAGGCAATAGCCTTAAAAGAAATGCCTTAGGTTTTTCTACGTACGAATGAATTTCGCAACGTAACTCTTCTTATTTAGCGCACAAAACTATCTCAATATAAAAAGGGTAATAAATACTGAGGAAGTCGCCGTGTTAATTTGTAAGTGAATATGATAGCAATATTGATATAAATGGGAATCAGGTCTTTTACTGATGTACACCTAAGGGTTTTACACTGAGTATGGCTTTGCTATTTAGGAGGTCATATCAATGCTGAGTAAATTAAAAAAAATCCCTTTACTCGATAATGTCCGTATTTCTACTGGCGATGGGTGCCTATTAATGGAAATAGAAGAACGAGCTGCGCGTGGATATTTGTGTACGCTCTCTCTAGTTCTGGCTATTTTTCTTGACACTCTTGAAAATTTTCCTCTAGAAACTGTGAGATATATCACTAACGTGCTGGCTGGATGTCAGGGAACTCATGATTATGCGTTGCAGTTAACCCAAGATGGCGGGTGGCTTTGTTGTTATTACGGCAAAAATATGGCTGCTGAAATAATGGCGGTAGAACTTGAAAAGCATCTGGCTTTAACCCGGTATTTAGCCAGTGTCATCGCTTGCCAAGTAAAGACTGAACGGGGTAAATAGCATGAAAATAAACTGTGCGACTTTTTTTTCTATGCTGATTTTCTGTGCCCTAGCTCAGGGGCAAACACTGGCATGGAAAGGTGAGAGTTTTTCATTGCGGGCAAGAAAAATACCGCTATCGACAGTATTGCAAAATCTAGCTGAAAACTATGATACTCAGGTTGTTATAGACCCTTCAATTACCGATATATTCAATGGTGTGATTCTTTGCTCTCCACCAATCGATATTTTAAATAAAATATCCGCGCAATATAACTTAGCCACGTATCTTGATGGCAATACGCTATTTATTTATCCCTCCTCGCTAATTACGCACCGCATCGTCACGTTAAATACGTTACCTGCCAGTACGTTTGTTCGTTATTTGCGCGATCGTGATGTGCCCGCGCAAAACAGTTGTGAAGTCCATCGCGTTCCCAGAATGAATGCGCTTGATATCAGCGGCGTGCCTGCCTGTTTATCCCGTATTACACAGTTGGCTTCGATGCTGGATGGTGAAATGACAAAGCGTCAGGATGACGCCGTGAGCTTAATTGTTTATCCACTGAAATATGCCACTGCGATGGATGATCGCTACCAGTATCGCGATCAAACGGTTGTCGTGCCGGGTATTGTCAGCGTGCTGCGTGATATGAGTCAAAGCAGTGCGCCGTCTACGACATCCTCTTCGCCAGCAACTCAGGGGCTGCCGATGTTTTCTGCCGATCCGCGTCAGAATGCGGTAATCGTGCGCGATCGTTCAGTCAATATAGCCGGTTACCGCAAGCTTATTAGCGAGCTCGATCAGCGCCCACAGATGATTGAAATATCGGTAACCATTATTGATGTTGACGCGGGTGATATCAGCGAGCTCGGTATTGATTGGAGCGCGGCGATATCACTGGGTGGTGGCGCGCTCTCCTTTAATGGCCCTGATAGCAATACCGGCGGCGGTTTTTCAACGGTGATTAGCAACACGCCAAGCTTTATGGCGCGTTTGGTCGCGTTGGAGAAAAGCTCTCATGCCTATATTTTGTCGCAGCCATCGGTGGTGACGCTCAATAACATTCAGGCGGTTCTGGATAAAAACGTCACGTTTTATACCAAGTTGGAGGGGGAGAAAGTGGCTAAATTGGAGTCGATTACCACGGGCTCGTTACTCCGGGTGACGCCGCGCCTGCTGAGCGAGCATGGCAAGCAAAACATTATGCTTAATCTCAATATTCAAGATGGGCAACAAAATGCACCACTGAGCCAAAGTGAGCCATTACCGCAGGTTCAAAACTCGGAGATTGCGTCGCAGGCCACATTGCAAGCGGGGCAAAGTTTACTGCTTGGCGGCTTTAAACAGGACAAACAAATGCAGGTGCAAAATAAGATCCCATTGCTGGGAGATATTCCGGTTATTGGGCGTCTGTTTCGCAGTGATAGCAACCAAACTAACAGCGTTATCCGACTGTTCCTGATTAAGGCGACGGTGGCTAACGACGATAATAATAGTCATGGGTAACGAGCGAAAAGTCCGTTTGATTGGCGGCATCCTCCATGGTCGAGAAATATGGCTGGAGGATGGGAAACTCTCCATCGGTGAACATGGCTGCGATCTTTGCATCCCTCTCAACGGGGAAGGCCAGGTGGTGTTGTCTATCAACGATGGACAGATGTTCGTAGATGCGGGGCGCGCGACCGTTAGGGTCAATGGCCGAAGGCATAAAACCAACTTACCGTTGCCCGATGAGGGATTATTACAAACGATGGGGTTGGCGATGGCATTTGGTCGCCATGAAGCCAATTTGTCGCACTATCGGCTACCAACCGGTTTACCTGCGGTTTACTGGGGAATGATGCTGATGCTAACGCTTTTCGTGCTGGTCGGCGTATTCGTCACTTGGAGCGACCATAGCGCTAAGTCGCCTCCAAGCCTCTCCACACAAGTCGATGCGCTGCTACGGCAAAAAGGGCTAACACAAACCGTGGCTCGTTGGGATCAGGATGGAACGCTGCAACTGTCAGGCTACTGCCAAAACAGCGCCGTGTTGCAAACCGCGCGCTTGAAACTGGAATCGTGGGGAGTGCTTTACCGAGACAGCGTGGTTTGCACCGATCAGCTTATCCGGGATGTTAGTGATATTTTGACGCCGGCGGGGTATGTCAATGCGCATGTGACTAACGTTGTTCCGGGTGAAGTGCACATCACCGCCGATATTACGATGGGCAAACGCTGGGCTATTGTTCAACCACAGCTCGCTGAGTTACCGGGGCTAACGCATTGGAAAATTGACAATCCTTACGAGGCGCAGGACAAGGCTATCATCGACAGGGTGTTGCAAGATGGTTTAGCGGGCAGCGTTAGCGTTACCCCGGTGGGGCAAGCGTTTGTTATCAGCGGGGTGCTGGACACTGAGCAACAGCAAATTTTAAATCAGCTCTTAACCCAAGTGCGTCAGCAGTTTCCCGATATTGCATTGAGCTATCAAAATGTCTCGGCGTCCAACGAAGGAAACCAGCGCTTCCCTTCACCGATTGCTGCAATTATCCATGGTCGACAGGGGATCTACCTGATACTGGAAAATAATGAACGGTTGAGATTGGGAAGCCAGCTTCCTGACGGCAGCGAAGTGGTTGCCCTAAACGATCGGGCGGTCACGCTCAAATACCAAGGGGCGCTGATTAACACCCCATTCAATTTTTGAGGGGTAAATGCCATAGCTACGCTGACAGAGTTAGAAGATCGCCTACGTGATTCTGATGAGCAGACCCGAGAACGTTTAACCGCGCTGGCGGCGGTGAAATCACGCCTGCTGGAAGCAATGCAAAACCCAATGCCGCAAGAGCAATATCAGCAGTTCACCTTATTGTTGGAAGCGGTCATTCAGGCCGAAGATATTATCAACGTGATTTACTTTCGTTATCACAATGACCGAATAAAATTCACTGAATAATTAAGTGTCATTACTCATGAATAAATATTAAAAGAAAATCATAAAGGTCATGCGTATTAAAATTTAATTTTTAATGCAATAAGGAGTCGCTATGCAAATAAATATTGAAGCGGAAAAAAAACGGATCGAAAGGGAGTGTTTACGACTGGATAAGTTTTTTTCGGATTTTACTTTTATAAAAAGTGCAATGGCTGAATTAGTTGCCAATGCCGAGACCGATCCGCAGGCAAGGGAAAAACTAAGACAGTTGGAAGCCCTGTTCCCCGAGGGCATTCAGGGTATGGAACAGAATGCTAGACGGGATATGAAAACGTTGAGTGTCGCGCTTAAAAAAGTGCAATCACAGCTAAATTACGCCATTTCAAACTCGGATAAGTAGCTGAGGAAAACATTATGGGTGAAATTACAACTAGGCCTAGAGATATATTTGAATCTCCTTATGTCAGTAACAATAACACCATGCAGAAAAAACAGGGTGTCGATGACTATGGCATCTCGGGAAATAATAGCGATCAAGATAACCCTTTCGCGTTTGGTTATTCTGTTCTCAATGACCTTTCATTGGTATTACAACAAATCGCTAATTCGCTCTATGGAAATATAAAGAAGAGCACTGAACGTGCGCGTAATACACAGGATATGTCTAACCGAATGGATGAGGTTATTGCCGAGGCGGCGAAGGGGGATGACAAAACCCGCAAGCCAGTACCGGACGAAGTCGTCAAGTATATGCGTGACAACGGCATCCTCGTTGATGGTGTGACGATTGATGATTACATCAAAACACATGGTGGTGCGGAGGGGCTGGATAAGGGCTCTCTACAGGCCGTCAAAGCGGCACTGGATAACAGCGCAAACCGTGACACCGATCTGATGACGCAGGGGCAGTTAAGCATTCAGAAAATGACGCAAGAGATCAATGCCGTGATCACTCAAATGACAGGGTTGCTCAGCAAGTGGGGGGATTTACTTAGCATGATTGCGCAGAAGATGTTCGGATGACGTTGCCTATGGAAAGCCAAGAAACGCAGGCAATGCTGCAATTTTTTCAGCGCGGCGGCGCATTGCGCATGTTGCTGGGCACAGATGCCAGCCCCGAACTGGACGTGTTGTTTCGCTATGCCAAGCAACTTGCTGACGTTGGTGAATATGGCGCGGCAGCGCGGCTATTCAAAGTACTGACGATTTACGACGGATGGTCGTTTGATTACTGGTTTGAACTAGGTATGTGCTGTCAGGCCGAGCAGGCTTGGGTTGATGCAATTTATGCCTACGGACGAGCGGCTCAAATACGGGTTTCGGCGGCGGCAGTTCCTTGCGCTGCCGGTGAATGTTATCTCGCCTGCGGTAATCGCCCGCTGGCGGCCAAAGCCTTTCGAGCAGCGTTGTTGGTGTGCGGAACAGAGCGTGAGGGAGAACAGCGTGATGGCATGGAGCAGGCGGACATTCGCCAACGTGCGCGGGCGGGCTTAGCGAAAGCAGGAGATGAGCATGAGTGGTTCGATACAGATTGACGGTGTTCCCGATGTCAAAACAGAGCTTAGTGGCACTCTGCCTAAAATCGCAGTGCAAACCGCGAGCACTTCCAGCGGTGCATTAGGCCACCGTCTTAGCGCCAAACACGGTTTTGATGAGGAACATGATGGCTTGAAAGGGGAGCAATACGTTAGCCAGCAGCAGGCTGAAAATGCCCTACAGCGGCTAATCGGTGCCGGGACTGCGGGTGCTCGTAACCCCACGATCCGCGATGTGCTGGAGATGGACCCGATGGTGTTGTCGATGATGATGACGCAGCTAGTGCTAAGCAACTCCGGTAATACGGCCAGTTCTATTTGCAAGCAGCTAGAGCGTGCAACCGAGCTTCAGGCCGAGCTCCGAAACAAGCAGGTGGCGGAATATCAGGAACAGATCAACAAGGCGGTTGAGCAGGCCGATCAGGCACGCAAAGCGGGGATCATGAGCGCGGTGTTTGATTGGATCATCGGTGGCGTTGAGGCCGTTATCGGCGTGCTGAAAATAGTGGAGGGCTTTGTCACCGCCGATCCTCTGGCGATGGCAGATGGTGCGGCTTATTTTTCCGCCGGTATTGCTGGAATGGTAAAAGCGGGTGCAGAAACGGCGATGGCGCTCGGGGCAGATAAAGAGACCTGCGGTGAAATCATCAAAGTGGCAGGTATCGTACAAAATACCTGTGAGGGGGTGGCATTAGCATTGGACGTTATGCAGATTGGCCGCGGCATTGGGGCGGCTCGAGCGGTAACCAAGTCCGTTGGAGAGGTGCTTGAAAAGGAAATGGGTACGCAGCTGATAGAGGCGGTTGCCAAAGGTGCTGAAGATGAACTGAAGGTGCTCGCAGAGAAGGTCGGGCAGGAAGTGGGACGAATGCTGAGTCAAGACTTTGGCATGGCAGTTGAGCGCGAGATGGTTGAGATCGGCGATATGGCCATTGAGGCCGTGGCGCATAGCGCAGAGTCCGAATTGAATATGGTTGCGCGTATGGGCAAAAGCTTTACGCGCGCTGGCGTCGAAACGCTGGTGAAAACTGCCGTTGAAACAGCGGGTAAAGAGCTACTCCACAAAGGCGAAGAGATCGTTGCTGAAAAGCTCCGCGACGCGATTTTACAGAAGCTCCGTCGAAGCATTGTTTCCACCATAATCCGCGACAGTAGCAGTAAAGCGTTGCTGGCAACGCGCGCCTGCGTGGGTGGGGCGAATAAAATCTCTATGTCAGTCGTGGCGAATAGAACGGCGGAGCTGCAAAGAACCATTGAAAAGCTGATTGTCCAACAAGGCTTTATTGATTTCATGCAGAGCTGGACCGAAGAGCGTAAGAAAACACAGCAAAAACGATTAAACGAAGCCTATCAAGATGGCGCGAATGCGATGAGAATCGCCTCAGACACGATTGATAACTGTGGCACCGTGCTGGCAAATATTGCCGGAGCGCGGGCCTGAGGAGGTGGTATGGCGAATATCGGAATGACCCCCGTATTGGGGCAAAACCCGCTTAACAGCGCGCAACAGAACATAGGAAATTCGAACGATCAATTACGGATAGCCGATCGGATACAGATCCAAAACCAATGGCCCGTCAGCGATTCACCCATTAACGATGCACAACGTAGCTCGGCTGCCGGGGTGAATAAACCGACTCACATTGATGGCAGTGACGCGGTTCGCGCAGGCGGAAGTAAGGCACCGATGGATTTAAACGCTTTTTTTGCGCTGTTTGATGAAATCTGGAGCAAGTTGCTGATGCTGGCCAAACAATTGCGCGACACCATGCAATTTTATAACCAGAAGAAGCAGGAGCTGGGTTGGGGGCTGGAAATTAACACGTTAAAGCAAAGTATGACTGCGATTGATGACAGCTATGAGGCGGCTAAATCAGGTGCTGTTGGCGGCATTTTTTCTGGCTTATTAATGGTTGCGGGCGCGCCTTTCGGCGAGGTCGGTATGGCGGTAGGAAATGCGACGGGGCAAATAGCGGGAGGAATTGGTAACTGGGTTGCAGGTAGTAAAACCCGTGACGCAGATGGAGAGAAAGCCATTGCCGATCTGCAGAATAAAGGGGCGCAGTCTTATGCGAAAACCTTGGATGATACGCTGATAAAAGCCCGTGAGATTATGCAGCAAATGATGGATATGGGGCGCAGTTTGGTTGAAGTATTCAGCCAAGTATTGCGCTCAATCTCACGCTAGGGTTCAGGAGTCAGAATGGATGAAATTACGCGTCTACTGCGTCATGAAGGGCTACATCCACAGCCGACGTTTTTAGCGGGCAGTGGCTTGCTGATAGGGCAGCAGGTGGTGCTTTATCCCTATCAGCTTATTTATCGAGTTGAGGATAGCCATCTTATCCTATGCAGTTTTAGCCGAGTCCTTGATAGCGCACCGCACCTATCGTCGTTGTTAAGATTATGGGGGATCTTGCAGCGTGTTTTCCACCGTATGCTATGGCTCAAAAGCATCAGGATGCTGGTTATTACGGAGGTATTTGATCCGCAGCTATCGGCTCAGCGCCATCAGTTAGAACGCCTGTTATATAAAATGGGGGCGACGGTAGTGCTTAAGGACGGTGACAGTTGGTTAGATATTTCGGCTGACAAACTGCTTCATCAGCGAAAGCAGCGGTAAAGTAAGTTTTGCCAAGTTGATAGTAAAACAATCGATCATTGTATGGAGCTCTTGCATGGATTCAACATCGCATAAACGCGGCCAAGATATTTGGCAAACCCCCATTATCAAACAGGCGATGGCGCTCGATCCTGAAGAGGTATACGCCCAGGGATATGCGGCTTGGCAAGAGGGATTGTACGATCAAGCACTGATTGATTTCAGCTGGTTAGTGATGTCTCAGCCATGGAGTTGGCGCGCTCACGTGGCCTTAGCGGGGGCATTAATGATGCAGAAAGAGTACGTAATGGCAATGAACTACTACGGCTATGCGCTAATGCTTGATGCCTGCCATCCTGAACCGGTTTATCAGATGGGGGTTTGCCTAGAAGCGATGGGGGAAACTTCTGCGGCAAGAGAGGCGCTGCAAACGGCGCTGACCATGAGCTATGACGATCCTTCATACAGCGATGTTCGCGCAAATGCGGAGCTGATGCTGAGTCAACTGCTGACCTAACGTTATGTCTGGTCGATTTTTACCAATAACGAGATGAGTTTGGAGGTTGATTATGAGTCATCTGATTAGCGCAGTTCCGCCGTTTGCGAATACAGACGGCAATAGCCACGCTTCTGATGTGAGCGTTAGGGCGAGTATGATCCCTACGCTCATGCCGCCGGGCAGCGAGAGAACCGCGCCTGAAAACATCCTTAGCGATGCGAACCGGCTAAAACGTAAAGCCTACACGGGGTACTTTATCCAACATTTGGTCCGGTTTGCCATGTCCGCGACCTCTTTTGGACTTGCCATTGCAGCCTCGGTACTTTCTGGCGGGGCGGGCATTCCCATTGCCGTGGTGGCCGGGACGGCGATGATTATTGCCGCAGGCGATGCCTGCTGTGCGCTGTATAACCTCATTCAAGTTCGCAAAGATCGCGAGCCGCTGCAAACCAGCAATGATTGTATTGTGCTATTAGTCAAAAAGCTGATGCAGAGCGGCTGTTCTAGGTCTGAACGCTCGGCCGAAGTTATCGGTGACGTGGCTTCCTTTGTGATAAGAGCCGGTGTTGCTCTCTCTTCTGTGCTTTTCCCTCAGTTTTTACCTGCCGCACATTTATCCGGCAGCACGGCCGAAACCTTGGGGAATATCTCGCTTGGGATCACCGGTTCGCTCACCGTGATTGGTGGTTTGTTAGATATCCACACGGCCCACATCGAACGTAGACAGAAAGATGCCATGGCAGCGCCAACGAGTGAAGAAACGCAGACCCAAACAGACGATAGTGCGTTGAGTGACGAAATGATTCAAACCATGGTGAATCAGCTGGTTGACTGCTATCAGCGTTATCGCGCGCAACATAATGAATTTCAGGCTAGCCCTGCATGATAGACGGTATACGCGCTAGCCAAGTTTCAGCGGTGGATGAAGAAACGCGACAAATGCTGCAAAGGCTGGTCGATCAATTGCCCGTCCCCGTTTTACCTAAACCACAACACGTTGAGCCTGTTCAGAGCGCGATTTCTTGTGAGACTGGGCAAAAAAGTATGCTTGCAAGCCTTGCGAAACGCGCGATCAGCGTTTTTCCTCCGGCGCTATTCAGCTGGCAAGCAGTCGTCCTTGGGGGGCAGATTTTATGCTGTAGCGCAGGTATCGTGCTCGCGGTGCTCAGCGGAGGGGCGGCCCCGTTGCTGGTGTTGGCAGGGGTTGGATTAGCCATTGCGATTGCCGATATTGCTTGCCTGATTTACCACCAAAAACACAGTTTGCCGATGGGGCATGACAGCATTGCCAATGCGGTCTATTACATAGCAAGGCATTTCTATGATGAGCAGAAATGCCAAAATGTAGGCTCAATGGTATCTCTAGGATCACGCGCGTTGCTAACGGTTGCCGTGATTGGTCAGCCGCTGGTGTGTTCTTCTTTGGGACTAAGCCTGCCGATATTTCGCCTACTGAACAATGCGGCCTACGGTGCGCTGGCGTTTATGCGCTACGGCGCAGCGGGGTGTCCTGTCACTGGACAGCAGGTTAGTGTGCCTTTCTTCCGTCTACTGGCACACCTCTTCCCTCGCGATGAATCTCAGCGCACTGGAACATAATGATTCAGGCAAACACCCGATAGGTAACACCACACCAGCGGCCATAATGCCTATAGCGGGTGGTCGACGATGACCAAATTTGCCCGCTTATATCGGGAGGTCATTATGGATATTCAGCAAATTATCAATACGCTATCGCGTCTGGCACATCAGGCTGGGCAGGCGGTTGAAGATAAAATGAATGGCCAGGATTTAACGAATCCTGAGGCCATGCTCAAAGCCCAATTTGCCGTGCAGCAATATTCCACCTTTATCAACTACGAGAGCGCGATGATTAAAACCATCAAAGATATGCTCAGTGGGATTATTTCCAAAATATGACATTAACTGACAACGAGCGGCGATTGTTGGTTGAAACCGCATTTGCTGGGATAAACCACGGGCTGCACAGGCAGGTTCGCGCCATGCTGCCTGCAGTGCCGTATTTAGTACCGGATAAAGAAATGCGGGCGGTTTGTTTAGCCGTGTTGCTTGCGGGCCTTGATGAGCCTGAACTAGCACGGCAAACCTTAGTAGATATCACTCTTCCTGAAGCTGAACTATTGAGAAACCATTTATTCTGATCGATACAGGAGTTTGCTTATGAGCATGATTAATAATGCGGCGGCGGTCGACTACGCTGCAACATCTAGCGCTATCAATGCCCCCAAATTAAGCGAAGCAAGCAGCGAAAAAATCTCGGCATTTAACCAATTGTTGTATGCCGGTACCCCGCCGGGCGATGTGGGAGCATTATCAGCACCACAGATGTTAATGCGACAGGCGGCGACGCTCGGAACCACCGTAGGCGTTGATTTGGGAGCAAAGATCGCTGGATCGGTGTCTCAGTCGGTTAATAAACTGGCCAATATGACATGAAACGGTTACGCCATGCGTTGCTCCTCGCGCTGGTTTTACTGCTGACAGGGTGCCGAGTTGAGCTTTACAGCGCACTGCCTGAAGACGATGCCAATCAGATGTTGGCTATTCTGATGCAGCATCATATTGATGCTGAAAAACTGACAGCAGAAGACGGTATCACGCTGCGGGTGGAAAAATCACAGTTCATCAATGCGGTTGAACTATTGCGCTTAAATGGCTTTCCACGCCGCAGCTATATCTCTGCAGACACCATGTTTCCGCCAAATCAACTCGTGGTCTCACCGGCTGAAGAGCAGCAAAAAATCCTGTTTCTCAAAGAGCAACGTATCGAAGGCATGCTAAGCCAGATGGACGGTGTGGTTCACGCCGATGTGACCATTGCGTCCCACGGGCCTGACGAAGAAGGGGCGACAGGGCCCTCATCGGTGGCGGTATTTATTAAATTTTCGCCTCAGGTCAACCTCGAGTCTTTCCGCGTACAGATAAAAAATCTGGTGGAAAAATCGATCCCCAGCGTACAGCAAGATCAAATCAGTATTCTCATGCAACCGGCTGAATTTAGGATGCAAAGTGTGGTAAACGCAACCGAAGAACCCCAGTGGAGGGCGATACAATGGTTAACCTTGCATCGGCGGTCCTTGATACCTGCATTGATTCTGGCGATTTTTGCTCTCACCGTTCTGATGTGGATGACGTGGCGCAAAAGGCGATAACCGCCGGCACGGTTGATGATGCTGTTTTGTGCCTACACCGTTATCTGTGGACTCCTGCACGTTATGCTCATCCGCGATGGCTCGAATCGCTAGGTTTCTCGCCGAAAGAGAGCTGGCGCTATGGGGAGTGCCAGCCGCTAGATCGCTGCTTAAACCTCGCTTTGCAGAGACGCAGAGGGACACCACGGCTGCCGGCGCAGATTAACGATCGCCAGCGGCGCATGGTAAAAATGGTATCCAATATCAACGCGTTTGCGCTGGCGATAGGCTTGCTCAAACTAGGATGCAACGACTACTTCCTATTGCCTGACTATCGGCTGGCAATTTTACGCTGGTTAGATGAGTCGTTGATTTGGCAGCTATTTGGCCTGTGCCAAGGCAAAAATAGAGCGGTGTTTTCCCCTTCAGAGATGATCGACAACGCATTCAATCTTGGTATCTCCGTGCTTCATCATGCAGCTCAAGACGACGCTGTTCTCTATGCAATACTGATTACGTTGCCGCCGTGCGAGCGTGCGTTATGGCCATCGGTGCCTAGGCTTGCAATGAATTTATTGGAGCGAACGCTATGCGCCAAATTCCGCTGACCGAACTTGATTGGCAACCGCCATCGGGGCGAATTATTCCCGCTGAGTTATTAGCCGTTGTGTATCGGCAGGCTGACAGTAAGCGCCGCGCCCACCAAGACGCCGTGGCTATTGTTAATGCGGCGCGGCGGAAGGCGGAAAGCATGATCCGCAGCGCGCGCAAAACCTGTAGCCAAATGAATGAGAAGGCGCGCCACGAATTAGAGCAACTGCGGCAGGACACGCTTAGCCGCTGTGAATCCCAGTGGTTGCAAACGCACATTACTTATTTATTGCAGGATGAAGCGCTGGAGCGGGCATTGATGCATGCAGTTTCGGACCGCATTCATTACAGCATTGAACAGGTGCTTACCGCATGGTTTGACCAACAGCCCGATGACAAAACTCTTTGCGCTCGATTAGCTAAGCAGGCTGAGCTGATGGCGTCTGAAGGGGCTTTAACGCTGCATCTTCATCCTAGCCAACAGGAAAATGTACGCGCCGCGCTGGGTTCGCGTTTCACCTTGGTTCTTGAGCCAGAATTCGCCCACGATCACGTGATTTTAGCGTCTCCCCAACTCTCAGTGGCATTTTCCCTGAGCAATCATTTTCAACAGTTGCTGACGTGGTTACGTTCCCCTCAGCGAGAAGCCGGAGAGCAAAATGAGAGTATCGGACATCACACCGGCGATGAACCATGAAATCGCTGGTAGCACACAGCCGCTTCACACTGAAAATAGGGTATCGCCAATGGATATGGCACTTCTGGAATTACAGGAGGCTTCGGGCAGTGCGCTGACCGAAACGCTGGAGGAGATAGGCATGGTTCTCAGTGGGCGACTGCGTGACTATCAGCGAGCGGATATGAAAGAGCGTCAGGAACTGCGCCAGCAGGCTTTGTTGAAGATGGTGCAGCGTATGCAGCAGCAGGGCGATATGCCACCGCAGATGCAGCAGCAGAATGCTAGCCAAAACATCGGCCAGCAGATCCTCAGCGTTGCAGCCCAACTGGTCGCCGATGATATTGGGCGCAAAAAGAAGAAGGCGCTCAGCGACCAGCTTTCTATGCTGATGGAAGAAGGCGGCTGGGAGATTGCCCTGTTTGGCATGTTAGAGCTAGGACAGGTGGATAAAGGGGTATTAACGCAGATTAACCGGCTTTTTCAGCGGGCGATGGACGAAGAGGAAGTCACGTTGGCCGAATGGTTTCAACGCATTATGGCATGGCCAGAACGGCGGCAGCGGGTTAGGGTTTTATTGCGCGTTATGGCTTTTGAACTTTCGGCCTGCGTCGCAGGCGATCAACAACATCGCTTGGCGGCGGTGCTGGTTCGCCTACGTCGGCTACTGCTGTTTTTAGGGCTAGAAAAAGAGTGCCAGCGTGAAGAAAAGCTCTGCCAGCTCCCCGCAGAATCGCTGCTTCCTTTACTGATAGATATGGCCAATGAAAGCTGGTTGTTTGAAGAGTGGCTTGCACCGCGTCTAACGTCGCTTGTGACTTCACGCCAGCTCTACAATCGACTATTACAGCATCTGGATGCTCTTTTTTCGTTAATGCCCGACCGCTGTTTTAGCGATGACGACCAACGCGATCAAATTATCACTGTTTTACGTGGAATGAAGGGGGATCAGGTTATCGCCTGATTCCGCGCCTGCGCCGCATCTGGAACTCTGTGTCCATGTTAAAGCGGAGGTGTTAATGACGTTAGATCTAGTCACAGAGCGCAATATCCAGCTATTCATTCAGCTAGCGGATATGCCCACCTGCCGAGTAACAACCGATATGTGTTGGTCTCGTGAGAAGTATGAAACCTATCTCAACTTCCGCGATGGGCGAATACACCTCAGCCAATGCCTACTTCAGGGATCGTTTGATAACGGTTTGCTGCTGCTGGCGCTATATCGCTGGCAGCCATGCGGTTTTGTTGGCATCCCTCAGCGATTTTTCCAGCTGCGTCGAGGCTTGGTGATTAGCTGTGCTCCTGCCGCCGACAGTACCGCCGAGCTATGGCTTCGTTTGCATCGCCGCCAACAGGCGTTTCTGGAGTCGCTATGCAACCCCCTGTAGTCAGTTTGAAAACAGTAAGTCTGAAAAGGCTTCAGCAGGCGATTGCAGCCTGCGCTGGGCGTCAAGACATCATATTGGCCGTAGTGTTGCTTATCGCCATTGTGATGATGATCCTGCCGTTGCCGACGTTTATGGTGGACATTCTCATCACGATCAACATCACTTTTTCGGTGATCCTGTTGTTGATCGCCATCTATATCAACGATCCGTTAGATCTCTCGGTTTTCCCTTCGCTGTTGCTCATTACTACGCTGTATCGCCTGTCATTAACCATCAGCACATCGCGTTTAGTGCTGCTACAGCATAACGCAGGCAATATCGTGGATGCTTTTGGCCATTTTGTGGTTGGGGGCAATCTTACGGTGGGGCTGGTGATCTTCACTATTATCACCATCGTGCAGTTTATCGTGATTACCAAAGGAACCGAGCGCGTGGCTGAGGTGAGCGCCCGTTTTTCCCTCGATGGTATGCCCGGTAAACAAATGAGCATTGATGGCGATCTGCGAGCGGGCGTAATCGATGCTCATCAGGCGCGGACATTACGTGAGCATGTTCAGCAGGAAAGCCGCTTTTTGGGGGCGATGGACGGAGCCATGAAGTTTGTAAAAGGGGATGCTATTGCAGGGATTATCGTAGTCCTAGTGAACATTATCGGCGGCATTATTATTGCGGTTGTGCAATACGGTATGTCGCTGGGGAGTGCCGTACAAACCTATAGCGTGCTCTCGATTGGCGACGGCTTATGCGGCCAGATCCCGTCACTGCTGATTTCATTAAGTGCGGGCATTATTGTGACCCGTGTGCCTGGCGAGAAAAAACAGAATCTCGCCAGCGAGCTTTCTACCCAGCTTGGCAAGCAGCCACAGGCGCTGATGCTGGCCGCGCTGGTTCTGATCTTATTCGCGTTGATACCGGGTTTTCCCTTCTTCGATTTCTTTGTGATGGCGGTATTTACGTCGCTGCCTTTCCTATTTATCTGGTATCGCAGACGTCGTCCTGAAGGCGCAGCCCCGAGCTCTGAAGAAATAACGGAAGAAGTGATGCAGCCAGGTGCCCGTCCGCTAACGTTGCGTTTGATGCCCGAGCTCAATACCAGCACGTTAGCCAGAGATATTGACGCCGTACGCTGGACGCTGTTTGAAGAGTACGGCGTGCCTTTACCGGAAGTTAGCATCGTGGTTGATAGCCGAGATCGGGTGAAGGGTATGACGGTGCTTATTTACCAAGAGTCGGTTTTTTCGCTCGAGATACCTGCACATCCCTATTTATTGTTGAAGCCTGATGATCGGTTGGAATGTACGGTTAAGCCCCTGCCCGAAGGGATGGGCAATATTGTTTGGCTGACGCAAGAGATGGGCAAAAAAGCGCAGGGGCTTGGGCTGTCGGTGCTTGGCGGAAATCAGCGAGTTACGGTGCTATTGCGGCAGGTGTTGTTACGCCATATGGCGGAGTTTATCGGCGTACAGGAAGCTCGTTATCTGATGGACGCGATGGAAAAGCGTTATTCAGAACTGGTGAAAGAGTTACAGCGCCAACTGCCGATTAGCAAAATAACCGAAACCCTACAGCGTTTAGTGGCTGAAAGCGTGTCGATCCGTGATCTACGTATGATCTTCGGGACGCTGATTGAATGGGCTCCGCGTGAAAAAGACGTGCTGATGCTAACTGAATATGTACGTATCGCGCTGCGCAGGCATATTTTGCATCGGCTTAAATCCGATGGGGATGTACTGCGGGTGCTGCGCGTCGGTGAGGGAATTGAAAACCTCATTCGTGAATCCATTCGCCAAACCTCTATGGGGACCTATGCGGCTTTGAGCCTTTCGCAAAGCACTCGCATACTCGCATTAATCCACACTGCGCAGGCCGAACATGGTGATTTGCGTGTGGTGACATCGATCGATGCCCGTCGTTTTCTACGCAAAATTATCGAGCCTACTCTGTTTGACGTGTCGGTGCTCTCTTGGCAGGAGTTGGGGGACAACTGCGCGGTACAGGTAGTGCAAAGCATTGACCTTTCGGCAGAAGAGTTGGCCAATGATGAAGATTAAAACTACATCTCTGGCGGCCTTGGAAAGGAGTCTTACTCCGCTGAGCCCGCCTCCGCATGGTTATTTGAAAACAGGGCGGCTTTTACATATTGGCGCAACGTTGATTAATGCCTACCTTCCCGGCGTTTTTATGGGTGAAGTTTGCCGATTATTGCCCGATGGAGAGCTTGCTGAAGTGGTTGGGATTGACGGTGCAACGGCATTGCTATCGCCCTTTGTGAGTACCGCGGGCTTGTTCTGTGGACAACCCATCCAGCCGCTCGCGCGGCGGCATTTGGTCGCAGTGGGAGATGATTTACTCGGACGCGTTGTGGATGGATTGGGCCTACCCTTAGACGGAGGCCCCGCGTTGCAAGGCCCGTGGCGAGACTATGATGCACCGCCACCGTCTCCGCTAACTCGCCAACTGATTGATACGCCGATGCTCACCGGTATTCGAGCCATTGATAGCGTTCTTACCTGCGGAGAGGGGCAGCGCATCGGCATTTTTGCCGCCGCGGGAGTAGGAAAGAGCACGCTAATGTCGATGCTGTGCAACAGCCCAGATAGCGATATTAACGTCTTAGTTCTCATTGGCGAGCGTGGACGCGAGGTGCGTGAATTTATTGAGCAAAAGCTGGGTGAGGAGGGGCGTAGTCGCTGTGTCATGGTGGTCTCTACCTCTGATCGGCCTGCGCTTGAACGCATGCGCGCGCTGTTTGTTGCTACCACCATTGCCGAAGCATTCCGTGATCGAGGTAAGCGTGTTCTGCTGTTTGCCGACTCACTCACGCGCTACGCCCGAGCCGCGCGTGAGATAGCTCTCGCCAGCGGGGAGGTTGCGGTACCAGGTAGCTACCCTCCGTGTGTTTTTGCTGCTTTGCCGCGTTTGCTTGAGCGGGCTGGCAAGGGTGAGAGTGGCAGCATCACCGCCTTTTATACCGTGCTGGTCGAGGGCGATGACATGAATGAACCTCTTGCCGATGAAGTCAGGTCGTTGCTCGACGGACACATCGTTCTTTCACGCCGTTTGGCCGAGTCTGCCCATTTCCCCGCCATTGATGTGTTAGCCAGCCTTAGTCGAATTATGCCGATGGTAACCAGCGTAGAGCACCGCGAACTTGCCAATATGCTGCGCAGGCGATTGTCGATATATCGTGATGTCGAGCTTTTAGTGCGGGTGGGAGAGTTCACACGTGGAGAGGATCCGCAGGCTGATTGCGCGGTGGAAAGCTACCCCGCTATTTGCCATTTCTTGCAACAACAGGGTAATGAATTATGCAATCTCGACGAACTGCTGCGACAGCTACGTTATCTGACGGGCAACTGATGCTGCACTGTTTACTCAAGATCAAAGATCGCCGTGAAGATCGTCTGCGGCGGCAAATGGCGGAGCTAACGCGTCAACGTGTGCAAACTGAGGTTATGCAGCGCAAATGCCAAGCTCGGCGCGATGAGTTAATGCAGTTGCTCAACCAGATACTCACGTGGTCTGGGACCTTACTCGCCAATGCGTTGATGGAACAAAAGCAAACAATGGGGGGGCTATTTCATGAAGAACACAGTTTGGCACTACAGCAACGTTCACTGTTAGACGCACAAAAACGACTGCAGGAACGGCTAAATGTGCTGCATCAAGAGCTGATTATCGTCATGAAAAAGAAGGAAAAGCTGAAGGAGTTACTGAGCAATGAATGTTATTAGAGCGGAAGGCTGTATTTGGCATGCCGTGCAAAGTCATGGCGAAGAGGAAGGATCGTGCTCGTCCGATACTCACAAATTTACGCGGTTCATGGGACCGATGGTGAAGACGCCGCGCAGCGCCACCGAGCAATCGGTATTGCTGTGTCAGCATACGAGTCGCTATCGATTAGTCGGGGGAATAGCCGCTGGATTGGTGTGTGAAATTAATGTGCTTGAGGGTAAAACCCATTTAAAAGTGCTGGTGCCGCAGTATGCGTTATTTACCCAGCTGACCCGTTTTTCCACGTGGCTTAATACTGAACTTCATGCTGCCGGGCACAGCGTTACGTTGGAGGTGTTCTATGCCCAAGATGCTACCTGAGGAAAGCGAAATTGCTCGGTTACTCCCCTCAGAGGGTATCGCGTTAGGGCCCTTGCACGTTTGTGCTCGGCAATGGACAGATGCTCAGGAAGGCATCGTCTTTTCAGTCATGTTAGGGACGATAAGGAGTGAAATCTGGTTACTGGAAAGTGACTGGCAAGCGTGGTGTGAAGGGATGATTGGTTCATCAGCGCCAGAATTTATTGATACGGGCCTGCTATTTGGCATCGCCGAATGGGGGCTATCGCCATTAATCGCGGCAAGCGGTGCAGAGATGCGACGTTCAATGAGTCGCCCAATCCGATGCAGTCTTTTGCCTGATCAAATTGCTCTAACGTTCAGTTGGCAGGTAGAGCACTATCAATTTCATACCCTGTTATTCAATTGGCCTACGACATATTTTCAGACGATCGCGAAGCAAGTTTTGCCCAGAGTACGGCCTGTACGTTTGTTACCACCTATCACTTTTGCTTGCTATGTGGGCTGGTGTTTGGTTTCGCTCAGTGAGCTGAGAAATATCTGCGTGGGCATGGGATTGCGGATACAAGCCTTTGGCGATCTACGTGGCGGAGAGTGTGTTTTGTTGCTGTCTGCGGGCATCGTCGCGCGGGTATGCATGGTGTCGGAGGAGCGCATGAAAATTAATGAGCTGGTGCAGGATGTAGAAAGCCTGCTGCAGGAAGAGCGTGATAATACCGACTGCCTGCAGTCTCTAACGGTCGACGTTAACGAACTGCCGCAAAAGTTGCTGGTGGAGGTCGGGCAGGTTGATATTTCCTTGGGGGCGTTACGCTCGTTGAGTGAGGGCGATCTCTTGCCCGCTGAGGCGCAGTTCTCTTCTGAGGTTAAGCTACGCCTGAATGGGCGAGTCATTGGCCTTGGTGAACTGATCGGCTGTGGCGATAGCTTTCTTGTGCGAATCAGCCATTGGTACCTGAATTCTGCGGAGCAGCCGCAGATACAAGAGGATACGGTCAATACCTGATAGTGGTGGCGTTGGGCGGTGGCTATAACTGGTTCATCGTTGGATCCATTAAGGAAATACCATGTCTTTGCCTGATTCTCCTTGGCAGCTCATCGCCCTGCTGTTCCTGCTATCGATATTGCCGCTGGCCATTGTCATGGGAACCTCATTCCTTAAGTTGGCGGTGGTGTTTTCGATCTTACGCAACGCGTTAGGTATTCAGCAGGTGCCGCCAAACATGGCGCTGTATGGGCTGGCGCTGGTGCTCTCCATGTTTATTATGGCGCCGACCTTGCTGGCGGTGAAAGCACAGTGGCATCCGGTAGCAGAAGCCGGAGCGCCGCCGTGGATGAGCGGCTGGGATAGCCATGCGATCGGGCCTTACCGCCAGTTTTTGCAAAAAAACTCGGATGAAAAAGAGGCGCGTTATTTCCGCAATCTGGTTGCTAAAACCTGGCCTGAAGAGGTGCGTCGGCGGGTGAAGCCGGACTCGCTTTTGATCCTACTCCCCGCGTTTACCGTTAGCCAACTGACGCAGGCATTTCGTATCGGGTTGCTTATCTATCTGCCTTTTCTGGCGATTGACCTGTTGGTCTCTAATATTTTGCTGGCTATGGGCATGATGATGGTGTCGCCGATGACCATATCGCTGCCGTTTAAGTTACTGATTTTTCTATTGGCAGGGGGATGGGACCTGATTCTTTCTCAACTTGTGCAGAGTTTCTTATGAGCGATGCCAATCTTGCTCGTTTTGTGACTGAACTAATGTGGCTGGTGCTGATGACCTCTTTGCCTGTGGTATTGGTGGCATCGGTGGTTGGGATTGCGGTGAGTTTATTTCAGGCACTGACTCAGATTCAGGATCAAACCTTGCAGTTTATGATCAAACTGCTGGCCGTTGCGCTAATGCTGATGGCGACCTATCACTGGTTGGGGGGCTTACTTCTGGCCTATACCCGGCAGGTGTTATTACAGATAGGTGTCCACGGATGATTAGTCAGATCAATGACGGCCTGGTCACCCTTGCTTTGGCCATGATGAGGCCGCTGGGGCTTACGCTGCTGTTTCCTTTGCTACAAATAGGCAGTTTGGGAGCGTCGTTGATCCGTAACGGTATCTTGCTGGCGATCGCGTTACCGATGTGGCCGATCATTAATGCGCAGCCGATTGTTCATCAAGGCTGGGGTTGGGTTAGCGTTATTCCCGGCGAAATGATCATTGGCCTGCTCTTAGGGTTTTGCGCCGCGATCCCTTTCTGGGCCGTCGATATGGCGGGATTTCTGATTGATACGCTGCGTGGCGCCACCATGGGAACCGTATTCAATCCGGCGATGTCGGTGCAAACCTCAATTTTTGGTTTGTTGTTTAGCCAGTTTTTATGCGCGCTGTTTTTTATTTCTGGTGGTTTTAATCTGCTTCTTTCTGCGCTGTATGCGTCATACGACTATTTTCCCGTTGGCAAAACGATGGCGTTTAATCACGCTTTTTTAGATTTTCTCCTTGCCGAGTGGCAGATCCTTTATCGTCTATGCCTTAGCTTTTCACTGCCAGCCGTACTCAGCATGGTATTGGCTGATTTAGCGTTGGGATTGCTCAATCGTTCCGCTCAGCAACTTAACGTGTTCTTTTTATCCATGCCGATAAAAAGCGTGCTGGCGCTCTTTCTGCTACTGCTGTCGCTGCCCTATGCATTTCATCGCTACCAGTTGGAAAGTGAAGTGTTGTATCGACATGTGAGCCAATGGTTAGCCAGCCATGAGTGAAAAAACTGAACAGCCCACGCAGAAAAAAAAACGTGATAGCCGCCAAGAGGGGCAGGTGGTTAAAAGCATAGAGATCACCTCCGGCGTGCAATTGCTCGCTGTGCTGGCATTTTTTCATTTCTTTTCAGATGCGGTTGTCGAGTGCGTCGCTCAGTTGATACTGCTGTCTGCACAGCTAATTAATCAACCCTTTGACTATGCCGTGAGCATGATGACGCGGGCGTTGCTTAACGCTGGAGGGAGAATGTTTGCCCTATTCGGTGGGATGCTGGCCATCGCTACCGTGGCCAGTGTGTTGGCTCAGGTGGGATTTATGCTGGCAACGAAAGCGGTTGGTTTTAAAGGCGAGAAGATTAATCCCGTGAATAATCTCAAGCAGATATTTTCTCTGCATAGTCTGATTGAGCTGCTTAAATCGAGTCTAAAAGTGGTCTTGCTATGTCTAATTTTCGTGTATCTGTTTAGCTATTACGCACCCACTTTTCAGGCGTTGCCATACTGTGACCCTGCCTGTGCTATTCCTGTCTTTTCGACCTTCGTTCGTTGGATGTGGTATGCATTACTGACGTTTTACGTAGTGCTGGGTGTTTTTGACTACGCCTTTCAAAGTCACAACACCATGAAGCAGCAGCGAATGAGTAAGGAGGATGTGAAGCAGGAAAATAAAGATATGGAGGGTGACCCACAGATGAAAAAGCGTCGCCGTGATTTGCAGCGCGAATTACAAAGTGGGAGCCTTGCGCAGAACGTGAAGCAATCCGCCGTTGTGGTGCGTAATCCAACCCATATTGCGATTTGTTTGGGCTACGATCCCGTTGATATGCCAATTCCTCGAATACTAGACAAAGGAGTTGATGCCCGAGCTGAGCATATCGTTAATCTTGCTCTGCGGGAGTCTATTCCGGTGGTCGAAAATATTGCCTTGGCGCGCCAGCTGTTTCAGGAAGTGCAATACGGTGAAATGATCCCAGAATCGCTGTTTGAACCCGTCGCTGCGCTGTTAAGGCTGGTGTTAAACATTGACTATGATGCCTAGGAAGAGGAGTAAGCAGCAGGGAATAGATATCCGCGTTTGTATATGACTCAGTGCATATTATTATTTTTAGTAACCTCAGGTAATTACCTCATGGTGCGCTTTTTAAAAAAATAATATTGTTTTTTTGTTGTGTTGATCATGAGCGTATTAAATCGGAGGGTATTATGGTTACTGCAGTAACAACAGGTGGAACCTTAGGTATTTCGCATTATAATGAAGTTGAAAGAACGAGTGGTAAAAATGATGTACTTACCGTAAGAAATAATGGAAAGGAAAACTGTCTGACCGCTGGGCGCTCGCTAGCAGAGCGTTTTATTGTTATTTTAAATAGCACATGCTTAGGGTCTCTCGGGTTTATTAAAAAACTATATGAGGCGTTAGAACATCGGGAAGCAAAAGCCATTGAATGCTTTAGTTCAGCATTAGCGAATATTTATGGCGAAGGGGCTAAAGATATCGTAAATGCGCATTTAAATGGGAAGGGGAAAATAGAGTCATCAGATGTGTCTATAATTTTTGATAAAGTAACAAAAGCAAACCCCTCTTATAAAGAATGTGATGAGAACGATAAAACAATTACAGGGAAACTGAAATTATCATTCCAGGATTTTGATATCTCTCATGTAAATAACTGCGATTTCGATTTGTTTGATATTTTATCATCAAAAGTTGATGGGTTAATCGCTAATATTGGGGGGCGAGAGCGTTTTAGTAACCAAGAAAATGTGCATTCTTTGAGAATGGCACTGATGGATTTTATTACGTCAATGCCTGCCTCATCAGATACGTTTATGGCCGCTTTCTCTAACATAGAAAACGATGTTGCAGTTCCTGACTATCATCTTAATGAAATTAATTTAAGTGAGCGCTCAAGCTGTTACCTCACAGCGGAAGATATGAATAGTCTCCTTAAGGAGGCTGGGCTTCTGAAAGAAGAATTGTTGCTTTCGGGAGTTCAAGATGTGTGCCGCCACCAAGTCTATGCCGCTCGTTTTAACCAGAGGACAAGGGAGAATATGGGCACGATAGAGAGAAGAGCTCTATCTGTGGAGTCGCTTCTTCGCGCCGTGGATGAGGATGTAGAAACGCCGGTACTACAACAGCCAGCGCCATTATCGCCATTACCGCAGACCACGTCGTCATCGCAGTATGCGCCGCCACCAACACCGCCAAAGTCGCAGCATGTTCCACCGCCGCCGCCGCCACTACCACCAAAGCCGTTGTTGCAGAATGTTCCACCGCCGCCACCGCCACCACCTAAGACGTTATCGCAGCATGTTCCACCACCACCGCCACTTCCACCAATGGTTTCCGTAGAAGCGATTGAAAATAATCAGCTAGATAAGAATAAAGTAAATTCTTCAAATAAAACTGACACAAAAATCCCAGTAAAAATGAGCTTTGAGGATGAATTGAAAAATAGAATAAAACAACATAGCAGCAAGGGTGGGGGTTTCTGAACTTGATGAGCCGGCAAAAAAAAAATTGACTTAAGACCCAATGCAAATAATGGGTTAGAAGATATTTTAAATAGAGCCATTAATGATAGAAGAAAAGCATATTCTGATGACGATAGTATCAGTTCAGAAAGTCAGAGCGAGAATGATGATGACGAGTGGGATTAATAATCGTGAGGAATTTCTATGAATCAGTATATAAAAAATCAACTTTCATTTTTATCTGAACAGTTAGGAATTGATGTATTTTTGGATGATAAGCAGCAAGCCATAATACTTATTGATGGCGTTTATCCGATTTCAATTCGTTTGATTGATAGTGCATGGCGGTTTTATGCAATGGTCTGTTATGCTAGTGATATAGCGGATTCAAACAGCGGTTATAAAAAAATGCTTTCAACGAATATGAATGAACAGGAATACGGCGGGGGTGGGGGATTGTGCCTTGATGAATCAGCAAATGCTATATTGTATATATTAAACCCCACATGCAATGAACACTCTGAAGACTTATATAATAAATTGAACGGATTCGTTAATCGTGTAGACGTTATTCGTGAGATGGTTCTGTAAGTTATATATGGATTAGTATTTTCAGCTGAAAAGATCTCCATAATCACAGAGATTTTATTTCAGAAAAAACAACCGGCCTTATGGATTAACACCGTTCACTTAAGCTCGATTTTAGGCAGAACATGCCGATGGGGTTGCAACGGCGTAAGCCGCCTAAGCGCCCAGCAGCGTGTTATGCCGAGTATCTCGATTTCTTAAACAAACGATGTTAGCCATAGGGCTGGTTTCTTTAAATAGTGGTGCCCGGACTCGGAGTAATTCAGGCCGCGGAGACCATCGGTATTCGTGGCATGTTGGTGCACGCGTTATCTAATGAGGCGCGGGAATTTTTATCTGTGAGCCATCGCCGATGACGCTGGGGGATTTGGTGGGGAGTTTATCAATTTGAAATTGATGTTTTGCCTGTGAGCATAAAAATATGAATGGGCTATTTAGATAGGATACTAAAAGTAAAGCTGGCGGGTAGTTAAAAAGATTGGTTCGAAAACGAAAGTTAGCTATGTTAGGTGAAAATTGTTCAAAAAAATGATTAGTGTTTATGGCGACTAACTCAGAGGCGTTTATCCCTTTAAAAACGACATAATACAAGCCCTATATATGGAAGGTGTTCCTGATGAATTTAATAGTCACGAGGAGGTTTCAAAAACTATTGAGTACCTAATTTCTGATCTTGAAGGAAGACTGGATGACTATCAGATAAGAGTCAATATTAAATGATAGAAATCAGTTTTTAATATTAATAAAGCAAATCTAGTAAACGATAATCATAATGTTATTTATTTCCTTTTTCAGTATCGACTCTCTAATTTTATCCTGACCTTGCTTCAGGGGAAAATATTATTATGATGTAATTATATTTCTGGATGAATCCACTAATCAGATTAAGAATCTATATTTTCGCTAACTCACAATTATATATATCTAGTGCTTTTCTGTATACATCATTAATATTACGAGGGAACCTTTCGTAAATAATAGATGGGCTGTATGAAGAGATGATATGTGTATAGGTACATTGAAGTCTCGTGGGGTCTACCCTACGATTTTTCTTGCAGATTTCATAAAGTTCTATGAGGTTTGTTAAGGAGCCAAGTTCATTGTAAGGGCACAGTAAGCCAAAGTTTTTATATGTAATAACATCATTTGAATCAAAAGGTAATGTTATTTTTGATATGGATTCAAAGATGATTTCTCCCCAGTCTGAAATGATTTTATCTTGCAATCTACCATTTCCGGTAAAGGATAAGATATCACTTATCATATTATGGTAAGTCAAAAAAGAGACCCATGGAGTTAATGCATTAAGTCCAATTGGTCTGCCAGCATATAAAAAATCCCAACTCTTCGGTTCTTCTACAGATTCTAAACCAAGTTCATCATTGATGAGCTTAAATTCATATATATAAGAGAATATTTTAGAGTCATTATTGTCAATTCCCCAGTTATTTTTCACGTTTTCTAGAAGACGTAGATATCTTTTTTTTATAACATCAAGAAATAAATTTGACTGTATTTCTACTTTTATTTCAATGTTAAAAAAACTATTATTTGTGAATATTTTATTATACAATGAATTTCTATCTTTAAATTTGAACCCTGAGCTTGCTATCTCTATTTTATTTAGTACGTCATCGAACATTTCCTTGTGGGTTTTATACATTTCAAATTTCATTAATTCCTTTTTTGCTTCAAGATGAAGATTGTTTTTATCTTGAATCTCTTTTTGAATCTCTTTTTGAATCTCTTTTTGAATCCGAAGTTGTTCAGAACGTTCTTGATCATTTTTCTTTTGTTGTTGTAGTAGGAAGATCAATGTAGCCAGAGAGGCTATTGCACTCAAAAGAGTGAATACACCCGATAAAAGTGAACCAAAATTAGACCAGTCGCCAGACTTTTTTGAAAGGCTGATATTTATTCCTTTAGATAGGAGGCTAAAATATTCTCCACTAACTGAATAATCATACAAAATAAGAATTATTACTGGTGGTACAACACCAAAAATAAAAATTGCAATCCATAGCAGTTTACTTGTAAACACTTTATTATTTCTCGCTATTTTTTCGTTTAGCTGATTATATCCTCGTTGTACTATCAGTACCACTGTATGTATCGCAATAAATGGTGCTATTCACTTCCAAAGATTTTCTTACCGACTGATTATATCTTCCTAATAAAATCGCTATTCGAAAAACCTGATTCATCGAAAACCAGATCATTGCCGCCTTGACGTCTCCGCAGACGCAGGACGTACCGTAAAAGAGTTTTCTGGGACGCGAGGATAACTGGCTTGCGCCGGGCAGGGACGCTCCAGATATGCGCTTTCAGATTAAGTTCATCTCAGCGGGCAAAACGCAGTCCACTGGATCGTAGATAAACCAAAATACGATCTGATGAAAGTTGCGCTGGTGCATCATCGATTTGGCTGGATACACCCATTTGGTAACGGCAATGGCAGAACGGTCAGATTGCTGACCTATGCACTACTCATCAAATACACTTTTGATGCTGATGAAGAAAAATAGCTCACCGGATTACTTTTTGAGCTGGTGAGTTTGCCGACGAACTCAGAGCGCCGCGCTGGATCCGCACATCTGAAGGCGTGAAGTTTATCGATGAGGTGGCGGTTTGATGCAACCGGACTGGCATTTTGCCGACATTATCACTGTACTGAAAATGCAGGGGACTTCACTGGCGGCGGTTTCGCGTAAGACTGGATGGTCTTCCTCCTCGCTGGCAAATGCTTTGGTACGGCGTTGGCCCGCTGGGTGAGCCGCTGGCGGCGAATTATCGAACGAAGTTCGATGAAGAGTCCGTATGCCAGAAAGCAAAAAACCAGCCCTTAGGCTGGTTTCTTTAAATAGTGGTGCCCGGACTCGGAATCGAACCAAGGACACGGGGATTTTCAATCCCCTGCTCTACCGACTGAGCTATCCGGGCAACGGGGCGCATTAAAACGTATTAGCGCCGCCGCGTCAATAAATTTATCACTTTCATGGTTTAAGCGCTCAATAATGACGCATTCATCGCGATGAAGTGCAGATCCTGACAGATAAAAATCATAACTTAAAATTATAAAGGTTGTGTTTTTAATCTATAAAGTGAATTTTTAAGCGTTTTTTTTAATTAAAAAATCATATTAAATTTTTTAGCACGGTTAATTACAAAACATATTTTTTACAATTTCGTATCAATTTATAATAAAACCGCATTATTTGTACAAACTCAAAAATTCAATGTTGCCGAATTTCTTTAATGATAGGATTTATTTTAATAATACAGATAAAAGCAATTCGTTACATATTACTAACTATTAGCGATGCTTAAATATGCATTCAAGGCTGGACAATAATATTTTTTTATTTATTATATACCTCGTAATAGTGATAAATATCACGGTTTACATAATCGCACAGGTTACAATGTCCTCGGTTTCCACATAAAGAGGAAATAGGAAATGGAAAATAACAATAAAGCTATGCCGCATATCCGACGCGTCACGCATCTTATGATGATGGCCCATCGTAGCTGCTTTGATTTTCACCTTTTCAACTCTAAATAATCCCCCCTCCTACGGCGTCCGTTGTTGCGGATCGTCATGCTTGCCCGATCTCATTCGTTGGTAAATCTAGTATCTAGCTGAATAATCTAGTTTTGTCCATCATTCGGTAAGCGGATTTTGACTATCCCAATAAACTCATGCGCCAATCTGGTGGCTTAGCCACCTGGCATTTATCTACCTATTCCAGTAATTCAATAACCTGAATTATTGCGGGGTAATATTGCCTTTAAAAAATAATTACGCATCGGATCCCTAAGGGGAATATCTGACGACTATGCTTTACCCTAAATTCATGACTATTAATAAAATAAGAGACCATAAATAAAATGGAAAAACTAAAAATAGCAGTTAATAACAACACCTCTGAATGCTTTAGTACCGAACGTGAAACTGTAGATATTAATAATACTAATTTTACTGATGTTTCTGCTGCCGTTATTTCCGTTGAAGATGCGGTTTCAGGCACGCTGGATACGATTGAACAAACCGGTTTCGGTATTCCTGTTTTTGTCGCCGTTTGCTGCGAAGAAGAATTGCCAGCAGAAGTACTGCCGCGTGTCACTGGCGTGTTTGAGCTGTGTGATGGCAACGTTGATTTCTACGGTAAACAGCTTGAGGCTGCTGCGGTTAAATATGAGAAAGACGTTTTACCTCCTTTCTTTGGTAGCCTCGTTGAATATGTGCAGCAGGGTAACGCCGCATTTGACTGCCCAGGGCATCAAGGTGGCCAGTTCTTCCGCCGTCATCCTGCGGGCCGTCAGTTCTTTGATTACTTTGGTGAAACATTATTCCGTTCTGACCTGTGTAACGCTGACGTATCAATGGGTGACCTGCTTATCCATGAAGGCGCTCCTTGCACCGCGCAGATGCATGCGGCCAAAGTCTTTAACGCTGATAAAACCTACTTCGTATTAAACGGCACTTCATCTTCGAACAAAGTGGTGCTGAATGCGCTGTTGGCTCCGGGTGATTTAGTGTTATTTGACCGTAACAACCATAAATCTAACCACCACGGTGCGCTAATTCAGGCGGGTGCAACGCCGGTATATCTGGAAACTGCGCGTAACCCGTTTGGCTTTATCGGTGGTATTGATTCCCACTGTTTTGAAGAGAAATACCTGCGCGATTTAGTGCGTGAAGTGGCTCCAGAACGCTCTTCAGAAAAACGCCCATTCCGCTTAGCGGTTATTCAGTTAGGCACCTACGATGGCACTATCTATAACGCCCGTCAGGTTGTCGATAAGATTGGTCATCTGTGTGATTACATCCTGTTTGACTCTGCATGGGTAGGCTACGAACAGTTCATTCCAATGATGAATGATTGCTCTCCTCTGCTGTTGGAACTGAATGAAAACGATCCGGGCATTCTGGTGACTCAGTCGGTTCATAAACAACAAGCTGGTTTCTCTCAGACTTCACAGATCCACAAAAAAGATAAACATATCAAAGGCCAAGATCGCTATGTAAATCATAAACGCATGAACAATGCTTTCATGATGCATGCGTCAACCAGCCCGTTCTATCCATTGTTTGCTGCGCTTGATGTGAACGCCAAAATGCACGAAGGCGAAAGCGGAAAACGTATGTGGATGGACTGCGTTAAAGTCGGTATCGAAACACGTAAGCTGTTGTTAAAACTCTGCAAACACATTCGTCCGTTCGTTCCTGCAACCATCGATGGCCGTAAATGGGAAGACTTTGATACCGAAGAAATGGCTAACGATCTGCGCTTCTTCGACTTCATTCCTGGTGAACGTTGGCATTCATTTGAAGGTTACGCAGAGCATCAATACTTTGTGGACCCATGCAAACTGATGCTGACCACGCCGGGTATCAACGTGCAAACCGGTGAATACGATAAGTTTGGTGTTCCAGCGACTATTCTTGCCAACTTCCTGCGTGAGAATGGCATCGTTCCAGAGAAATGTGACCTGAACTCAATCCTGTTCCTGATGACGCCTGCGGAAGATATGGCGAAGATGCAGCATCTTGTTGCACAAATCGCTCGCTTTGAACGCCTGTTAGAAGAAGATGCGCCACTGTCAGAAGTGCTGCCATCGATCTACAAAAATTACGAAGAACGTTATCAGGGTTACACCATCCGTCAGCTGTGTCAGGAAATGCATGACCTGTATGTCAGCCATAACGTGAAACAGCTGCAAAAAGAGATGTTCCGTAAAGCTCACTTCCCGAAAGTGGTGATGAATCCACAGCAGGCGAATATCGAGTTTGTCCGTGGCAACGTTGAACTGGTTGCGCTCAATCAGGTTGAAGGCCGCATCGCCGCTGAAGGCGCACTTCCTTATCCTCCAGGTGTTCTGTGCGTAGTCCCAGGTGAAATCTGGGGCGGTTCTGTACAGCGTTACTTCTTGGCATTGGAAGAGGGCATTAACCTGCTGCCAGGGTTCGCACCTGAACTACAGGGTGTCTATATCCAACAGGACGAGGATGGACGTAAACGTGCTTATGGTTATGTTATTAAACAATAAATTAGAAATCATTTCTCGGCAGGGGTACTGGCCGAAACTGATTTTCCGATAAAAGAAACAGCGGGGAGTTGCGACGTTTCCAGCTCTCCGCCAATAGATTTCATAAGAGAGATTGTTTATGAGTACGTCTAAAGGCAGTAACAAAATGGGCGTCGTTCAGCTCACAATTTTGACAGCGGTTAACATGATGGGGTCAGGGATCATCATGTTGCCGACCAAATTAGCGGAAGTGGGTACGCTTTCCATCGTTTCATGGCTGGTGACAGCGCTAGGGTCGATGGCCTTGGCCTATGCATTTGCTAAGTGCGGGATGTTTAGCCGTAAATCAGGCGGTATGGGCGGGTATGCTGAATATGCATTCGGCAAATCCGGCAACTTTATGGCGAACTACACCTACGGTGTATCGCTGCTGATTGCTAACGTGGCAATCGCGATTTCGGCTGTAGGTTACGGTACCGAATTAATGGGGGCGAACCTAACGCCACTGGGAATTTGTATCGCAACTATTGGCGTGCTGTGGCTGGCGACTATCGCTAACTTCGGTGGCGCACGCATCACAGGCCGTATCAGCGGCGTGACCGTTTGGGGCGTCATCATTCCTGTTGTCGGGATTTCCATTATCGGTTGGTTCTGGTTTAGCCCAACCATGTATGTGCAATCATGGAACCCGCATCATTTACCTGTATTTGAAGCCGTCGGTTCTTCTATTGCTATGACGTTATGGGCATTCTTGGGCTTAGAATCAGCCTGTGCGAATACCGACGTTGTTGAGAACCCTGAGCGCAACGTTCCTATCGCCGTATTGGGCGGGACGTTAGGCGCAGCGGTTATTTATATTGTGTCCACCAACGTGATTGCAGGTATTGTGCCAAACATGGATTTGGCTAACTCAACCGCGCCGTTTGGTTTGGCATTTGCCCAAATGTTTACGCCGGGCGTGGGTAAAATCATCATGGCTCTGATGATTATGTCCTGCGTAGGTTCATTGCTGGGTTGGCAGTTCACCATCGCGCAGGTATTTAAATCCTCTGCGGATGAAGGCTATTTCCCTAAAGTTTTCTCTAAATTGACTAAAGCTGAAGCGCCGGTAAAAGGCATGATCGTTATCGTGATCATCCAAACCGTGCTGTCTTTGATGACCATCAGTCCGTCGCTGAATAAACAGTTTAACGTGCTGGTTAACTTGGCGGTGGTGACCAACATTATTCCGTACATCCTTTCAATGGCGGCGTTGGTTATTATCCAGAAAGTAGCGAAGGTGAATCCTAGCAAGGCGCGTATGGCGAATATCATCGCGTTTATCGGTGCTATGTATAGCTTCTATGCGCTTTATTCATCTGGCGAAGAAGCCATGATGTACGGTGCGATTGTGACCTTCTTAGGATGGACACTGTACGGCCTGATTTCTCCACGCTTTGAAATGCAGGACAAAAATGTTTAATAGTGGTTTGTAATCAAGCTTATTAAATACTTGTTTTACCCCATGAAGAGAGCCCATTAGCGGCTCTCTTTGTTTTTCCTCATGCTCATAATCTTCTGTGTGATTTCGTCACTGCTGGCTATAGTTAGAAAACATAAGCCAGCGGAGTTAGCCAATGATTACGGTTCATCATCTTAACAATTCGCGTTCCCACCGTGTGCTTTGGACCCTCGAGGAGCTTGGTTTACCCTACCAGATTGAGCAATACCAACGCGATCCAGTGACCATGCTGGCGCCTGAATCGCTGAAAAAAATTCACCCGCTGGGCAAAGCTCCGGTTCTGACCGATGGTGAGTGGACCATTGCGGAGTCAGCCGCCATTCTTGAGTATCTTCAAGAGACCTATGACCATTCGGCGCTGCTAAAGCCACAAGAAAAACCAGAACGCATGCAATACCGTTATTGGTTGCACTATGCCGAAGGATCGTTAATGCCGTTATTAGTGATGAAGCTGATTTTTAATCGTTTGGGAAAAGCGCCGGTTCCGTGGCTGATTCGCCCAATTGGAAGCCTGCTTGGCAAAGGCGTGCAGCGCGGGTATCTCGATCAGCAACTGGCGACGCATCTTCGTTTCATTGAAAATCATCTGAGCAAAAATAACTGGTTTGCAGGCGATCATTTTAGTCTGGCTGATATACAAATGAGTTTTCCGCTTGAGGCGATGAATATCCGTACTGGTTTAGATAAAGCGCCGCATGCGCGAGGCTTATTGAAGCGTTTGCATGCAAGGCCAGCGTATCAGCTCGCGTTGAGCAAAGGTGGTCCGCTGGAGTTGATGGATTAGCTGACCGAGGTCGTTTTTTTCAGCATAGGAACAATGTCATACTCTGAAGAATTATGCCGCTTCAGGAATTAACTTTATGCAACGAGTCACTCTTTCATTGGATGACGATTTGATGGCAGAAATTGATGCCATCATTAAAGAACGTAATTACCAAAACCGCTCAGAGGCGATCCGAGATTTGGCGCGGGCGGGGCTGCAAGCTACGGCAACGCCAACGTCGAACGATGAAACCAGCAACTGTGTGGCTGCGCTGTTTTACGTTTACGATCATGAAGCGCGTGAGCTTTCTAAGCGTCTAACGAAAAGCTTTCACGATCACCACGATCTCTCCCTTGCGAGCCTGCATGTACATCTCGATCACGGTAGTTGCCTCGAAGTTTCCTTGCTGAAAGGCGCGACGGGAAAAGTGAAAGGGTTGGCCGAGAAGGTGATTGCCGAACGAGGCGTTCGCTACGGCAAACTGCTGGTTGTGCCGGGTGAAGAGTATGAACATCAGCATGAGGATGGGAAAGGACATCACCATCATCATGATTAATTTCTAGCTCAAGTATTAGCCATTCGTCCGATCTAAGCCTCCCCCCGCGAAGGGGGAGGCTGGGTGGGAATTAATGCAAAAACTTACTTCCCGCGACGATAGCTCTTCTGAGCGTTGTTAACTTTGCTCAGATAACGACGAGACTCGCCCGATGGATGCTTATTGGTTAGCGTTTCGTACACATCACCCGGGGTTAACTGGTTGATGATACTTACCGCGCGGTTACGGTCGCTAGAGAACACGCGCAGCACGCTACCTGCTCCGCCGTTATAAGCGGTAATAACGGCATAGCGGCGTGAGGTTGGATTCTGAATACCACCCAAATAGTTGTTCTGCAAAATCGCCAGATAAGCTGTACCTGTATCGATATTATTCTCTGGATCAAACAGATAACTACGGCTTGGTGTACCCCATTTTCCTTTTTGCACAAACACGTCTTTACCCGCCGTGTGCTGAACAACCTGCATCAGGCCGAGCGCATCCGAGCCACTTACCGCATACGGGTTAAAGCTGGATTCGGTTTGCATAATAGCCAGAATCAATGACTCATCAACGCCATATTTCTCTGAGGCTTTACGCACCATACCAAGGTATTTATGCGCACGCTTATCCAAGTGGTTAGGCACCAATTGAATGGTCACGGAGTAAATGACGTGCAGGCCAGACGTACGTTTCATCAGCTTGTGCTGGATCAGATAGTCGGCAAAGTTACTGGCGCGCCCCTGCCAGCGAATCGGCTGTCCGGTATTATCTAGCACCTGTCCATACAGGAAGGGTTCTTTACTGATCTGAATATCGTTCACATCAGAATAGAGATCGATAGACCCCGGATCGTCACCCATCAGCAAAGTGCTCACGATCGCCTGTTTTAAACTGGCTGCGGGATCGGTTGGTGAGATGGTTTCAATGGTGATCTGGCCGGAGTCAAAGTTGATATGGCTACGCGTGAGGTATCGGTCGGTATATTTTACGTAGTCTTTTGGACCCGCAATCAGTACCTCGTTAATGCCCCAAATGTTTTCAATGTTATGGGCAAACTGTCCCATCAAAATATCGAAGCCATTGGTATCTTTGACAAAGGCTTCGCTGTCCTGAGTATTTTTCTTTCCAGAACAAGAGATCAGCAAGGGTGCGATCAGGATCAATGCTAAAACTTTCTTCATCTTCACAGCCATATTGGATGAAAAATGGGTCTCAAATTGCGAGCTTAACGTTATTAAACCCGCAATATACTTATTAATAAGCTTACTGACTTGGCGGCGTGTAACCTTCGATATGCACGTCGTGGCCTTCAAACAGGAACTTCACCATTTCCTGTTCCAGCAGTTTTCGGTCGTCAGGGTTCATCATGTTGAGTTTTTTCTCGTTGATGAGCATGGTTTGTTTCGACATCCACTGCGACCACGCCTCTTTAGAGATTTCGTTATAGATGCGCTTACCCAGTTCACCTGGATATAGCTGGAAATCCTGCCCTTCGGCCTCTTGGTTCAGAAATGTACAAAAAATTGTTCTACTCATGATTATTCCTCATGTGGTGAGCCTGGTTCAGTTTATTGAAAGTCATAACTTTCACTTAGCAACGGGCTCTTTTGCCAGCTGCTGCAATAAACGTTCCACGGGGGCTGCCAGACCGACAGACGGTGGCTGGGCTAAGTTATACCAGAGTCCAGGTCCTTCATCCATGCAGTGACTGTGCTGTGTTATATCAAACCAAATTGGCACGATATCTAAATGAAAATGGCTAAAGGTGTGGCGAAATGAGGTTAGCTGATGAAGCTTCGGCTGACCCATGCCCAAAGACTCGACATGCTGGCGTAATTCATCCTCGCTGGTGAACTGTGGGAAACAGTACAAGCCACCCCATAGCCCAACGTTAGGACGCTGCTCCAGCCAGACCTTATCGCCTATTTGCATCATTAAGAAATAGCCGGTTCGTTCGGGAATGGTCTGTTTCGGTTTCTTGCCCGGATACTGGCTCCAACTGTTGTTGGCGTAAGCTATGCATCCGCCGCTCAGCGGGCACAGTTCGCATTTTGGTTTGCTGCGCGTACAAACTATTGCACCTAAATCCATCATCGCCTGATTAAATTGGCTGACGCCTTTGGCTGGAGTGACTTCCTCACTGATTTGCCACAGACGGTTTTCAACCTCTTTTTTGCCCGGCCAACCGTCAACCGCATAGCAGCGAGCCAATACGCGTTTTACGTTTCCGTCTAAAATAGGGTAATGCTGGCCAAGCGATAAAGAGAGGATCGCGCCTGCGGTGGAACGCCCAACGCCAGGCAGTGCGCATACGTCTTCAAAAGAGGTTGGGAATTCACCGCCGTGCTTTTCAACGATGGTTTGCGCGGCTTTATGCAGATTACGCCCACGGGCATAGTAGCCGAGACCGGTCCACAGGTGTAAAACCTCATCCTGAGGCGCTGTGGCCAACGCTCGCACGTCAGGGAATTTTTCCATAAAACGCAGAAAATAGGGGATCACCGTCGCAACCTGTGTTTGTTGCAACATGACTTCTGAAAGCCATACTTGATAAGGTGTTTTTGGACTTTGCCACGGCAAAGTTTTACGTCCGTAGCGGTCGTACCAAGTTAGCACCGACTGCGCGAACTGTTGCGCCAGCATCATAAGCGTGAAAAGTTCCCAATAGGCTGCGCTGGTTAAGAAAGCGAGGCCGATAAAAATAGGCAGCGATTGCAGCACAGAGCCTACCTGCTGTAAACCGGATCTTTCTCAAGCTGGTGCGAATAGGCGATTTCCTGTTATTCACAGGATGTTGGCCATAGCTAAAATGGTGATGTAATAGCGATGATTAATACGTGTTTTATTCAACGAATAACTCTAATTAATGAAAGTTTCTGACTAGAGCTTGCCAGTAGCTGTTAAAATCAAAACTTGTTAAAACGGGCCAATTTTGCATAATGCGCGCTCACTTTATGTTAAACATCCACATTCAGGCAGATGAAGCACCACTATGAATGACGTTGTATCACCGGAATTTGATGAGAACGGCCGCGTTATGCGCCGTATCCGCAGTTTTGTACGCCGCCAAGGGCGTCTGACCAAAGGGCAGCAGTTTGCGCTGGATAACTTCTGGCCGGTGATGGGCGTAGATTTTCAGCCACAACCGCTGGATCTCGTTGCTTTATTTGGCCGTGAAGCGCCTACCGTGCTTGAAATCGGCTTTGGTATGGGCGCGTCATTGGTTACCATGGCGCAGCAGCATCCTGAGAAAAACTTCCTCGGCATTGAAGTCCACTCGCCAGGCGTGGGGGCATGTTTAGCCGCAGCTCATGAAGCAGGTATCACCAATTTACGCGTGATGTGCCATGATGCGATTGAAGTATTGGAAGAGATGATCCCGGAGAATTCGCTGGCAATGGTTCAGCTATTCTTCCCCGATCCATGGCATAAGGCGCGCCATCATAAGCGCCGTATCGTACAGGCTCCGTTTGCACAGCAGATTAAGAGCAAGTTAAAAATCGGCGGCGTTTTCCATATGGCAACTGACTGGGAAAACTACGCCGAGCATATGCTGGAAGTGATGAACAACGCACCGGGTTACAAAAACCTGTCCAGCGATAATACATACGTCCCTCGGCCGGACTCGCGTCCATTAACGAAGTTTGAACTGCGTGGTCAGCGTTTGGGGCATGGCAACTGGGATTTGATGTTTGAGAGGGTAGAATAATGGCTAAAAACCGCAGCCGTCGTTTGCGTAAAAAGATGCATATCGATGAGTTTCAGGAATTGGGTTTCAGCGTAAGCTGGAACTTTGAAGAAGGCACCGGTATCGACATTATCGACACTACCGTTGATAAATTCATCGATGAAGCGATTGAGCCAAACGGTCTGGCATTTGATGGCAGTGGCTATCTGGCGTGGGAAGGTCTGATTTGCCTGCAGCAGATCGGTCAGTGCACCGAAGAGCATCAGAAGCTGGTTAAAGACTGGCTGGAAGCACACGGCATGAAAAATGTTGTCGTGAGCGATCTGTTTGATGTTTGGTGGGATTGATTTCCACAGGTATAAAAAAACCCGCTTCGGCGGGTTTTTTATTGTTTTGCGAAGGGTATCCGCACAATTTTATCGTTTTTGACTGCCAAATCGAAGGCTTGCTTGGCAAGTTGCATACCTAAAATCTTTCGTTCACGTACGGTCATTTTTTTGAGTTCTGAAACTGGGGGTCTTGAAAGCATAACCGAGTTCTCCAGGGCCAATATTGTTATTGAGTTCAAAATTTAACCTATTTTCCCCTCTTCGTACAAGCCTATCGTAGAAATGTTTTAAGCGTATATTTTCAGCGTTGGCAAAATAGGATTTAGCATTAAACGTTTGATAATGCTGTTCAATAATTCGCGTGAGAATTTTGCCTAACACCAATAGTTCTCGATAACCAAAGCGCGTTATTTGTGAAACCGGAGATGCATAAAAATGGCCAGACTCAAAGTTATCTTGGCGATCGAATTTGACGTCATAACTAGGTTCTTGCAATAAAAAACCAACCTCATCAGATCTAAACATTAAGTAGCTGGCATCATTAAGATCTACCAAAGAAAACAAACAGGTAAACGGTTGATTATGGATGCTGAAATGGCATAGATGCAGGGTGAAGCCCCCCTGTTTTAGCGCTAGAAATTCCATGTGATTTACTCTCTGTCCATAGCGTTAATTTGCGCAATCTAGCTCTGATCATTTTAATCTTCTAGTGAGATCCACAGCTTATGGAATGCTGTTCGCAAAGTTATTTTGTATCCACGTTATCTCTCCGCTACTCCTTTCCGTTCCGGCGCATTTGCTTTATCCTCCCGCCCGTTATGAACGTATTTTGGATGCATTGTGGAGTAGCGTGTGGCGACTAAGCTGAGTAATCAACTGCTGGAAGATATTCTGGCTCAGGTACGCCCTTTGATTGGGCAGGGCAAAGTGGCGGACTATATCCCGGCTTTGGCTGAAGTGCCTGCGAATAAGCTGGGGATTGCCGTATGTACCGTCGATGGCGAAACCTACCAAGCCGGTGACGCAGATGAGCGCTTTTCTATTCAGTCGATTTCTAAAGTATTGAGCTTGACCTTGGCGCTGAGCCGCTATGCGGAGTCGGATATCTGGGCGCGCGTCGGTAAAGAACCGTCTGGTCAGCCGTTTAACTCGCTGTTGCAGCTTGAGCTGGAGCAGGGGAAGCCGCGCAACCCTTTTATTAACGCAGGTGCGCTGGTGGTGTGCGATATGCTCCAGTCGCGTCTGAGCGCGCCTAAGCAGCGTATGCTGGAAGTGGTACGGGCGCTGTCTGGTGAGCCGGATATCGTGTATGACGCTCGTGTTGCGCGCTCTGAGTTTGAACATTCAGATCGAAATGCGGCTATTGCGTATCTGATGAAGTCGTTTGGCAACTTCGAAAATGACGTAATTACGGTGCTGCAAACCTACTTCCACTACTGCGCTTTAAGAATGAGCTGTATGGAACTGGCGCGTACTTTTGTCTATCTTGCCAATAACGGGCATTCACCTGCGCTGGATGAGCCTCTCATCAATGAGCGGCAGAACCGCCAGATTAATGCCATGATGGTAACCAGCGGTATGTATGATGGCGCTGGCGAATTTGCCTATCGTGTCGGGATGCCCGGCAAGTCAGGCGTGGGCGGTGGCATTATTGCCGTTGTTCCACATGAAATGAGTATCGCGGTTTGGTGTCCAGAACTGGATGCCTCGGGTAACTCACTGGCGGGAACCGCTGCGCTTGAAATCTTGGCACAGCGCATTGGCCGCTCGATTTTTTAGGAGAGAAAGAACGCATGATTCGTAAATTAGGGTTATCTCTGCTGATGCTAACCGCGTGGCAGGCACAGGCAGCATGGGAATGTAACGTTAAGCCGCAGGATGACATCATTGTTAATCCGCAGCAGGTACAGATCGTGGGTGCCAGCGGAAATCTTACCATTGATAAAAACGGCAATATGACCCGCGATGGCAAAGCTGTAGCGCTCAGTGCTAAAGCGCAACAGCAGGCGGTGAATCTGCAATCGGGTATTCGCACTGATTTTCCGTGGATCGATCAAGGTGCTCAGCAACGCTTGGAGAAAGCCCGTGTTTCTCTGGATAAAGTGATCGTTGAGCAGGTGGGTAGCGACAGCAATATTCGTAACCGCCTGACCAAACTGGATTCTCAGCTCAAAGAGCAGATGCAAAAAATTCTAGAGAAGCGCAGCGATGGATACACCTTCCATCACCAAGCCATTTCAAAAGTTGAGCAGGAAGGTCAGAATCTAGTAAACCAAACCATGGGCGGCGTTCTACAAGACAGCATCAATGAGATGGGGCTGAAACAGGCTGCGAATGCTACCAAGTCTGATAACCCGTTACAGGCCATTATGGGCAATCT
Source organism: Hafnia alvei (assembly GCF_964063325.1). Classification (NCBI taxonomy): domain Bacteria; kingdom Pseudomonadati; phylum Pseudomonadota; class Gammaproteobacteria; order Enterobacterales; family Hafniaceae; genus Hafnia; species Hafnia alvei. The sequence continues at coordinate 445,145 of NZ_OZ061315.1, forward strand.
GGGTGGGTTACAGCAGGCGATCCGTACCGAGTGGAGCAAACAGGATGATGACTTCAAAGCTTTCGGGAAAGACGTTTGCACGCGCATTACTACGCTCGACAACCAGCGTCAGGCGCTGATTAAAGAGCTGCCAAAGGCGTAACCTGCAAAATGATTTGCCAGCCAGAGCGGCTGGCAAATTTCATCATTTAACTGAATTCACCACGGGTTTCTGTGGCTTACCGGAAAACAGGTAGCGCAGCAGAGGCACTCGACGATGTATTTCATACAGCGCTAACGACCCTAATACCACCAGCGTGATGCCAATAATGAATCCAACGAATGGGTTCGGATGCGCGTTTTCCATCAGGCTGCCGTAGATAATCGTCAGTGGATGATGAACCAGATAGATAAACAGCGATGCGCCAACAAAATAGGTGACACCGCGAGACTCTCTGTTCAACAGGCGATGACCTAGCGTGAGCACGACTTTAGTCATCGTCAGGCCAATAATGAAAATCAGGCAAAATTGCACGCTGAGCTGAAGCGGGGCGAAGACCTGTGTATTTTCATTCAGCAAATATAATCCCACCGACGCCGCCGCAATCAGCCCATCGCTGAATGACACCCGCGTGATGTTTTCTTTATGCCTTATATGCACGAATGCCACAGCGCCTAGCAAATAAAATGGGAAATACATCAATGTATTAACCACTAAAAAGTTAAATAACGCTGAGCCGGTAATGTCGGGCATAAACGTTGCACAAAGCTTGTGTAGAACGGCAAAAACCACGCCTAACGTAATGAAAATTGGCAATAACATGTGGGGTGATACTTTGCTCCAAAGCCCGCGATTAACGATGGCGTTGAGCAGCGGTGCGCTGACGACGGTAAGCAAACTTAGCGTGAGTAAAAACCAAAGGTGTGAAATCAGATACCACACGCAAATATTGGCTTTTTGCCACAGATTAGCCTGATCCCAGTCGCCGATCCCCGACGTGTGATGCAGGATATACCAGAACTGGGGCAGCGTGATCAGCACCATCGCGGTTGCCATGGGGATCAATAAGCGCGTTAGGCGAATGTTTAGCCATTTTTTAAGCGGGTATCGCTGATACAGCATGCAGGAAAAGTAACCTGAAATAACAAAGAAGACCTGCATGCGAAAGGCGTGAATAAAATCATTAAATAAGCTGAGAGTCAGGCTTTCAGGCGTGCTATTCACCACCCAATGGTGGGCTGAATAGACCAGTGAAACATGGAAAGGTATCCCCAACAGCATGAGCGTAGCGCGGATATAGTCTAGATAGTGTTCTCGTTGGATAGTTTTAGCCAATGCGTTATACCTAAAAATCCTGTCAGATAAGCCATAAAGTGGCGTAACTCTAGGGAGATAATGCCCATCCGGCAAGTGTTCGCATGCATTTTTGGATTAATCCGTGCTTAAGTAAGACTTCATACTAACGGCTGATGCCCTCATATTCGGCCTCCAATAAAGGGTCAATTTCCGGTGTTTCTAAATTCGTTATCACCTGAACTACATCGCTAATACCACCAATCTTGATTTCACTGGTGCGGTTCATTTTGCTTTTATCTATCAGCAATAAAGATTGTAGTGCACGCTTAAGCAGCAGCGATTTAAATTCAGCGTTGTAGCTGTTGGAATCCCATAAAACGCCTTCTCTATCAATGCCCTCGCACGAGAAGATAAAGAGATCGATTTCGAGTTCTTTGAGCTGGGAAAGGATGGCTGGATTGACATAGCATGCATATTTACGCTGCAGCAGCCCACCGGAGCTGATGAGCTGAATATGTTCCCGTTTCGATAGCTCTTGGCAAATACGCACGCTGTTGGTGAACACGGTGATATCAATATCGGGTAGCTGTTTCGCCAAATACCAGCAGGTTGAGCTGGCATCAAGGGCAATCGTCATTCCTGCATCGATCCAAGGAAGCGTTTGGCGGGCGATATCGGCTTTGCTGGTGAAATGGCTTTTCAAGCGAGCGCTGAAGGGATCGCCGTTGTCTTGCGTATCGCGCTTTATACTTTTGGCGCGACCGTGTTGGCGGATGATCTTACCTTGTGCCTGCAGCGTATTGAGATCGCGCCGGATCGTCTCTTTGCTAACGTGCAGCAGCTCGGCAAGATCTTCGGTTGTCAGGGTTTCATGCTGTCGGATGAGTTCTACGATGGCCTGATGGCGATCTGTTTTCACGATGGCTCTCCTCTCACGAAAAACCATGCGCCGAGTTCTGGCCTAATGGCTGGCGCATGGTTAAATCCAGAGCAAGAGATTAAGGCGTCACCCCTTTTTTTAACAGTATATTCCCGTATTTAGCCGTCTCGCCTGTGATGACGATCGCAAAGGCCTTTTGGGCACGCTCATAAAACGCAAAGCGATCGATACGAGTAACCGAAAGATCGCTGCGGTCATGGCTCGACAATGCCTGCAAATAGCGCTGCTCCACGCTGTCATCCAGCGTATCGCCTTCAACCGCAGCCATCATGACCAACGGCGGGGCGTAGCTATCGAGTTCAAATAGCGGAATGATGGCAGCCAGTAAATCGCTAACGGCTAATCCGTCGGCTCGAATAACCTTTGGCCCCATACTATGAGCGGGAAAATGCGCATCGGAGAAAATGATTTCATCGCCGTGTCCCATCTCTGCCAAGGTCTTGAGCAATTGAGGTGAGATCAGCGGAGAGATATTTTTCAGCATTTTATACTCCTTCCATAAGCAGATTATTTTCGTGAGCAAGAGATTGATATATCTCGCGTTGCTCGCCGGGATAATAAGACTGATAGTGATAATTCACCTGCTGGCGAGCCTGTTCTGGCGAATTGTAGTAACCCACGCCGCTCCAAGCGAACATCGCAGCGCCTAGCACGGTGGTTTCTGCATCGTGCAACACTTTGATCGGGAGATTTAAAACATCGGCTTTAATCTGATTCCACAGCACGTTTCGGCTGCCGCCGCCAACCAGTAATAATTCCTTCGATGTAAACCCACCGATGTTTTCCAACACCGCGAGATTTTGCTGTAGTTGCCAAGCAAGTCCCTCGAGAGCGGAACGGTAGAAATGGCCACGCTCGGTGTGCAAACGCATGCCGCGCCAACCTGCTTGAGCGTGGCTATCAAGCAGCTGGCAGTTCATGCGAAGGCCTTCCGCGCCGGGGCGAATTACGCCTGCTTCGGTAATCATTTGGGCGTAGGCATCGGGGACTTTTTCGTTAGGCCAATAGAGCTGGCGCACTCTTTCCAACACGCCAGACGCTAACCACTGAAGACCGGGGTTGAACAGCCCTTGGCAGCTATCAAGTTCGCAGGTCGAACCGGCAAAACGCGGCAGCAGCGACGTATTTACCTGCGGTGTGCGCACCATCAGAATTTCCCATGTACCGGATGACAACACGGGCTGATCAAGCTCAGCACCGGAGCCAAATAGCGCGAACTGGGTATCATGGCCGGCGGAAATCACCGGTGTGCCTGCGGGAATGCCAAGACGCTCGGCGATTTTCGGTAATAAATTGCCAACATGTTCTCCTGCGGCGGCCATGCGCGGGAAGAGCGTGGAGGGGAGGCCAGTGCGTTGTAAAATAGTCTGGCTAAACGTTTCCTGGCGTACGTCGAGCAGCTGGCTGGTGCCCGCCATAGTGCGATCGGTGGTGAATTCGCCGGTCAGCCGGTGGTTAATCAGCGACGAAATAAACAGCCATGCGTGTGCTTGTTCTAATAATTCAGGCCGATTTTCTTTTATCCAGATCAGTTTATACAAAGTATTAAAGCTAAATTGACCGATACCGGAAATGGTTTGCAGTTCGCCGGGCGTAATATAGCGATCAATTTTCTCCATAATCGCCGCCGTTCGCGGACACTTCCAGCTAATAACCGGATAGAGCAGTTCGCCATTCTTATCGACCAGCGCGCCGTCAACGCCAAAGGTGGTCACGCTCAGCGCATGAATTTGGCAGCCGTTTAGCTGTGGCATGAGCCGCTGACAGCAGTCGGCAAAGCGCTGCAAAATGTCATCTAATGACCAGATATGCCATTGGTCATTTTCTGCGGCGGGCCGGCTTGCATTAGCGATAGACGCCTTAGCTACCACAATGCCTTTGGCGTCTACCGCCATGGCGCGAATATTGGTAGCGCCGCAGTCTAAAATGATCACCACATCATGGTTCATGGTGGCTCCTCGTGAATAAATATAAACAGATTTACCCCACCCCAACCCTCCCCTTGTCAGGGGAGGGTGCCGTTCAGTGACGCAAACCGAACTCGGTGTGCTCCTCCCCCTGCGAAGGAGGAGGCTGGGAGGGGGTCACTCCCGCACATTATTTTTTATACAAAGGCCCGTAGTTTTGGCAGGCGCGATAGTCCTGACCTTCGGTATCCATGCCGTGCGCGGCCCATGACGATGGACGATAGATTTCGCCGTCTTCCACGTTATGCATACACACTGGAATACGCAGCATCGATGCCAGCGTAATCAGATCTGCACCTACGTGACCAATGGTTAGCACGCCGTGGTTAGCCCCCCAGTTCGCCATCACAGAGTACACATCGGTAAACGGCCCTTTGCCGGTTAAGCGTGGGGCAAACCACGTGGTTGGCCATGTTTCGTTGGTGCGCTTATCTAACGTGTCATGTACATCTTTCGGCAGCTCAACGCTCCAGCCCTCCGCGATCTGCAATACTGGCCCAATGCCTTTGATGATATTGACGCGGGACATGGTGAAAGGAACGCCGCCGCGGGTTAGGAAGCGAGATGAATAGCCGCCGCCACGGAAATATTCATGGATCGCAGGGCACCATTCTGTTGCTTGCAGGCAGGCATCCGCTTCTTTCTGGCTGATTTGCCAATGCGGTTTCATGGTTGGATTACCCTGCTCATCAAGCTGGCGGCACGAGCCATCCAGCGCCGCTGAGCCGGAGTTAATCAGATGGATGATGCCGTCTTTGGCATGGCCGGTGAGCTCACTTCCGGTTACGCGTTTGACGGCTTCAGGTGACCAGTAGGTACGAACGTCAGCGAATACCTGTGCGGTGCCGGTGAGCATGTGCCCAAACAGCATCGCAACGCCGTTGAGGCTGTCGTTTTCAGTGGCCACCACAAACGGTTTACGCACGCCGTTCCAGTCGAACGAGCTATTGAGTAACGCTTCAGCGGTATCGCCATTAGGATATTGATCGGTCCAGTGACGCTGGCCTTGGAAGCCCGCTGCAATCGCGTTATAGCCCAGCGATTCCTCGACGAATCCTTGCTGAGCCAGTTTTTTGTTGCCCTGCATCATGTCGCGAATGCACATTGCCATCAGCAAGCTTTCACGTAATACCGCTCGGCTGCTTTCTGGCGAACGACGATATTGTTCGGCGTTCAGGTCAGGCCCAAAGCGGAAGTTGTTATCCGCCCACGAAAGCGCGAGTTCAAGCTCTTCGGCATCGTAAATCTTCTGATCGATACGGCGGCGTAGCTCGGTCATATCTACAGCCTGCACTTTCATGCCGAGCCAAGATTCAAAGAAGTTATGGTCAACGATGGAACCCGCTATTCCCATTGAGACGCCGCCCAGCGACATATAACTTTTGCCTTTCATGCTGGCAACGGCTAAACCGGCACGCGCAAAGCGTAGAAGTTTTTCCTCTACGTCGGCGGGAATGCTGTCATCGCCGCCGTCTTGCACGTCGTGGCCATAAATAGAAAACGCAGGGATGCCCTTTTGGCTATGTGCCGCCAGCGCAGCCGCTAGATAAACCGCGCCTGGGCGCTCGGTGCCGTTAAAGCCCCAGATGGCTTTGGGGCGCATTGGATCCATATCGATGGTTTCACTGCCGTAGCACCAGCAAGGGGTAACGGTGATGGTTAATCCCACATTCTGGCGGCTGAATTTATCTTCGCAGGCGGCAGATTCGGCCATGCCAGCGATACAGCCGTCGGCAATAACGCACTCAACTGCGGCACCGCAGGCGTGGTGCAGTTGCTCGCTTAATAGCTGCGCGGTGGCTTTCGCCATATTCATGGTCTGTTCTTCAAGGGACTCGCGTACACCCATGCGGCGGCCATCAATGACTGGGCGGATACCAATTTTGGGCAGGTTTTGTAGGGTCTGGTGTTGGCTATTCATTCTTATTTTCCTCACGTTAATCGGTAGGTTGTCTTTTTTAAGGTTGAATTGCATTAAGGTTGTATGGCTTAAGCCGTTGCGCGCGGCATGATGTTTGATCTGAACTTGGCAAAGATGAAAATGATGGCGAAGCACAGCGCCGGGATCAGTTCTGCGGTTGGGATGTTGCCCGCCGCATCGCTAACAAAGCCCATGACCGGTGTGACGATGCCGCCGCCGATGATGGTCATAACAATAATGGATGAGCCGTATTTGGTGTCTTGGTCTAATCCCTTAATCCCTAAGGAGAAAATGGTTGGATATTGGATAGACATGAACATGCTGCACAGCGTGAGCGCGATGAGGCCAACGTGTCCGCCTGCCGCCGCAGAAATGATGCATAACAGCATGGAAATAAAGGCATAGATGGCTAAAACCTTGTGCGGCGCATAGTGACGAATAAGCCACGTTCCGCTAAAGCGCCCGATGAAGAAGCACACCATGGTGGCAGTGAGATAATTGGCGGCGAATCCTGGCGTGGTGCCTGGCAGCTCCTCAATGGCGTAACGGATCAGATAGCTCCAGCAGGCGGTTTGAGCCCCGACGTAGCAGAACTGCGCTAATACAGCCCAGCGCCAATGACGAATACGCAGCAAACGCGATACCGAAGCCAGCAGGGAGCCACCTTTATCATCACTATGCGCATCACTTTGGATGGTCGGGAATTTTGTGAAGGCAATCAGCAAGGCCACAAACAGTACAATGGCTACGATCATCATGTAGGGAGACTGAACCGCCAGCACCAAGCTGTGGTTATAGGCCGCCAGCTGCTCCGGTGCCATTTGGCTTAACACTTCGGCTGGCTGATGTGGAACATGAGATAAAATCAGTCCCTGACCAAAAACTACGGCAATAATGGCACCAAATGAGTTAAAGGTTTGGGCGAGATTAATTCTAAAATGTCCTGATTCTTCTGGCCCTAATACGGTAACAAAAGGATTAGCCGCCGTTTCTAAACAGCCAAGCCCAGCAGCTATGATAAACAACCCGATGAGAAATAAAGTGTAATTCATTCCCTCGGCGGCAGGCCAAAATAGTGCGGCACCAATGGCGTAAAATAATAACCCAGTAATAATCCCTGCCTTGTAGCTGAGTTTTTTCATTAGTATTCCGGCAGGAATAGGGATTAGGAAGTAACCAAAATAAAATGCTGACTGTATAAGCCCTGCTTGGAAATTGGTTAAGGTAAATGCCTGCTGGAACTGAGGAAGTAAAATATCGTTTAAGTTGTTAGCGACAGCCCATAAAAAGAAAAGTGAACATAATAATGCAAAAGGAATTAAATAATTTCCTTTACGCTCATGACTGGCAACGCGGTAGTTTTCTGACTGGATTGAAACGTTTCCCATAGCGCCCTCGTTAGGTCATACAGAGATATTGTGTATACCCTTCATACTTGAAGCTGCATCGGTGTCGACTGCGCTTGGTCACCTGAATCACCGGCTAAAACCAGCTCATCGGGATGGACTCTCTTACAGTCTGGATGCAGCGCCAGTTATTTTTGGCATAAATCTGTTCTTCTTCCGCAGTAACACGTTCAGGCACTCTCCGTTCAATCGGAGGCGGGGTGCAATCATGCCGTTTATGCGGTAAGTGAAGCTATTCTTAAAACAAAAAAGCACTAAAAGTATGAGTTCAGTCACATTCAATATTATTGGGGGCGGAAATGTGAAGGCAGTCACTTTAATAAATCAAAAAACATGCCCGTTTTAATCAAATAAGGCTTAAAAAACACAAATAGAATGCCCGATTGTTTTATTTTTAATTTAAACGGTCAGTTCTTGGTTTATTTTTTTGATTTGACCGTTTTTATTTAATGAATTTTAAACGGACATTTTTCTTTTCCTATTTATGCACTTTTTATGTAATGGCGATGTAATTCTATTGAGCTGTGTCACATATTTTAATCAGGGTTTTTATTGTTGTTCTCTACAGGATAAATATGACAGCTACCAACACCGTTATTTTTAAATGACTGATTCCATCAATAATCAGAGAGGCAACAAATGGAAAGAGACTCATTGGCTCGCGAAATAATTCATACCTGCTTGGAAATGACACGTCTGGGCCTAAATCAGGGAACCGCGGGGAATGTCAGCGTGCGCTACCGCGATGGGATGCTGATTACCCCAACGGGTATTCCTTATGAGAATTTGACCGAGTCACATATTGTTTATATCGATCAGCATGGGAAACACGATGAGGGGAAAGTGCCCTCCAGTGAATGGCGTTTTCATCAGGTGGCGTATCAAACGCGCCCAGAAGCCAATGCGGTGGTGCACAACCATGCGGTGAACTGTACGGCGGTTTCTATTCTGAATCGCCCCATCCCAGCCATTCATTACATGATTGCCGCCGCCGGTGGCAGCACCATTCCCTGCGCGCCCTATGCGACGTTTGGTACCAAACAACTCTCTGAGTATGTCGCCGTTGCGTTGAAAAATCGCAAAGCCACGCTGTTACAGCATCACGGCATGATTGCCTGCGAAGCGAATTTACAAAAGGCTTTATGGTTGGCCCACGAGGTTGAAGTTTTAGCCGAGCTTTATTTAGCAACGTTGCCAATCGTTGATCCGGTACCGGTATTGTCTGATGAAGAGATCGCCATTGTGTTGGAGAAATTCAAGACTTATGGCCTGCGAGTGGAAGAGTAGCGCGGCGACAATATTTCTCACTAAGGGGTTTTCATTATGACAAATCGAATGATTTTGAATGAAACATCGTGGTTTGGTCGTGGCGCGGTGAATGAGTTAGTGCCGGAGGTTTTGCGCCGCGGCTATGGTAAAGCGTTGATCGTGACCGACGCTCAGTTGGTTGCCTGTGGCGTGGTGGAAAAGGTGACTGCTAAACTTGATGCTGCCGGATTGGAATATCAGATTTTTGATCGCGTGGTGCCTAATCCCACTATCGCCGTTGTGCAGCGTGGGCTGGCAACGTTTAACGCGAGTGGAGCCGATTATCTGATCGCCATTGGCGGTGGTTCACCGCAGGATACCTGCAAAGCCATTGGCATCATCAGCGCTAACCCTGAGTTTGAGGATGTGCGCAGTTTGGAAGGCGTAGCGCCGACTCATAGCCCAAGCGTGCCGATTTTAGCGATTCCAACCACGGCAGGAACGGCGGCTGAAGTGACCATTAATTACGTGATCACCGATGAGGAAAATCGCCGGAAGTTTGTTTGTGTCGATCCTCACGATATCCCGCTGGTGGCCTTTATCGACGCCGATATGATGGACGGCATGCCTGCCAGTTTGAAAGCCGCAACGGGCGTGGATGCGCTTACCCATGCGATTGAGGGATTTATCACGCGTGGCGCATGGGAGCTTACCGATACGCTGCATCTGAAGGCGATTGAAATCATTGCTCGTTCGCTGCGTAGCTCAGTTGCCGGTCTGCCTGAGGCGGTTGAAGATATGGCGCTAGGGCAATATGTGGCGGGGATGGGATTTTCTAACGTGGGATTAGGCTTGGTGCACGGTATGGCCCATCCGCTTGGCGCGTTTTATAACACCCCGCACGGTGTTGCCAACGCGATTTTACTGCCTCATGTCATGCGTTATAACGCCGCATATACCGGTGAAAAATACCGCCAGATTGCGCAGGCGATGGGGGTTGATGTGGTTCATGCCTCGTTAGAACAGGCGCGAGAAGCGGCGATTCAAGCGGTAGAGAAACTGAATAGTGACGTGGGTATTCCCGCTTCGCTGAAAGAAGTTGGCGTGCGTGAGGAAGATATCGCTGAGTTGGCACAGGCTGCGTTTGACGATGTTTGCACCGGAGGGAACCCGCGCGAGGCGAAAATCGCAGAGATCAGGGCGCTGTATCGGGCGGCAATGTGAAGGTTTGTATGCTGAGCTAAGTGAAGGCTTAAGTGTAATATTTCGGACGCCAATTAGCTCATGCACTTCCATGAAGCAAAGAAACTGATTTTCGAAAAGGGTAGGCCTTTGTGCCGAAAGCTCTGAGGGCAGTTTGTCTAAGCATTGGCAGGGCGAGCCACGCAGACAGGACGTCTGCGTGGAGTTTGGGGCGCCCGGGATGGGCGATACCAAACCGGAGCGAAAATGCCATCTCGGATAAAAGCGCGCGAGTTAAGAGGCCGCGCGCTGGCGGCCTCTTATCGGACGCCTACACCAAGGATTTCATAGTTGTATTGCTTCTAATAGGCGGACGAAACCTTTCACCTATATTTCAAAATTAAGCCTCTCGCTTAAACATCCCCGCGATCTGGAAGCAGCTGAAAGAGCTAAACAGCATTTCAATCCCAACGATGGTAGTGACCAGCGTGAATGACATGGCTGGGCCAGCGGTAATAAACATGGCGGCAATTGCCAAGTCTAAAATCCCAATGATGATTTGCAGCCATCCTCCGCTCACGCCACGCAGTTTGAAACCGGCACTTAAACGAATAATACCGCCGATGGCAAATAGGGTTGCTAGGATCACCGACATGGTGAAAATCCCGACCAACGGATTGGTAATAAATACGTAGCCCATAATGATGTATGCGGCGCCCATTAGAATGCCTGCCACCATCGGCCAGAAATTACGTGTGCGGTTAGCAATCATCCCAATAATCAAACCCAGACCGCTGAGCACAAACAGCGTGCCCACAATGGCACTTAGCGCGGCACCGGAAGCAAAGGGGTTAATCAGGCAGAAAATTCCGCCTAATAGCAGCAGAAAGGAAATGACTAACAGCAAAGTACGCTGTTTTTTGAGAAAGTTTCCATCTAAACCGAGCAAACTTTTACGATCGATATTTAACATGATGACACTCCATTTTCGAGGTTGCGTTCGGTAGCTAAATCTCTGGCTTATTATAGCCATACGACAAGTATACTGTGGGTGCAAAGAATGTCGGAAATCGGTCTAATCAAAGATGGAAAGCAATGCTGCCAGCGATGGGGAATATAAAGAAAAAAGCCACCGCAGGCGGTGGCTTAGTGCAGGTGTTACTTCAAAACTAGATTTAGACGTGGGCTAGCTGGTTATGCTCTTCACGATGTCCCGGCATGCGGATGGTTGCGGACAGCACCAGTGAAATCACCAGCAGAGTCATAATCACCGAGAAGGTCACGATGAAGCCGCCAAACATTGACGCGATGATAGAACCAATGATGCTGCCGATACCAAAGCCCAGATACAGCAGGCCGTAGTTTTTAGTCAGGTTGTTTAAGCCAAAGAAGTCACTGACCAGCGATGGATATACGGTAATGGTGCCGCCGAAGCTGAAGGCGATGCAGGCAACGGAGGCGAAGAACAGGCCTTCATTCAAAGGCACGAACAGCAGTGTACCCATACCGATAAGAGAAATGACCTGAGCCAGAGAGATAACGCGAATACGTGCCATTTTGTCAGACAGGATGCCCAGTACCAAGCGACCACTCAGGTTAGCAATGGCAATCACGGTCACGGCGCTAGCGGCAGTCATGGCAGGCAGATGAACCATGCCTTCACCGATATCTTTCGCCACACCAATCACATACAGGCCACTCATGCAGGCGGTTAGGAACATCAGTGCCAGCATCCAGTACTGTGGCTGACGCACGGCTTCTGCCAGTGTGTAATCCTGCGCGGTGCTTTCACCTTGCGCACTTGATGTAGCAACTTCTTGTTTTGGAGCATCTTTCATCAGCATTGCCCCGGCCATCACCATCACCATGGCGATGCCGCCCCAAATCATGAAGGTGTTTTCCAAGCCGTAAGCGGCTAGCAGGCTGGTATCGATATATTTGAAACCAAGGCTACCTAAACCATAGGCACCAATGGCGCAGGCTGAAATCATACCTTTACGCTCAGGGAACCATTTTACGCAGTTAGACAGCGTCATCAGGTAACCAGCACCATCGGCAAGTCCGACCAAAATACCGGCGCTGAGATACAGCATGATCAGGTTGTTCGAGTGCGCGGTTAAGCAGAAACCCAGCGCTAGCACCACACCAGCGGCGATAGTGACGTTGCGTACGCCGAAACGGTCCTGCAATTTACCCGCAACGGAAGAGGCCACGGCAAGTGCCAGACTCAGCAGGCCGAAGGAAAAGGCCACGCGGCTGATGGGTTCGTCTAGTTTTTCAGACAGAGGGCCGTTGAATAGGCTCCAGGTATAAACGGAACCCAGAGCGAACTGAGTAATGATGGTGCCAACCAGTGTTAGCCAGCGGGTGCGATTGTAATTTTGCATGCCAGTCATATTCATGATGCTGCTCCAGATAAATATTTATTAACTGTGAGTATGTTAAGGCTATCTATAGGGCAGCGATCCATTCTGGGAATGAACAGCCTGAGTGCAGGAATGAAATGCATTAAAGCAGGAGTGAATGAACGAAAAACGGGGTAAAAGAAGGTGATTCAGGGTGATCCACAATTGATGTGGATCACAATTTTCTCATATTAATTCACTGGGAGGGCCGTTTTAGAGCGGTGTTTCCACCAAAACTCCCGTGGAAAGGCAGAAGCATCCGCTGATTATGTTAGTGGGAATATTGACGGATTCACCGGCGATGAGCAGATGAGTCTCTGCGCCAACGGTAAATTCAAACTCTCCGCTAACCACATGCGTGGTGTTACCTTGCATCTGCTTGCGTAGCTGGCTAAAAGCACCAGACTCAAACGTTAACTCAGCGGCCGGTTTGCCGTTTCTGATAACTCCGCTACGGCGGGTGATGCCCACGCCATATTCTTCAGCCGGAGTCTGTGCTTTGAATGTCTCCATGAAACCTATCCTTATTGTTGCGGTTTTTTGTTTCTATGTGAGTTGCTAAAAAAAGCAGGGCACAGCCTAACACTCTGGCTGCAAACAAGCATCAACGCAGGGGGAATTCGCGGGAATAAAGCTGATTCGGCGTGATTTTAATCAGATAATTCTCGCTAGGCGCATCACCGCTTGAAGCACGTAAAATGCAGGCATACACTAGCGCGTCGATCGATTCCGAGATCGTCAGTCCCTGTCTGATTTTGACGAAAGCCGTTTTTAACGAACATTGTTTCCGGTGGAAATTATTTCCAGCGAACATTGTTTTTAATGAATACCGTTTCTAAAAGTTCTGCCGCAGGTTTTTCTCCATCCGTTACAAAACACCTTAATTATGATTGTTAGACCCCAACAACATTGGTTTCGCCGCCTATTTGTGTGGCATGGCTCCGTGTTACCTAAAATTCTCTTCCGCTTAAGTTTAAATTTTGGTTTTGCCTGCATCGCTGTGGTTTGTTATCTGTGGCATGAAATGTTGGATGTGAATCTGACGTTGGCTCCATTTAGCCTGCTGGGCGTTGCCATTGCGATCTTTCTCGGGTTTCGCAACAACGCCAGCTATGCGCGTTTTACCGAGGCGCGCCTGCTGTGGGGGAATTTGCTCATCACCGAACGTTCGCTGCTGAGGGAAGTTAAAAGCCTGATGCCAGATCCGGCAGAACAGGCGCGCTATTTCACTTCGCTGCTGATTGCGTTCACCTACTGCCTGAAGCATCAACTGCGTAAAACCGATATGCGTATTGATGTGGACCGGCTGCTGGCGCCATCGGAGCGTAATTCGGTGCTCAATAGCCATTCTCCCTGTAATACGCTGTTGTTGAAAATGGGGATGTGGTTAGGTGAACAGCGTCGATTGGGACGGATTAGCGACATCAGTTTTCATTCGATAGATAGCAACTTGAACCATCTTTCTTCTATTCTTGGCGGCTGTGAACGAATCTCCAATACGCCGATCCCGTTTGCCTATAGCCTGATTGTGCATCGCACCGTTTACTTATTCTGCGCGTTGCTGCCATTTGCCTTGGTGTCGGATTTACACTACCTCACGCCGCTGGTGTCGGTGTTTATTTCCTATACCTTTATCTCGTTGGATTCACTGGCTGAAGAACTGGAAGATCCCTTTGGCATGGCGCCGAACGATCTGCCGCTCAATGCGATTTCTGCCACGATAGAGATTAATCTGCGAGAAATGATTGAAGATGATGAGAAGCCGATCCCGATGAAGCCGGATCATCATTGTTTGTTGAGTTGAGTTTTACCTCCTCCCATCTTTAACACGATTGCCCCCACCCCAACCCTCCCCCTCGCAGGGGAGGGAGCTTATCTGTGCTCGTTACTAATCAGGTGCTCGGTCTGCTCCTCCCCCTGCAAAGGGGGAGGCTGGGAGGGGGTTGCTAACAATTAAATAGGGCAATCAAACCGGCGATCGATTCTGCCCCACGGCAAAGATATCGTAGAACGACAGTTCAGATTTTCGCTGCATAATGGCGCGTAGCTTCTGTTTGCGTGATTCATCTACCTGAGATGATTGCAGAATACTGTCGACCAGCGCGTCCGGTACCATTCGCGTGTTATACCATTCGCCATTGAAGCATACGCGCAGGTCCAGAACGTCGATATCGTCGTAGTGATAGCGTGGGTTGACGTCAAAAAAGAAGAACAGGTTTAATCCCACAAACAGCAGCGTCATCACCCATGTCACGTCTGCCAGTGTTTCTGACTGCAACATCACCGCCAGCGTAGCCGCATAGGCCAGATACATTCCCACGAATAACCCGGGATGTTTTTTAATAAAACTGATGCTAAAGCGTGGGCGATTATCGCGGTGTTCGGCTTTATTCACCCTGTCGATTTCTTCTTTAAGGATGCGTTCAATTTCGCTCATGGTCGTTCACCTGTATTAATGTTACAGCTTGATAACATAATTCTATCATTTTTGTGTGGTTAATGGCGCTCAATGTGACTTCAGCCCGGCGGCCGTCATCAATAAACGGAATACCATCGAGACACAGCCCAGCGCCAGTACGCTTCCAGCCCAGATAGCCGCTAACCACAGCATGCGTTTCCATAACGGAGAACGGGGCGTTTGTGCTTCAATCGTTGTCATTTTTTACCTCGCTGACTCAGTGATAGCCTTCATCTGCGCTGATTTTTCCGCGAAAAACGTAATAGCTCCAGAAGGTATAAACCAAAATAATGGGGATGATGAACAAGGCACCAACCAGCATAAATCCAAGGCTTTGCGGTGGTGCTGCCGCCTGCCAGATGTCGATAGCAGGCGGAATGATATGCGGCCAGATACTGATCCCTAGCCCGCTGAAGCCGAGGAAAACCAACAATAGGGTCATCACAAACGGTAAATAGTGATCGCCGTGGCGCGTTCCGCGCCAAATCACTCCGGCACACACTAGCGTCAACACGGGAACCGGCAAAAGGAACACGATGTTTGGCCAGCTAAACCAGCGCGCGGCAATGGCGCTGTGCGCCAGCGGAGTCCAAATGCTGATGATGGCAATAATAACCAGCAGAGCCAGCAGTAAAGGGCGCGTAATGCGATACATTTTATCTTGCAGCTGATGGCTGGTTTTCATGATAAGCCACGTGCTGCCCAGCAGCGCATAGGCGCACATCAGGCCGATACCGCAGAACAGGTTAAACGGTGTAAGCCAATCAAATGCACCGCCGACGAAGGTGCGCTCTGTCACGGGGAAACCGTGAATCACGGCACCGACCACGATACCTTGCATAAACGTGGCGCAGCCTGAGCCAACGATAAAAGCCTTGTCCCAGAATCCGCGATGATTAGGTAGTGCTTTAAAGCGAAACTCAAAGGCGACGCCGCGGAAAATCAATGCGATCAGCATCAGCGTGAGGGGAATAGATAACGCATCGACAATCACCGCGTAGGCCAGAGGAAAGGCACCAAATAGCGCCGCGCCGCCGAGCACTAGCCACGTCTCGTTACCGTCCCACACGGGGGCAACGGTGTTGACCATCATGTCGCGCTCTTGCATATCACGGGTGACGGGCAGCAACATGCCAATGCCTAAATCGAAGCCATCCATCACGATATACATTAAGGTGGCGAAAATAATGATGGCGAACCAAATGAGCGGCAGATCGATACCCATTAGTGAGTCTCCTGCTGATGAGAGGGCTTAACGGCAATACGTCCAGCGGCGGTCGGTAACGCTTCGCCGTGGGCTGCTGGAAGAATCGGTTCAGGGCCTTTACGGATCAGCCGCATCATATAGGCATAACCCACGCCAAAGACCGCACCGTAGACCACGAAGAACGTCAGCAAACTGATGCTCATATGCAGATCGCCATGAGCAGAAACGGCATCTTTAGTGCGCATCAGGCCATGCACAATCCACGGCTGGCGACCGACTTCGGTGGTTATCCAACCGGCTAAAATAGCGATAAGTCCCGAAGGCCCCATCCAGAACACGAAATGCAGGAAAGGGCGCGATGTGTACAAACGCTGCCGATAGCGCAGCCATAAACCGATAGCACCCAGCAAAATCATCAACATGCCAAGGCCGGCCATGATTCGAAATGACCAGAACACCAGCGGCGAATTTGGACGATCCTCTTTAGCAAATTCGGTTAATGCAGGCACTTGTTTATCCAAACTGTGCGTCAGGATCAGGCTGCCAAGATAGGGCACTTCCACTTTAAAACGCGTTTCTTCGCGCTCCATGTCGGGCAGCCCGAACAGAATAAGCGGCGTTGCTTCGCCGGGTTTATTGTCCCAATGGCCTTCGATCGCGGCGATTTTTGCAGGCTGATATTTAAGTGTGTTAAGGCCGTGCATGTCGCCGATGAAAGCTTGAAGCGGAGCGACGATAAGCGCCATCCAGAGCGCCATTGAAAGCATTTTGCGCGTGGCTGGCGTGTCGTTTCCACGCAGTAGATGCCACGCGGCAGAAGCGCCGACAAAGAAAGCGCTGCTCAGGAAAGCGGCGGTGGTCATATGCAGCAGGCGATACGGGAACGAAGGGTTGAAGATCACCGCCAGCCAATCAACCGGAACCACCTGACCGTTTACGATTTCATAGCCCTGTGGGGTATGCATCCAACTGTTGGACGCCAAGATCCAGAACGTCGACATCAGCGTGCCGAGCGCCACCATGCAGGTGGCAAAAAAGTGCAGCTCTTTGCCTACTTTGTTCCAGCCAAACAGCATGACACCAAGAAATCCGGCTTCAAGGAAAAACGCGGTGAGCACTTCATAAGTGAGCAACGGGCCGGTAATACTGCCCGCAAATTGGGAAAATCCGCTCCAGTTGGTGCCAAACTGATAAGCCATCACTAAGCCGGAAACTACGCCCATGCCGAAATTGACGGCGAACACTTTCGCCCAAAAGTGATAGAGCGTGCGGTAATCCGGGTTACGCGTTTTGAGCCATAAGCCTTCAAGCACCGCCAAAAAGCTGGCTAGCCCGATGGTGATGGCAGGGAAAATAATGTGAAAGGATACCGTAAAAGCAAACTGGATCCTGGCGAGATGGAATGCGTCTAATCCGAACATGGACAGCCTCGTACTGACATAAAGTTCTGCGCGGTAAATTGCAGGCGTGAGAAACGGAGTGCCGGAGCGATCAGGGCCGGAACGATGAAAGGGATCTTACGGGCTGTAAAATAGATATGACAGAAACAGAAATGTTGTTTTAATGTATAACAGTTTGATTTGGATCATGGCGATGACACCCTCTCGGAGAGCGCAGTGGCAAAATATGAAGACTTGGTAAAACGCATTCGCGGGCAGATCACCGCTGAAATTTGGCAAGTTGGCGATAAGCTGCCGTCGCTGCGTGAGCAGGTTTTGCACTCTGGTTTGAGCCTGATGACGGTGATGCATGCCTACCA
The DNA here is from genome assembly GCF_964063325.1 of Hafnia alvei. Taxonomy (NCBI): domain Bacteria; kingdom Pseudomonadati; phylum Pseudomonadota; class Gammaproteobacteria; order Enterobacterales; family Hafniaceae; genus Hafnia; species Hafnia alvei. Next base: position 462,914 of record NZ_OZ061315.1, read on the forward strand.
AATTCTAGAGAGCCAAGGGTGGATCGTTTCCCGTCCGCAGTCGGGCTATTACGTTGCGCCTCAGGCGAAGTTTTTAGCCCCATCGCCTACGCATGAACCGGTGCAGCGTGCCGAAGAAGTTGGTATCAACGCGTTTATTTTCGATGTTTTGCAGGCCAGCCGCGATCCCGCCATTGTGCCGTTTGGCTCTGCGTATCCCGATCCAACCCTGTTTCCTCGCCAACAAATTAGTAAATCGTTGACCACGGTGGCGCGGGCGATGACCACGCTAAGCGCTACGGATAATTTGCCGCCGGGCAATGAGGATCTACGCAAGATCCTCGCGAAACGCTATGCCATGCAGGGTATTCGTATCGATCCTGAGGAGATTGTCATTACCGCTGGCGCATTGGAGTCGCTCAACCTGAGTTTGCAGGCCGTCACGCAGCCGGGCGACTGGGTGATTGTGGAAAATCCGTGTTTTTACGGTGCATTGCAGGCGCTCGAACGCTTACGGCTAAAGGCTCTTTCAATTGCAGCGCATCCCGAATTCGGTATTGATTTAGCGGCGTTAGAAGAGGCGCTAAATACTTATCCGGTACGCGCGTGCTGGCTGATGACCAATATTCAAAACCCGTTAGGCTGCACGCTTTCGGTCGAGAAAAAACAGCAGCTGGTGGCGCTCTTACAGCGGCATAACGTGTATTTGATTGAAGATGACGTTTATGGCGAGCTGTATGCCGGCGGCGAAAAACCGCTTCCGGCCAAAGCCTTTGATGAGACAGGAATGACCATGCACTGCTCTTCGTTCTCGAAAAGCTTGGTGGCCGGATTTCGTGTTGGCTGGGTGGCGGCGGGAAATATGGCGAGAAAAATCCAGCAGCTGCAGCTCATGAGCACGCTTTCGACCAGCGCACCGATGCAGCTGGCGCTGGCGAATTATTTAGCTACCCGCAGCTACGACAGCCATTTGCGGCGTCTGCGCCGAGTGATGGAGCAGCGAAAATATGCGGCATGGCAGTCACTGCGCGCGCATCTTCCGCAGGGCGTGAATATTAATTATTCACACGGCGGCTATTTTTTGTGGGTCGAGCTGCCTATCAATGTGAATGCGACCGAGCTGTATCATCGCGCGCTGAATGAAGGGATTAGCATTGCCCCCGGCCAGATGTTTTCTGCCAGCAATCAGTACACCAACTATTTTCGCTTTAATGTGTCTCATGAATGGACAGACAAAAGCGAAAATGCGGTGCAAAAACTGGCAGTTATCGTGCGTGAAATGATGCAGATCGCTGATTAGACGATGCTCTATCTATAGATTATGGGGGAAATTACGAGGCAACTCGCTCGCAGGGCAATTAATCACGCTTTCGTTATTTTCACCACAGTCACGAACAAACGTAATAGTCGCAAATTCGTCAATGACTTCAGTTGGATAGGCAGGACCTGCATCACGATAGGCTTCCATTTCTGCTATATGCTCGTTTTGGAAACAAACCGTTTTTTCTGGATTATTGATGACCCAGCGAGGGAAGAAGATTGTTCCATGAAAAACGTTATCTTCTAAGTTAACGATTAGGCTAACATCGGTTCCGGTCGGCTCCGTCCACGAAATTTTATATACCGCTTTGGCTACGCGAACGATATAGGTCGTTTGATCTTTTACCCAACGATTCCCCACGATCCCACTATGAATTCGATAATCTAACGTTGTGGCATTTTTGACATAGATTTCATAATTCCAGCCGTTGTCATAGGTATAGACCAAGTGTTTGCCCACTAAACCGCTCAAATCGTTTTTATCGAAGTTGCTCATAATTTTTGTCTCCGTTTCATTTGATGCGTTCAGTGTAGAGATGTATTTATTAGATTAATAACGCTAATATTGAGTTAAATAGATTCAAAAATTAGATTGGTTATTGAAATGAAAACAACGCTAGAGCAATGGATGTTGTTGCAGGCAGTGATTGATCACGGCAGTTTTTCGCGCGCTGCAGAGGTGTTTAACCGCAGCCAGTCGTCGTTGAGCTATCAACTCACCCTGATGCAGGAACGGCTTGGGGTGCCGCTGTTAACGATTGTTGGGCGCAAGGCCGAATTGACGCCTGAAGGACAGCAGCTATTGGCACAGGTTCAGCCTCTGCTACAAGGATTTCGCACGCTGGAAAACCGCGCTGAGGCTCGAAAACGCGGTGAGCGCGCTCGCTTAGACTTGGTGGTTGATAGCATTTTTCCTAAATCACATTTATTTGATGTGTTGCGCCGTTTTCAACAGGCTTTTCCTATGACGCAGGTACATCTCTCTGAGGTATTACGCAGCGAGAGTTTATCTGAGCTAAAACAACGCAATGCAGATGTTTACCTGATTACACCAACCCAAGATGTGGCATTGCGCGGGCGCTTGCTGATGGAGATTACTTTTGCTGCCGTTGCTCATCGAGATCATCCTTTGCTGCAACTACCGGTTCCACTTAGCCGAGATGATTTAGCCCGCTATCCTCTGATCGAGATTGTCGATCGCTCGCAACAGCAAATGAACAGCCGCCAGTCGGCGGCGGCAGAGAGCTGGACTTTTACCACAATAGAGGCGGCCATCGCAGCTGTTGCGCACGGGGTCGGTTATGGGTGGCTACCAGAAGAAAAAATTGCGCCGCTGTTAGCTTCTGGGGAATTAGTGTTGTTGCCGTTAGTTCAAGGTGAACGCCGCTCAACGCCACTTTATCTCTTGGTTAACGAGGAGTTAGCTGGAATAGATCGCGAGATTTCTTTGCTGGTGAGTTTGCTTGAGGGGAGTCCGATGAGTGGCTGATTCAGAAAGCAAAAAACCAGCCCTTAGGCTGGTTTCTTTAAATAGTGGTACCCGGACTCGGAATCACCTCAGCGATCAACATGCTGTTTTTTTTATTGGTTTTGTTGATAAATCAACCAAATAGCGCCCCCACAAAGGTCCCCATAAAAAGGCACTGTATTTTTGTGATTATCGTCACTAAAAATTGACGTTTGAGGGGAGGGGCTTCGTTATGTGTGGAGTCAGGTTCACAAATAACGGTCTGAGGTTCACATAGAGTGAATGGAACTCCACATATAACGGTTCGGGGTTCACATATAACGGCGTGAAAAACATATCCACCTCGCTCGTAGGGTGTTGATCCGTCACTCCTGCATTGAGCTTTACGTCGATATGTCGGATTAGCCGCTTTTGAGATAATATTCTACGGTGTTGATTATTATTTATTGAATCATATGAATATTTTTATTTGTTTTTGAGATGTAGACATGAAACAGTTGAGATAACTAAACATCTTGGTTCAATTCAATCTCTCAGAACCAGAGCTAAAAATACTGCGCCAAAACCCCCTCTAACTTGCTCACCGCCGCTGCATACTTGGCTGGGTTCTTATCATTCAGCACTGCCAGATTACGCAGCTTCCAGCGAATAGCCGGAAGACGCTGAATTTCAGGATAACGATACAGTGACCAGTCAGGACTATTCTGCTTATAACTAAGCAAGAACTGGCGATCCTGATCCGTAAGATGTGATTTCAACGCCTGCGGTAGCAAAGTTGTTACCGACAAAAGAGATTCCAGCGACGTTTCCTGCCGCGTCATCCCGGAAAATTCCTGTGCGTACAGCGTAGCGATCCGTGCAATATCCCAGTTAGGAGTCAATAGTTCGGCAATAGGGCGAGGATGGCCTGCCAGATAGCAAAGAAAACCGTCAAAGATCTCGCGTGTCAGGCCCGGTTTCTCCAGCATATTCAGTACATCAAACAGATCTCGTGGATGCTGACGATCGAGTGCAGCGCAGATTTTACCGCCGTAAAGATCTGCTAGTGAGACGACACTCATCGTGGTGAAGCCATACTCCATTTCCACCTGTTCGCACACCGGCATTTCTGTTGGTGGCGCTAGTAGTCCACGCCAGACCGGGCTGACCTCAATTTTTATCTGCGCATCAACGGTGTTAACGATGATGCGTTTTTCATCTGCTTTATTCTCCTGTCGGATGGCAGTGATCCCTGGCCTACCGTTCAGCGATTCCGTTATGTGCATCAAGGCGTCATTGATGGCTGCTAGATCGGTATCGCGATCCGCATAGGTCTTATATGCCAGATCGATATCTACCGACAGGCGAGGGAAATCCTGTACAAACAAATTGATCGCCGTACCACCTTTCAGGGCAAAACAGGGCACCTTCGCCACATGTGGCAGTGCAGTCATTAATAACCTGACCTGCCGGGCATAAATATCACGCAGATCCATCTTCGACTCCTTCCGGTTTAAATGCACGGGGAACGGTTATTTGATAATCCGGCTCCAGCCAACCGTCGGGAACGATTTGTCGCTTTCCTGTGCCTGTTTCTATACCGCTTTGATCGAGATACTGAAAATAAGGGTGTTCATTGCGTCGAGCGAGGTAGAGCATCACCCGGTTAGTTTTAATTGAATGACTGGCACAGAGTAGTGCCTGCAATTTACGCGGGCTGAGAAGATTCATCCCCTGAAACAGGGCGTCGGCATGTTCGAACGAGATCAATGCAGGAACGCCGCTGGCGATTTCATACGCGGCGAGTTCTGGGACACTGCATGCTAATTGTCGATCACCGATATTCAGCTTTGTCGTGAATGGCGTTATATCGACGGTGAGGCCAGACGTATACAGTGTGACAAACGTTGCAGATTGTTTAAAGGCAGCGAACCATCCCGGTAGTTTGGCGTAAGCCGGAAGCTCGAGCCAGATCTGCTGTCTGCCCGGTTCGGTATAGTGGGCATGGCCCTGTAACGCAAGGCTAGTCAGCCCCGCCACGCGAACAGGCTTTCCCCACTGTGTTTGCAGGCAGTAAACCGCATCCACCCAATCCGGTTCGCGACCGGGGCGGCAGTAAACGCCATGGGCGATCCGATTCAGCCAGCCACTCTGAACATAAACATAAGAGAGCTTGCGATCGATACCCTTACTGGTCAGCCATGACTGGAGCAGTACCTGACCGGGTAGGGTGTTTTGCATCAGCCAGTTTAGATTATTCGACAAATGTCGCCTCTGAATTGACATTAATATGAATATTTAAACTAGTGTAGATTGATGTGTGTTTTTATAGCAAGATTAGGTTTATATTTTTTATAATATGTCGATTAAAAATCAATGATAAGGTTAAAGTATAAACAGAAGCATTTTCAGGAAAAGGGAGACAAATATGTTCAGACTGTTGGAAGGGAGCGTGTAATATGGATACAAATCAAGATGGTTGCCCGCCACACGGAGGTATTACTGGTGTCAATAACTCCCCTTTCGGTCATGAAACGCGGCTGGCTAAATCGGTACAGACTAATCTAAGGACGATAACGCATGACATATCAGGCAACTTTCACTGGCTGGGATGACCTGACGATCGAAGACCTTCTGGTTGCCTACCGGAAGGCCAAAGCCGATAGCTTCTTTGAGAATACATTTCCTGTTGCCACCAAATTTGCCGAGTATGAGCAGGCATTACTTGAAAACCTGCAAAAACTCTTAGATCTTTTGCAGAGTGACGATGGATTTAGCAGCAATGAGGAACTTATTGGCAAATTTCGTTTGTTACCGAAAAAATTAACCACAAAGAAAAAAGATGAATACCAAAATGGGCATGTCCATTTTTCTAACCCTGTTCGAGCAACCGAGCATTTATTTGAAAATTTTGACCTGACACCCGAGTTTCGAATTATTGGTGACTTCCCGGTTGATAGCCATATTATTTCCGCATTATGGATTAACTTAGTTGGGCATAAATTTGATGCCTGCTTAGATAACAGTTGCTATGGCGCACGACTAAAACGCATTCGTAACGATGAACTGTTTAGCGATGAGCAGGATAATCCCTTTCATATTAGTGCGGTAGGTTCTTTTAGCCCTTATTTTCAGCCCTACCAGAAATGGCGTGGTGATGGCTTGAAGGCCATACGTGACGAGTTGGAAAAAGATCGTGACATTATTGCTGCTTCACTGGATTTAAAAAGTTACTATCACTTTATTGATCCACTGGCTATAACCTCTGACGATCTCTGCGATACGCTAAATGTAAAACTGACTGAGGATGAAAAAGGATTTACTGAACAGTTAGCTGAATTCTTAAAGAATTGGTCTGGTGGTGCAGCAACGTTTGGAAAGAAAATAGCATACAAAACACCCACTATTAATGGTGGCCTAGTTATTGGATTAACGGCCAGTCGAATTATCTCTAATGTATTGCTACACCATTGGGATAAATTGGTCATCGAAAAATTATCGCCGATCCACTACGGCCGTTATGTCGATGATATGTTCCTCGTGATGCGCGATACAGGGAAAGTTACCAATAACCACGAATTTATGTTACTGTTGCAAGAGCGGCTTGGCAGCGATTGCATTAGCCAGAAAAATGAACAAGAACATATATGGCAAATACAGCAGGGTGCGCAATTCCAGGGTAAGACCACCATCCAGTTGCAATCTGATAAGCAAAAACTTTTCGTGCTTCAAGGGAGGGCTGGAATAGACTTGCTCGACAGTATCGAAAAGGAGATCTATGAGCTTTCCAGTGAACACCGGCTGATGCCTTCACCGGATCAACTGGAATACTCCACTGCGGCTAAAATACTTTCTGCTGCCGGTAGTGTGGGTGAAAATGCTGATACTTTGCGTCGTGCAGATGGATTAACCATCCGTCGCTTAGGCTGGTCATTGCAATTACGCTATGTTGAAACACTGGCGCGGGATCTGCCTTCGAGTGAATGGAAAGAGCAGCGGGAAGAGTTCTATCAGTTTGCTTACAACCATATTCTCAGGGCTGATAATCTGTTTGCACATTTTAGCTATCTGCCAAGATTACTAGGTTTTGCTATCAGTATGAACGAATGGCAGCACGCGGAAAAAATTGTACTTAAAGCTTACGAGTCCATCGATCTGCTGGCATCGGTGGTTACATCGGGCAAGGAAGTGACTATAAATGGTTGTAAAACTCGGGCGGTAAATGATCTTTGGCGTTGTATTAAAGGCACCTTAAGCTGGATATTTGTTGATGCGGCAACGAGATATTACAATACTGATAGGCTTTTTCTAGATAAACGGTCAAAGAAAGAAGAGCGCCTTGCGCATACATTTTTTAATTATATTTCTGAAAGCCTGACAAATTTAAACGATATACTGGAGCTTCACTTTGATTCAGCAGATTTTTATTTAAAAGCGCCATTGGTGGCTCGGGCTGATTTAGCAAAGGAACCTTATAAACGGATCGTAAAGAGTCAGTCAGCAGAAAAACTTGTTAATCAGCGTGATAGTAAAAAAGAAGCTAAAATATTGAAATTAATGAGTGCTTCCTCGCTTGTTGATATTGTCATTATTAAGCTGTTTTTGAAATCAACTAAGAATACTCGGCTAGAAAAAGTGGCCAAAGGAAATCGTAAGAACGAGAGTTACTTACCTTATGTTTTTCCTACGCGTCCTTTAACACCTGCTGAAATATCTGAATTGGCGCCAGAATGTGTTGGGTTACCCTCCGCAGAAGACAAGGCTCCGGATGAGAGACCATCTACCATTTGGGCAAAATATACTCAAGCATTGCGTGGTGTATGGGTCAAACCAACGTTGCTGGCATCTGAGCAGGACTCGGATGAAGCGATAAAAGCTGTTCGGTCTAAAAAATTTATTCGTATTGGTACAGACAAGAAACATAAAGTTGTTATTGCGCTAACTAGCATGAAGACAGATGAGGATGACTGGGCCAAAATGGCCTGTAATAAATCAAACTTGTCTCGTTCAAGATATCAGCGCATATCTGAACTAGTTAATGCAACATTGAAACTTTCTCCTAAACCCGATTATGTTTTATTCCCTGAACTTTCGATCCCGTTACGTTGGGTTAACAGTATTGCCGATTGTTTGAGTTCGGCAAATATCAGCCTGATCGCAGGGACGGAATATCGCCACTTTGATGATAATCAACTGAGGAGTGAGGCTGTACTTGTCCTTTCTGATAACCGACTAGGTTATCCCGCAAGCGTCAAAATATGGCAACCTAAGCTGGAACCCGCAGTAGGTGAAGATGAGGCATTGTTTTCAACGTTTGGTAAATATTGGGCATTTTCGACGCTCAATTCGAAGCATCGCAAGCCTGTATATATTCATCACGGCGTCAATTTTGGCGTTATGATTTGCTCTGAACTCCAGAACAGTAAAGCGAGGATCCGATTTCAAGGCGCGGTAGATGCATTAATGGTATTGAGCTGGAATAAAGATCTGGATACGTTTGCATCCTTGATCGAATCAGCAGCGCTGGATGTTCACGCCTATACCATCTTAGTGAATAACCGAAAATATGGCGACAGCCGCGTACGTTCTCCGGCAAAAGAATCCTTTATGCGAGATATTGCTCGAGTTAAGGGCGGTGATAATGACTTTGTGGTTGCTGCAACGCTGGATATCGATTCGTTAAGGGCATTCCAAAGCAGGGCGAAACGCTGGTCTAAAGATGGCGATAAATTCAAGCCGTTGCCTGAAGGATTTAGGTTGGCAAAAAATCGTGAAAAGCTACCGCCAAAATAAGACGCTGATTTTTACTATTACTAATCAGGATATTTTTGCGTGAGATGTAGGGCTACAGGATGTAGCCCTTGCCGCATATTACTAATCGCAGTATTCTTAACCCGCACCTGCCAAATCAGGTGCCGGGATTGACCTCCTGAAATTGTTACAGGCGACACATGACGCGCGAGCGTCTTTTTTGTGTCGTGCGTTCGGCTACATCTATGGTGGGCTGGGCGGGGGCACCGCAAGGTGCGCCGGATTCGATGAGGCCGGTAAGACCAACTCCGTTCAGTCCACCACCCGTAAGATTGGTCTCTTCGGTGGTGGGGTATATTAATTCCTCATCGGAGGCGGCCCATGGCTACTACCTCAAAACAAACACATTCGCCCGAAAACTCCCCATTCACATTGTCTTTCAACGCAGATACCGATTTCACCGTCTTAGCCGATCACTGCGAACGCTTAGCCGATGCGCTGATGGAAAGCCATCATTCAGGCGAAAGGCAGACACTGTGTTACCGCCTTGGCGATTGCCTGAATCTGTTATCATCCACGCTCAACGACCCCGTTCCACCGCATCTGATTGAACGTTTCACCGTCGACCAACTCCCCACCAAAATACCCGTTTTTGAACCCGAATCAGAACTCCTCTGCGGTTACTGCATGACGCTGGCGGAACTCCTGAGCAAACACACCTTTAACGCGGATGAAGGACAGCAGCTCACCGGATTGCTGTTCGAGCTGGTGTGTTACTTTGCCGATGAACTCAGAGCACCGCGCTGGATCCGCACCGCCGACGGTGTGAAGTTTATCGACGAGGTGGCGGTATGATGCAATCGGACTGGCATTCCGCCGACATTATCGCGGCGCTGAAAAAGCGCGGAACCTCACTTTCTGCGGTATCGCGCAACGCGGGGCTGGCCTCCGCAACGCTTACGAATGCTTTAGTAAGGCATTGGCCTAAAGGTGAAAGGCTGATTGCCGAAGCAGTGGGCGTTCAGCCAGAACAAATCTGGCCTTCCCGCTATCACAAACCGACAGAATAACTCCGACTCACGTGTTTCATCAGCTTATTCTGGTGGTGAAGCGCGAGGTGGCAAGCGCAGCGCGTCAGCCAGAAATAATTACGTTGCAGCAAATATGTTGGATTCATGGTTTTAATCTTGTCGATGCTCGTTGCATCAAGATCATGAAGGATGTGTATAGTGGCGCTGGGGGCGAATAATCGAACGAAGTTCGATGAAGAGTCCTGATTTTTAACAGGAAAGCAGAAAGCAAAAAACCCGCCATAGGCGGGTTCTTTTAAATAGTGGTGCCCGGACTCGGAATCGAACCAAGGACACGGGGATTTTCAATCCCCTGCTCTACCGACTGAGCTATCCGGGCAACGAGGCGTATTAAACTGGATCTGCATCGTTGCGTCAACGTAATTTCTTCATTCCCTTGATCGGTTGCCTAATGTTTCGGCACTTTGGTTTTTTTTGCACGAAATTTGCGCCATAGCGATGAGATCTCTGTTTACCTTCATCTCCTGCTTTATGAGAAGTGGTCAGCCGAGGTCATCACGAGGGATTGAGAACTAGCCAGAAGCTCTATAGTGGCAGAATAGCCGGTTTATTTGGCTGACATAAAATTACGAGTGCTATTTTTACGCTGAAATAGAATGGTTATTCTCTATAGTATTTTAAACATAAGAACTCATTTTTATATGCTGGTAGCTAATTTTTATATTAATAATAATGCAGTATGAAAATATCACTCTAAGAGATGGCCAATATTGATATGGGTTTACTTTTTTTGACTGTAATGACTCTGGGTTATTTCTTTGTTTAACATGTTGTTATGTTCTATTTATGGTCAATTATTTGTCTGATTTTTGCACTTATGTAATAAAATAAAATGATAGAACATAAGCCGTAAATTATTTATTCCCAGAAGCGTAATGTGTATTTTACAAAAACCATGCTTAATTTAGGCTTGTTGACATCAATTGTAGTCGAAATATAACCTTGGTTTTGTTGATTACGAAGCTCTATTTATTTCTAGAAGAGCAGCGTATAGCCGAATAATATAAATTAAATCAGGTGTATTAATTATGAAACGTATTCTTACAGCAACCGCGCTTTCTCTTGCCATGATGTCTACTTTTACTTGGGCTGCTGATGGCGCAACCACTGCTCCAGCGGCAACGACCACCGTAAGCGCTAATGTGCTCACTGCCCAACAGGCCAAAGAAGTCGCGAAGGTGGCTCAACAAGGCTTTAACGCCATGCGTGATGTGCAATATGCTCGCGTCTCTTTATTCCGTGGATATCCAGATGTGGCACAAAAATTAGTCGATCAGGCGCAAACCTTATTAACTGATGACAGTACCAACTGGAAAGATTTTATTAAGACCGATAAGAAAACCCCGCTGGCTGGTGATAACTACGTGGTGATCAATGCCTCTATTTCTTTAGCTGAGGATTTTGTGGCAACGCCTGAAAAACAAAAAGCGATTGATAGCGCTAATGCCAAATTCAAGAAGGGCGATCATAAAGGCGCAATGGAAGAACTGCGTTTGGCTGGCGTTGGTGTAACGGAAACTCAATATTTGATGCCGCTGAAACAAACTCAGCAGGCTGTTAAAAAAGCGCAGCAGTTGCTGAAAGAGGGTAAATACTATGAAGCGAACTTGGCTCTGAAAGGCGCTGAAGAAGGGATTATTACCGACAGCGTTTCTTTAGTGGGTGCCAATTAATCTCTCGATGAGTTAATTAACACGTTCTATTTCCTACCTTCGATAAACCACCCTCAGGGGTGGTTTATTCATCGATATCACAATAAATACTGCGCCTTAGCCTAAGGCACCATTTCGGCGGCAGCGCGCAATTTGCAGGATATCTTCAGCTAAGCGGCGTGCGGTTTCCACATCTTGCAGTTGGCGTTTTACCAGCAAACGACTTAAGCAGCCTTCCAGCACTAGCTCCATCTGATGAGCGACCATTTCAGGATCGTCCATATCGATATCTTGCAGCAGCGCGAGCGTAAACTCGTAAGAGGCTGCTTTCTGTTGCTCGGCGAGCAGGTGAATCGGGTGATCGTCTTCAGGGAAAAAGCTGCAGGCGGCGATAAACAGGCAGCCGGGATAACGTTGTTGCTGCACATATTCGGCCAGCACGTGGTAACGCGCTAAGATTTTATCTCGCGCAGAAAGGGTTTCATCCAGCAGTAGCTGGCGGCGCCATGTGTCTATCTGCTGCGCGTGGTAGCGCAGACTGTCATAAAGCAGGGCTTCACGATCTGGCCAAAAACGAATTAGCTCTTCCTTTGAAATATCGAGCTGGGGAGCCAGCTTATCCAAGGTCGTGGTTGCTAGTCCTTGTTGTTCCAGCAGGCCAAGTACCTGGCTGAGCACGAGTTCTCGTTGCACGTGATCCTCCTGTCTTATGTGCGGATCTTTCACGATCGGATCCTCAGTGTCGTTGATGGTTAGCGATTGTGCAAATGCGCTGTGAATTCCTTTGCCTTCATAAAACCGATGACGCGCAGCTGCGGCTGTTCTTGCGCCTGCGCGTTGTAGAACAGGATAGTTGGCAGGCCTAATACGTTTAATTGCTTGAGCAGAGCGGCATGCTCTGCGTTGTTGGCCGTGACGTCTGCCTGTAACAGCACGGTATCCGCCAGTTGCTGGCGCACCGTTGGATCGCTGAAGGTGTATTTTTCAAACTCTTTGCAGGCCACACACCAGTCAGCATACAGATCTAACATAACAGGTTTGTTCTCTGCTTTAGCCTGCTGCAGAGCGTGATCCAGTTCTGCAATAGTATTCACTTTTTGGAACGGTAGATGAGCAATGGTTGCCTGTGATGCATTGCCAAATGCCCAATCTTGCAGTGGACGTGAACAAACCAGCGCCAAACCTAGCATCACAATTTGCATGATGCGCGCTAGGCGATGAGAGGACTTCAGGCTCAGTGCAAATGCCCATCCGAAGAAGGCAACGCCCAGCAGCGACCAAAGCCGTAACCCCCACTCGTCACCCAGAATACGCTCCAGTAAGAATACTGGCAGCGCTAAGATTACAAATCCAAACGCCTCTTTGACGTACTGCATCCATGGCCCGCTTCGCGGTAGCAGGCGGTTGCCGAAAGTGGTCACGAGGATCAGCGGAATGCCCATTCCCAGCGCATAAAGATATAGCGTGCCGCCGCCTGCGGCCAGATTACCGCTTTGGGCAATGTACAGCAGGATGGCGCTAAGCGGCGCGGTGGTGCAGGGCGAACATATCAGGCCCGCCAGTGCGCCCATGACGAATACGCCAAGTAGCGATCCGCTGCGTTGCTGGTTGCTCCAGAGCGTGAGGCGTGTCTGGACTGAAGAAGGCAGCTGTAAGGTAAACAGGCCAAACATCGACAGTGCGAGCAGCACGAATAAAATCGATAGCCCAATCAATACATAGGGGTGTTGGAAAGCAGCTTGGAACTGTAATCCAGCGGCGGCGACCACCATCCCTAGCAGGGTATAAGTCACTGCCATGCCTTGGACATAAACGAGCGACAATACAAAAATTCGGCGATAGCTCTGTTGACGATCCTGCCCAAGGATAATGGCGGAGATCAGCGGATACATCGGTAAGATGCAGGGTGTAAAGGCAATGCCGATCCCAATAAGAAGCGCCCAAAGCGGTGAGAACGGTAGCGCAGGGGCAGACTCCGTATTAGGCGCTGTATTTTGTGCCACCTCAGTGGTGGCCTGCGTGGTAACTGAATCTAAGGGGATGGTTTTGGTTTCCGGTGGATAGCAGAAACCCGCCTCGGCGCAGCCCTGATAAGTCACAATCAACGTAGCGTTTTGATCGGCGCTTTGGAGGCGCAGATTGAGCGTTAAGTTGTCTTTAAAAATAGCGGTTTTGCCGTAAAACTCATCATGATGATCTAGGCCTTCAGGCAGCGTAAACGGCGCTATTTTAGCCTGATGAGGCTCAATTTTAATCTGCTGACGATAGAGGTAGTACCCTGGTTTGATTTGCCAATTTAGATCGAGCTTATTCTCTTGTTGCTTGAAATCGAATGCGAAGGCCTGATCGACTGGCACAAACTGCGTTTTGCTAGAAAATAGCGACGCCTGTGCCGGAAGCAGAGTACAGATAAACAGAAAAACTAGCGTAAAGAAGCGTTGAGCCATGACAGGTAATCTTTATCTCCCGCGTGAACAGGTAATACTAAAAGTTCAGGGGTTTGGTATGGATGATGCTGTTTCAGAAAGCTTAGCAATGCTTCCTGATGTGAGCGCTCGCTTTTCAAAATCATCTGGACTTCGTATTCCTGCTCCAGCTTTCCTTCCCAATAATACATGGAGGATGCGCCGGGTAGCAGCGTAACGCAGGCCGTGAGTTTTTCACTCAGTGCCAGCGAAGCCAGCTGCTGAGCACAGGCTTCGTCGGGCGCAGTGCAGAGCACGACGATGGCATCGGTAACGTTATCGGGTAGTGGCTTTTCAGTCTCTGACATCTGATCTAAACCTCGCCGTGGATGATTTTGAATCAACACTATACCTTGTGTGAGCGAAAATTGTCAGCAACGCAAAAATAGCGTGATTAGAATGAGAAAAGGACGCCGAAGCGTCCTTTTTGTACTTACAAGCGAGGGAGGCTTACAGCATTATGCTTCCCAGCAGGAAGCCGAAGATAACAGACAGTGCCACGCCGATAGTGCCAGGGATGAAGAACGGGTGGTTAAAGACCAGTTTACCGATACGGGTTGTACCGGTGTCATCCATCTGTACTGCTGCAACCAGAGTTGGGTAGGTAGGCAGAATAAACAGGCCAGAAACCGCGGCGAAAGAGGCTACTGCAGTCAGAGGAGAAACGTTCAGCGCCAGCGCCATTGGCATCAGGGCTTTAGCCGTTGCAGCCTGAGAATACAGCAGAGCAGAAGCGAAGAAGAAGATTACCGCTAGCAGCCAAGGGTGAGACTGAATGACGGTACCCGCAGTTTCTTTGATCCAATCAAGGTTTGCTTGAACGAAAGTATCGCCCAACCAAGCAACACCCAGAATACAGATACATGCGCTCATACCTGCTTTGAAGGTGCTGGAGTTCAGAATGCTGTCAGTTTCAACGCGGCACAGGATAGTGGTCAGCGTTGCGACGCTCAGCATGATGATCAGAATCGCGTTCGTGGTGTTCATCAGCGGTTTTTCAACCAAGCCGAGGCTTGGGCTGTTGATGATTGCATAGCAAACGACGCACACAACGCCCAGCAGGAACAACCATACAGAGCTTTTTGCACGAGGTTTGATAACTACTTGCTTGTCGCCACGCAGTTCAATCAGGCCTTCAGCCAGACGTTTCTGGTAAATAGGATCGTCAGACAGTTTGGAGTCGAAGAGCCAAGAAACCAGCAGTGACATGACCAGTACAGCGAGGAAGGTAGAGGGGATAACAACCATCAGCAGGTGGATATAGCTGATGCCGTGGCCTTCCATCACTGAAGACATATAAACTACTGCGGCTGAAATTGGAGACGCGGTAATCGCAATCTGAGCAGAAACAACGGCGGTAGACAGTGGACGGCATGGCTTGATGCCTTGTTCTTTCGCTACTTCAGCGATAACTGGCAGTGCAGACAGGGAAATATTACCGGTGCCAGCAAAGATGGTCAGAAAATAGGTCACAATCGGTGCAAGGATCGTGATGTATTTTGGGTTCTTACGCAGAAGTTTTTCAGTTTGATGAACTAGATAATCCATACCACCGGCAACCTGCATTGCAGAGATTGCGGCGATAACGGCCATGATAATTGAAATAACGTCGAATGGAATATTGCCTGGTTTAACACCGATCATGGCAAGGACTAAAACCCCTAAACCACCGGCGAATCCTATTCCGATGCCCCCTAGTCTGGCACCTAAGAATATGGCGAGCAGTACGATCACCAGCTCCAAAACTAACATAGTGTTTCTCCTCAAGATGTAACGATAATATTCCTTTTGTCCTTGAAGCTGCCGCGTGGAATAAGTGTATTTTCTGAGGCTCATACTCACATAGGTGACTCAGAATTCTTTTACTCATCATTCACTGCAACACAATGACATCGGGTGTAATTCTTTTTTTAAGTATGTTGGTCGCAATAAAAAGGCACGACTGACCAAGGGGCAGACGTGCCTGATATCGACTAGCGAACTTTATTATTGTTCGCTTTCGTCAGTATAACGTTTTGCTTTATAAGCAGGGTGCATCAGGTTCTCTACAGAGAAGATGTCATCCAGTTCCGCTTCGGTCAGTAGACCACGTTCCAGAACAACTTCACGCACGTTTTTACCTGTTTCGGCACAGATTTTACCAACGATATCACCGTTGTGGTGGCCGATAAACGGATTCAGGTAAGTTACGATACCGATAGAGTTAAATACATAGCTTTCACAAACTTCTTTGTTTGCGGTAATGCCGTTGACGCATTTTTCTAGCAGGTTGTAGCAACCGTTAGTCAGGATAGAGATGGATTCAAACATCGCCTGGCCAATAACAGGTTCCATTACGTTCAACTGCAGCTGGCCTGCTTCAGCAGCCATGGTTACGGTGGTGTCGTTACCGATGACTTTGAAGCAAAGTTGGTTAACCACTTCAGGAACCACTGGGTTAACTTTAGCTGGCATGATTGAAGAACCAGCCTGCAGTTCTGGCAGGTTGATTTCGTTCAGACCGGTACGTGGACCAGAAGACAGCAAGCGCAGGTCGTTACAGATTTTAGACAGTTTAACCGCCAGACGTTTCAGTGCACCGTGAACCATTACGTATGCGCCGCAGTCAGAGGTTGCTTCGATCAGGTCTTCTGCTACAGAGCATTGCAGGCCGCTGACTTCAGACAGTTTTTGCACAGCTAACTGAGAGTAACCTTCTGGCGTGTTCAGGCCAGTACCGATAGCGGTAGCGCCCAAGTTGACTTCCAGCAGCAGCTCAGAGGTGCGTTGCAGGTTCTTAACTTCTTCTTTCAGCAATACGCTGTATGCTTTGAATTCCTGACCCAGAGTCATAGGTACCGCATCCTGCAACTGGGTACGACCCATTTTCAGAATGTTTTCGAATTCTTTTGCTTTACGATCAAAACCTTCGCGCAGTTGGTTGATTGCATCCAGCAGTTTCATGATAGAAGAATACACAGCGATACGGAAACCGGTAGGGTAGGCATCGTTGGTAGACTGGCATTTGTTCAGGTGATCGTTCGGGTTCAGGTATTGATATTCACCTTTCTGGTGGCCCATCAGTTCCAGACCGATATTTGCCAGCACTTCGTTGGTGTTCATATTAACGGAAGTACCTGCACCACCCTGATATACGTCTACAGGGAATTGATCCATGCATTTGCCGTTGTTCAATACTTCGTCACAAGCAAGAATAATGGTATCGGCAATTTTACGCGGAATGGTGTGTAACTCTTTATTTGCGAGCGCAGCAGCTTTTTTAACCATAACCATGCCGCGAACAAATTCAGGGATATCGCTGATTTTGTTGTTGCTGATATAAAAGTTTTCAATCGCTCGCAGAGTGTGAACACCATAATAAGCGTCTGCTGGAACTTCACGGGTGCCTAACAGGTCTTCTTCAATACGAATGTTGTTTGACATAAGAACCTTCTTTAATTGATGCCGAATAGTAAACTTGCTAATGGATTTATATCGTTTAGATTTTCAAATTCGAAAGGATCATCCGTCCTCTCTGTTCTGTGGCTGATCATATGCTGCTGGTGTGGAAAAGCATGAACCCAGATCACTATATGGCGCTTCAAGTTTCAGGTGTTTACATATCTGTGATTACTCTCACAGATAAAGAAAATAACCCACAAGAGTTATAGGGTTGAAAACGTATAAAATGCCACCACTTGTCATATATAGACTGTTTTTAGACATATATGCTGTTAAATTTTAACTATCTCAGTTGTTCTTTAATGCAATACTCATCATTAGAAAGCACTGCAATTTAGGAGAAGGATGTTGCGCTGGTTACCGCTCATATTGGTATTTCTGTTTGTTTATATAGAAATATCTATTTTTATTAAGGTTGCCGCAGTGCTTGGGGTTGCCCTGACATTGTTGCTCGTAGTCCTGACTTCTTGTCTCGGGGCTTCGCTGGTTCGTCATCAGGGAATGAAAACGCTGATGCAGATGCAGCAGAAGATGGCGATGGGGGAAAGCCCTGCAGCAGAAATGGTGAAAAGCGTTTCATTGGTTATGGCGGGTTTTTTGCTCATCCTGCCCGGTTTTTTCACCGACTTTTTAGGCCTGCTGCTGATTTTGCCTCCGGTACAAAAACATCTAACGCTCAAACTATTGCCGTACTTCAGTTTTTCTCGCTCCGGCGGCAGTTTCGGTGACGGCGGTTTTGATAGCACCCAAGGCGGGAACACCTTTGACGGCGAGTTTGAACGCAAAGATGAGCACCGTCCGCCGGTAGATAATCGCCTCGATCATAAAGACGATAGATACAAAGACGACAAATAAGCGTATTAGTGTTTCATTCTTAGCAAAGGCGTGGCAAATTTCGGCCGCGCCTTTTCTTTTATTGGCTCTGCCTCGCAGAGGTTGAAGAAAAACACAAATTTTTTACTTATCACCCCTTGAAGGGGTTGTTGGTTGCCCCAATCTGGTAACCACGAGTCCGAGAGCGGAGGATGTTCCTCTAGCTTCGGCGTTCAACCCTAAACGATATGGACCTTCTCAAAGGAGAGCTATCAATGAATATTCGCCCATTGCATGACCGTGTAATCGTCAAGCGTAAAGAAGTCGAGTCCAAATCAGCTGGCGGCATCGTTCTGACCGGCTCCGCAGCGGGTAAATCTACCCGTGGCGAAATCGTCGCTGTCGGTAAAGGTCGCATTTTGGAAAACGGCGAAGTGAAGCCGCTGGACGTTAAAGTTGGCGACATCGTTATTTTCAACGATGGTTACGGCGTGAAAGCAGAGAAGATCGACAATGAAGAAGTGTTGATCATGTCCGAAAGCGACATCCTGGCTGTAGTCGAAGCGTAATAATCGCTTCTTTTGACAACGCATAATCTTCTTAACTGAATAAGTTTAAAGGAAAGAACAATGGCAGCTAAAGACGTAAAATTTGGTAGCGAAGCACGTGTGAAAATGCTTCGCGGCGTGAACGTACTGGCAGACGCAGTGAAAGTGACCCTGGGCCCTAAAGGCCGTAACGTCGTTCTGGATAAATCTTTCGGTGCGCCGACCATCACTAAAGATGGCGTGTCTGTTGCTCGTGAAATCGAACTGGAAGACAAGTTCGAAAACATGGGTGCGCAGATGGTTAAAGAAGTTGCCTCTAAAGCGAACGACGCTGCAGGTGACGGTACTACCACTGCAACCGTACTGGCTCAGGCTATCGTTAACGAAGGTCTGAAAGCCGTTGCTGCTGGCATGAACCCAATGGATCTGAAACGCGGTATCGACAAAGCTGTCATTGCTGCGGTTGAAGAACTGAAAAAACTGTCTGTGCCTTGCTCTGATTCCACTGCAATCGCTCAGGTAGGTACTATCTCTGCTAACTCCGACGAAACCGTGGGTAAACTGATCGCTGAAGCGATGGAAAAAGTTGGCAAAGAAGGCGTTATCACCGTTGAAGAAGGCACCGGCCTGCAAGACGAGCTGGACGTGGTTGAAGGTATGCAGTTCGATCGTGGCTACCTGTCTCCATACTTCATCAACAAGCCAGAAACCGGTTCTATCGAACTGGAAAGCCCGTTCATCCTGCTGGCTGACAAAAAAATCTCCAACATCCGCGAAATGCTGCCAGTGCTGGAAGCCGTTGCTAAAGCAGGCAAACCACTGCTGATTATCGCTGAAGACGTTGAAGGCGAAGCATTGGCAACGCTGGTGGTTAACACCATGCGTGGCATCGTGAAAGTGGCTGCTGTTAAAGCTCCAGGCTTCGGCGATCGTCGTAAAGCTATGCTGCAAGACATCGCAACGCTGACTGGCGGTACCGTAATTTCTGAAGAAATCGGTATGGAGCTGGAAAAAGCAACTCTGGAAGATCTGGGTCAGGCTAAACGTATCGTTATCAACAAAGACACCACCATCATCATCGATGGTATCGGTGATGAAGCTGCGATCCAGGGCCGTGTTGGTCAGATCCGTAAGCAGATCGAAGATGCAACTTCTGACTACGACCGTGAAAAACTGCAAGAGCGTGTGGCTAAACTGGCTGGCGGCGTTGCAGTTATCAAAGTCGGTGCTGCTACCGAAGTTGAAATGAAAGAGAAGAAAGCACGCGTAGAAGACGCCCTGCACGCAACTCGTGCAGCGGTAGAAGAAGGCGTGGTTGCTGGTGGTGGTGTTGCCCTGATCCGTGTTGCT
The DNA here is from genome assembly GCF_964063325.1 of Hafnia alvei. Taxonomy (NCBI): domain Bacteria; kingdom Pseudomonadati; phylum Pseudomonadota; class Gammaproteobacteria; order Enterobacterales; family Hafniaceae; genus Hafnia; species Hafnia alvei. The sequence goes on from NZ_OZ061315.1 coordinate 482,771, forward strand.
GGCAAAATCGCTGGCCTGAAAGGCGCTAACGAAGACCAGAACGTGGGTATCAAAGTTGCGCTGCGCGCAATGGAAGCTCCTCTGCGTCAGATCGTTATCAACGCCGGTGAAGAAGCCTCTGTTATCGCCAACAACGTGAAAGCGGGCGAAGGCAGCTACGGTTATAACGCTTACTCTGAAGAGTACGGCGATATGATCGAAATGGGTATCTTGGATCCAACCAAAGTAACTCGTTCTGCTCTGCAGTACGCAGCGTCTATCGCTGGCCTGATGATTACTACCGAATGTATGGTTACCGATCTGCGTGATGATAAAGCAGATATGGGTGCCGCTGGTGGTATGGGCGGAATGGGCGGCATGGGTGGCATGATGTAATTTCCTTTGTCGCTGAAGCCGTTGAGTTTTTGAATCGGCAATCAGTGACACGGGTTATGGCATAGCCATCCTAACGTTCTAAATAAAACCCTCGCTTTGGCGGGGGTTTTGTTTTTTTATAAGCGTAATTTCCTGATTCTGGTAATATTCGGACGTGACTTTCTACACATCAATGGGGAAGAAGATGCGGATTAAAGGTTTATTGGGCCTGACGGCAGTGATGCTGTTGGCTGGCTGTAGTTCTACGACGCAGCTGGACACCGCAGGTCAGCAAATTAAATTCACCGATACCAAGCCAGGCACTGAATGCCAGCTGTTGGGCGAAGTAACGGGCTCTCAAAGCAACTGGATGTCTGGTCAGGGCGGCGAGTCTAGCTCTATGCGCGGCGCAGCAAATGATTTACGTAATAAAGCCGCAGCGATGGGTGGCAACGTTATCTATGGTGCCGTGAGTCCAAGCGAGAACTTCTGGTCAAGCTTTGCACCGTTAGACAGCCAGATGAGCGGCCAAGTGTACAAGTGCCCTAATTGATCGATGGGTACACGACGCACGAAAAAACCGGAGTATGAATCTCCGGTTTTTTATTGGCTGAAAAATAAAACTAACAACCTAAAATCACTTCCCCGCGCGCCGCGTTCAGGGTTATTTTTTGTCCTTCCTGCGCTTGTTTCAGGCTATCACCTACGCCAACAATCATCGGGATACCCATAGCATTCGCTAAAATAGCGGCATGGGACAGGGCGTTACCTTGGGTGAGTACGATGCCCAGAACCAAGCGGCGGTCGAGCATAATGGCATCTGAAGGCATTAGTTCACGGGCTAATATAATGGAAGGTATGCTCGGGTTCTGTATTTCCTGAGTTTCGCCCGCCAGATGAAGCAACGTGCGCTGTAAAATATCCCGAACGTCCAGCTCACGCGCTTGCAGATATTCGTCGTCTAATTCTTGGTATGCATTCGCCATCTCGGTCAACTCGGCCTGCCAAGCTGTTTCGGCGCTGCATAGCTGGCTCGCAATGCGATTAAAGGCCGAATGTTGCAGGTCGGGATCGTCGATGAGCATACTGTGTGCGCCGAAGATCCCCGCGTGCTGTTTACCGAGTAATTGGTTAGTGCGATCCGCAAGACGGTTAAGATCCTGCAACGTTTTAGCAATGGCCTGACGTAAACGCTGCTGCTCGATCTCCACGCGATCCGACAAAATTGAGCGATTGGGTACATCGATATCCTGCGTGGGCAGGACAAATGCGGGCGCACTAACCTGCGTATCCATCACTGATTTGCCTTGCAGCGTTAGACCGCCGCTGATATCGGATGTAATAATTTCGCCAAAGTTGGTCTGCGCCAGCTGTCTAAACGCCGCCAATGCTTCTGCTGCCTGTGTGCCTTTGGCAACTAGGCGGATCTCATCACCTTTGCGCACCTGTAATAACGCCAGTTGGTTTAGGCTGCGCGGATCGGCATGGCGATTTCCTTTTGCTTTATCGATCTTATACAGCACCAGTTCGGCATCAAAAGGGGCTAAGGCGTTAGCGAGCTTAGCGGCGGGGCGAACGTGTAATCCATTTGGATTCAACACGTTCCAATTTACGCCTTGCTCGTCGCAAGAGAGCGGAGCAGCCTGATTAGGCGCTGAGGCATGAGTCGGCTCTTGTTCACCGAGCTGGGCTTTTTTGGCTTGGAGCGCTGATTGAGCTTCGCGTTCGACAGCTTCCAGCGAAGCGCCCGCCGAAGCGGCAACGACTGCGGCTAATGTTCCTTCAACGAGGGGGGCGGAGCAGGCCTTAACGCGCGCGCTCATTTCAGGATCAAGCAGTTCCAGCGCCGTTTCGGCGCTGAGTAATGCACTGCCGAGATCCATCATGATCAACACGCCAGAGGGATCGAATACCTCTTCGATCGCCTGCATGACTTTAATGGCGTCAGTGCCTATCGGATGATCGGGATCGTCCACCCCAGCGGCAACAGCTAAGCGGCAGCCGTTCTGGATCATTTGGGCTGCGAGTTCTGCAACGCCATCAGCCAGTTTGGCGCTGTGAGATACTACAACGATGTTGACCATAATTTATTCCTAGTGCATTCAACGAAACGCCAACTAGTGGGTGACGGCTGCTAAGGTTTGCATCATCAACCACGCAGAGGTTGCGCCCGGATCTTGATGGCCAATACTGCGCTCGCCTAAATAGCTGGCGCGGCCTTTACGGGCCTGCATGGTGATGGTGCTTTCCAATCCTTGGCGAGCCGCTTCGACAGCCAAATCCAGCGCCTGTGGTATAGGGAGATCTTTTTGGCTAGAGGCTTCGAGCGATGCCACGACAGGCCACCAAACATCACACATGGTTTTATCGTTTGGCTCTGCTTTACCGCGGCTAACCACACCTTCCATGCCTTCTTTCAGCATTTGAGTGAGCTCGATAAGCGATAGGCTTTGTTTGGCTGCAGTGCTTTGCGATGCACGAATAAAGAAGGTGCCAAAGAGCGGGCCGCTGGCTCCACCTACGCTGGAAAGCAGCGTCATGCCGGTGTTTTTCAGGATGAAACCAATGTCTTTATCGGCGAATGAAGGCAGTTTTTCGACGACTTTATTAAAGCCACGGTTCATGTTTAGGCCGTGGTCGGCGTCGCCAATTTCGGTATCGAGCTGGGTGAGAAAATCTTTCTGTTCGGCAAAAACTTCGCCGCAGCGCATAAGCCAGTTAACGATCTGTTGTTTAGTCAGTGACATATTACATTCCCCAACGTAAAGCGGGTGTATTGACGGGGGCATCCCAGAGGGACAGCGTTTCTTGGTCAACTTTCAGCAGCGTGATTGAGATACCCTGCATATCGAGCGAAGTGCAGTAAGAGCCGATTAATTTACGCTCAATGGTGAGGCCTAACTCTGCGCAGCAATGTTGAAGACGATGGTAAACGCCATACAGTTCGGAAAGCGGCGTGGCGCCTAGATTATTGACCAAAGCGATGACGCGATCGCCTTTTTGCAGCGGTTGTTTGGATTGCGTTTGTTCTTTCCATTCACCCGCGTTGCGATCCCAAGAACGTAGCGTACGCTGATATTTGCCATGAGCGAGTAGAGTGGCAAACATCTCATCGACGGTTTGATTGAGCGTGGTAAATTCGCGGCGTTCAATACCGGGTTCGCCGTGGATACCCACGCCAAACTCCATTACGTTATCGGGCAGGGTGAAGGAAGGTTTACCTGCCGCAGGAACCGTACAAGCCTGAAGCGCGATGCCAATAGAATGGCCTTCGTTGTTGAGTTTATGCCCCAACTCAACAAGCTGATCGAGCGAGTCACCGCGAGCGGCGGCTGCGCCAAGCAGCTTTTCAATCAGCACCGTATTGGCGACGCCACGACGGCCAGCGGTGTATAAACTGTCTTTTACCGCAACATCGTCATCGACCAAAATCGTGCCGACCTGAGTGCCGCTGTCATGCAGCAGTTCTGCCGCGGTTTCAAAATTTAAAACGTCGCCGGTGTAGTTTTTGATAATCATCAGCACGCCTTTGCCACCGTCGATAGCCTGGCCACATTCATACATCTGGTCAGGCGTTGGCGACGTGAAAATCTCGCCGGGACACGCAGCGTCGAGCATGCCTTCACCAATAAAGCCACAGTGCATAGGCTCATGGCCGCTACCACCGCCGGAAAGGATACCGACTTTGCCAGCAACGGGCACGTCGGCGCGGGTGACGAATACGGGGTCTTGGTGAAGTGTTAATTCAGGGTGGGCTTCAACTAATCCGAGAATTTGTTCATGTAAAACGGTTTCGACTTGGTTGATTAGCTTTTTCATTAAAAAGGCTCCGGTGAGATCCGAGTTTGATGTGCCTTATCCCAACCTCACTCTTTTTTTAAAAAGAGGAGGTTGAAGGCTAAGCAAGACCTAAAAGTATCTACGGTTTATTTCAACCACGCCTGACCCAAACGGTCAGCGGCCAAAATGGCAGCGAACACCTGTTCTGGAGTGACTTTGAACGGCATGTTGTGGATGGTTTCGCCCTCTGCACAGCTGGCTTTGGCTACCGCCATGATTTTTTCTTCTAGCTTGTCATCGGCCTTAACGCCCATCTCTTTGAGCGTGACTGGCAGACCGACCTGTAAGCAGAAATCGAGCACGGTTTCAATTTGCTCGCTGCTGCTATTTTGCAGTACGAGCTGAGTCAAGGTCCCGAAAGCGACTTTTTCACCGTGGTAGAGGTGGTGACACTCTTCCAAAACGGTGAAGCCGTTATGGATTGCGTGGGCCGCCGCCAAACCGGAGCTTTCAAAGCCGATGCCGCTCAGGTAAGTGTTGGCTTCAACGATGCGTTCAACCGCAGTGGTTGCAACCCCAGCTTCAACGGCCAGCTTCGCTTTGTAGCCTTCTTCAAGCAGGGTTTCATAGCATAGGCGAGCCAATGTCACCGCGGCGAGAGTTGACTCACCGCCTGCCATGCTGACAGCATGCGCGTCGTAACAGGCTTGAGCTTCGAAATAGGTAGAAAGTGCATCACCCATACCCGCAACGAGTAAGCGTACCGGTGCTTTGGCAATAATTGCGGTGTCCATCACAACCATATCTGGGTTGGTTGGATACATCAGATACTCTTCAAACTCGCCTTCTTCACTATAGATGACGGAAAGGGCGCTGGTTGGCGCATCGGTGGATGCGATGGTTGGTACTACTAGAACAGGAAGTTTTTGATAGAACGCGATAGCTTTGGCGGTGTCTAGCGTTTTCCCTCCGCCGATACCAATCACGCCTTTACAGCCGTGTTTCTTCAGTTCTTCAATCAGGCGATTGATCTCTTTATGACTACATTCGCCGCCAAACAGGGCGAAGTGACCTTCAACATCATGCTGTTTTAGGCTGCTGCCGACGGTATCGCCCGCAAGTTTCATCACAAAATCATCAGCGATAACAAAATAGTTATTGGCCAACATTTTTGCGTACTGACCGATAGATTGCAGTGCGTTGGCACCTTGAATGTATTTGGATGGAGACTGGATGACTTTCAACATAATAAAGCTCCTCAATAAATCACTAAGCAATTGGATTAAAACCTAAGCGCATGACTTCCAAACTTCGGAAGCGGGATATTTATTGGTGCTGTTATTTCTCTGCAGATGACTATACGGCGAAAAAAAAGACAAAAATCAAAGCAGGTTTATGTTTCATTTTGAAACTATATGGCAGTCTGTTTGTTTCAAATCGAAACGTGAAAAGGCTATGAAGAGGTGAAAGAGAGACCTATCGCACATTCCTCTTTCTGGCTGTGTAAATCACCGTATGAATAGGCTGTTACGCTTTAAATTTAAGCAGCTTTAACCTATGCTAACGGGTAACTGGGACACATAGGCACAATTTTTGTATACCCTTCTTATTTGAAGCTGCTTCTGCGTCGGTTGCTTTCGCAAATCCGAATCGCTTACTGACGTAAGTTGGTCGTGATTTTCTCATTTGCCGCCTTGACGCTGCTCCAACTAATTTGGTTATCACCTAAGCAAGCCTGTGAAATAAGAGGAAATCCACTAATGAAACGGACAAAGAATATTAACCGCGATGCTTTCCGCAAGAGCTGGCGTTTTGCGCCAGTGGCTATTGCCGTGAGCGCCGTGTTCATGCTGGCAGGCTGTGAGAAAACGGACGAAACCGTATCTCTGTATCAAAACGCAGACGACTGTAGCAACGCGAATCCTTCGATGAGCGCTCAGTGCAAAGAGTCATATCAAAATGCGCTGAAAGAAGCGGAAAAAACCGCGCCGAAATATGCGTCGCGTGAAGACTGTATTGCCGAGTTTGGCGAAGGCCAATGTACTCAGGCGCCGGCTCAGGCCGGTATGGCTCCGAGCACTAATGGCGAAGCGCAGGCTCAGCCTCAGCAGAGCGGTAGCTTCTGGATGCCTTTGATGGCGGGTTACATGATGGGCCGAATGATGGGCGGTGGTGCATATAACCAACAGCCACTGTTTAGCTCTAAATCAGCCGCAAGCCCAGCGAACGGTAAATTTGTGGATGCGACCGGTAAAAGCTACGGTCCTGCAACCGCCGGTGGCCGCAGCATGAATGTACCGAAAACGGCGATGGCGCCAAAACCAGCAACGACCTCCACCGTTACCCGTGGTGGCTTTGGTGAGAGCGTGGCTAAACAGAGCACTATGCAGCGTAGCAATGCCGCGACCGGAAGCAAATCCGGCACCCGCAGCATGGGTGGCTAAGCATGAAACGTGTACCTATTAGTGAGCGTCCGGACTGGCGCGAAAAGGCCACCGAGTACGGTTTCCAATTTCATACCATGTATGGCGAACCCTACTGGTGTGAAGATGCGTTTTATCAGTTCAGCTTGGCACAGGTTGAAGAACTAGAAGAGACCACGGCCGAACTGCATCAGATGTGTTTGAAGGTGGTTGAGAAGGTTATCGCCAGCGATGAGCTGATGACGAAATTCCAAATTCCTAAACACGTTTGGGAGTTTGTTCGTAGCTCTTGGCGCACTCAGCAGCCTTCTCTGTATTCTCGTCTGGATTTGGCCTATGACGGCGTGAATCCGGCTAAGCTGTTGGAAAACAATGCAGATACGCCAACGTCGCTGTATGAATCAGCGTTTTTCCAATGGATTTGGCTTGAAGATCAAATCGCTGCTGGAAAACTTCCGCAGAACGCAGACCAGTTTAATAGCCTGCAAGAAAAGCTTATCGAACGCTTTACCGAGCTGAGAGAAGCGCACGGTTTCGGTTTGTTACACATGGCGTGCTGTCAGGACACCGAGGAAGATCGCGGTACTGTTCAGTATCTGCAAGATTGTGCGCATGAAGCAGGTTTAGCCACCGAGTTTGTGTTTATTGAAGACATTGGCTTGGGCGAGCGCGGTCAGTTCACGGACACGCAGGATCAGGTGATTAGCAACCTGTTCAAACTGTATCCGTGGGAGTTCATGCTGCGCGAGATTTTCTCAACCAAGTTGGAAGATGCCGGCGTGCGTTGGTTAGAACCCGCATGGAAAAGCATCATCTCTAACAAAGCGCTGCTGCCGATGCTGTGGGAGATGTTCCCTAATCATCCAAACTTGCTACCTGCCTACTTTGCCGATGGTAATCAGCCAGAGCTTGATCACTACGTGGTTAAACCGTTGTTTTCTCGCGAAGGCGCGAATATTCGCATCGTCGAAAACGGTAAAGAAGTGGCAAGCGTTGATGGCCCTTATGGCGAAGAAGGGATGATCATTCAGCAGTTTCATCCGTTACCAAAATTTGGCGACAGCTATGTGCTGATCGGTAGTTGGCTGGTGAACGATCAACCTGCAGGGATGGGCATTCGTGAAGATCGCAGCCTGATCACGCAGGATCTGTCACGTTACTATCCGCATGTGATTGTGGACTGAGTCTGGCTGCCTGCTGCGTGATATCTGCGAAGCGTTTTGCAGTTATGCACGTAACTCTGATGTAACGGCAATATACGCGCGATAGATAAGCATTGTTTGGATAGAATCACGGCGGGTGCTTGAGGCTTTTTGCCTTGAGCATGAAATGTGTGGTGAGGCAGAAAGTAAAAGCCCCAGGTCAATTTACATTAACCTGAGGCAATCCTAACCACATCTGAACAATGTGAGGATAGCCTCTTCAATGCAGCAATGCAATTGGAGGCTTTGATGTCGCGCAAGCTGTTGCTTTACGGATTAATAGTGATGTGTTTTACGCTATTGATCTTTACCTGGATGGTACGTGGCTCGCTGTGTGAGCTACGCATTAAGCAGGGAAAAACAGAAGTTGCCGCGTTCTTAAACTACGAAGATAAGCACGCGTTGTAACGGCAATATGTAACGGCAATATGTAACGGCAAAATCAGACTGGGATGGTGCCTAACCTTCCCAGTCTTCTCAAATTGTTTTCATGCATGGTTGGCTCTCAGGCACCCGCTTTATCCCCATTATGGCTAGATATCAATCCTTCAGGGGATAAGCGTTACCTGTATCTTCTCGCCGTTATGATTTCTTAGCCGCTGATGGTTTTTTCCCCGGCGCTTTCTTCACCGTATCACTCGGTTTATCACCCGGCTCATCTGCGCCTTGTTTCAGCACCACGACCATGTATTTCCCTGTTGCTCCGTCACGATGAACACCGTGAATATCCGTTTCAAAGCCCGGATAGTGTGCGCCTATTTCACATAGCATCTGTAAGAAGCTCAGAACTGGACGGCTTTCCTTAGTGAGCATTTCTCCCGGCATAACCACCGGAACACCCGGAGGATACGGCAGGATCATGTTGGCGCTGACTTTCCCTAACATATCATCCAAGGCACATGGCTCAATGTTGCCACGCACCTCTTCTTGGAACGCATCGTGAGGCGTCATCACCAGCTTTGGTAATACCTCGAATGCGCGATACATCAGGTCTGGTAGATTGTGGTGTTTCACCAGAGCATGAATCCCCTGAGCCAGTTCCTGAATCCGCATCTCTTTATAGAAATCAGGCGCTTCGTTGTAGAGCGATGGCAACACGTTCTTCACGCGCAGATTGAGGTCATACACGCGTTTAAAGTCGGTTAATGCCCGCAGCAAGCTGAGCGCCTTGGTTTTATCGATCCCAATGCTAAACAGGAACAGTAGGTTATACGGCCCCGTTTTTTCCACGATAATGCCGTGCTCATCCAGATATTTCGACACGATCGACGCCGGTATCCCTTCATCTTCCAGAGTGCCATTTGGGCTTAAACCTGGGGTCAGAAGAGTGACTTTGATCGGATCCAGATACATATGATCGTTGTCGATATTCGGGAATCCATGCCATTCATTACGTGGGTTTAGCGGCCAGCAAGCGACTTCATCAATGTTATCTGGCTGCCATACATCAAAGAACCAGCCATCAGATTCAGTTCGTAAGCGGCGAATTTCTTTACGGAAACGGATCGCGCGTTCAATTGAGCCATTAATTAAGCGCTTACCGGCGTTGCCTCTCATCATGGCTGCTGCGGTTTCCGTCGATGCAACGATCCCGTAATGCGGCGATGTAGAAGTATGCATCATATAGGCTTCATTGAAGGTTTCTTCGTTGATCTCACCTTTCACGTGGATCATCGATGCCTGAGAGAATGCCGCCAGTAGTTTATGTGTGGACTGGGTTTCGTAAATGATCTTACCCGGCACGCGTTCACCGCTCATTCCTGCTTTGCCTTGGTAAATTGGATGGAAATTGGTGTAAGGCACCCACGCTGAATCGAAGTGAATCGACTTAACATCGAGCGTTTTTTTGATGTATTCAGTGTTGTAGAACAGGCCATCATAGGTGGAGTTAGTGACTACCGCATGCACGGGCCATGTCGCATTTGGTGTATTTTTCACTTTCTCTTCGATGCTAGCGCGGGTGAATTCGCTCTGCGGTATCCCGCCTAAAATGCCATAGGCGTTACGAGTTGGGCGCAGATAGATAGGAACAACGTTGCTCATCATCATCAAATGCGTCAATGACTTATGACAGTTGCGGTCGATAAGGATAGTGGCACCGGCTGGAGATGAATACATCCCAACGATTTTATTCGCGGTTGAGGTACCGTTGGTCACGATATAGCTGCGATCGGCGTTAAACGTGCGCGCAATATACTCTTCAGCATCACGGTGTGGGCCGCTATGATCGAGCAGTGAACCGAGTTCAGATACGGATATTGAAATATCCGAACGCATGGTGTTCTCACCAAAGAAATCATAGAACAAACTACCGACAGGGCTTTTATCAAATGCTGTTCCGCCCATATGCCCCGGCGTACAGAACGTATATTTCTCTTCTTTAACGTATTTAAATAGCGCCTTGGTCAGCGGCGGAAGAATGGTATCAATATACTGGTCAGTGCTTTGGCGGATTTTGGTCGCAATATCTTGTGCGCTGCCTAATGCATATTCAAAGAAGCGAACGTTGAGGCGCAGGTCGCTCATGCTGACGTCTAACGTTGAATAGGTGTTGGCAAAGGCATAAATCGGCAGCAGTTTGTTGAGCTCGCTGATTTCAGCGCTGAGTTCGAGGTTATATTTATCCCAGTCGAAAATAACGCCACACAGGCGGGAGTTGTTTTCAATCAGCTTCAGTAGATCGTTGCGGTCTTTAGGATAAGCAATGCGGAAGCCTTCCTTTTCCAGCTCTTGATGCAGCTCGCGCAGGGGTTCTTCCTTAAAGTAAGCGCTTAAATCGTTCATGATGGCAATGATATTCATGCAAAACTCTCCAGACTTCTGTGGGCTGGGTTATTAGCACAGAGGCGAAATTCATCCTCTGTGCTGTGTGCTGTTAACAACTTGCGGGTTACTGATTAAGTGTATTAAGACTGATTATCCGTTGGCGTGGTTAAATTATCTTGGTTTCTACCCATCTTACGAGAGTAGAACATCAGGATGACCAGGCTGATAATGAAGGTTCCCGCCAATTCGAAGGAGTTGGCACCCATTAGGGCGATAAAGCAGAATACGCAGCCCAGTACAGATGCGATCAAGCTGAGGATGTTTTTCAGGTTTGCACCGTCAAAACGGATCAGGTCGATACAGGAGTAGAAGTACGGCAGCATGGTTAGCAGTACGGCGATCCCCGTCAGCTCACCAAACAGATCCGATGCTTTACCGCCGCTGGCGTTCATCACCGTAATCAGCACCATCAATACTGTCATTTTAATTGCGGCTAAGAACAGGCCTTTTCTTGGAATGCCGTCTTTATCCATTTCACCGTAAACTTTCGGGAAGTTGCCGTCATGCGCGGCGCGAGCGCCTGCCTGACCGACCAGCATCATCCATGAGCCTAAAGACGTTAAACAGGCGAATGCGGTAAATGCAGACACTACCGGCCCTGCCCAGCTACCCACCATGGTGGAAGCACTGATTGCAAACGGTGCGCCTGATGCCGCCATTTGTGACGCAGGGTACATTCCGGCGATAACCTGAGTCGCGGCGATATACACGATACCCGCAAGGAATGTTCCTAACATGGTAGCGATGGGGACGTTACGTTTTGGGTTTTCTACCATACCGGTACTCACCGCGGCAGATTCGACGCCGATAAAGGCCCACAGACATAGCAGAATACTTTTAATGACGGCGTGATAATCGGTGCCCCCAGAGGTATTCCAGTTCGCCTGATAGGTTCCCATATCAAACCAATACCAACCTGCAACACCGGTACCGATAACGGGAATAAGCACTAACACTAAGCCAATCGTAGTTAAGCGACTGACCCAAGCGCCGCCGAGCATATTGACGAAGGTAAAGATCCAAACAATGGCGATACAGGCGATACCCGCTGGTATCGGATTGTTGAACATTGGGAAAAAGGTAGAAAGGTAAGAAACGGCGGTGATGCCGATAGCGAGGTTACCAATCCAGTTAGCATGGTAATACAGCACACCGGTCTGGAAACCGAAGGCTGGCCCAATTTCACCTGCATAGGCGATAGGACCACCTTCCTGTGGGTTTTTGGTTGCGAGTCGGGCATAAACGTAAGCCAATGAAATTGCACCGATCAGCGCGACAACCCAACCAATAATTGCGATAGAACCTAAGCTTGCAAGGTTAGCGGGGAGCAATGCAATCCCGCTTCCCATCATATTACCGGCAACAACACCGGTGCAGGCAATGAGGCCAATTTTCTTTGCAGATGCCATAAACTGCCACTCCCATAATAATTATTAAGCTCGACCAATAGACGTAATCTTATTGCGTCAATTGCTTAGCAATACTCACCACGAAAATAAGTATAGGTAAGAATTCATATTTTGCAGCAGCACTAATCCTTATGGTGGCTTATTTTTTATTAAACAAATTCAATGTGATATATGCCAGTAGCATAAGTGTGGAATAATTCAATATGACCTATGATACATAAATAGTGTTATCTATCAGTAAGGTGCAAATTATTTTTGTGTCAATGAAAATGATTAATTTATGAAAAACAATAAACTAACTGATGAATGTTAATTTATATAAATTCGTAAATTAGCCTTATCAATTAAGCTGGTTTAATCTAACCCAAGATTTGAAAATAAATTAAATGGTAATTATTTATTAATATCATTAGGAATATTGTTATAAATAATAAATTCTGCCCGGTTTTTAATTGCAGTTGCGAGCGACTCTTTCTCTGATTATCCTATCGGCATGACACAACGTTCCCCTATCTCCCGACGAATTCCTATTGCTCAGCAACAGGCCGTGATGCAGTGCTTACGTCATGCGTTGGCGCAGGCTAATGCACAGCTAAAAACACAATACCCTGAGCCCAAAATCAGCTATCAACAGCGCGGTACCACGGCGGGAACCGCGTGGCTGCAAGATTGGGAGATCCGCCTAAACCCCGTTTTGTTACTCGAGAACGGACAGGAATTCATCGATGAAGTTGTGCCACATGAACTGGCGCATCTCTTGGTCTATAAGCAGTTTGGCAAAGTGGCCCCTCATGGCCGTGAATGGCAGTGGATGATGGGGCATGTGCTTGGTATTGAACCGCGTCGGACACACAAATTTGGCGTTGAGACGGTGAGTGGAAAAACGTATCCCTACCGCTGTGGTTGCCAACTTCATCAGTTGACCGTGCGCCGCCACAATAAAGTAATGCGGAAAGAATCGGAATATCGCTGCCGTCAGTGCGGGCAAGTATTAAGCTTCAGTCCTGGCTCGATTTCTGAGCATTAAAAATTTCCCAAAGTGTTTAATAAGCACTCAAATCCTCATTTATTAACAATTTAATTCCATCAATGTTTGCGTGGCTAAGGCGGATTGTCTACCCTGCGGCCTTTTCCATATCAATGTTGTTTTTGGAATATGCTTCGCAAAATTTCATACGCGCTGACGTTTTCAGCACTTCTGGCTTATCCACTTTTGGGACAGGCGCAAAAAATCAATAATTTCACTCAGGCCAAAGCGGCTGCGGTTAAAGTGAATCAGGATGCTCCTGGCTCGTTCTACTGCGGCTGCCAAATTGAGTGGCAAGGAAAAAAGGGCACCCCCGATCTGGAAAGTTGCGGGTATCAGGCGCGTAAAAATCAGAATCGCGCCTCACGTATTGAGTGGGAACACGTGATGCCTGCGTGGCAGTTTGGCCATCAAATGCAGTGCTGGCAGGATGGTGGGCGTAAAAACTGTGCAAAAATACCGCAATACGTAAAGATCGAAACCGATCTGCATAACTTGCAGCCTGCTGTGGGAGAGGTGAACGGCGATCGTAATAATTTCATGTATAGCCAATGGCGCGGTGGCGAAGGGCAGTATGGGCAATGCCCGATGAAAGTTGATTTCAAAAACAAACAGGCAGAACCCCCCGCACGCGCCCGTGGGGCTATTGCCAGAACCTATTTCTATATGCGCGATCGGTACAGCATTCGTTTGTCTAAACAACAAACCCAGCTGTTTGACGTCTGGAATCGCCAATATCCTGTCACCGAGTGGGAGTGCACGCGCGATCGGCGAATTGCCAACATGCAGGGCAATCATAATCCTTATGTTCAGCAGGCCTGTGAGGCTTCCAAAGGCTGAGCGTTAGGCGTTTGTCGGTTCCCACTCCAGCCTTTATAATCCCACCTATATTTTTAACAGCGCCGCATTGTGGCGCTTATTTCATCATTCATAAGGATGATCTACTTCATGCGTATTCCTCGTATTTATCACCCTGAACGCCTTGATGCGCCTTGCGAAATTGATCTTAGCGAAGATGCTGCGAATCATGTGGGACGAGTTCTGCGCATGAGCGAAGGGCATGAGATTCAATTATTTGATGGTAGTAACCAGATTTTCACCGCGCATATTATTTCGGCCAGCAAGAAGAATGTTCGGGTGAGCGTACAGGCTGGTGTGATAGACGACCGTGAGTCGCCGCTGCATTTGCATTTGGGGCAGGTGATTTCACGTGGTGAAAAGATGGAATTCACCATTCAAAAATCCATTGAGTTAGGTGCCAGTATTATTACTCCGCTAATTTCTGAGCGCTGCGGCGTTAAGTTGGACGCCGAGCGTATGGCTAAAAAACTGGGGCAGTGGCAAAAAATTGCGATTGCTGCCTGCGAGCAGTGTGGGCGGAATGTGATCCCTGAAGTTCGTCCAACGATGCTGTTAGAGCAGTGGTGCGCTGAAGAGGATGATTCCCTGAAGCTGAATTTGCATCCGCGTGCTAATGCGAGTATCAACACATTACCGCTGCCCGTTGAACGCGTACGTTTGCTGATTGGCCCAGAAGGTGGATTATCTGCCGATGAAATTGCCATGACCGCAGGCTACCAATTTACTGATATTCTGTTAGGACCTCGTGTATTACGCACAGAGACCACCGCGCTGACAGCCATAACCGCACTTCAGGTTCGCTTTGGCGATTTAGGCTAGGAGAAAAGAATGATTAAGCTTGGCATAGTGATGGACCCGATTTCTTCCATCAACATCAAAAAAGACACCAGCTTTGCGATGCTGCTAGAAGCACAGCGCCGTGGCTACGAACTGCACTACATGGAAATGAACGATCTTTACATGTACGTGGGGGAAGGGCGTGCGCGTACTCAATTGCTGAGTGTGAAAGAAGATAAAGCGGGTTGGTATGAGTTCCACGGCGAACAGGATATTGCGCTGTCCGATCTCGATGTTATTTTGATGCGTAAAGATCCTCCGTTTGATACCGAGTTTATTTATGCCACTTATATCCTTGAGCGTGCAGAAGATAAAGGTACCCTGATCGTCAACAAGCCGCAGAGCCTGCGCGACTGTAACGAAAAGCTGTTTACCGCATGGTTTGCCGATTTAACGCCAGATACTTTGGTCACGCGCAAAGCGGAACACATTCGTGAATTCTATGCCAAGCACGGTGACATTATCTTGAAACCGCTCGACGGCATGGGCGGTGCATCGATTTTCCGCGTAAAAGCGGAAGATCCAAATCTGTCGGTAATCATTGAAACGCTGACCGAGCACAGCAGCCGTTTCTGCATGGCACAGAACTTTCTCCCTGCGATCAAAGACGGTGACAAACGCGTGCTGGTTGTGGACGGTGAGCCGGTTCCTTACTGCTTGGCGCGTATTCCAAAAAGCGGCGAAACCCGTGGTAACTTGGCTGCTGGTGGACGTGGCGAAGCGCGCCCATTGACAGAAAGTGACTGGGCGATTGCGCGCAAAGTAGCGCCGGTACTGAAAGAGAAAGGCCTCATCTTTGTTGGCCTGGATATTATCGGCGATCGCCTGACCGAAATTAACGTCACTAGCCCTACCTGTGCGCGTGAGATTGAAGCCGCATTCCCTGATGTGTCCGTGACTGGCATGCTGATGGATGCGATTGAAAAGCGCATCGGTAAGAAGTAATTTTTGCCCCCTACCTGCTTGCTCGATATATGTTTGATCGCGCTTGCAGGTAGGGGTTATCTCCCGTGACATCCAGCCAAAAAATTCGCATACTGAAATTTCAGGATGAAATCACTATGCCCCTGTACCTCAAAGGTCGGCGGGTATATTCACTGAATACTCTTCAGTGAACACATAAACAAATACAGCGAGTTGAAGCCACGACGATGAATTTAGCGCATCATTTTCTTATAGCTATGCCTTCTATGCAGGACAGCCGATTCAAACGTTCCGTTATCTATGTGTGTGAGCACAATAAAGACGGCGCGATGGGTTTAGTCATCAATAAACCACTGGAACAGCTCACTCTGGGATCCCTATTGGAAAAGCTAAAAATCACGCCAGAGCCAAGAGACGAGAAAATTCGGCTGGATAAACCGGTCATGTACGGCGGCCCGTTGGCTGAAGATCGTGGTTTTGTGCTACATACACCACAGCCAAATTTCGGCTCCAGCGTCGCCATTTCCGCTGAATGCATGATGACAACCTCTCGCGATGTGCTGGAAACGCTGGGGACTCAAGAGCAACCAAAAGATGTTTTGGTCTCATTAGGTTATTGCAGCTGGGAGGCGGGGCAGTTGGAACAAGAACTGCTGGATAATGCGTGGCTAACCGTTGAAGCCGATGCTCACATCCTATTCCATACGCCAATTTCAGAACGCTGGGTCAGCGCGGCAAAAAAACTGGGCGTCGATATTCGCAATATGGCCACTTCAGCAGGACACGCGTGATGGGTAACAGAACAATTATCGCTTTCGATTTTGGCACTAAAAGTATTGGTGCTGCGATTGGACAAGAGATTACAGGTACAGCGCGGCCACTGGCTTCGTTTAAGGCGAATGAAGGTTCGCCTGACTGGACAAAAATTGAGAAAATTTTAAAGGAGTGGCAGCCAGATCTCGTGGTGGTTGGGCTACCTCTTAATATGGACGGTACTGAACAACTGGTCACCGCTCAGGCACGAAAATTTGCTAATCGCATTCACGGTCGTTTTGGTGTGCAAATTGCCCTACACGATGAACGCTTAAGCACTGTTGAAGCGCGATCGCATCTTTTTGCCGGTGGCGGCTATCGGGCGTTGGATAAAGGCAGCGTCGACGCAGCCTCTGCGGTGATTATCCTTGAAAGCTGGTTTGATCAGCAGGCGGGATGAGCTGATTAATAATGGTAGCGACAGGACAGGATGATCATCCTGTCTTGTTCTACCCGATAAATGAGCCGGTGTTCTTCATTAATTCTGCGTGACCAATAACCCGATAGATGATGTTTTAAAGGCTCTGGTTTACCAATGCCTGTGAACGGGCTCCTTTCGATTTCTTTAATCAATTCATTGATACGTTTAATAAAACGTTTGTCATTTTCCTGCCAGAAAACATAATCAGCCCAAGACTCATCCGTGAAGAATTTATTCATCCAGCACCTTCTTTTCTAGAGCCTTGGCGCTAGCTTGTGCCAATGATTTAAGCAGGTGTTCAGCATTCGCGGGTGAGCGCATTAAATAAGCGGTTTCCATGAGGCTGGAATACTCTTTGCTAGACATCAAAACGCAGTCTTCACCATTTTGACGGGTGATCAGTATGGGCGTGCAGTCCTGAATAGTTTGATCCATGACTGAGGCTAAAGTGGCTCGAGCCGCTGAGTAGGTGATATTGCGCATAAAAATCTCCTGACCGGAAAGTGACAATGTACAACTATATTGTACATTGTCCTTAGTGAGCAGGTTAGTGGTCATGGTCATTTTTTATCCTTCCTAGTATTCCCTGTGCGTTTAAGCGAGCCATGTCCTGCTCAAAACTTAACATTCCTTGTCTCTGTCCCGTTTGTAGGACGGTGGCGATCTGGTGCGCTTTATCTTCACGGATTAAGTTACTGACGGCAGGGGTATTGAGCAGAAATTCAAACGCTGCAACTCTTCCCCCGTCATGCTTGGGCAAAAGCTGCTGTGCCAGCACCGCTTGCAGGCTGCCTGCAATTTGGGTGCGTACAAAATTTTTCTCTTCGGTGGGAAAAACATCAATCAGCCGTTCTACCGCCTGTGCGGCACCTCGCGTGTGCAGCGTCGCTAATACCAAATGCCCAGTTTCTGCTGCCGTGAGGGCTAGACGAAT
The DNA here is from genome assembly GCF_964063325.1 of Hafnia alvei. Classification (NCBI taxonomy): domain Bacteria; kingdom Pseudomonadati; phylum Pseudomonadota; class Gammaproteobacteria; order Enterobacterales; family Hafniaceae; genus Hafnia; species Hafnia alvei. The sequence continues at coordinate 500,582 of NZ_OZ061315.1, forward strand.
GGATTCTGCATCGCGTAATTCACCCAGCAATATGACATCGGGATCCTCTCGCAACGCGGCGCGTAGCGCTTGGTTGAAGCTCGGAACATGAGAGCCGATTTCACGCTGCTGGATCAGCGATTGCTGCGGGATATGAATAAACTCCAAGGGGTCTTCAAGCGTAATAATGTGCCATGGGTGATGGTGGTTTATATGGTTAAGCATAGCGGCAAGCGTTGTGGATTTGCCGCTGCCGGTCGCACCGCAAACCAAGATGAGCCCAGAACCAGCCTCAAGAAGATTAGGCAGCGCCGTTGGTGTCGATAAATCATGCAGCGTCGGTATCGTATTTGGGATAATGCGTAGAGCCAACGAAGGGCCATGTAATTGCTGGAAAGCATTGACTCTGAGCCGGACGCCCCCATGTAGATTTAAGGCGAAATCTACCTGATGTTGCTGTCGCCATAAAGTATCGGCCTCGGTGGGCAGATGCATCGCGAGCCAAGAGTCAATCTGGCGGGACGTAAGTGGCTCTGCTTCAACCGTCTGCAGCGCACCGTCGATACGAAGAACGGGTGGATATCCAGCGCAAAGATGCAGATCTGATGCGTTTTGCTTTACACTACGAACCAATAAATCACAAAAATCCATTTAACCTCCTGAGCCAAAAATTATGAATAGCACTATCCAACAAAATTTAGAGGCCGTCAGGAGCCGTATCAGCGCTGCGGCTCAGGATTGCGGCAGGTCTCCAGAAGAAGTTACGTTACTTGCAGTCAGTAAAACTAAGCCTGTGAGCGCCATCGAAGAAGCGATGGCCGCTGGGCAAAGAGTCTTTGGTGAAAACTACGTGCAGGAAGGGGTGAGCAAAATCCAGCATTTTGCACAGACACCTCACGGTGCGGAGTTGGAGTGGCACTTCATTGGCCCACTGCAATCAAATAAAAGTCGCTTAGTTGCGGAGCATTTTGATTGGATCCATACCATCGATCGTGTGAAAATTGCTCAGCGTCTAAGCGAGCAGCGCCCAGCGGAATGCGCGCCGTTGAATGTGCTGATCCAAATTAATATCAGTGACGAAAGTAGCAAATCAGGTATTGAGCTGAGCGAACTTGATGCGCTAGCTGCGCAGGTTGCTGAAATGCCAAATCTTCGTCTACGTGGTTTGATGGCCATTCCTGCACCAGAAGAAGATCCTGCGAAGCAAAAAGCGGTGTTTGAACAGATGAAACAGGCATTTTTGGCTGTTAAAACGCAGTACCCGCATATCGATACCCTATCGATGGGGATGACCCACGATATGGCGGCTGCGATTACCGCTGGTAGTACGCTTGTTCGTATTGGTACCGCTATTTTTGGCGCCCGTGATTACGGTACAACTTCATAATAATTATCAGTTAATAGGCTGATTATTTTAATTTTCTTACTTACCTTACCATTTAACGGATAAAGGGTTTTTCATGCTAACACTGACTTTCTTGGTCAAAACTGTCATTGACCTTTACGTCATGATTTTATTGCTGCGGATCTGGATGCAATGGGCACGCACTGATTTTTATAATCCGCTGTCGCAGTTTATTGTGAAGGTGACTCAGCCAATTGTAGGGCCGCTGCGTCGCGTAATTCCTTCACTGGGGCCGATTGATTCGTCTTCGCTGCTGGTGGCATTTTTGCTGATGACGATTAAATATCCGTTGTTGTTGCTGATCCAAAGCGGAGAGATCTCACTAAGCCCGTACAACCTGCTATTTGGTCTGATTTCCGTTATTAAATCCGCGGGCTATCTGGTGTTCTGGGTGATTATTATCCGTTCTATCATGAGCTGGATCAGCCAAGGCCGCAGTCCAATGGATTATGTTTTGATGCAGCTGACCGAGCCGTTGATGTCGCCGATACGTCGTTTTATTCCTGCGATGGGCGGCTTAGATTTTTCAGCCATGGTTGTGATCTTGGTGCTGTACATGCTGAATTACCTCGGCATGGATCTGTTGGGGCAACTCTGGTTCTTGCTGTGAGTGGAATGAGTACAGACGCAGTAAAGTTCGAGAATGATGCGTTGGTTTTACGCCTTTATATTCAGCCTAAAGCCAGCCGCGACCAGATTGTTGGGCTACATGGTGAAGAACTTAAAGTCGCCATTACCGCACCGCCAGTGGATGGTCAGGCTAATGCCCATCTGCAAAAATTTATCGCCAAACAGTTTCGGGTCGCTAAAAGTCAGGTCGTTATTGAGAAAGGTGAGTTGGGCCGGCATAAGCAGGTTCGCATTAACCAGCCCCAAAAAATTCCTGATGTGATCTCTGCACTGTGCTCCCCTGAATAATTGTTTTTCTACCGGCAGGCGTTAGCCTGCCGGTGCTATATATAGGATTTATCATGCAAAAAGTGGTACTAGCGACGGGAAATGTAGGCAAAGTGCGTGAGTTGGCAAGTTTGCTGGCAGACTTTGGGTTAGACGTTGTGGCGCAAACTGAATTGGGCGTGGAGTCTGCTGAAGAAACGGGCCTGACTTTTATTGAGAACGCGATTCTAAAAGCTCGCCACGCTGCGCAGATCACGGGGTTGCCTGCCATTGCTGACGATTCCGGTTTAGCGGTGGACGCTTTGGGCGGAGCTCCAGGGATCTATTCCGCGCGTTATGCGGGTGAAGATGCTAGCGATCGCCAGAATCTCGAGAAACTGCTGGTGGCGCTGAAAGATGTTCCCGAAGGCCAACGTCAGGCGCGGTTCCACTGCGTATTAGTTTATTTGCGTCATGCTGAAGATCCTACGCCGCTGGTATGCCACGGTAGCTGGGCGGGCGAAATCAGTTTTGCGCCATCAGGCGACGGTGGCTTCGGCTACGACCCTATTTTCCATGTTCCTGAATTAGGTTGTTCTGCGGCGCAGCTCAGTAAAGAGCAGAAAATTGCGGTTTCGCATCGTGGTAAAGCATTGAAGCTGCTGCTGGAAGCAATGCACAATGCTTAAGTTGCCCCCGCTTAGCCTCTATATACATATCCCGTGGTGTGTGCAGAAATGCCCATACTGCGATTTTAACTCTCACGCTCAGAAAGGCGATATTCCTTCAACGGAATATGTCGACCATTTGTTGGCTGATTTAGATGCTGATGTGGCGCTAACCTCAGGGCGCGAAATTGGCACTATCTTTATCGGTGGTGGAACGCCAAGCCTGCTGAGCGCTGAGGGTATGCAGCGGTTGATGGATGGCGTGCGTGCGCGTTTACCGGTTGCGGCCAATGCGGAAGTGACTATGGAGGCGAATCCCGGCACCGTTGAGGCCGATCGCTTCAGCGCCTACCAGAGAGCCGGCATCAATCGCATTTCGATTGGTGTGCAAAGCTTTAGCGCAGAGAAGTTAACGCGGTTAGGGCGCATTCACGGGCCTGAAGAGGCCAAACGCGCGGCACATCTGGCACAGAGTTTAGGACTACGCAGCTTTAATCTCGATTTGATGCATGGTTTACCAGACCAGTCATTGGAAGAGGCGCTTGATGATTTACACCAGGCGATTGAACTGAATCCGCCGCATCTGTCGTGGTATCAACTCACGATTGAGCCAAACACGCTGTTTGGTTCGCGTCCGCCGAAATTACCGGATGACGACGCGCTATGGGACATTTTCCAGCGCGGTGATGAGCTGCTACGCGCGGCAGGGTATCAGCAATACGAAACTTCGGCCTACGCCAAGCCGGGTTATCAGTGCCAGCATAATTTGAACTACTGGCGCTTTGGCGACTATCTGGGGATTGGCTGCGGAGCGCATGGCAAGGTGACATTCGAAGACGGCCGTATTTTACGCACGGCGAAAACACGTCATCCGCGCGGTTATATGCAAGGACGCTACCTCGATAAACAGCATGAAGTGGAGAACGACGATCGTCCGTTCGAATTCTTTATGAACCGCTTTAGATTGCTTGAGCCGACGCCGCGTGCAGAGTTCCAACTGTACACTGGTCTTGGCGAAGAGGTGATTCGTGCTCAGCTTGATGAAGCACTGGCACAGAATTATATCGTAGAAACCGATGAGTACTGGCAGATTACCGAGCACGGCAAACTATTTTTGAATTCGTTGCTAGAGCTGTTTTTGTAACGTTCTTATCTCACTGTCCCCAGATTGCCCTCCTCTTTTTTGGGGAGGGCAGGGGTAGGTTTCAGATCAACGTTGGCGCAAGCCTAAATCAATGGTTGTTTTACTTGGCTCACCGCCGATTTCACGGGTGAGTTTCGGCACCATATAGCCTGAGACTTTCGTCATCAGTTCACGCATGATCAGCCGTGCTTCATCATCTGACACCATAAAATGCGCCGCACCTTGTACTCGGTCGAGGACATGCAGGTAATAAGGCATAATCCCCGCGTCAAACAGCGCATTACTCAGCTTAGCCAGCGTATCGGCGTTATCATTCACTCCGCGCAGCAAAACGCCCTGATTGAGAAGCGTGACGCTGGCGCGTTTGAGGCGTGTCATGGCATCGCAAAACTTTGAGTCAATTTCATTGGCATGGTTAATGTGAGTCACCAGTAGAATCTGCAAGCGTGACTGAGAAAAACGTTGGGTCAGCGCTTCGGTGATTCGAGCAGGGATAACCACCGGCAAGCGGCTATGGATGCGTAGCCGTTTAATATGCGGAATGGTTTCTATCTCGTCGAGCAACCAAGCCAACTCATGATCTTTCGCCATCAACGGATCGCCGCCGGAGAAAATGATTTCATCCAGTTCAGGCTGTTGGCGAATATACTCTAGGGCCTGGCGCCAGTTGGCTTTGTTTCCCTGATTATCCTGATAGGGAAAGTGACGGCGGAAGCAATAACGACAGTTAACCGCACAGCCACCTTTGACCAACAGCAACGCTCGGTTAATATATTTATGCAGCAGTCCTGGCACGGCGATGGCGTCGTTTTGTTCTTCCAGCGGGTCAGTCGAATAGCCCGGCGTGACGATAAATTCGTTGGCGGACGTCATGACCTGAAGGAGGAGCGGATCGTTCGGATCGCCCTTTTTCATGCGCCGAGCGAAGGCGTAAGGAACGCGCAGGGCGAAAAGACGCCGCGCATCGTGACCTTTTTGCCATTCAGGGCTGTCAGAAAGTGCTAAATATTCAAGCAATTCTGCCGGTTCAGTAATAACATCGGCAAGTTGTTGCAGCCAATCTTCTCTAGACTGCGTATTTTGAGTTACAATATGTGCCATTTTTTTGGCTAAGCTACCAGTTATAAATAATTCAGAGGGCCTTTATGGCGACTTATTCTAGCAACGATTTCCGTCCCGGTCTTAAAATCATGTTCGAGGGCGAGCCTTATGCAGTAGAAAGCAGCGAGTTCGTTAAACCAGGTAAAGGCCAAGCCTTTGCTCGCGTTAAAATGCGTCGCCTGCTGACCGGCACCCGTGTTGAAAAAACCTTTAAATCTACTGACTCCGCAGAAGGCGCGGACGTTGTCGACTTGAACCTGACTTACCTGTACAACGACGGTGAGTTCTATCATTTCATGAACAACGAAACCTTCGAGCAGCTGGCTGCCGATGAGAAAGCCATCGGCGATAACGCTAAATGGATGCTGGATCAGGCAGAGTGTATCGTAACTCTGTGGAACGGCCGTCCAATTCAGGTTACTCCTCCAAACTTCGTAGAGCTGGAAATCGTTGATACCGATCCAGGTCTGAAAGGTGATACCGCAGGTACCGGCGGTAAACCTGCAACCCTGAGCACTGGCGCAGTGGTTAAAGTTCCATTGTTCGTACAGATCGGCGAAGTGATCAAAGTTGACACCCGCTCTGGCGAATATGTTTCTCGCGTTAAGTAATTGCGAAGAAAGCTAATTTGTTTTAAAAAAGCCGCGTATAACGCGGTTTTTTTTTACCCAAATGGCTCGCATGAGGAACACGGATAAATATGATAAAGAAAATCGTTGTGTTGGCATTGATGGTGAGTGCGTTAGCGGCTTTGAGCGGTTGCAACACCGCCCGCGGATTTGGTGAGGACGTGCAGCATCTCGGTGGCGCGATTTCACGGGTTGCGAGCTAATTAATTAAGCGCGGTGATGTTTTTTCGCCTACTGCTGATTTCTTGTCTACGCTTAGAAGGCATTACTTTTAAAATCGCAGATAAGGAAGATAGCAATGATTAAGAAAAGCATCGCATTAGTATGTTCTCTGTTAGTTCTTGCCGCTCTGGCTGGCTGTAATACCACTCGTGGTGCGGGTGAAGATGTAGAGGCCGGTGGTCAGGCGATTCAGCGCGCCGCACAGTAGCTTTTATTAGTCATACGCAAGGGCGTTGTCTTGTTGCCTACGCCCTGATATTTCCTCTTCTTAACTTTTTCTCAAAATCATCGTATTCTAACCACGCTTCACCATTCAAAAAACTGCGCAGGACGACCTGTGTACGTATCTTAATTCGGGGACGACCCCATCGTTGTGGATAAATCGCATGTCTTGGATCATTCTGATGGTCGCTGGTCTCTTGGAAGTTGTTTGGGCAATTGGCCTAAAATATACCCATGGTTTTTCTCGTTTAACGCCGAGCATTATTACTATTGCTGCCATGGTAGTGAGTATGGTGCTGCTGGCGCATGCGATGAAAACTTTACCGGCAGGCACCGCTTATGCCGTGTGGACGGGAATTGGCGCAGTAGGGGCGGCAATTATGGGGATTGTGCTGCTGGGGGAATCAGCGAGCTTGCCGAGAATTATCAGCTTGTGCCTGATCGTTATCGGGATACTGGGGTTGAAATTCAGTAGCCAATAATCTTAGCCTCGCTCGCGTTACAGCTCGCCTCTATCGAGGCGGGCTCATATCGATAGGTGATTGATTCACCCAAATTAAATCCTGAGTTTTAAATCCATAGCGCTGGGCGGTTGCCAGTAGCTTTTGCTTCACGCTGTCATCTAGGGTAGGCGTACGCGCCAGTATCCATAGATAGTTCTTATTAGGTCCGCAAATTAGCGCATAGCGATATTCGCTATCCAACTCAATCACGTTGTAACCGCCGTAAAATGGGCCGAAGAAAGAAACCTTGAGCGAAGCAATGTTCGGTGACTGAACGAAATAAGCCTTGCCGATACTCTCCTTCCATTGGTGTTTTTCAGCGTTAAATCCACGATTAACGACCTTTACACCGCCATCTTCACGCATGCTGTAATGCGCCGTGACGTGATCTAATCCCTGTTCAAAAGGATGATTTAGCCGGGCAATTTCATACCAGTTGCCGAGATAGCGGGGCAATTGAAAGTCGCTGACGACGGTAACGTCAGGCGGTGGCTTAGTACTACAGCCAACGGAGAGCAGTGCTGTAAGAACAGCGGCAATGCGAGACCAAACAGGCATAACGGCTCCTTTTCAAATGGATACCGTTAAAGTGTAGACCCGATCGTGGAAATCTAACCAATAAAAAAGCCTCCCAAGAGGAGGCTTTCATAGTCAGCGAAATGGCTAATTACAGCGTGAATACGCCGATCAGCGCAACCACGCTTAGAATCGCTGCTAAACCGTAGAATACCCACTTACCCGCAGGTACGTGGATTTTCAGGTCATGCATCATGTGATGCATACGGTGCAGACCACACCACAGCGGCAGAATGATCATCAGCAGCCAGAAAATACGGCCAATGAAGCTCTGGCTGAAGCTCAGCGCACGTTCGAAAGTCAGTGCATCTGGGAACCAGCCCAGAGGCAGCATGATGCCAACGATCAGAATTACGACGGGCGCAATGATTGCCCCCCACATGCCGCCTGCACCAAATAGCCCCCAGAAAACCGGCTCGTCAGAACGTTTGTATACTTTATTATCCACAATGTTCTCCTTTACGGTTATAGCAGGGTAACGGCCAAAATGACCACAGTCGCAATGATGGTCACCACCCAAAGGGCTTTGATCACCGGACCAGGGCCCATTTTCGTGTCACCAACCACGATATTGGCCGCTTTTGGAGCAAGCTCAAACCAGGTTTTGGTATGAAGTGCAGCCAGAAGCAATGAGATGATGTTCAGGATCAGTACCAGTGGGTTCTGTAAGAAAGCGACAAAGCTTTCCCAGCCAGCAGCGCCGTCTTTCATGGAGAAAATTCCATAAATCAGCACGATGCTGAACCATACGTTGCCCAGAGCAGAGCTCTCACGCAGCATATAGAACTTGTAGAAACCGAGTTTCTGCCACCAGTTAGCCTGCATGCCACGCACATAAGGTTTGCGTTTAGTTGAAGTCGTCATTGATTCATCCTCCCTTATTGCGGTTTCAGCATCGCGATCATGAAGTCTTTCGCACTTTCAACTTTGCCTTGCTGGATAGCTGCGGCTGGGTCGACGTGTTTTGGACAAACTTCTGAGCAATAACCGACGAAGGTACAAGTCCAAACGCCGTTATCGGAGTTCAGAACAGGCATACGCTCTTTCTTCCCGTGGTCACGGGTATCCAGATTGTAACGGTGTGCCAGAGTGATAGCGGCTGGGCCGATGAACTCAGGATTCAGACCAAACTGTGGGCATGCTGCGTAGCACAGACCACAGTTAATGCAGCCGGAGAACTGATGGTATTTTTCCATCTGAGCTGGGGTCTGCAGGTTGGTGCCGTCTTCTGGTTTACGGTTGTTACCGATGATGTATGGCTTAATGGCTTCCAGACTTTCGATAAAGTGAGTCATATCGACCACCAGATCGCGTTCTACTGGGAAGTTGCCTAACGCTTCAACGCGCATACCGGTTGGGTAGTCACGCAGGAAGGTTTTACACGCCAGCTTAGGCACGCGGTCAACCATCATGCCGCAAGAGCCACAGATTGCCATACGGCAAGACCAGCGGTAAGACAGGTCAGCAGCCAGATTATCTTTGATGTAGCCTAACGCATCCAGCAGGGAAGTCGTTTCGTCATACGGGACGTCATACGTCACGAAATGCGGCTCGGCATCCTGTTCTGGGTTATAGCGCATGACTTCCATTTTTAAGATTTTCATCTCAGCCATTCGCTTGCTCCTTATTCTTTGCATCCTGAGCTTCTGCTTCAGCACCGTATACACGTTTCGCTGGTTGCAGTTTGGTAATTTTCACGTCGCTGTATTCAATGCGCGGGGCGAGACCATCGGCATTTTTGAATGTCAGGGTGTGCTTCAGGAAGTTAACGTCATCACGCTCGGTGCAACCTTCATCCAGACGCTGATGCGCGCCACGGGATTCTTTACGGTTGATTGCCGCATGAGCCATACATTCAGCCACGTTCAGGCCGTGACCCAATTCGATGGTGTACAGTAGGTCGGTATTGAAGACGCTAGAGTTATCGGTAATTTTGACGCGTTTGAAACGTTCTTTCAGTTCGGCCAATTTATCAACGGTTTTCTGCATCAGGTCAGTAGTACGGTAGATACCACAGCCTTCTTCCATTGACATACCCATCTCGTCACGGATTTTCGCCCAGCTTTCAGTACCTTCCTGATTAGCCAGCGCGTGCAGACGTGCTTCAACGTCTTTTGCCTGTGCATCTAGCGCGCTGCCGTTAGCCGGAGTCGCTTCCTGTGAGCGCTGAACAGCGTGTTCGCCCGCAACGCGGCCAAATACCACCAGCTCTGCCAGAGAGTTAGAACCCAGACGGTTTGCACCGTGCAGACCAACAGAAGAACATTCACCCACGGCGAATAGACCCTGAATGCGGGTTTCGCAGGTCTGGTTGGTTTCAATACCACCCATGGTGTAGTGCGCAGTTGGACGAACTGGGATCGGCTCTTTAACCGGATCGACGCCCACGTAAGCTTTAGACAGCTCACAGATGAACGGCAGACGCTCCAGCAGTTTTTTCTCACCCAGATGACGCAGGTCCAGATAGACCACATCGCCGCGCGGAGTAGAGATGGTGCGACCTGCGCGCCACTCGTGCCAGAATGCCTGAGAAACTTTGTCGCGTGGACCCAGTTCCATGTATTTGTTTTTTGGTTCGCCGAGTGGGGTTTCAGGGCCCATTCCGTAGTCTTGCAGATAGCGATAGCCATCTTTGTTGACCAGAATACCACCTTCGCCACGACAGCCTTCAGTCATCAGGATCCCTGAACCCGGCAGGCCGGTTGGGTGATACTGAACAAATTCCATATCGCGTAAAGGAATACCGTGATCTAACGCCATGCCCATACCGTCGCCGGTCACGATGCCGCCATTGGTGTTGTAGCGATACACACGGCCTGCACCGCCTGTTGCCATAACCACGGCGTTTGCACGGATCTGAACCAGAGTACCTTCCATCATATTCATGGCAACAAGGCCGCGTGCTTTGCCTTCGTCGACCAGAATGTCGAGAACGAAGTGCTCATCAAAGCGCTGAATCTGTGGATATTTTAAGGAAGTTTGGAAAAGAGTGTGCAGCATATGGAAGCCGGTTTTATCCGCGGCGAACCATGTACGCTCAATCTTCATCCCGCCAAAACGGCGAACGTTAACGGAACCGTCAGGTTTACGGCTCCAAGGGCAACCCCATTGCTCAAGCTGAGCCATTTCGCGAGGACAGTTATGGACGAAATGATCCACCACATCCTGTTCACAAAGCCAGTCACCACCAGCAACGGTATCGTTGAAATGGTAGTCGTATGAGTCGTGAGCCTGAGTAACGGCCGCTGATCCGCCTTCTGCGGCCACGGTGTGGCTACGCATTGGATATACTTTAGAGATAAGCGCGATCTTCAGTTGAGGGTTGGCTTCCGCTGCTGCAATTGCTGCACGTAAACCAGCACCCCCTGCCCCGACGATGGCAAGGTCTGCGTTAAAGGTTTGCACTGCATTCCTCCGGGTGATCAATTGTCAATATCAATTAAAATGAATAACCATTCCAAATGTCGCACTAAAGAGAAGTAGTAGCAGATATTCAAACAGTTGCTCTCTTTTAGTACGCATCGGGAATGGCTAGGATTTATAAGTTCAAGTGATGAAATTATACCTAAAACGAAGTAGTAGAAACTTGATGTGATCGATTGTTTTGCTGTTTTTCCTAATAACCGTAGTACAAAAATGTGATATCAGCGCTATTTTTGCCTGTTCTCGTGGTTTTTATTTATTTTATGTTCTTTTTAAAGAATATAGAGCAGCCAATAGTTTTGCCTAGTGGTTATTAGCTCACTCAGTGAGCGCCAATGGTTTGTCTGCCTGCGATGATGCGGGTAGACTGCACATCCTGTTTTATAGCGGAGTAATTATCATGAGCGAAACGGCAAGCTGGCAGCCAAGTGCCCCTATCGCCAATTTGTTGAAGCGCGCGACAATCGTGTCCACCATTCGCCGATTTTTCTCGGACCGCGGTGTTCTTGAAGTCGACACGCCTGCGATGAGTCAGGCCACGGTAACGGACATTCATCTTGTGCCATTCCAAACCCACTTTGTGGGCCCTGGTGCGGCGCAGGGCATGACGCTATACATGATGACCAGCCCGGAATACCACATGAAGCGCCTGTTAGCTGCAGGCAGTGGTCCTATCTATCAGCTCGGAAAAAGCTTCCGCAATGAAGAGTCAGGTCGACATCATAATCCTGAATTCAGCATGCTGGAGTGGTATCGCCCACACTACGACATGTACCGTTTAATGAATGAAGTCGACGATCTTCTGCAACAGGTATTGGAATGCGACAGCGCCGAAACGCTGTCCTATCAGCAGGCGTTTATTCGTCATTTGGATATGGATCCGCTTTCTGCCGATAAAGTACAGCTGCGTGAAGTTGCGGCGAAGCTCGATCTGAGCAACGTGGCCGATCAAGAAGAAGATCGCGATACGCTGCTACAGCTGCTGTTTACCTTTGGCGTGGAGCCGAATATTGGCCGTGATAAGCCAACGTTTGTGTATCATTTCCCTGCCTCGCAGGCTTCTTTAGCACAAATCAGCACCGAAGATCACCGTGTGGCAGAGCGTTTTGAGGTCTATTACAAAGGCATCGAACTGGCGAATGGTTTCCATGAGTTAACGGATGCACGCGAGCAGCGTATGCGCTTTGAACAAGATAACCGTAAACGCGCTGCAATGGGTTTGCCAGAGCATCCACTGGATGAGAATCTGCTGGCGGCACTAGAGCACGGTTTGCCGGATTGCTCGGGTGTCGCACTTGGCGTTGATCGATTGATTATGCTGGCGCTTAAAGCAGAACGGTTAAGTGAAGTGATTGCGTTTCCGGTGGATAGGGCGTAGGTAATTTTGGCTCAAGCCACGCTGCCTTGCATTTAGAATCTTTTATGTGAGAGCGGTGAAAGGTTTCGTCCGCCCGTGAGCATTTGTGTTTCTATGAAGCTGCTGGCGTAGGCGTCCGAGTGAGGCGGTTCAAGCAACGCCGCCTTGCATCTAGAATCTTTTATGTGAGAGCGGTGAAAAATTTCGTCCGCCCGTGAGCATTTGTGTTTCTATGAAACCGCTGGCGTAGGCGTCCGAGAAGAGGTTGCCAGCGCGCAACCTCTTCACTCTCGCGCTTTTTACCGAGTCGTTTGGCCGACCGGTCTCGGAGCGCACGTCCTGTGCGCCCTCAACCTGCCACCAGCATCCCTGCTGGCGGCTCTAAATCGCATTTTTTAAACATAAAAAAGACAAAGATTTTATTATCTCTTCTTTCTTATCTTTTAATCGTTTAAGTCTTGGTAGAGAGAGCCGCCGGTACAGGGATGTACCGGTGGAGTTTGGGGCGCCCGGGATGGGCGATACCAAACCGGAGCGGAGATGGCGTCTCGGATAAAAAGCGCGAGGATTGAAGGGGCGCGCGCTGGCGCCCCTCATCGGTCGCCTACTACGCAGTTTGTATATGAATACAGCAGCGGATAGGCGAACGAAACCTTACACCGCCATTTCATACACGGCTGATGGAGTTTTTCACTGTGCAAGCCATAAAAACTATAGCCCCCCAGTCGTAAACGTCCTTCTTATACTTCCTCGCGCCTGCCGCAATGTATCGGTGCTCACTTGGAACGGTGGGAACGGCAGTTTCAGATCGTGCTGCTGGAAGCCAGCCAAGATCAACTGATGGATCTCGTGTCGCAGCGGCATACGATGCGCCATTTCAGCAGCGTAAATACGCAGCTCGAAAATCTGGATCCCTTGCTGTATATCCACCAGATATGCCTCTGGAGCGGGCGTTTCTAACACCAGCGAGCATTTGGATGCCGCTTCAAGCAGAACGTCTGTTACTTCTTGGCTGCTTGCTGTTGCCTCGGCAGGAACGGTAAGCACAACACGGGTGACGGCATCGCTTAACGACCAGTTGATAAATTGCTCAGTAATAAAGGCCTTGTTGGGCACAATGATCTCTTTGCGGTCCCAGTCTGAAATCGTGGTTGCGCGCGTATTGATTTTGGTCACGGATCCGGTGAGATCGCGGATTGTCACGGTATCGCCGATGCGGATCGGTTTTTCAAACAAGATGATCAGACCTGAGGCAAAGTTAGCAACGATCTCCTGTAAACCGAAGCCCAAACCGAGGGTCAGAGCGGCGACCAACCATTGTAATTTCGCCCATTCAATACCCAACATTGAGAAGCCAATTAGACCGCCTATCAGCAACAACAGATATTTGGTGATGGTGGTAATGGCGTATCCGGTGCCTGGCGTTAAATCAAGGTGTTGCAGCAATCCAAGTTCCAGCAGCGCTGGCAGGTTTTTGACTAGCTGCACCGTGACGATCATGACTAATATCGCGATCAGCACCGCGCCGAGCGTAATAGGCTGCAGGCTTTCAACTCCCTGCGATGAGCTGGTCACATCCCACAGACGAATGTTCTCTAAAAACGCAAAAGCTGAATGTAATTCAGACCACAGCCAAATAAGCGATACCAGCGCAATCATGGTAAGAATCGAACGAACCAACCGAAGCGATTGAGCACTGATAGCGTCGAGATCGACCACTGGCTCTTCAATGTCTTGACTCCCTTCGACGCTGTGCGGAGTTGAGTCTTCTTCACCCTTGGTTCGCTTCTCTAAGCGTTCTGCACGGCGCTGTTTGGCTCGCTCAAAGGCGATACGGCGGCGCTGAATCAACATCCAACGGCGGATGATGTAATACACCACTAACAAGATGAACCAGATGGCCACCGAGCTTTCTAGACGGGCTAATAAAATTTGCGCCGTATTGAAGTAGCCCAGCAGAGAAGCGAAAGCGGCTACCAGCGGTGCACACAGCAAAATCCACCACAGCGCATGGTTAATCAGATTTTCGCCGTCGCCCTGCTTGTTGAGGTAAAGCGGGATGCCTGCACGTTTCAGGCTGGTGGTTAGCAGGCTGAGCGCTACACAAAGCATGATGAAACAGGCGCGCCCCAGCGATCCTGCAAACGCACGATCGTCTAGATTATCGAAGGTGACAAGCGCCATTAGCAGCGGCACGATCAGCCAAATCGACATGAGGTAGTAACGCATCGCGCGCTTAACCGGTTGTTCTTCCCAACGGAAATGCGCAATGAACAGTCCGTTTGGATGGGCAAATGCGGCGCTGATCATAAATGCCCACAGCACCGGTAGCGCAGCCGTTACGCCATCACCGATGGCAACGGCCATCGGGTAAGGCCATGCATTTTGTAATCCATAACCTAACGCCGCCCACAGCACCGGCAGCGGCAACGCCACGAGAATTGACCAGAACACCGTGCGCAGCGTGAGCGAAATATGGTCTTGGGTCACTTTACCGACCTTACTGCTGGCACGCTCCATAAAGGCCTGATAATGGCGGCGAGAATAAAAACTAAAGCCAACCAGTAACAGGGCACCAAACAGTGGTAACAGCGTTTCTTTCGTGGTTAGCATCATGAGAAACGCTTGGCTAAGCTGAGAAAGCGTATCCAATGACAGCAGGCGGTTGAGGCTCTGTATAACGTCTAACGGTGCACTCACGCCTAGAGGATCGACGTCTGCCGCCCAGAAAAGATAACGGTGGGTGGCGTCTTTAATCTCGGTCAGCGCATCAATAAGCTGGGTGTTGGCGACTTTGAGCTTGGTTAATTCTAGGATTTGCGAATCACAGCCGGAAAGCAGCGTGTTCAGTAGCTCGCGCTGTGTTTTAAGCTGCGGCTGTAACAAACGCTGCTGTGAAGCTGTTAAGGGCTTACCATCGTTTTGTTTATAGTCGGCGGCCGGTTCAATTTTGTTGAGCAGGTTTTCAAAAGATAGACGTTGAACACGCAGTTTGGCCATATCCCCATCGAGCTGCTGCGGTTTAGGCATATCAGGCAAACGCGCAACCTGCGCACGTAGCGTTTCCCCCAACGCGGTGGAAACTCCTAGCCACTGGGCTTGTTCACGAATGGTGCTTAGAGCCTGACGCACCTGAATAGTTTGCGCCGCGGCGGTTCGCTGTTGATTGGCAATATCATCCATACGCGCCGCTTGCTCATTCAATGCGCGGGATAGTTCCTGATTGATTTTTAGCTGTTCGGAAATTGATTTGGGTAAATCCCCGCTTTGTTCAACTAATTGTTGAGTTCGTTCTAAGGCCTGTTCGGCTTCACGCTGACGTTGAATATTCAGCGAGTTACGCAAATCTTGTAACTGAAGATCGAGGCGCTCATGGCGTTTGCGCAGTACATCTGCCTGTAGACGCGCCAATTCCTGACGGTTATTAGCAGAAAGCTGTTCCAGCTCGAGTTCGTCGACCAACGCTTTACGTGCCGCGACCTCGGCCTGTAGCTGGTTTGATTGCGCCTGCGCTAACGGGGAGCTGGTGACAACCAGATTTTGCAGGCGGCGTTCGGCCTCCGTTAAGTCCTTGCGGGCGGTAGCCTGTTTGAGGGGAACCTGACTCAGCGAATCACTGATAACACGCGAGCGGTCGAGTTCTTGCTGTAACTGACGTGAAACTTCCAGCAGCTGGCTGCTAATTTGCAGAATTTGTTGTTCTGCGTCGCTAGCAGGTATCGATGCCGCGGGCAGCGGTGGGGTGCTTTCATCGCTGAGCTGTTGGCGGAGTTCTCGCGTGAGTTTGGGGAAATCGCTGATGGATTTCTGATATTGCTGAGTACGTTGAGCAGACGCTTTACTCTCATTAAGCCAGTTAATTGCGCTCTGAAGCGCCTCAACCAGTTCAGCCTGATTGGGGGTATTTTTATTGGATTCGGCTTGTTTGAGTTCTTGGGCGAGCTGTTGCTCATTCAGTGCGGCGTTCGCACTAAGTGGAAGGGATAACATCAGTAACCCGGTTATCAACAATTTGGTAATCAGGCGCATAACTCTTCCTTTCTTTTTACGAACGTTTCTCGGATTAATTCTTTATACCCGTCATACTTCAAGTGGCATCTTTGTTGGCCTTCCTCGCTCACCCCAGTCATTTACTTATGTAAACGCCTAGGGATTCACTGCGTCGCCGCCTCAATGCGACTTGAATTATTTTGGGTATATAAACTAAAGAATAAAGGCGGGAAAGATGGCAAGCCCACATCAATTGTGGCTTGCCACTACGCGTTTTACTCTGCGGCAGGTGTTTCGGTCTGCTCTATGGTGTCTTCTGCGATCACGGTTTCTGCGGGTACCGCTGCACTAACGCCGTGAGCAAATTCAGCCCCCATGAGCGTTTTGGCTCCGCTGGCTAGCGTGGCGTTAAATTCGATGCGGTTGGCGGCAAACAGGTTGATAACCGTAGAGCCAAGTTTGAAGCGGCCCATTTCTTCGCCTTTTTTCAGCACTACCGCGCCTTCATTACCCGCAGTTGGGTAAGTCCAACGCTGAATAATACCTTCGCGAGTTACGTTCACCGTTCCAGACCAAACGGTCTCGATGCTGCCGACAATCGTTGCACCGACTAAAATCTGCGCCATTGGGCCGAAATCTGTATCAAAAATGCAAATTAGACGCTCGTTGCGTGCGAACAGATTAGGAACGTTAGCGGCAGTAAGCGGGTTTACCGAGAACAGATCGCCAGGAACGTAGATCATTTCACGCAATACGCCGTTACAAGGCATATGAACGCGGTGGTAATCACGTGGCGACAGGTAGGTCGTGGCAACATGACCATCTTTGAATTCGTCGGCCAACAAATAGTTGCCAGCTAACAGGGCTTCTAGAGAGTAGTCATGGCCTTTGGCCTGCAAGATTTTACCTTGTTCGATTTTACCTAATTGGCTGATTGCGCCGTCGGCAGGTAAAACCAGTCCGTCGGCGTGATCGGCAACCGGACGCACGCCGCTGCGCAGTGGACGAACAAAGAATTCATTAAACGTTTTGTAGTGCTCAGGGTTTGGATAGAGCGCTTCTTTCATATTTACTTTGTAATAGCCAACGAAAGCTTTGATAACCGCTTGGGTCAGCCAGCCAGCCTTTTTGTTCGCGCCCCAACCAGCAAGACGAGTCAGGCCTTGTTTAGGCAGTAAATATTGAAGTTTAATTTTAATGCTATCGAGCACGTTAGCCTCTTCCAATGGGTCAGTTTCCGAGGGACGCTGGAATAAAAATTTGCGCCGTCGGAATAAATTCTCAATAAATTGGTCTGCTTTTTAACACTTCGCATGCTGATTTTCCACCATCCAAGGAGTGGTGAATAACACGCCACTAAAGCAAAACCGTGATGCTTTTGCGGTGACCTAGGTCACATTGAGGCCGCACCAGATAGGCACGCCCGTTTATATTCTTAATATTTGAGGCCGCATCACGAGAGACACGCTAACGTGATGCGGACACAATTATTCTATAACTCAATCAATAATCAGAAAATTCTAATCTTCGTTAAAGAAGTTTTTACGCGTTTTTACCTGCGACATACTTTCTAAAATGCGGTGATAGTTATCATAGCGCTCTTCGGCAATCTCGCCGTTTTCTGCGGCTTCACGCAGCGCGCAACCGGGATCGTTGTCGTGCTTACAGTCGCGGAATTTGCAGCTACCGAGGTATTTGCGGAATTCAATGAAGCCCAACGTAACCTGTTCTGGATCGAGATGCCATAGGCCAAACTCGCGGATCCCTGGGGAGTCGATAATATCCCCGCCCTGTGGGAAGTGGTAAAGACGCGCCGCCGTGGTGGTGTGCTGGCCTAAACCTGAGTTATCAGAAACGGCGCCCACCAAGATAGGGTTGAGTTCTGGCAGTAAGGCATTCAGCAGGCTGGATTTCCCCACGCCGGACTGGCCCGCAAAAATGCTGATGCGATCGGTGAGGGCATTCTGTAGTTCAGAGATACCTTCCTGCGTGTGGCTTGATACCATGAGTACGCGATAGCCAATATGGCGATAGATATCCATCGCTTCTTCGACAAATTTACGCCCTTCGTCATCAAGCAAATCGATTTTATTGAGCACAATCAATGGCTCAATTTCTAAGGTTTCACAGGCGACCAGATAACGATCGATAATATTCAGCGACAGTTCGGGCAAGATGGCCGACACAATGACGATTTGGTCGATGTTGGCGGCAATCGGTTTTAGACCGTCGTAGAAATCGGGGCGAGTTAGCATTGAGGTGCGTTTATGCACGGCTTCCACAATGCCTTTTACGCCCGACTGTGCGCCAGAACGCCACACCACGCGATCGCCGGTAACCAGTGAACGAATGGTTCGACGGATATTACAGCGGTGCTGAGTGCCATCGGCGGCTTCAACGTCGGCATGTTTGCCGAAACGGCTGACAACAATCCCTTCTTGTGGCTCGCCAAACAGGGAGTCATCCAGTTCTGGTCTATTATCAGTTTTGGTCAGGCGACGCTGATGGTTTGCCTGCACACGGCGTTGTTGGCCTTTCGATAGTTTGATCTTACTCACTGCGCCTCACTCATTTGTTTGAACGAACTCGACGTTAGTTTGATGCAGCGCCACGTTCGGCGGGCATGCAAACCCATATCAAAAACGAATCTGAAATTGACGACCATCGCTCGTTGTCGCCAAAAAGACTATGATACACGCTATTGATGAAGAAGAAGAGCCGAGGCCGCAATGAGTGAAAGTGAAACAAATTTAATCTGGATCGATTTAGAAATGACGGGGCTTGATCCCGAAGTCGATCGCATCATTGAGATTGCGACGTTGGTGACCGATGCCAATTTGAATATTCTGGCAGAAGGGCCGGTGATTGCGGTACATCAATCGGATGAACAGCTGGCGCTGATGGATGAGTGGAACGTGCGCACGCATACCGGTAGTGGCCTGGTTGATCGCGTTAAAGCCAGCACTATTGATGACGCAACCGCCGCACAGAAAACCATTGAGTTTCTACAGCAGTGGGTGCCTGCGGGCGTTTCTCCGATCTGTGGTAACAGCGTAGGGCAAGATCGCCGTTTCCTGTTCAAGTATATGCCTGAGCTGGAACAGTATTTCCACTACCGCTATCTGGACGTGAGTACGCTGAAAGAATTGGCACGTCGCTGGAAGCCCGAGATTTTGCCAGGTTTCAAAAAGCAGGGGACGCATCAAGCGTTGGATGACATCCGCGAATCTGTGGCAGAGCTCGCCTATTACCGTGAAAACTTTATCAAGCTTTAAACGCTAGCACTTTGAAGCGCTAACGCGCCGCGATGAAGATTTTTAGCGGATATTCATCGCGGTATTTACGCTGCGAACCACCGATATTTAACGCAATAGTTGTTTTTTATCCGGATGTTGTCGATAATTCGCGCTTGTTGCCGTTTTTATCGGCAAACGAACGAAATTTAAAAAATTTTCTTGTTAGGGGCTTGCAGGGGAAAGAAATTCTCGTATAATGCGCTCCCCGTACCGACACGGAATTACGAGTTCTTCGGATATCGTTTTAATCAGTGTTTGATACGAAATTGCACGACAATGCGGGAATAGCTCAGTTGGTAGAGCACGACCTTGCCAAGGTCGGGGTCGCGAGTTCGAGTCTCGTTTCCCGCTCCAAATTTAAAAGGTCGCTTAGGCGGCTGAAAGTAAAAAAGCAGTACCTATACCAAGTTGCGGGAATAGCTCAGTTGGTAGAGCACGACCTTGCCAAGGTCGGGGTCGCGAGTTCGAGTCTCGTTTCCCGCTCCAATTTCTAACGCCGTTATTACTGACCCAGTAGTAAGGTGTCGATGCTAAAGCGTCAAATGCGGGAATAGCTCAGTTGGTAGAGCACGACCTTGCCAAGGTCGGGGTCGCGAGTTCGAGTCTCGTTTCCCGCTCCAATTTTCTTCTTAAAATTCTTCTAAATTTAGTGATGCCTCATGTGGGCAGTTTCTCTATTTGTCATAATCAGTATGATTTTCATGAACAGAGTTATCCACAGGCTAGCCAGCATATCTTTCTCATACCTTCCTAGAACCAGCACAAGACCATTAAATTAACTATTTGATTTAACTTAATTAATTTAATGTTAAAAATGACATATGGATCACTTGCACTTTGTCTTGCTGTTGAATCACAAACTAAATTTATTTTTATGCACAGGCAAAGGGCAACAAAATTTAACGCTGATAAACATGATATTCCCAGTGGGTCATGCGTCTCTCGGCAGGCCTTTCTCAATGGCTCTAATGAGCCGCTTCTGTTGACTTGTCTGAATTTCTATTGCGTTTTCACTGCGTTTTTCTTGCTGTTGTTTAACCGCCCATTCGATATGTTCATCTAAAACTTCAGACAATCCCATTCTTGATTGCAGCAGAGGAATAATCTGTGCGTCGTAGGGAGCATTACCCAAAGCGACGCTAATATTGCGCAGCCAGCGCAGATGTCCAATGCGACGAATGGCTGAACCCTCGGTGATTTTTAGGAAGGTCTTTTCATCCCACTGAAACAGCGCGATCAACTCTGGCGTGTGCAGATTTTGGCGCGGGCTAAAATCGCCTTCTTCCGTTAGCTGAGAAAAGCGATTCCACGGACAGATCATCTGGCAATCATCACATCCATAGATTCTATTACCCATCAGCGGCCGGTACTCTTCCGGTATGGCGCTTTCTAGCTCGATGGTGAGATAGGAAATGCAGCGGCGGGCATCCACGACATAAGGTTCAACAATCGCACCGGTTGGGCACGTGGTGATACAGGCCACGCAGCGGCCACATTGCTCATCTTGAGGCTGATCAACTGGGAGTGGGAGATCGAGTAATAGCTCACCTAAAAAGAACCAGGACCCCGCCTCTTTGTTCAAAATTAGTGAGTGTTTACCAACCCAGCCAATTCCGGCTTTAGCGGCTAAAGGGCGTTCTAAAATAGGAGCGGAATCCACGAATGGGCGAGAGTTAACGTCGATACCAATGCAATACTCTTGGATCATATCGCCTAAACGTTTAAGCCGATTACGTAGCAGCTTGTGATAATCCCGCCCAAGGGCGTAGCGGCTCACATAGCCTAGCTGTGGATTTTTGAGTGTTTTAGCGAAAGACGCGTTGGCTGGAAGATAGTTCATGCGCACGCTGATAACCCGCAACGTGTCGGGATGTAATTCGTGCGGTCTGGCTCGCATCATGCCGTGGCGCGCCATCCACGCCATCTCACCGTGATACTGCTTATCGAGCCATGCCTGCAGGCGCGGCTCTTCAACCGATAGGTCGGTATCACATATTCCAACCTGCTGGAATCCTAGCGATTGCCCCCATTGCTTGATATGTTGGGCTAACTGATTGAGATCGAGGGGGTGTGTCATGACGGGCCATTATCAGAAACATTTCAACTCCAGTTTACCATATTCTGTTTATCCTGCGGATAACGTGCGTGAGCTTGAGCAACGAGCGGTATCTGAGCTGGGGTTATCTTTGTATCAGCTAATGGAACGTGCAGGACAGGCTGCTTTTCATCGCGCGCGACAATTTTATCCCACCACTCGCCGTTGGTTGGTGTTGTGCGGTCATGGCAATAACGGCGGTGATGGCTATGTCGTGGCGCGTTTAGCGCGGCAATTAGGCATTCTGGTCACGTTGGTTGCGGTTGAGCATGATGGGCCGTTACCGCCCGAGGCGCAGCAGGCACGGGATGCATGGATCCGCGCCGATGGCGAGATTCAGGGCGTTAGCACGGAATTTGCTGGTGATATTGAACTGATTATTGATGGGCTGTTCGGCATTGGTTTACGTGCGGCACCGCGTGAGCCGTATGCGTCATTGATTCAAGCGGCAAATCAGCATCCGGCCCCGATACTTTCTCTTGATATTCCCTCTGGTCTGAACGCCGATACCGGCCATGCAGACGGCGCTGTTATTCAGGCTCAGCACACTCAAACGTTTATTGCCTGCAAACCTGGGCAACTCACCGGATATGCCCGCGATGTGGTCGGCACATTACATTGTGACGAGCTGGGCTTATCTCACTGGCTCAAAAAGCAGAATGCGCCGATTGCGCGGCTTGATGCCAGCCTGCTGAATACGTGGCTGCATCCTAGACGTCCGTGTTCGCATAAAGGCGATAATGGTCGTCTCGTGCTGATCGGTGGCGATCACGGTATGGCTGGCGCTATTCGCATGGCGGGTGAGGCCGCGCTGCGTAGCGGTGCTGGATTAGTGCGAGTACTTACTCACATTGAGCATATTTCGCCATTGCTAACGTCTTGCCCTGAGATGATGGTGCAGGCGTTAACCAAAGCTTCGCTTGAAGCCGTGCTTGATTGGGCTGACGTGATTGTGATTGGCCCCGGTTTAGGTCAAACAGAGTGGGCTAGCCAAGCCGTGCAGCAACTTCAACGTTTCGAAAAACCGATGCTGTGGGACGCCGATGCGCTGAATTTATTGGCACAGTCACCGAGTGTGAATCAGCAACGTATTTTGACACCGCATCCTGGTGAGGCTGCAAGGCTACTAAATTGCAGTGTGGCTGACATTGAACTAGATAGAATGAAGGCGGTAAAAAAACTTCAGCAAAAATATGGCGGCGTGGTGGTGCTAAAAGGTGCTGGAACGCTAATTGCCAGCGAAAAAAACGTGTCCGTTGCGGATGTGGGAAACCCTGGGATGGGAACCGGCGGGATGGGGGACGTTTTGTCTGGTATTATCGGCGGTTTGCTGGCACAAAAGCTTCCGCTGTATGATGCTGCCTGTTCTGGATGCGTGGTACACGGTGCGGCGGCCGATGAAATTGCTGAAAAGTTTGGTGAGCGCGGCATGTTAGCGACAGATCTTTTTGCCGCTATTCGCCATTATGTGAACCCTAAGACGGCTTAAGAGTCTGACGTATTGCCATAGCAAACTGTTATCGAACACGCTGATCCTAAAGAAAAACCTTAATAAAGAACCAGTAAGAAATAACTATTATGAAAAACATCGTACTTTCTTTGCCGGATGAAACGGCAACCATCGCATTGGGTACTTCACTGGCGAACGCCTGTGATAGTGCGACCGTTATTTACTTATATGGTGACTTAGGTGCGGGCAAAACCACCTTTAGCCGTGGTTTTTTACAGGCGTTAGGCCACAAGGGAAACGTTAAGAGTCCAACCTATACCTTGGTTGAACCCTATGCGTTAACGCCTATGAACGTTTATCACTTCGATTTATATCGTTTGGCCGATCCTGAAGAACTCGAGTTTATGGGGATCCGCGACTATTTTGATGAGAATGCCATCTGTTTGGTGGAGTGGCCGCAGCAGGGCGAAGGCTTTTTACCAAATCCAGATCTGAGCCTGCATATGGCTTATCAGGGCGAGGGCCGAGAAGCGTCGATTGACGCTCATACGCCACATGGCCAGTCGATTTTGGCACGATTGAACGGGCAACAAGGGTAGTCGATGATGCGCATGTGGAAGCGAATCTGTACGGTAACGTGGTTAGGATTGTTAGGGCTGCTGTTCTCTGGCGCGATTAGTGCGGCGCAGCTGACCAATATTCAGGTTTCAAACGGCAAAAACGAAGCGCGCGTGACGCTGAGTTTTAACGGAGCACCCACCTATACTTTTTCTTCCCAGCCGAGTTCAAATCGGGTGCTGGTTAATATTTCTGAAACTAAAAAAATCACCAGTGGCCTGCCGATGACGTTCAGCGGCGAGAATATGCTGAGCCGAATTCGGGCGGGTAGTATTGCGGGCGATAATAACGTTCAACTGATTTTTGATGTGACGCGCAAAGCCAAGGTGAGTGCCTCTAATCAAGGGCAGATGGTTGTTTTTACGTTGAAATATGACGCCCCTGTGGCCGCGCCAAAACCGGTGTTTAATCAACCGCGTACGACTTCTCATGGTTCGGCGCGCAGCGTAGCGCCAGCCACTGCGCCATCAAACGGCGGAAATCCATTTAATCCAACCAAGCCAACGGTTGTCACCACCACTGAAACACCTGCTGTTCCCGTTTCGCGCCGTAGCTCGCGATCTGATGGTTCGCAGGTGGTCGTTGCTATCGATGCCGGACACGGTGGGCAAGATCCCGGCGCGATTGGCGGCAATGGCCTACGCGAGAAAAACGTGACGTTAGCGATTGCCAAGCGTTTACAGAATTTAATGGATGACGACCCGATGTTTAAGCCGGTATTAACCCGCACCGGCGATTACTTTATTTCTGTCATGGGGCGTTCCGATGTGGCGCGTAAGCAACAGGCCAATCTGTTGATTTCAATTCATGCGGATGCGGCACCAAATCGCAGTGCGACCGGTTCGTCTGTATGGGTGTTGTCAAACCGTCGTGCTAACAGTGAGATGGCAGGATGGCTGGAACAACACGAGAAACAGTCAGAATTGCTGGGTGGCGCGGGTGATGTATTAGCCAATAGCGGAGACGATAAGTACCTTAGCCAAGCGGTTCTCGATTTGCAGTTCGGCCATTCCCAGCGCGTTGGCTATGACGTCGCGGTGCAGGTGATTCGTCAAATGCAGTCCATTGGCAATCTGCATAAACGTCGCCCTGAACACGCAAGCTTAGGCGTTCTACGCTCGCCGGATATTCCGTCTCTGCTGGTAGAAACGGGCTTTATTAGTAATGCTGGCGAAGAACGCTTGTTGGGCAGCGCTGCCTATCAAGAGAAAATCGCGCAGGCTATTTATAAGGGGGTGCGGAGCTATTTCCTTTCGCATCCGTTGCAAAATGGCCCAAAGGTCGAAAACCGGCCGCAGAGCTTAGTGTCGGCCGGTAGCTCTAGCAAAACACCAACTGCAAGCCGTATTGTGAGTGAGAGCACGAGCAGCGTGAGTTCTGGTGCAACTCAGATTCACGTTGTGAAGCGCGGTGAAACCTTGCTGGGCATCGCCAATCGCTACGGCACGACCATGACCAAGCTGATGCAGCAAAATAGCCTGAAGAAAGAAGGCGTTTGGGTTGGGCAAAGGCTGAAAGTTCCTGCTGGGAATCGCGTAGCGGCTGCTGCGGTATCTGCAACTGCTAGCAAAACAGCCGCGAGCAAAACCGTAAGCACCAAAGCCAAGCGTGTGACTCATACGGTAAAACGTGGTGATACGTTGACAAAAATCGCCGCCAGCTATGGTGTGAGCATGAGCAAAATCCAGCAGGCTAATAAGATGAAATCAGGTGAAGTCCAAATTGGACAAACGCTGGTGATCCCACAGGCTTAAGCGTTGATTCCACTCTTTGTTATTTAAGGTTCTCTAAACCAAGGAAAACATATGCCGATTCAGGTTTTACCTCCGCAGCTTGCCAACCAAATCGCCGCGGGCGAAGTGGTGGAACGCCCTGCATCGGTGGTTAAAGAGCTGGTGGAGAACAGTTTAGATGCTGGAGCCACGCGGATCGATATCGAGATCGAGCGCGGCGGTGCCAAGCTGATCCGTATTCGAGATAACGGCTGCGGGATTAACAAAGACGAATTGGCCTTGGCGTTAGCGCGGCATGCCACCAGCAAAATCACGTCACTTGACGATCTTGAGGCCATCATGAGCCTCGGATTTCGTGGAGAAGCGCTGGCGAGCGTCAGTTCGGTCTCGCGCTTAACCATGACGTCGCGTACTGCCGAGCAAAGCGAAGCATGGCAAGCCTACGCTGAAGGGCGTGACATGGCGGTAACGGTGAAGCCCGCCGCTCATCCGATAGGCACTACCGTTGAAGTCTTGGATTTGTTCTACAACACGCCAGCTCGGCGCAAATTCATGCGTACCGAGAAGACGGAGTTTGGCCATATTGATGAAGTGGTGCGGCGCATTGCTTTGGCTCGATTTGACGTGACGATCCAACTGCATCACAACGGTAAAATGATGCGCCAATACCGTGCGGTCAAAGAGGACGGGCAAAAAGAGCGCCGTTTAGGATCGATCTGCGGTACCGCATTTATTCAGCATGCGCTGGAAATAAAATGGGAGCACGGGGATTTAGCCATTCATGGCTGGGTTGCCGATCCGGTGGGCTCACGTCAGTTGACCGAAATGCAGTACAGCTATGTCAATGGCCGTATGATGCGCGATAAATTGATTACCCATGCTATCCGCCAAGCCTACCAAGATCAGCTGAAAGACGACCAGCAGCCAGCCTACGTTCTCTATTTGACCGTTGATCCGCATCAGGTTGATGTCAATGTGCATCCGGCCAAGCATGAAGTGCGTTTTCACCAAGCTCGTTTAGTACATGATTTTATCTATCAGGCGGTTATTTCGGTATTGCAACAGGCCGAACAGCCTTCGTTGCCTGAGGTGATCGCTGAAACAGATGAAGTTCCGCGCTGGGAGCCGGAAAACCGCGTCGCAGCGGGCGTTAACCAGTTCAGTAAAACCCCGATGCGTGAACCCTCACCGGCATACGGAAAATCAACCTCGCACGGTTCTGCTTCCGAGAAACGGGTGCCGAGTGAAAACCGTCATTTTTCCGCAGGTGACGGCTATCAAAAACAGGAAGGGCAGCTATACCAGCGTTTGATGCAGGTTCCCGAAAAACGGATGCCTCAGCCGCAGGTATTGCAACATCAAGACGCTCTTTCTGCGGAAAATAGCCGTAAGACAGAGATGTTCCCGCAGCCTGCTTCAGCGCCGTTGCAACACGGTGAGAATAGTTTTGGACGCGTTCTGACCATCTGCGAGCGCCATTATGCGCTGCTAGAACGCCAGCACGGCGTGGCCTTATTAAATTTAGACGTTGCTGAAATCGAACTGCGTCAGGTGCAGTTATTACCCGGCGCAGAAGGTTTACGCCCACAGCCGCTGTTGATTCCGGTTAAGCTCACGCTGAATGCAGAAGAAATCAAAGGTGCGCAAAGCGGAGCGGAAACGCTAAAGAATCTAGGCATTGATCTTATCTTGGAGCGCCAGCGAGCCACGCTACGGGCCGTGCCGCTGCCGTTACGCCATCAGAACCTACCGCAACTTATCCCTGCGTTGCTTGCCTTCTTAGCGGCAACGCCAGAAGCGGAATCGGGGGTGATAAGCAAATGGTTAGCCAGTCAATTAGCGACCGAGCGTGAGCAGTGGAGCGTTTCCCAAGCCATCCAATTGTTAGCCGAGGTTGAACGGCTTTGCCCTGTGCTGGTAAAGTCGCCGCCTTCTGCACTGTTGCACCCCGTAGATTTAACGCCAGCGCTGGTTTCGTTACAGTCCCATTGATTAAGAGCTGAATAAAATATTTTATGATTAACGCCAATAATTCTCTTCCTCTCGCCATTTTTATTATGGGGCCGACGGCGTCTGGGAAAACGGCCCTAGCTATGTCGCTGCGTGAGCGCTTTCCCGTTGAACTTATTAGCGTTGATTCTGCTCTAATCTACCGTGGAATGGATATTGGCACCGCAAAGCCAACGGCTGAGGAGCTTGCCCAAGCACCACATCGCCTGATTGATATCCGTGATCCTGCGGAAAGTTACTCTGCTGCGGATTTTCGTGCCGATGCATTGCGTGAAATGGCGAGCATTACCGCTGAAGGGAAAATTCCCGTCCTAGTCGGTGGAACCATGCTTTACTTTAAAGCATTGCTAGAAGGGCTTTCACCGTTACCAGCCGCGGATCAAGAGGTTAGAGCCCAGATCGAGAAACAGGCACAAGAACTGGGTTGGGAGGCGTTACATCATCAGTTACAGCAGGTTGATCCTGTCTCTGCGGCTAGGATTCATCCAAATGATCCACAGAGACTGAGTCGCGCACTGGAAGTTTTTCTTATTTCGGGTAAAACTTTAACTGAACTGACTAAAATTTCAGGCGAAACGCTACCCTACAATGTGCAACAGTTTGCGATTGCACCTGCAACGCGTGAGCAGTTACACCAGCGAATTGCCCTGCGTTTTGAGCAGATGATGGCCGCTGGCTTTGAAGCTGAAGCCCGAGCCTTGTTCGAACGTGGTGATTTGCACACAGACTTACCTTCTGTGCGCTGCGTGGGCTACCGCCAGATGTGGTCATATCTGGCGGGAGAAATAGACTACGATGAAATGGTTTACCGTGGAATTTGTGCAACACGCCAGTTGGCAAAACGTCAGATGACTTGGTTGCGCGGTTGGGAGTCTGTGCATTGGTTAGATAGTGATGAACCGTTGCAGGCTCTGGAAAGTGTGGCACAGGTTGTTCGTGCATCGCTTGATTGATTGTGTACAATTGAGGTGATTGGGCCGTAATTAGGCCGATGGGTACTTGAATCAGGGAGATTCATGCACCATATACTCATTATGTTTCACGTTGCAGGCGCGTTGTCGGTGTTTGTTCCTCGCAATCACATAGTTACCTATCTATCACAGGGGTATCTATGTTTCTGGGGACTCACGAATTTACGGCCTGTAATGGGGATTATTGTGAGTTAAGTACTCAGTGCGCAAATTTTTACGCAGTTTATTTTGATTGGAGTCGTTGGACTCTTAGTAACATACAACAAACAACTAGCAAATAAGGAAAAGATAGAATGGCTAAGGGGCAATCTTTACAAGACCCGTTCCTGAACGCACTGCGTCGCGAACGAGTCCCAGTTTCGATCTATTTGGTGAATGGTATTAAGCTGCAAGGCCAGATTGAGTCTTTCGATCAGTTTGTCATTTTGTTGAAAAACACAGTTAGCCAGATGGTTTATAAGCACGCAATTTCTACCGTTGTTCCGTCTCGTCCGGTTTCTCATCATAGCAATAATCCGGGAACTGGTGGCAGCAGCAACTACCACGGTAGCAATCAGGCGTCTTCACCGTCGTCTCAGGACAGCGATGACGCTGAATAAGCCGCATCGTTCGTTATCTCAGTCGGAGGGTGTTAATGATCGTTTGTCATTGATGCTCTCCGTTCTCATCGGTCCTATCCGCTTGAGAGGTTTCACGTTTGTTTGACCGTTACGAAGCCGGCGAGCAGGCCGTATTGGTTCACGTCTATTTCTCCCAAGAAAGAGATATTGAAGATCTCAGAGAGTTTGAGTCCTTAGTCTCCTCAGCGGGCGTAGAAGCATTACGCGTTGTTACCGGCAGCCGCAAGGCCCCGCATCCAAAGTATTTTGTTGGCGAAGGTAAAGCCGAAGAAATCGCTCAGGCGGTTCAAGAAACCGGTGCCTCCGTCGTTCTTTTTGATCACGCATTATCCGCAGCTCAAGAACGCAATCTGGAAAAGTTATGCCAGTGCCGCGTGATTGATCGTACGGGTCTGATCCTCGACATTTTTGCGCAACGTGCACGTACCCATGAAGGTAAGTTGCAGGTTGAACTTGCTCAGCTACGCCATTTGGCTACGCGCTTGGTGCGTGGCTGGACTCACCTTGAGCGCCAAAAAGGTGGGATAGGTTTACGTGGTCCGGGCGAAACCCAGCTTGAAACAGACCGTCGTTTGCTGCGCGATCGCATCAGCCTGATTTTGTCTCGTCTTGAGCGCGTTGAAAAACAGCGCGACCAAGGTCGCCGTGCGCGTAGCCGTGCGGATGTTCCAACGGTGTCACTGGTGGGTTATACCAACGCCGGAAAATCAACGCTGTTTAACCATATAACCAAAGCAGATGTGTATGCTGCTGATCAACTGTTTGCTACGCTTGATCCGACGCTCCGTCGTATTGACGTCGTTGATGTTGGCACCACCGTTCTCGCCGATACGGTTGGGTTTATTCGCCATTTGCCCCACGATTTGGTGGCTGCGTTTAAGGCAACGCTGCAAGAAACCCGTCAGGCATCACTTTTATTGCACATAATTGATGCATCTGATGCCCGTGTTGATGAGAATATTGATGCAGTGAATACTGTATTAGCAGAAATTGAAGCAGATGAAATTCCTGTACTGCTTGTAATGAACAAAATTGATATGCTGGATGAGTTCGAACCGCGTATCGATAGGAACGATGAGAATTTACCTATTCGGGTTTGGGTTTCTGCGCAAACCGGAGTGGGAATTGATTTATTGTTCCAAGCGTTAACTGAGCGCTTGAGCGGAGAAATTGCAAGCTACGAGTTGCGATTGCCGCCTGAGGCAGGACGTTTACGTAGCCGTTTTTACCAGCTTCAGGCAATAGAGAAAGAGTGGACTGAAGAAGATGGCAGTATCGGGTTACAGATCCGGCTCCCAATTGTGGAGTGGCATCGACTTTGTAAACGTGAACAAGAATTACTAAAGTATATTATTTAGTAACACTTGGTTAATATCACCTACTCAAATGAGTCTGAAGAACACCAATCATTGAAGAATGGAGCGAAACATGGCGTGGAATCAGCCCGGTAATAACGGACAGGACCGCGACCCGTGGGGAGGCAGCAAGAATGATGGCGGCAACTCCGGCGGAAACAACAATAATGGTAACAACAATAATAGAGGTGGTCGCGATCAGGGACCTCCGGATCTGGATGATATCTTCCGTAAACTGAGCAAAAAGCTGGGTGGACTGGGCGGTAAAGGCACGGGTTCTAGCAATTCAGGCAATCCACGCGCACCTATGGGTGGCAAAGTGGTGGGTCTTGCCGTTGCAGCTGTGGTTGTCATCTGGGCAGCAAGTGGTTTCTATACCATTAAAGAAGCTGAACGTGGCGTCGTGACACGTTTTGGCAAATTCAGTCATCTGGTACAGCCAGGTTTGAACTGGAAACCGACTTTTGTTGATGAAGTGACTCCGGTGAACGTGGAATCTGTGCGTGAACTGGCAGCGTCCGGCGTGATGCTGACTTCGGATGAGAACGTGGTTCGCGTTGAGATGAACGTACAGTACCGTGTAACCAATCCAGAAGAGTACTTGTTCAACGTGACCAATGCGGATGATAGTCTGCGTCAGGCAACTGACAGCGCGCTGCGTGCGGTTATTGGTAAATACTCAATGGATAAAATCCTCACCGAAGGCCGTACCATTATTCGTACGGATACTCAGAAAGTGCTGGAAGAAACCATTAAGCCTTACAAAATGGGGATCACCTTGCTGGACGTAAACTTCCAGACAGCGCGTCCGCCAGAAGAAGTTAAAGCTGCATTTGATGATGCGATTGCTGCACGTGAAAACGAACAGCAATACATTCGTGAAGCTGAAGCTTACGCCAACGAAGTTCAGCCTCGTGCGAACGGTCAGGCACAGCGTATTCTTGAAGATGCACGTGCTTACAAAGATCGTACCGTTTTGGAAGCTCAGGGTGAAGTCGGCCGTTTCGCTCGCTTGTTGCCTGAATACAAAGCGTCTCCGCAAATTACGCGTGAACGTATGTATCTGGAAACCATGGAACGCGTATTGGGTAGCACCCGTAAAGTGTTGGTTGATGATAAGAGCAATAACCTGATGGTTCTGCCTTTGGATCAGCTGATGCGCGGTGGCAAAACTGACGCGGCGGCGAAATCTGGCAGTCAGGATACCAGCCTGATTCGTTTAGACCCAACGCCTGCGGCAACCAAGTCATCTAGTAAT
Organism: Hafnia alvei; assembly: GCF_964063325.1. Lineage (NCBI taxonomy): Bacteria > Pseudomonadati > Pseudomonadota > Gammaproteobacteria > Enterobacterales > Hafniaceae > Hafnia > Hafnia alvei. Next base: position 532,083 of record NZ_OZ061315.1, read on the forward strand.
GCAGATTCAAGTAGCAGCAGCGTGATGGACCAGCGTCGAGCTAATGCTCAGCGTAACGATACCAATCGTCAGGGAGAGAATAACTAATGCGTAAGTCTCTATTACTCGTTCTCATTGTTATCCTGGTGGTATTGTACGCATCACTGTTTGTGGTGACTGAAGGCCAGCGTGGCATCGTACTGCGTTTTGGTAAGGTTTTGCGTGATGATGAGAATAAGCCTTTGGTGTACGCACCAGGCCTGCATCTCAAAATACCGTTTATCGAATCTGTCAAAATGCTGGATGCGCGTATCCAAACTATGGATAACCAAGCTGACCGTTTCGTCACCAAAGAGAAGAAAGACCTGATTGTTGACTCTTATATCAAGTGGCGCATCAGCGATTTCAGTCGTTACTACTTGGCAACCGGCGGTGGCGATGTTTCTCAGGCAGAAGTGCTGTTGAAACGTAAATTCAGTGACCGTCTGCGTTCTGAAATCGGTCGTCTGGATATCAAAGATATCGTAACGGATTCCCGCGGTAAGCTGATGGAAGACGTGCGTGATGCATTGAACACCGGTACGGTAGACGATGCCGCCGCAAGCGATGCAGATGATGCCATTGCCAGCGCAGCAGCACGTGTTGAGCGTGAAACTAGCGGTAAACAACCAGCGGTAAACCCGAACAGTATGGCTGCTCTGGGTATCGAAGTGGTTGACGTTCGTATCAAGCAAATCAACCTGCCAGCCGAAGTGTCTGACGCTATCTACAAGCGTATGCGTGCAGAGCGTGAAGCCGTAGCACGTCGTCACCGTTCACAGGGTCAGGAAGAAGCTGAGAAGCTGCGTGCGACCGCGGACTATGAAGTGACGCGTACACTGGCTGAAGCTGAGCGTCAGGGACGTATTACTCGCGGTGAAGGTGATGCGGTAACTGCTAAGCTGTTTGCCGATGCATTTAGCCAAGATCCTGACTTCTTCGCCTTCATTCGTAGCCTGAAAGCGTACGAAAATAGCTTCAAAGATGGCCAAGATGTGATGGTTCTGCGTCCAGACAGTGATTTCTTCAAATACATGAAATCACCAAACGGTAATGCAGCAGCTAAATAATCTTTGCTAGAGAAAACGTTCTGAATAAAGCGCGTTTTTGACTCTCGATTAGAAAAGGCCCGTTTAGTCGCGGGCCTTTTTTTGTTTGTTTTTTGATTTTGTCGACAGCCAGAGGGAAATATGAACTCTACAATTTGGATGGCATTAGGGTTGGTTTTGATCGTCGAAGGACTCGGACCAATGCTTTTTCCACGAGTTTGGCGGCGCATGATCGCAACGATGGCTCAATTACCTGACGGAGTTTTACGTCGTTATGGCGGCGGTCTAGTGGTTGCTGGGTTAGTTATCTACTACATGTTGCGTAGCCGTATGGGGGGCTAAACATCTTCGGATTTTTTGCGCAATCGTGTGCTGAAAAGTGCTGAAAGCTCCGAAATGTGATGGTAGAATCCATTTTTAACAACGTGGTGATAGTGAAATGGGTAAGAATGTCGTCGTACTAGGCACCCAATGGGGTGACGAAGGTAAGGGCAAGGTCGTAGACCTATTAACCGAAAGGGCCAAGTATGTTGTGCGCTATCAGGGCGGTCACAATGCAGGTCATACACTAGTCATTAACGGTGAAAAAACCGTTCTTCATTTGATTCCGTCAGGAATTCTGCGCGAAAACGTAACCAGCATTATTGCAAACGGTGTGGTATTAGCACCTGACGCTCTGATGCGTGAAATGACCGAACTGGAAGCCCGTGGCATTCCTGTTCGTGAACGTCTGTTACTCTCCGAAGCTTGTCCTCTGATCCTGCCATATCACGTGGCATTGGATAACGCGCGCGAAAAAGCACGCGGTGCGAAGGCTATCGGTACAACAGGCCGTGGTATCGGTCCTGCGTATGAAGATAAAGTCGCTCGTCGCGGTCTGCGCGTTGGCGATCTGTTCAATAAAGAAACCTTTGCAGTTAAGCTGAAAGAAATTATGGAATACCATAATTTCCAACTGGTTAATTACTACAAAGTTGAAGCAGTTGACTACCAAACCGTGCTGGATGAAGTGATGGCTGTTGCCGATATCATCACTGCAATGGTGGTTGACGTTGCCGATCTGCTGAACAAAGCTCACAAGAAAGGCGAGTTTGTGATGTTTGAAGGCGCACAGGGTACGTTGCTGGACATTGACCACGGCACCTATCCGTATGTGACTTCTTCTAACACCACTGCAGGTGGCGTTGCGACCGGTTCTGGCGTGGGTCCACGCTGTGTAGACTACGTTCTGGGTATTGTGAAAGCTTACTCTACTCGCGTAGGTGCAGGTCCATTCCCAACTGAGCTGTTTGATGAAGTGGGTGAGTTCCTGTGTACTAAAGGCAACGAATTCGGTGCAACTACCGGTCGTCGTCGTCGTACTGGCTGGTTGGACGCTGTTGCCGTTCGCCGCGCCGTAGAGCTGAACTCTCTGTCTGGCTTCTGCATGACCAAACTGGACGTGCTGGATGGCTTAGACGAAGTGAAGATCTGTGTAGGTTATCGTATGCCGGATGGTCGTGAAATTGACACCACTCCGCTGGCCGCAGAAGGCTGGGAAGGCATTGAGCCAATCTACGAAGTTATGCCAGGTTGGAAAGAAACCACCTTCGGCGTTAAAGATCACAGCAAATTGCCACAGGCTGCACTGAACTACATCAAGCGTGTAGAAGAAGTGACAGGTGTTCCAGTTGATATCATTTCTACTGGCCCTGACCGTGAAGAGACTATGATCCTGCGCGACCCGTTTGACGCGTAATAGTTTGCATTATGTTGTCTCTTGATGAACCGGGCTCTGCCCGGTTTATTACTTTAGGGCGCTACCTTCGCGCTTGAAATCCACGAGCATAAACACCAAATATCCCCGATAAACGTACTCTTCTTGCTAAATAGCTAGTGGCTTTTGCCGTGGCTGGTTTATTATCCAAATAGATAGATCTATTTTTGGGATGAATTCCCAGTATTGATATCTCGTTTTATATTCTATTTTTATACTCAGTTATCGCGAGATAACGCCAAGCTAGACTTAGAGGTAGCCGTGCAGTTAACAAGTTTTACTGATTTTGGGTTACGGGCGCTGATTTACATGGCATCCCTGCCTGCCGATCAGATGACCAATATCACGCAGGTAACTGATGTCTATGGCGTCTCTCGTAACCACATGGTTAAAATTATTAATCAGTTGAGCCGTGCTGGCTTTGTCACTGCTGTTCGAGGTAAGAACGGCGGCATTCGCTTGGGACGACCAGCGAAAGATATTCGTATTGGTGACGTGGTAAGAGAGCTTGAGCCTTTGACGCTAGTTAACTGCTCTCACGAGTTTTGCCATATCACGACAGCCTGCCGCTTGAAGCAAGTTTTGCAAAGAGCCACGCAGGCTTTTCTGGCCGAGTTGGATCAATGTACTTTGGCCGATTTAATTGAAGAAAACTCACCGCTTTATAAGTTGTTGCTGGTTGAATAATCAATCCAGCGGCAATTGCTGATGACTACGGAGGAACCGCAATGTCACAAGATCCTTTCCAGGAACGCGAAGCAGAGAAATACGCCTCACCGATCCCAAGCCGCGAGTTTATCCTGACGCATCTGTCGCAGCACACCACGCCCGTTAGCCGTGAGGAGATCGCGCGTGAACTAAATCTGACGAGTGAAGAAGATTTAGAAGCGCTGCGACGCCGTCTGAGAGCGATGGAACGCGACGGACAGCTCATCTTCACCCGACGCCAGTGCTATGCGCTGCCAGAGCGTCTCGATTTGAAGAAGGGAACCGTGATTGGCCATCGTGACGGCTACGGTTTCATTCGCATTGAAGGGAGTAAAGACCGCGACGATCTTTACCTCTCTTCGGAACAGATGAAGCTGTGTATTCACGGTGACGTGGTGCTGGCTCAGGTTGTTGGCACCGATCGTAAAGGGCGTCGTGAAGCGCGCATCGTTCGTGTTCTTGAACCTAAACAGAGCCAAATCGTGGGCCGCTACTTTACCGACGCAGGCGTTGGTTTTGTGGTGCCAGACGACAGCCGTTTAAGCTTTGATATTTTGATCCCACCAGAATCTATTGCCGGTGCCCGTATGGGATACGTGGTTGTGGTTGAGTTAACTCAACGTCCAACGCGTCGCACCAAGGCCGTGGGTAAAATTGTCGAAGTCTTGGGGGATAACATGGGCACCAGCATGGCGGTGGATATCGCTCTGCGCACGCATGAAATCCCACATACTTGGCCTGAGCAGGTTGAAAAGCAGGTTGCTGATTTAAGCGAGCAAGTGCCAGAAGCGGCTAAAAAAGGTCGTGTTGACCTGCGTGATTTGCCGCTGGTTACCATTGATGGCGAAGACGCACGTGACTTTGATGATGCGGTCTATTGTGAGAAAAAACGCGGCGGTGGCTGGCGTTTGTGGGTGGCAATTGCCGACGTAAGTTACTACGTTCGCCCAAATACTGCGCTGGATCACGAAGCGCGTAGCCGTGGTAACTCGGTGTACTTCCCATCACAGGTCGTTCCTATGCTGCCGGAAGTGCTCTCTAACGGGCTTTGTTCGCTGAACCCACAGGTTGATCGCCTGTGTATGGTGTGCGAAATGACCGTTTCTGCAACGGGTCGCCTGACATCCTTCAAATTCTACGAAGCGGTGATGAGCTCTCATGCGCGTTTAACCTACACCAAAGTAGCCCATATTTTGGCCGGTGATGAAGAGCTGCGTGAACACTATCGTCCGTTGGTTAAGCCTTTGGAAGAGCTGCATAGCCTCTACAAAGTGTTGGATCATGCGCGTGAAGTGCGTGGCGGTATTGCATTTGAGACCGAAGAAGCCAAATTCATCTTCAACGCTGAGCGCCGTATCGAACGCATTGAGCCAACGGTTCGTAACGATGCGCACAAGCTGATCGAAGAATGTATGATTCTGGCCAACATCGCGGCAGCGCGTTTTGTTGAGAAGAACGAAGAGCCTGCGCTGTACCGAATCCATGATCGTCCAAGCGATGACCACTTGACCTCGCTGCGTAGCGTGCTGGGTGAGTTAGGTTTAACGCTGGGCGGTGGCATGAAGCCGGAACCGAAAGATTACGCCGATCTCATGGATGAAATCGCGGATCGTCCTGACCATGAAATGCTGCAAACGATGCTGCTGCGCTCCATGAAACAGGCAGTCTACGATCCAGAAAACCGTGGTCACTTCGGTTTGGCGTTATCAGCCTATGCACACTTTACGTCTCCGATTCGCCGTTATCCTGACCTGAGCCTGCATCGTGCGATCAAGTACCTGCTGGCAAAAGAGCACGGCGGCGACCATGCGGGTTGGACGAAAACCGGTGGTTGGCACTATAACGAAGAGCAGATGTTGCAGCTGGGCGAGCATTGCTCCATGACCGAGCGCCGCGCAGATGAAGCTACACGTAACGTTGCAGACTGGCTGAAATGCGACTTTATGCAGGATCACGTGGGTGAAACCTTTACCGGGATTATCTCTAGCGTGACCGGCTTTGGTTTCTTCGTGCGCTTAGACGATCTGTTTATTGACGGCTTGGTGCATGTTTCTGCGTTGGACAACGATTATTACCGCTTCGATAACGTGGGTCAGCGTCTGATTGGTGAGTCTTCCGGCCAAACTTATCGCTTAGGCGACAAAGTTGAGATCCGCGTAGACGCGGTGCATATGGACGAGCGCAAGATTGATTTTGTTCTTCTTTCTAGCACTCGTACCCCGCGTGGCGCAGGCAAAACTGAGAAAGAGCGCACTAAGCGTACCCTCAGAGAAGATAAAGCACCTTCTCGTGGGCAGCGTCGTGGTGGTAAGATGCCGGCCAATTTCGAACCGGATAGTGCATTCCGTAAAGATAAAAATGGCAAGCCAGTGCGAGCGGGCAAAGCCGGTGCAGGTAAAAAAGAGAAATCAGTGAAAATTGATAAATCTGGCAAGCCTGCAAAACCAGCTAAAAATGCCAAAGATCACGATCAGACAAGCGTTAAGCCAAAAGCTAAAAAAGTTTCGGCGAAGACTAAGAAAATCGCTACGGCCACCAAGGCCAAACGTGCCGGTAAAAAAGCCGCCGAGTGATAGTCTAAGGCTGTTCACTTAAGCGTGATTTTAGGGGAAGTACACCGATGGGGTCGTAGCAGCTTTAGCTGCCGGAGCGCCCCGCGGTGTGCTAGCCCCGTGTATCTCGATCGTTTAAACGAACGGCATTACAAAGTTATAGTCTGATTTAAATAACAGGCAGCGCGAGCATCAGCTGCCTTTGATTTCATTCCCGCCTGGGCCTGTGCGAAAGCGAAGACTCAGGCGGCTGACGTTATAGCGTTATAAAAATATGAGCGAAATGATTTACGGTATTCATGCGGTTCAGGCATTGCTTGAACGCGATCCACAGCGTTTTCTTGAAGTCTTCGTGATGAAAGGTCGTGAAGACCGTCGTCTGATGCCGCTGATTGCTGAACTTGAGCAGATGGGCATTGTGATTCAAGTCGCAAATCGTCAGTGGCTGGATGAGAAGGTTGAAGGCGCGGTGCATCAGGGGATTATTGCCCGCGTGCGCGAAGGACGTCAGTATCAGGAAAATGATTTGCCTGCGCTGCTGGAAAATCTGGAACAGCCTCCTTTCCTATTGATTCTCGACGGCGTAACCGATCCGCACAACCTTGGTGCTTGCTTACGTAGCGCCGATGCGGCTGGTGTTCATGCCGTGATCGTTCCGCGCGATCGTTCTGCTCAGTTGAATGCCACGGCGAAAAAAGTGGCCTGTGGCGCAGCGGAAACTGTGCCGTTGATCCGCGTTACAAATCTTGCGCGTACCATGCGTTTCCTGCAAGAGCAAAATGTATGGATCGTCGGTACGGCGGGCGAAGCTGACCACAATCTTTATCAAAGCAAAATGACCGGCCCGATGGCGCTGGTGATGGGCGCAGAAGGCGACGGTATGCGCCGTTTGACCCGCGAACATTGCGATGAGCTGATCAGCATTCCGATGGCGGGCAGCGTTTCTTCTCTGAACGTTTCCGTTGCGACCGGTATTTGCCTGTTCGAGGCTGTGCGCCAGCGTTCATAGGCCTGCGTAATATTGCCTAACTGAACATACAGCGTTACAAAGGGTGGCTCAGGCCGCCCTTTCTCTTTTGTGAACTGCCCTCCAGCAAAATCAGCCTAAACGATCATACTTAGTGACTTAACCCGGTTAACGGGGGCCGCAAGGGACACTGGATATGACGTGGCAAACACATACGGTTTTTAATCAACCGCACCCCCTAAGTAACAGCAATCTCTACCTTTCTGATATTCCGCTCCAAGAGGCCGTTGAACGAGAGCTGGCAGGCTGGGATTCTGCATTGCTAAGCGCAGTCGGCTTACAGCTAGGTTCGGCAGAATCGCTGGAACTTGGTCGGATGGCAAACGCCAATCCTCCTGAGCTGCTGCGCTACGATGCGGCTGGACGGCGTATCGATGATGTGCGGTTTCATCCCGCTTGGCACATGCTGATGCAGGGATTAACTGAAAATCGGGTGCATAATTTGCCGTGGCAAACAGATGCACCGGCAGGAGCGTTCGCGGCACGCGCCGCTCGTTTTCTGCTGCATAGCCAAGTTGAGGCCGGTACACTTTGCCCAATCACCATGACCTTTGGCGCGATTCCGCTACTGCAAAAAACGTTGCCTACCACAATGAGCGGATGGCTAACGAGGTTGCTGTCTGACCGCTATGATCCGCACGCGCTGCCCATAGAACAGAAAAAAGGGCTGCTCATCGGCATGGGAATGACGGAAAAACAGGGCGGCTCGGATGTGCTTACCAATACGACGCAGGCAACGCCGTTAGAAGGCAGTGGCAATGGTCAGCCTTACCGGCTGGTGGGACACAAATGGTTTTTCTCCGTTCCACAAAGCGATGCGCACCTGATTTTGGCGCAGGCCAGCGGCGGACTCTCCTGCTTTTTTGTTCCTCGTATTCTGCCGGATAGCACGCGCAACGCGATTCGCATCGAAAGGCTGAAAGAGAAACTGGGTAATCGTTCAAATGCGAGCGCAGAAGTTGAGTTTCAGGATGCGACGGGATGGCTGCTCGGTGATGAAGGAGAGGGAGTTCGCCTGATATTGCAGATGGGAAGCTCAACTCGCTTTGATTGCGCATTGGGCAGCCATGGGTTGATGAGAAGGGCGTTCACCGTGGCGTTTTATCATGCGTTGCAGAGACAGGCATTTGGTAAACCTCTAGCCGAGCAGCCGCTGATGCGTCAGGTACTCGCCAAAATGGCGCTGCGGCTTGAAGGACAAACGTCGTTGCTGTTTCGTCTTTGTCGATCTTGGGAAATGCCGCATGTGCAGGGTGAGAAACTGTTTGGTCGCCTAATGACGCCGGTGGCTAAGTATTCAATTTGTAAACAGGGTATTCCCTTTATCGCTGAGGCTATGGAAGCGTTAGGAGGAATTGGCTATTGCGAAGAGAGCGAACTGCCGCGTTTATATCGAGAAGCACCGGTAAACAGTATCTGGGAAGGCTCTGGCAATATCATGTGTTTAGACGTATTGCGGGTATGGCGCAAAAATCCGCATATGGAAGAGATGCTTAACTTAGAGTTAGCTGACGTGAAAGGGCAAAGTGCGTTATTTGATAAGGCGTGGCGGAATTTGTCGAAACGTTTACAGAAACCCAATGAGGCTGAAGCGAGGATCATTTGCGACGAGTTGTTTAATGTGAATGCGGCGGCTCAGCTTTTACGTTTTGCTCCGGCTGATATTGCTCAAGCGTGGTGCCAACAATATTTTTCCTATGACGGGGTTAGTGTTATCAATAACGAAACTCAGGAGATCCTGTTACAGCGGGCGATGGGGTTAGCGAGCTAGCTCAGCTATACAACGCCGCAGTAACGTGCCACGTGTGCTGCGGCGTGTTTTCATCCATGGTCAGAATTCGGTAGTAGCTCGCACCTTGCTCATCGGCCTTTAGCGCAATAATGCGTTCTACATCGTGGGGCTCTCCCACAATATCGTGTACTGAAATAATACCGACCTGATTAAGTCCAGTGGTGAGATCGGCATTAACGTTTTCTGCTGATTGGGCGGATGCGCTAATTAAACCAATTGAAAGCAACAATGTGTTGAGCACAGGGGATCTGTTCATCGGCGAACTCCTTACGCATATTTCATCGTCCAGACGAAATTGTTGAGTTGTATTAACGTATTCATAACAGCGTGATAATAAAAAAAAGTCCACGAGCTTTGCCTGATAATGAGACAGAGCGCGTAGACTTTTACTGGGCGTATAGGATTTGTTAAATAAAGCCCACAAACCTACTTATATAAAATGGCCTGAGCATACCACTGGCCCGGTACACCGGTTTCATCGACCATAATGACGTAGTAGTAGGTTGCACCTGCCTCATCAGCTTGTTTCTGAATAACTTCCTGAGCATTCATCGGGCTACCATAAACCTGTGCGCTGATGGTTCTCATACGATCTAATCCGCTTGTTTGGTCGCGACGAACCTCTTGAGCATGTGCTCCCGGTGCAGGTGGTGGCACTGGCTTGCTGTTCATGACGCCGCAGGCGGTCAAAAACAGCGTCATTGCGAGTACAAAAGAAAGCTTTATATTTTTCATGGGATGGCCTGTTAAGGGGAGGCAAGTTGTTTAATTGTATCCTGCATGGTGCGGAATTGACCAGCAGGTGGAACGTAATTCCTTACTGCGTCATAAGATAGAACCAGAAGTGATTGTTTCTCTTTGAGCGACGACTCATTATTTACCCTCGATGCGTAGCCTGAGGAGTGATAAGAAAATGGTTGAGATGTTTGATGAAGTGATTGGGGGGATCCCCGTGTTACATGCGGCTCCGGCAGGAAAGCAGGGGCAGCCGTTACCCACAATCTTTTTCTATCATGGCTTTACCTCATCGAAAGAGGTTTATTCCTACTTTGGTTATGCGTTTGCTAAAGCGGGTTTTCGTACCATCTCGCCTGAGGCTAATTTGCATGGCGCGCGTTTTAACGACGATAGCGCGTACCGTTTAACCCATTTCTGGGATATTTTAAAATCTAATATCGATGAGCTTCCGGTTATTTATCAGCATTATCAACAAGAAGGCCTGATTTCAGACAATCGTGTTGGCGTGTGTGGTGCATCATTGGGGGGAATGACTACGCTGGGAGCTAAGGTGCGCTATCCGTGGATCCAAGCAGCCGCGTCGTTTATGGGCTCGGGCTATTATCTTTCTCTTGCACCAACGCTTTTCCCTCCTTTTGATGCTCAAACCCCAGAGGCTCGCCAGCAGCTGACTGCGGATTTAGCTTTCTTGGCAGATTATCAAGTCGTCGACCGGCTGGAGAAACTGGCCGATAAGCCGTTGCTGATTTGGCATGGATTGGCTGATGATTTAGTTCCTGCCGAAGAGAGTCGGCGTTTAATTCGTGATTTGGGTGAGCAGAATTTGCTGGCGCAGGTTCGTTTCGAAACTGAGCCGGCGATTGGTCATAAAATCACGGTGTCGGCATTAGATGTGGGTGTTCAGTTCTTTTCTCGCCATCTTTAAGCGAAAAAAAGCCCCGTATGATGGGTGTCATACAGGGCAACGTAGCGATATATCTCTTTGTTATTGTTTGGTCTTTGGCAGGATTGTCTCAACCTTTTATTGAACTATCTTAGGTTGTTGCGTTGCTCTCTGGTGTTGCATCGGTTTTTAGTGGAACAGGGCTGCACTAACGTGCATTTGTCCATTGCTTTCAGGCTCATGCATCACAATCACCTGATAATATTTTGCACCTTGTGCCGCAGCTTCTTGTTGCAGCTGGGGCAAGGCTTCCTGCACGTTCTGGACGTCATGGTTTACGCTAATCACTGCATATTCATTGGCGATCAGGCTATTGGCCTGACGACCGGTGATTTCAGTGGCTGCGAGTGCATTGGTGGCGGCAAACAGGGTTAATGTCGTCACGAGGGCGATGATTGATTTCATCGGATTCTCCTCAATGTTGTTGATTTAGGTTGAATAACTTCTAGATTGGCGATTTATTGGGTAAACAGCATTATCCGTTGCCGATATGAATAGTTTAGTCCTCATTCATTCAATTGATAGCTACATTTTTTGCTGTTTAGAGTCAAAAAAACTGAATGTCTTTGACAATAAATGCTTACGCCTTGCTGGCGGCCTTCGAGAGGCAAACAACGGCATTATTCTCTTACCGATCTTCCCCCCGATAATAATTTCGCCAATTACCTTGAGTTTCCTACCCTGCGCAAGTATGATTACGCGTCATTTTTCAGCCGCACACAAACACGTTCCTTGCCTCCATGGGCCGCGGCTGACCCTATCAGGAGGCTGAATAATCCGTAAGGAGCAATTCGATGCGTCATTACGAAATCGTTTTTATGGTCCATCCTGACCAGAGCGAACAGGTTCCGGGCATGATCGAGCGTTACAGTGCAACCATCACTAACGCTGCTGGTCAGATTCACCGTCTGGAAGACTGGGGCCGCCGTCAGCTGGCTTACCCGATCAACAAACTGCACAAAGCCCACTACGTTCTGCTGAACGTTGAAGCTCCGCAGGAAGCGATCGATGAGCTGGAAACTAACTTCCGCTTCAACGACGCCGTTATCCGTAGCATGGTTATGCGTACTAAAAACGCGGTAACTGAAGCTTCACCAATGGTTAAAGCGAAAGACGAACGTCGTGGCGATCGCCGCGAAGACTTCGCTAACGAAACCGCTGATGATGCTGATGCTGGGGATTCTGAAGAGTAATTGCTGCAATGACCTCAAATCGTCTGGTTCTGACTGGCACAGTGTGCAAAGTTCCCATTCGAAAGGTCAGTCCTTCTGGAATCCCGCACTGTCAGTTTGTGCTTGAGCACAGATCGATACAGCAGGAAGCCGGACTTAGCAGACAAGCATGGTGCAGAATGCCCGTGATTGTCAGCGGACAAGCATTTCAAGCAACTACCCACAGATTAACGGTCGGCAGTATGCTAACGGTTCAAGGTTTCATTAGTAGCCATCAAGGCCGCAATGGTTTGACCAAGTTAGTGTTACATGCCGAGCAGATTGAATTGATAGATTCTGGAGACTAGCCATATGGCACGTTATTTCCGTCGTCGCAAGTTCTGCCGTTTCACCGCGGAAGGCGTTCAAGAGATTGACTATAAAGACATCGCTACGCTGAAAAACTACATCACCGAAAGCGGTAAGATTGTACCTAGCCGTATCACCGGTACCCGTGCGAAGTACCAGCGTCAGCTGGCTCGTGCTATCAAGCGCGCACGTTACCTTTCTCTGCTGCCATATACTGATCGTCATCAGTAATCGGCTGCTGTCCATTAACGACTTTAAGAGGATAAGGTAATGCAAGTTATTCTGCTTGATAAAGTAGCAAACCTGGGTAGCCTGGGTGATCAGGTTAACGTTAAAGCAGGTTACGCACGTAACTTCTTGGTTCCACAGGGCAAAGCTGTTCCTGCAACTAAGAAAAACATCGAGTTCTTCGAAGCACGCCGTGCTGAACTGGAAGCCAAACTGGCTGACGTTCTGGCAGCTGCTGAAGCTCGTGCTGCTAAGATCAACGAACTGGGTGCTGTAACTCTCGCTTCTAAAGCGGGTGACGAAGGCAAACTGTTTGGTTCAATCGGTACTCGCGACATCGCTGATGCAGTTACTGCAGCCGGTGTTCAGGTAGCGAAAAGCGAAGTTCGCCTGCCGAATGGCGTTCTGCGTACTGTGGGTGATCACGAAGTTCACTTCCAGGTACACAGCGACGTATTCGCACAGCTGAATGTCGTTGTAGTTGCTGAGTAATAGCTGAAAAGCTATTAACGATGTAACTCGTCAAAGCGCCGGCCTTGTGCCGGCGTTTTGCATTCTATTCTCGCCAAAATCTCGGGTTATCGTGAAATACGGCGTAAACTAGCATAAGTTTTGTCGAGGAGACTCTTATGCCTGCTACTATCCACATCGCCCGCGTTTACGACGTCCATGCCCCGTTTCCTGCTAGTACTTTCCTCACCGACCGCCTATGGCCGCGTGGTATCTCCAAAGTCCGCCTAGAAGGCGTGCAGTGGCTTAAGGCCGTTGCGCCAAGCAATGAGCTACGCCATGCTTTTCATGAGCAACGCGTGTCTTGGCAAGAGTTTGGCGAGCTTTACCGTGCAGAACTGCATGCTAACCAAGCCTGTGAAGAATTAGTTGGGCTGTTAAAGCGCGATGAGCCATTGATGCTGCTCTATGGCAGCCGAGATGAGCAGCACAATCAGGCGATTGTACTGCGTGGATATCTGTTAGAGCAGGTTAGCGGTTAGCGAACTCGGCGAAAGCTGCCGTCAGATTCGCGGCGGAATTCAATTTGTTCGTTCGTGATGGTTTCAATTTTGAGTGCAATAACCTGACCCTGCGCGTTGTGTTGGATCTCAACTTCTTGCCCAGCTTTCAGATTACTTAGGGGCTTATCGTTGCCCTCAACCTGTGCCATGGCAAAAACATCATTAACATCCAGTTGGTTATCGCGAAATAACTGCGCTAGGGTTTGGCCCGCTTGAATATGGTATTCCTGCCAGCCATTTGCGGCGGTTTGATTCGTCGGCGCTACGCGCGGCGGCGGTGGGGCATCGTTGTTTTGCATTCCGGCCTGTAAGGGCGCTTCGTTTTCCTGAGTTTGTTCAGGCGTATAGCGAGCATCTTGTGGGTCAGAGTAAGGCCAGAGAAGAGACAGCAAAAGTACCACTGTAGCGACAATCACCCAGCGGCGGTGGAAAGCAGGTAGCGGCTCCATCCAATCGAAACGATCGGGCATATGCCACACATTGTAGAGGTGCTGTTTAACCACTTTCAGCTTGTCCAGCAGCTTGGCAGACGTACTAGCAGACATAGGATGCTCCGTTTCCTGATCCTGCGGCTCCGGTGAGATCCGCTGACGTAGGTTGAGCCATGTACGCAAAACGGGCTGATATACCCGCCTGCTTCTTCTTCTCCTGGGCGTGATTCTGCCCATGATGACCTCTCTTGATGGTGCCTTAGTCGTAAGCGTAGAGAAAATCGACGCTAGATGACAGGTTAATACTCTGAAAAATGGTATCTATTACCTGGGAGCAATAACCTATCTTTATCTTACCAAGTAAATGAAGTGTTATTGTTTCTTTTTCCTAGATAAAAGTCATCCTTCTGGACGCAAGATTTTACCCTAGGCTCCTGCGCTGCTATGCTTCGTCTTCTACATTTTAAAGATTAAAGGAAACACCATGTCGACCCCTTCTTTTGACAGTATAGAAGCGCAAGCAAGTTATGGTATTGGTCTGCAAGTTGGCCAGCAGCTGAATGAGTCTGGTCTGGAAGGTTTGCAGCCTGAAGCGCTGTTGGCAGGCCTGCGCGATGCGATGGAAGGGAATGCTCCGGCGGTTCCTGTAGAAGCCGTTCATCGTGCGCTGCGTGAAATCCACGAACGTGCAGATGCCGTGCGTCGCGAACAGCAAAAAGGCTTGGCTGAAGCGGGTCAGAAATTCTTGGAAGAAAACGCTAAGAATGATGATGTGACCGTAACCGAATCTGGCCTGCAGTTCAAAGTGCTGGAAAAAGGTGAAGGGACTATTCCAGCTCGTCAGGATCAGGTTCGCGTCCACTATACCGGCCGTCTGGTTGATGGCACCGTATTTGATAGCTCCGTTGAACGTGGTCAGCCAGCAGAATTCCCAGTGAACGGCGTGATCCCAGGTTGGATCGAAGCATTGACCATGATGCCAGTTGGCTCGAAATGGCAGCTGTATATTCCTCATAACTTAGCTTATGGCGAACGTGGCGCGGGTGCTTCTATTCCTCCATACAGCGCATTGGTATTTGACGTTGAACTGCTAGAAATCCTGTAATTTGGGTTAGCGTTAACGTTAATCAATGCGAAAGCCGGCGTTTGCCGGCTTTTTTGCGTTCTAGAGTGACAGGTTTCTTATTCACCGCGCAGCGCGCGTGGGAAGAGTAAGTTATTTTCTAAACTGATGTGCTCCATCAAGTCATTGATGAATTCGTTGATTCCAGCATACAGAGCTTGCCAAGTATTACAGGCACCTTCAGGTGGAACGACGTTGTTGGTCAAGAACTTGATGACTTCCAGCTGTTCGCCGGCGTCGTCATGCTCGCTTTCCATCACTGAAATCGGACCGCCAGCCTGTGCGCCCATCCCTTGTTCAATCAGCGGGAACAGAATACGTTCTTCTTTCATCATGTGCTGGCTGAGGTCTTGATAGATTAAGTTCAGCTGCTTACCCAGACCTTTTGGGCAGGTTGGTTTGTCGCCGTGTACGCGCTCTACTTTTTCCGCCATGAGGATCAGCTCAGGTAATTGTTCACGATGGCGATCGTGATAGCGTTTAACAATAAACGGCGTGATCTCAGCCAGCGGCGTTGTGCGCCAGTCGTGCGCGGTGGCGTTGTTTGGTTCGCTTTTGAGGGCTTCCAATTGCGCTTCTAGCTCATCAACATTCAGATTTTTTTTGGTGGCTACGCGCAATAAAGTTTGTTTGCCCCCACAGCAGAAGTCCATATCATGCTGACGGAAAAGACGCGTTGCGCGTGGGATAGTGATTGCCAGTTCGCCTAATGATAGATCGCGTAATGCCATAGTTATGTTCCTCAGGATGCCTCTATTTTATAAAGTGTATTTTAAATGCAATTTATAACTTAAGCCATAACTCTTTGGGGGTTGTTGAGTCATTTGCGATAATTAAACAAATAAAAAGCGAGGAAAGATGATGTTTTCCGACTGGTTAACTCGGTGGAATTTACAGGCCGATGGGGCAGTGATAGAGACTCATAGCAGCCAGCTATTGCCAGTTTTATGCGTTGGCATTCCATTAATGCTGAAACTTGCTCTGGTTGAAGAGGAGCGCCGTGGTGCCGATTTAATGCAATGGTGGAATGGGAATGGTGCTGCGAAGGTTGTTGCTCATCATAACGAAGCCTTGCTGATGGAACGCGCCTGCGGAGCCAAAAATTTGCTGCATATGGCTAAACATAGCCAAGACGATGAAGCGAGCCAGATTATGTGCCGTGTCGTTACTCAGTTGCATGCTTGCCGTGAAGAAACGGCACCTCCGCTGGAGGCATTGCATCAGCGCTTTACGGCATTACGGAAGGCTGCATTGTTGTCTCATGATCCACTAATGTCATTGTGTTGTTCGGTTGCCGAAACGTTGTTGTCTAGCCCACAAGACGAAGTGGTATTGCACGGCGATATACACCATGGAAATATTTTAGATTTTGGTGAGCGTGGTTGGTTGGCAATTGACCCCAAAGGCTTATTCGGTGAGCGTGGTTATGATTATGCCAACTTATTTTGTAATCCAGAGCTTGTAACGTGCACGCAGCTCGAGCGTTTTTTGCGTCAACTCACCGTGGTTACGCAGGCAGCAAACTTAGATAGGCAGAGATTGCTGATGTGGATTATGGCCTACGCGGGTTTATCGGCGGCTTGGTTTCTAGAAGATAATGAGTTGGATTATGTCGTGAGCCGAATGAGCATCGCGAGATTTGCCGCTGACGCATTGGGGATCTGACCGGTCTATACCGAGCATCCCCCCACTGCGAATCAGCGGGGGGATTAGTATTACTTTTGTAGATCAATCTGATACAGCGCAAAACCTAAATTATCTTGGCCTTTGCTGATCAGCGGATACTGAGCATGTTCAGAAATGAATTTGCTCGCTTTTTCACTTGGTGAAGTTTCAAAGCGAATATCCAGCGGCGTTTTGCTGTGAATTGGCGCGAGTCGCCAGTTGTTATCCACCTGCGGAGTGACTGCGCCATGCTTTTTGGTCTCGGTGCGAATGTAGTCGGCAAGTACGGCACGGTTTTCATCAGGCGAAGCAAACGCAATATGCTTATCGCCGGTTCCTGCAAACTTGCCGCCGTAGGCGCGGTAGTTGTTGGTCGCAATCAGGAATTGGGCTTTAGGATCAATCGGTTTGCCGTTGAATGTTAGACCCTTAATGCGTTCGGATTTAGGGTTTATCAGCGCACATTCGCCGTCGTAGCGCGCTGGCTGGCTAACATCAACCTGATAATTGACGCCGTCAATGATGTCAAAATTGTAGGTACGGAATCCATCCCAGTTAATCAACTCCTGAGGTTTGCTGCTGCTAATATCGATTTGGTTGTACTGCCCAGCAGAGCACTCCAGCCACTCTTTCACATCGGCGCCGCTGGCTTTGACCACCACCAACGTATTTGGATATAGGTAAAGATCGGCGGCGTTGCGGAAGGTGAGCTGGCCTTTTTCGACTTCCACATAGCTGGCCGGATCGTTTTTGCGCCCGCCAACTTTAAACGGCGCTGCGGCAGAGAGCACGGGAATATCGGCCAGATCCGGATCGCCTTGGATATAGTGTTCAACGTAGGCGCGCTGGGCGTTATTCACGATCTGTACCGTTGGATCGTCTTGGATTAGCGCCAGATAGCTGTACATATTATCGTTGGATTTACCGATAGGCTGGCTGACAAAATCGCGGGTACCTTTGTGATCGTCTTTCAGCACGTTAACTAAAGCCGTGTCTTCTGCCGCCAATGATTTTTTATTAGCGAGATCGTAAATTGGACGTGCCTGCGCAGTAGCCTCTTCGACTTTCCAACTGCCTTGGTCGTTGTTTATCACCAGATCGACCAGACCTAAATGATCTCCCCATTGCCCAGGCATTACGGCAGGGATACCGTTCAACGTGCCTTTATCAATATTAACGCCTTTGATATCGGCAAAATCTTTGCTCGGGAAAACCGCGTGTGAATGACCGAACATAATGGCGTTGATATCGGGCACTTGGCTCAGATAGTAAACCGAGTTCTCAGCCATCACCTGATAGGGAAGGCTGGATAGGCCAGAGTGTGGGATGGCAACAATCAGATCGGCGCCTTCTTTTTTCATCTGTGGTACATATCGACGGGCCGTTTCAGTGATGTCATTCACCTTCACTTTGCCAGCCAAATTGGATTTATCCCATGTCATGATTTGTGGTGGCACAAAACCAATGTAGCCGATGCGCAGCGTATGCATTTTTCCATCTCGGTCTTTGACCTGCTTTTCGGCGATTAGGTAAGGCTTCCAAATCGGCTCGCCGGTTTTGGCATCGACCACGTTGGCATTGATATAAGGGAATTTCGCGCCAGCCTGCGCTTTCTTCAGATAATCCAATCCATAGTTAAACTCATGGTTACCGATGTTGCCGACTGTGTAATCTAGCGTGTTCATCGCTTTATAAACGGGATGTATTTCGCCGTCTTTCAATCCCTTAGCTGCCATGTAATCGCCCAATGGACTACCTTGGATCAGATCGCCGTTATCGACTAAAACGCTATTGGTGGCTTCATGGCGAGCATCGTTGATGAGGCTTGCGGTGCGCACTAGGCCAAATTTTTCAGTGGGTTTATCTTTGTAATAGTCGAAATCCATCATATTGCTGTGCAGGTCGCTGGTTTCGAGTATGCGTAAATCGACGGTTGCAGCCTGCGCAGAACCGGCAATGAGCAGGGCCAACAGAGAGTAAGAAAGGGGGCGAGCGGACATGGTGATCTCCATGAGTGTATTTATGACAAGCATCGCAATTAAACGTGTAACTACGATGAAGGTATTTCCAGAAGTGTGAACACTGCCAGATAAAGGCGCAGGTGTCCGTGGGGGAGTTCACAGATGGGGGAGGGGGGCTCAACCGTCACCGAGTATTTGCGATCCTCATGTTAGCCCGATGAAGGGTTTCGTCCGCCCGTGAGCAACTGCGTTTCTGTGAGGCTGCTGGCGTAGGCGTTTGAGTAAGGCGGTTCAAACGCTGCCTTGCATCTAGAATATTTTATGCTGGAACGGTGAAAGATTTCGTACGCCTGTGAGCAACTGCGTTTCTATGAAGCCGTTGGCGTAGGCGTCCGACGAAAGGTTGCCAGCGCGCAACCTCTCGACTCTCGCGCTTTTTACCGAGCCGTTTGTCCGACCGGTCTCGGAGCGTACATCCTGTACGCCCTCAACCTGCCACCAGCATCCCTGCTGGCGGCTCTAAAATGCATTCTTTCAACATGAAAAGATAAAAGGCAAAAGGCAAAAGGCATTTTTGTCTTTTTAACTGTTTAAGTTTTGGTAGAGAGAGCCACCGGTACAGGGATGTACCGGTGGAGTTTGGGGCGCCCGGGATGGGCGATACCAAACCGGAGCGGAGATGGCGTCTCGGATAAAGGCGCGCGGGTGTTGGGTGCGCGCGCTGGCGCACCCGACTCGGACGCCTTCACTTAGTTTGTATGTGAATACCGTTGCTGAAAGGCGGTCGAAACCTTACACCATTACCCCATAAAAGATAGGCGAACGAAACACGCCGTTATGCCCACCAAAAGATGGCTATTCAACCCAAAAAAAACTAGTCTTCTAAACGACATCATTGTTTAAAGAGGTAGGTATGTTAGAACAAATTTCCCGACTGGCGCGTGAAGCCGGAGAGGCAATAATGCTCGTCTATCAAGACGATAAACCTCTTAACGTAGAGCATAAATCTGACGACTCGCCGGTCACTGCGGCAGATCTGGCGGCGCATGAAGTAATCCGCGACGGCTTAGCGAAACTGACGCCTGAGATCCCTTTGCTGTCTGAAGAAGATCCGCCATCGTGGGCGATCCGCCAACATTGGCAACGCTATTGGCTGGTGGATCCTTTAGATGGCACCAAGGAATTTATCAGCCGCAATGGTGAGTTCACGGTCAATATCGCCCTGATCGAAAACGGTGTCCCTGTGATGGGCGTGGTTTATGCGCCGGTTAACGATGTTTTGTATTGCGCGGAGCGCGGCAAGGCTTGGAAAGAAGAGCAAGGCGTGCGTGAGCAAATCCACGTCAGCAATGCTAATCCACCCTTGGTGGTGGTGAGTCGTTCCCATGCCGATGACGAGTTGAGAGATTATTTGGCTCAGTTGGGTGAGCATCAAACGGTTGCCGTAGGCTCTTCGCTGAAATTCTGTTTAGTGGCAGAGGGGAAAGCTCAACTTTATCCGCGCTTTGGGCCAACTAACGTTTGGGATACGGCAGCGGGGCATGCGGTTGCACTTGCTGCGGGGGCGCAGATCCACGATTGGCAGGGGAAAACGCTGGATTATACCCCGGCAGAATCCTTCCTGAATCCGGGGTTTCGTGTTTCTCTCTTTTAGGTTTTTAAGAACCTAACAGCTGATGCAGCAGGCCGATAACCTGCTGTACTTTCTGTGGCGTCAGCGCACCATCTTTCGCAAATTTTACGTTGCCTTGTTTATCCAGAACGACGATCGCCGATCCTTTTGGCTGTAAGTCCCATGCTTTTTTTGCCGCCCCTGTATCGTCGACGATAAATTGCGACCACGGGAACTCCTTCTTGCTGCTTTCAATACTGCTACGTACGAATGGCCCTGTACCAATAATCGCGTCATCGGTATTGACGATGGTGGTGGTTTGGTATTTGTCGTGCGGTAAACCGGCTTTCTTGATAGCTTCAATCAGCGGATCGTTCATGTCTTTGGCAGATGTACGCCCAGCGATATGCTGAATGACTCGTACTTTTCCTCCCAACTGGGCACTGTTCCAGTTTTTGTAGCTAAACTCATTATTCTGATAGTTCAGTTCCCCACGGTCGCTGATGCCCACTGGCGCGACGCGCTGCTCTTGCTGAAAATTGTGTGCTGAAACTGACATCGATAGCAGCAGCAACGGAAGTAGGTAGTGTTTTTGTAGTTTCATGCAGGCTCCCTAAATAAACAGTCAGAACGATCGTGTCAAAAGCATAGATTGTGATCGGAGGTCTGTCCTGTTTTGAAGTGTGATCGAAAGTTTTATTCTGTAAGGCAAAAACCTCATTTTTTGCGCGATTATTTCATGTTCGGTATGACTTTTTGCATACCATTCTGTCAGCTGAGGTAAATATAGTGAAAAATGCCGCTTTATGGGAACCCAAAGTTGTGAAAGCAGTCTATATTTATACTCCATTACGCGGATAGGGGCCGTGCAGCCGTTTTGGCTGATTGAATTTTTATACCCTGCCGCATGTCATTACCGGGAGGTAAACACAACAATGAAAATCTTCCAACGCTACAATCCGCTTCTTGTTGCCAAGTATGTAAAAACCCTGTTTCGTGGACGGTTATATATCAAGGATGTCGGCGCTTTCGAGTTCGACATGGGGAAGGTTCTTCCCCCGAAAGTGCGAGACAAACGCCACCTCAGCGCCATGTCTGAGATTAACCGTCAAGTCACACGACTGCAGGCCGAAATGGCATAGGCAGATTGGGAAGAGCTCCCTGCTGTGTTGTTAATAAGCTAGAGCTAATAGGCTAGAAAGTAGGAAAATGATAACGGCCCTTGCGGGCCGTTTGTGTTTCTATAATGCATGCGGTTTAAAGCGCTGAACTTAGGTATTTGCTTCTTTCGCTTTTTCTAAATCACCAGCCGCATCGGGAATGATCGGCGCAGGGCGTTCGGCCAAGCGAGTCACCAGCAACTGGTCGATTTTGTAGCTGTCGATATCAACAACTTCAAACTTATAGCCCGCATATTTGACGTAGTCGGTGCGTTTTGGAATTTTACGCAGCATATACATCATGAAGCCGCCGATGGTTTCATAATTGCTGTTCTGCGGAAACTCTTCGATATCCAACACGCGCATCACATCATCAATTGGCGTAACGCCTTCAACCAGCCACGAGTTTTCATCGCGAGCGATGATCTGTTCTTCTTGGCCTTGGCCAACCAGGTCGCCCATCAGCGTGGTCATTACGTCGTTAAGCGTGATGATACCCACCACTAACGCATATTCGTTCAGAATAATGGCGAAGTCTTCACCAGCGGTTTTAAAACTCTCTAACCCTTCAGACAACGTCAGCGTGTCGGGAATGATTAACACGTTACGAATTTGCACGCCGCTGCTCAGCACGAGGCTTTGATTGCCCAATACGCGGTTGAGCAAATCTTTGGAGTCAACGTAGCCCACCACGTGATCGATTGCCCCATCACAAACTAAAAACTTAGAGTGCGGATGAGTAGAGACTTTTTCTTTGATGCTTTCTTCGCTTTCGCTCAAATCGAAGTAGATGATGCTTTCACGCGGCGTCATAGAAGAAGGAACCGTACGAGATTCCAGCTCAAAGACGTTCTCGATGATCTCGTGCTCTTGCTTGCGCAGCACGCCCGCTAATGCACCCGCTTCAACGACGGCGTAGATATCATCAGAAGTAATATCGTCTTTACGTACCATTGGCAGCTTAAATAAGCGGAAGATCATGTTGGCAAGGCCGTTAAAGAACCATACCAAAGGTCTGAATACCAACAGGCAGAAGCGCATCGGGTTGACGATCCGAACGGCGACCGTTTCAGGGGCGATCATACCGATGCGTTTCGGTGTGAGGTCGGCAAACAAAATAAAGCAGCTGGTAACCAACACGAAGGAACAGATAAAGCTGACCTGCTCGGAGATTTCTGGTGCCATAAAGCGGTCAAACAGAATCCGGAAGGTTGGGGAGAATGCAGCATCACCGACGATACCACCGAGGATAGCGACGGCATTTAGCCCAATTTGTACCACGGTAAAGAAGTAACCAGGCTGTTCTTGGAGCGCAATGACACGAGAAGCGTTGATATCGCCTTCATCTGCCATTGTTTTCAATTTCATTTTGCGAGAGGCAGCCAGTGAAATTTCCGAGATGGAAAAAAAGGCGCTTATCGCGATTAATACTAGGATCAGTAAAATACTGTTTAACATAATTTATCCGCTTCGACCGGAGTGTTCCGGGGAATAGTGAAGGGCAGTGATTAATGGGAGTTTAACAAAAAACGGCTAGTTTTTGCGCGCTATGCCGTGTACTAACTACTATTAACGAGGCCTCATTTCTGTGACCCGCGTCTAGTATAGCAGTAGCCATGAGAAACCAGCTAGCGATTAAAAGGTGCTCACTTCCTCATAACCTATTGCTATTAGCCAATTTTAATCGCGAAGCGGGTTCTCGACAATCTTAAAGCTGTGGTGGCAGACAGACCCCAATACCACCCAGACCGCAGTAGCCATGCGGGTTTTTATACAGATATTGCTGGTGCTCATCTTCTGCATAGTAGAACGGTTTGGCCGCGCTAATTTCGGTGGTGATTTCACGCAAGTCGTTGGCCTCCTTCATTGCTTTCTGAAAGCGAGCTTCGCTGGTCAGTGCCTCAGCCTGCTGCTGTGGGGTAAGCACGTAGATCGCAGAACGGTATTGGCTGCCAATGTCATTTCCCTGACGATCGCCCTGAGCGGGATCGTGATTTTCCCAAAACAGCTCAAGCAGTTTTGCATAGCTGATGATTTTTGGATCAAACACAATGCGAACGGCTTCTGCGTGGCCGGTTTGGCCAGAACACACTTCGCGGTAGGTTGGATTGGGGGTGAACCCGCCGCTGTATCCCGCCGCCGTACTGTAAATTCCCGGCTGTTGCCAGAACAGGCGTTCTACGCCCCAGAAGCATCCCATAGCAAAAATGGCGGTTTCCATGCCTTCTGGAACATCGGTCATAGAATTTCCGCTCACCGCATGTATTTTAGCAATAGGCATCGGGGTGTTGCGGCCAGGAAGGGCGTGCTCTGCCGTAAGTGGTTGAATGTCATGATTTGCGTTAGCCACAGGAGGCTCCTGTCTTAGATTTATGTATCACTCAGCTACTATATACATAACTTTAGTGATTACTTTATTTAGATCAATTCGGTCATTAGTTGTATCTCATACTTACTTTGCGCACAATATGCCTAATTATTGCAACCATGTTACTAATGGCATTGCAAACTGGTGCACATGCACATTTTTGAATTCCGTCGGATAGCAGTTCCCCCTGACAGGCGGAATGTTTTACAGGTAGGGTAAACTTCAGGAGTTCGCGTGCCACGATTTCGTCTCTTTGGCTTTATATGCCTCTTTTTGGCATCCCCCTTGGCCAATGCAGCGCAAGTTCGCTTAAAAGTTGAAGGTTTAAGCGGGTCGCTCGAACAGAACGTACGAGCCAGTCTTTCCACCATCGAAAATGATGAAGTCAGCAACGATGGCCGTTTTCGCGCCCGAGTTGATGAATCCATTCGACGGGGGCTGAAAGCGCTCGGCTATTATCAGCCAACTATTGAATTTGATTATCAAGATAAAAAACCGCCTGAAAGACCTTTGCTGATTGCGAAAGTGAAGGCCGGTGAACCCGTGCTGATTGCGGGAGTGGACGTGAAGATTTTAGGGCAGGCTAAAGATGACTCTGCCTATAAAGAACTGCTGAAAACCGGTGAGCCCAAAATTGGCACCGTGCTTAATCACGGTACGTACGATAGTTTCAAGAATTCCCTGACTTCTATTGCGGTGCGTAGAGGTTACTTCGACGCCACGATGCCGGTGCATCAACTTGGCGTTATCGAGGATGAGCGCAAAGCATTTTGGGATATCGATTTCGATAGCGGCAAACGCTATCGCTTTGGCGACGTTTCTTTTGAAGGTTCGCAGATCCGAGAAGAGTATTTGCAGCACTTGGTTCCTTTCGAAAAGGGTGAATATTACACCTCTGAGCAATTGGCCGAGTTTAGCCGCCGTTTGTCTGCCACCAACTGGTTCAACTCGGTGGTGGTATCGCCTGATTTTAAACAGGCAACCGCAGATAAAGAGCTGCCATTAGACGCGGTGGTTTCTCCTAAAGTGCGTAATACCGTTGAGCTCGGCGGCGGCTATGCCACCGACGTGGGGCCGCGCGTGCAGGCTACCTGGAAGCGCCCTTGGGTTAACTCGTACGGGCATAGTTTCGAAACCTCGCTCAACCTTTCAGCGCCAGAACAAACTGCAGATTTCAGCTATAAAATTCCGCTGCTAAAGAACCCGATTGAGCAATATTACCTATTGCAGGGCGGTTTCAAGCGTACCGATCTCAATGATACCGAAGAAGATACCACCACGCTGAACGTGGCGAGATATTGGGATCTGTCGAGTGGCTGGCAGCGTTCAGTTAACCTGCGTTGGAGCCTTAACCACTTTACGCAGGGCGAAGTGTCGAACGATACCATGCTGTTGTATCCGGGAATTATGCTAAACCGCACCCGCTCTCGCGGGGGGCTAATGCCGGTATGGGGCGACAGCCAGCGCTATTCATTTGATGTATCCGACACTACATGGGGCTCTGACGTCGACTTTGCTGTCGTGCAGGCGCAGCAGGTGTGGATCCGCACGTTAGCCGAAAAACATCGCTTTGTGGTACGCGGTAACGTGGGGTGGATTGAAACGAATGACTTCGAAAAAGTGCCGCCAAACCTGCGCTTCTTCGCCGGTGGTGACCGCAGTATTCGCGGATATAAATACAAATCTATTTCACCGGAAGATAGCTCAGGTAAGTTAACCGGTGCTTCCAAGCTCGCTACGGGATCATTGGAATATCAATATAACGTCACTGGAAAATGGTGGGGTGCCACCTTTGTTGACTCTGGTGAAGCGGTGAACGATATCAAACGCAGTAATTTTTATACCGGCGCGGGTGTTGGCGTGCGCTGGGAATCACCGGTTGGGCCAATCAAGCTCGATTTTGCGGTGCCGGTTGGTGATAAAGATAACCATGATTTGCAGTTTTACATCGGATTGGGGCCTGAACTATGAGACGCGTAATCAAATTCAGCCTGATCTTTTTGCTGGTGCTCGTATTGCTGGTGGTTGGCCTGATTGGCACCGTGATCAGCACGCCGGGTCTTCATTTTGTTATCAACAGTGCGGCGCGCTGGGTGCCGGGGCTAGATATTGCAGGTGTGACCGGCGGGTGGCGTAATCTAACGTTAACCGGTGTTTCCTACCAAATGCCCGGCGTGAAAGTGAAAGCCGGTGAGTTTCATCTGGCGGTTGATATCGGCTGCTTGAAAAAAAGCGAGCTGTGCCTGAATGCCTTAACGGCAAATCAGATTGATGTTGCTATCAATACGCAAGAGTTAGCACCTTCCGAGCCTGCGCCAGAGACCACCAGTGAACCGCTAAGCGAACTGAAAGCGCCTTATCCCGTAGCGATCCGTTTGCTGCGCATCAATAACGTTCACGTCACGGTTGATGACACCGCCATTTCTTTGGACGAGTTTCGCACCGGCGCCGAATGGCGAGATCGCGGTTTAACGCTGTTGCCAACCAACATTAAGTCTCTGCTGGTGGCATTGCCGAAAACGCCTGCAACGCCGGTTCAGGATCAGGTGGTTGCGGTTGCGGTTAAAGATAAGCCGGTGACTCAGGCTGCCATGGATGCCGCCGCCGATAGCGCCAAACAGGCCGCCTCTGATGCCGCAGAGCATGTTGTTAAACATGTTGCCAAGCCTGAACAGGCAAAGGCCGAAGCTCAGAAAGACGCACAGGCTGAGGCGGAAAAAACAGCCGTTGAGAAGCCACTGGGTGAAGTGCTGGCTGAGCTGTTTGCTAAACCATTACTGCCTGATTTGCCAGAACTGCGTTTGCCGTTGGATCTGACCGTAAAGCGTATTTCTGGTGAGCAATTACGTATCACCGGTGATAGCGATATCGTGGTGAACTCGTTGCTGGTGAGAGCGGTTACCAAAGATAGCGCGCTGCGTTTGCATACGCTGGAGGTTCGCTCGCCGCAGGGTAATGTGTCCATGCATGGTCAGGCGACATTGAGCGATCGATGGCCGATGGATTTCCGCTTAAACGCAGATTTGAACGTCGATCCGGTTAAAGGCGAAAAACTGAAGCTGGGTATTAAAGGCGATCTGCGTGATGTATTAACGCTGGATGCTAATTTATCTGGCCCGTTAAAAGCCACGCTAGCGGCAGAAACGCAGTTAGCCACGGCGGGCTTACCGTTGGCTGTGACGCTGGAGAGTCCTGGCGTGCAGTGGCCTTTAGCGGGGACGCCAGAGTATCAGGCGAAAAATATTCGTCTGCGCTTAAACGGCAGCGGCAAAGCCTATGCGCTGTCATTGCGAACCGATGTTAGTGGTAATGAAATTCCAGCGGCCAAAATTACCCTTGATGGTAAAGGGACGGATCAGCAATTTAATTTAAGTCGTCTGCGTGTCGCTGCTTTGCAGGGGAATACCGATCTTTCAGCCTTGGTAGATTGGAGCAAAGCCATCAGTTGGAAGAGTAAGCTGACGCTTGATGGTATCAATACGGCGAAACAGTGGCCTGAATGGCCGGTTAAACTGAACGGTAATATTGAAACTCAGGGCAGTTTATACGGTGGAAACTGGCAGCTACGCGTTCCGGTGCTTCAGCTTGACGGCAACGTGAAGCAAAACCAGGTCGATGTTCGTGGGAATTTGACCGGAAATCAGGCTGGCCAGTGGAAAATTCCCCAGATGCACATTGGCCTAGGCCGCAACAAGATTGATATCACCGGCGAGCTGTCTGATAAGTGGGCACTGGATGCTGTTATTGATGCTCCTCGCCTTGATGGTAATTTGCCGGGGTTAGCGGGCACGGCGAAAGGTACGCTGAAACTGCGTGGTAATCTCAAAGCGCCGCAGGTGCTGGCCGATCTCACCGCGTCTGGTTTGCAGTGGCAGACATTAACCATCAATCGAGTGAAGCTAGACGGTGATATTCGTTCCGGCGAACAGATTGAAGGCAATTTAAATGCGCGCGTTGAGCAACTGAAACAGGATGATTTTCTGATTAGCCTGTTAACGCTAGATGCCAAAGGCAGTGAGAAACAGCATCAGCTACAGTTGAAAATCAATGGCGATCCACTTTCTGGTCAGTTGGCACTGAAAGGCAGTTTTGATCGAACCACTGAGCGCTGGCAGGGAACCTTAAACGATACACGCTTTGATACTCCGGTTGGCGAGTGGCGCTTAACGCGGCCAATTGCGCTCGATTATCTTAACCAGCAGCAGAAGATTAGCGTTGGTCCACATTGCTGGTTAAACCCGAATGCTGAGGTTTGTGTTCCTAAAACGATTGAAGCTGGCGCGAGCGGTAATGCCAGCGTGGTATTAAACCGTTTCGATTTAGCCATGATTAAACCGTTCTTAGGGCCAGATACCGCATTGAATGGGGTATTCACCGGGCGCGCGGACGTGAGCTGGAAGGAAGGTCAGGCTCTGCCAGAGGCAAAAGTTTCGCTTATTGGTAAAGGCGTTAAGGTGCAACAGGCCGTTCAGGGAAACCAACTGCCTATTGCCTTTGACACGTTGAACCTGAACGCGGCGCTTAATCATGGCCGTGCTCAGCTTGATTGGTTGATACGAATTGCGGGTAATGGTCAGCTTGATGGAAACGTTCAGATTGCCGATCCTCAAGGTCGTAGAAATCTGTCGGGTAACGTGAATATCAAAAGCATCTCGCTGGCGATGTTGAACCCTGCGCTGATGTCTGGAGAAAAAGCGCAAGGGATGCTGAACGCGGCATTACGCTTAGGTGGTAACGCCCAGCAGCCGCAGATCTTCGGACGTATGGCGCTGGATAAAGTTGATATCGATGGGCAGTTTATGCCGTTTGATATCACGGAAGGCAATCTGGCGGTTAACTTTGCAGGGATGAGTTCGGCGCTGCAAGGAGTGATCAAAACTTCGCGCGGGCAACTCAACCTGACGGGTAATGCGGATTGGCGTGTGATTGATGCATGGCGTGCGCAGATTGCAGTGAAAGGAGATCGCGTTCGCGTAACTGTTCCGCCGATGGTGCGTTTGGATGTGTCACCGGATATTGTGTTTGAAGCGACGCCGAAGATGTTTGCTTTAAACGGCTCGGTGGGTATTCCTTGGGCGCGAATTACGGTTCAGGAGCTGCCTGAAAGCGCGGTGTCGGTATCGTCGGATGAGGTGATGCTGAATAATCAACGCCAGCCGATAGCGCCAGCGTCGGCGTCGATTCCGATTAACAGCAATTTGAATATTCACATTGGCCCCAATGTTCGCTTAGATGCTTTCGGTCTGAAAGCGAAATTGCAGGGCGATCTGAAGATGGTTCAAGATGAACATGGTCTTGGCTTGAATGGTCAGGTGAATATTCCAGAAGGCCGTTTTGCCGCATATGGACAAGATTTACTGATCCGTAAAGGTGAACTGATCTTCTCTGGACCACCAGAGCAGCCATTGCTGAATATTGAAGCAATTCGTAACCCCGATGCAACGGAAGACGATGTTACTGCCGGGGTACGTGTAACAGGACTTGCTGATCAGCCGAAACTAGAAGTATTCTCGGATCCTGCCATGTCACAGCAGATGGCGCTGTCTTATTTGCTGCGTGGGCAGGGATTAGAAAGTTCGGGAACGGACAGCAATGCCATGACATCAATGCTGATCGGCATGGGGGTAGCGCAAAGTGGTAAGCTGGTGGGTAAAATCGGTGAGACATTTGGCGTGAGCAATTTATCTCTAGACGCTCAAGGCGTTGGAGACAGCTCGCAGGTAGTTGTGAGTGGTTATGTACTACCAGGATTACAGGTAAAATATGGTGTTGGGATATTTGATTCGTTGGCGACGCTGACGTTACGTTATCGCCTGATGCCAAAATTATATCTGGAAGCGGTGTCTGGACTCGATCAGGCACTCGATTTGCTCTATCAGTTTGAGTTTGAGTGATGCGAATTATTGTATATGGAAGTCTACGTCGTAAGCAGGGTAATAGTCATTGGATGACTAACGCCATGTTGCTGGGTGAATGTGAGCTCGAAGGGTACGAGATGTACGATCTCGGCCATTTTCCGGCGGTAGTTCCGGGCGAGGGAAAGGTATTTTGCGAAGTCTATCGCATTAACTCTTCCATTTTAGCCGAGCTGGATGAGCTGAAAAGCAACAGCAAGGATTATCGTAGAGAGCTGATTCAAACGCCATTCGGCAGTGCGTGGATATATATCTATCTGTACTCGGTAGACAGTTTGCCACGTATCAAATGTGGTGACTGGTTGAAACGCGATCAGGAATGTAGCGAATAACACGCTGCTTATCTGACAGTAAAACATAAAAAAACACCGCCAATGGCGGTGTTTTTTTTCGTGCACGTGAAAACAATTATTTGTTTTTAGCGCGCTCGAAAGAGGCAACGATTTCAGCTTTAGCGGCTTCAGCGTTATCCCAACCTTCAACTTTAACCCATTTGCCTTTTTCCAGATCTTTGTAGTGTTCAAAGAAGTGGGAGATTTGGGCACGCAGCAGTTCAGGCAGATCGTTCACATCTTTGATGTGATCGTATTCTTTGGTCATTTTGCTGTGTGGAACAGCTACCAGCTTCGCATCTTCACCGGCTTCGTCAGTCATTTTCAGCACGCCAACTGGGCGGCAACGAATGACTGAGCCTGGCTGCAGTGGGTATGGAGTTGGGACCAGAACGTCAACCGGATCGCCGTCCAGAGACAGAGTGTGGTTGATGTAACCATAGTTGCATGGGTAGAACATTGCGGTAGACATGAAACGGTCTACAAACAGGCAACCTGTTTCTTTGTCTACTTCATATTTGATTGGATCAGCGTTAGCTGGAATTTCGATAACTACGTAGATGTCTTCTGGCATATCTTTGCCAGCAGGGACGTTAATCAAGCTCATGTCGGTTTCCTTTAATCAAACCAGAAATGGAGTGACGGCTATTATAGCGGTCACTCCACAAATGAACAGTCTACCCGACATCTTTCAAGCGTTCGGCTTATGGCGTCGCGCTTGAAGTTTACCGGGGGCAGGATTATGCGTCGGGGAAATCGCTCATGAAGCGTTCAGCGTCTTCTACCATAGAACTGGTGCCGACGAAGAACGGTGCTCGCTGGTGCAGTTTTTCCGGTGCGATATCCAGAATACGACGGAAGCCGTCGGTGGCTTTACCGCCTGCTTGCTCCGCTAAGAATGCCATAGGGTTGCATTCATACAGCAAACGCAGCTTGCCAGAAGGATGGCTTGCGGTGCTTGGGTAGATGTAGATACCACCCTTGAGCAGGTTACGATGGAAATCGGCAACCAAAGAACCAATATAGCGTGAGGTATAAGGGCGATGAGTTGCTTCGTCTTGCTCTTGGCAATACTTAATGTATTTCTTCACGCCGAGAGGGAATTTGATGTAGTTCCCTTCGTTGATGGAGTACATGTTGCCTTTTTCAGGGAAACGTACGCGTTCATGTGACAGGCAGAATACGCCCAGCGATGGGTCATAGGTAAAGGCGTGAACCCCGTTGCCAGTGGTGTATACCAGCATGGTTGAAGAGCCATAAACGACATAACCAGCGGCAACCTGACAATTTCCCGGCTGCAGGAAGTCTTCTTCGGTAACCGGCTGCCCAATTGGCGTAATGCGGCGATAGATAGAGAAAATCGTACCGACTGACACGTTAACGTCGATGTTGGAAGAACCGTCTAATGGATCCATCAAAACGACATATTTACCGTTGTTGGCGCGATCGCCCTCAAAGATAACAATATCGTCTTCTTCTTCCGATGCGATACCCGCCACCTCTCCACGCGCTTTTAAGGCGGCTTTGAGTTTTTCATTGGCATAGAGATCCAGTTTCATCTGAACCTCACCCTGCACGTTTTCCGCACCACTTGCGCCGAGAATATCCACCAGACCCGCTTTGTTGATATCGCGGTGGATAATTTTGGCACCCAGTTTAATTGCGGAGAGGAGAGCGGTTAGTTCGCCAGTAGCGTGTGGAAAATCTTGCTGCTTTTCGACGATAAACTCGCCTAAAGTTTTCATGACACATTCCCTGATTCTGCGAAGGAGTAGCGATTTTTTTACAAACCGCCAACGTTTTCGCAGCTATTCTAGCCAATGTATAAAGTGATTCCTAGGTAATTCCATTTCGCCTAAGCCGCTCACAGCGTTAGAATGTGAGCTGACTCGATGTAATCAACTGGAAACGATATGCGCATTCATATTCTTGGAATCTGCGGCACATTTATGGGCGGCCTTGCTTTGCTGGCTCGGACGTTAGGACATGAAGTGACGGGTTCTGATGCCAATGTTTATCCGCCGATGAGCACGCTGCTTGAAAAAGAAGGGATCACATTGATGGAGGGTTATGATCCTTCCCATCTAGATCCTGCACCTGATTTGGTGATCATTGGTAACGCAATGACGCGTGGCAACCCTTGCGTGGAAGTTATTCTGGAGCAGGGGATCCCATACGTTTCTGGTCCACAGTGGCTGCATGATGAAGTTCTGCGCCATCGTTGGGTGATTGCGGTTGCAGGTACCCACGGCAAAACCACAACGGCAGGAATGGTCACCTGGATCTTGGAAGAGTGCGGCTATGAGCCGGGCTTTGTGATTGGTGGCGTTCCTGGGAACTTTGATGTTTCCGCCCGTATGGGCAACAGCCCATTCTTTGTGATCGAAGCCGATGAGTACGATTGTGCCTTCTTTGATAAACGATCCAAGTTTGTGCACTACTGTCCGCGTACGTTGATCCTCAATAATCTTGAGTTTGATCATGCGGATATTTTCGATGATCTAAAAGCGATCCAGAAACAGTTCCATCATCTAGTGCGTTTGGTTCCGGGCAAAGGCCGAATTATTTTGCCGGGTAACGATGCCAATCTGAAACAGGTTATGGGGATGGGCTGCTGGAGCGAACAAGAGCTTAGCGGTGAAGAGGGAACGTGGAACGCGCGTAAACTCAATCCAGATGCCAGCCATTATGAAGTCCTACTGGATGGCGAAGTCGTGGGAGAGGTTAACTGGGGCTTAGTCGGTGAACACAATATGCATAACGGCTTGATGGCGATTGCCGCTGCTCGTCATGTTGGTGTGTTGCCTGCTGATGCGTGCCGTGCCTTGGGTAGCTTTATCAATGCCCGTCGTCGTTTAGAGCTTCGTGGCGAAGCCTTCGGCGTGAAGGTTTATGATGACTTTGCTCATCATCCTACGGCTATTTTGGCAACGCTGGCGGCTTTACGCAGCAAAGTTGGTGGAACCGCTCGCATTCTTGCTGTGCTAGAGCCTCGCTCTAATACCATGAAAATGGGCGTATCTAAGAATGATCTAGCCCCTGCGCTTGGCCGAGCAGATGAAGTTTTCTTATTCCAGCCACATCACATTCCGTGGTTGGTCACTGAAGTGGCAGAGGCCTGTGTTCAACCGGCCCACTGGAGCGCAGATGTTGATGTTCTGGTGGATATGATCGCTAAAACGGCCCAACCGGGCGATTATATTTTGGTGATGAGCAACGGTGGCTTTGAAGGGATCCACAGCAAGCTGTTGAAAGCGCTTGAGCATAAGCAAGAGATTACTGAGCAGCAGTAAGTTGCTGGATTAATGAATCAGCCGTGGCTTAGTCCACGGCTTTTTTATACCTGACATTTGATAAAAAAAGCCTCCGCAAGCGGAGGCAATGGGGTTCGTCGGGTTAGACGAGAGTGTTAGCTGGCTGAATCGGGTTAGACACAGGAAGCGCCAGCCTTATGATGAAACGTTTTACAATTAACGGTAAATCTCAGCGGTGGCGTGGTAGTTGCCATCCAAATGAGCTTCAACGATATGGAATGCGGTAGCGCCTTTGGCATCAGCTTTATCGGACAGCTGTGCTTTGATATCTGAAGGCGAACCATCGATACCGCTGATGGTTATGGTACCAATGGATTTCATTGATGATGCTTGCTGTGCGCTGATGGACTGTGCAGCAAAAGCGCCGAAAGAAACCATAGAGAGAAGACTTAAAGCAGCAACGGTAGTTTTGATTTTCATGATTATTTTCCTATTTTTCATTCTGCCGCAGTACTTCGATCTTAGATTCAATGACGATATT
Source organism: Hafnia alvei (assembly GCF_964063325.1). NCBI lineage: Bacteria > Pseudomonadati > Pseudomonadota > Gammaproteobacteria > Enterobacterales > Hafniaceae > Hafnia > Hafnia alvei. The sequence continues at coordinate 565,789 of NZ_OZ061315.1, forward strand.
CTTTCGGTCACTGCGGTTTAACTTTAGCGATTCATTCACGGAGTTTGTGCTCCGTTGAGCAGGTGAATCTGTATTTTATTTATAGATTTCAGCAGTTGCGTGGAATGAGCCTTCGTTACGGGCTTCTACTACGCGGTATGCTGTTGCGCCTTGTGCATCGGCTTTAGCAGACAGAGCTGCTCTGATATCAGAAGGGGCTGCGCTTACGCCGCTAACGCTAATGGTGCCAACTGGCTGCATTTTTGATGCCTGTGCATTGTCAACCAACTGAGCTGCGAACGCGCCGAAAGAAAGAGAAGAGAGAACGGCTAGAGTTGCAATAGTAGTTTTAATTTTCATGATGTATCCCTCAGATATTGTTTTATTTAGTTTTGAACTGTGATTTAAATCACGAAAACAAGTGTACACCTAGTAACTCGAAAAATTAATAGCGAGCTAATGGTTTGTTAGGTTTGTTTGTTTGGTATTGTTTTGATGAATAGATCGAAATGGAATAAAAACAGCGCAAAAAATACACTTTTAAGACTAAATTTTAATTAAATCAATAAAGTAACATCATGTTGCAAAATGTGCGGTCTATAGTGTTTGTGACCGACAGAAGTAAGGATGTAGGGTTGATTGACCGTTAATGCTATTTGAAGTAGCGAATCATGCTGTGTGAGTTGTGTAATTAAGCGGAAAAGAGTACGGCGAATTTAAGATGAGAGCAGAGAAAAAATCATAGGCCTGATGGATATCAGGCCCGAGAACAGGATTACAGCTCTTGATCAAATAGCGACAAAATAGCGTCGTGCAGTTGCTCAACAGAGAACCCTTTCGCTGGCGTGGTGAAAATCGTGTCGTCACCTGCAATAGTTCCCAGAATCCCTTCTGACTTACCTAATGAGTCCAATAGGCGTGCAATCAATTGTGCTGCGCCTGGACTGGTATGGATCACCACAACGGATTCGTTGTAATCAACGTCTAGAACCAGATTCTTCAATGGGCTGCTAGTGGTTGGGACGCCAAGTTCTGCTGGCAGACAATACACCATCTCCATTTTGGCATTTCGTGTGCGGACGGCACCAAATTTGGTCAGCATACGAGATACTTTGGATTGGTTGATATTCTCAAAGCCTTCATCTTGCAGAGCCTGCACGATCTCACCCTGAGAACTGAATTTCTCTTCTTTGAGCAGCGCCTTGAATGCCTTGATCAAGTCTTCTTGTTTTGTTGGAGTTCGCATTCTTCACCGTAGGAATAGAAATAGAGAACATTATTATGCGTAATAATGAATTTTTATGCAATTTAAGTGCGAGAAACGTTAAGTCGGTCACTATAGCGTTCAAACCGGCAAGGGGATGATTTTACCACCTTGCCCATAAAATGAATATGTTAGCGGGGACTTTGGCTATGTCATCGGTATTCGTAAATGGAATGTTATTAAAATGATGTTGTTGTGATGTAAAATAAGGGTGTAATGTAATGGCCGGGTAATGAGCTGTGATAAGCGCGCAACGAATTCCTACTCTGTGGCCCTATATCTTTCATGCATAAGCTATTTTTTATTATAAACCTTGCAGTAGGACATGGAATTAGTGCTTCATATCCCAATCTTTGTGTTAACAGATTGTTTTTTAAGACATGATGGACTAAGGTGCGCGGTAATGCATTCACGGCACTCTTAAATTAAAGATAAATCAAGGAGTATAGAATGAAAGTTGCAGTTCTCGGCGCAGCCGGCGGTATTGGTCAGGCTTTAGCCCTTCTTCTCAAAACTCAGCTTCCTTCCGGTTCAGAACTCTCCCTTTATGACATTGCGCCGGTCACCCCAGGTGTCGCCGTCGATCTCAGCCACATCCCAACAGCCGTTAAAATCAAAGGTTTTAGCGGTGAAGATGCGCGTCCAGCTTTGGAAGGTGCGGATATCGTATTGATTTCTGCGGGTGTTGCTCGTAAACCTGGAATGGATCGCTCCGACCTGTTTAATGTGAACGCCGGTATCGTACGTAATCTGATTGAGCAGGTTGCTAGCACCTGTCCTAAAGCTTGTGTAGGTATTATTACTAACCCAGTGAACACCACTGTAGCTATCGCGGCAGAAGTGTTGAAGAAAGCTGGTGTTTATAACAAAGATAAACTGTTCGGTATTTCTACGCTGGACGTTATCCGTTCAAATACTTTTGTTGGTGAATTGAAAGGTAAAAACCCGGCAGAAGTTGAAGTGCCTGTTATTGGTGGCCACTCTGGCGTAACTATTTTGCCACTGCTGTCTCAGATCCCAGGTGTGAGCTTCACCGAGCAGGAAGTTGCCGATCTGACCAAACGTATCCAAAACGCGGGTACAGAGGTCGTTGAAGCTAAAGCCGGTGGCGGGTCAGCAACGCTGTCTATGGGCCAAGCTGCTGCACGTTTCGGTTTGTCTCTGGTTCGCGCTATGCAAGGCGAAAGCAACGTTGTGGAATGTGCATACGTTGAAGGTGATGGCAAATATGCTCGCTTCTTCGCACAGCCATTGCTGCTGGGTAAAGAAGGGATTGTTGAACGTAAATCTATTGGTACTTTGAGCGCTTTTGAACAAAAAGCGCTGGAAGGTATGTTAGATGTTCTGCATAAAGATATCGAACTGGGCGAAACCTTCGTTAACAAATAATTGTTGATGAAATACGGGTGGTCAATACACCCGTTTGCCTGTTCTATCTGAATTTAACCGCCGGGCTTTATTGCTGGCGGTTTTATTTTTTTTGGCTTTCGTTGACGCATGAGTTGTTGTCTATCAATAAGCTGATGCGTTCTGATATCAAAATAGCGACTCGGCCATATTTCAGAAGGGTGTATCCCTAAGGCGTGAGCAATAATTAATTCGCCTTTTGGCCAAGGGCGAGTCAATGCGTTCGATAACGTAGTACTTGAGAGCCCTGAGGCTCTTGATAACCCACTGAGCGTAATATTTCTTTTATGTAATGCAGCAATAATATCTGCATGATGCCAATCTTCTAGGCATTGACTCTCTGCCATAATTCATTCCTTTGCAATGACACATAAACAGGGGGAGAGAAATAAGGTTTGCGTGTATTGCTACTATCTAAAAACACTCTATAAATTTCAATTAATTTCCAATTATTTCAATAATAAGAAACTCGTTATATTTATTCTATTTTTATGTTTTATAAGGTTTTTCAATAAAAAAAAGAGCCTTTCGGCTCTTCTTTTGTTTCTAAAAAAAGAAAATTAGAATTTTCGATCTACTGCCATATTAGCGAGCCCAATCAGCGCATTCTTGTAGCTTGATTCTGGTAATGCTTGTAGCGCTAAGATCGCTTTATCAGCTTCTTCTTCGGCACGTTGGCGGGTATAGGTGAGTGAACCCACTTCATGCATTGTTTCAAGCACTGGCTCAAGCAAATGGCGCCCATTGCCTTCTTCGATGGCTTTACGGATCATCGCAGAATGCTCAGGTGAGCCATGCTTCATCGCATGCAGCAGAGGCAATGTTGGCTTTCCTTCGTTGAGGTCATCACCGGTATTTTTACCCAGTGTTTTCCCATCTGCATCGTAATCCAAGAGATCGTCGATCAATTGGAATGCGGTGCCAAGATAGCGCCCATAGTCTTGTAAGGCGATTTCCTGCTCGTGCGTGGCTCCAGCAAGGATCGCCGAAGATTGCGCTGCTGCTTCAAACAAACGAGCCGTTTTGCTGTAGATAACGCGCATGTAGTTTTCTTCAGTGATGTTCGGATCGTTAACGTTCATCAACTGTAAAACTTCACCTTCAGCAATAACGTTAGTTGCTTCGGACATCAGCTCCAAAACGCGCAAAGACTGTAGGCTTGTCATCATCTGGAACGAACGGGTATAGATAAAATCACCGACCAAAACGCTGGCGGCGTTGCCGAAAGCCGCATTTGCCGTGGCTTTGCCACGTCGCATATCGGATTCATCGACCACATCGTCGTGCAGCAGCGTTGCGGTATGAATAAATTCAATTAACGCCGCGACGGTGATGTGTTTATCCCCTTCGTAATTTAATGCTCTAGCCGACAATACTGCGATCATCGGGCGAATCCGTTTACCTCCACCGCTGATAATGTAGTAGCCTAACTGGTTGATTAGACTAACTTCAGAGTTTAGTTGCTGAAGAATTGTTGCGTTTACATCCGCCATGTCCTGCGCGGTTAACTCAGTAATTTGTTCTAGGTTCATTGTATTAATTCAACTGTGTTTCCATTTTCCGCCAGGCGAAAGCCCGCATGTAGGCTGTCACAAGCCACCAACTATAGTATGATTGTACTTGAAAAACGTATTAGATAAACGGCGCGAAGAGAACTGTGTTTTTTTTCTTCTTTTCTCCTGATTCTACCCTTGTCTTCTGAATGATTTTTGCGTAGAATTCGCGCCCTATTGTGAATATTTATAGCGCGTATTGGGCAACGAACCATGCGTGCGGAAATGCGGAGTTTATATGTACGCGGTTTTCCAAAGTGGTGGTAAACAACACCGAGTAAGCGAAGGTCAGACTATTCGCCTGGAAAAGCTGGACATCGCAACTGGTGAAACTGTTGAGTTTGACCAGATCCTGATGGTCGCCAATGGCGAAGACATCAAGATTGGCGTTCCATTTGTTTCTGGTGGCAAAGTTAAGGCTGAAATCGTTGCTCACGGTCGTGGCGAGAAAGTAACTATCGTTAAGTTCCGTCGTCGTAAGCATCATCGTAAGCAGCAGGGTCACCGTCAGTGGTTCACTGATGTTAAGATCACTGGTATCAGCGCTTAATTCTAGGAGAGCAGATTAATGGCACATAAAAAGGCTGGCGGCTCGACTCGTAACGGTCGCGATTCAGAAGCTAAACGTCTGGGCGTAAAACGCTTTGGCGGCGAAGCAGTATTGGCAGGTAGCATCATCGTTCGTCAACGTGGTACTAAATTCCACGCTGGTAACAACGTAGGTTGCGGCCGTGACCACACTCTGTTTGCTTTGGCTGACGGTAAAGTCAAGTTCGAAGTTAAAGGCCCGAAAAACCGTAAGTTCATCAGCATCGTTGCTGAATAAGTTTTTCGCGTCTAAATAGATGTAAGGCCCCGCAATAATCTTGCGGGGCTTTTTTACGTTTAAGGCCACATCAGGCCAAGGATGCTGAGTATGGAAAGCAATCAGAACGTCAAGGTGGGCATATGTCTTGCTCTCACTACGGCGGTTTTCTGGGGCGCATTGCCAATCGCGATGAAGCAGGTTTTACAGGTGATGGAGCCTTACACCATTGTCTGGTATCGCTTTTTGATTGCTTCAGTTGGATTGTTTTTCATTCTTTACTCACGTAAGCAACTGCCGCCGATGCGTGTTTTTAAGCATCGACGCTGGCTGGTTCTGCTCATTATTGCGACCTGCGGCTTACTGGGTAACTTCGTTCTGTTCAGCAGTTCGTTGCAGTATTTAAGTCCTACGGCATCTCAGGTCATAGGTCAGCTATCTCCCGTTGGGATGATGTTTGCCAGTGTTCTGATTTTGAAAGAGAAGATGCGCATCACGCAGGTGATCGGCGCATGTATGTTGATTAGCGGGCTGCTGTTGTTTTTTAACGTCAGCTTGAAAGAAATCTTTACCCAACTCACGGCTTATACGCTGGGCGTTATTCTCGGCGTCGGTGCTGCGATCGTTTGGGTAAGCTATGGTGTCGCTCAGAAAGTGCTGTTACGGCGATTAGCTTCACAACAGATCCTTTGGCTGTTGTACACTTTATGTGCGATATGTTTATTTCCGTTGGCGAAGCCAGCGGTTATTTTTCAGCTGGATGGCTGGCAGTTAGCCTGCCTCATATTTTGTGGTGCCAACACGTTGATTGGTTATGGCGCGCTAGCAGAAGCTATGGCGCGCTGGCAGGCAGCTCAGGTCAGTGCGGTGGTGACGTTAACCCCGCTGTTTACCCTGATGTTCTCTGACTTGTTAGCTTTGGTATGGCCAGATATGTTCCTTCCTCCTTCGTTAAATACGGTGGGGTACATCGGAGCATTTGTGGTGGTAGCCGGAGCAATGTTTTCCGCGGTGGGTCACCGTTGGTGGCCGCGTCGGGCCGAACAAAACTAGCTAACAGCTTACACAGCTAGGTTGCTCAGCTTAAGCAGCCCGGTAAATGATTTACGGAGACAGTAAATGAAATTTGTAGATGAAGCAGCGATTCACATCGAAGCCGGTGATGGCGGCAATGGCTGCGTCAGCTTCCGCCGTGAAAAATATATTCCGCGTGGCGGCCCAGACGGCGGCGATGGCGGTGACGGCGGCGATGTTTATCTGCTGGCCGATGAAAACCTGAATACCCTGATTGACTATCGTTTTGAGAAGTCTTTCCGTGCAGAACGCGGTCAGAACGGCCAAAGCCGTGACTGTACCGGTAAGCGCGGTAATGATATTACCGTTAAAGTTCCAGTCGGAACGCGCGTTGTCGATTTAGATACCGGCGAAGTTCTGGGCGATATGACTCGTCACGGCCAGAAGTTGATGGTCGGTAAAGGCGGCTGGCATGGATTGGGTAACACCCGTTTCAAATCATCCGTAAACCGTGCTCCGCGTCAAAAGACGATGGGGACCAAAGGCGACAAGCGCGATCTGAAATTAGAACTGCTGCTGCTGGCCGATGTGGGCATGCTGGGTCTGCCAAATGCCGGTAAATCCACCTTCATTCGCGCGGTTTCTGCTGCAAAACCAAAAGTCGCTGACTATCCATTTACCACGCTGGTGCCAAGCCTTGGCGTTGTGCGTATGGACCACGAAAAAAGTTTTGTGGTTGCGGATATCCCAGGTCTGATTGAAGGGGCCTCTGAAGGCGCTGGTTTGGGGATCCGATTCCTCAAGCATTTGGAGCGTTGCCGCGTGCTGTTGCACCTGATTGACTTAGCGCCTATTGATGAAAGCGATCCTATCGAGAACGCGAAAGTGATCATCAACGAGCTGGGCCAATACAGCGAAAAACTGTCTCAGAAGCCACGCTGGCTAGTTTTCAACAAGATCGACATCCTTGATCCTGAAGAAGCAAAACAACGCGCACAGGCGATTGCAGACGCTCTGGGCTGGGAAGACAAGCACTATCTGATTTCTGCGGCTAACCGTGAAGGCGTTAACGCGCTGTGCTGGGACGTTATGCACTTCCTAGACACACAACCACGCGACGCTGAAGTGGAAGAAGAGAAAGAAAAAGCTAAGAAAGCCGAGTTCATGTGGGATGACTATCATCGCGAACAGTTGGAACAGGCTGAAGCCGAGGCCGACGAAGACTGGGATGATGATTGGGATGAAGATGACGACGAAGGCGTCGAAATCATTTATCAGAAGTAATCCTGCTTCGTTTGTTTGTTAAGCAAAAGGCTGCCAATGGCAGCCTTTTTCATGCCGTTAATCTATTAGCGAGCGAGGATATCATGAGGTAGCCAGCAGTTAGCGATAAGCCCTGTGCCGGTTTCAACATTTTTGAGCGTCAGTTTCCCTTGATGCAACTGAACGATTCTAATCACAATGTTTAAGCCTAACCCACTGCCGCCGTAGCGTTGATCCATACGACGAAATGCCTGTGTCAGTTCGCCAGCTTTAGATTCATCAATCCCACATCCCTGATCGATAACCTTGAGTTCAACGCCTTTCTCATTGCTGACCGTTTTGATTCGAATCGTTGAATGTTCAGGGCTATAGCGATGGGCGTTCTCAACGAGGTTGCGTAGCATCAATCGTATTAGAACCGCATCGCCAAGAACCTGTGCAGGCTCTGGCGCGTCGATTTCTAAGGTCTGATGCCTCAATGCCAGCATTTCGGTGATTTCGCTCTTGAGCGGTGGAATCACATCCTGTGTTAGATCTATGGTTTGATAATGACCGCTAGCAAAATTTTGCCCCGCGCGCGACAGCATCAGTAACTGCTCAACGGTGTGCATTAGCTGGTCAATACGAGTCACTAAAGCGCGTGCTTCAGGCACACCGCCTTGCTCTAGCAGCTCTAAGTGCAAACGAATACCGGCTAAAGGCGTGCGTAGTTCATGCGCCGCATCAGCGGTAAATAACCGCTCTTGCTGAATAGTGTGACTAAGACGGGCAAATAACTGATTCAACGTGCCGGTAACCGCGGCAATCTCTTGCATATTACTATCAATAATAATCGGTGTGAGATTGTCTGCGGAGCGTTTGTCGAGCCTCTGTTGCAGCTTATTGAGGGGGCGAATTATCCAACTGATGGCAATAGCAGATAGAATTAACGTGAAAGACATCATGACCAGTGAGGGAACCAGCAGCGAAGCGATTGCTTCTCTGATCTCTTTTTCTACATGTGCATCACGTGCTTTTGCACTTAGCGTTTCATTGACCAGAAAACCGATTTGCTCGCGGCTTTCGTGCCAAAGCCAGAGTGCGCTTGCGAGCTGGGTTACCAGTAAAATCAGCGCCAGCATAATTAACAGACTGCGCCGCATGCTAATCATAATTGACTTTCCAGTCGATAGCCTACGCTGCGAACTGTTTTAATCCGTTCTTTGCCCAGTTTACGGCGAAGATTATGGATATGGACTTCTAGCGTGTTTGAACTTAAATCGTCCTGCCAAGAATAAAGATCCTGCTGTAAGATCTCACGGTTCACCGTTTGGCCTGCACGCATCATGAGGCGTGATAACAGGGCGAACTCTTTAGGTGTGAGCTCAATTTGCTGACCTGCGAAAGTTACCTGCTGTGTTGAGAGGTTAAGAATAATGTTCTCAACCTGCAGTAGGTTATCGCTATGTCCTTGAAAGCGACGAATTAATGCGCGGACGCGGGCTTGAAGCTCCACTAGAGCGAAAGGTTTTACCAGATAGTCATCAGCTCCGGCGTCTAATCCGTCAACACGATCTTCAATAGCATCGCGTGCGGTGAGTATCAGAACCGGTACGTCTACACCGCTGCGTCGCCATTGGCGGAGCAGGGATGCACCGTCTTGATCGGGCAATCCAAGATCAAGAATGATTAAGCTATATTGTCCAACTTGCACCAGGCTTTTTGCTTGAGCCGCCGTAGCGGCACAATCACAGGCGTAACTTTCGTTAGCGAGGGCTTTTGCAAGCCCCTGCTGGATGAGTTCGTCATCTTCAACAATCAGTATTTTCATAGCACTTAGCTTCAAATAGCCTGTTATTTAGATTTCACTAATTGTTTTGGTATATATCTCGATAAAGCCGACTTTCAAAGCGAACCAGCGGTGCGCGGCGGATTTTTTGATCCTGTGGTGGAACAGCATAACCCGAAAGATATTGTACAAATGCCATTCGCTGACCGCTTGCCGTAGTAATAAAGCCGGCTAAATTATATACCCCTTGCAGAGAGCCTGTTTTCGCTGAGACTTTCCCATCGACCCCTGCCTCATGAAGACCGCCACGGTATTGTAAGGTTCCATCATGACCAGCCAAAGGCAGCATTGAGATAATGTTTAGTTGCTGATCGTTTTGCGCAATGTATTGCAGAACTTGCATCATGGTCGCAGGTGAAATCAGATTGTGGCGAGACAAACCAGAGCCATCGACCAAAATCGTGTTGCCTAAATTGATCCCCGCTTTTTGGCGCAGGATCTGCCGTACGGAGTCGGCGCCTGCCCGCCATGTGCCTGGAACCCCTAAGCGTTCATGGCCTATAGTGCGGAATACGGTATCGGCAATCATGTTGTCAGACTTTTTCAGCATCGTATGCAGCAAGCTGCTCAGCGGGGCCGATTGAGTCTGAGCCAAAATAGTCGCAGCAGCGTTAGGCGTTGTTTGGCGGCGCAGGTTGCCATCAATTTGGATTTCAGACTGACGGAGCTCATCTTTCACAATAGCACCGGCGTAGCTTGCGCCATCTTGGACCGCAAATGCCAGCGGTAGGGGCTCAGAACGCTGAGTCAGGCAGCCCGTAACGGTAAAGCGGTTTAGCTCTCCCGGCACAACGTCTAACTCGCAGTATTGCGCGTCAGGTGAGCCCTTGGCTAAGGTGCGTACTTCGCTAAACATATGGACCGGATAATACGACGCGACTCGGATAAATGCGGTATCGCCTGCCTTCGGCGCACTATAAAGTGAAATCGAGAAACAGTTGCGATCGACAATGGCCGCCGCAGGCGGTGCGCTAAAGCACTGGGTCATATCATTCCATGGCCATCCGGGGGCTTTGTCATGGCTGGCGAATACGGAGGTATCGATCAAAATATCTCCCGTAATTTCATTGATGCCCTGCTTTTTCAGCGCTGTCACCATATTGCGAATATGCTGGCGTCGCAGCGTTGGATCGCCACCAAAACGGACGATCAAATCGCCTTTCAGTTTCCCGTCGCTAATTGAACCACGGGTTTCCATGGTGGTTGAAAAACGATAGTCAGGCCCGAGCTGAAGCATTGCAGCCAGCGCCGTGATCACTTTTTGCGTACTAGCAGGCAGCGCCATTTGCTGCCCATGAAAATCAATGGCAGGGGTCGGAGAACCTATTTTTTGCACTAAAAGGGCTAAGTTGGCCCCGTCTGGCAAATATTGGGTGTAATCTTGGACGGACGCAGCTTGAGTACTAAAAGCTAAGGCACAAGCCAATCCACTGATAATTCGTGAAAATTGCATAATCCCGGGATAACTACAGAGTAACGTGCCTGTCATACTACGGTGCATCTAGGGTTAAAGTAAACGATGATACTTGCTGAACTCTACGTTAAAATAGCCGTCAAAATGCAAAATCGATTTTAACTTGGGTTTTTTGGCCCCGAGTTAATATTTTTTTATTCAACGCCAAGGTCTGAGGGGACATTTTCGAACCTTCAGCCGATCGCTTCCGGCCATCCATCGATGGCGTCAGGATGAGGGCGACTTAAGCAGAATAGATTTTAAGGTGACTAAATTATGAACCAGATTCCTATGACGTTGCGTGGCGCAGAGAAGCTGCGTGAAGAGCTAGAGTATTTGAAAGGTACTCGCCGTCCGCAAATCATTGCCGACATCGCCGATGCGCGCGAGCATGGCGACTTGAAAGAGAATGCCGAATACCACGCAGCTCGTGAACAGCAGGGTTTCTGTGAGGGCCGTATTCAGGAAATCGAAGCGAAGCTTTCAAACGCTAACGTGATTGATGTTACCAAAATCCCAAACACTGGCCGTGTGATTTTTGGTTGTACGGTAAGCGTTGAGAATCTCGACACCGAAGATAAGGTGGCTTATTCGATTGTTGGCGATGATGAGGCTGATTTTAAACATAACCGCATCTCTGTGAACTCACCGATTGCACGTGGCCTCATCGGTAAAGAGCAAGGCGATATTGTGGTGATCAAAACTCCTGGCGGCGAAGTTGAATTCGAAATTTTGAAAGTCGAATACATCTGATTTTTTTGAATATTGCTGAGAGTTTGTACAATCGGCAATAAGTTTTGTAAAGATAAGAAAAAGGCCGCAATGCGGCCTTTCTATTAGGGTGAGAAAGCATCTCAGTTTGTGCTATATCTTTTCTTTATACGAAAAGGTATTAACGCGGTAAACTGATCTTGCGTTCTTGGCTTGGGCGGTAAATGACTAATACGTTACCGATCAGCTGCACTTGACACGCACCAGTTTCTCGGACGATGGCGTCAGCAATCAAGGTTTTGGTATCGCGCTCTTCAGCGGCAATTTTCACCTTGATGAGTTCATGATGCGTTAGCGCCTGTTCAATTTCAGCGAGAACACCTTCAGTCAAACCATTGTTGCCTAATTGCACAACAGGTTTGAGCGGATGGGCCAAGCTTTTTAGGTGCTGTTTTTGCTTGTTATTCAGATTCATCGTCTTTTTTGCTTAGGTTGGGATTGAAAACGGTACATTCTACCGCCATCTCCAGTGTATCACCAAATCGGTCTTACATGGTCATGGACACTCCGAAGCAACTGAGTGGATGAAACTGTTGTTTAGAGAGTTAATATCAGATGGGTAAAAAACGTTCCGCCAGCTCAAACCGCTGGATGCACGAACACTTTAGTGACAAATACGTAATTCAGGCACAGAAAAAGGGACTTCGCTCTCGTGCTTGGTTTAAACTTGATGAAATACAAAGCACTGACAAACTATTTAAACCAGGGATGACCGTTGTCGACTTGGGTGCCGCGCCGGGAGGGTGGTCACAGTATGTGGTCACACAAATCGGAAACAGCGGGCGAGTGATTGCCTGCGATATTCTGCCTATGGATCCTATCGTTGGTGTCGATTTCCTTCAGGGCGATTTTCGTGATGAATTAGTTCTCAAAGCGCTGACCGAACGCGTGGGTGAGGATAAAGTACAGGTTGTGATGTCAGATATGGCTCCCAACATGAGTGGTACGCCGTCGGTAGATATTCCGCGTTCAATGTATCTGGTTGAATTAGCGCTGGAAATGGCCAAGGATGTTTTAGCTCCTGGCGGTAGTTTTTTGGTGAAAGTGTTCCAGGGAGAGGGCTTTGATGAGTACCTTACGCAGATCCGCTCCCTGTTTACGAAGGTTAAGATTCGTAAGCCTGATGCATCCCGAGCACGTTCGCGGGAAGTATACATCGTAGCGACAGGGCGGAAACTATAGTACCCTGATGCTTATTGTTAACACAGTTGTAATATGAGGTTAATCCCTTGAGTGACATGGCGAAAAACCTAATCCTCTGGCTGGTCATCGCAGTAGTGCTGATGTCTGTGTTCCAGAGCTTTGGGCCCAGCGAATCGAACAGCCGTAGGGTGGATTACTCTACGTTCCTAACTGAGGTTAATCAGGATCAGGTACGTGAGGTCCGTATTAATGGACGTGAAATTAACGTAATCAAGAAAGACAGCGGTAAATACACCACCTACATTCCTGTTAACGATCCTAAGCTGCTGGATTCTCTGTTAACGAAGAATGTAAAAGTGGTTGGTGAACCGCCGGAAGAGCCAAGCTTGCTGGCTTCTATCTTTATCTCTTGGTTCCCAATGCTATTGCTTATTGGGGTTTGGATCTTCTTTATGCGTCAGATGCAGGGCGGCGGTGGCAAAGGTGCCATGTCGTTTGGTAAGAGCAAGGCTCGCATGCTGACCGAAGATCAGATCAAAACCACTTTTGCAGACGTCGCCGGTTGTGACGAAGCAAAAGAAGAAGTTGCCGAATTAGTGGAATACCTGCGTGACCCAAGCCGCTTCCAGAAACTGGGCGGTAAGATCCCGAAAGGTATCTTGATGGTTGGTCCTCCAGGTACCGGTAAAACCTTGCTGGCTAAAGCCATCGCGGGTGAAGCTAAGGTTCCGTTCTTTACTATTTCCGGTTCTGACTTTGTTGAAATGTTTGTCGGTGTGGGTGCATCCCGTGTCCGTGACATGTTTGAACAGGCGAAGAAAGCAGCCCCATGTATCATCTTCATCGATGAAATTGACGCCGTAGGCCGTCAACGTGGTGCGGGTTTGGGCGGTGGTCACGATGAACGTGAACAAACCCTGAACCAGATGCTGGTTGAGATGGATGGTTTTGAAGGTAACGAAGGTATCATCGTTATTGCCGCAACTAACCGCCCAGACGTACTGGACCCAGCGTTACTGCGTCCAGGTCGTTTCGACCGTCAGGTTGTGGTTGGTTTGCCAGACGTACGTGGCCGTGAGCAGATCCTGAAAGTTCATATGCGTCGTGTGCCACTGTCAACAGACATTGATGCATCCGTTATTGCACGTGGTACCCCGGGCTTCTCCGGTGCTGATTTGGCTAACTTAGTCAACGAAGCTGCCTTGTTTGCTGCCCGTACTAACAAACGTGTTGTATCGATGGTTGAGTTTGAAAAAGCCAAAGATAAGATCATGATGGGCGCAGAGCGCCGTTCTATGGTCATGACCGAAGAGCAGAAAGAATCTACCGCGTATCATGAAGCAGGCCATGCGATCATCGGTCGTCTGGTTCCTGAACATGACCCGGTACACAAAGTCACTATTATTCCGCGCGGTCGTGCGTTAGGTGTGACCTTCTTCCTGCCACAGGGCGATGCCATCAGCTACAGTCGTCAGAAGCTGGAAAGTATGATTTCCGTTGCCTACGGTGGTCGTTTGGCTGAAGAACTGATTTACGGCGTTGAAAATGTTTCTACTGGCGCATCACAGGACATCAAACAGGCGACCACAATCGCCCGTAACATGGTGACCCAATGGGGCTTCTCAGAAAAACTGGGTCCATTGCTGTATGCGGAAGAAGAAGGTGAAGTGTTCTTGGGTCGTTCGGTTTCTAAGACAAAGCACATGTCTGACGAAACTGCACGCATCATCGACCAAGAAGTGAAAGCATTGATTGAACGTAACTACGCACGTACGCGCCAGTTGCTGGAAGACAATATGGATATCATGCACGCGATGAAAGATGCATTGATGAAATATGAAACTATTGATGCTCCACAGGTTGATGATTTGATGGCTCGCCGCGAAGTTCGTCCACCGGCTGGTTGGGAAGAAGAGCAAAATAACCGTTCAGACAACGGTGGCGCTCCCCAAGCTCCAGTGAACAAGCCTGCGGAAGAGCAGCTGAATACGCCATCTTCTGATGACAACATCACAACTGGCAACACCGGCGAGAAGTAATCGCGCTGGCTGATGTGGCCAATATGGTGTGCTGACAGACAAACCCCGACTTGCTCGGGGTTTTTTTTTGCGTTCAAATACCCACCTCAAAAATAAAAATGAAATATGGAGACTGCATGCAGCTGAAAGCGCAAGGGTTAACTCTGGACCTGACTTACCCTCAAGTGATGGGGATTCTGAATGTCACGCCAGATTCTTTTTCCGACGGCGGTAAACATAATGGATTGGATGCCGCTTTACGCCATGCGGAAGCGATGATCAGCGCAGGCGCAACCATCATTGACGTTGGTGGTGAATCGACTCGCCCGGGTGCCGCAGAAGTGAGCACCGAAGAAGAACTTGAACGTGTGGTGCCTATCGTTGAACTGATTGCTCGCTATTTCGATGTATGGATTTCAGTAGATACGTCAAAAGCCGACGTGATTACCGCCAGCGCACAGGCGGGAGCTACATTGATTAATGACATCCGCTCTCTGAGTGAGCCCGGCGCGCTGGAGGCGGCAGCGCAATCTGGTTTACCGGTGTGTCTGATGCATATGCAGGGCGATCCAAAAACCATGCAGCACAAACCTGTCTATACCGATGTGGTTGCCGAGGTAGATAGCTATCTCACTTCACAAATTGAGCGCTGCACCGCGGCAGGCATTGATAAAAGCCGCTTATTGATTGATCCCGGTTTTGGTTTTGGCAAGAATCTGGAGCATAATTACCAACTTCTGGCTCACCTAGCGCATTTCCATCATTTTGGCTTACCGCTTCTTGTTGGTATGTCTCGTAAATCAATGATTGGTCAGCTTCTTAAAGTTGGTCCGACACAACGCGTGACGGGAAGTGTGGCATGTGCAGTGATTGCCGCAATGCAAGGAGCCCATATTATTCGGGTTCATGATGTTAAAGAGACAGTTGAGGCGATGCGTGTCGTCGAAGCTACACTTTCAGCGAAGGGATAAAGATTTATGAGCGAGCGCAAATATTTTGGTACGGACGGGATTCGCGGAAAAGTGGGTGACTGCCCGATTACTCCTGATTTTGTGTTAAAGCTCGGCTGGGCTGCGGGTAAGGTTTTGGCGCGTCACGGTTCGCGTAAAATTATCATCGGTAAAGATACCCGTATTTCTGGCTATATGCTGGAGTCTGCTTTAGAAGCAGGTCTGGCAGCGGCGGGCCTATCGGCTTCTTTCACGGGGCCAATGCCAACGCCTGCTGTTGCTTATCTCACGCGTACTTTCCGTGCCGAAGCGGGCATTGTTATTTCTGCGTCACATAACCCTTATTACGATAACGGGATTAAGTTTTTCTCAATCGACGGCACTAAATTGCCAGATGAAGTCGAAGAAGCGATTGAAGCCGAAATGGACAAGCCACTGACCTGCGTGGAATCGGCTGAGCTGGGCAAAGCAAACCGTATTGTTGACGCTGCTGGTCGCTATATCGAATTCTGTAAAAGTACTTTCCCAACTGAATTAAGCCTTAGCGGGCTTAAAATTGTTGTCGACTGTGCTAACGGTGCGACTTATCACATTGCGCCTAGCGTGCTACGTGAGCTCGGTGCAACGGTAATTGCGATCGGTTGCGATCCTGATGGCATGAATATCAACAAAGAGTGTGGTGCAACTGACGTACGCCAACTGCAGGCGCGTGTTTTAGCCGAGAAAGCAGATGTCGGTTTGGCATTTGATGGTGATGGCGACCGCGTCATGATGGTTGACCATTTAGGCCATAAAGTTGACGGTGACCAGATCCTTTATCTTACCGCCCGTGAAAACCTGCGTCAGGGTAACCTGCGTGGCGGTGCGGTAGGAACGCTGATGAGCAATATGGGCTTAGAGCTGGCACTGAAACAGCTGGGTATTCCATTTGCCCGCGCGAAAGTCGGCGACCGTTACGTGCTGGAAATGATGGCCGCTAAAGGCTGGCGTTTAGGTGCGGAAAACTCCGGCCATGTGATTATTCTCGACAAAACAACTACCGGTGACGGTATTGTGGCCGGTCTGCAAGTATTGGCTGCGATCGTACGTAACCACATGACCTTGCACGATCTGTGCAGCGGCATGAAGTTATTGCCACAGGTTCTGGTCAACGTGCGCTTTGCAGGGAACCATGACCCACTGCAAACGGAAAGCGTAAAAGCCGTGACGGCAGAAGTCGAAGCACAGCTTAACGGCCGTGGCCGCGTGCTGTTACGTAAATCAGGTACCGAGCCATTGATCCGTGTGATGGTGGAAGGCGAAGATGATGCGCAAGTGACAGAAATGGCGAACCGCATCGCTGACGCAGTGAAAGCAGCGGGTTAACTAACTGCCGAGCAATTTTGTCAGCATGTTGGTCAGTGTAGTTATGTGTAGTTATGTGATGAAAAACCAGTGAACCTTGATGTTTTGCTGGTTTTTTCTGCAATCGCGCTACACATCATAAATTGCTCTTGCACGGCTTGGCGGCATTGGGTAGTATTCACACCCGCTTCAGTAGACTTATTTTCGTCTGCTTTAATGGTTGAAGCTTTTGGCTGCGGAAATCCCGCAAGGAAACAGGTACGACTATGTATGAAGCTCTTTTAGTAATTTTCCTGCTGGTGTCAATTGGCTTAGTTGCCATGGTTATGCTGCAGCAAGGTAAAGGTGCTGATATGGGCGCTTCATTCGGCGCTGGCGCATCTGCAACTTTGTTCGGTTCCAACGGCTCTGGTAACTTCATGACCCGTACAACAGCTGTCCTCGCGACGTTGTTCTTCGTACTGAGTCTGGTTCTGGGTAACCTGAGCGGTCAGCAAGGCAAGAAAGGCAGTGAGTGGGAAAATCTGGGTGCGCCAGTGAAAACTGAGCAACCTGCTGCACCAGCAGCTCCGGTAACCCCAAGTAGCGATATTCCTCACTAATCGCACTAGCTTGAAGCCAGCAGTAACCAAGAAGTACAGAATTTAGCAGTAAAGTTTCTAAAAGCTACCTTTTAGAGACTGAAGTAAAAGGTGATAAGTTTTGAATACGGCTTATCACTTTCGTAATGCCGAGGTGGTGGAATTGGTAGACACGCTACCTTGAGGTGGTAGTGCCCAATAGGGCTTACGGGTTCAAGTCCCGTCCTCGGTACCAATCCTTGATAACTTGTTTTTTCAACGTTATTAGAGTAGTATTCGCCACGATTCGGACGCGGGGTGGAGCAGCCTGGTAGCTCGTCGGGCTCATAACCCGAAGGTCGTCGGTTCAAATCCGGCCCCCGCAACCACTTTCCTAAAGTATCTTTTTTCAAATATACTGTTTACGTTCAGCCAACGACTCAAACGGGTGTTTTGAAAAAAATATTGTCAGAAAGCGGCACTGAATTCGTTCGGCAGTATATAGGGTCCAGTTGCATAAAGCCCCGATTTTTCGGGGTTTTTTGTTATCTGACAACAGAATCACTGGGCTATTTAGCCCTTTTTTTATGTCTTGGGGGTGGGCTTGTCCACATTAGAGCAAAAATTGACAGAGATGATTTCGGCGCCGGTTGAGGCATTAGGCTTCGAATTGGTTGGTATTGAGTTTATCCGCAGTCACCATTCAACGCTACGCATCTATATTGATAGTGACGAAGGGATCAATGTTGATGATTGTGCTGATGTCAGCCACCAGGTCAGTGCCGTTCTTGACGTCGAAGATCCAATTACGGTTGCATATAACCTGGAAGTTTCGTCTCCTGGCCTTGATCGTCCGATGTTTACCGCTGAACACTACGTCCGTTTTATGGGCGAAGAAGTTTCTTTGGTATTGCGTATGGCGGTGCAGAATCGTCGCAAATGGCAGGGTATTATTAAAGCTGTCGAAGGCGAGATGATCACGGTTACTGTAGATGGAAAAGACGAAGTGTTCGCGCTGAGCAACATCCAGAAAGCGAACCTGGTACCCCACTTTTAAAGTTTGGATGAGGCCACTAGGATGAACAAAGAAATTCTGGCTGTTGTTGAGGCAGTTTCCAACGAAAAATCGCTTCCTCGCGAAAAAATTTTTGAAGCACTGGAAACTGCACTGGCGACTGCCACCAAGAAAAAATACGAACAAGAAATCGACGTTCGTGTTTGCATCGATCGCAAAACTGGCGATTTCGATACTTTCCGTCGCTGGGTTATCGTTGATGAAGTTACTCAACCAACCCGCGAAATTACTCTTGATGCGGCTCAGTTTGAAGATCCAGCACTACAGCTGGGTGAGTATGTAGAAGACCAGATTGAATCTGTAACCTTCGACCGTATTACGACTCAAACCGCAAAACAGGTTATCGTACAAAAAGTACGTGAAGCTGAACGCGCGATGGTGGTTGATGCATTCCGTCAGCACCAAGGTGAGATCGTCACCGGCGTGGTTAAAAAAGTAAATCGCGACAACATCTCATTAGATCTGGGTAGCAATGCCGAAGCCGTTATTGGCCGTGAAGACATGCTTCCGCGTGAAAACTTCCGTCCAGGCGACCGTATCCGCGGTGTGCTGTATGACGTGCGTCCAGAAGCACGTGGCGCTCAGCTGTTTGTGAGCCGTTCACGTCCAGAAATGCTGATCGAGCTGTTCCGCATTGAAGTGCCGGAAATCGGCGAAGAAGTCATCGAAATTAAAGCCGCAGCCCGCGATCCGGGTTCTCGTGCGAAAATTGCGGTGAAAACCAACGATAAACGTATTGACCCGGTAGGGGCGTGTGTGGGTATGCGCGGTGCGCGTGTTCAGGCCGTTTCTAGCGAACTGGGTGGCGAACGTATCGACATCGTATTGTGGGATGACAATCCAGCACAGTTCGTTATCAATGCTATGGCGCCAGCCGACGTGGCTTCTATTGTTGTGGATGAAGATAAACACACAATGGACATCGCGGTTGAAGCAAGCAATCTGGCTCAGGCAATTGGGCGTAATGGGCAAAACGTTCGTCTGGCAGCTCAACTGAGCGGCTGGGAACTGAACGTAATGACCGTTGATGATCTTCAGGCCAAACATCAGGCCGAAGCTCACGCAGCTATCGATACATTCACCAAATATCTCGATATTGATGAAGACTTCGCAACCCTGCTGGTTGAAGAAGGCTTCTCTACTCTGGAAGAACTGGCTTACGTTCCTGAACAGGAACTGTTGGCCATTGACGGTCTGGATGAAGATACGGTAGACGCTTTGCGCGAGCGCGCAAAAAATGCGTTAACCACTCTGGCTTTGGCTCAGGAAGAAAGCCTGGGTGATCAAAAGCCAGCCGACGACCTGTTGGGTCTGGAAGGTTTAGACCGTGGTATCGCCTTTAAAATGGCCGCTCGTGGGGTTTGTACGCTGGAAGATCTTGCCGAGCAGGGCATCGACGATCTAGCCGATATTGAAGGCCTGAATAGTGAAAAGGCTGGCGAGCTGATTATGGCTGCGCGCAATATTTGCTGGTTTGGCGATAGTGAATAATGAACTGTAGCGGGAAGGAACAGCATGACAGAAGTAACCGTAAAATCACTGGCAGCAGAGATACAGACTTCCGTTGATCGCCTGGTACAGCAGTTAGCTGATGCAGGGATTAAGAAGTCAGAAAATGATTCTGTGAGCCCACAGGAAAGAGAAACATTATTAGCTCATTTAAATCGTGAGCATGGCAGCGCATCAGGTAAACTGACGCTGCAGCGTAAAACACGCAGCACATTGAATGTTCCAAGCACCGGCGGAAAAAGCAAAGCCGTGCAAATTGAGGTCCGCAAAAAGCGCACTTATGTAAAAGGCGATGCTGCAGCTGAACAGGCTGAAGCAGAAGCACAGGCACAGCGTGAAGCGGAAGAGCAGGCTCGTCGTGAGACTGAAGAGAAAGCAAAACGTGAAGCAGAAGAAAAAGCGAAGCGTATTGCTGAAGATCAGGCGAAACGTAACCTGGAAGAGCAAGCCAAACGTGAGGCCGCTGATAAAGCTAAGCGTGGCGCAGCGGAAAGTGAAAAAGTGACGAATCAAAATACCGACGAAAAAACCAAAGCTGCGCATGCTGAGAAAGCGCGCCGTGAAGCCGAAGCTGCTGTACTGAAACGCAAAGCTGAAGAAGAAGCACTGCGTAAGCTTGAAGAAGACGCTAAGCGTGTTTCTGAAGAAGCTCGCAAAATGGCTGAAGCTAACGAAGGCAAAGCGCCAGAAGCAGAGACCGCAGAAGATACTTCTGACTACCACGTAACCACTTCTCATCATGCTCGCGAAGCAGAAGATGAAAACGACCGTCAGGTTGAAGCTGGTCGCGCTCGTGCACGTACCGCAACCAAAGCGACTAAGCAGAAGAAAGGCAATAAACTGTCTGAATCTAAAGCCGATCGTGAAGAAGCGCGTGCTCAGACTCGTGGTGGTAAAGGCAAACGTAAACCAAGCACTCTGCAGCAAGGCTTCAACAAGCCTGCTCAAGCGGTTAACCGTGACGTCATCATTGGCGAAACCATTACCGTTGCAGAACTGGCTAACAAAATGGCTGTTAAAGGCTCCCAAGTCATCAAAGCAATGATGAAAATGGGCGCTATGGCTACCATCAATCAGGTCATCGATCAGGAAACTGCTCAGATGGTTGCTGAAGAAATGGGCCATAAAGTTATCCTGCGTCGTGAAAACGAGCTGGAAGAAGCAGTAATGAGCGACCGTGATACCGGTGCAGCCGCTGAGCCACGTGCTCCAGTTGTAACCATCATGGGCCACGTTGACCACGGTAAAACTTCCCTGCTGGACTACATCCGCTCCACGAAAGTGGCATCGGGCGAAGCAGGTGGTATTACTCAGCACATCGGTGCTTACCACGTAGAAACCGACAACGGTATGATCACCTTCCTGGATACCCCAGGTCACGCCGCATTTACTTCTATGCGTGCTCGTGGTGCTCAGGCTACAGACATCGTTGTTCTGGTTGTTGCTGCCGACGATGGCGTAATGCCACAGACTATCGAAGCAATCCAGCATGCTAAAGCGGCAAAAGTGCCGGTTGTTGTTGCTGTGAACAAAATCGATAAGCCTGAAGCGGATATGGATCGCGTTAAAAACGAACTGTCCCAGTACGGCGTAATGCCAGAAGAGTGGGGCGGCGAGTCTCAGTTCATCCCAGTATCGGCTAAAGCGGGTACCGGTATTGATGATCTGCTGGATGCTATCCTGCTGCAGGCAGAAGTTCTGGAATTGAAAGCAGTTCGCAGCGGTATGGCGAGCGGCGTTGTTATCGAATCCTTCCTGGATAAAGGTCGCGGTCCGGTTGCAACTGTTCTGGTTCAAGAAGGTACGCTGAACAAAGGCGATATCGTTCTGTGTGGCTTCGAGTATGGCCGTGTGCGTGCGATGCGCGACGAAATGGGCCGCGAAGTGACCTCTGCGGGTCCTTCTATCCCTGTAGAAATTCTGGGTCTGTCCAGCGTTCCTGCTGCCGGTGACGAAGCGACCGTTGTTCGTGACGAGAAAAAAGCCCGTGAAGTTGCTCTGTATCGTCAGGGTAAATTCCGCGAAGTTAAACTGGCTCGTCAGCAGAAATCTAAACTGGAAAACATGTTTGCGAACATGAGCGAAGGTGAAGTTTCTGAACTGAACATCGTACTGAAATCTGACGTACAGGGTTCTTGCGAAGCGATTTCCGATGCATTGTTAGGTCTGTCTACCGATGAAGTGAAAGTGAAAATTGTTGGCTCCGGCGTGGGCGGCATCACTGAAACTGACGCGACTCTGGCCGCTGCATCTAACGCTATCATCCTTGGCTTCAACGTTCGTGCCGACGCTTCTGCGCGCCGCGTGATTGAAACTGAAAGCCTGGATCTGCGTTACTACTCCGTCATCTATAACCTGATTGACGAAGTTAAGCAGGCGATGAGCGGTATGTTAGCGCCTGAATATCGTCAAGAAATCATCGGCTTGGCCGAAGTTCGTGACGTATTCAAATCACCTAAGTTTGGTGCTATCGCAGGCTGTATGGTTACTGAAGGCGTCGTTAAACGTCACAACCCAATCCGCGTTCTGCGTGACAACGTGGTTATCTATGAAGGCGAGCTGGAATCTCTGCGCCGCTTCAAAGATGACGTTAACGAAGTCCGTAACGGTATGGAATGTGGTATCGGTGTTAAGAACTACAACGACGTTCGCACTGGCGATATGATCGAAGTATTCGAAATCATCGAAGTTAAGCGTACCATTGAGTAATTAGGTAAGCGCTCAGCTTATAATATCTTTGGGGGGCTTAATGCCCCCCGATTCGTCTGGGAGGAATCCATAATGGCAAAAGAATTCAGCCGTACTCAGCGTGTATCTCAAGAGATGCAGAAAGAGATTGCGATCATTTTGCAACGTGAAGTTAAAGATCCCCGCATCGGCATGGTGACGGTATCTGGCGTTGAAGTATCCCGCGATTTGGCTTATGCCAAAGTGTTTGTCACTTTCTTGAATGATAGCGATCCAAACGCTGTTCGAGTCGGCCTTAAAGCGCTGCATGAAGCCTCTGGCTTTATCCGCATGCTGATTGGTAAAGCAATGCGTCTGCGTGTTGTACCTGAGCTGACTTTCGCATACGACAACTCTTTAGTTGAAGGTATGCGTATGTCTAACTTGGTGACTAGCGTTGTGAAAAATGACGAAGAGCGTCGCTCTGCGTCAGGTGATACTTCAGGTAACGCTGAGGAGGAATAATGTCACGACCTCGCCGTCGCGGCCGTGATATTAACGGCGTTCTGTTATTAGACAAACACCAAGGTCTATCCTCAAATGACGTTTTGCAGAAAGTAAAACGCATCTATAACGCCAATAAAGCAGGCCATACCGGTGCACTAGATCCTTTAGCAACCGGTATGCTGCCTATTTGTTTAGGCGAATCGACCAAATTTTCTCAGTTCTTGCTGGATGCCGATAAACGCTACCGCGTGATTGCGCGTTTAGGGCAAAGAACGAATACCTCGGATGCTGATGGCGAAGTGGTTCAGGAACGTCCTGTGGAGTTTACTCAGGAACAACTGGATGCGGCGCTGGAGCAGTTCCGTGGTGATAGCCAACAAATTCCATCGATGTACTCTGCGCTTAAACACCAAGGTAAGCCGCTGTATGAGTATGCGCGTCAGGGCATTGATGTCCCACGTGAAGCTCGCGACATTACGGTGTATGAGTTGCAGTTTATCCGCTGGGAAGGCGATGAGTTAGAGTTAGAAATCCACTGCTCGAAAGGTACTTATATCCGAACCATCATTGATGATTTGGGTGAGGTTTTAGGTTGTGGTGCACACGTCATCTATTTGCGTCGTGTACAGGTTTCTAATTATCCGTCAGAGCGCATGGTTTCTCTGGAGCAATTGCAGCAAATGGTCGCCGCTGCCGAAGAGGCTGGCATTGAACCTAGAACGGTTCTCGATCCGCTGCTGTTGCCGATGGATACCGCTGCGTCTCATTTGCCGGAAATTAATCTAACCGATGTGGTTGCCGCCTATGTTCTTCAAGGACAGCCAGTGCAGGTGCAAGGTTTGCCTGCTGAAGGTATGGTGCGCATCAATGTGGGTGAGAAACGTCGATTTATCGGCGTTGGCGAAGTGGATGACCAAGGACGCTTGGCACCACGTCGCCTAGTAGTAGAAGAACGCGTTCCTGAAGAGTAAGGTGCTCTGAAGACGATAAGGTGCTTTGTTGCGATCTTATTGCGCTCAGAGTAGAATAGCGCGGCTTATGTATTGGGCAGCTGAATTAGAGATCGGCGCCCGCCTTTTTAATCGTTTTATGAATTTGGAGTTCTATAATGTCTCTAAGTGTTGAAGCTAAAGCTCAAATCGTTGCTGACTTCGGTCGTGACGCTAACGACAGCGGTTCCACCGAAGTTCAGGTTGCTCTGTTAACTGCACAGATCAACCACCTGCAAGGTCACTTCGCTGAACACAAAAAAGATCACCACAGCCGTCGTGGTCTGCTGCGTATGGTTTCTCAGCGTCGTAAGCTGCTGGATTACCTCAAGCGTAAAGATGTAGCTCGCTACACCAGCCTGATCGAACGTCTGGGTCTGCGTCGCTAGTCCAAACGATTTTCTGAAGTAAAGGGGCCTAGATTGGCCCCTTTCTTCTAGGAAGCAATTGCGAATCAGGTTAATGTATTGTAGTTAACTCAAATTCGGTTGTTAAAATCGTTGCTGTTAAAGAAATAAGCGTTAAAACTTGAGTCGGTTAGACTGTTGCTGATAACGCATGCCGAGTGACGATCCTTTTTGCAGATGTTCGCGCGGCTAATGCAAGTCTCTGGATGACCAGTGATTTCCATTAGTCGCGAGAATGCAACAAAGTGATCGAAGGCAAAAGCGTGATGGTGCTTTGATGGCGCCATTAAACTTATAAAGATAAGGAAAATACTTTGCTGAATCCTATCGTTCGCAAATTCCAATACGGTCAGAATACCGTAACGCTGGAAACTGGCATGATGGCTCGCCAAGCCACTGCTGCTGTAATGGTTACCATGGATGATACCGCGGTATTCGTTACCGTTGTTGGTGCTAAAAAAGCTAAAGAAGGCCAGAGCTTCTTCCCTCTGACCGTTAACTATCAGGAGCGTACTTACGCTGCTGGTCGTTTCCCAGGTGGTTTCTTCCGTCGTGAAGGCCGTCCTGGTGAAGGCGAAACTCTGATTGCGCGTCTGATTGACCGCCCAGTTCGCCCACTGTTCCCAGAAGGCTTCCTGAACGAAGTTCAGGTAGTTGCTACCGTTGTTTCTGTAAACCCGCAGGTTAGCCCAGACATCGTTGCGATGATCGGTGCTTCTGCTGCCCTGAGCCTGTCTGGTATTCCATTCAATGGCCCAATCGGTGCAGCCCGCGTTGGTTACATCAACGACCAGTATGTGCTGAACCCAACAACAGATGAGCTGCAAGAAAGCAAGCTGGATCTGGTTGTTGCAGGTACCGAAGGCGCAGTGCTGATGGTTGAATCTGAAGCTCAACTGCTGAGCGAAGACCAGATGCTGGGTGCCGTTGTATTCGGTCACGATCAGCAGCAGGTTGTTATTGAAAACATCAAGGCGTTGGTTGCTGAAGCTGGCAAGCCACGTTGGGAATGGGCTGCTCCAGCTGTTAACGAAGCGCTGCACGCGCGCGTTGCTGCTCTGGCTGAAACCCGTATCGGCGATGCATACCACATCACTGAAAAACAGGCTCGTTACGCTCAGGTTGATCAGATCAAAGCTGACGTTATCGCTGCTCTGCAGGCTGAAGACGAATCTCTGAGCGCTGGCGAAATCGCTGATGTTCTGGGTTCACTGGAGAAAAATGTCGTACGTAGCCGTGTGCTGCGTGGCGAGCCACGTATCGATGGCCGTGAAAAAGATATGATCCGTGGTCTGGACGTTCGCACTGGCGTACTGCCTCGCACCCATGGTTCTGCACTGTTCACTCGTGGTGAAACTCAGGCTCTGGTTACCGCAACTCTGGGTACAGAACGTGATGCTCAGAACATTGATGGCCTGACCGGCGAGCAGACTGACCGCTTCCTGCTACACTATAACTTCCCTCCGTACTCCGTAGGGGAAACTGGCATGATGGGCTCACCTAAGCGTCGTGAAATTGGTCACGGTCGTTTGGCGAAGCGCGGCGTGCTGGCAGTAATGCCTAAGCAAGACGAATTCCCGTACACCGTTCGTGTGGTTTCAGAAATCACCGAATCTAACGGTTCTTCTTCTATGGCCTCTGTTTGTGGTGCTTCACTGGCACTGATGGACGCAGGCGTACCGATCAAAGCGGCCGTTGCTGGTATCGCTATGGGTCTGGTTAAAGAAGACGAAAACTTCGTTGTTCTGTCTGATATTCTGGGTGACGAAGATCATCTGGGCGACATGGACTTCAAAGTTGCAGGTAGCCGCGAAGGTATCACTGCACTGCAGATGGATATTAAAATCGAAGGCATCACCCGCGAAATCATGCAGGTGGCTCTGAATCAGGCTAAAGGTGCACGTCTGCACATTCTGGGTGTAATGGAACAGGCGATTAATGCGCCGCGTGGCGATATTTCTGAATTCGCTCCACGTATCCATACCATCAAGATCAATCCTGAGAAGATCAAAGATGTCATCGGTAAAGGTGGTTCTGTGATTCGTGCACTGACTGACGAAACTGGAACAACTATCGAAATCGAAGATGATGGTACGATTAAAATTGCAGCAACCGACAACGAAAAAGCGAAACATGCTATTCGTCGCATCGAAGAAATTACTGCTGAAATCGAAGTTGGCCGCATCTATCAGGGTAAAGTAACCCGTATCGTTGATTTCGGTGCATTTGTTGCTATCGGTGGCGGTAAAGAAGGTCTGGTTCATATTTCTCAGATCGCTGACAAGCGTGTTGAGAAAGTGACTGACTATCTGCAGATGGGTCAAGATGTTCCTGTTAAGGTATTGGAAGTTGACCGTCAGGGTCGCGTCCGCCTGAGCATCAAAGAAGCAAGCGCGCCAGAACAGGCTGCTGCTCCAGCTGCTGAATAACAAGCCGTTCAGTATTACGGCTTCCTGCATAGGTGGGAAGCCGTTTGTTACGCAAATACAGGATGTATTTGCTTATATGGATGATAGGAAATCAATCCGATGTTGGTCTTCGGGAGTTGGGAAATGAAGCCTATCTTGCGCTGGTGTTACGTTGCGACAGCAATTCTGCTGGCAGGATGCAGCAACCTTGATTGGCGTAAAGACGAAGTACTAGCAATTCCGTTACAGCCTTCGCTGCAACAGGAAGTCATGCTGGCGCGCATGGAACAAATCCTTGCCAGCCGTGCATTGACAGATGATGAACGCGCACAGCTTTTATATGAGCGCGGAGTACTGTATGATAGTCTCGGACTGAGGGCTTTAGCGCGTAACGATTTTTCGCAAGCGCTGGCTATTCGTCCTGATATGCCAGAAGTTTTTAACTATCTGGGGATTTACTTAACGCAGGCTGGCAATTTTGATGCCGCCTATGAAGCGTTTGATTCTGTACTAGAGCTTGATCCAACTTATAACTACGCGCGTTTAAACCGAGGCATCGCACTGTATTATGGTGGTCGATACCCGTTAGCGCAGGATGATCTGCAGGCGTTTTATCAAGACGATCCCAATGATCCATTCCGTTCGTTATGGCTTTACCTTGTGGAACGTGAAATCGATCCAAAGAAAGCCACTGCCTCGCTGGAACAGCGATATAACAAGGCGAACAGGAATCAATGGGGATGGAATATTGTCGAATTCTACCTGGGCACCATCAATCAGAAAACATTGATGACACGCTTACAGGAAGATGCAACGGATAACACTTCGCTCGCTGAGCATCTCAGTGAAACTGACTTCTATTTAGGTAAATATTACCTGAGTCTGGGGGACAAGAGCAGTGCCTCTGCGCTGTTCAAACTGACGGTTGCCAACAACGTACATAACTTTGTTGAGCACCGCTATGCACTGTTGGAATTGGCGCTTTTGGGCCAAGAGCAAGACGACCTATCAGAATCGGACCAGCAATAGCTGACGAACAACTACGCCTATACTTTTTAATTGCTTTATCACCTCCTTGAGGTGAGGGCTTTTTGTTCGTTATTTAATCTAATTTGAGCCGGTTCACACTTTTCAATGAAAATCATTGTCCATTTTCTAGACGAGTTATGTAGACTGGCCGCCATCAATGAGGCACGTGTACATGGCTGAGTTCGAAACTTCTTTTGCTGACCTAGGGTTAGCTGCACCAATTATCCAAGCCCTGACAGATCTGGGCTACGAAAAACCGTCTCCTATCCAGGCGGAATGTATTCCTCACCTTTTAAATGGCCGTGACGTTCTGGGTATGGCTCAGACTGGTTCCGGTAAAACAGCGGCGTTCTCTTTACCGCTGCTGCACAATATTGATCCAAGCCTGAAAGCACCACAGGTGCTGGTTCTGGCTCCAACTCGTGAGCTGGCAGTTCAGGTTTCTGAAGCGATGGCTGACTTCGCTAAACACATGAACGGCGTAAACGTTGTTGCTCTGTACGGTGGCCAACGCTACGACGTACAGCTGCGCGCTCTGCGTCAGGGACCACAAATTGTTGTGGGTACTCCTGGTCGTCTGCTTGACCACCTGAAACGTGGCACCCTGAACCTGTCTAACCTGAGCGGTTTGGTTCTGGATGAAGCTGATGAAATGCTGCGTATGGGCTTCATCGAAGACGTTGAAACCATCATGGCGCAGATCCCAGCACAGCACCAAACGGCGCTGTTCTCGGCAACCATGCCAGAAGCTATTCGTCGTATTACCCGTCGCTTCATGAAAGAGCCACAGGAAGTACGCATTCAGTCAAGCATCACTACACGTCCAGACATCAGCCAGAGCTACTGGACTGTGTTCGGTATGCGTAAAAACGAAGCGCTGGTTCGCTTCCTTGAAGCTGAAGATTTTGATGCTGCAATCATCTTCGTACGTACCAAAAATGCCACTCTGGAAGTTGCAGAAGCGTTGGAACGTAGCGGTTACAGCAGCGCTGCATTGAATGGCGATATGAATCAGGCTCTGCGTGAGCAGACTCTGGAGCGTCTGAAAGACGGTCGTTTGGATATCCTGATTGCAACTGACGTTGCTGCACGTGGTCTGGACGTTGACCGTATCAGTCTGGTTGTTAACTATGACATCCCTATGGACTCAGAGTCTTACGTTCACCGTATCGGCCGTACCGGTCGTGCTGGCCGTGCTGGTCGCGCATTGCTGTTCGTTGAGAACCGCGAACGTCGTCTGCTGCGCAACATTGAACGCATCATGAAGCTGACTATTCCAGAAGTTGAAATCCCGAATGCTGAATTGCTGGGTCAACGTCGTCTGGCTAAGTTTGCCGCTAAAGTTCAGCAGCAGCTGGAAAGCAGCGATCTGGACAAATACCGCGATCTGCTGACTAAACTGCAGCCGGAAGATGAGCTGGATATGGAAACTCTGGCCGCGGCATTGCTGAAAATGGCACAGGGCGAACGTCCACTGATCCTGCCACCAGATCCAGTTATGGAACGTCGTCCACGTCGCGAATTCCGTGACCGTGACGATCGCAACGAACGCGGCGGTGATCGTTTCGCTCGTCGTGGCGACCGTGAGCCACGTGAACCACGTGAAGCCCGCGAAGGCGCAGCCCCACGTCGTGAACGTCGTGAAGCTGGTGATATGGAACTGTACCGTATTGAAGTTGGCCGTGATGATGGTGTTGAAGTTCGTCATATCGTTGGCGCTATCGCTAACGAAGGTGATATCAGCAGCCGTTACATTGGTAACATCAAGCTGTTTGCTTCCCACTCAACTATCGAGCTGCCTAAAGGTATGCCAGGTGATCTGCTGTCTCATTTCACCCGTACCCGTATCCTCAACAAGCCGCTGAACATGCAGCTGATGGGTGATGCTCCGGCACGCGAACCACGTCGTGAGCGCCCAGCAGGCGATCGCGGTGGCCGCAACTTCGGTGGTGGTCGTGAAGGTGGTGAGCGTCGTAACTTCGGCGGACGCGATGGTGCACCTCGTCGTGATGACCGTCGCGGTAGCAGCGATCGTAGCGCAGCACCACGCGGCCCACGTCGTGATGATGCAGCACAGCCGCCACGCCGTCGTACTCCTAGCAACGACGCGTAATCGCGCTGTTCTAAACTAGAACATATCAAGCCAACCCTCGGGTTGGCTTTTTTTTTGCTTTTTATTTATCGGCTTTTCTCTATCTGGCTGCTTTCTGTGTAGTTATTCCCATAAGTTTATTTCTTGCCTTTGAAATACGTTTTATCGGCGTATCATGCTTGGCGATTGAGGGTGACAACCTCAAGACAGTTCCCCGGTCGGGGGCTGCTATAACAAGGGGATACTTCATGTCTTGGCTAAACTTCAAACAGCAATACCTCATAAAATTTTGGGCACCGCTCCCTGCGGTTATTGCCGCAGGCGTTTTATCGACTTACTACTTTGGTATCACCGGTACGTTCTGGGCTGTGACGGGGGAGTTTACCCGCTGGGGCGGTCACGTATTACAGCTATTCGGTGCTCATCCCGAGCAATGGGGCTATTTTAAAGTGATTGGGCTTGATGGCTCACCGCTGGATCGCATTGATGGCATGATGGTTATCGGCATGTTCGGTGGCTGTTTCGCAGCCGCGCTGTGGGCTAATAACGTGAAACTACGTATGCCGCAGCATCGCATCCGTATCTTTCAGGCCGTACTCGGTGGAATGATTGCCGGTTTTGGCGCTCGTTTGGCAATGGGCTGTAACCTTGCGGCGTTCTTTACTGGAATTCCTCAGTTCTCTCTTCATGCATGGTTCTTTGCATTAGCAACGGCGGTGGGTTCCTATTTCGGTGCTCGTTTCACTTTGCTGCCGATGTTCCGTATTCCGGTTAAGCTGCAGAAAGTCAGTGCGGCGTCTCCGTTAACACAGAAACCAGCTCAGGCTAAGCGTCGTTTTCGTTTGGGCATGATCATTTTCTTTGCTGTGATCCTATGGGGCGGTTTAACCGCAATGAATGCGCCTAAGCTAGGTTTAGCCATGCTATTTGGCGTAGGCTTTGGCTTGTTGATTGAGCGTGCCCAAATCTGTTTTACCTCAGCATTCCGTGACTTGTGGATCACTGGCCGCACTCACATGGCCAAGGCCATCATCATTGGTATGGCGGTGAGCGCTATCGGTATTTTTAGCTATGTACAAATGGGTCTACCACCAAAAATTATGTGGGCAGGGCCAAATGCGGTACTGGGTGGCCTGCTGTTTGGCTTCGGTATTGTACTGGCTGGCGGCTGCGAAACCGGCTGGATGTATCGCGCCGTTGAAGGGCAAGTCCATTTCTGGTGGGTTGGTTTTGGTAACATTCTGGGCGCGACCATTTTGGCTTATTACTGGGACGATTTGGCGCCATCTTTAGCAACGTCATACGACAAAGTAAATCTGCTGCAAACCTTTGGCCCGCTGGGTGGATTGCTGGTGACTTACCTTATGCTGCTGGCGGCATTTTTGTTGGTTGTAGCGTGGGAAAAACGTTTCTTCCGCACTAAAACTCAGGTGAACAGCGCTGTTAAGGAGATCGCATGAAACACGCAGAGATTATTCCAGACTACCGTTTAGATATGGTCGGTGAACCGTGTCCGTACCCTGCGGTCGCTACATTGGAAGCGATGCCCAATCTTAAACCGGGCGAGATTTTAGAAGTGGTGAGCGATTGCCCTCAGTCTATTAATAATATCCCGCTGGATGCCAAGAATCACGGTTACACCGTGCTCGACATCCAACAAGATGGTCCAACTATTCGCTATCTCATTCAGCGATAAACCTGCGCTGGCTAAGGCGCACTAGGTGTCTTAGCCAATCAGTTCAGGAATGCTCAGATGAGGTTTTATGTCGGCAACAATCTCAAAAGATCTCAGCCGCGCCTGATGATCAAAAATCTGCCCGTTAACCATAATTTCATCCGCCTGAGTTTCTCTTAGTAACGCTTCCAAACCGCTCTTCACTTGGGCGGGGTCGCCCACCACAGACATTCTAAGCGCCTGTTCAACGCCGTATTGCTCGCCGCCGCTCCAATAGTCGGAAATGTCTTGTACTGGGGCTGGTAAAGGCCCCGGTTTGCCACGACGAAGATTAATAAACTGCTGCTGCATTGAGGTAAACAGGAAGCGTGCGTCGCGTTCGCTATCGGCGGCGACCACGTTGATGCAAACAATCGCGTATGGCTTAGCCAAAGCCGCCGATGGTTGGAACTGGCTACGGTAAAGCGCCAGTGCCTGATGCAGCATATCGGGAGCGAAATGTGATGCAAAGGCAAAAGGTAATCCGAGCTTAGCGGCGAGCTGTGCACTGTAAAGGCTTGAGCCCAATAGCCAGATAGGGATATGCAAACCTTGCCCAGGCACGGCTTGTACATGCTGATCCTCGGTGACTTCGGCAAAGTAGCGCTGTAGTTCGAGCACGTCTTGAGGGAAATCGTCAATTTCTCCGTGTAGGCTACGACGTAGAGCCATCATGGTTCTCTGGTCGGAACCGGGCGCACGGCCTAGCCCCAAATCAATGCGTCCCGGATAGAGTGACTCAAGCGTGCCAAACTGTTCGGCAATCACCAATGGGGCATGGTTGGGTAGCATCACGCCCCCAGAGCCGACGCGAATAGTTTTGGTTCCACCAGCGATGTACCCAATCAGCACCGACGTGGCGGCGCTCGCTATGCCGGTCATGTTGTGATGTTCAGCCAACCAGTAGCGATGAAAACCCCAATTCTCAGCATGCTGGGCCAGACTCAGCGAGCGATGAAATGCATCACGGGCCGTTGCTCCCGTGGGGATTGGAGACAGGTCGAGAACTGAAAAAGGTACGGAACGAGAAGTCATAACATTATTCCTATAAATAGACCAATCGGTCTGGTTTTAGGTTGATGTTAATCATATGTAATAATTAATCAATAGCTGGCTGTGGATTAGCGTGCTATTCCAATGGATGAGTTTGAGCCAAAATCGAAGCCTGAACCGCTTATGCAGAAAATCTAGTTTAATATTCCAACTGTTTTCATTTATTCAACAAACTACAGAGTAAATGGCTGATGCGAGAGTTCTTATCGTTTATTGTGTGATACCCATCATGTTAGTAAGGCTTTGTTCTTTGATTTTCTACTCACATCAACTTGCTGCATATCACAAAAATTTCCTATGCCGTTAAGACGTTACATCTTGAGTTAAGACGCATAAAATAAAATTTCATTATTATTCATATGATTAGGAGTTTTCGTATTTGCACTTAGGTCAGTGCTTGTATAAAACTGGATTTTTAGAGTTAAATTTTTAGTTTTATTCTCTTTTTGGAGAATGTTTTTCTCATGAATCGCCATTATGAGGGACATAGTTGAAAAAATATTCTCCATTTACCGGCGTATCATTTCTGCATAATAAAAAGCCTGCATATTACGTCTGTACATTAAAAAGAAAATAAAACCTACACATAAAAATACCCAAAATAATTAGAACTGCGTTGAGACTGCAGTGAACTACCGCACTTAGCAGTAATGCAGTTTGAAGTATGGCGGGAATATGGCGAGCGAGAATTATTATGGAAACAGCATCAGAGAATAGCAGTATCGTTGTGAACGATCTTTCTGCCAATAGTCGTGGAGGCATGTCCGAAAGCGAATGGCGTGAGGCTATTAAGTTTGATAGTACGGATGCCGGCTGGATCATTATGAGTATCGGCATGGCAATTGGTGCCGGCATTGTCTTTTTACCGGTTCAGGTTGGGCTAATGGGGCTATGGGTTTTCTTACTCTCTTCCATTATCGGTTACCCTGCGATGTATTTATTCCAGCGTCTATTTATTAATACGCTGGCTGAATCTCCAGAGTGTAAAGATTATCCGAGTGTAATCAGCGGATACTTGGGTAAAAACTGGGGTATTTTGTTAGGTGCATTATATTTCGTTATGTTAGTTATTTGGATGTTCGTTTATTCAACGGCGATTACTAATGATAGTGCATCCTATTTACATACTTTTGGCGTAACGGACGGGCTTCTTTCTGAGAATCCGTTTTATGGTTTGGTGCTGATTTGTATTTTGGTTGCCATTTCATCTCGTGGTGAAAAACTATTATTTAAGCTCTCCAGCTTTATGGTTCTTACAAAGCTTTTAGTAGTAGCCGCATTAGGCGTCTCGATGGTGGGTATGTGGCATCTGCACAATTCAGGGGCGCTACCGCCGATGGGGCTGCTGATTAAAAATGCCATCATTACGTTGCCGTTTACTCTAACGTCTATTCTGTTTATTCAAACTCTTAGCCCGATGGTGATTTCTTACCGCTCTAAAGAAAAATCACGCGAGGTTGCTCGCCATAAAGCGCTGCGAGCAATGAACATTGCCTTTGGCGTTTTATTCGTCACGGTATTCTTCTATGCGGTCTCTTTCACCTTGGCGATGGGGCACGATGAAGCGGTTAAAGCCTACGAGCAAAATATCTCGGCTCTCGCTATTGCTGCGCAATTCTTCCCTGGCAGCTGGGCAACGGTAGTCAGCGTTATCCTGAATATCTTTGCGGTAATGACCGCCTTCTTTGGCGTTTATTTAGGCTTCCGTGAGGCAACGCAGGGTATTGTGATGAACATTCTACGTCGTCGTATGCCTGCGGAGAAGATCAATGAAAAATGGGTTCAGAACGGAATTATGCTGTTCGCCATTCTACTGGCTTGGAGTGCCATCATTCTTAACGCACCAGTTTTAAGCTTTACCTCCATCTGTAGCCCGATATTTGGGATGGTTGGCTGCTTAATTCCCGCTTATTTGGTCTACAAGGTGCCTGCATTGCATAAATATAAAGGAACTTCGTTGACCATTATTATCATTACCGGGTTGCTGTTATGTGTTTCTCCATTCCTAGCCTTCTCCTAATAAATTAAAAACTGAATATTTTTTGTAGTCTTGTTATTAAGGTCTGAATTATGAGCAAGTATGAAAGCGAAAATCTGTTGTGTACCGAATCACGTGATGAATTGTGGAGTGAGTTTATCCGTGCGGTACAGCAAGAAGTTAAGCCCGCAGTAGGCTGCACAGAGCCAGTTTCTTTGGCGTTGGCTGCTGCCGTTGCCGCTTCATATCTTCCAGAATCCGTTGAACGTATCGAAGCACGTGTTTCGCCTAACCTAATGAAAAATGGTATGGGAGTCACCGTGCCCGGTACGGGGATGGTTGGGTTGCCGATCGCCGCGGCCGTGGGGGCGATGGGTGGCGATGCCAGCGCAGGGTTGGAAGTGCTCAAGCATGCAACGCCAGAGTCGATAGCGGCAGGGAAGTCGCTTCTGGCGAGTGGAGCCGTCACCGTGGGTATCCAACAACCGTGTGAGCACATTTTATTCTCTCAAGTTACTGTGTTTGGCCCAACGGAGTCAGTCTGTGTCACGATTGCCGATGGTCATACCAACGTCATCAAAATCGTCAAAAACGGTGATGTACTGTTTGATGCTTGCCATAACGCAGATAACAGCGGCGAAGAGACTTGCCAAGAAGGTTATTGCCTGAAAAAAGCGTCGTTAAAACAGGTATTTGATTTTGCGGTTAACGTGCCGTTGGCGCGGATCCATTTTATTCTAGAAGCCGCCACCTTGAACAAGGCGCTGTCGTTAGAAGGTCTCAGCCACCAATATGGTTTGCATATCGGTGCGACGCTTCAGCGCCAGCGCGAACGTGGGTTATTGGCGCGTGATTTACTCACCGATATCATGATCCGCACTTCTTCAGCCTCTGATGCACGTATGGGCGGCGCGGTAATGCCGGCTATGAGTAATTCAGGCTCGGGGAATCAGGGCATTGCAGCTACCATGCCAGTGGTGGTGGTGGCTGAGTACCTCGGTGCCAGCGAAGAACAACTAACCCGTGCGTTAATGTTGTCACATCTCACGGCAATCTATATCCATAGCCAGCTGCCAACGCTTTCGGCGCTCTGTGCCGCGACAACGGCGTCAATGGGGGCGGCGGCAGGGATCGCATGGTTGATTGAAGGGCGCTATGAAACGGTAGCCATGGCAATTAGCAGCATGATTGGTGACGTAAGCGGCATGATTTGTGATGGCGCATCGAATAGCTGTGCGATGAAAGTATCAACCAGCGTGTCAGCCGCCTATAAAGCCGTGCTGATGGCGCTGGACAATAGCTGTGTAACGGGTAACGAAGGCATTGTGACCGACGATGTCGATCGCTCGATCGCTAATCTCTGCGCGTTAGCCTGCCACTCGATGCAGCAAACGGATACGCAGATTATTGAGATTATGGCTAAGAAAGCATCGTAATAACGAGTGAGAATGGCCAGTATGAAAATGGGAGCCTTGGCTCCCATTTTTTATAAACAGAGGGTTACTGAACTAATTCGAGCCCGGCAACGCGCTGCCAATAGCCGTTGCAGTCGGCGCGATTTTCCAAGGTTAATGGCTGAGCACCTTGTTCATTAGCGCGGAACTGACTCAGCACGCTGAGCGTATCCATACTTTCTGGCGATAGACGAACGATGTCGACTAATCCCTGCATTTCCAGTTGGTTATTGCCAAGGTTATAGCAATATCCACTCTGCGTCTGAATACCATTCAGCACAAATACCTGCTGATTTTCCTGCGATAACACGCGGCGACCTTGAGGGTATTTGATACAGCAAGTTTCGCACTGATCTTTAGGCAAATCTTCCGAACGTGCGGTAAAGCAGCGGGCAGAATAGGCCAGAGGGAGATGACCATAGCTCAGCACTTCCACTTCAAACTTATTGCGGATGCCCAGATCTTCGCACTGAGTCATCACGTTTTTAAGCCAGTCATGAGAAAGCTCAACCGGCATACACCAACGCATCATGCCTTGTTTGTGCAACAAGCGCAGCGTGACGGCGTTGTAGCAGTTCAACGCATGCCCTGCCACAAACGGTAATTTGCGCTCGGCGGCCATGTTTACCGTGCCCAAATCGTTGGCCTCAATCAGGAAATCACCGTTTTCAACATAGCGCTTCAGTTCATTAAGCTCGGAGGGCGCCTGCAGCAGCGCAAGCGTAGAGATAACAACCTGTTTGCCCGACTGTGCCACCTGTTTGGCAACGTCCAGCCAATCTGCCACTTTCATTTCACGGCGCTTAGAACAAACGGTTTCACCGAGGTAGATAATATCGGCTTCGCTTTGCGTCGCGGCTTGGTAAAAACGTTCAATTTCGGCTTTTGGCCAGTAATAGAGCACGGCTCCTAGAGAATATTTCATGCTTTCAGCTCCTTACTGCCATTTCCGGTGATAGGCACCCAACGTGGTTTGAGTTCCTTCTGCCATTGCGCCAAGGCTATCCATCCAGCTTTGTTCTGCTTTATAGCCTTCCGGATCTTTTTGGCAGCGATCGATAGCCTGACGCCATACTTTCGCCACTTGGCTCACGTAGGCAGGGCTACGTTGGCGGCCTTCAATTTTCACCGAGGCGATATTTGCCCCGAGCAAATCAGGCAGAAGCTCAAGGGTATTTAGGCTGGTAGGTTCTTCAAGTGCATGATATTTCTCGCCGTCCACCATATAGCGACCCTTACACAGCGTTGGATAACCGGCGTTCTCGCCATCTTCATAGCGATCGATAAGCACGTCATTCAGGCGTGATTCCATGCCTTGAGGAGTTTGCTGCCAGCGAACATAGCGAGCCGGAGAGCAGGCCCCAACGGTGTTTGGTGACTCACCTGTGAGGTAAGAGGACAGATAACAGCGCCCTTCAGCCATAATGCACAGGCTGCCAAACGCAAAGACTTCCAGTGGAACTTCGCTGCTGCGGGCCAGCTGTTTCACCTGATGAATCGACAGCACGCGCGGTAGCACCACACGAGCTACGTCAAAGTGCTGTTTATAGAAACGGATAGCTTCGTCATTGGTTGCCGATGCCTGAACGGACACGTGACGTTCCACGTGGGGATAGCGCTCGGCGGCATATTCGAGCATGGCAAGATCGGCTAAAATGAGCGCGTCGGCTCCCAGCTGCGCCGCCATATCGACAGCACGCTCCCAGCGGGCATAGCCGTCAGGATGGGCAAAAGTATTAATCGCGATGTGCAATTTGCGGTTGTGGCGGTGCACATAGCTAACAGCTTCCTGAAGTTTTTTCTCGGTGAAGTTCAAGCCAGCGAAATGCCGTGCATTGGTATCATCTTTTAAACCGATATAAACGGCGTCTGCGCCGTTATCGATCGCTGCCTTCAGGGCAGGTAAGTTTCCGGCGGGGCAAAGCAACTCCATATATCATTCCTGAACAAGCCACGTTAGCGATGAGTGGCAATTAATGACAACAGGTGATCGATTGAACCCTGAGTGATAATTTTAATGGCGATCATTCTAGATAACCCATTCATCAGCCGTTTTGATTTGAGGCAGTTTCTCGCGTGTTGACAGCAGCAACATGGCGGTTATTCTTTACCCAAATTATTTTCGCTCTCTATGTGTGCCAAACTAATAAGGGTTCGTTTTGTTGATATAGCGCGCTGTCTTACGCTGTTAATGTGGCAAAATACCCGCACCCCGTGTCAAAAGGAGTCACTCCAGTGTTGGAAAAATTACGAGCACGTTTAGTGCGTCAAGGCCCGGCGTTTTTAAGCGTCCCGTTAAAATTCACGCCGTTTGCTTTGCAACGACAAGTGCTGGAACAACTGCTGGGCTGGCAATTTCGTCAGGCGCTTGAGGATGATGAGCTTGAGTTTCTGGAAGATCGTTGGCTGAAGGTTGAGGTACGCGATCTTGGCTTAAAGTGGTTTGTCACCGTTAACCAAGGCAAATTGCAGGTCAGCCAGCATCAAGAGGCCGACGTAAGCTTCAGCGCAGATGCCAACGATTTGATTCTGATTGCAGCCCGCAAAGAAGATCCTGATACGCTGTTTTTCCAACGCCGCTTACGTATTGAAGGTGATACTGAGCTTGGCTTATATGTCAAAAATTTGATGGATGCGATAGATTTAGATGCTATGCCTAAGCTGCTGCGTTTTGGTCTGTTACAGTTGGCTGAATTCGTTGATGCAGGCATGAAAGAAGCATCACCGCCCGCTACCCAAGAGGTTTCACCATGCTAATTCGCGTTGAAATTCCTGTTGATGCTGCTGGTATCGATCAGCTGCTACGCAACGCGTTCCCAACCAGTGAAGAAGCGGAGCTTGTACAGCGTCTGCGTGAGGATGGCCTGTTAACGCTAGGCGTTGTTGCCACCGATGAAGAGGGCGGCGTGGTTGGATACGCGGCTTTCAGCCCGGTTTATGTTGATGGTGAAGACCGCCAATGCGTAGGTCTGGCGCCGGTGGTGGTGGATGAAGCCCACCGCCGTCAGGGGCTGGCAGAAAAAATCATTTATGAAGGTTTAGACTCCCTGAATGAATTTGGTTATTCCGCCGTTGTTGTGCTCGGTGAACCGGCCTATTTCAGTCGTTTTGGTTTTCAGAATGCCGCAGAACATGGCCTGCGTAGCCGACTTCCGGGCACAGAAGCGTCGTTTCAGGTTTACCCATTAGCCGATGGTGAAATGGAAAACTGCAAAGGGGTAGTTGAGTATTCTGCCCCGTTTGGACGCGGCTGAGTTTGAAACCTATGGATACTCCCCATTTTCAGGGAGTATCCAGAGTTTATGAGGCAAAACTAGGCGGTTTCTGTCTCAACAGGCTTTTGATTGCGATTGACGGCGATTTTAAACAGCCAATATATCAAGCTGGCGGCAAGCAACGAATTGATCGTTGGAATGCCCCATTCGGTGACCAGCCCGACAATACTCCCGACAATGCTGGCGATAATGGCAGCCCAACCAATAACCGGTGTTTGGGTGTCATCTGGCAGTTTTCCTTCTGCGCGAGTCTTATCCAAAATGTTACGATGCGAGCGCAGGATAAAATAATCCACCAGCATAATGCCGATAATCGGTGGGAAAACTACGCCCAGCACGGTCAGAAAATCCACAAACCGATCCAAAATACCCAGCACCGAAAGCGTGGTCCCCAATACGCCAATCACCAGCGTGGTAGAGATGTATTTCAGCCTCTTGCCGGTGAGCCCTTCGACCGCATTCACGATACCGAGTGAAGACGAATAGAGGTTGAGATCGTTAACTCTTAGCGTTGAGAACACGACGACCAGCAAACCTGCACCACCCGCCGCTTGAGCCATGATCGTCACGACGTCCGCGGTGCCTAAGGTCTTGGCTATCAGAATCGCCAAGCCATTGATAATAAACTCCCCGGCCACGATGGTGGCGATAGTGACGCCCAACACATGTTTTTTGTTTTTAGAGTAACGCGTTAAATCGGGCGTCATCAGACTGGCAACAATCGCGCCACCAACGACGATCGTAATACCGGCGCTGATAGATAGCGGTTCGCCATGCGGAGCCAATTGCATAATTTCAGGCAAATTATGGCCAGATAAAACATTAATGGAAATATAGGCGACCAGCAGAATAAACATCGGTACGGCGATTCTGGCTGCAATGCGCAATGCCTTGAAACCAAATGCGACCAAGATGGTGAGGAAACTGCCGGATAAGGCCGCAGCCCAGCCAAAGCCCAGCTTGTGGCCGAGTGCAAAGTCCAAGGATTTAGCAAAAATGGCGTTTTGGATCCCAAACCAGCCGAGCAAACTGACGGCGACCACCACGCCGATCAGCACCGAACCCAAACGGCCAAAACCACACCAGCGCGCCAGCAGGCTGCCGGATATTCCTTCGCGCATACCCGCCAAGCCGAGACCGTAGGTGACAACGCCAAATATGACGCTGCCGATCAGGATTGCCGTAAATGCATCAGTTAGCGACATGGAATTACCCAATACCGCGCCAAGCATGAACTGATCTAGCGCGGTCAACATACCCATATGAACCATAGCAACGCTTAAAAATGAAACCCTTTTATCCTGAGGCACTCTGCTCAATGGATAATCTTCAATTTTGATCACGATAAGGTATACCCTTGTTATTTAGATAAACTGAATCCCTTTTGCCACTAGCCGGTCGGGAATATAATTATCCAAATGCGCAACTTTGCAAAACTCCTCAAATTGTTGCTGCGTATGGACATCAGATTTTTGGTAAATGGT
Source organism: Hafnia alvei (assembly GCF_964063325.1). NCBI lineage: Bacteria > Pseudomonadati > Pseudomonadota > Gammaproteobacteria > Enterobacterales > Hafniaceae > Hafnia > Hafnia alvei. The sequence continues at coordinate 606,782 of NZ_OZ061315.1, forward strand.
ATATATTCTGTTTTCTATTGTTTTGGTACTAATGTTATATATTTTTGCGATTTCTTTAACCGAGCGCCGTTGCAACATTAAAAATATGACGTCTAATTCAGAACGAGTGAACGTCGTATTAATAATTTCAGTGGTGAGAACACTGGGCTTCTGCTGATTTATATATTTGAAAGGAGACAAGCTATTAAGCGGTTTGGCATTCCACATCACGCCAATTAGTTCTTTTTTTTCATTGAAAATAGGCAGCTTTTCACTGATATAAGGCATGAGGAATTATTTCCCGTACCAGTAATGTGTTTCTATTACTGTGACGCGATCCTGAGATTCTTCAGTTCTTTTATCGTGCTCTATAAATTCAGGAGAGAGCTCGGCCCAATGGGCGGGGAATTCATCGTCCCTTTTACCTTCGATATCGAAATCAAGGGGGGTATTGGTATAGAGATAAGCTGCCTGATTCATATAGACATGGCGGGAGTGCAGATCTTTGATGCCCCACGGTTCACTCAAGTGTTCCATCATGGCAATCAGGCCCTTGAAATAAATTTCATTATTTTTATCGGGCAAATCCATGACCACCTCTTCGCTCAAGAATGTATCAGATTTCTTTCGCCAGATAGTGCCGAGTAAATCTATGGGCATATCCGCCTAAATCACCATATACACGATAGCCTAATTTCTCATAGAAACCTCTGGCCTGAAAATCGAAGGTATCGACATAAGCCATATGGCAGCCGCGCTTCAGCGCTTCTTTTTCAGCATTTTCCATCAGTTGGCGGCCATATCCACTTTTACGGTATTCGTCGCTGACCCACAGATATTGAACCTCGAGACCTCCCCACCAAGTTCTTGCAACCAAACCCGCAACGATTTTTCCCTTGTCGTCAGTAACGGTCAAAAATAACGGATGAATATCGACGGCTTCGGTTTTGCTATTGTGGGCCCAGAGACTGTCAATGACAAACTCTTCATCCTGTGGGTTTGGCTCATCCGTAATATTGATGTTCATTGTGAAAGATACCTTTGCATGTAAATAATTAGGGGTGTAATTAAAGAAATTGGGCTAAACCACTTTTAGTATCACTTTTATTAAAGTGTTACAAGGGTGGTTTTCACCCGTTCCCGGACTGATGCTTAATGTTTATATTGAACGTGACAGAGCTAAACAAATAACAACGTGCCTCGTAAACATTCGCTGTTTGTTGCGCTCTGTCTGAAGATGCTGATTTCGCCTCACCAGGGCACTATATAGAAAAACCAGCCGTTCTTTACGGCTCCACCGATAGAGCAACAATAAATTGCCAAAGGGGAGCCGCATATTTTTTCAACATTAATAAACTTCGTTGTTCAATTACACTTTTTCAAACCATTCCTCTAGCATTTCTGGGTTTTCCGTCACCAATTTCTCTTTCTGTGCTTTATTTAGCTGCTTGATACGATACTCCAACCGCAAAGCTTGCCCTCTCTCGCCCACGATGCACGAAAATGCCAGCTGTAATGGCCCCTTACCGCGCAATGCCTTCGCACCTGTTCCGCGCTGATGCTGCTGGTAGCGGCGTTCTACATCGGTAGTTACACCGGTGTAAAGTGCGCCTGATGCGGTGCGTATGAGGTAAAGATGCCAGTGAGTTTCATGAGGTTCGGTGGTCATTAGGATTTAATCAGTTAGCCGTTTCATGACATTATACCCTCATCTACCATGGCCTGTGAGACCAACCCATGACGACTGATAAAGAGCATATTTGCCGCTTTCTGCGCGCCCAGCATGTGTTAACACTCGGAACCTGTTGGGAAGGGGAAATGTGGTGCGCCAACTGTTTCTATGTCTTTGATGAAGATCGTATGGCGCTCAATTTCATGACGGAAACGCGTACCCGCCACGGTGGGATGCTGCTCAAAAATCCTCAGGTAGCAGGAACAATAGCGCATCAAACCAAAACCATTGCGCTGATCCGTGGGCTGCAATTTTCTGGCGAGGCCATGATATTAGAAGGTGAAAACGAGCGTCTGGCGCGTAGCCGCTATTATCAACACTTCCCCACGGCTCGTTTAATGTCAGCGCCTATCTGGCAGCTTGCGCTCAACCAGATAAAAATGACGGACAATAAATTAGGCTTTGCGAAGAAAATTCGCTGGGAGCGAACTTCTGAGCAGGAATAACGGCAACATGATCATGACGACAATAGAGAAGTTAGATATATATCACTGAAACTAATTGCTTGAAGTCCTTACCTGTCGCTTTTCTCGCGTTATACTCAAAACAGGGAGGAAAACGGATGAAAATTTTATTGTTAGGCGCGACGGGCTTAGTTGGAAGTGAATTACTCAAACTTCTAGAACAGGATCCGGGCATCAGCAAAATCTATGCCCCAACGCGTAAGCCCTTACCGCCGTCAGAAAAACTGGTGAATCCGGTCGCAGACGATCTGTGCGCGACGATGGCAACATGGACGACCCCTATTGATATCGCATTTTGTTGCTTGGGTACCACGCGCAAAGATGCCGGCAGCGATGCCGCATTTCGCTATGTAGACTACACGCTGGTGGTTGAGTGTGGGTCGGTGGCGCTAAAAAATGGCTGCCAGCACTATTCAGTGGTGAGTGCGCTTGGCGCGAATCCACAGTCTTCATTCCTCTACAGCCGGACCAAAGGGGAAATGGAGAAAGCGTTAGAGCTGCAAGCATGGCCGCATCTCACAATAGTGCGGCCATCAATGCTACAAGGCGACCGGCCAAAACCACGATTGCTAGAGCAAATTTCAGAACCTATCTTTAAGCTGCTGCCTGAGAAATGGAAAGCCGTCGAAGCTTCAGCTGTGGCGATGGCGATGCTGAAATCTGCACGTCATCCAGCACCGTATCGTTTGCAGATCATCGAATCAGAACAGATTCAAAAATATTCTCAATAGAGCTTAAGCCCGATTTTAGGGGGAGCATGCCGATGGGGTCGTAGCGGCGTAAGCCGCCGACAACTTTGCCAGGAGCAAAGTTGAACAACGCTTCAGCGTTGCCCTTTAGGGAGGAACACATGGATGTGTTCCGTAACCGCCCCGCGGTATGCTAGACCCGTGTATCTCGGTCTTCTAAACGATCGACATTACAATCATAGTCACTCTCATCTGCGGTCAGCGTTAATCCATCTCTGGCCGCTTCAATACCTTCGGGGAGTGAATTCTCTCGCATCCACAGGTCAAACTGATGGCTAATGTGGGTCAGCCAAATTTTCTCGCAGCCTATCCGCTGTTTTAACGCTATCACCGTATTGAGATCGCTATGGTTTTTCGGCGTGCTTGGGCGTGGCTCATGGCTACAGTCGATAATCATGATTTCAGGCGGCTGCTGGCACAAAAAATCTGCGGTAGCTTCTGGCAAACCTGCGGTATCCGTCAGATAGGCGATTCGATGATGGGGCGTTGTGAATAGATAGCCAAAAGTGAGTTTCGAATGATTAAGCGGAAGCGGTGTGATGCTCAGTCCTTGCAGCCAGATGGTTTCAAACGCCGTGAGCGTATGGTTGAAATCGAGTATGCCGGGGTGCTTAAACAGATCGTCACAGCCCATTTCATCCGGCGGCCCATAGACGGGAATGGATTCACCTACGCCCCAGCGCAGCGGAAATAATCCCTGAACATGATCCATATGGTAATGCGTCAGCAGAAACTGGCTAATTTGTTCAGGCGTAAACTGTTCGGTTAGGTCGTTCAAACCTGCGTCAATCAGCGTTCGGCTACCGTTATATTCCAGCATGGCGCTACAGGGTTTTCGCCGATACTGCGGCTGTTCTCTGGCTTGCTGGCAAACAACACACTGGCAGCCAAAAGCGGGCACCTGTTGTGCTCCGCCGGTGCCTAAAAACGTGAAAGTAAGCGTAGACATCGTTACTGATCCGACAGTGGTTTAACGAAGCGAAAATGCGTGTGAAGATAGCCTTCTCGCTGATAAAAACGATGTGCGTCATAACGCGTTGCACGCGTGGACAGCTCGGTCTGCTCCGCCCCTAATTCACGCGCCGTATCTTCCGCCCAACGCAACAGCCGCTTACCCACGCCAGCGCCACGCGCCTGCGGCGTAATAATCAGCTCCTGAATTTCGGCAATCCAGTTGACGTGATGCAGATGATATTGCAGATGAAGGCTAATAAATCCCAGCACCTCGGCGTCCTGTGTGGCTAACGCATAGTGCATATTCGGATTGGCCAAATTGAGCGCATAGCCTTTGGCGAAAGCGAGGCGGTCGAACTCACATTGCTCCAGCTCACACATCAGGTGATACACCGTGCCTTCATCCAGCGCGGTGGCGGGGCGTAATAGGATATTGGGAGAAGTCGTCTCTGGCATACAGAACCTCTGTGCGATGGCTAAACAAAAAAACGAAAATTAAACGGAAACAGCAATAGTGTGTTCTACGAGGCGCAAAAACTCCCGCAGCGTATGCTGCAACTCATCATTATTATTCAGATAATCACAGCGCGTGCTTTCCGGTAATTGGTACTCCTGCGCACGTTGTAAACGTTGCTCTATTTGCAGCGGTGTTTCGCGTCCACGCGCCAATAATCGCTGGCGTAAGGCGGCTTGAGAAACCTGTAAACACACGGCCTGCATTCGATCGCCGTAGCGCTCGCGGGCGGTGGGCAGATGGGCGCGAGAACCGTTGACCACCACGTTTATCCCCTGAGCCAACCACTGATCTATTTCTATACCTAACCCATAATGATGCTGATTAGCCTGCCAGTGCAGCGCAAAAAGTCCTTGGCTGCGCCGCTGCATAAATTCGTTCTCACTGAGCTCGATGTGATTTTCCGAGCCTGCATGACAGGCCCGAGTAATATAGCGATGGGCGACGAGCAGCGGAGCGGTTTGCTGTTCGCGTAACGCCTGAAGCAAGCTGTCTTTACCTGAGCCCGACGCGCCAACCAGATAAATTAATTTTGCCATTAGAGCACCCGCATCCCTTCACGCCAGACGTGATTCACATGAATATGTTCGCCGTGGCGTTGAGCTAATACCAAATCCGCTCTTTTGCCTTCCGCAAGCACGCCGCGATCGGACAGCCCCAGCGCTTTTGCCGGATTGCGCGTCACTAATGACATCGCCTGAGGCAGCGTAAACGTATTGTTCTCGCTGGCGGCGACGCAAAACGCGGCGTCCAGCAGGCTAGCGGGATAATAGTCGGATGACAGAATGTCCAATACGCCAAGTGACGCCAATTCATGAGCCGCAACGTTACCGGAATGCGAGCCGCCCCGCACAATGTTGGGTGCGCCCATCATGACCTGCAGGCCGCGTTGATGTGACGCGTGCGCCGCCTCTACCGTGGTGGGGAATTCGGCAATCACGCTGCCCAACTGATGTGATTCATCGGCATGTGCTTCGGTGGCATCGTCATGGCTGGCGAGCGCAATACCGCGCGTGCGGCAGAGTTCAGCGATGGCATGGCGATTGGGCTGTGACCAGCGTTCGGCATTCTCCAACTGTTCACGTTCATAGGCATCCATCTGCTCATCGCTGAGATGGTATTTTCCCTGAAAGTATTCGCGATATTTCTGCGGGTTGACGAACTGGCGCTGCCCAGGTGAATGATCCATCAATGAAACCAGAGACACGCCGCGTTTCTCCACCAGTTGTTGAAACAGCGGAAGCGTGCTGTGATGGGGCAATTCACAGCGTAGGTGCAGACGATGCTCGGCACGATTCACGCCGCGCTGCTGGCTGTCGATCACCGCGTTAATCATTTTTTCCAAGTTATCCAAGCGATCGCCGCCGTCGCGCACGTCACCCAACGCTACGGCATCAAGCACCGTGGTGATCCCACTGGCAATCATCAGCGCATCGTGGCTGCTCATGGCTGAATGGGCAGGCCAACTAACCTTGGGACGCGGAGTGAAAAACTTGTCCAAATTATCGGTGTGTAGCTCAATCAAACCGGGCAGCAGCCAGCCGCCGTTGCCATCTATGGCTTCAGGCAAGCGGCTCTCGCTGTCGGCAAAGGCGCGGATCACGCCGTCTTGAACTTCAAGCGAACCTGCCACCACTTCATTTTCCAGCACCAGTTTTACATTGTTCACGATCATGGTTTTGCTCCGCTATTCAGTCATCACATGCAGACGATCTGCAACATGGTCGCGCACGGCTTCATCATGGAAGATCCCGACGATAGCGGCACCACGTGCTTTGGCTTGATCGATTAAACTCACTACCGCAGCGCTGTTGGCGGTATCGAGCGACGCCGTGGGTTCATCGAGCAACAAAATCGGATAGTCGACCACGAATCCACGGGCGATATTTACGCGTTGCTGCTCGCCGCCGGAGAAGGTAGAAGGTGCCAGATGCCAGAGACGTTCGGGAACGTTGAGATGGGTTAATAACGCCGCCGCTTTTTGTTCGCAGGCCTGACGTTCGTAGCCCAGCTCAAGCATCGGCTGCATTACCACGTCTAATGCGCTAATGCGTGGGATCACGCGCAGAAACTGACTGACCCAGCCGATAGTTCTGCGGCGTACCGCGAGGATCTGCCTTGCGGGAGCCTGCACCATATCCAGCCATTCACCCTGATGCTGTACCCAGATACTGCCTTCATCGGGCAGATAGTTAGCATAAAGCGACCGCAACAGCGTTGATTTCCCGCTGCCCGAGTGACCGTGTAAAACCACGCATTCACCGGCGCTAACCTCCAATGACGCGCCTGAAAGTACCGGCAGATGAATACTGTTTTGATGATGCAGCACAAAGGTTTTGCTCAGATTCTCTACGCGTAAGCGTGTTGTTATGGTCATGATTTTCACTCAGTTTTGTAAAACAGAAGAAACCAGCAACTGGGTATACGGATGATGAGGATCGTCCAATACGCGATCCGTCAGCCCGCTCTCAACCACTTTGCCTTGCTTCATCACCAGCAAACGATGCGCCAGCAGGCGAGCAACGCCGAGATCGTGAGTCACGATCACCACGGCTAATTGGAGCTCGACCACCAGCGTACGCAGTAGATCGAGCAGGCGCGCCTGCACTGAAACATCGAGCCCGCCGGTGGGTTCATCCATAAACACGACGCGTGGATGAGTCACCAGATTGCGGGCGATTTGCAGTCGCTGCTGCATGCCGCCTGAAAACGTGGTGGGTAGATCGTCGATGCGCGTCGCTGGGATCTCCACGTCCTCCAGCCAACGCATGGCTTCGGCGCGAATATTGCCGTAATGACGCTGGCCTACGGCCATTAAGCGTTCGCCGATATTGCCACCGGCCGAAACGTGCGGGCGCAGCCCGTCGAGCGGATGCTGATGCACCACGCCCCATTCGGTGCGCAGCAGGCGGCGGCGGTCGCTTTCGCTCATGGCGTATAAATCCTGAATGCCTTGGGCGCTTAAATAGCGAATTTCTCCCTGCTGCGGGGTGAGGCGCGCAGAGATGGATTTCAGCAACGTTGTTTTACCGGATCCCGACTCACCAACGATCCCCAACACTTCGCCTGGATAGAGATCGAAAGAGACATCGCTAAAGCCTTTGCCCGGCGCATACAGGTGGGTCAGATTGTTCACGGAAAGCAGCGGCAGATCGGCGGCTGGCGCTGAGAAGATCGAGTCTGTGGCGTTCATTGCGCGTTGGCCTCGCTGTGCTGGCGGCAAAAGTCAGTGTCGGAGCAGACGAACATTCTGGAGCCTTGATCGTCGAGTACCACTTCATCCAAATAGCTGTGCGGCGATCCGCAAATCGCGCAGGGCTGATCCCATTGCTGCACGCTGAACGGATGATCGTCAAAGTCGAGGCTTTCCACTTTGGTGAACGGGGGCACGGCGTAGATCCTTTTTTCGCGTCCGGCACCAAACAGCTGTAGCGCGGGCATCATGTTCATCTTGGGATTATCAAATTTTGGGATGGGGGAGGGAGCCATCACATAGCGATGATTCACCTTCACGGGGTAATCATAGGTGGTCGCGATGTGGCCAAAACGCGCGATGTCCTCATACAGTTTTACCTGCATAACGCCATACTCCTCCAGCGCATGCATTTTTCGCGTTTCGGTTTCACGTGGTTCGATAAAACGCAGCGGCTCAGGCATCGGAACCTGATAGATGATGATTTGATCTTGGCGCAGCGGCGTTTCAGGTATGCGGTGGCGAGTTTGAATCAGCGTGGCGTCGGCGGTCACTTCTGTGGTGTTAACACCGGTAACTCGCTGGAAGAAACGGCGAATCGATACCGCATTGGTGGTGTCGTCTGCGCCCTGATCGATCACTTTTAAGGTATCTGCTTCACCAATCACGCTAGCGGTAAGCTGAATTCCGCCGGTTCCCCAGCCATAGGGCATCGGCATTTCGCGTCCGCCAAAGGGCACTTGGTAACCGGGGATTGCCACGGCTTTGAGGATCGCTCGGCGGATCATACGTTTGGTCTGCTCATCGAGATAGCCGTAGTTATAGCCCGCTAAGCTGTAACCGGTTAGCACGTTAGTCATGTGCATTCTCCTGACGGTCATTGAATTCCTGTTGTAAACGGTGGAGTAATTCCAGCTCGGCTTGAAAATCAACGTAGTGCGGTAATTTAAGGTGGGAGACAAAACCAGCGGCTTCTACGCTATCGGCATGCGCCAGCACGAACTCTTCGTCCTGAGCGGGGCCGTTGATCTGCTCTTGGTAATCGGGTGCCTGAAGGGCGCGATCGACCAGCGCCATCGCCATCGCTTTACGTTCGCTCATGCCAAACACTAAGCCGTAGCCGCGAGTGAAATGCGGGGCATCATCTGGCTGGGCAACAAAGCCGTTGACCATTTCGCATTCGGTCAGCAGCAGCTCGCCAATATCAACGGAAAAGCCCAGCTCTTCGGGCGTAATGCTCAGGCTGACATAGCCGCTGCGAATTTCTCCCGCAAACGGATGGTTGCGCCCATAGCCGCGCTGGGTGGAGTAGCCCAGCGCCAGCAGATATCCCTCATCGCCACGCACCAACTGCTGTAAACGCGCAGAGCGAGAGCAGGGATAAACCGGCGGCGTGCGGGTGATATCGTCTGGCTCGGCGCCGCTGTCGTGTTCCGCGCGTGCCAAGCCTTGCTGCGCCAACATGCTGAAGACGTGTGGGCTATGCGATTCGTTCATAGCCTCATCGCGGTTGATTTCCGGCGTTTCGCCGTTGGCTAACAGCGTGAAATCTAACAGCCGATGGGTGTAGTCGTAGGTGGGGCCGAGCACTTGGCCACCGGGCAGGTCTTTATACACCGCTGAAATGCGGCGCTCTAAACGCATATCCTGCGTGTTCAAGGCATCGCTGACGGCCAGGCGCGGTAATGTGGTGCGATAAGCGCGCAGTAAAAAGATGGCTTCAACCAGATCGCCGCTGGCCTGTTTGATCGCCAGCGCGGCAAGCTGCCTATCGTAGATCCCGCCTTCGGTCATCACGCGATCGACGGCTAACGCGAGCTGCTGATCGATTTGATCAACGCTGAGTTCATTGAGCTGAGGCGATCCGCGACGCTTCTGTTCTTGCAAACGGTGGGCGGCGGCAATGGCTTTTTCGCCTCCTTTAACGGCTACGTACATCGAACACCTCCACGAGCGTGGTGCGCGGTATGGCAAGCAGACGTTCGCCGCAGGTAAAGACGAAATCGCAGCCCAGCGGGAAGCTGTGCGAACGTTCGGTTAAAGCGTTGAGCACGACGTCTGAAATTTGGGGCGCAATCATGCGCTCTTCTAAAATACCGGGGCCGGTGAGGCGCAACATATGGCCACCGCTGAGGCTTTTTACCTGCACAATCACCGTGGCGCTGGTTTCCGGCGAAACATCTTCACCTTGCGCAAAATCAGTCAGTTGTTCAGCGGTAACCTGTTCATTCACGACCGCAAAGGTTGCCAGTGAAGGTTCGACGGCCAGCGGAGCACCGGTATGAAAGCGCAGGTTTTGCTGTGCGGTTTCGGAACTGAGCTCGGGCGCGAACCATACTGGCGTATCTTGGTCACTCAGAGTTAACAGTACGCTGGTGGTGGCGCTGTTGAGCGGTAGCCAGCCTTCTGGCGTGTTAATTAAATTCACGATCACGCCGGGTTCGCTCATGGCTTTCAGCAGGCAGCGAAAGTGGTTTTGTGCATCATGCACGGGCAATGTAAAAGCGGTCATTAACGTCATTAGTTGTCTCCGCGAACCAGAGTGAAGAAGTCCACTCGGCTCGCTGCAATTTCTTGGGCGCGCTGCTGGTGTCGTTCTTGTTGCAGCGCGGCGAGTGGGTTAATCAGGTTTTCCAGCAAAGCCATGTTGTGCTCGCGTTCTTGCAGCAGGGCATCGATTAACGCGCAGCGCTCGGCGTGAGATTTGTCGCGGCCAAGCTGATAGCTGTAGCCATAGGTGCCGCTGCTGAGCTGAACGACTGCGCGGGTGAGCGTGGCGTCGCCGAGGAAGAAGCGCTGGCCGCTTCCGCCGGTACGCGCCTGTATTTGGGTGAGGCCGGTTTCTGCGGGGCGAATATTTTTCCACTCCAGTGCATTGAGATGCAGGGCATCCCACAGCGGATTAAGGTCGTCAGGCTGGCTGTGCGCCAGCGTTGCCATCCAGCGTTGGCGCTCAGCGATTGAAAAATGTGAGTGAGACGGTATGGCGTCCATTTAGTGCTCCATGGTCAGTTCGATCATGTCGGCACGCGTCAGGCTAACGGAATACTCCGCAGGCTGTGGCTGGCCTTCACAGTGATTTAAGGTACGAACACACATCAGCGGTGCATGAGTGGCGATTTCTAACAGTCGGCTCTCTTTGGCCTGTGCGCGGCGTGCGCTGATGCGGGTTTGAGTGCGGCTGAGTTCACGGCCAAGATGCTGCTGGATATAGCCGTGCAGCGAACCGCTGGTGAAGTTTTGCAACGTGCCCCACCAGCTGAGATCCGGTAGGAAATGGTCGATAACGCATACCGGAACGCCGTTTACACGGCGCAGAGTGCGCAGATGAATAACCTGCTGACCTTCTTCCATTCCTAGCGCATCGGCAATATGGCTAACGGTAGGGCGAAGCACCGAGATCAGCCGCTCGCTGGTGGGATGGCTGCCCTGTTCCAATAGATTCTGGCTAAAGCGAGCCTGTGAGTGCAGCGGATAATCAAACGGACGCATCAACACTAAAACGCCCACGCCTTGACGACGTTGTACCCAGCCTCGAACCACTAACTCATCAATGGCGCGGCGCAGAGTGTGACGATTCACATCGTAACGCTCAGCGAGTTGATGCTCTGCGGGAAGATAGTCCCCGCACTGATAATGCTGGCGAAGGTCTTGTTCCAATAACGCCGCAATTTCTTGATAGCGGGTTGGAAAACTGGTCGGATGTCTAGATAAGTGCATAACAAACAAAGCCTCTTTAATCAGATGAAGTGCTTGCGTAGACGTTGAGACATAAAATCCAGCAGGCTGACCGTGACGATGATGAACACCATCAGTGCGCAGGTTTGCTGGAACTGAAATCCGCGGATGGCTTCCCACAGGGTGACGCCGATACCACCGGCACCCACCATGCCCACCACGGTGGCGGAGCGAACGTTGGATTCAAAACGATAGAGTGAATAAGAGATCCACAGCGGCATAACCTGAGGAAGAACGCCGTAGATGATCTCTTCCAGTTTGTTGGCACCGGTGGCTTTGACGCCTTCAATTGGGCCCGGCTCGATGGCTTCGACGGCTTCAGAAAACAGCTTCGCCAAAACGCCGGTGGTGTGAATAAATAACGCCAGCACGCCAGCAAAGGGGCCAAGACCGACAGCCACCACAAACAGCATGGCGAATACCATTTCGTTAATCGCGCGGCAGGCGTCCATCAGTCGGCGAGTCGGTTGGTAGATCCACCAAGGCACAAGGTTTTCAGCGCTCATTAGCCCCAGAGGAATGGAAAGCACGATGGAAAGCGCGGTTCCCCAAACGGCTATCTGGAGGGTTACCAGCATTTCGCCAAGATATTGCTGCCATTGGCTAAAATCGGGCGGGAAGAAATCAGCGGCAAAGGTCGCCATATTGCCAGCATCACGAAACAGCGTGAGCGGGGCCATTTCCGCGCCGTGCCAAGACCAAGCGAGAACCGCAAGTAGAATGGCGCCGGTGAAAAGGCTAAACCAGCTACGCTTTTGCTCGGGCACTAGGGCTGCGGTGGATTGAGTGGTTTGCATCTGTATCTCCAATTTGGTGTCACTTTTCTCCTAGCTCAGCTTTTCTGCATGCAGAGCTAGGAGGCGACGGCCAAATTACTGAGTGGCTGTTTTCAAACTGTTCATGGCGTTAAGCGCCGAGCTCAGACGATCGAGATCGTCCATTTGAGCCTGTAGCGCCGCGGTTTTTGTGGCTTTGTCGGTTGGGCTTAAGCCTTCGTTGGCTTTGATCGTCTGAGTTTGTTTAAACAGTGAGAGCTGGCGGATGGGAACCAGTTGGAGATCGCTGGATGGGCGGAACGGTGCCCAGCTCAAGCCTTTGAGAACCTGCTGCTCTTCCGGCGTTTTGCCGTAATTCATAAAGAAGCCGTAGATCTTTTGTTTGGCATCTTCTGACAGGTTTTTACGCCACACGATCGGGTCGCCAGGGATCAACGGTGATTTCCAGATCACTTTCAGATCTTTGAATTTCTCTGGTGCCGTGATCTTCAGACGATCGAGGTTTTCGGTATTGTTGGTTGCCACATCCACCTGCTTGTTAGCTACGGCGAGCGCATTGGTTTCGTGGTTGGCGTTAACGGTGCGTTTAAAGTCGCTGGCGGCGGTATTGTTCTTGGCGAAAACGTAATAGCCGGGGACTAAATAACCGGAGGTAGAGTTGGGATCGCCGTTGCCGAAGGTAAGATCTTTCTTCTTGGCCAGCATGTCTTGAACGTTATTGATCGGGCTGTCTTTATTCACGATCAGTACGCTCCAGTAGCCTGGTGAACCATCTGCGGCCACGGTTTGTGCAAAGACTTGCCCGTTGGCACGATCGACGGCTTCCATTGCTGAGAGGTTGCCGTACCACGCGATATCGACTTTGTTAAAGCGCATTCCTTGGATGATGCCCGCATAGTCTGGGGCGAAGAAGGCATTCACCTTCATGCCCAGTTTTTTCTCCATATCCTTGAGGAATGGGTCCCACTGCGGTTTTAGGTTTTGTTGGGATTCCGTCGAAATAATGCCGAAGTTGAGCGCCGGAGCCTGTTCTTCAGCGTGTGCTGTGCTAAGCAGGGTACAGACGCTGAACATGCTGGTGAAAGCCAGCGCGGCTACCGTTTTGTAAGTCATGTGATGACTCCCTATGAGCATGTTGAAGGTTCGAATTAAGCCGCAACGGCTTCGGTTTCAGGGGTAGAAACATTGACGCGGTTTACGCCGCGATAGAGATGTTCAATTTGCTCGCGTGCTAAGTGCGCGCTTTCACCGTCGTAGAAAACATGCCCCTGACGCAGCGCGATGACGCGCTGGCAATAGCGCAGGGCGTAATCCACCTGATGCAGAGTGACCACCACGGTGATGCCGTCCTTTTGATTAATATCGAGCAGGGTTTCCATCACGATGCGGGCGGATTCAGGATCCAGTGACGCAATGGGTTCATCGGCGAGAATCACTTTGGCTTTTTGCATCAGCGCACGTGCAATAGCGACGCGTTGCTGCTGGCCACCGGAAAGCGTGGATACCCGCTGGTGGGCGAAGGAGGCCATGCTCACGCGAGTGAGAGCCTGCATGGCCTGCTGTTTTTGTTCTTGAGTGAACCAACCGCAGCAGGTGCGCCAAAATGGCGTTGCGCCTAGCGCGCCAATCAGCACGTTTTCGAGAACCGTCAGGCGATTGACTAAATTGAACTGCTGAAAGATATAGCCAATATCGCTGCGGCTACGGCGAATATCTGCCGCGAGACGCCCCTGCTTTTGAATGGTGCGGCCTAATAATTCGATGTGGGAATCATCATGACGGTCGCTGGTGATAAGTCCGCTTAGATGGCGAAGCAGCGTAGATTTGCCTGAGCCAGAAGGGCCGAGCAAAGCCACCATCTGCCCTTGTTGAATCTCCATGCCAACGATGTGCAGCGCCTGCTGACCGGCGAATGTTTTACTGAGGTTCTTAACTCGAATAATCGACATGGCGTAACCCTCTTTAGTGAGGTGGTCAAAATTAAGTTGCGCTCATGGTGCCGATTGAAAATGACAAAATGGTTATTTATATGTTGCAGAAATATGAATAGTTGAAGGCGTTAGGATGACAGCCGTAAAAAGGAGGGATGCGAAGCAGATTGCACAAAGCGTGTAATTGAGCCGTGTCCTACAGCGCATTCTGGACAGCGTAATACAGTTTTGGCAACGCATTGAAAACTGATGAAGACATGCGTTGAGCATTTTAATATAACACGATGCGTGGTTGTTATTTGCACGATAGGATTGTCGACTGTGGGTCATAGGTCTATATTAGGCATAGACGTATGGCTAAGTGGCAGGAGGCAAGTATGCGTATGTTCACACCAACTCAGCAGCGGGATGAAAGCACACTTTGGCGCGTAGTGAGTTTTCCACCAGAAGGTAGTATTCAGTTGCTTGAGTTGCTTAAACAGGGATTACCTACTGACGTGATTGAAAATATTCACCAATGGACGGGGATTAATAAGGCCGATATCGTCCAGATCGCGGGGATCAGCGGTCGTCAGGTTTCTCGTAGAAAGAATGGGCCTAAAACGTTATCGCCCGAGCAGAGTGAAAGCATTGCTCGTTTGGTGCGGGTGATGAACGCGGCGATTGCACTTTTTGAGGATGATAAAGAGCAGGCAATCCACTGGCTAACACATCCTGTGCGTGCTTTGGGGCAGACTGCCCCCGCGAGTCTTATCAGCACGGAGAGTGGAGCTATTGCGGTATTGAACCTGATTGGGCGCTTGGAGCACGGTGTATTCTCATGATGGGCTATCGCATTGTTAAAACCAAATTTGCCAACAGCGCATTTACGGGGCAGGGCGCAAAACAGTTTGGCGGGCGCTGGAACCGCATGGGTAGCCCAATGGTGTATCTGGCCAGTTCTATCTCGCTTGCGATGCTGGAATGTTTGGTTCACCTCGAAAGCGCGCGGCTAACCGAGTTTTACTCGCTTTTTTCGATAGAAATTGATGACCGCGATATTAGCTCGCTGGATGTCAGCGTATTGCCTGCTCACTGGCGTCAGGATGAGATCTCGCCGGTAACCGCCGATATGGGTTCACAGTGGATAGCATCGAAGGTATCCGTAGGACTACGGGTGCCTTCGGTGATTGTGCCACAGGAAAATAATCTGCTGTTGAATCCGCAGCATCCAAAATTTGAACGCTATCTAAGCACGGTGGCTGAAGTCCCGCATGCTTTTGATGAGCGGCTGAAATGACGCGATCAGCGCAGCTTGTGAATAACCTGATTCGCACTGCCGCGCCAGATGAGCATCGGATCCTTGAGGTCTTGTACAAATTTTCCGTCGATGAGTACGTTGATCAAATCCACCACTTGACGCTGTGCATCAGTGAGTTCGTCTAGCTTATAGCCTGTCCAAACCCAGATATCTTTGCCTTCACATTCCGCACGCACGCGTTGCACTAGCTTTAGAATAAACGGCACATTTTGCGGATGCAGCGGATCGCCACCGGAAAGGGATAAACCCTGACGCGGAATGCGTGTGTCATTCAGATCGGCAATAATCTGATCTTCCATTTCTTGCGTAAACGGCATACCTGAATTGAGTCGCCAAGTACTTTTGTTATAGCAACCTGGGCATTCATGCACACAACCGGCAACGAATAACGTGCAGCGAGTACCCGGCCCGTTGACGACGTCTACGGGGTAATATTGATGGAAATTCATTGAAAGCTTGCCCATTAGGCTATTTTACTTGCCACTTTGGATTCGGCAGTGCTCAGAATCCTCACGTACTACGTGTACGCTCCGGTTCTTCCGCGCTGGCCGTATCCAAATTGGCTGCGACAATAACGCCTACTGAACAAGCTTAAAGTGCAACCTGTTCAGTAAGTTAACGATATTAGCCAATCTGCCCGTTGTTCAAGTGCTTAACGCGGCGTTTCACTTCTTCTTGCTTACCGGCGTTGAACGGACGAGCATCAGGGCTACCCAGATAGCCACATACGCGGCGGATCACGGAAACCTTAGCCGAATCGTGATTACCACATTTCGGGCAGGTAAAGCCTTTGCTGGTACACTCAAACTCACCGGTGAAGCCGCACTCGTAACACTCATCAATTGGCGTATTCGTGCCGTAGTAAGGGACACGGCTATAGCTATAATCCCAGACGTCTTCCAGCGCTTTCAGGTTGTGCTGTAGGTTTGGATATTCGCCGTAGCAAATGAAACCGCCGCTCGCCAATGGCGGGTATGGCGCTTCAAAATCCAGCTTGTCGTATGGGTTAACTTTTTTCTCAACGTCCAAGTGGAAGCTGTTGGTGTAATAACCTTTATCGGTTACGCCCGGTACAACGCCAAATTCAGCGGTATCTAAACGGCAGAAACGGTCACACAGGTTTTCACTTGGTGTACTGTAGAGGCTGAAGCCGTAGCCGGTTTCTTCTTTCCAGCTGTCGGTTGCCTGCTGTAAACGTGCAACAATCGCCACGGCTTTCGCACGCAGGGTTTCATCGTCGAAGACGTGAGTTTGGTTGCCGAACAGCGCATTCATCGTTTCGTGAATACCGATGTAGCCCAGTGAAATTGACGCACGTCCATTTTTGAAAATATCAGCAATATTGTCGTCGGCTTTCAAGCGAACACCACAGGCACCTTCCATATAGAGGATTGGTGCAACGCGTGCTTTGATGCCTTCCAGACGAGCAATACGTGTCATCAGCGCTTTCTTAGAAAGCTCTAAACGTTCATCCAGCAATTTCCAAAATGCGGCTTCGTCACCTTTGGCTTCTAAAGCGATACGCGGCAGGTTTAGGCTAATGACGCCGAGGTTGTTACGCCCTTCATGGAGCATCTCGCCATTTTCTTCATACACACCCAAGAAGCTGCGGCAGCCCATTGGTGTTTTGAACGAGCCGGTAACCTTAACCACTTGATCATAGTTCAGAATATCTGGGTACATACGCTTGCTGGCACACTCTAGCGCCAACTGTTTGATATCGTAGTTAGCGTCGCCGAATTTGTGGTTTAAACCATCGCGAATGGCGAAGACCAGTTTAGGGAATACGGCGGTTTTACGGTTTTTGCCCAAGCCTGCGATGCGGTTTTTCAGGATAGATTGCTGGATAAGACGGGATTCCCAGCTGGTTCCTAAGCCAAAACCAAAGGTTACAAACGGGGTTTGACCGTTAGCGGTATGCAGCGTGTTGACTTCATATTCCAAAGATTGGAATGCGTCGTAGCACTCTTTTTCGGTGCGGGTTTTTGCGTAGCCTTCTGCGTCTGGAATGTTCCATTCGTCAGCGGTCTTACGATGTTTTTCGAAGCTTGAGGTAACAAACGGCGCCAGAACTTCATCTATACGGTTAATCGTGGTGCCGCCATAAATATGGCTAGCAACCTGAGCGATAATTTGTGCGGTTACGGCTGTTGCGGTCGAGATGGATTTAGGACGCTCTATTTCTGCGTTACCCATCTTGAAGCCGTTAGTCAGCATGCCTTTAAGGTCGATCAGCATGCAGTTAAACATTGGGAAGAACGGAGAGTAATCCAGATCGTGGTAGTGAATTTCACCACGTTCGTGCGCTAGCACCACGTCACGGGGCAGAATGTGCTGTGTCGCGTAGTGTTTTGCCACGATACCCGCCAACAGATCGCGCTGGGTTGGGATGACTTTACTGTCTTTGTTAGCGTTTTCGTTCAGCAAAGCGGCATTGCTTTGCTCAACCAGGCCACGGATTTCCTGATTAAGACGGCCACGTTGTTCACGAGATACGTCACGGTCGTGACGATACTCAATGTATGCACGCGCAAGCTGCTTATAGTTGCCTGCCATCAGCTGGTTTTCTACTGCGTTTTGAATCACATGGATATCAACACGCTCGAGATCGGCCATCTGCATAGCGACTACGCGGGCTACGGTTGCACAATAATCAGTATCATCAACGCCTGCCGCTCGGGCAGCACGCACCACAGCTTCCTTGATTCGCTGTTCGTCAAATGGTACCTGACAACCGTCCCGTTTAATCACTATTGGTTTCACCGCGTCGCTCCTTTTCCCCTTTTGCATGTTATCCACAGCCACAATCCGCGTGCCATAAGGCTTGACGCAGTCTTGTGGATGTTTTGTGGATAACTACTACATATGGGTATGTTCTAAAGTGGGACACACTATATATGGTATTTGATTTAAGTTAAAGCGCAGTAGTTTGACATAGCGCAAAGATTTTTATTTTCGGTAGAAACGTTATACAAACCGAGAGCGAGGTCATTTTTCTTAATGCAACAAGCGTTGTTTGCAGGCGGTAAGAGGATGGTTAATGGAGTGTAGTCAGGGAGGAGAATGCTTGATCAATCTCCACATAAATGGCACTCGCAGTGCGGAAACTGTAGTGGTTATTTGAAAATAAATTGGTAATCAACAATATAACTGCCCACGTGATTAACTCGCGCCATGACCCACACGGCATCCATGCCTTGTTGTCGTTTATTACCGATTTTCAGTTCTTCTTTTGAAGTACAAAGTTCAATCCAGCGTGAAGTATGAATGTCTTTCAACCGCAGACCAGCCTCGCAACGATACCTCCCCCGGTAAGGACCGGGAATAGAAACATCATACTCGCTGATATAATAAATTGTTTTATCTGGAAATAGATAAACGTAAGCATCAAACGCATTCAGCGATAAGGTTAGCCCGAGCAACCCACCAGCGATAAACATACTTGAGATAAAAATACAGTCATTTCTGGTACGAGGTGCAGACGTCAGCCTTGCGGCGCCGATTGTTGCTGCTGTAGCCATAATGCCGATGACAATTAAAGACAGTTTAGCTTCAGAATCTGATTTTATAAGAATGGTATTGTTTGAAATTCTGGATGCCCACGATATATAAAAAATAAATAAAATGAAGAAAGTAATTAAAATAATAATTTCGTAGTCTTTCTTGATGTGTCTGTTTTTATTTGTTTTTATCTTATTCATATCAGTGTCCTTTTGATAAACTGTTTCCATTGTTCAATATTAGATATTAGCAATAAGTGTTGGCATATTATTCAGATAACCATCGGAATAACCAGAGACTGTAATAACATGAATTATTAAGTTTTCCTTAACTGCTCATTATATTGATTTGTACTTAATACATCAGCGACGATGAGATACTCATTGATGGAGCAGCAGAATTAATATGCATTTTTTTAGACTGCTAGAACAATTTGATGCGATCCTGACGCGCAGCTATGGAGTTTGGGGGCATTGGTTTTGGCGTATATTGTGGATTTTAGTTGTCCCTCTTCCAGTCGTTTATGTGCTGTGGGTAATCTTATGGATTGGTTTTACCGAGATCACAGTCGATATACAAAACAACACTGATGTGGATCGACCATTAGTTAAAGTGAATGTAATTGATTCATCGGGTAAGGATTTGCAATCAATGGGCGCTTGTTGCTATTGGGATAAGCAAAGGCGTGTTGAGGTTAATTGGGTTTTGGGTGTGTATCAAGATCAGCGGGTTCAGGGAATTAAAGAAGAAGTTCGACATAAAACGGTATTATTGCCGGAACGTAAACTGGGAACGGTGTATTTGCATGTTCTTTTGCTGCCAAACGATGAAGTGAAAATTTGGTGGGGGCCAGAAAATAATTTTTCCCAATTATCTTGGAATAGTTCTAGTCGCTCCGGTAAAAAGCATTGGTGGTCATCGCGGCATCACTGGGGAGGGAGTATCTGGAAACATACGCGGTGGTGACGGAATTCCCTCTTTAAAAAAGAGGGAAGTCAAAATCAAACCGGCAAATCAATCACCAGCGCACGCAGCGGTGTGATGGCGGTGAGGGTCAGGCTTTCTTCATCATTAATAAAGGCGCCGTCGCCGCAGGCCAGCAACTCGGCGCTATCCTGCGTTTTGTAGCTCCCATGAATCGACTGCACATAGGCACGCGATCCGTGTAAAGGCAATGTGTGTTGCTCGCCCGGTTTAAGATCCAAATGATGTATCCACACCTGCTGGCGCAATTGTAGGCTGCCGCTGTCACCTTCGGGCGAAGCTAGCAATCGATAAGGCTCTTCCACCAGCGAGAGGCGTTGGATCTCGTCGTTTTCCCTTTCTGGGCAAACATTTAGCCATAGCTGCATACGCGTAAGCGGTTTATCACTATTGAGATTGTGTTCGCTGTAGCTGATGTTTCCCTGCGTAGCGAGTAACACCACATCGCCCGTATGGGCTTGTGTATGGCTGCCTTCGCTGTCGCGGTACTCCACGTCACCATCAAGAATAATGTTCAATACGTCGACGCGCGGGAAGGTACGTGGCTGTAATGACGCGCCGGGCGCCAGTACATCCTGATTGAGAACGCGCAGTGACGCATATCCCATCAGCTTAGGGTCAAAATAGTGGCCGAAGGAAAATGTATAGCGTGACTTGAGCCAACCATAGTCAGCGTGTCCGCAGTTTTGGGCTTTTCGTTGTGTAATCATGGCGCTCAAGGCTCTTAATAATCGATATAACCATGGTAAGCGTCTGGACGTGAGATTGTTAGCCAGTTAATCTGGTCGCCATATTCAAATTTCCTGATAGAAGGATGCTATGAGTAAAGATCGCGCGCTGACATTGGAAGCATTGCGGGTCATGGATGCCATAGATCGTCGTGGAAGTTTTGCAGCGGCGGCAGACGAATTAGGCCGAGTGCCTTCAGCTTTGAGCTACACCATGCAAAAGCTGGAAGAAGAGCTGGATGTGGTGTTGTTTGACCGCTCTGGTCATCGTACGAAATTTACCAATGTAGGACGTATGTTGCTCGAACGTGGGCGCATTCTTCTCGAAGCGGCCGATAAGTTGACGACAGACGCTGAAGCGCTGTCGCGCGGTTGGGAAACGCACATTACGGTGGTATGCGAAGCGTTGGTGCCCGCCACACAGCTGTTCCCGCTGGTGAATAAGCTTTCGAATAAAGCCAATACCCAACTGTCTTTAATGACCGAAGTTTTAGCGGGGGCATGGGAACGTCTCGAGCAAGGGCGTGCGGATATCGTGATCGCACCCGATATGCATTTTCGTTCTTCGTCTGAAATCAACGTGCGTAAGCTCTATAAGGTGATGAGCGTTTATGTTGCCGCCCCTGATCATCCTATTCATTTAGAGCCAGAGCCTTTGTCCGACGCCGTTCGGGTGAAATATCGTGGCATTGCCGTGGCTGATACCGCACGTGAGCGGCCCGTTTTGACTGTTCAGCTGCTTGATAAGCAACAGCGTTTGACCGTGAGCACCATTGCGGATAAACGTCAGGCGCTTATCGATGGGCTGGGCGTTGCGACTATGCCTTATCCGTTGGTGGAACAGGATATTGCCGAAGGCCGCCTGCGGGTGGTGAGCGCCGAGTACAGCCATGAAACCGATATTATTATGGCGTGGCGTCGTGACAGCATGGGCGAGGCAAAATCTTGGCTCCTGCGCGAGATCCCTAAACTGTTTATGAACCGCTGATCCTTCAGTGATTTTTTGAGGAGTGAGCATGGATCGTCGCCGTGCGCTATGGCTGATGCACGGTGCTACCGTGCTATTTGGTATTTCAGGTATTTTTGGCAAACTTATTGCCAGCAGTGCCGCCGTCTTGGTTTTTGGCCGTGCGATTTTTGCATTAGCGGCCATGTCGTTGTTATTGATAAAACTAAAACGCCTACCGTGGCGTGAGCTTGATGCTCGCGGCGTGGGGCGTTTGTGCGCCTGTGGCGCGCTGCTGTGCGCACACTGGGTCACGTTTTTTATCGCGGTGAAAGTGGGTGGGGTTGCGGTCGGTACGCTAGGTTTTGCCTGTTTCCCCGCCTTTGTGGCGATTCTGGAAGGGCTGCTGTATCGAGAGAAGCTGTCGTCGGCGGAATACGTGTTAATTCTGCTGGTGACTGTTGGATTGGTGTTGGTTACGCCGAGCTTTAATTTCGAGAACAGCGCAACGGAAGGACTGCTGTGGGGCATTTTATCCGGCCTAATTTATGCGATTCTGGCGTTGGCTAACCGGCATTCGGCGGCCAGCGTGAACGGAACTCAGGTCTGCTGGTGGCAAAACCTTGCCGTTATCGTGCTGTTGTTTCCGTTTACCTATCATGAGCTGCCGCTGGTTAGCGCAATGGACTGGATGTGGATTGCCTGCTTGGGGCTGATTTGCACGGGGTTAGCATACAGCTTGTTCATCAACAGCTTACAGGCGCTGAAAGCGCGTATGGCCGCGATGATTATTGCGCTAGAACCGGTGTACGCCATTCTGATTGCATGGGCGCTGTTCCATGAAGTGCCGAGCCTGAGGATGGTTTCAGGTGGCTTGCTGATTATCTTTGCGGTGGCTTGGTCAGCAAGACGCAGAAGTTAACGGCTTTAAGCAAAAAAATGCCCCGGAAAGTCTGTAATGCTGGTCACTTAAGCATGATTTTAGGGGAAGTACACCGATGGGGTCGTAGCAGCTTTAGCTGCCGGAGCGCCCCGCGGTGTGCTAGCCCCGTGTATCTCGATCTCTTAAACGATCGGCATAAGGAAAGTCCGAGGCATCAAGTTTAACGGTTATTCACTTTGTGATTTCAAACGATCGTTGCGGCGGTTAACAAAGACGTTAATCACCAGCGTCAGCACTAAAATTCCTGCCACTACGCTTAACGATACTGCAATCGGAATATGGTACAGATCCATAATCAGCATCTTGAAGCCGATAAACACCAGAATCACCGACAGGCCGTATTTCAGCATTGAGAAACGTTCCGCCACGCCCGCCAGCAAGAAGTACATCGCACGCAGACCCAAAATCGCAAACAGGTTAGACGTTAATACCAAGAACGGATCGGTGGTGACCGCGAAGATTGCCGGGATGCTGTCTACGGCGAAGATAACGTCGCTAAGCTCAACCAAAATCAGTACCAACAGCAGCGGCGTGGCAAACAACACGCCGTTTCTGCGAGTAAAGAAGTGCTCGTTTTCGATCTTATCGGTCATGCGTAAATGGCTGCGGATCCAGCGCACCAGCGGCTTATCGCCAATATCGCCGTCGTCATCCTTCGCCAAGGCCATTTTAACACCGGTAAACAGCAAGAAAGCACCGAATACGTATAGGATCCACTGGAACTGAGTCACCAACCAGCTGCCGGCGAAAATCATAATAGTACGTAACACAATCGCGCCTAAAACACCGTAAACCAGTACGCGGCGTTGCAGGTTCGGCGGTACCGAGAAGTAGCTGAAGAGCATCAGCCAAACGAACACGTTATCGACGGCCAGCGCTTTCTCAATGAGATAACCGGTCAGAAACGCCAGCGCCTGTTTGTCGGCAACGACGCGCCCCATAGTTTCGCTGAGATACCACCACAGGCCTGCGTTGAACAAGAGGGATAAGCTGACCCATACGAGCGACCAGATTGCGGCTTGGCGCAGCGTCATGGTGGTTGCACCGCGACGCCCCTGCAACAGCAGATCGACGGCGAGCATAATGACGACGATGACGGCAAAACTACCCCAGAGCAGGGGAGAGCCAATGGAATTGATCATGGGAGTATCCTTCGTAACACTCATTAAATACAAAAATCACGATGACGGAGGACGACAGCGACGACTCTTGTCTGAGTTTTAAGCGCACCTCGCCTTCCGGCAAGGTCTCACTTACAACTCGATACCTGCATCACCATGCGACAGCGGAATTAGCCGCGCTCAATGACTCTGGTATACATCTAAGCAAGGCGCTTAGATACATTTTAGCGTAAAGCTAAAATGCGTTGCCTGGCAACCGGGTACGCAGCACGCACCGTAATGACGATTAACCAGCAATGAAGTTACTCCCCTTTGCTTGTAAGAAAATAATGCAAAATATTTCAAAGGTCAATCTTTGGGATGGATTAGCAAAGGGAAAAATGGAGCCATGATTTTACGTGCTGTAAATCATGACTCGTTTAAGCTTATAAACCGTGAACAAATTCACGCAGCAATGATTGGCTGACGGGAGTATTACTGGTGCGGCGTTGAATATCGAGGTATTTAGCCTGATGCTGCGGTTCAAGTTCTGCGATCCAACTCATGTAGCTATGCATTACCGGCCCGTTAAACTCTGGGTGGAACTGCGTGCTGATCACGTTATCGCGATAGCGGATGATTTGGTGTGGATCTTGCTGTGAACGGGCTAAAGCAACCGCGCCTTCAGGTAAACGAAGCACTGATTGCGAATGTATGAGGTTGGCATAGAAGCGCGGCGGATAGTTTTGCAGTGCCGGATCTTGTTGAGCTTCAGGTAACAACTCAATTTCCAGCGTGCCAATTTCCAGCCCTTCAGGATGGTAACCCACCTCGCCGCCGAGCGCGTGTGCCAACAGCTGATGGCCATAACAGGCTCCAAAAATAGGCAGCCCCATACCGATGGCGTCACGTAGCCACATCGCAGCGTATTCGCTCCACGGCAATAGTTCGGTCACCATTGCCGCTGAGCCAGTTATAATTGCACCGCGATAATGCTCGGGGCTGAGCAGTTGTTCACCTGTTGGAAGATTCACAATCGCTACGCTAGACGGATCAATATCGCCCTGTTGCAAAAACATATCGGTAAAACCGCCGTGCTGATGGCGAATAACATCCGGTGCATCACCGGTTTGTAAAATGACTAAGGGTTTTGCCTCAAACTCCGCCATAGAATCTCCTGAGTACCGTCGCCGTTGGGTATTTTCAAATTAATTGAAGCTTTCAAATTAGACGCTTTTTACACATTTTTCTAATGCCGTTGTGAAATATAGAAGGTGGATATAAGAGAGAGTAATGAGATAATGGCATTAGTGATAATAAGCACGATTGATAATGATTAGGATATTGAAATGGCCGTAGCAGGAAAAGCCGATCCGTTGGCGTTTGGTGGACTGGTATTATTAACGCTGATCTGGAGTTATAGCTGGATCGCGATGAAGCAGGTCACGCTTTACATCGGCGCCTTTGATTTTACCGCGCTGCGCTGCGTGTTCGGGGCCTTATTACTGCTGGTGGTGTTAAAACTGCGTGGCCGTGGGATGAAGCCAACGCCTTTTGCCTACACGCTGGCGATTGCCGTGCTGCAAACCTGCGGCATGGTTGGATTAGCTCAGTGGGCGCTGATTAGCGGCGGAGCCGGAAAGGTCGCCATACTGACTTACACCATGCCGTTTTGGGTGGTGATCATGGCCGCGCTATTCTTGGGCGAGAGAATGCGTCGCGTGCAGTATCTGGCGATTGTGGCGGCGGCGGTGGGGCTCTGTTTGGTATTGCAACCGTGGAAGCTGACGGGAGAGTCACTGAAAAGCGCGGTGCTGGCCATTCTTTCCGGCATAAGTTGGGGGGCTAGCGCCATTGTCGCTAAACGCCTGTATCAACGTCATCCTAAGGTAGATTTGCTGTCGCTGACCACATGGCAAATGGTGTACGGCGCGATCATTATGAGCGTGATTGCGTGGCTAGTGCCAGAGCGCCCGATTGTGTGGGATCCCTATGTTTATTTCGCATTGTCGTACAGCGCGATTTTGGCCACCGCGCTGGCGTGGACGCTATGGCTATTCGTGTTGAAGAACTTACCGGCGGGCATTGCGGGCCTGAGTACGCTAGCGGTACCCGTATGCGGCGTTCTGTTCTCTTGGTGGCTACTGGGTGAAAATCCGGGGGCGATTGAAGGGGCGGGCATTGTGCTTATCGTGCTGGCGCTGGCGGTGTTGAGCTTCGGCGGCAAACGCGCAGCAAAAGCCCAAATTCAGCAGGTTAAGCCTGTTCGTTAGTCAAAAAGGCCTCTGATGACAGAGGCCTTTTTCATTTTACCCGCGAGTATTTGGCACAACCACGGTTTCTGGTGGAATAGCGGCATCGGCGGGGAATTCAACCCCTGTCAGCGCGCGAACCTGCGTTAGGATCTTCGCCGTGCTGCGCGATACGTTGATCCCAGCATGCTCAATACTTTGATATTGCACCAGTTTGGCAAATACTTCTGCTTCGTAATACATAGTATTTTCTTGCTGAGCTTGGCTGATGACTTCAGGCTGCCCACTGCGTGGTGTAAATGTTACTTTCTGGCATTCAGATATTTTTTCGATAACTAACGTGCCGTCTTCCCCCTGAATCTCGCTTGGGATATCTGAATTGCTGACCTTGGAGTGAAAAAGAACCACGTCGAATCCGTCGCCTGCGCTGTGCCCTGCGTAGTTCATGCTAACGTGCCCATGGGCATCTACACCGGAATCTAACAGCGTGGCGCTGGCGTTAAGGCTGTCGGGTTCGCCAAACAGAGACACTGCGCTTGCCAAGCAATAGTAGCCAATGTCCATAATCGAACCGTTTGAAAACGCGGGATTAAAGGTGTTTGGGTTTTCGCCGTCTAAATAACGCTGGTAGCGCGAGGAGTATTGGCAGTAGTTCAGGAAAACCTTGCGCAGTCTACCCAAGCGCGGCAGCGCCTGTTGGATCGCTGAGAAGTTTGGTAGGTATGCGGTTTTAAAGGCCTCAAACAGCACGACCTGATTCTCATGTGCGCATGTAATCATACTTTCGACTTCATGCACGTTAGATGCTAACGGCTTCTCACAGATGACATGCTTTTTATGCTGCAGCATCGCCAACGTGTGTGGATAGTGGAAAGAGTTTGGGCTGGCAATATAAACCGCGTCAACCTGAGCGCAACTGCCGAGATCGTCCAGCGAATCGAAAAAATACTGGGCTTTATTCGGCTCGCCAAAGGCGTGTGCCTGCGCTAAATGACGTGAATACACGGCGGTCAGCTGCATTTTCCCCGTGGCATGAGCGGCGTCGATAAAGCTCTGGGTAATCCAGTTGGTTCCAATAACGGCAAAGCGAATCATGGGCGTCTCCGATTGGGAAAATAAGATTTTTCACAGAGTAGCATTTCTTGGATTAATTCGGCGACGCTGGGCAAATTAATACAGCGCGCCAACCAGTTCTAAATGCGTGAGATACATGCGGGTATCGAACTCAAGCTGGTGGTAAGTGGGTTCCATATGACAGCACAGGTTGTAAAACGCTTTGTTGTGTTCTTTCTCACGTAGGTGAGCCAGCTCGTGAACGACAATCATGCGTAGGAAAGCCTCAGGCGCATTTTTGAAGACGGTCGCAACACGGATTTCAGCTTTTGCCTTTAACTTGCTACCCTGCACGCGCGAAATGGCGGTATGTAGCCCTAATGCATGTTTGAGAACCTGAATTTTGCTGTCGTAGCCCACTTTATTAATTTGCGGCGCATTGCGCAGATACTGATTTTTGAGATCGGTAGTGTATTGATAGAGTGCGCGATCGGTGGTGAGCTGGTGTGGCTGCGGGTAACGCTGCAATAAAACAGTCCCCAGACGTTGCTGGTCGAGCAGCTGGCGAACCTGCGTTTGCAGATGTTCAGGATAGCCGGCCAGATAAGTCAAAGACGTCATATTCAATTCCTTCAGGTACAATAGCGGACTATTGTACGTCATGCGCGTGACATAACAATTCTTGAGCACGGTGCTCGGGCGGTTAATACCGTCACATCTGCACAATAATTTATTTTATTCTGCCGCTTAATCAAGCGGATAGATTTTGGAGGGGCGATGAGCCAACTCGAACCGATCTCCGGTTTTTTTGAAGAAAATGGCCTTGAGCTAGAACGCTACCCACAGCAGTCTGATGATCCAACGCTACAGGCGTGGGAAGCCGCCGATGAATATCTGTTGCAGAGTTTCGATCTGTCGCAGGCGGAAGGTCGTCCGGTGATTGTGTTCAACGACGCCTTTGGCGCGTTGGCTTGTGCACTGCATGGTCAGCAGTTATACAGCGTGAGTGACTCTTATGTGAGCCAGTTGGCAGCGCGCCATAACCTTGGTCTGAACGGCATGGACGACGACACGGTCACGTTGCTTGATAGCCTTGCACCCCTGCCGCAAGCGCCTGCTTTAGTATTGATCAAAGTGCCTAAGGCATTGGCATTGTTGGAACACCAGCTGCGTGCATTGCGTGAAGTCGTTGCGCCAGATACCGTAATTATCGCGGCGGCAAAAGCGCGTGATATTCACACCTCAACGCTACAGCTGTTCGAAACTATTCTGGGTGATACCCATACTTCGCTGGCATGGAAAAAAGCTCGTCTGATCCACTGTAAAGTGGCCGAGCGCAACCCTGCACCCGCACAGCCAACAACCGTTTGGCCTCTGGATCTCTGTGGTACTGACGAACCTTACCAGATGCATAACCATGCATCGGTCTTCTCACGTAGCAACTTAGATATCGGCGCTCGTTTCTTCCTTGAGCATCTGCCGAAAGATATCGAAGGTTCGATTGCTGATTTAGGCTGCGGTAACGGTGTTATTGGCCTGAAGGCGCTCGAGCTGAATCCAAATGCAGATATGCTGTTTTGTGATGAGTCATACATGGCCGTTGCCTCAGCACAGATGAACGTCGAAGTTAACCGTCCGCAGGATATGGATCGCTGTGCGTTCCGCGTCGGCAATGGTTTCTCTGGCGTAGACGGCGGCAGCCTAAACGCAGTGCTATGTAATCCTCCGTTCCATCAGCAGCATTCCATTACCGATCAGGTGGCGTGGGATATGTTCGTCGGGGCAAAACGTTGCCTGAAAATTCACGGTACGCTGTATATCGTAGGCAACCGTCATCTGGATTACTTCCACAAACTGAAACGTTTGTTTGGCAACTGCACCACCATTGAAACCAACAAAAAATTTGTGGTTTTAAAAGCGACTAAACTCCCACCGCGTCGTTAGTTAAATTCGCCATATTTGAATTTATAATCATAAAAAGTGCATAACATATTGTGTTGTGCACTTTTTCTCGGTTATGCTCAGTCCTACAGCCGTTTCGCGGCTGGTCAAAATAACGCTTCTTAAAATAAATAATGTTGCTGACAGGGACTTTGCCATGGATCGTCGTACTCTTCTCAAATCTTCAGGTGCAATTCTCGGTGGATTAACGCTAAGCGGTTTGATTAATCGCGCGCAGGCGACGACGCCGGCTAAAGCTGCCGTAATTTCTTTTCCGACTGAAAAAAATCCGCTGCTATTAAATTTCAATGAAAATTCATTGGGCATGTCTGCGCAGGCCAAACAAGCGGTTGTCGATTGTTTGCCGACCGCGTTTCGTTACCCTGATGCGGCACGCGCCGAGCTGATTGAACAGATAGCGGCACATTTCGGCTTGAAGAGTGAAAATATTACTTTGGGCAATGGCTCATCGGAGACGATCCAAGCCGCGGTTCAGGCGATTATTGTACAAGCACAACAGCAGCAGAAAAAAGTGCAGGTGATCGTGCCCGATCCTACTTTTAACTATGCGGAGCTTTACGCTAAACCGCTGGGTGCTGAAATTGTCAAAGTACCGCTGAACGCCAAACTTGAGTTTGATCTGGCGGCTATGCAGGCAAAGGCTGCGGGCTTCGCGGGTAAATCGATTGTCTATCTGTGCAACCCAAATAACCCAACCGCCACGATTACGCCAGCCGCCACCATGGATAGCTGGATAAAAAGTGCTCCGGCAGACACATTCTTTATTGTTGATGAGGCCTATGCCGAGTTTGTTAACGATCCGGCATTTAAAAGCGCTATCGGTCTGGTACAAAGCGGGCAAAAAAACCTGATCGTGACCCGTACCTTTTCAAAAATCTTCGCTTTGGCTGGGCTACGTATTGGCTATGGCATCGCAGCATCTGAAGTCATTGCTCAGGTGGAAAACTTTGTCTCATTGGATAACACCAATACCGCCGGAGCGGTAGCTGCGTTGGCTTCATTAAAAGACAAAACCTTTGTGGCCATGAGCCGTAAATCAATCGATCTGTCGCGCCAGATCGTGACATCAATGCTCGATGAGCTGAATTTGGAATACGTACCGTCGCAGGCAAACTTTATCTTCCATAAAGTGAACGGCGATGTGAAAACCTATCAAGAACGCATGAAGCAGCAAAATATCTACGTTGGCCGTGAGTTTCCTCCAGCGGTGGGCTGGAATCGTTTAACTTTAGGTACTCCGCAGGAAATGCAGGTATTTGTCAGCGTGCTGAAATCGTTTAGGGCGAAAGGGTGGGTTTAAGCATCGCTTAATGCCACCTAGGAGAACTGCCCCAACGGTGTTGCCAGATAAATTGACATCAACCTTTGCTTTGGTAGATGCAGTGTGGCGATAACGTGGAATGTCGAATGCTCCTCCCCCTTATGAAGGGGGAGGCTGGGTGAGGGTCTTACATCCATCTCGTTACCATCTGACTTCTACCCTAAATCCCCCATTTTCCCCATCACTAAAATGCGTGGTCATGCCATGCAGTGTGGCGATGCGTTGCACGATAGAAAGGCCTAAACCGCTGCCGGTTTTTTCTTGCCCAGGGGGGCGGAAGAAGCGCTCGCCAATGCGTTTTAAATATTCAGGGCTAACGCCGGGACCATTGTCTTCCACGCTAAAACTGTGGGCATCTAAGGTAATTTTGACGGTGCTGCCGCGTGGGCTGTACCGAATGGCGTTATCCAACAGATTGCGTACCAGCAATGCTAATAGTAGTGGCTGTGCTCGTCGAAGTGGTGGCGTTTGGTGAATGTCCAACATCAGTTCTACGCCATTGCTTCTCGCTTTGTGGTAATGGTCCATTACGCCAGTTTGTAGGACGTCTTGCAGAGCAATGTCTTGCACGTCGTCTAAGCCTGACAGCGAATCCAGCCGCGAAAGCGTCAGCAACTGATCCACAAGGCGAGTTGCGCGCTCTATGCCTTCCGTGAGGTTGGTTAATGCGTGTTCGCGCATTTCGGCATCGTCTTGCGCGAGCTGTGCGACTTCGGTTTGTACCTTGAGCGCTGCGAGCGGGCTGCGCAGCTCATGCGCAGCATCGGAGGTAAAGCGGCGTTCGCGCACCAGCATATCTCCGGTACGGGTGAAGAGGCTATTAAGCGCCTCAACCAGCGGTTTTACTTCACTAGGAATCGCGTCCAGCGGGAGCGGTGTTTCATCATCCGGGCGGCGTTGATAAAGCCGTTTGGCTAATCTTTTCATCGGAGCTAATTCGCGGCTGACCAGCCAAATCAGCAGTAACACCATGATCGGTAATGCGATTAACCACGGCAAAAGCTGAGCCTTCACAATGTCGATGGCCATCTCTTGACGATAATCCCATTCTTGACCAACCACCACGCGATACTTCCCATCAGGCGTGGTTAGCCATACTAAGCGCCAGAGATCTTTATCACCTTGTAATTTTCCTTCGGTAAAGCCGTCGCGTCGATAGTGATACTGTAAATCGGGGCCGTTATCGCCATCGTTCAACACCATTTTCCCCTCTACGGTAAAAATAGCGAAGGCCAGCGCGTCGTCATCTAAGTCGCCGTGGCTGTGGCGAACCATTTTTTTGCTACGCGGCAGTTGAGGGCTTTTAACCGCTAGATCGCCAATATTAAGCGCGGTTAGACGCTTAGCGAACAGCATTTGCTGGGTATCAAACAGCTCATTGACCGTGTCGCGGGTTTGATTCCACGCTAATGCGCTGGCGCAAACCCACGTGATGACGATAAGCACGATGAAACCTAAAATAAGCCGCAGCCTAAGGCTAAGCGTTAGCGATTTCATGATGCTTCCCCTAGCGTATAGCCGATTCCGTGGACGGTGCGGATAAAGCTACTGCCGAATTTTTTCCGCAAATGATGGATATGCACCTCGATGGCATTGCTGGATACATCGTCGTCCCAGTTATAGATTTTCTCTTCGATCAGCGGGCGAGGCAAAACACGGCCTTCATTGCGCAATAACAGCTCTAGCAGCGCAAACTCTTTCGGTTTCAGGTAAATCGGTTCACCGTTATAGGTCACGGTAAGATTGATGGGATCGAGTGAAACTGAGCTGTGAGTTAACGTTGTTTGCACCTGCCCATGACGGCGGCGAATGAGTGCCTGCAAACGCGCGGTGACTTCAATAAGCGCAAACGGCTTACACAGATAGTCGTCGGCGCCTTGCTGTAAACCGGCCACGCGCTGTTCTAGCGCATCGCGGGCGGTGAGAATTAGTACTGGTTCATCGTGGCCGTTTTGACGCCACGAGCGCAAAATATCGAGCCCGTCCATGCCGGGCAGGCTAAGGTCGAGCACCACGGCGTCGTAGGGGGCTGAGTCCAACGCGCTGAGCCCTTGCTTCCCTTCGGTGAACCAGTCAACGCTGAACCCCATTTTAATCAAACCGGCTTTAATGCCGTCGCCGATCAGTTTGTCATCTTCAATGAGTAATACCCGCATAACTGCGTCCTTTATGCTGTGCTGTATGGTTTTATCTAACTATTTGGCAAGGGCTTTGTACAGCGTAATACCGTGTGGATCCAGCGCCGTAGGCAGTTTTAAAAAATAAAGTTGGTTAAACTATGGGCTTAAGATCTTGTTAAGAACTCTTTGGTGTAATGCATTCCGAAGAGCAAAAACAGCTAACTGTTGATGCTGACATTAATCCCATATAAGAGAGAGAAAAATAATGAAAAAAGTAGCCGCTCTATTCGCCATTCTTGCCGTTTGCAGTGCTCCCGTTCTGGCGCAAAACGGTGGATTTTCTGACCCTAATGCTCCCGCAGCTCAAACAACGCAGACGCAAGCTGCCGGTGGATTCAGTGGCCCGAATGCGGGTGCCATGACGGTCGATAAAGCCAAAACCATGAGCGATGATACTTGGGTTACTCTGCGTGGAAACATTGAGCAGCGCATCGGTGGTGAGCACTACACTTTCCGTGATGCAACCGGCACCATGAACGTAGATATCGACCATAAGCGTTGGAATGGGCAGACCATCACCCCGAAAGATACCGTGGAACTGCAGGGGAAAATCGATAAAGACTGGAACTCGGTTGAGTTGGACGTCAAACAGATCACTAAAGTGAAATAATCTGCAAATTCCAAGTTGCTTGGCATTCGTCATCCTCGCGGAAGTGAGGCGTTAGTGAGGATGACGAATAGATGCGTTTAGATTGCTAGCGCGAGTCGGGTTCCTTGGTCTATCGCACGCCGAGCATCGAGCTCGCGAGCGACATCAGCACCGCCAATCAAATGTACGGTTTTACCCATCTTCTGCAACGGTGCCAGTAACGCCTGTTGCGATTCTTGCCCAGCACAAATAACGATGTTGTCTACCGGCAGACATTCAATGTGTCCATCGCGCATCAGATGCAGGCCTTGTTCATCAATATGATGATAATGGGCTCCGTTTATCATCGTCACGCCGCGTTTTTGCAAACTGGCACGATGTATCCATCCGGTTGTTTTTCCGAGTCCTTCGCCCACTTTGCTGGTTTTACGCTGCAGTAAATAGATTTTGCGTGGGCTATGCGGGGAATTCATTCCGCCTGCGGCTAACCCTCCGCGCTGTTTTAACTGTAGATCGATGCCCCATTCTTCGGCAAAGGCGACGCTGTTTAAGCTGGTGGATTGGCCGTATTGACTGAGGTATTCGGCGGTATCAAAACCAATACCGCCAGCGCCAATAATGGCCACGCGTTTACCCACCGGAAGTTTGTCACGCAAAACCTGCGCATAGCTCAGTACGTGGGGCATGTCGCTGCCGGGTAAATCTAAATAGCGCGGAATAATGCCCGTAGCCAAAATAATTTCATCGAACTCAGTGAGGTCTTGAGCCTCAACGCGTTGACCTAGTCGCTGTTGGATATTATGAATAATTAACAAGCGCTTAAAATAGCGTAGCGTTTCATGAAACTCTTCTTTGCCGGGGATCTGCTTGGCGATATTAAACTGGCCACCGATCTGATTGTCCGCCTCAAACAGCGTGACGTGATGACCTCGCTGTGCCGCCGTGGTCGCGAATGCTAAACCGGCAGGACCCGCTCCCACCACGGCAAGGCGCTTAGGTTTTTCTGCGGCGGTAAGCACGAGCTCGGTTTCATGGCAGGCACGCGGGTTGACCAGACATGATGTGAGTTTGTGCTCGAAAATTTGATCAAGACAGGCCTGATTACAGCCGATGCAAACATTGATTTCATCGACACGGCCGCTGGCCGTTTTTTGCACAAATTCCGGATCGGCTAAAAACGGACGCGCCATAGACACCATATCGGCGCATCCGTCCGCCAGCACGGCTTCAGCTACGTCGGGGTGGTTAATTCTATTGGTGGTGATAAGAGGGATGGAAACCTTCCCCATCAAGCGACGTGTGACCCAGCTAAATCCCGCACGTGGCACCATGGTTGCGATGGTAGGAATACGCGCTTCATGCCAGCCAATACCGGTGTTGATCAGCGTCGCACCTGCATGCTCCACTTGGATCGCCAACTGTTCAATCTCTTTCCAATCAGAGCCTTCCTCAACCAGATCCAGCATCGATAGGCGATAAATGATGATGAACTCTTGCCCAACGGCGGCACGCACGCGGCGAACACATTCCACGGCAAAACGCATACGGCGCATGAAATCGCCACCCCAATCGTCGTCGCGTTGGTTAGTTCTGGCGGCAAGAAACTGGTTAATCAAATAGCCTTCAGAGCCCATGATTTCAACGCCGTCATATCCCGCGTGCTGCGCCAAACGCGCGCACTGGGCGAAGTCAGACAGCGTTTGCTGAATCATGTCTTCGCTCATTTCTATCGGCGGGTAAGGATTGATTGGTGCCTGTATGGCTGAGGGCGCGTGGGGCTGCGGTTGATAGCTGTAGCGGCCTGTATGAAGAATTTGCAGCGCTATTTTCCCGCCGGCCTGATGTACAGCGCTGGTGATAATTTTATGATGCGGGATCTGATTTTCGTGATCCAATACGGAAGCACCAGCGTGCACCACGCCATGCTGATTTGGCGCAATGCCTCCCGTCACAATCAACCCAACACCGGCCCGAGCTCGCTCAGCGTAAAACTCAGCCAAACGCCGGCTGCCATCAGGATGTTCCTCTAGTCCTGTGTGCATCGATCCCATCAGGACGCGATTTTTTAAGGTAGTAAACCCGAGATCTAATGGTGCGAGCAGATGAGAGTAGTGATTCATTCGGGCTTTCCTTGTTAGCACAGGCTGAAGCAGCAGTTTCTGGTCGGATGAGTTTTTTAAATCTAGTCTCTCTGTGGGGCTTTGAAAGCAATATGTTAATGAACTGTGATTTACCGCAACATTGTGCTGACGGAAAGCTGAGAAGCGTGACTTAGTTTGGATAATGAAGGGGGATATTTTCTGGGTTTACTGTTTATCAAAGCATCGAACTTAATAGCAATATGCCCATTTATCATCAATGTTTTCAGCTGCTCTATGCGGCAAACTTCCTGTTCCACTTGCCTTTGCTAACTTAGGAATCTTTATGCTGCGAGTTTTATTAGTTATTGATATGCAAAATGGTGTTTTTGTAAATCCACGTTTTGATCGCGCAGGCCGAGTGGAGAAGATCAACCAACTATCGCAAGCGGCAGGTCGGGTTATTTTCATTCGTCATCAAGAAAATGATATGCCGGAAAACAGCCCTGAATGGATGCTATTGCCTGAATTAAACCAGCCCGAAAATAGCCTTTATGTCGAAAAGACAGCCTGCGATGCTTTCTACCAAACCTCACTGGCTGATGAACTCGCCAAAATCAAAGCAACGCACATTACGATTTGCGGCTGTGCGACCGACTACTGCGTGGATACGACAATAAAAGTTGCGGCTAGCAACGGATATAAAGTGACTGTTGCCGCTGATGCTCACACCACCGCCAATCGCGGTCCGCTAAAAGCAGAGCAGTTGATTCAGCATTATAACGATGTATGGGCAAACCTTATTATTCCTGGCAATGATGTCAGAGTGAAAAGTACTCAGGAAATTTTGCAAGAATGGCGTGAAGGAAATAGCTGAAGGGACACTTTTGCGACACTTTTCTTCAGAAACAAAAAAGCCACTTCGGAAGAAGTGGCCTAACTGACTGAATCTAAAGCTAAAATTTGGTGGCCCCTGCTGGACTTGAACCAGCGACCAAGCGATTATGAGTCCGAAATCAAAGTAATAAAAAACAATAAGTTACTTTAATATCAGTGGATTAATAAATCGAATAATGAAGAATATACCAGTATAGCGAATAGGTCTGCTGCCAATTTGCTGCCACATTTTTAGTTAACTGCCCCATCACCAAATTGCACGCCAGTACTTAGGTTTAAGGCTTGCGATACTGTACTATCAAGCTCATCAGAAAAATTAGTTATACGAGTGAAATGATTAAATTTTTGGAAAGTTATGATGCCACTTCCAGTTGGTTTTTCCATAAATACTGGGAAAGAATATGAAAGAATGACCATTCTCACGCCATGTACAATTTTTGAAGCATTTTCTTCCAAGAAATTTTTGTTATACCTGTCGTAGTTATCTCGAAACGCTTCAAGTGCTTCTTTATTAGTGGTGATGTTTTCCTCGCCTTTTTCTTTAAAGGATTTAACAAATCTATCATAGAGGATATTACTGAGATCAATACATAAAATGGCCTGTTCTTGTCTATTTGCTAGATCTTTGAACTGCTCATCGTATGCATAGCTTATATTATTAACTATTGTCGATTCTTTTCGAGGCCTTTTGCATTCAAGAAATAGTTTTTTGCCATCTTTTTCGACAATAACATCATGCGACTTGTCATTGATTATATTAAATCCTGCTCTCTTAAATCGTGAGGCAACTTTTAATTCAAAGGAATAGTCTCTTGCGGAGCAACTTTGTGATTTTTCTAGTGTAGTACTACCTCTTTGAATGAGATGGATTAAATCCTTTATATCTTCCTCACCAGAGTGGAATGAATTATAAAACTCGCATAACTCCATGAGTTCTGCTATACCCCATAGTTCGCGAAACGACGGTGTTTTAAGATCGGCCGACCATTTTTTGAAAACTTTTGTTGAAGCTCCAAACCTTGTAGCATTATATTTTATCCCCATGCTTTTTAACCATGGCCCTACTTTATCTAAGATTCTTATGTCGAAAATTTGAGTTTTTGTAGTGTTTTTAATTTCACTTTTCATATTATGTAGCAGCCTATCTATTCTTTTAGGTTAATTTATTTAACGGATTGAATTTAATAGCTTCTGTTAAATGGTCTGGTGCGAAATGAGAATATCGCATGGTTACTTTTATGTCAGTGTGGCCTAGTATACGCTGGAGAACCAAAATATTTCCGCCGTTCATCATAAAATGTGATGCAAATGTGTGGCGTAATACGTGAGTTAGTTGGCCTGCGGGTGTTTCTATTCCAGCTCTTTTTAGTGCGGTTCTGAAAGCTGCGTAACAAGATGAGAACAGTGGTTTAGCTCTTCTTATTGTTGGTAGTTCGCCAAGTACTTCATCACTAACCGGAACCGCTCGGTTTTTCTTGCCTTTAGTTTTGATAAAAATAATCTTACCACCACGGATTTGATTTCCCTTGAGGCTTTCAGCTTCTCCCCAGCGTGCGCCAGTAGCTAAACAAATTTTAACAACGGAAATTAAGTCTAGTGATCTGCTATTTTCACATTCAATCAGCAAAGCTTTAATGTCATCCATTGTGAGGTATGACATTTCAGATTCTGCAATCTTAAATTCTCTGACGTTGTCCAATGGATTAGGGGAGGTCCATTCGTCTAATCGACGAAGCTCATTAAACACCGCACGGAAATAAGCTAATTCGAGGTTTACTGTTCTGGGGGTGACTGTTTTAACTCTATTTGAACGTGTTATTTTTCCGGATAATCGTTGTTCTCTATAAGCCGAAAATATTTTGGCTGAAAACTCGGTGGCTAAGGGATTACCCATCGCAGAACAGGCAAACTCCATAGTGGACTTGCGTTTTTCACCGTCTGACAAAGTAACCCCGTGGGCGTTATACCACGTGTACACCAAATCAATTAAGCGTCGCTTATCCGTCTTCTCGCCAAGCCAAGGTTTATCCTGAGATTGTTCTTTTATAAAGCGCTCGAACGCGAGTGCTTCTCCTTTTGTAGCAAATTGCCGTCGAATCCGCTTTCCTTCTCGACCGTTAGGGAAAACTTGAGCTTGCCATTTACCATTGGAAAGTTTTGATACTGCCATGACTAATCTTTAGTACAGATACGTTTTGATTTACTAATGCTACCGTCTTTGCAAACAAATTTTCCGTCGGTAGTACAGTGTGCCACGCCACCTTTTGCCCCTGAGCATGGATAGTTTTTAGCAGAAGCTAATGGAATGAAAGCCAAGACAGTCACTATAACAATTAAGGCATTTAACGATCTCATATTTAATAACTCCGCTTTATTTCCGTAAAGCTAGCAATGGTTTCTTTCTTTGCGTTGAATGGGATTTTTAAGCAGTTTTTAATGCCGCCATTAAATATCAATCGGACGGACTGCAGGAAGGGCATCACTTCTATCGTAGTGAATTCGCGGCCATCCCATTCACTAGGGTTTTCTTTCGTATAATCACAAATTGACGCTATTGTTTTGTAGGCTCTAGGGATATTTAGCTTTTCGGAGTCGAACATTACGACGAGAGAGCCGTTTTCCACCGATATTTCGTCTAACTCAGTATCGTTAAAACCATCATTCTCGAGCATGCTGTATAGTTTATCTGGCACAGTGTATTTAACGGTGGAGGAAAGATCGGCAAAACAGGGAGTTACCAGTAAGCTAGAAAATATAAATACCGCTGCCGCTATGTTCATTTCTTTCATGAGTTACTCACTAATAAACTCAGTTCTACTGATTACTTTTCCTTGGACTGCTATCTCGTCAACGTGGCATTCGAAAGATGCTTTGCCATTCTCTACACGGATACGTCCCGCAGGGAAGCGATAAAGTTCTCGGATACTGGTAAAACCATCAAACTCTATCAGCCATAGCCCATCATTTATCTCTTCATCGAACTGATCTACCACATAGAGCTGCTTTTCAAATGTGATTAAAAAGGGAGCTTTTAGGTTTGATGGCATTAGACTGGCATCGACACTAACCCAATTTGCCGCACTGACTACCCCATTTGTGATTGTTTTGTGTTCCAATCTGAGGTTTTGGGCGTCACTCTTATCTGCAAACATTGGCCCCTGACCAAAAGTCAGCCACTCTAAAGTAGCGTTTGTTTCCATTGCACAAATAATTATCCAGTCTGCAGGGAAGTTGCCTCGTGCTACGCGGTTAGCCATGGTGCTCTGAGAAACATTTAGATGTTTGCACAGTGTCAATCTAGACGTGAATCCATAGGCTGCAAGAATGCGTTCAATTGGATCTTTGCCGCCTTCCGGAAGCTGTATTGATTTACGATTAGTAAAATTATTTATTGACTGTTCCAATTTTGAATCCTAGTATTCACGTATCGTAAGTTATGTGTGTAATGCTAACGAATAGTGATGAATAGTGAGTTCATCACCAAAACTGAGGAATAGTGCATCATGAATCGTAAATTATCAATGCGCCCTAGTATCAATCTTGTAGTGTCTGAGCCATATGTCACATTGGATGAGTTCTGTCGTCGCACTGGGTATAAACCTAGCTATGCTCGCCAAATGATTAAGGAAAACCGCCTGCCAATCAGGAAAAAAGCCGGTGTAAACAGCCTTATCGAAATCAACATGTTTGCACTGACAATCGAAGCTGCTTCTGGCTGCGAAGTCGCAATGCAAGCCTAACAAGTTCCATTTTGGGATGATAAGGAGGCTTCTGCCATGTTTGATTTTCGAGAATCCAAACAATCTCATTTTGATGATGCATGTCGGGCTTTTGCCAATACGCATAAAGGCAAGATTGCAGATATTGCCGAACGTATCAGCATGAGCCAGCAAATGCTGCGCAACAAACTAAATCCAGAGCAACCACATCAGCTGACATGCGTCGATCTTATGCGTCTGACTGATGAAACCGAAGACCCGACTCTTTTAGATGGATGGCTTGCCCAGATGCAATGTCAGCCATCAGTGCCAGTTAACGAAATATCAAACGAAAAAATGCCCGTTTACGTGATGAGTGCCACGGCAGAAGTAGGCAAATTAGCAGCCGAAACAGTTGCTGGCGGTCATATGAATATGGCGCGTATTGCTGACTTTAAGCGCACTGTAAATTCAGCTGTTCGCTGCTTAACGCTGGCCGGAATTACTATGCAGGCACGTGTCCAGTCTAATCCCACCTTATCGTCTGCTGTTGATGCTTTAACTGGCATCGGTGCGACGTTAGGCATGAACTGAGGTGTTTATGACTATTTCAGTAGCGCCATTATTGAAGCGTCAGAGTCCATCGCGTCAATGTCATGCAAGTCATGGATGGGTTGAATTACAGAACGGCACGCACTGGCATCCTTCAAGAAATCAGCAGTCACTGCTTGATGCAATGAAAAGTAAGGAAAAGGGGGTTACATGGCTAACACAGAAGCTGCGCGCACTGTGCAAATAAATGCCGGTGATCGCTTTAAAGGTTTGAATCATGTTGCGGCGATTCGCGGAAAACTATTTGGTGATGATGGTGGTAAAGATTTGCAGCGTTTTATTTTAAATATGCGCGATACCACTGACGCCTGCTATTTAGATAATAAGCGCGGATTGGGTGCAATATTTTATTTAGCTAAGATTCCGGCTGATCGTCATGATGTCGAATTTAGTGAACTGACGTCTGCCGAAATTAAAGCGTTAATTGGTGCAATGAATCAATTAAAGGCAATCGTGAGTTTATTTCCAAGACGTCTCGCAATGCCTAATTAACTCTTAAAGAAAAAACTGGCGTAAACCCGCCGGACCTCCATTTATCTAAAAACAGGATTGACCAATGAAAAATATCGAAGTTAGAGAAACGAAAGTGGACCTCAATTTGGAAGCTTTACTGACCAATGCCCGTATGGATGAGCGTCGTAACCGTGGCGAAGTTATGGCCGCGCGTCTGCAGAACTTAGCAAACCACATTCAGGGCAAGGAGCTAAACCACGTTGAGGTGGCCGAGCTGCTGCGCAAAGAAAGTGAATTAATCCAGCATCAGGCGCAGGAGTTGCACTAATGGCTGACCAAATGGACATGGCGCAGGAGCGCCAACAAGAAATCCTAGATCGCCAGATTAAAAGCGCTACTGCTCGGACGGTTGGCGCGTCTGCGTTCATCTGTGAAGTGTGTGGCGAGCCTATCCCAGAGCAGCGCCGTTTGGCGGTTGCTGGGGTCACTTGCTGTGTGACTTGTCAGGAGATTAACGAACTGAAAGGTAAACACTATAAAGGGGCCGCATTATGAGTATCCAATCAACGATTTTACGTTGGGCGGGTAGCAAGAGCCGCATGATGGCTGAATTAAAAAAGCACTTGCCTGTTGGTAAGCGTTTAATAGAGCCGTTTGCAGGTTCGTGTTCAGTGATGATGAATACAGATTATGAGCAATACCTTATTGCTGATGTGAACTCTGATCTCATTAATATGTATCAGGTCATTCAGGAAAATACAGAGTTCTTTATTGAAGAACTAAGAGGCGTTTTCGAAAACAACAAGGATGATGTTTCATACTATCAAGTACGAAATAAATTCAACTTAGATCGCAGCTGTTTATTTACTAGCGCGGTTTATTTCTTATATCTGAATCGTCACTGCTTTAATGGTCTGTGCCGTTATAACAAAAAAGGTGAGTTCAATACCCCTTACGGAAAATTAAAAAGTCCCTACTTCCCAGAGGATGAGATCCGCGCATTCGCTAAGAAGGCAAAGCAAGCCGCCTTTATCTGCGCCAGCTTTGAAGAAACATTGCAGATGGCAAAAAGTGGGGATGTAGTTTATTGCGATCCGCCTTACCTCCCAGCATCTGTTTCAAGTGTTGGTTTTAACCATTCTCAAGAATTTACTGCTTACACCAAAGATGGTTTTGGTTATGAGCAGCACTCACAACTGGCTGGTGAATTACGTCGTTTGTCTTACTCAGGCTGCTTTTGTGTTGCGTCCAACAATGACAACCAGTCTGTAAGGTCACTTTATTCCGACTTTGATTTGCAGCCACTGACAGTACGC
This sequence comes from Hafnia alvei, assembly GCF_964063325.1. Lineage (NCBI taxonomy): Bacteria > Pseudomonadati > Pseudomonadota > Gammaproteobacteria > Enterobacterales > Hafniaceae > Hafnia > Hafnia alvei. The sequence goes on from NZ_OZ061315.1 coordinate 648,725, forward strand.
CGTAGCTGTGGCGGAGCTGGAAGCAGCCGAAAGTCTGCTGATGAGCTGATTATTAAGCTAGGTCTTGAGCCTCTGCATATTGATATGAATGGCGATGAAGTTTGGGTGGGTGTGGATTTTGCCAGTGGGGTGACTCATGGTTGATTCACGCTGCTTTGCAGATAATACGATAAATATCGTCTCTATTTCTGGAGGGAAAGATAGCCTTGCTGATTGGCTGCTTGCAATCGAGTCTGGTGCTGCGCATGCACCTACTCATGCGGATACAGGACATGAGCATCCCCAGACCATTGAATACCTAGAATATCTAGAGTCTAAGCTAGGGAAAATTACTCGAGTAAAAGCTGATTTTTCACGTCAAATTGAAGGAAAGCGCAAATTTATATCTGAAAAATGGCCCGAGTCTTTGGTCGAAGAATGCGGAATGTCTCCTGATGAGGCGGCAGAACGTATTGAACGGGCGCTGGAAATTCTTCACCCAACCGGAAATCCTTTCCTCGACCTATGTATGTGGAAAGGTCGGTTCCCATCCACCAAGGCAAGGTTTTGCACTTTTGACCTCAAGCATGAACCTATCCGCACTCAGATTGTATTGCCTGCTCTGGAAAAATATGACGAGGTAATAAGTTGGCAGGGCGTTCGCGCTCAAGAATCTCCTGCCAGAGCTGCTTTATCTATGTGGGAAGAAGATGCGGATAATACTCTGGGCTTACATATCTACCGCCCAATTCTTCACTGGACCCATGAGGATGTATTTGAATTAGCGAAGCGTCACGGTGTTAAACCGAACCCACTCTATTTGCAAGGTTGTAGCCGCGTTGGCTGCATGCCTTGCATCCATGCTAGAAAATCTGAACTTGCGGAGATTTTTGCGCGCTGGCCAGAGGAAATTGCTCGCGTTGCTGAATGGGAACGCCTTGTTGCTGCTTGTTCTCGTCGTGGAAATTCAACTTTTTTCCCTTCCACACATGACCCAATGCGTTCGGAAAAACGTATTGATGCCATCACTGTCGAAAAGTACGGAATAGCTTCATATCGTGACTGGGCGATGACAACACGAGGTGGTTCCCAATTCGATTTACTTGCCGCTACCAACGATAAAACTGTGTGTAGCAGTGTGTATGCAGGTGTGTGTGAATGACAGATGTCACAGAGTGGGCTTACCCATGGAACGCACCACGTCCAGCCATAGAGTCACCGTATTACGAATTCTACCAGCGGCTTAGAAATAAGCCGCTGAGCCAAAGCGAAGCCTACGAACTTGCTATTGAAGAAGCTAACCGCCGTGATCGCCTGATCGCGGCGTTGTCACATGCGCATAAAAAACTGGAGAAGCAGGCCAGCTGCGTGCGCAGGGATATTTCCCGCCGTGTTGATAATCTTGAACATCTGCACGGGATTCAGCGAGCCAATGCGTACTTAATCAATTCATTTGTTAAGCGCACATTGCCACGCCTTGAATTAGTCACTAAGCGCTACCGCCTGCCAAAAATGACTGAGGGGAATGCCTCCCTGTTTGGCCGTTTTAATAAACTCCCTGATATGTCCCGCGCAGATGTTGAATTGCTGGCGGAAGACACGGCTACTTATATGCGGCTTGAGCTGGGATTTATTAGTGACCAAATGCCAGAAGCCAGTGATCTGCGTCTGGGTTGGGCGATGTATCAGCGCGCCGGTGCTATCACGCAGCAGTTGGGCCAAACACCGCCGTTATGGGATCGCATTAACAACAAGGTATTTATTGAGGCGGAGGCCAGTTCCGCGATTTTCCGAATGACGTCACCAACATGGTGGCGTAATCACTTACGTCGGAAGTCAAACGAATGGCGTGAGCATCTGCAGATTGCGCTGCGTAACGTCAGCAAAAAAGGCAACCCCTACGCCAGCCGTACCACAATAGGCGAATGGCGGGAACAAAAACGCCGTACCCGTGAATTCTTGAAAGGCATGGAGCTGGAAGACACCGAAGGCAACCGGATCAGCCTGATCGACAAATATGATGGCAGTGTGGCAAATCCGGCGATCCGTCGCTGCGAGTTAATGACTCGTATCCGTGGCTTTGAAAATATCTGTAATCAACTCGGCTATATCGGGGAGTTTTATACCCTGACCGCACCGTCTAAATATCACGCAACCACGAAAGCAGGTTATAGCAATAGCAAATGGACTGGCTCAAGTCCCGCAGACACGCAGCGTTATTTGCGCAGCGTTTGGGAACGTGTGCGGGCCAAGTTGCATCGTGAGGACTTGCGGATTTTCGGCATTCGCGTTGCAGAACCCCATCATGATGGGACCCCTCACTGGCACATGCTGATGTTTATGGAGCCAGAGAACGTGGATCGCGTGCGTGAGATTTTGCGTGATTATGCCTTCAAAGAAGACAGCAAAGAATTGAACAGCGATAAGGCCAGAAAAGCGCGTTTTCACGCGGAGGCCATCGACCCTGACAAGGGCAGTGCCACAGGTTATGTGGCGAAATACATCAGTAAAAATATTGATGGTTATGCGCTAGATGATGAGCTGGACGATGACACCAAACAACCGTTAAAAGAAATGGCTCCCGCCGTATCGGCGTGGGCTGCACGTTGGCGTATTCGCCAGTTTCAGTTTATCGGTGGTGCGCCGGTATCGGTTTATCGTGAACTGCGCCGCATGGCTGATCCTGAAACTGCGCTTGGTCTAAGCGTTGAGTTTGCGGCTGTGCATGATGCGGCCGATGTGGGCGACTGGGCGGGATATATCAACGCGCAGGGTGGTCCATTTGTTCGCCGTGACGATCTGGTGGTGCGTACTTATTACGAACCGGCTGAGGACTTGAACGAGTACGGCGAAGAAACGACACGGATTAAAGGTGTTTTCTCTCCTTCTGTTGGCATGGACATCCCAATTATTACCCGCACGGTGCAGTGGAAGATTGTGCCGAAACGTGCCCTTGATTTGGCCGTTGACCTTTTGGGCGCTCCTGCGCCCTCTCGGAGTTCTGTCAATAACTGTACGGGGGGATCTGGATCGCTAGACCCGACACCGAACACAACAGAACCGATAACTCTGGATTTTGACAACATTACCCCGAAAGAACGGCGGCAGATGTTGCTCAGAATTAGGGCCGAAGGTCGAATTAAACCGAAAAATCAGCGTGAAGGCTTTACGGGTAGCCCTGATTTGGAAGAGGAACACCGTAAATCCGCCACAACTATTCAACGCCGTATGGAAAAAAGAGCGGGTGCATTGGCCGCTGCAGGTGATGCCATGGGAAGAATTACAGAGGATATGGCGATTTACGGTATAGAGCTGACACAAACAGAAGCATGGCGCATGGCAACAGGCCACTCCGTACAGGTAGAGGATGCAATCTATCGAGGGGATAGTACGGGGGCAATTTTCCAGCGCAAGGCGAAAGATAAACGGCAAACTCTAAAGATTGCTGAGATGATCGACCAGCGCGGCAATGTCGCTAATATGCGCCATCAACAAAAATGTCTTAAGCGCTATCTGGCTGATTATGTCAGGGAGCAAGCAGAACAGAGTCAAAGTGTTGCTGATAAAGAAAGGTTAGAAAAAGCACGCATTAATCTGAGTAAAATTCAGAAGCTAATAGCATTTAGCCGAAGATAAAGCGGTTATCTAACAGCCTATTACGTTGTCTATTCGTTAAATCCCCGTGAACAGATGGGGATTATTTACGGTAACTCTTAATCGGTATCATATTTTGGTCAAAAACTTCTTCCCGTTTAAAATCTATTGATATACTGTATAAATACACAGTAAGTAGTGAAGGGGGGGAGGAATTGTGTCTGATCTTCTCACGGAGTCTCTTGCATTGCAGCGTATCCAACTCATCGCACGGGTTGTGTCGATGGACGTATGTAGTGGGGATGATAAAGAACTGGCACTGGTCTGGATTAATGAACTGACCACGCAGCTGATCGACAAGCTGGATAATTATGACGATGAAGAACGCCGAAGAGCGTCAGTGTCGTACCAGTAAATTCAAATATGCTATGCAATAAATCGAGGGGGAGTATGGGACTAGAGATGCTTTTGATAAACAGGCTAAAGTGTCACAGCCTGTAATGGCCGAACTAGCTGATGAGAAGGAAGAGAAAATTGGTCCACAATTTCCTAATGCGCGTTTTCGTGGTGCTCACAGTTTATCGCTAGTGAGTGTAACGATGTAAAAGGGGCTGGTTATCCAGTGGATATCAGAGCTGGCTGACGAGCTCATGGCGAAAATCCGCAGCCATGAATATAGCCAGTCCATAGACGTCATAATTTAAGCTGGCTCTGTATCGATAAAGAGAAGAGGATTAACCAGTCCACATTGGACGCCATTGAACCGAGATTTACAGTAATTAACGCCTTCTGTACTCAAAAACAACAATTCGTATCCTAAGGGCAGCGCTCACGGCGTTGAACTGAGTGGGTTAAATCAGGATGAGGGCAATATACGAGTAATGGGGATTATGCAGCAGGTCTGGGAGGATGATAGCTGGCTTCATTGAGGAACCTTATCGACGGCACTACTTGATTCTGCCGTCGGTAAGGTTGAGCAACCAGCGTTGCGAGGTGTTAGCAATGGTTAAAAAAAACAATAATCACCGGATTATCTATCGAGGCGAAGTGTTGATCGCCATATGTTGTATTATTATTCTTCTTTAAATTTATCATTTAATCTTTTTGTCAGAATTTCAATTGACTCCTTCCGCCCAGAAAATAAGTCATTTACAACGTAGTCCATAATCTCAAAAGCATCTTCAATATCCCTGATATTCACTTTATCGTAATTATGGCTTCCAGCATCGCCTAAAAATTTTATTGCCATAAGGTGCTCAGAAAATGATTCATACAATGGCGGGATTTTTCCAAGTCGCTCTTTTAGGCCAATGCGCCATCCATTTTGTTTGAGTTCTGCTACCCCCATGGCTGTTAGCATCCTTTCTACTGAAATTCTAATGAGGTTTGCGGCTGCACTTGGTTGCATGAGAAAAATCGAAAACGAAGCCTGGAGAGGTTCGGCAATTTCCTCAGGACACTTGGTTGGCAGTTCGAAAGGGTGTAATGATGGAAAGAAGGTCTTAGGGTGATACCACTTGTAATAACCATCATCAGATGTACCATCATCCCAACCTTGTTGCTCCCATCCACTATCTCCAGAACAGGCCACAACTTCACCACATTGTCTTCTTGAACAGCGAGCCATACAGCTAAAAATTGATCGATCCATTTCTGGTTCGAACCAATCTTCACTGCTGTGTTTGTTGGTATCATGCGTGTCATGAATAACGAAACTTTCTGTGATGATCTGCAGGGTTTTCTGACCGCATTCTGGGCAGGGCCACTCCACCTGCATATTTTTGAAAAATGCTCCAGAGAATTTATGAACAGCCATCTTTCGTGCTCCTGATTTTTATAACGAGTAGGTTCTGTAATCTACATATTTGATTTTTGATGGAATTAAAATATGTCATAACAGGTGGTTTAAAAAGAGGGAGATGTAAGAACGTATGATATGCCGTGTATTTTTTTCTAAACGCCATCCATTGCATGCTTATGCTGCATGAATCCGCATGATCTTTTGAGGTGAGTTTTTGCTGCAGCCGGTCAAGATTGGCGGGCTTTTTCTTATGTCATGCAACTGCATGAAAAACCATAGAACAAGCGGGCAGGCGTGGCGGGGATACGAGCGCGCGCTCTGCGTCTCACGTTAGGTCTAAAGTCCTTGCAAGTAAAAAAGCTTACCTTTATCTTTCAATTAGATTTGTCTGCAAAAAAAGTAAGGAAATCAAATGGCAGAGAACGGCCCTATTGAAGATTTGGCAAAGCGCATATCACAGGATCTATTGAGTCGATTTAAGTGGCAGCAGCATGGTCCCTGCGACCAAGATTTCCTTTGTGATGATGAGGCTAAACATAAGCCTGAAGGTAAGAAACAGAAGCACACGCATCCTGTAGATGTTGTATTTAGTTATAAAGACCCATATTTAAACAAAGTCATTTATTTAAATACTGATTTAAAAAGTTATAAAGCAGGTTCAATAAATGCATCAAAAATAGAATCTGCATTGGAGTCATTAGCAAAAACTATTGAATGTGCTCGCTATAGTCCTGAGTGGTCAGAAAAATATAATTTTTCTCAAATCGACTGTGAAGTTCGAGGTTTATTGTTTGTTTTTAATCATGATAATCAGTTACAACATGATTTTTATGATTTTTTCAATCCACCTAAACCCGCTAAAGGAAGAAGAGATAAGGCTGTCAACTTAGAAAAGATTCCTTTATCCGCAGGTCAGCAAATTCATATAATCGATCCGTTTCTGATTAATTATATGCTGGCAATAACTAATGATATGAATGATTTGATTTCTAAGAAAGAGTTTCCTGATGAAGAATATGGATTCTATTACCCTCAACTGACTTTTCATAAGGTTGCTGTGACTGAAAAATATCTCCCAGCTACTATAGAAGTTTTGTCATCACCGTTCATAATTATCAAGCATGGTGCTGTTTATAAATATAATAGAGCTAAAAGTATTGAAGAGGAAGTATATCCAGAAGGATTTGTTGTGTATTACAACAAAAAAGGAAATAGCGACAATGAATTCTTTTATTTATTAGATGTTTTGTCAAATTATCAAATCCTTGATGGTATAAATAAAATTAGGATAAGGCTGGCTTATCGTGAAAAAGATGAGAGGATTCTCTCACACTTTCAACGTGGGGTTGAAAAATTTGCACATGAGTATGGGTTAGATGAAGAAGCTAAAAAGAGGCTTGAAGATTTAGACGTGAAAGTTGTGTCTACAGTAAAAGAATTCTTTTCTGCGGAAGTTATCTCTTGGGAGCCGAAATGAAAAATATTCACAGCGTAACTGATAAAGCTTTGTATGATGCTTTAAACCAAAAGCAAATTACCCTAAATGAAATTCAAGACCTTTTCTTAGAGAGGGGAACGATAATATGTAAAAAAACTCCTCGAAAAGAATTGGCAAGAAACTATTCTCGAATGACTCATGATTATTACGAGCATCAAAAAATTGCAACCCTGCTAGGTGGTCAGACAAGGACAGAAAAAATTACATGTGTACGAATTGAGACTGGTATAGATAAGAAAGGTATTATAGATGCGGCAGAAAAACTTAAGAAAGAAATTACCGAGCAGGATGATTATTGTAAAATAATCGTGGATGGGTCGCGAGTTCTTATTAATATTAGGTATCTTTCAACTAATTATAGCAAAAGTGATTTCAAACAGGCTATTAATAAAGAGGCGTTAATTGAAATTGAGCCTCTTGATGATGGTTACAGCATCCGGCGTCCAGATAATGAAAACCTTGAAGATTACGAGGCACTCTTACTGGGGCATATCAGCGCTATTCAGAACGAGCAAGCGGATGATAGTAACCTTGACTTAAAATTAAACGAAATTTCTCTCTCTCATAATACATCTGCTGATGTTAGAACTTTATTCTTCGATAAATTAATCCGTACACTTGATGGTTATGAGTTACTGGATGTTACTGATGCTTATGTATATCACCCTAAGCCTGAAACTATAGAGGCTGAGGATGGAAACACCGAAACTGGAGTGCACGTGTCTAGGGCATCACTTAAGGGGGAGGGAGTACTTAAATCTGATGAGTTAAGTGATCTTTATGATAGAGGATTCTATATCTGGAAAATAAAATGGAAGGTCAAGGAGAACTTGGCAGATCCAGATATATTTGAGCTTGAGGCCCAATTTGGCGATCCTCTTAATTGTACTAATTTCTCATATTTGGTTAAGGGAGTTAGGAAATATAAGGCAAACGGACAATATTTCAGTAAGCCGCAAAAACTTTCTGGTAGAGAACTTGAGCGATTCAATAAATTAATTGAAAGTAGAGCTTATTCTATTATAATGGAAATTAGCTAATACATCATAAGGAGTGGCTATGTCACAATTAAGATTGAAGTGGATGAGATTGAAAATCAGGACCAGCCCTGAGGCTGTTTTTGATTTTATCAAAAACACGCCTTATTCTGATGCTATTGGTGCTGGTTTTACTAAGTATGAAACCATTTATAATGGTATAACGGCAACTTTCAATAAAAAATCTGTTGTTTTAGAGCCGGTTTCCGATCCATTTGGTGATGTGTTGGAATTTGAAAGGGTTGTATTTGATCAGATTAGTTTTTCAATCCAAACTCTCAGCAATAAAATATGTTTGTTAACTTTTTACAATCCTCCAAAAACAGTTAAACCTTTTATCGATTTTTTGTCTCAGGCCGAAGGGTTAAATGTTGCTTATGGAAATTTAGCCGTAGATCTTAAAGCTTTCATGAGAGTCATTCGAGAAAATTTCGGTGTGAAGGTATTTGGTATTTCAAAAGTGAAAGTATCAAATCTTCCTGTCACTGAAAAAACAAGAGCATGTTTGGAATTGAATTCTAGTGGCGATGCTTTGCATGATTTGAAGGGTTTTGTTGGGGATGGCGAATTCAAGCTCGATAAAATAAAAGCTGGAGGGTTTTACCTTGATTCAAAGATTAGTTTTGAATTAACCAGTGGGGCTTCTGCAGTGGTTCCTGATGAGCATTTTTCGATTTTCAATGATGCCATTTCATGTATGGAAATTGATAAGTTTTAGGTGTGATGGTGTCATCATTATATGATGACACCATCTGTTATAAAAAATTAGCTTATGTCGTCGAGTGTATATTTCGCAAATCTAATGACTTCATCTCCTAACCATTCATTGAGTTCTTTAATCCTTTCTTGAAGGGGTATTAATTCATTTCGTACAAACACGCGGCTGGCCTTTTCAACGTCGCCAAAGCCGCCGGTGTTGTTGGGGATAATTCCCATCATTTGCGGTGGAACGCGGTGTGCAGCCAGCATGTCGTCACGGCTGACGTTCTTGATGTTTAGGAATTCATCTTTTGCGGCCACTTCGCTGAGTGGGATGATCTGAATGCCGTCTTTTTTCCCGCTGGGCGAATACATAAACAAATTACGAAAATTGCCGGGTCCTTTCGACTGCTTTAAAGCCGCACGGATATTGTCCACATCAGACTGGTTTTGCGCGGGGTCGCTCATATACATGATGAAGCCTGCATGGCTTCCGTTCAGATAATACTTGCGGCGGAATAGAGTAGCGGATTCATTGAGCAGCGCCGATGGGATAGCCGCCAGATATTCGGGGAGGCCGTAAAGTTCTTGGTTTAGGTCGGGTTCGAACAGATGAAACACTGAGCCGGTTTCAAAGGGGTACGGCTGGGTGTTAAAGCCATATTGGGCAAACCAGTAAGTATCGAGATCGACACCTCGGCGCATATATTTTGCCAGCGTAGGTTCTAGCGAAAGCGTGCCGCCAAGTCGATTTTTCCGTTTTTCCAGATAGGCGTTGCCGAACACGAGATAATCCAGCGCAAAGCGGCTGAATGCCTGCTGGCTAAGCAGTTTATGCGGAATGAAGGTGCTGGTCAGAATATTGCGTTTTACGTAAATGGCCGAGCTGTGATGTGTGGCGGCGCGGAACGTGCGTGCCAGCCCATCTAGACTAATCGGCGGTTCATACCATTGTTCGACGCGGGAGCATTCCAGATAATCCAATAATTCGCGGCGGTCCAGTACGGGGATTGGGTCGCCAAAGGTGAAGGCTTCTGCTGCCGGTGCTTGCTGAGTGGCGGTGACCACTGACTGGGTTTTGGTTTTATGCTTACGGCTCATGAGTTAGAAAATCTCCACGATATTGGTGTTAGTGGCGGTCATGCCTTCCAGCGGTTCATGGTGTAAGGCGTGCATGGTGGCCCACGCCAGATCGGCGTGGCTGGCTTCTTCACTGCGGCTGGCTTCATAGGTGGGACGGTTACCGCTGGCGGTGACGGATTTACGGATCGCCATAAACGATTGGGCTATGTCTGTGTGTCCGGCGTCGAATTCCAGACGGCGGTGGCTGATCACGTCGTAGGCTTTCAGGACCAGTTCATTTTTTACATTCGGGTTGTAGACAAACTCCCGAGCGGCAGGGAAGAAGGCTTTCACGTTTTCATAGACCCCGTGACCGATGCCGGTGGAGTCAATGCCGATATAGGTCACGTTGTAGATTTCTGTCAGTTGGCGGATAGATTCAGCCTGTGCGCGGAAGTCCATGCCGCGCCATTGGAAACGCTCCAGAATGCGGAACTTGCCACCGGCAACAGGTGGCGGAGCCACGACAACGCAACCGGCGCTATCACCGTTGGCCGTTCCCTTGGCGGGGTCATAGCCAATCCAAACAGGGTTATAGCCGAAGGGGCGGATCGCCAGCGGCTGCACGTCGTCCCACACTTCCCAACTGTCCACCATGCACGCCTGCAGATCGGCCAACGGAAACACCGAGGCCAGATCGTCGATAAAGTCGCACATCAACAGGTTTTGATATTCTGGCGGGCTGTATTCAAGGCGCAACTGGTCGAGGTCGAACAGGTTACATCCGCCATTTACCGCATCTTCTACGGTAACAATCTGACGATATTGCCCATCAGGGCAGAGAACGCCGCGCGCCAGATGGTTGTGGGTCAGATCAATGTCTACGCGGTCCGCTTTTGCGCGTCCACGGTTATACAAGGCACCTGACCAAAACGGGTAAGCGCTGTGGGTGAGGCTGGAAGGGGTAGAGAAATAGGTCTGACGCCATTTCTTATGCAACGCCATGCCCGATGCCACTTTACGTAGCTCTTGGAATTTCGGTATCCAAAAATACTCATCCAGATACAGATTGCCGTGGTAACTCTGCGCGGTGCGGGCATTGGTGCCAAGAAAATACAGGCAGGCCCCATTGCCCAGCGTCATGGGATCGCCTTTCAATTCCACGTCCACTTCTTGGGCAAATTCGATAATGTACTGCTTAAAAACGTGCGCCTGCGCTTTACTGGCTGATAAGAAAATCTGATTGCGGCCCGTGGTCAGCGCATCCAGTAACGCTTCACGGGCAAAGTAGTAGGTGGCTCCAATTTGGCGCGATTTGAGCAGGTTACGAATACGAATATCGGGATCGATGCCCGCCCGATACCAGTGTTTTTGATAATCAAACAGCGTTTCATGGAAGATTTGCTGCAGCTTTTCCAATTGCTCATCAGTGAACGCGTTTTTTTCAGGTTGTTTGCGTTCTCCGCTGTTTCGGCTGCGGATTTTGGGGTTTAGGTCGGCTTCATTGCCGCCGTTATTGAATTTACCGATGCGGGCGTGGCGCTCGGACTGGCGCGCCAGCAGGTCAATTTCTTTAAAGTCCTTTCCTTCTTTGTGCTCCTTCATAACGAGCTGGCAATAGCGTGCAGCGGTAGTCAACTGCATCTGATCCAGTGGTCCAATGTCGCCCCACTTGTCACGCTTTTTCCAGCTGTGTACGGTTGCAGGCTTCTCTCCCAGCATTTCAGCAATGCGGGCGATGCGTAACCCCTGAAAGTACAGGAACATAGCCTGACGGCGGGGATCGAGGTCAGTTTTTACCGTTGTCGTATTCATGCGGCCAGATTACCGACCCAATCACGCCTGCACCGCTGCCGCTGATTGTGCCAGCGTCCCCACAATTCTCCCGCGTTGTCTCCATACCCCCATCACCGCAAACATAGTGGCTCTGATACGTTCACAAGAATGGAGCTTGATAGATGGCAACTAAATCAAAGCGTTTTCGCGTCGGGGTGGAAGGGGCGACCACTGACGGCCGCAAAATCCAGCGCGAATGGCTGACCCAGATGGCGGAAAACTATGACCCAGACGTCTACGGCGCACGGGTTAACGTTGAGCACATCAAGTCCTATTCCCCTGATGGTTCATTTGGCCGTTATGGCGATGTCACCGGACTTTTTGCCGAAGAAATTAAAGACGGTGCACTGGCTGGGCGTATGGCGCTGTATGCCGAAATCGAACCCACGCCGGAGCTGGTCGCACTCAATAAGAAAAGCCAAAAGGTTTACACCTCGATGGAGGTTGATCCCGAGTTTTCAGACTTGGGCTTTGCTTACTTGGTCGGCCTTGCCGTCACCGACGATCCCGCCAGCCTTGGCACCCAGCGCCTGAGCTTTAGCGCCAGCGGTGAAAGCACGTTGGCCCAGCGCAAAGCCAACCCGCATAACCTGTTCACCGTGGCAGAAGAAACCGTGATCGAGTTCGAAGAGGTGGGGGAATCTAAGCCCAACATCTTCAACCGCGTTATGGACATCTTTAGCAAAAAGCAGGTGAGCGACGAAGCCCGCTTTAACAATGTGCATAAGGCGGTAGAGCTGTGCGCGAAGGAAGCGCAGGGAACGGCGGAGCAGGTCACCACGCTATCCGCAGAGGTTGCCAAAGTGGGCGAACTGGAACAACGGCTGGCGGAATACGGCCAGAAACTGGACGACTTGACCACGCGCCTAAGTGCCGAAGACGGCAATCAAAGCCGACGTCCATTCTCTGCCGGTGGCAGTCATTCCGCGTCAGAACAAACTAACTGCTAACGGAGCAACATCTGCATGAAAAAGAATACCCGCTTTGCTTTTAACGCCTTTCTAAGCCGATTGGCGGAACTCAACGGTGTGGCAATGGACGATCTGTCCGCCAAGTTCACCGTAGAGCCGACGGTAAACCAGACGCTGGAGGATGAGATCCAGCAGTCTGCCGCCTTCCTGACGTTGGTCAATGTCGTCCCTGTGCCGGAACAATCGGGCCAGCTGCTCGGTCTGGGCGTCGGGACCACCATTGCAGGCACCACCAATACCGCAGACAAAGAGCGTGAACCCACCGACCCGACGGCGTTCAGTGATATTGAGTACAAGTGCGAGCAGACCAATTTCGACACCGCGCTGACTTACGCCAAATTGGACATGTGGGCCAAGTTCCAAGACTTCCAACTGCGTATCCGTAACGCCATTATCAAGCGTCAGGCACTGGACCGCATCATGATCGGGTTTAACGGCTTGAAGCGCGAAAAGACCTCTAACCGCGCAGTCAATACCATGCTGCAGGATGTGAACGTGGGCTGGCTGGAAAAGATCCGCAAAGACGCACCGACACACGTCATGGCAGGCGTGACGGACGAAGATGGCAGCGTGAAGAATGTTATTCATGTGGGTAAAGGTGGCACCTATGCCAACCTTGACGCGCTGGTGATGAACGCGGTTGATGAGATTATCGATCCGGTTTATCAGGATGATGATGGTCTGGTGGTGATTTGTGGCCGCGCTCTGCTTGCTGACAAGTATTTCCCGCTGGTCAACAAAGAGCAGGAAAACAGTGAAGCGCTTGCCGCCGATATGATCATTAGCCAGAAACGCATGGGCGGACTGCAAGCGGTACGTGCGCCGTACTTCCCGCCGAATGCGTTGATGATCACCCGACTGGATAACCTCTCTATCTATTGGCAAGAAGACACCCGCCGCCGCTCGGTGATCGATAACCCAAAACGTGACCGTATCGAAAACCTTGAATCGGTCAATGAAGCCTATGTGGTAGAGGATTACCGCTGCGTGGCGCTGATTGAAAATATCGTGATGGGGCCGGTGGAAGCGCCAGCACCCAGCGCCGCAATGATGTCTGCCGATGTTCAAAGCGTAGAGGGCGTTGATTCCGCAAAATTGGCTGATGCCATCATGCTGCTGACGCAAAAACTAGGTGGTGATAAAGCCGACTCGGTGACCGGTGACGCTGTTCAGGAAGCTGCATCACAGCCAGCGGGAAGCCAACCGGAAGAACCAACCGCAACCGACAAAACCACAAAGTCTGACGGCAAGAAGGCGTAAATCATGTTGAGTCCTGCACGGCGACATGTGATGCGTGTTCAGGCTGAGGAGTCCGCCCAGTTGGGCGGCTCCACTCTCCGTAATTTATCAGCCTACAACCAAATGTTGCTCAAACTTGAAGAGGACAAGCGCCGGTTAAAACGGGTGCAGTCCACTATGCGCAAGGCCGAAATCAAACGCGAACTTTTACCCTATTACCAACCTTGGGTGGCGGGCGCGCTGAAGAGCGGAAAAGGGGCGCAGGATGATGTGCTAATGAACGTCATGATCTGGCGGGTGGATGCCGGTGATTTTAGTGGCGCATTAGACATTGCCGAGTATGCCCTTAAACACGGTCTGGTGATGCCATCGCTCTATAACCGACAAACGGCGTGCGCCGTGGCCGAGGAAATCGCTGACGCCATGACAAAAAACTACGCCGCCAAGCAGCCGGTGGACGTGGGGCTTATCCAGCGCACGCTGGAAATCACAGACGCGCATGACATGCCCGACCAAGTCCGCGCCAAACTTCACAAAATTCTGGCCTATGGTCTACGCGATAACAATCAGCCGGTGTTGGCTTATCACCATATCAGTAAGGCGTTCCTGTTCGATAAGAACTGTGGCGTGAAAAAGGATATGGAACAACTAGAGCGGATTGCCCGCCAAGCCAACAACGGATAACCGAACGTGCCCACGCGCGAGGCGGCACGGGATGGCGACAGGCGATAGCCTCATCAAAATCCCGTCCACCGCCTACCCATTCAGAGGACAACAGCATGGATTTTGTTTCACCGGAAAAGCCAGACAGTAAGGCGGGGATTATCACCAATACCCCGTTTTGGCCGGATGTCGATCTGGAGCATTACCGATTAGCCATGCGCACCGATGGTGTCGTGACGAATGAGCGCCTGAAAGAAGCCGCACTGTCTGCCATCTGTGAAACCAACGCCGAGCTGGCTTTATACAAAGAACGCCAGCAGTTATTGGGCTTTGCCAATCTGGTGGATGTACCTGCGGCGACCATTGGCGGATTTAGTGAACTTACATACTGGTATCGGCGCGCGGTGTATTGCCGCACCAAGGCCAATTTAACCGAGCGTTATCCCGATATTGACACCACTAAATCAGGCAGCAAACGCGCCGAAGACATGGTGTCTAGCATTGATGAGCTTTGGCGAGATGCCCAGTGGGCGGTCCAACGCCTGCAGGGTAAGGCCCACATAACGGTGGAGCTTATCTAATGCGCGTGCGAGCCATGCAATACGACACGGTGGATGCGGTGTGTTGGCGGTACTACGGGCGCACGCAGGGCATGACCGAAATTGTGCTGGCTGCAAATCCGCTACTTGCCGAGGTCGGGCCTTTTTTACCCCACGGGATGGAGATCGAACTGCCGGATGTGGTGTCCGTGCCGACGACGCAAACCGTGCAGCTATGGGACTAACAGATGGAAAAAATCACCACGTTTATTTCCTATTGCCTCGCGGTGTTTTTGGCATGGCTCGGCGGGCTGAATGTGCAAGAGGTGGCTTTTCTGTCCGGTACGGTGTTGGGGGTTGGCACCTTCTTTGTCAATTGGTACTACCGGCGCAAAACCTTTCAGCTTTTCAAAGATAAGACCGACGCACTGAGTAAGGATATTTATGAACAGCTCAACCGTTAAACGCTGTGCGGTGGGAGTCATTCTGGCGCTGGTTGCTTTGGTATCTGGCTCCCAGCATTTGAAGGTGTCAGACGATGGTTTGCGACTGATTGCCGATTTTGAAGGGTGCCGCCTGACGCCTTACCAGTGCAGCGCAGGTGTCTGGACCAATGGCATTGGACACACGGCGGGCGTGACCTCAAAGAGTGCTATCACCGAACGGCAGGCGGCGGAAAATCTGGTGGCCGACGTTGCCAAAACTGAACGGGCAATTGATCGCTGTATGGCGGTCAACATGCCCCAACCGGTCTATGACGCAGTGGTGAGTTTTGGCTTTAACGTTGGCACCGCAGCCGCGTGTCGTTCAACGCTGGCGTATTTCATTAACGGACGAGATTGGCGGCGAGCCTGTGCGCAGTTACCGCGCTGGGTCTACGTTAACGGCGTTAAAAATAAAGGGCTAGAGAACCGCCGCGCGCGGGAGCAGGCGCACTGTATGAAAGGAGTCAGGTGATGCGCGTACTGATGGTAATTGCGTCGGTATTGCTGGGCGCGTTGCTGTTCCAATCGTGGCGGCTGGATAGGGCGCACAATACGGTCAGCCAGCAGGGAAAAGATCTCAAACAGGCACTGCAAAGCGTAGCAGATAAAAACAATCAACTGATGGCCATCAACGTGATAGCGCAAGCAAATGATCGCTATCAGGTGAGGTTGCAGCAACAGGCCGAGGCGTTGAGCGCTGCAGTGAAAACCAAAGACAAGCGGATTAAGGAACTCATCAATGAAAATGTGGAGCTTAAAAGCTGGGCTGACACTCCTTTGCCTGCTGACATTAGCCGGTTGCAACAGCGGCCCGCCATTGTCGGGGCCGCAGGTTATCACGCTTACGTGTCCGACAGTGACGCGCTGCCTGCTGCCCGCCAGAGCACCAAAGACTAACGGCGAACTCCGTGATGATGGCGATGCTGCAGAGGCTGCTTGGGCTGTCTGTGCCGCTAAGGTCGATATGATTGTGGACTGTCAGGAAAACCATCATGAAAAAGCCTGAGTCTTTACGGCAGGCGCTGAATAAGTCAGTGCCGTTTATTGCGAATAACCCAGAATGCTTGAGTATTTTTATTGATAGCGGCAGCGTCGTTTCAACGTTGGCTACATCGTTGTCGTTTGAATATCGCTATACGCTGAACGTGATTGTGATGAATTTTGCGGGTGACCAAAATCTGCTGATGGCCCCGATACTTGGATGGTTAACCCAACATCAGCCGGACATTTTGGCTAATCCAGAACGCCGTGAAGACGGTTTTACCTTTGAGGCTGATATTCTTAATAACACGACCAGTGATATCAGTATTGATCTCAAACTGACCGAGCGGGTGATCATCAAAGAGGAAAACGGCCAACTGGTTGTCGAGGCCGTTGGTGAACCAAACCCAGCAGATCCTGACGAGTGGGGCTGGCAATGAGTGATTTTATTCAGTTGGAAGACTGGATGATGGGGCTGCTGGAAAAATTCACTCCCGCACAGCGCCGCAAGCTGACCCAACAATGGGCGCGAACGCTGCGCCAGTCTCAACAAAAGCGCATCCAGCAGCAGCTAAACCCTGACGGATCGCCCTATGAGGCTCGTAAGCCGCAAAAGCGTGACAAAAAAGGGCGAGTTAAGCGCAAGATGTTTCGCAAAATACGCACGGCGCGCTATTTGAAAACTAAAGCCACACCCTATATGGCAGAGGTGAGTTTTAGCAATAGTCGCATTGAACGGATAGGTGCAACTCACCAGTACGGCCTGCGTGAAAAGCTAGGGAAACGCGGGCCGGTGGTGAAGTATCCGCAGAGGAGGTTGCTGGGGATAAATGTGGCTAGCAATAAAAATATTCAAAAAATATTTTTAGAATTTTTATTTGAGTTTTAGTTTTAGTTTTAGTTTATATTTCTAACTTAGTATCTATGTAATTAAATGGAATGTAAATCTTACTATATATTATTGATGTATACAGGAGTTTGCCCCATATGTACTAGGGTATTAAAACTGGCTTACCAACCAATACGACCTGCATGAAGCGTGTTGAGTGTGCAGGTCGATTATGAGGTATCGGTGGCTAAAATAACCAATAGTTATTCATATATAATTTTATAGTATCAGTTGGCTAGCTCTAACTTCCCTAGTTTAATTATATTTTGGTAACTTTCATAACATTCTGAACTAGCAGCGTTAGCCGACTCTATTAAGTCGTGAGTAGTCTTGCTGTAATACCCACTTGCTCTTTCATGATGAGGAAGAATTGTTGATCTTGTTCCTTGAGTGTTAATTGAGTCAATGTTATTTATGATAATAAGATATAGCTTATGCAAGGCTGATATTAGTCTTTTTCTTTCATTTTCGAGAGATTTATCAATAAACATATAATTATTCCCTTCCCATTTTTTTAAAAATACCTCTAAGTTTTCTACCTCGGAGTAATTAAATGTTGTACCAAAGTTATGCTCTTTTAAAAAGCTAATGAATGCTGGCTTAGATGTTAGATCTTTTTTTAACTCAGAAAGTGTTTTTATATCACAGGCAATTTCATTTTTCTTTTTTTCTTGGTGAGTTCTATCTGTTGAGAATTTTTCATACGCACATATTAATCTATATATAATATTGTGAGTGACCGCAATTAGAATTAAGTAAAATCCAGTGCTTGTATCTGGGGCTGCATCATAAAAATCAGAAATGGTAAATTTATCGCCATAATTAATGTTGAAGGTCTTAATTGCCCAAACTATGCAGGCGTATCCCCATGGCGTTGGTGCCGATATTATAGATATGCCACTAAGGGTTATAAACCATGTTAGTTTATTGGTGAAGTTGGGGAAAAGTACTCTCTTTAATATTTGTTTTACTTCTTCATTGGTCAGCATTTTTAACCTTAGAGATATTTATTCATTGTGTGAAGGATTATACATTGAGTATGAGTAACTTTATATTCTGAGTCTATAGATAATGTCTATATGACTACAGAACTCACCGAACTCCTACGCCTACTACGCAACATGATCCGCACCGGCTGCATTATTGATGTCGATGCAGATAAATGGCTGTGCCGTGTGGCTACCGGAGAAAACCAAACTAGCTGGATACCGTGGCTTACGATGCGTGCGGGAGCTGCGCGCACATGGTGGAAACCATCGATAGGGGAGCAGGTGCTATTGCTTGCCATTGGGGGCGAACTAACCACGGCCTTTGCGCTGCCTGCTATCTATTCCGACGAAAACCCGCCGCCGTCCCAATCTGAAAATGCGTTGGTGGTGACGTTCCCTGATGGTGCTCATTTCGAATATGACCCTGAAAGCAGCAAATTATTGATAAAGGGTATCAAGCAACTGGTGCTAGCTGCATCGGTGGAAGTCTTTTTTGACACGCCAAAAGTACGCTGTGCCACCTTGCTGGAAACTCCGCAAATGTCTGTCACTAAAGGCGGGACCATGAGCGGGAATATTACTCACAGCGGCGGCAAACTTTCATCTAACGGTGTTGTAGTCGATGCGCATAAACACGACGGCGTGAAGTCGGGCGGGGATACATCTGGGGGACCAGTGAAATGAAATATCTGGGTATGAATCAGCTAACCGGTAAACGTATTACTGAGCTGGAGCATATACGGCAATCCATGCGGGATATTTTGGTGACCCCCGTGGGTTCTCGTCTTGCGCGTCGTGAATATGGATCGTTATTGCCGGAGCTTATCGACTGGCCGCAAAACGACGCGGTCAAGCTGCAGGTAATGGCCGCGAGCTATACCGCCATTAGCCGCTGGGAGCCGCGCATTCAGCTGCAACGTATCCAAATTAATACGGAAATGAATGGCGTAATGACCGTTGAATTGTCGGGTGCGCGAACCGATGGCAGTCCCGCCAGTCTGTCTATTTCACTGGGAGAAAATACCTGATGGCGTCCGTTGATTTGTCGCAGCTGCCTGCCCCTAATGTGGTTGAGGCGCTGGATTTTGAAACCTTACTGACTGAGCGTAAAAACTATCTGGTGTCATTGTACCCACCTGATGAGCAGGACGCTGTGCGGCGCACATTGCAGCTGGAATCCGAGCCTATCATTAAGCTGCTGCAGGAAAATGCCTATCGTGAATTACTGCTGCGTCAACGTGTTAATGAGGCTGCACAGGCGGTTATGGTGTCGTATGCGCTTGGCGGTGACTTGGATCAGCTTGCCGCCAACAACGATGTGACTCGCTTGGTGGTGACTCCTGCTGACACGGACACTATTCCGCCAGTGGATGCGGTGATGGAATCCGATACCGATTTACGCGCCCGCATTCCTGCTGCCTTTGAAGGGCTATCCGTTGCGGGGCCAGCGGCGTCTTATCAGTATCACGCCTTGAGTGCTGACGGGCGGGTGGCCGATGTGAGCGCCATTAGTCCCGAACCCGCGCAGGTGGTGGTCACCGTGTTGGCGCGAGCGGGGGACGGTCAGGCAGATGCCGAATTATTGGCTGTGGTCAAAAATGCCTTGAATGATGAGAACGTGCGCCCCGTGGCGGATCGCTTGACCGTTCAGTCTGCACAGATTGTTTCCTACTCCGTCAGCGCGGTGTTGTATGTCTATCAGGGCCCTGAGTCTGAACCTATTCTTGCCGCGGCCAAAGCCAGCCTGAAAAACTACATCAGTACCCAGCGGCGGCTGGGACGTGACATCCGCATCTCAGCCTTGCACGCCGCGCTACATGTTGAGGGTGTACAGCGCGTTGAACTTACTGAGCCCAAGAAGGATGTGATCCTAGATAAGACACAGGCGGCATATTGTAACGATTGGAGTGTGACGATTGGGGGATCTGATGAATGAACCTAGTACTTAGTCTGCTGCCGTCGGGAGCTTCAACGCTAGAACGTCGGTTGGCGCAGACCTGCAAAGGGATTAGTGATCTGCAGGTGCCACTGCGTGACTTGTGGAACCCCAGAACCTGCCCCATTGAATTTTTACCTTATCTCGCATGGTCCCGATCGGTTGACCGTTGGGATGAGCACTGGCCGGAGGAGACCAAACGGCAAGTGGTGGCCGATGCGTTTTATATCCATAGCCGAAAAGGCACCATCAGCGCCATTCGACGCGTGGTTGAACCTTTGGGCTATCTGATTAACGTCAGCGAGTGGTGGGAAAACAATGATCCTGCAGGCACATTCCGGCTGGATATCGGGGTGTTGGAAAGTGGCATTGACGAGGCGATGTATCAGGAAATGGAACGCCTGATTGCCGACGCTAAGCCGGTCAGTCGTCACCTGATAGGGTTGACGATTATTCAAGACGTGGCGGGCTATGCCTATACCGGTGCCGCCGTATACGACGGCGACATTATCACCGTTTATCCTGACGAAGAGAGCTAACCCGATGGGACAAAAATATAAAGCGGTACTGACCAAAATCGGCGCGGCCAAGATTGCCGCCGCCACCGCTGGCGGGACAAAAATCAATCTCACCCACATGGCCGTGGGGGATGGCGGTGGTTCATTGCCCGCGCCTGATCCAGCACAAACCAAGCTGATTGCAGAAAAGCACCGCGCCGCGCTCAATAAAGTGATCGTCGACCCGAAGCATAAAAACTATCTGGTGGCCGAGCTGGTTATTCCGCCTGAGATTGGCGGCTTTTGGATGCGTGAGCTCGGTCTCTATGATGAGGTCGGTGCGTTGATTGCGGTCAGTAACATGGCCGAGAGTTACAAGCCTCTGTTATCCGAGGGCTCAGGCCGTGCGCAGACCCTGCGCATGGTGGTGATTGTTAGCGATATGGACACGGTGAATTTGCTGATCGACAGCTCGACCGTGCTCGCGACTCAGGAATATGTTGACGATAAATTGCTGGAGCATGAACAATCGCGCCGCCATCCTGCCGCCACGCTCAAAGAGAAAGGTTTTACCCAGCTTAGCAACGCAACCAATAGCGACAGTGAGGCATTGGCCGCCACGCCGAAAGCCGTCAAAGCGGCTTATGACTTGGCAAACGGCAAATACACCGCGCAGGATGCGACCACGAACCAAAAGGGGATTGTCCAACTCAATAGTGCCACCAATAGCACTAGCGAGACATTAGCCGCTACGCCGAAAGCGGTTAAAGCCGCTTACGACAAAGCGGCCGAGGCTGACAAAAAAGCCAAAACCGCCGACGAAAATGCGGGCAAGGCCAACGACAACGCCAATACGCGCCTAGAAAAAAACAAGAATCTGTCTGACCTAAACGATAAACCGCAGGCGCGTAAGAATTTAGAACTCGGCACCGCTGCAACTTCCAACGTTCAAAAATCGGCTACAGATGGCACTGCCAATGCATTGATGGCGAATGGGGCTTGGGGGATTGGTACTAGTGGTCTCGTCATGAAAGATAGTGACATCCTATCGCCGACAAGCATTGGAAATGCGTTTTTCGTTCAAGGTGGTGGCGCTGATAATCATTTTGGCAGCTACGGCGCTGGTGTTCACATTTCTTATGGCACGGGAGGCGGTAATACCCTGCGGCTTACTGCGAATTTATTTGTCGATGCCTCTGGCAATCTGTCTGTTGAATGGTTGGAGGTTAACCGAAATGACGGGGCGGTTAAGGCGAAAAGGCTACAAAAACTTTATGGGCCATTGAATAAGCCCACTGCTACGGATATTTCAGCATTTCCAGTTCGTGGGATGATAGCTTCTGGGGTGAATCTAAATACCCTTACTGGAACAAAGGAGGGTTTTTATTATCAGCCTGTGAGCGCGTCTGCTACGGCAGCACTTAATTATCCAACTCAGGCGGCTGGTAGTTTGTGTGTCATTAAAAACGGCGCAAACGGTAATGATGGATGTATACAAGAATATCGTCCTTATAACAGCACTGTTATTTTCCGTCGAACTTACGATTTAGCCTCAAACAGATGGTCTGGCTGGGATTATAGTTACAGTAAAAATAATCCACCTCCAGTCCCCGATTTAAGCCCCTATATAACGACATCAGCGGCTGATAATCGGTATATCAATAATTTACAGATGGGTGCTGAAGAATATAAAGATATTCCTTACCCAGGGCAGGCCAGTATTCCTTTAGGCGCGTGTATTACCGCCATCGTGGGAACCACTAAACCCACAGGCGGTGGCGTTGGCTTCTATATTTCTCGGGTTTATTTCCGTCGCATTCAAAAATATATCGGTGGGGCTTGGAAAAACATTGCGTAAGGGGGAAAGACAGCATGATTTATAAAAATTTCACACTGTGCGAAACAGAACGCGCGGAGGATGGCGCACTACATCTCCAGTCTGAGGACGGTCAAGATTGGTATGATGTGCGTGAAAAATTAAGTGCGGAAAAGCTAAAAATTGCCTATCAAGCGGATGGGGTTATCCGTCAGCAAAGCTACAACGCGGTCGAGTTATTCCCTGAAAATCTTTCTATTGCGGAAGTGAGCAAAAAAGCGATTCCAAAAGATTTTCCCGATCGGCTCGACGGTAATTGGATTTTTGACGGTAAGAAGATAGCGCCTCGCGTGGTGCCTGAATCTGAATTGCTCGCTCAGGCCGAAGAAACCCGCGCGCAGCTTATGGCCGAAGCCAATCAAAAAATCACGCCGTTACAGGATGCGGTTGATTTAGGAATGGCAACAGAAGCGGAAGAAGCCAGTCTGACGGCATGGCGTACATATCGAGTGTTACTGAGTCGGGTCGATACGTCAGCGGCACCTATTGTGGCTTGGCCGGAACTCCCCGCAGTGTGATCCCTTTGGGTATTGTGCCAACGTTGTCACAATGCCCACTGCATGATTCTTTTTCCCCTCTCTTTCACCATAGCGGAACACCTGAACAGGAGATCCGCTTTATGGCTCAAGATTATCACCACGGTGTACGTGTCCAAGAAATTAACGAAGGCACGCGCACCATCACTACTGTCAGTACGGCCATCATTGGGATGGTTTGCACTGGCGACGATGCGGACCAAACCGCGTTCCCCCTCAATAAGCCCGTGCTTATCACGGATGTATTAACCGCAATCGGTAAAGCAGGCACCACCGGCACATTGGCGCAATCCTTGGATGCGATTGCGGACCAGTGTAAGCCCGTTGTGGTGGTGGTTCGTGTAGAGCAGGGAGAAACCGAAGCGGAAACCACGACCAATATTATTGGCTCGGTCACCGCAGAGGGTAAGAAAACCGGACTAAAAGCGTTATTGGCCGCGCAGGCTCAGTTGGGCGTTAAACCGCGCATTCTAGGTGCTCCCGCACATGATACACAGGCCGTTGCCACCGAGCTGGCTTCAATTGCGCAGCAACTGCGTGGCTTTGCTTATGTGAGCGCCTATGGCTGCAAAACCATCGAAGAAGTGATCACCTATCGTGAGAATTTTAGCCAGCGTGAGCTGATGCTGATCTGGCCGGACTTTATCAGTTGGGACACGGTGACCAATGCCGATACCACCGCTTTTGCGACGGCGCGCGCGTTGGGACTGCGAGCCAAAATTGACGAGGAGACAGGCTGGCATAAATCCCTGTCTAACGTCGGCGTGAACGGCGTCACCGGTCTATCCGCAGATGTGTTTTGGGATTTGCAAGATCCTGCCACCGAAGCTGGATTACTCAACCAGAACGACATCACCACGCTTATCCGCAAAGATGGCTTTCGTTTTTGGGGTTCCCGCTGCTGCTCGGACGAACCGCTGTTTGCCTTTGAATGTTACACCCGTACCGCACAGGTGTTGGCTGACACGATGGCCGAAGCCCATATGTGGGCGATTGATAAGCCGCTGACGCCATCGCTGGTGCGCGACATTATCGAGGGCATTAACGCCAAGCTACGTGAAATGGTCTCTGGGGGGTATCTGCTGGGTGGGCGTTGCTATCTCGATCCTGATAGCAATACCAAAGAAACCCTAAAGGCGGGCAAGCTGTTGCTGGATTACGACTACACCCCCGTCCCTCCGCTGGAAAACCTGATGTTACGCCAGCGTATCACTGACTCGTACTTGATGGATTTCACATCAAAGGTGAAGGCTTAAGGCTAAGGGGAACGACCAATGGCATTACCTCGTAAGTTTAAGTATCTGAATATGTTTAGCGATGGCATCAACTGGATGGGGATTGTGGAATCTTTCACCCTGCCAAAGCTGACCCGTAAGTTTGAAAAATACCGTGGCGGCGGCATGAACGGCTCGGCGGATATTGATTTGGGTCTGGATGACGGTGCGCTGGAGTGTGAATTTACGCTGGGCGGCACGGAATCGCTGTTGTTTAAGCAGTGGGGGGCGGCGAAGGCGGACGCGGTGATGCTGCGTTTTACCGGCTCCATTCAGCGCGATGATTCCGGCGAAGTGCAGGCCGTCGAAGTGGTGGTGCGTGGACGCCATAAAGAAATTGATGGTGGTGATACCAAGCAGGGCGACAGCTCAACGACCAAAGTCAGTTTCTCACCGACGTATTACAAATTAACGATTAACGGCGAAGAGCTGATCGAAGTTGACACCATCAACATGATTGAGCGCGCAAACGGCGTTGATTTGCTTGAAGCGCACCGCACGGCCATTGGCCTGTAGTTCTCATTTAATGCGCGGTTAGCGCCGCGCTTATTTCATTAAGTAGGTATCAATATGACAACGACGAAGAAAAACGACGTGGCACCGCCTGTAACCGTAGATATTGCCACCGGCGAAGTGACCGAAAAAACCGTGGATTTAGATACACCCATTCAACGTGGAAATACCACTATCAAGCAGATTGTGGTGCGCAAACCGCAGTCGGGGGCATTACGCGGTTGCCGTCTACAAGCGCTGATGGAAATGGATGTGGACAACATGACGCTGGTTTTGCCGCGTGTGACAACGCCAGCGCTCACCCGCGCCGAAGTCCTGATGCTAGATCCGGCGGACTTGATCACCTTGAGTACGGAGGTGGTGCTTTTTTTGCTGCCGAATCGGGTGAAGTCCGATATCCCGACAGCTTAATGGTGGAAGATTTGGTGGCGGACGTTGCCACTATTTTCCACTGGTCACCTGCCGTCACTGACGACATGTCACTGCCTGAATTGCTGGAGTGGCGGCACCGAGCTATTTTACGCAGTGGTGCTAGTGATGAGTGATAAAAATTTGCGGCTGCAGGTGGTCCTCAACGCCGTTGATAAACTAACCCGACCTTTCAAAATGGCACAGGCTAGCACGCGAGCGCTGGCCCAAGATGTTAAAAACTCCCGTGATGCGCTCAAGCGGCTTGATGAAGCCGGTCAAAAACTCACGTCATTTAATGCGCTATCCAATGCCGTCCGTCAGACGGGCAACGAATTAGAGCAGGCCAAGCTAAAAGCGCAGATGATGACGCGTGAGCTGTCCCAACTGGAAACCCCCACCAAGAAACAGACACAGGCGCTAGAGGTACAATGGCGCGCCGTGAATAAGCTGGAGACTAAGCAGCGTGAAAGCGTGGCTCAAATGGGGAAAGCACGCGCTGAACTTTACCGCATGGGTATTTCGGCCAAAAGTGGTGAACAAGCCACGGCGCGGATCACGTCTGAAACCGAGCGCTACAACGCGAAGTTAAAAGAGCAGGAACGGTTACTAAAACGCGCCGGTGAGCAACAGCGCAAACTCTCCGCAGCTAAGGCCCAATACGGCAAAACACTGGACATGCGTAACCGCATTGCCGGTGCGGGGGCAACATCGACGGCGGCAGGATTAGCCATCGGTGCGCCGGTTCTTGGTGCGGTAAAAAGTTAC
The DNA here is from genome assembly GCF_964063325.1 of Hafnia alvei. Taxonomy (NCBI): domain Bacteria; kingdom Pseudomonadati; phylum Pseudomonadota; class Gammaproteobacteria; order Enterobacterales; family Hafniaceae; genus Hafnia; species Hafnia alvei. The sequence goes on from NZ_OZ061315.1 coordinate 674,795, forward strand.
AGCCAGATTGAGGACGCCATGAAAGGCGTGGCCAAGCAGGTCAATGCTCTACTGGATGATAAGGGCGGACGCACGGCGCAGTATTACGAGCTGCAAAAAGACATCCAGCGCCTAAGTGAAACGCTGCCGATGGAGAACGGCGCGGCTGATATTGCCGCGTTGGTGGAAGGTGGCGCGCGTATGGGAGTCACTAACGACAGCGACCCGTGGGCGAAGCAGAAAAAAGACCTATTAAACTTTGCCGCTGTATCCGCAAAGGCATCCAAAGCCTTTGAAATGCCCGCAGATCAGTTAGCGGAAGATCTCGGCAAGATTGCGTTTCTGTACAAAATCCCTATTGGCAATTTGGAAGAGCTGGGCGACACGCTCAACTATCTGGACGATAACGCGCAATCCAAAGGGGCGGACATCATCAACGTGATGCAGCGCATGGGCGATATTGCCGACAAGATGGACTACAAACAGGCGGCAGCGTTGGGATCTACATTTCTTTCACTTGGTGCCGCGCCAGAGGTAGCAGCGTCAGCGAGTAAGGCGATGGTGCGTGAATTGGGGATCGCGTCCATGCAGAGCAAACGCTTTATTGAGGGGATGAACACGCTGGGGCTGAATGCGAATAAGCTGGAAAAAGGGATTTCCCATAATGCGGTGGCGACAATTCAGGACGTATTGGGGCGCATCAAGGGATTGTCTAAAGAAAAACAGCTCAGCGTGATGACTCAGCTGTTTGGCAAAGAGTTTGGCGATGATGCGCAGAAGCTAGGGCTTAACATTGATGAATTTATTCGCCAGCTCGGCCTAACGCAGAAAGCAGGGGCCAAAGGTTCAATGCAGCGTGAGTCTGACATTGATAAAAATTCTCTCTCTTCCCAGTTCTTACTGTTGCAAACCGGCGTCAAAAACACCTTTGCTTCACTGGGTGAAACGTTGCGTGATCCACTTCTAGAAGTGATCGACCTAGCAAAGCATGCCACCGGTGCCTTTCGCCGTTTTGTTGAAGAAAACCCAAGGCTGGCCGGTGGATTTATTAAAGCAGCGGCAGGAGTCGCTTTGCTATTGGCCGGTATTGGTGGGCTACTTATCTCAATGGCAGGGTTGATAGGGCCCTATGCGGCGTTACGATTTTTCCTGAGCTATATGGGAGTAAAAATCCCGAACCTAATCGGTTTACTCGGGGGGTTAGCGAAAGTCTTTCGTGTTGTTGGTACGGCGGTGTTGTGGTTAGGGCGTGCGATGTTAGCCAATCCTCTGCTGGCAATTCTGGCGGGCATTGCGATGGCCGCAATTTATATCTGGCAGAACTGGGACACGTTGGGACCCAAAATTAAGGCGCTGTGGGCCAGTATTAGCCAGTGGACCCGTGAGACATGGGACGCTATCACCCTGTTTATCTCGAATAAATGGACGGAGATTGTGTCCGGTGTTCAAGCGCTACCTGTGCAGTTTGTCGAGGCTGGCCGCAATATGATCGACAGCCTGATGGCGGGAATTAATGAGAAGTGGGAAACCCTGAAAGCCAAACTGACATCGTTATCCAACTATCTGCCTGATTGGATGAAATCAGATAAAGCAGTGGGACCGGTGAGCGGGGCGCATGGTGAGCCAATCCCGAGTCCGTCGGGGCTGGGCTTTGCGGGAATGTATGACAGTGGTGGCACCATTCCATCTGGTCAGTTTGGCATCGTTGGCGAGCGTGGGCCTGAATTGGTTAACGGCCCAGCGCGTGTTACCGGGCGAAAACAAACGGCGGTTATGGCGGCAGTGGCTGCGCTAGGGATGAGTCCGGTTGTTCCTGCGGCAGCTGCGCCTCTTCATCCGTTCAGTCTACCGGCGGCAGAGTATCGGTCTGCGCCGGTGGTAGCGGTCAAGGCGGCCAGTACATCACCGGCGGCAGGTAACCACACCGAGATCCATATTCACGCCGCGCCAAATCAATCGCCGCAGGATATTGCGCGCATGGTGATGCAGGCAATGGATGAGCGGGATCGTAAACAGCAGGCGCGGGCGAACAGTGGATTTAGTGACAGGGGGATTTTCTGATGATGCTAACGCTGGGATTATTTGTGTTTATGTTGCAAACGGTGCCTTATCAGGAGCTACAGCTGCAAAAGGCATGGCGTCACGCGACGAATAGCCGAGTGGGTCTGCGTCCCTCGTCGCAGTTTTTGGGGCCGGATACTGACACCGTGACGCTGACAGGGCAGCTATTCCCCGCCTTAACTGGTGGTCGGCTCTCTATGTTGACGCTGGAGATGATGGCGGAAACCGGCAAAGCATGGTCTTTGTTGGATGGGGCGGGGACGATTTACGGCATGTTTGTGATTGAGAGTATCAACCAAACCAAAAAAGTCTTTTTTAGCGATGGTTCGGCGCGCCAGATTGAGTTCACCATTACGTTAAAGCGCGTGGATGAATCACTGGCTGAAATGTTTGGCGATCTATCTGACCAGCTTAAGCAGATGAAAGACAGTGCAACCGGTGCATTAAGTGGGATGCTGCCATGATCGCGATGGATTGGGTGAGGGGGCAGGAAAGTGCCCCCGCGTTCAGCCTGATGATGGAAGGCAAAGACATTACGGCCAACATCGAAAAGCGCCTGATGTCGCTCACATTGACGGATAACCGTGGCTTTGAAGTGGACCAACTGGATATTGAATTAGACGACGCTGACGGCGCGTTAGCGTTACCGCGTCGTGGCGTCGTACTGACGCTCTCGCTAGGTTGGAAAGGTCAAGCACTGACCCCGAAAGGGCAGTTTGTGGTCGATGAAATAGAGCATTCTGGTGCGCCGGACAAACTTACCTTGCGTGCGCGTAGTGCTGATTTTCGGGACACCCTAAACATCCAACGTGAGGCCTCGTACCACGACAAAACGCTGGGCGACATCGTGACGACCATTGCCAAGCGCAACAAGCTGGACGTGGCATTGGATAGCACGCTGGAGAAGGTAAAAATCCCCCACGTCGATCAAACCAACGAGTCAGACGGCAGCTTTTTAACGCGGTTGGCAAAGCAAGAAGGTGCTGTGGCCTCGGTGAAAGGGGGCAAGTTGCTGTTTATTCGCCAAGGGCAGGGCAGAACGGCCAGCGGCAAACCTATCCCTGCAGTCACTATCGTGCGCGGTGATGGTGACCAGCACCGCTTTGGATTGGCTGATCGTGGGGCTTATACCGGCGTTACTGCGAGCTGGTTAAATACGCGAGAGCCAAAGAAAAAAGAGCAGGTAGCGGTCAAGCGTAAACGTAAAACCAAAAGTAAGGCTAAACCTAAAGAGCCGGAGGCTAAGCAAGGGGATTACTTGATGGGAACCGAAGGCAATGTGTTGGTGTTGGGCCACACCTATGCCAATAAGGGGAACGCTGAGAGAGCGGCAAAGGCAGCATGGCAAAAGTTGCAGCGCGGGGTGGCAACATTTTCCATCCAGTTGGCCCGTGGCCGTGCCGAGTTATACCCAGAAATGCCGGTTAAGGTTCAGGGATTCAAAGCGGAAATAGACTCAGCGGACTGGCTGCTAACGACGGTCACCCATTCTTTAAGCGGTGGCGGGTACACAACGGCGCTAGAGCTGGAAGTGAAGATTGATGATCTAGATATGGAATAGATATATCCCATTTTGTGATTATGGTTTAAAATTATTCACAATTGGGGTTTGTTTGGGGGAGCTATCATGATGAATTGTCCACTATGCGGGTGTCCAGCACATACGCGAAGCAGTTTTACCGTCACTAGCGAAACTAAAGAACGCTATCACCAGTGCACAAATATCAATTGTAGCCTGACATTTGTTTCTCATGAAACGGTGGTTAGGCTCATATCTAAACCGCAACTAATAAATATGGTTGAGCCGCATCCAGCTAAAAATGGTCAGTCAGTTTTAGCCTTTTAACCCTATTTGATTCTTCTTTTTGCCCACTGTTGAGTGGGTTTTTTTTTGCACGTAAGTAGAAATGGAGCAGATAGAAAAAAATGTGCTGCCATTTTGCTGCCAATTAGGTATTGGAAACAAAAAAGCCACCTCGTAAGAAGTGGCCTAAATGACAGAATCTAAAGCTAAAATTTGGTGGCCCCTGCTGGACTTGAACCAGCGACCAAGCGATTATGAGTCGCCTGCTCTAACCACTGAGCTAAGGGGCCGAGTGGCGGGGATTATAGAGTAAAAGCGGGCATGAGATCCAGTAGCTTTGTGGCGGTTGCAGCTTTTTTGAGCATAGCTAGATCGTTGTAATTTCTGTAAGATCTTAGCCATTCGTAAATTGAATAGGATGTAAGACAGATGCTTCAGGACATAATAGCTCCCGACCTTCGTGTTATTTTTTGTGGGATCAACCCGGGATTAAGTTCGGCGCATCAGGGATTCCATTTTGCTAATCCGACAAATCGCTTCTGGAAAGTCATTCATTTAGCTGGATTCACCCAGCGCCAGCTGGCTCCACAGGATGAGCGGCATCTGCTGGATACCGGCTGTGGTATTACTGCGTTAGTTTCTCGTCCCACCGTCACGGCTGCGGAAGTTACGCGTGAAGAGCTGCGAGCAGGCGGTGACGCGCTTGAGCAAAAGATCTTGCGCTATCAGCCCCAATCTATCGCTATCCTTGGTAAGCAGGCGTACACGCAGGCATTTGGCATTCGAAAGGTGGAGTGGGGGCGCCAAGAGAAGATGATTGGGAAAACCCAAATTTGGGTGCTGCCAAACCCGAGTGGCCTGAGCCGTATCACCGTTGATGAACTGGTGGCGAGCTATCGGGTTCTCAATGATGCACTTGGTCGATAAACGATGATGTTGATGCAATAAAAAACCCGCACGAGGCGGGTTTTTGTTTTTAACGCGATGTGGAAGAAATTAATCGTCCAAGAAGCTGCGTAATACTTCAGAACGGCTTGGGTGGCGCAGTTTGCGCAGTGCCTTCGCTTCGATCTGACGAATACGCTCACGGGTAACGTCGAACTGTTTACCCACTTCTTCCAGAGTATGGTCAGTATTCATATCGATACCGAAACGCATACGCAGGACTTTAGCTTCACGCGCGGTCAGACCAGACAGGACGTCACGCGTTGCAGAACGCAGGCTCTCGGAAGTTGCAGAGTCCAGCGGCAATTCAAGCGTGGTATCTTCAATGAAGTCGCCCAGATGTGAATCTTCATCATCACCGATTGGGGTTTCCATTGAGATCGGCTCTTTTGCAATTTTCAGCACTTTGCGGATCTTGTCTTCTGGCATCATCATGCGTTCAGCCAGCTCTTCCGGCGTCGGCTCACGGCCCATCTCTTGTAGCATCTGGCGGGAAATACGGTTGAGTTTGTTAATGGTCTCAATCATATGTACCGGGATACGGATGGTACGCGCCTGGTCCGCGATAGAACGGGTAATCGCCTGACGGATCCACCATGTTGCATAGGTGGAGAACTTGTAACCACGGCGATATTCAAACTTATCAACCGCTTTCATCAAACCGATGTTACCTTCCTGAATCAGATCCAGGAACTGAAGGCCACGGTTGGTGTATTTCTTCGCGATAGAAATAACCAGACGTAAGTTCGCCTCAACCATCTCTTTCTTCGCACGGCGCGCTTTAGCTTCGCCGATAGACATACGACGGTTGATGTCTTTAACCTGCTCGATGGTCAGACCGGTTTCTTCTTCGATCTGATGCAGTTTTTGCAGGCTACGTTCAACGTCTTCACGTACGTCTTTCAGCTTCTCGCCCCATGGCTTAGCCATAGCCAGCGCTGCTTCGAACCAAGTAGTGTTGGTTTCGTTGCCGGTGAATAGGGTGATGAAGTTTTTCTTCGGCATTTTGCTCTGTTCAACACACAGCTTCATGATCAGGCGTTCTTGCGTACGAACGCGATCCATCATCTGACGCATGTTGTTGACCAGATAGTCAAACTGCTTCGGCACTAAACGGAACTGTTTGAAAACTTCAGAAAGATTCAGGATCTCTTCTGCTGCTTTCGCGTGGCTGCGGCCATGAGTTTTGATCGCTACGCGTGTTTTTTCATACTGTTCACGCAGTTCAGAGAATTTCTGACGCGCCAGTTCAGGGTCGATGCTGTTGTCATCTTCGCTGTCGTCGTCTTCGTCTTCTTCTTCATCGTCGTCATTCAGATCTTCTGAAGAGAGTTCAGAACCGACGTTGGTCGCGGTTGGCGCCAAATCTTCTTCTGCGTTAGGGTCGACAAAACCGGTAATGATATCGGACAGACGAGCTTCTTCTGCCTCTACACGGTCATACTGTTCAAGCAGGTAGGTAATTGCTTCCGGGTACTCGGCAACAGAACACTGAACCTGATTGATACCGTCTTCGATACGTTTAGCGATGTCGATTTCGCCTTCACGGGTCAGAAGTTCAACGGTACCCATTTCACGCATATACATGCGGACGGGGTCAGTCGTGCGGCCGATCTCGGATTCTACGCTTGATAATACCTGCACAGCGGCTTCGGCAGCATCTTCGTCAGCAATGTTTTCTGCCAGCATCAAATCATCGGCGTCAGGTGCTTCTTCCATCACCTGAATACCCATGTCATTAATCATCTGGATGATGTCTTCGATCTGGTCGGAGTCGACGATATCTTCCGGCAGATGGTCATTGACCTCAGCATAGGTCAGGTAGCCTTGCTCCTTGCCCTTGGTAACAAGAAGTTTTAGCTGTGACTGCGGGTTTTGCTCCATAAGACGGTATCCACACTTCAGAGTTTAAATCGGTGTTGGGCAGCAGAACCGCCAACAATAACTGACACGGGTTTTTTTCATTGCGCGCCGCTCCCCGGTATTGCGGCATTATACGGGGGCTTGTCCCCGCTTTTCATCGGCACTTAAGCCGTAATTCAGTTTTTAATCGCTAACTCAATGCGCTGTCGGTTTGGGAAGTGTTTGCCATTCCTCATTCACACTGGGTAGTACGATTAAAATAAATAGATAATTGTGGTGATTAACTCTTTTTTGCCAATGCTTGGTTGAGTGCCCATAGTTCTCGTCGTTGATCGGCGTTTAAGCCTTGGGTTCGATCCAACGCGATGAGTTCTTCCTGACGTTGTTCGAGCATGGAGTCATACAGACTGCCTAATGTATCGACGAACGTTTGGTGAACCATGTCCTCAATAACCATGTGGTTCCAAGTTGCTAAGGTTTCAAGCTGTTGAGCATATTTATTATCACGGTATAGCTCAATCAACTGACCCGTTGTTAACCCGGGCTGCGCTAGGCAGGTTTCAACCAATTCTATAAATAATGGCAATCCAGGCAGTTGATGTTCCCTTAAACCTTCAAGCGTAGGGACTTCAGCCGCCAATGATGGATTTTGTACCAGTAATCCTATAAGTATACGCATAGTCGTGCGTTTTAGCTGAGGCTGCTGGTAACTATTTGCTGACTCGGCCTGCCGTGGTAGCAGCTTATCAAGCTGACTGTCATCGAGAATGCCTAACTTCTGACCTAAAAACTGCCGTAGGTACAACCTTAGGGTTTCACCTGGGATCTGTCCAATCAGCGGCAAGGCCAGAGCACTCAGCTTAGTACGCCCATCGGGAGTACTCAAATCGACCTGCGGCATCAGCGTATCAAATAAGAATGCTGACAGCGGCTGGGCCTGCTCAATACGTTGTTCAAATGCTGCGGTGCCTTCTTTGCGCACCAGCGTATCCGGGTCTTCACCATCGGGCAGGAACATAAACTTCAACTGCCGACCATCGGATAAAAACGGCAGCGCGGTTTCCAGCGCTCGCCATGCGGCTTCACGTCCGGCGTTATCGCCGTCGTAGCAGCACACCACGGTATCTGTGGTGCGGAACATCAGTTGAATGTGCTCAGATGTCGTTGAGGTTCCCAGCGAAGCAACGGCATAATCAATGCCGAACTGCGCGAGTGCCACCACATCCATATAGCCTTCAACCACCAGCAATTTAGCCAACTCTGGATGGCGTTGCTGTGCTTCATACAGGCCGAAAAGCTGGCGGCCTTTATGGAAAATATCTGTTTCGGGGGAGTTTAAGTATTTTGGCGTACCATCACCCAAGATACGGCCACCGAAAGCAATAACGCGTCCACGCCTATCGCGGATAGGGAACATCACGCGGTCGCGGAAGCGGTCGTACGTTCGACCATTGTCATTATTAACCAGCATTCCGGCATCATTAAGCGCTGTGCGGCTTGCGAGATCGCGTCCAAAGCGTTTGAGCGCGTTATCCCAGCCCGGCGGTGCATAGCCGATAGCAAAGTGGTCGATGATTTCTTGGCTCAGTCCGCGCTGCATTAAATATTGCTGCGCCGATTGGCTGCTTGGTTGACGTAAAGCCTGCTGATAAAAAGTGCTCAGGCTATTCATCAGCTGATATAAATTTTGACGCTGGTGACGCTCAATCTGGCTTGGACCGGTTCCTGCTTCGTAAGGAATTTCCAAACCTGCCATAGTTGCCAACTCTTCAACGCTTTCAACAAACTCAAGTCTGTCGTAGTTCATCAAGAAGTCGATGGCGTTACCATGGGCACCACAGCCAAAGCAGTGGTAAAACTGTTTGTCCGCGTTCACGGTGAATGAAGGGGTTTTTTCGTTATGGAATGGACAGCAGGCATGATAGTTCTTGCCCTGCTTTTTTAACTTCACACGCGCATCGACCAGATCGACAATATCGGTCCGAGCTAGCAAGTCATTTATGAATACACGTGGGATTCGTCCTGCCATAAGCCCTTACATTTAGTCTGTTTGCGCGACTGCAAAAACCGCCAGCAGCGTTGACAATTTTTCAGCCTATAAACGAGAACAAGCCGCGCATTCCTTTCGGAAGGCACGGCCTTCGTATGTTACTGCACATCAAAATAGAGCTACTTAAAACACTACTCCGACAGACAACAACATGGTCTGTGGACCATTTGTTGGGGCTTTCACCCCGAACAAACTAGTACAGACGGGTGCGACGTGCGTTTTCGCGAGCCAGTTTCTTGGCGTGACGTTTTACTGCAGACGCTTTTGCGCGTTTACGTTCGGTAGTCGGTTTTTCATAGAATTCACGACGACGAACTTCAGCTAAAACGCCCGCTTTTTCGCATGAACGTTTGAAGCGACGCAGAGCTACGTCGAACGGCTCGTTTTCACGTACTTTAATTACCGGCATGTGCCTCTCACCTCGATATAAATCGGTCTTTTCGCTGACCTAGTGTCAGCTGTTCAAAAATGGTGCGGAATTTTAATCCGAACAGCACCGCTTTGTAAAGCAATGATGCGCTAATGTCCACAGGATTCTGACTATCAAGTTGTTACACCAAGGATAGCAGGTGGTTTTTAGTCGGTTAATTTGCCACAGCACGAAAGCGGAACAGTATAGCTGAATTGTGCTATTATGCGCCACCTTAGTTGTTGGAGAAAAGTTGTTGGAGCCGCCATGCGCATTCTGGGCATCGAAACATCCTGTGATGAAACCGGTATCGCCATTTATGACGATGAACAAGGTATTTTGGCTAACCAGTTGTATAGCCAGATAAAACTACATGCTGATTACGGTGGCGTTGTCCCTGAACTGGCATCTCGCGACCATGTGCGCAAAACAATTCCCCTGATTCAGGCCGCCTTAAAAGAAGCTAATTTAATGGCAAAAGATCTCGATGGCGTAGCCTATACCGCAGGTCCAGGTCTTGTTGGGGCTTTATTGGTGGGTGCAACCGTTGGGCGTGCGCTTGCTTTTGCGTGGGATTTGCCTGCGGTTCCTGTTCATCATATGGAAGGCCATTTGCTGGCACCGATGCTGGAAGATAATCCGCCTGAGTTTCCTTTCGTTGCGCTGTTAGTTTCAGGTGGTCATACCCAGCTGATTAGCGTTACCGGTATGGGGCAGTATGAATTACTGGGCGAATCCATTGACGATGCAGCGGGTGAAGCGTTTGATAAAACAGCCAAACTTCTAGGGTTAGACTATCCTGGCGGCCCGATGTTGTCGAAAATGGCACAGCAGGGTGAAGCAGGACGCTTTGTTTTCCCGCGCCCAATGACCGATCGTCCTGGACTTGATTTCAGCTTCTCTGGACTGAAAACATTTGCGGCAAATACGATTCGTAACAACGAATCTGATGATCAAACCCGTGCCGATATTGCCCGTGCATTCGAAGACGCCGTGGTGGATACGTTGGCGATTAAGTGCAAACGCGCCTTAGAGCAAACCGGTTTCAAGCGTTTGGTTATGGCAGGTGGCGTGAGCGCTAACCGTACTTTGCGTGCTCGCTTGGCTGAGATGATGAAAAAACGCGGTGGCGAAGTCTTTTATGCACGCCCTGAGTTTTGCACCGACAACGGTGCGATGATCGCTTATGCAGGCTTGGTACGTTTGAAAAGCGGCGTGAATGCGGATTTAAGTGTCTCGGTTCGCCCGCGCTGGCCTTTGGCTGAATTGCCTGCGGTGTAATCCCAAAAATAAACATAAAAATGGCGACCTCTGGGTCGCCATTTTGCTATTTGTCGCTCGATTTTTCTTCCTGAATGTCTTCAGTTGCTGCGTTAGCGGTTTTTTTGCGGTTCTTGAGCTTCTTCCAGATCTTGGTTTCTTGCCCGCGCCACAGACGCTGGATATTGTCGTGATGGCGCATCAAAATTAAGCAGGAAAGCATCGCCACTGGGAACGTAAACTGTGGCTTGAACCACCATACGTAAAACGGAGCAACCAGTGCGCTGACGATAGCGCCTAATGAGGAGTATCCACTCAGCAGAACGGTAAGTAGCCATGTCACCGTCATTAGGCCGGTGAGATCCCAGCCAATTGGCGCGATGGCACCGAATGCCGTCGCCACGCCTTTTCCGCCACGAAAATGGAAGAACACCGGATAGATGTGACCTAAACAGGCCGCAATAGCGGTTAATCCGAGATAAAGCGGGGCAACATCAAACTTATAGGCGAGCCAAACCGGCAACATGCCTTTAAGCACATCAAAAATCAGTACCGCTGCGGCTGCGGCTTTACCGCCAATGCGTAACACATTGGTGGCTCCCGGATTTCCAGAGCCGTTCTCACGAGGATCGGGCAAGCCTGCAATACGGCAGACCACAATTGCGCTGGAAATGGAGCCGCACAGATACGCGAGAATAATCATGCCTAACGCAGTCGCACTCATAACTCAGCTCCGTCTTATGTTGTTTTGTCCCCATCACCCTTCAAGTTACCGTTGCGATGTCTATACTCTTCGCTTGCCGTTTTCTGAACTCGAATGATTTAGGGTATATATCAAAAGATATAAAAGGGTATAAAGGGCAAGGGTCGTTTTAACAACCATATCTGTGGATAATACGCACATTCAAACAGAAGTGGTATCCAACCAAAGGCAAAAACAGAGAATCACGTGATGGACATCGTATTTATTGAAGAATTAACCGTCATCACCACAATCGGTGTTTATGACTGGGAACAAACCATTCGTCAGAAGCTTGTATTCGACGTTGAGCTGGCGTGGGATAACCGCAAAGCAGCGTTGAGCGATGACGTGGCAGACTGCCTTAGCTATGCTGACGTGAGTGAGGCGATCATCAAGCATGTTGAACCCAACCAGTTTGCGCTGGTTGAGCGCGTGGCTGAAGAAGTGGCGATGATGCTGATGGATAAATTTAATAGTCCGTGGGTTCGCATCAAAGTCAGCAAACCGGGCGCCGTGGCGCATGCGAAAAGTGTCGGCGTGCAGATTGAGCGTGGAAAGCGCGTTTAATCAATCAGATCAATGAGATTTAAATGTCATATTGGCGAAACTTTATTGAATTAGCCTAGTCACAGTCATACTTCATAAGTGACGCTATTGCGTCACTTTTTTGCGTGCGTAGCACTTTTGAAAAGGGTAGTACTTTTATGGATCTGCATTTGCTGATCAATGCGTTTATTCTTGGGGTTGTTGAAGGTGTTACAGAGTTTCTGCCGGTATCGTCAACGGGGCATATGATTATCGTCGGACACTGGCTTGGATTTGAAGGTGATAAGGCAAAGACCTTTGAAGTTATTATCCAACTAGGCTCGATTTTGGCGGTTGTCGTGATGTTCTGGCGTCGTCTGTTTGGCCTGATTGGCATTCATTTTGGTCAGCCTCCGGTGCATGAGGGCAAAACCCAAGGACATCTGACATTAGGCCATATCCTGCTTGCGATGATCCCTGCGGTAGTCTTGGGGCTGGTGTTCCACGATGCGATAAAAACCCTGTTTGCGCCACGAACCGTAGTGTATGCGTTGGTCGTCGGTGGTTTCCTACTGCTGGCAGCGGAATGGCTTAAGCCAAAGCAACCTCGCGCGGTTGGGCTAGACGATATTACCTATCGTCAGGCATTTATGATTGGCTGTTTTCAGTGTTTGGCTCTTTGGCCGGGATTCTCTCGCTCTGGTGCGACCATTTCAGGCGGGATGTTGATGGGCGTGAGCCGCTTTGCAGCGTCTGAGTTCTCATTCATTTTGGCGGTGCCAATGATGATGGGTGCCACCGCGTTAGAGCTGTATAAGAGCTTGCCGTTCCTGTCTATGGCTGACTTACCGATGTTTGCGGTTGGTTTTGTTACGGCGTTTATTGTGGCATTAATTGCGATTAAAACGTTCTTGAGCGTGATTAAACGGATCTCTTTTGTTCCCTTCGCGATTTACCGCTTTATCGTTGCCGCAGTGGTTTACATGGTATTCCTGTAAACAGTACGCTGAGCAATGAAAAAAGGCCTTGGTTTTTACCGAGGCCTTTTTTGTGGGTGTTAATCGCGGTTTTCTTCCGGTGGCGAGACTTCTTGCTTCCACTCTTTGAGCGCGTTTAAGCGGCGCTGTTGCAGTTCCTCACGAATTTGCGGTCCTTTGAAACCGGCATCGACAACTTCTCGAACAGATACGCTTTCCGCCACTTTGCAGGCCGCACGCAGGTAATCGCCTTGAGGGTAGGGATTGTTTTCAAATCCAGTACGCCCACGGGCATCGGCTTCACTGGACATAATCATTTGTTCCAAACGCTGTGGCTTGCGCCAAACGTCAATAGAATCAAATAATTTAAGCAGCGTGACCGGTCGCAACTTCTCCACGGTATGAATCAAATCGTGATATTCAGCGACGATTTTTGCCAGTTCACGAATGGCGTTGGGTACGCGTAAACGTTGGCAAAGTGCTTCAACCAATTTCACACCCGCAGGGCCGTGACCGTGGTGATGTGGCCAATACTCTGGCGGCGTTAACCCCTTGCCTAAATCATGCGTTAGCGTAGCAAACCGCACGTCAATCTCGTCGGTGAGTTCGGCGGCGATAGCTAATGCCATCAGCGTGTGAATACCCGTATCAATTTCTGGATGCCATTTTTCCGGTGCCGGCACGCCAAACAGATTATCAATTTCTGGGAACAATACGGCTAACGCACCACAGTCACGCAGCACTTGGAAATAAACCTGTGGGCTCTGCGTGATCAATGCTTTTTCTGTTTCGCGCCAAACTCGCTCAGGCGTCAGATTTTGTAGCTCATTATCCGCCGTCATCTGCGTCATCAAAGCCATTGTTTCTGGTGCGACGTGAAAGCCCAAATGAGCAAAACGAGCCGCAAAGCGCGCAACGCGCAATACACGTAGCGGATCTTCGTGAAACGCATCTGATACGTGGCGTAGAACCTTGTGGTTAAGATCGTTTAGGCCACCGTAGGGATCGATAAGCGTTCCATCAGCGCTCTCAGCCATCGCATTGATGGTGAGATCGCGGCGTAACAGGTCTTGTTCTAGGGTTACGTCGGGGGCGAAATAGGTGACAAAACCGGTATAGCCGTGGCCTGATTTTCGCTCGGTGCGTGCTAACGCATATTCTTCTCGGGATTTAGGATGCAGAAAAACGGGGAAATCTTTACCAACCTGCTGAAAACCTTGTGCCGTTAACTCTTCAGGTGTTGCACCTTCGATGACCCAATCGCGGTCATAAACGGGTAAATTCAGTCGCTTATCGCGTACGGCTCCGCCGACCAAAAAAATCTTCAAACTCACTTCCTCACAAACGCCTTTCACATTCTTCGTGATGGGATAATCCGAGAGGTGAAAGGCATAACACAGTTATTCGGATAAGATAATTTGTTAACTATAGGTTATAACAAACAGGTTACGACAAACGCGCCGCGCACTGAAATAAAAAAACGCCGCAAGCGGCGTTTTCTAAGATTAATTCATCCAACGGTCTTTTTTGCGTCGTGGAATTAAACGAGGCAAGAGTAGGCCTAGCAGCAAGCCGCCACCGGCAACGCCGCCGCCATATAAGAACCACTGCATGATGATGCCGCGCTTTTTATCATCTAACTGAGTGTTGATGGCGCTAACGCTTTTCTGTGCGCTGGAGAGCTGTTCTTTCAGCTTTTGATTTTCTGATTTTAGACCGTTGATAGTGCTATCGCTGTTGGCCACTTTTTGCTGCATTTCCGCAGTACGTTGGTTCCAGCTATTATCGATATTGGTCAGTTTGTCGGTCAGCGTTTTTACCTGTTGCTCTAATTCTGGCACGCGGCTACGTAAGCTCGGCTCAGTGCTCAGTTGCTCCATAGGTAGCCACACGGTACGGCCTTTGGCATCGCGTACCTGACCATATTTGTTGTCTGCATTAACGCTCAGTAGTTCAACTTCCTCACCCGCATTTAATGTTCCGACGATACGATACTGATTACCTGGGCCGCTGTGGACGTAGGTATTCAGCTCATCGGAAATGTAGCGCTTCTCTTCAGCGTGAGCATTCAGCGTGAAGCAGGCGGCGAGTAGTGTTAAACAAACTAAGCGAAATTTATGCATCTGATTTTCATTTTCAAGTGGGTGAAGAGACAAAATAGTACGGGGAACAGTGTGGCGACGCAATGAAAAATCCGAAATGGGAACTATCTGACTTCTAAAGCGGGTCGTTACACCATTTGGAATGCACGGCTAAAAATTAATAGGCCTGATAATCGCTTATCAGGCCCCATGTTTCATCTGTTTATTTGGCTTTCATCGATGGTTTGACGAAAAGCACGAATTAGCCAAACAGTGCCTGCAAAATATAAAACAACACGATAGATAACCCCGCTCCCGCAGGCAGAGTAATAATCCATGAAGCCACAATGTTGCGCGCCACGTTAAGATTTAACGCCGCAATACCACGAGCGAACCCCACGCCAAGCACCGCACCAACCAGCGTTTGCGTGGTGGAAATCGGTAATCCTGTTCCAGAAGCAATCACAACGGTAGACGCAGTGGCGAACTGAGCGGCAAAGCCTCGACTCGGGGTAAGGTCGGTGATGCCACTGCCTACGGTTTCCATCACACGCCGTCCCATTAATGCCAACCCAACCACGATGCCTACTCCGCCCAGTGGTAATATCCACCAGACGATAGGCGACGTAGACGCGAGCGCTAAGGGATCGTGCACAATGGCGACGATGGCCGACAATGGGCCAATCGCGTTGGCGACATCGTTCGAACCGTGGGCAAACGCCATCGCACACGCGGTAATCACCATCAGCAAACTGAAGACTTTCTCTACGCCTCGGAAATGGTCTTCTTCATCGGAGTTATCGGTGAATGATTTACGCGATAGGTAGAAATAGCCACCGATCATCACTAACAGAGATAGCGCAATCGAGATAATCCATGTTTCACCGTTGGTAAGATGCAGTCCAACGTGTTTAAGGCCTTTTTTGATGGTTACCAGCAAAATAACCAAAGAGGTCAAAAACATATAAATTGGGCCATAGCGGCGTGCATTGGCGAAAGGATTATCGGTATTAAAAATTAAACGTTGGGCGCTGAGGAAAATACCGTAAGCCACCACGCCGGAAATCAGCGGAGTAATAATCCAACTGCCTACAATGCCTTTTACGCCGCCCCATTCCACGGCGTCTGGCCCAACGGAAACACAGGCAAAGCCAATAATAGCGCCAATGATGGAATGCGTTGTTGAAACTGGCCAGCCCATCATCGAGGCTACGATGAGCCAGATCCCAGCCGCCAGCAATGATGCCATCATGCCGAAAACCAGCACGTCTGGCTGTGTGCTGAAGGCGCTGGTATCAATGATGCCGTTGCGGATGGTTTGCGTGACTTCTCCACCGGCCAGATAGGCTCCGGCAAATTCAAAGATCATGGCGATAATGATCGCCTGACGGACGGTGATTGCGCGAGCGCCTACGGAGGTGCCCATAGCATTTGCAACGTCATTAGCCCCAATACCAATTGCCATCAGCAAGCCGAAAAATGCCGCGATGAAGATCAGCAAAGTGCCGTGGTCAGCAATAATTGCCATTTGTGTTAGTCCAAAATATCAAAAGATTAAAATTAACAGTGAGAAACCAATGACTACGTACGAGCTAACATAAGCTCAAGGCGTGACCCTACGCGCAGTGATTCATCGGCAAGGCTGCCGATCCATTCCATGACCTGATACAGGCACATCACATCGATAGGGTTATACTGTGGTTCGAGAGCCAACAACGCTTGGCGCAGCAAAATTTGTTGATGATCGGTATCATCTTCAATGTGGTCCAACTCCATCACCATTTGCTCAACCAGTGACGCTTCACGCCCACGGAAGCCTGTTTCTAACAGTTCATCCAGTTCGTGGATCACTTTGTTGGCCTGCGTGGTAGCATCTAAGCAGCGTTGCAAATAAACCATGAAGTCGGTTTGCATCGATTCCGGTACCATGAGACGGCGGCCGATGACTCGGCCGGCAATATCTTTAGCGCGATTAGCCAAACGATCTTGCTGAGTCACGAGATCGAGCATGTCGGTTCGAGCAACCGGTAAAAACAGCCCGCGTGGTAGCTTGAGGCGAATTTCTCGTTTCAGCGTATCAGCCTGTTTTTCTAGCATGGAGATTTGCTCACGAAGCTGTTGAGCGTTTTCCCACTGTTGTTGAGCCGTAGCTTGGAAAAATGGAATGAGCAGTGAGCAACATTGGTGCACGCTGCTGGCATGTTCCTGAAGTGGTTTCAGGGGAGACTTGGCAAACAATCCTAATATAGTATTTACTGGCATCACTCATGCACCTTTTGATGGTTTTCTGCGCAAAAGTTGTCAGAAGGGTGCGCATGTTAACTGATGTGTTTTGTGTTGCACACCATTTTTGTATTTCCGCCTGAACTTATTGATATAGTTCGGTAAAACCTTAATGTGAACCAATTATGACCGAAGCTATGAACGTCGAAATCGAACTAAAATTCATCGCTACTCCTGAAGTAGCGGAACAACTTTCTCAGCGTTTGGCTCCGTGGCCAAATGTTCATACTGCGGCGCAAAAACTCACCAATATCTATTATGAAACCGCCGATAACACCTTGCGTAGTTATGACATGGGTTTGCGCATTCGCGGATATGGCGATCGTTACGAAATGACGCTTAAAACCGCGGGCAAAACCGTGGGAGGGTTGCATCAGCGCCCTGAATTTAACGTTGATCTCAAGTCTGCCGAATTAGACATTCACCTGCTTCCTGCGGAAGTATGGCCAGAGGGCTGTGATCTTCAGGCGCTTCAAGCCGCACTTTCACCGGTGTTTAGCACGCATTTTGCACGAGAGAAGTGGGTAGTTACTTACCGTTCAAGTGAGATTGAGGTGGCGCTAGATCAGGGCGAAGTGAAAGCCGGTGAGCTTAGCGAGCCTTTATATGAAATCGAACTGGAGCTGAAATCGGGTAGTCGAGAGGATTTACTCTCTTTTGCCCAAGAACTAGCGACTGAAGGGGGCCTGCGCTTGGGTAGCCTGAGCAAAGCCGCGCGTGGCTACCACTTGGCAAAAGGTAATCCTGAACGAGAGATCGTTCCGTTAGGTATATTAAACGTTGCGCCAAAGGCTAACGTTGAACAAGGCATGAGCGATGCCTTTACCTTCGCGCTGCGCCACTGGCAGGCTAATGAAGAAGTTTGGCTGCACGGTGACCGTAAAGCCCAGAAAAGCGTGCTTGAGGCGATCGAGCTGCTGCGCCAAATTTTTGTGTTATTTGGCGGTTTAGTACCGCGCAAGGCGAGCACCGCACTGCGTGCTGGTCTCACTGAGCTAGAAGAGCAGTTAGCAACGCCGCGTCTTGACGCCAAAAAAGTCTGCTTTAGCCCGCTGTATCTGAATACCCAGTTAGCGCTTACTCGCTGGATAGCCACCGCAGAATGGCGTTCTTTCGTGACAGATAAAACGCAAACCAAGCTGAATGGCTCGTTTAAACGCTTTGCCGATATCATGCTGGGACGTACCGGTGCCGAATTGAAAGAAGCCTTCGAACATGTGCAGCACGGCGGTGAGTACCAGGACAAATATGTCCGTTTGGTTCGCCAGTTGCTGCTGTTCCATGTGCTTTCAGGGGCCTATCCTGAAGAATCTGTGGCGGAGTATTTATCTGGTTGGCAAACGCTGCAGCAGGCGATTATTCAGAAGCAAGATGCCTATATTGAATCCACGCGTAAGCATGCGATGGATCAACCCACATTCTGGTTGAATGGTACTCAAAAACCGTCCGTCAACGACTAGCTGAATAGGCTAGTTGGCTCTCCTCCCTGAGAAGGGAGGAGATGGAAGAACTCACTACATCATCGTGTTCGTCTGCAAATAGGCGTTTATTCAGGGAGTGTTTATGTCTGAGTCTGCTTCTCGCGTGTTTCCCCCTTTGCTTGAGGCTCAGGCCGCGCAAATCTCGGAGCGTTTGGTTATTTCCTCTTTTGAAGACCGAAGCGCACTGGCGCTGAGCGATTTCATGAGTGAAAACTTTATCGCGCATCCCGAATGGTGGCAGCAACTGCATGACACTCCCCCTCAGCCTGATGAGTGGGAAAATTATGCTCATTGGTTGGATGAACAATTAATCGGCGCTGATGATGAAGCGTGTTTGATGCGCGTGCTGCGGCTGTTTCGCCGTCATATGCTGTCGCGAATTTCATGGATGCAATCACTCAAACTCTGTGAAACGGCTGATACGCTGCGCCAATTAAGCGAACTGGCTGAAACATTGATTATTGCCGCGCGCGATCGCCTATATAAAACCTGCTGTGCAGAATGGGGTACACCGTGCAACGCGCAAGGTGAACCGCAGCCATTGCTGATTTTAGGCATGGGAAAACTGGGTGGCGGTGAGCTGAATTTTTCATCGGACATCGATCTGATTTTTGCCTATCCAGAAAGCGGAGTGACGCAAGGTGGGCGGCGTGAGTTAGATAATGCTCAATTCTTCACTCGCTTGGGGCAGCGGCTGATCAAGGCACTCGATCAGCCCACGGTGGACGGGTTTGTTTATCGTGTCGATATGCGTCTGCGCCCGTTTGGAGACAGTGGCCCGTTAGTGCTGAGTTTTGCCGCGCTCGAAGATTATTACCAAGAACAGGGGCGTGATTGGGAACGTTACGCGATGGTCAAAGCCCGTCTGATGGGCGGCAATGAAGACGCCTATAGCCAAGAACTACGCCGTACGCTGCGCCCGTTTGTATTCCGTCGTTACATTGATTTCAGTGTTATTCAGTCGCTGCGCAACATGAAAAGCATGATTGCCCGTGAAGTACGGCGCAGAGGCCTGAAAGATAATATTAAGCTCGGTGCTGGTGGCATTCGCGAGATCGAGTTTATCACGCAGGTTTTCCAGCTGATCCGCGGTGGGCGTGAGCCTTCTCTACAGCAGCGCGCGCTCCAGCCTTCTCTGTTGGCAATTGGCCAGCTCGGTTTACTTAAGGCTGAACAGGTTACAGAACTCACTGAAAGTTATCTGTTTTTACGCCGCTTGGAAAATCTTCTTCAGGCTATCAATGACGAACAAACTCAAACGCTGCCCAACGATGAACTGAATCAGGCCCGCTTAGCTTGGGGAATGGGCGTTACGGATTGGGCTCAGCTGATGGCGCAGTTAGAGCAAAAAATGCTGGCTGTGAGGGCTATTTTTAACGAACTCATCGGCGATGATGAGAGTGAAGAAGGAAGTGCGGAAGCACCGCGTGAGCAGTTTGCCGCCCTGTGGCAAGATTTGTTGGATGAGCGCGATCTAGATCCCTTCACGCCGCAGTTAGAGAGCGAGTCGCGCCAGCTGTTGCTGCGCTGTATCAATGATTTTCGCAGCGATGTTGATAAACGCACCATCGGGCCTCGTGGCCGCGAAGTCCTCGGCCAACTGATGCCAGCGCTACTTGGTGAAGTTTGTGCCAGAGAAGACGCGGTACGCGTGCTGCAACGCTTAACTCCGCTATTGCTCAACATCGTTACGCGCACCACGTATCTGGAGCTGCTGGTGGAATATCGCGCGGCGCTGAGTCAACTGATTCGCCTGTGCGCGGCATCGCCGATGGTGGCGACGCAGCTAGCACGTTATCCGCTGCTGCTGGATGAACTGCTCGATCCGAACACTTTGTATCAGCCCGTTCCCCAAGATGCCTATCGCGATGAGCTGCGCCAATATCTAATGCGGGTTCCCGCCGATGATGAAGAGCAGAATCTTGAGGCGCTGAGACAGTTTAAACATGCGCATCAACTGCGAATTGCTGCCAGCGATATCTCAGGAGCGCTGCCGGTGATGAAAGTTAGCGATCATCTCACCTATCTTGCTGAAGCGATGATTGACGCAGTGGTGCAGCAGGCATGGACACATATGGTTGGGCGTTATGGTCAGCCGACGCATCTGCAAGGGCGCGAAGGGCGAGGGTTTGCGGTACTCGGTTACGGGAAATTAGGCGGGTGGGAGCTAGGCTATAGCTCCGATCTCGATCTTGTTTTCTTGCTCGATTGCCCGTCTGATGTGATGACCAGCGGCGAGCGCAGCATTGATGGTCGCCAATTCTATCTGCGCTTGGCGCAGCGCATTATGCATCTGTTTAGTACGCGTACGTCATCGGGGATTTTGTATGAGGTAGATGCCCGCCTTCGTCCTTCTGGCGCTTCCGGCATGCTGGTGAGCACCGTTGAGTCCTTTGGTGAGTACCAGCGAAACGAAGCGTGGACGTGGGAACATCAGGCCTTGGTACGTGCCCGCCCTGTCTATGGCGACGTGCAGCTCCATCAGCAGTTTGATGCGATTCGTCATGAGATTTTGTGTCGTTCGAGAGAGACGAGCACCTTAAAAACTGAAGTCCGTGAGATGCGAGAAAAAATGCGCCAACATCTGGGCGGCAAGCATCGCGACCAATTTGATATTAAAGCCGATGAGGGAGGCATTACGGATATTGAATTTATCGCTCAATATCTGGTGCTTAACTACGCCTCGCAAGAACCCCGCCTCACGCGTTGGTCAGACAACGTACGTATTTTTGAGCTGATGGCGAACTACAACATCATGCCAGAGGAAGAAGCGGCTGCGCTGACGCAGGCCTATGTGACGATGCGTGATGCGATCCACCATTTAGCGCTGCAAGAGCAGTCGGGCACCGTCGGGCTGGATGCATTTGTTGCTGAGCGTGAACAGGTGCGCCGCAGTTGGGCGACGTGGTTGGGATAGAGAAAAATCTTTGCGAAGCTGTGCGCAAATTTCAACCGTTTCTCTTTTTGTTGTTCTATAATGCGCATAAATTATGCGCATGGAGTTTCGTGATGAAACGTAGAACGCTTCTGACGGGAAGTAAAAAGGCGGTGAATGTGAGCATCGATCAGGGACTGATTCAACAGGCTAAAGCACTTAACATCAATTTATCTGCCGTGATGGAAGAGGCTCTGCAGCAGGTCGTCATCGCAGAGGGGCAACGACAGTGGCTTGATAGCCATCAACAAAGCATTGCTGCCTATAATCAAGATGTTGAAGAGAACGGTGTATTCAGCGATGGCCTGAGGTCTTTTTGATGAGCCAGTTTGCCGTCTACAAAAACCGAGACCGGGCTTCTGCCAAACGTTTCCCGTATCTTCTGGATGTTCAGCACGATTTTTTATCATCGCTAGCGACCCGAATGGTTATCCCATTAGGGCTAAAAACAACATCATCGTTGGCTGAGCAGGATCGACTGATCCTGTGCTTTAAAATTGAAGGATATGAAGTGTTATTGATGACGCCGCAGATGGCTGGTGTCGCGTTGTCGCAGCTAGGGGAACAGGTCGATGACTTGGGATATTGCCGAGATGATATTGTGGGAGCAATGGATTTTCTAATATTTGGCTATTAGTGGTTTCTTCCCTGAAACCCATTTTCTTTGAAATCTATTTAGAACAATAAGCGTTAGTGCTTTGGACTAGTAGCGTGAAGGCATGCCTTTGGGACGAGTCTTAAAGCGACGGTGCATCCACATATATTGCGTGGGCGCGCGTAGGATCTCTTGCTCGACGACTTTATTCATGGCGATAGCGGCGACGGTTTCGTTTTCCAGCGGGAAATCTTCTAATCGTGGCTGAATCACCATGGTATAGCCGCTACCGTCTTCGGCTCGAACCGCGTTAAATGGGATAATAGCCGGTTTGCCCATGCGAGCCAGAATGTAAGTGCCGGTTGTGGTGGCTGCTTCTTCAACGGCAAACAAGGGAACAAAAACGCTGCTGCGTGGGCCGTAGTCGTGATCGGGTGCGTACCACACGATCTCACCCTCTTTGAGCGCGCGGATCATGCCCTTAACGTCTTTACGGTCGAGCATATATTTATTGGAGCGCAGACGTCCCCAAGTTTGCATCCAATCCACAACCTTGTTGTCGTTAGGACGATAAACACCGACGCCGGGATTATGAACACCAAAAATACGTGCGCCTAGCTCTAACGTTAAGAAGTGCAAACCAATCAGCAGTACGCCTTTGCCTTCTTGCTGAGCTTTAGCGATGTTTTCTAAGCCTTCAGCTTTACACCAGCGATTTATACGCCACGTTGGCCAAAACCAAGCCATACCGGTTTCAATGAGCCCCATACCAACGGACTCAAAATTTTTGGCAACTTTTTCTCTACGCTCGGCTTCACTCATTTGGGGAAAGCAAAGCTCTAAATTGCGTAGAGAAATTTTTACCCGGCGTTTCATAAACTTCATCGCAGTTCTGCCTAACCACGTTCCAAACTTATACAGCCATGGATAGGGCAGAAGGACTAAAATGTATAGCACTCCCAACCCCAACCAAGTTAACCAGTAACGTGGGTGCAGTAATTCGCGCTCGAATTTCGGGTAAACATGATTGTCAGCCATAACGGGGAAATCAGAACCTCGCTGAATGAATTGAGATCCTATTGTATACATAAATTACGTGGAGTTGCAGTCAACGAGCAGCCACAACTCGTGAGAAGGGTGTAATAGAAATAACGCTGGGTGTGATAATATCGCGCACAATCTTAGTCTTTTTTGGAGTCCGGGGATGAAAGTAACCCTACCTGATTTCCGTCATGCCAACGTACTTGTTGTGGGTGACGTAATGTTAGATCGCTACTGGTATGGACCTACCAGCCGTATTTCACCTGAAGCACCAGTACCGGTGGTAAAAGTGGATACCGTTGAGGAGCGTCCAGGCGGTGCGGCCAACGTGGCAATGAACATAGCGTCTCTCGGCGCGAAT
Organism: Hafnia alvei; assembly: GCF_964063325.1. Lineage (NCBI taxonomy): Bacteria > Pseudomonadati > Pseudomonadota > Gammaproteobacteria > Enterobacterales > Hafniaceae > Hafnia > Hafnia alvei. The sequence continues at coordinate 698,187 of NZ_OZ061315.1, forward strand.
GCTCGTTTGGTGGGTTTAACCGGTATCGATGATGCAGCAAGAGCGCTAAGCGCTAAGCTGGGTGAAGTTAACGTTAAATGCGATTTCGTGTCCGTGCCGACGCATCCAACGATCACTAAATTACGTGTTTTATCGCGTAATCAGCAGCTGATTCGTCTCGACTTTGAAGAGGGTTTTAGCAGCATTGATCCTCAGCCAATCTTTGAAAGAATTCAGCACGCATTGCCAAAATTGGGCGCGTTAATTTTGTCCGATTATGCCAAAGGGGCATTAAATTCGGTTCAACAGATGATTCAACTAGCACGTGCGGCGAACGTTCCTGTACTGATCGATCCTAAAGGTACTGATTTTGAACGCTACCGAGGCGCCACGCTGTTAACACCAAATCTGTCTGAGTTCGAAGCCGTAGTTGGCCGTTGTAAAACCGATGAAGAATTGGTTGAACGTGGTTTGCAACTGATGCGTGAATTTGAGCTCACGGCGCTGTTGGTTACGCGTTCTGAACAGGGCATGACTTTGTTGCAGCACGACCAGCCGCCGTTGCATATGCCGACGCAGGCGCAAGAAGTGTATGACGTGACCGGTGCTGGCGATACGGTTATTGGCGTTCTGGCAACGGCAATTGCCGCGGGAACATCATTGGAAGAGGCTTGCTTCTTAGCCAATGCAGGCGCGGGTGTGGTGGTAGGTAAACTGGGGACTTCTACCGTTTCACCTATCGAGCTGGAAAATGCCATTCGTGGGCGCAGTGAAACTGGCTTTGGTGTGATGAGTCAGGAAGAGCTAAAAGCCGCCGTTGCTAATGCTCGTCAGCGTGGCGAAAAAGTCGTGATGACTAACGGTGTCTTTGACATCCTGCATGCGGGACATGTTTCTTATCTAGCTAACGCACGCAAACTGGGCGATCGACTGATCGTTGCGGTAAACAGCGATGCGTCAACCAAACGCTTGAAAGGCGAAGAGCGTCCGGTCAATGCGTTAGCACAGCGAATGATCGTCTTGGCCGCGCTGGAAGCCGTGGATTGGGTTATCTCATTTGAAGAAGATACGCCGCAGCGCATTATCTCTGAGGTATTGCCGGATCTGCTGGTTAAAGGCGGTGACTACAAACCTGAAGATATTGCGGGCGGAAAAGAAGTGATTGCTGCCGGTGGTGAAGTGCGTGTGCTGAACTTTGAAGATGGTTGTTCAACCACCAATATCATCAAAACGATCCGTCAGGGCCACGAATAATCCCCCGATGAACGTTAAGCGGAACACATTGTGAGCGGATTAAAGCAAGAGCTAGGACTGGCTCAGGGAATAGGGTTGTTATCCACATCGCTGTTAGGCACGGGCGTGTTTGCTGTGCCTGCATTAGCGGCGCTGGTGGCCGGCAATGATAGCCTGTGGGCATGGCCAATTCTCATTGTCCTCGTGTTTCCGATCGCGATTGGTTTTGCTGCACTTGGGCGTCACTTTCCAAGCGCGGGCGGTGCCGCTCATTTTGTTGGTATGGCATTTGGGCCGCATATGGCGCGAGTGACCGGTTGGCTGTTTCTTTCCGTTATCCCCGTTGGTTTACCTGCGGCACTGCAAATTGCGGCGGGGTTTTGGCAGGCCATGTTTGGCTGGCACGGCTGGGAGCTGCTGCTGGTGGAAATCGGCACGCTGATGGTGGTGTGGTTTCTGGGCACTCGCGGAGCGGGTTCCAGCGCGAACTTACAGACGCTGATCGCCGGACTGGTGGTGGCTTTGGTCGCGGCCATTTGGTGGCGTGGTGGAATATCGCCGGCGGAAATTCCATTCCCAGCCCCGTCAGACGTGAGCCCTCATAACCTCTTTTCCGCATTAGCCGTGATGTTTTGGTGCTTTGTTGGACTAGAAGCCTTTGCCCATTTGGCTTCTGAATTTAAAGATCCCGAACGTGATTTTCCTCGTGCATTGATGATCGGCTTGCTGCTGGCTGGCGTGGTGTACTGGGGTTGTACGGTTGCAGTCTTGCATTTCAATGCCTTTGGCGCGGAAAAAGCCGCCGCAGCATCGCTGCCGGGGATCGTGGTGCAGCTATTTGGGCAAAAGGCGCTGTGGGTCGCCTGCATTATTGGCTATCTGGCCTGTTTTGCCAGCCTCAATATTTACACTCAAAGCTTTGCTCGGCTGGTGTGGTCACAGGCGCAGCTGAAACCTCAAAGCCGTTTGGCGCAGCTTTCATCGCGTCAGGCACCGGTCAACGCGCTGAATGTTGTTCTTGGCTGCTGTTTACTGTGCGCGGTGGGCATTTATGCGCTAGGTGTGGCTTTGGATGAACTGATTATTTATGCCAACGGTATTTTTATCATGATCTATCTGCTGTGTATGCTGGCGGGTTGCCGTCTATTGAAAGGACGTTCACGTCTGATGGCGGCGATAGGCAGCGTATTGTGTTTGTTATTGCTCTACATGGTTGGCTGGAAAAGCATTTATGCGATTGTGATGCTAGCTGCATTATGGGCATTGTTGCCACGGCGCGCGGCGGAAAGCGGATTAAACTCCCATTAGCTATCCTTTCTAAGCAGCAATAAAGCAGCAATAAAAAACGGAAGCCTAGGCTTCCGTTTTTGCGTTCATGTTCGACTGGCTTATTCAGCGTCTTTTGTCGCCGGTGTTTCGCTTGCTGCCAGTTTTTCTTCTAGCGCAGCTAAGCGCTGTTCCATCATCGCTAGCTTCTCACGTGTGCGCAGCAAAACCTGCGTCTGAACGTCAAACTCTTCGCGATTCACTAAATCCATACGATTAAATTGTGCCTGTAGGATTTGGCGGATTTTTTTCTCGACATCATCCCCGAACTCGCGCAGTCCTTTTGGCATGGATTCATGCACCTGACGGGCAATCTGTTCAATTTTCTTCGGGTCAATCATGGCGTGTTCCTTGGTCGTTATGGTCATGCGTTAGGGCTTAAGAACCACTATCAGAACGAATGACGATGATATTGAGCTGATGCACAATAGCAGAGCTATAGCTGCATAGTGTAATGCGAGTTGGCAAACGGATAAACCTCTGTGATCGCTCTTGGATAATCTGGAATGACGATTGCCCAAACTAATCATTAGCGTTATAGTTGACCTGCTTATTCTCAGGGCGGGGTGGAAGTCCCCACCGGCGGTAAATTTATGCATAACGCATGTCTTTCACGGCAAGCGCATCATAAAAAGCCCGCGAGCGCTTACGCTGTAAGGCGTAAGGACAGCAGATCTGGTGTAATTCCAGAGCCGACGGTTAGAGTCCGGATGGGAGAGAGTAACGGTACCTGTTGGGTTTGTCCCACTCGCGTTATTAGGCGCGTTAGCCGTAGGCTTACGTTTGCCACTCCTCAAAGCTGCCCTGATTCTGGTAATCCATATAATTAATGAGGTTTTTTTACCATGAATCAGACTTTACTTTCCGATTTCGGTACTCCGATGGAACGTGTTGAACGTGCGCTAGCTGCATTGCGTGAAGGCCGTGGCGTTATGGTGCTTGACGATGAAAATCGTGAAAACGAAGGCGACATGATTTTCCCTGCTGAAACCATGACTGAAGAACAGATGGCTCTGACCATCCGTCACGGTAGCGGCATTGTTTGCCTGTGCATCACCGAAGAGCGTCGTTTGCAGTTAGATCTGCCGATGATGGTCAGCAACAACACGAGTCATTATGGCACAGCATTCACCGTGACCATTGAAGCCGCTGAAGGCGTGACGACCGGCGTTTCCGCCAAAGACCGTTTGACTACCGTGCGCGCCGCAAGCGCTGAAGGCGCTAAGCCTTCGGACCTGCATCGCCCTGGTCACGTGTTCCCACTGCGTGCTCAAAACGGCGGCGTTCTGACTCGTCGTGGTCATACTGAAGCAACTATCGATCTGGTGACTTTAGCCGGTTTCCGTTCTGCGGGCGTACTGTGTGAACTGACCAATGACGACGGCACCATGGCGCGTGCGCCAGAAGTGATTGTGTTTGCTAACAAACATAATATGCCAGTCGTGACCATCGATGATTTGGTGGCTTACCGTCAGTCTCAAGAAAAAATCGCGAGCTAATTTCGCTGAGCTCTGCACGAAAAAGGACAGCCTAGGCTGTCCTTTTTGCTATTTGGAGATGGGAGAGCCTTAACCGAGCGGGCTGCTTTGTAACAGCGTTAGGCTAAAGCCCATCACCGTCATACCACAAAGCACGCCATAGCTTGGGTTGTTCTGCGGATCAATCTCTTTGGCCAGCGGCATCAGTTCATCTACCGATAGCGCCACCATAATACCCGCCACCATAGCCATAATAGAAGCCATGAACACCGGAGAGATGGCTGGGCCCAGCAGGAAAAATGCCAGCAATCCACCTAAAATTTCGGCGAAGCCCGAAACGCTTGCCCACCATAGCGCTTTGATTTTTGAGCCCGTAGCGGCATAGACCGGCCCTGCAACCGCTAAGCCTTCTGGGATATTGTGAATGGCTACCGCGAGCGCAATGCCCATGCCTAATTCAAGGTCGGAGCTGGCGGTGACAAAGGTGGCAATGCCTTCTGGAAAGTTATGCAGGCTAATACCGAGCGTCAGCAGCATGGCTGTTCGGCGCAGGTTTCGTGTTTTACCTGCTTTAGGGGCATCCATCAGGTCATGTGCATGCTGGTGCGGCAACATTCTGTCCAACATGAAATAGCCCACCAGACCAATGATAAACATGCCATAGCCGAGCATCGGCGACATGCCTTTGGTACCCAGCGCGGCGGGTAACATTTCCATCAAAGAAATCAGCAGCATAATCCCTGCCGCAAAGCCAAGCGCAAAAGCTAAAACCCGGTTGGAGGGTTTCTGTCCGATAATGGCTAATAACGCGCCGACAAATGTGGCACCGCCGGCAAGCAAAGTCAGAATAAGTGGAACTGACATAGCGCCTCCTTGTTGATAATGATTCCTATTATTGTTTTAACCTATCATTAAGTAAATAGCGAATACAAAGTTATTACCAATGGCTCTAATAACTCAACCCCCTCGGCGTCTTATATTCAAATTTACTGACAATCATCATCATAGTTATCCGGCAGACGATCGAGATAAATCTGAGTAATGTATAACCATTCGGAGGCGATGCTCTCCGCCAGACTCAGAAAAGGATAATGTTATGACTACCTCTCGTATGCCTGCGCTATTTCTCGGTCACGGTAGCCCGATGAACGTGCTGGAAGAAAATGACTACACCACGGCTTGGCGCGAGTTAGGTAAAACGTTGCCGCGTCCGAAAGCGATTGTTGCTGTTTCTGCTCATTGGTACACCCGTGGCACGTTTGTCACGGCGATGGAGCAGCCGCGTACGATCCATGATTTTGGTGGATTCCCACAGGCACTGTTCGATACCCAATATCCAGCGCCGGGCTCGCCTGAGCTTGCCCGGCGAGTACAGGAATTACTGGCTCCAGAAATGGTGCATTTGGATACCAGCGAATGGGGTTTGGATCACGGTACGTGGGGCGTTTTGATAAAAATGTACCCAGATGCGGATATTCCGGTGATTCAATTGAGTATTGATGGTACTCAACCGGCTGCGTACCACTATGAATTAGGCAAGAAACTCGCGGCTTTGCGCGATGAAGGCGTGATGATTGTAGCGAGCGGAAACGTGGTACATAACCTGCGAATGGTTAAGTGGCAGGGCGAAGCGGAACCTTATCCGTGGGCATTTAGCTTTGATAATTTTGTGCGTGAGAATCTGGCATATAAAGGCGAAAACCATCCGCTGGTTAACTTTATGCAGCATGAAGGCGCTGAATTATCTAACCCGTCGCCGGAGCACTTCCTGCCGCTGTTATATGTACTGGGTGCATGGGACGGTGAAGAGCCTATTTCTGTGCCGGTGGACGGCATTGTTATGGCGTCGCTGAGTATGTTATCGGTAGTGGTGGGATAGTTCCCGCAACCGAAATTCCTCCCCTGCCAAGGGGAGGGTTACGATGGGGTCAGTATGTAGGGATTAGCTGCTGACCTTTTTCTTCAAAAATACCCACATCAGACCCAGCCAAAGCAGCCCGCTGATTAATCCATACAGATTAAAGATCCCACTTCCCTGCCAGAGATAAATACGTTTTGCGATTTCGATGCCCAAGGCATAAATACCAATGGTGGTCATACCGAGCGCGGCGGCAACGGTGCCTTTGCGCATATCGCTGGCAAACAGCGTGAGGCGATATAACCCTGCGTTAATCAGCCCTGTGCCGAAGGCGTATAGGCTTAAACCCGCAATGGTCCAAAGATAAGCGTGTGGGGTAAATAGTGTGCCGAAGGTGGCCAGTGCCAGACCTGTAATGATAGGCGGCGCACCGAGCCAGAGTGGTTTTTCAATCGACATCTTTCCTGCAATGCGTGCCAGCACAAGATTGCCCATGATGAGAGCCACAAAAATAGGCACTTGTAGCCAGCCATACGCCACTGGCGTAAGCCCTTCGCCATCGATCAGTATCACCGGTGAAATGGCGACCCATGCCAACAGCGGCAGAGCTGAAAAGCCGATTGATGCTGCCCCGCAGACAAAGCGCAGATTGCCGAATACCTGCCGATAGTCTGCCAACAGGGAGGTTAAGCGTAATTTTTCGCCCTGCGACTGCGCGGTTTCCGGCATCCCTTTCCATAGACCTAGCCATGCAATAAATGCCACTAAGGCAAAAACGGCAAACATGCTTTTCCACGGTGCAAATTGAATAAATGCAGCTCCGGCAAGTGGGCCAACCAATGGCGCTATCAAAGCCACGTTGGCCATTAATGCCATCAGCTTGATGCTGAGCGTTTGGTCGAAGGCTTCTTGCACGGCGGCATATCCAACGGCACCGATAAAACAGAGGCTGATGCCTTGGATAAAACGCATCAGAATAAATTGTTCAATGCTGTTGGTGAATAGCGTAGCGATACAGGCGGCGACAAACAGCATCACGCCGGTCAGCATCACTGGGCGGCGGCCAACGCGGTCAGATAGCGGCCCAAGCAGCCATTGCAGCATCATGCCACCGAATAAATACGCGGTTAATGAGGTTGGAACCCAGCTCACGTCGGCATTGAAATCACGCACCACATGGATCATGCCCGGTTGGATCATGTCGTGGGCGATGTAGGTTGCGAACTCGAATAGCACCAGCGCGAGAGGAAACAGCACGGCACGGCGAGTTAGCTTAGAAGCAGCAATATAGGATGACATGTCGGGTGATTACTCGGTTTATGTAAAGAGTTTGCCCCTGCATTCCCAGTGAAAAGGGAACGGCAGGGGCTATAGTCGCTCAAGTCTGATTTTCGGGGAGCGTAGGGTGTATTCCATAACCGCACCCTACGGTAAACCCGTGTATCTTTTGTGTCAGCGCCAGTCGCATTGACCGTTATTTAAAAACTACCAATGGGTTATCCAACTGGCCCGCAAATTTCAGGTTTTGTGAGGGATCGCTGAGGTTAATCATCTGGCGATTATTAGCCAGCTGTAGGCGATTGAGACAAGAATGAGTAAACGCTGGGCTGAACATGTCATAGCGCTCGAAGCGTTCGGTCAGCTCAGGATGCGCCTGCTGATAATCCGTCACGCATTCCGCCACGCGTTGCCAGAATTTCTCCTGCGGATAATTTCCCTGCTCATGCAGAATTGCAGCCATAAAGCGGAAGAAACCGTCGAACACATCGGTAAAGATCGACAAAATTTTAAGCTCGTCGGGTACGAATACCGCAACGCGTTTGGCCTTTTCAGGTAAATCAGCGTCGGGATCCATTACCACGATCTCTTCGGCGATATCTTTCATAAAGACATGCACTGGAGTGTGGTTTTCCAGTACGAGGATCAGGTTTTCACCGTGTGGCATAAAGGCCAGATCGTAGGTGTATAAGCAGTGCAGCAGCGGGCTGAGATAGCTTTGCAGATAGCGCTTTAACCATTCACCGGTCTCTAAGCCTGAAGCCTGAATCATGGCCGGCAGCAACGCATTGCCATCGCGATCCTGATGCAATAGCGCCGCCATCGTCATAACACGCTGGTTCGACTGAATTAGCGCCAGCGGGCTTTCGCGCCACAGCGCCGCCATCATTTTTTTGTATGGCGTATCGCCGCTCACCGCGCTTTCGTAATAGTGATTACGATAGCCGATGGTCGCCACTTCGCGCAGCATACGGAAACCATAATCACGCAGGCAACTGTCGTTTTCGATAAGCTCGGCCAGCCATTCGTTGATGCCCGGCGTTGTCGCCATATAGTACGGAGACAGGCCGCGCATAAAGCCCATATTGAGGATCGAAAGCGCAGTTTTTACATAGCGTTTGCGCGGGTGACTGGTATTGAAGAAGGTGCGGATGGACTGTTGAGCCTGATAGTTATCGTCGCCAATGCCCAGATAAACCAGCTCACGCTTGGCGATATCGGGGGCGAAGATCCCAGTCAGCTTATTTTGCCATTGCCACGGATGCACGGGCATAAAGATGTAGTTATTCGGATCAAGATCCTGTGCGATCAATTGCTGAGTGAAATCATCAACGATGCTTGGTGTGAGCTCTTCTGCCAGCAACCGTTGGTAACTGAGCTCATCGATGCTGGCGAAATGCGCTTTGCTTTTGTGTGCCGCAAGCCAAACAAAGTTGATTGGCGCTGCGGCTTCCGGCGCATAGGCCTGATAATCAAACGCATCGAAACCAATACGGCCATTGTTTGCCACAAACGCGGGGTGGCCTTCCATCATGGCGCCTTCTAGCGTTTGGAAATCAGCGTCGAGCAGATGCTCAATCAAAACCCCTTCGCGCAGATGCTTGAAAGCGCTGCTGTATAAGGTGCTGGTGATTTCTTCCATATAGGTGGGCAACATTTCCTGTGGAATGCCCAACACGTCTTTGAATTCAATGATAAAGCGTAGCGAGTCCAGCTCTTGCTCAACGCCGTTTTGCGTTTTTTGAATAGAGTCAGCATCAATGGCCCAGTGTTCCAAGGCTAGACGACGTGCGCGGAAGTGATAGATCACTTCGTCCTGTGGCGCTGTGAGTTGGTAATCGGCCATTTCATCGGCTGAAGTCGGCTGGCTAACGCATTCAGGCGTGATTAAGCGCTCATGGGCGAATTCGGCAATCGCCTTGCGGACGTGTAGGCGGTTGGCTTTACTCCACAGTTCGGGGGTCAGGTGAGCGATAACGTGACGATTTTGTTCCGATACGGGCAAATGAGAAAACTGAGTATGAGCGGTCATGCGTGGGTCTCCTGACGGGAAACAGAATGGAATTGTGCATCATGGCGCAGTGCGGCGGCGTGCTGCTCGCGATCGCAGAACGCTAGCCATGCGGTTTTGTTCGCGAGCTCAATTTGATGTTGGTAGACGAAACCAGCGCGTTTGTTCAGACGATGGATCTTCTCATTACGCACATCGGGCTCGACCACAATGCGAGTAACGCGCTCATCGCTAAACATGAACGCCACGATGGTTTGGAACACGGCCCAGGTAAAATCGCTGACCGGTTTATCTGCTGGCGCGACCAAAATGTGCATACCATAGTCGCTGTTTTGTGCCGGATAGCATTGGCCAACCGGATCGTGGATCGCCTGATAGCGTTCCAACAGAAACGTTGGTTTGCCTTGATACACGCCGATGAATGCGCCATCGGGATGATGCTTAAGCAGATCGAGATAGAAATCCCGCACCTGCTCAACGCTTTGCTCCATCATTCCCCAATAACGAGCGTAAGGTTGGCTAACCCAGCTATGCAGCAGCTCGGCGTCTTGAACCGCATCCAGCGGACGTAGGGCAAAATCGCCCACATTTTCTACCTGATGTTTAAATATATAACTCATAGCAAATCTCCGGTTTGCGGAGCGGCAAACTGTTGGAAAGCAATTTGTTCTTCAATCGGATAGTGCTCGGTTCCGGTGATCTCACGCAGGATCCATGAGTTGCGGTAGCAGGCCATACCAAGGTCGGGAGTGACAAAACCGTGAGTGTGCAGCTCGGCGTTTTGCACGAAGATCTCGTGGTGCTGGTTATCGATCGAGTAGTTGCGGGCAACGTCGTAACGGCCTTTTTCATCCCACGCGATCCGATCATGGATCGGTTGTAAAAATGCAGGTGGCTGGTGGCGATATCCGGTGCACAGGATCACTGCCTCGCTGTCGATGGCGAAGTGTTGATCCTGTTCATGCTGATGCAGCGCCAGATTCAAGGTTTTATGGTTGGCGGTATTTTTTACGCCGGTCAGGGCGGTATTGGTGAACAAGCGGGTATTCACATGACCGTCTAAGCGTTTGATATAGAGCAGATCGAAAATATCGTTAATCAGGCTGCTGTTGATACCTTTGTAAAGCTGCTGGCTTTGCAGATTAAGCTGGTCACGTTTTTCTGCGGGCAACTGGTGGAAGTAGTCCACATACTCCGGTGATGTCATTTCCAGCGTTAGTTTGGTGTATTCCAGCGGGAAGAAGCGCGGCGCGCGAGTGACCCAGTTTAGCTGATAGCCATACTTATCAATCTCGGAGAGGAGATCGTAGTAAATTTCTGCCGCGCTTTGCCCGCTGCCTACAACCGTGATAGAACGGCGGGTTTGGAGCTCTTCCTTGTGATGCAGATACTGGCCGGAATGCACCATACGTTCGGCAAAGGGCTGGCAGCACTCAGGGATAACCGGCGAGGGGCCGGTGCCAAGAACCAGATGGCGCGTTTCAAATTTTAACTTCTGGCCGTTGCGCGTATCGCTGCAATGCACCTGATAGCAGCGGCTATCCTGATCGAACTCCACGCGCTCAACTTTGGTATTAAATCGTAGGTTGCTCAGGCGCTCTGTCGCCCAACGGCAATACTGGTTGTACTCTTTACGCATTAAAAAGAAGCTTTCGCGAATATAAAACGAGTACAGACGTCCCTGCTGTTTGATGTAGTTCAGAAAACTCAGTGGGTGCGTTGGATCGGCCAGCGTCACCAGATCGGCCATAAACGGCGTTTGCAGATGAGCGCTTTCCAGCATCATGCCTGGGTGCCAATCAAAGCCAGAATTTTGGTCGAGAAATAGCGCGTTTACCTGCGACAGCGGCTGAGTGAGGCATGCTAACCCAAGATTAAATGGCCCAATACCAATGGCGATAAAATCATAAGGTTGCGTGGCGGCCTGCTGCTGAGAGGATAAGGAGAACTGGGTCATAGATCTTACCTTAGATTATTACGAGTAGTACAAATTCGATGCTCAGCATTTATCCAGATGTCTAGATTGCGGATACGGGCTGTGGATCTGGCGTTAAATCGCCAATGAAATCATGTAAAAGGTATTTTTATTAAGGGATGCCGAAACGATCGGCATCCCTATTTTTTAGAGGTACTTAGAAGGAATATTTCACACCAACAACCACGGAGCGTTCTGCGCCGAACCAGCAGTTATTGCTGTCGTAGCAGCTTGCGACGTAGCGTTTGTCAGTGATGTTATTCACCGCCATTTTCAGGGTGGCGTTATCCAGCGCAGGCGCTAGGTTACCCAACTCATATGACGCGGCCATGTCATACAGCGTAACGGCTGGCAACTGCTCGGTATTACTCTGGTTAGCTTCCATACGACCGATGTAACGGATACCCGCACCGACGGTGAGTCCGCGCAGGAAAGTATCGTCAATGGTGTAGTTAGCCCATGCGCTGGCGTTGTCTTTAGCCGTTTGTACCGGACGGTTGCCGATCAATGCCTTGTTAGCATCTTCGGTAATTTTCACGTCGGTATAAGCGTAGTTGGCCGTCAACAGCAGGTTTTCCAGCGGGGAAGTGCGCAGTTCAAACTCATAGCCTTTCGACTCGATTTCGCCACTTTGGTACTTCTCGTATGGATCAACGCCGTTCGGGTTAGAGGTCAGCGCGTTCTCTTTTTTGATATCAAACACAGCGGCCGTGAAGATGGTGTTCTGGCTTGGCGTGGCAAATTTCACCCCACCTTCCCACATCTTGCTGGTTTCTGGTTTGTAAGAGCCACCGCTTTTGTTACGCCCGGCTAGAGGCTCAAAGCCCTCTGAGTAAGCAACATACGGGGAGATACCGTTTTCAAAGTGATACATCGCGCCATAGCGCTGGGTGTATTTGCTTTGAGAGAAGGTTTCATCCGTATTGGCACCGTATTGCAGGCCGTAGGTGCGCTTCTCGTACTGGTCATAACGACCACCGGCCAAGATGGTCAGTTTGTCGAGATCGATAGAGTCCTGCCAGTAGTAGCCGTTCTGGTGCATGGAATAGCGCACGTTGGTGGCCAGCGACGGGTCCCAGGCAATATTGCCGCGGTTAATCTCATGATTATTGCGATCGAAGATATCGATGCTTGGTGCAACGGCGTCTTGATATTCGGTTTTGTTGTTCTGCCACTGGTAATCGAAGCCCAGCAACACATTGTGACGCAGGAACGCGGTATCAAACTTGCCTGCAATTTGGTTATCAATATTGAAGGAGTCCATACTCTCATCGGTCATGTACATGCGGCGGCCGAGAGTGCGACCATCGGCTTCGAGACCGGTGCTGTAGGTGTTTTCCTGATAAGCCGTGATGTGCATAAAGCGGGCTTTTTGCGTGAAAGACCACTCATCGCTGAAGCGGTGATCGAACTGGTAGCCGACAGATTCTTGTTTGCGCTTATAAGATTCCCAATTGTGATCGCCCAGATAAACGTCAGTTGGTAGCTTACCGTAAGGAGAATACTTGAAGGTGCCTTCGCCCGGTAGAGAAGTATAAACGCCAGCATTAGGATCGTTCTGGAAGAAAGCTTGTACCAGCAGGCTATTGTTATCGTCGATATCCCAACGCAGAGAAGGCGCTAACAGATAACGTTCATTTTTGGAGCCTTCGGCCTGCCCATCAACGGCACCCGCTACGCCAACAAAGCGGTAACTGACGTCGCTGTCACCAATTTGACCAGTAGAGTCGATTTTGCCTTCACGGCGGTTATCGCTGCCGGTATCAAATTCTACGTCGGTATTTTGGTTTTTCTGTGGTTTCTTGCTGATCATATTGACGATACCGCCGGGTGAGGCGTTACCGTATAAAACCGATGCCGGACCTTTCATGACTTCGATACGATCGAGCATGTAGGTATCAACTTGGCCTTGAATGTTCCATTCGTTGTAAGGCAGTTGCAAGCCATCGAGATAGTTTTCGCTGTTTTTGAATCCGCGAATGGTGAATTCATCAAAGCGGGTGATAGCTCCACCACGGTTTTCGGTGGTTACGCCAGACACATAGCGCAGCGCTTCGTTCAGTGAGCTGATGCCGCGCTCGTCGAGCTCTTGGCCTTCAACGGTGTTGATGGTCTGTGGGGTATCTTGTGCGGTCAGATCTGATTTTGTACCGGTATTTTCGTAGCTTCCCAATGGAGGAAGGCTTGATTTGGCACTGACAATGATTTTGTCTTCATTGTCCGTTGCTGCGGTGTTTGTTGCTGTATCCGCAAGGGCGCTCAAAGGGAAGACCAAACAACCGATTGGCAACACCGCTTTTAACGAAGAGTTAAGAAACGCTTTGTATTTCATCTAATTATCCCTGCTTGAAAAAGCACGAAGATCTAAAAATTAATTATGAGCAATCTGGCCATCGCCGGATGTTAACCAGTCAATGGCATCGCTTTATTAAATGCGATACAGAATGATAATTATTCTCGTTATCTTTGGTAGCTTTTATTCGGTCTAAGGCGGGAAAACTATTTTTCTTTGTGATCTTCGTCACGAATTAATAAAGGTTATTTAAGAATAACCATAAATAACTCAATGAAATTAATCGAGCTAAGGTTATTAGCAGGGGGTGAGTTAATTCTATTTATTTATAAGACAATCTAACCCACCGAGAGGTGGGTTAGTGATGAAGCGATCTTATTGAATGATGCCTACTGGCTGCTCAGCTTTTGGGTCTGCGCCATAACGGTTCGCGCCCGTGGTTCCTGCTCTACAGAGATAGACTAGTAGAATGATTGGTCCAACTAAAGGAATGAAGCTAACGAAGTAAAACCAGCCAGAATGCTCGGTGTCATGCAATCTTCTGGCTGTGAGCGCCATACTAGGGATGACAACCGCAAGTACATACAAGATCAGGATAACGTTTATGATAGCGCTGCCTGATATGAGCGCTAGAGCAAATATGATCCCACACACGATGCCGTTGATAAGGCCAAATAACCAATATTCTTTGCGGCGGGCTCGACCATTAAAGTTAGCGTAATCTTTTAATACCTTGATATACCAATTCATTGAAAACATATCCTTTGTTTTTAAGTCGCATAAGGATACGTAATGAAGGGGAAATTCTTCTGACGCCGATCAAGAAAGCTATTACTTGATTTAGTAGTAATAGATAAGAATGTTTTAAGTTGACTCCGCTTTTCTAGCCCAGCGTGAGCGGGCAATCACCGCACTCTTTCATCTTGGGCAGCTTATAGCGCTGGCAGCAGGTACGGCGTTGGATAGTGCCGTTACGCATCAGAACGGTGCGATAGAGTGGGTTATCTTGGCCATCGGGGAAAGAGGCAGAGAAAAAGAGAGCCTGTTCAAGCTGTGAGAAAAGTGCATCACCCAGCAGGGGTCGTAATTCCCCTAAATACCAATGCATCACATAACCAATATTGCTCCACATCAGCTTAGTGTTCAAAACACCTTGGCGAGCAATGGCGTTTACCGCTGGAATGAGATGACGCTCAACCAAAGATACCATGCGTTGCAGCGGAGTGCTGTTACGTGCATCTCCCGCCATTAACTGCGGATAATAGATAAATGCCTCAGGGCGTCCACTTTCATGAAAACGAACTTTGAACTGCCGAATATGTGGATCGAGAGGTGCTGATTGCTCAAGTAGCAACAGCATCATCGGCGGCACCAATAAACCAAAATACCATTGCGCCCAGAGTGATTCTAACGGTTTGGCTTCCGGCGTTTTATCGGGGTATTCAGCGTAGTGTTCTTGCTGATAGCTTGCCATCAGTTTGGCGTAGGTTTCTGCGGTTGACCACTGTATAGCCGACAAATCGTTGCTAGCAGCAGATTCATCGATCAGGAATGTAGTAAGAAAATGAGGGTAGTGCTGGCTAAAAAGCGCAGTCAGTTCTTCCGCTTCTGGCGGAAAAGCAGGAAAGACGGCTGGAAAGTAGGCATTAAACTCAGTCAGCGCAGTTATCTTCACCACAACACCCTAGATAGTAAATACCAAAACGCAATAATACTGATAACTATTATCAATCGCAAGATGGTGGTTGAACTAAATGTGTCATGGCGTCAATGACGGTGAAATTGAAAATTTGAGGTGATGAAAAACGAAGTGCAGGATGTGAATGCATTCGATGCCTCAAAATAGGCGGGCAGGAAAAATAAGGGTTACGATACGGGACTATATTTTTTTAAATAATTTATGCTTTAATCTATCTATTGGTGGTGGATAATTCGTACCTAGCTAGATAGAGAGTATTTTTCTATCTAGCAGATTATAAAAAGAAATTAGGTTTCTTTTTGCAGTAAAACTCTATTGCGGCCTTTCTGTTTTGATATGTACAGCGCCTGATCGGCACGCGTTATGGCATTTTCCAAATTATTGCCGTACATCTCCGAAAGCCCCGCTGAAATTGTTACCACGTTGCTTCCATTTGGCTGATATTCATTGATTAACGCCAATTGTTCTACATGTAAACGAATATGCTCGCATATTTGTATCGCGAGGCTTTCAGAGGCGTCGCGTAAAATAAGTAAAAACTCTTCACCGCCATACCGAATGGCTAAATCTCTGGTACGAACGGCTTCTTTGATAATTTGAGCAATACTTTTAAGCGCTATATCACCGTATTGATGACCGTAGTGATCGTTATAGAGTTTAAAAAAATCAATATCCAACATGACGACAAAATGTTTGTGCTCGAGGTCACAATCGCTGCCCATATGCTGGAATTGAAACTCTAAACCACGGCGGTTAAGCAGCGTGGTAAGGGGATCAATCATGCTGAGATCGCTAAAGCGAGCTCTATCTTGTTCTAGTTGAGTGACCAGTCGACGGGTAAATGCCTCACGCCGGCGCGTCATTGCGTGGTGTAATGACAGTGCGATAATCGGTAATGTTAGAACGAATAAAATGCGCGTCATATTGTGGAAATCTTCCAGCACAATAACGGTTATTGCTACGGGAACGGCATTTAGACAGAACGCTAATAAGTTGTCAGAAAGCGTGACGGCGGCAATAAAAAATATGCTGAACAGATTGATCAATAAAAATTCATGGCTGTTGGCGTCAACATGTTGATATTTAGCCGCTATATGAAACGACCATAGCAATCCTAGCAATAGAGATGCAACGTTGAGCTTCAGCAAATATTTGTCGCGATGCCATATCAATGAGATGGCTGAAAATAGGCAAAAGGCAAAAACGCCAATCCCCGCAAACGTATACGGAGGATCTGTTTGTAATGGATTGAGCAGCGCATAAAACGATGTAGCACCATTTAACAGGATAAATAGCAGGAATGTCATATGACTTTTGCTATTTAATAGGTCGTCGTAGTTTTTTGCGTTCATTAAATAAGGCTCGTGACTGTCAATATCGCTCAAATAAAAATATAAAATGGCAGTAATATGTTAGTTCTTAGACAAGAATTTTCTTAGGGATGTCTGATGTGGCGATAAAACTAACAGCTTTGATCTAAGATGTCATGTGCTTGTAATCAATGTGGGTTACATCGACTTTTTTTGCGTGAAAATCATACTGCCCCTTCACTGAATCCTGCCGCTTTTATGCTTTTACACATACATAATTCATGGATGAAACGATCTATGTCTCAGTATATGATATTGGGAATTATTATCATTTAAGGTGAAGGTTATGCTGATTGCTGCGATGGTGCTTCTGGTGGTGTGGGGGATAAGCTTGTGGGTTTGTAAATCTCTTAGCGGAATTTGGGGGATAAGCTTGCCAACGTTAGTTTTGCCTATGCTGATTGTTTCCAATCTGAATTTATCTTTTTTAAAAGGCATGATGGTGCTGGCTATGTTAGTCACGCTGGCGATGTTGTTTAACCCACGTTTGCGAAACTATGTGCTGCTTCCATCTGGACTCGCTCTGGCCGGAGGATTAGCGACAATTTCATTAAATTACAATTATTTTGGGATTTGATATTGATGGATACGAGCGATATTAAATATAAAGGGAGTGTTAAGAAGTAAAAAAACGAAGGGATTTTAATTGGATTAGAGAGAGAAATAACAATCTGTTGGTGCGAAGAGAGGGACTTGAACCCTCACGTCCGTAAGAACACTAACACCTGAAGCTAGCGCGTCTACCAATTCCGCCACCTTCGCACATCAGATTACTTTTCTGTACTGCTGTTTGACAATTGTTTGACAATTGTTTGGCAATTGTCTGACTATGCTCACCAGCTTGGTGCGAAGAGAGGGACTTGAACCCTCACGTCCGTAAGAACACTAACACCTGAAGCTAGCGCGTCTACCAATTCCGCCACCTTCGCAAGATGCTGTGAAGCATAAATCATCGTGGTTATTTGGTGCGAAGAGAGGGACTTGAACCCTCACGTCCGTAAGGACACTAACACCTGAAGCTAGCGCGTCTACCAATTCCGCCACCTTCGCATACCGTTTATGTCGCTTTGCAGCAACACAACCACGGAGGCGAATTCTAGAGATTTTCGCGGTTACGTCAACACTTATTTCCCCATCAATGCCTGTTTGATGCGTGTTTGCTGAAAATGTGGGCATTTATTTTGTAAATCACGATAGGGCAATGAATTATCGTGATCAATAACACGGCATACAGAAAAGCAGGTGGGGCGCTGGTAAACTGAGGCTTACCAGCTAAAAGCAGAAATTAACGTTTTTTCTTGGCCATCGCAGCACGGCCTAAGCGCGCTGAATACACTTTGAAACGACCAGTCTGTGCCAGCACTTCGTGCGCGCCAAAAACATCGTCCAACAGCTGTGGATAAGGCAGGAAGGCGTTGGCAACAATGCGCAATTCACCACCAATTTGCAGCTGTTTAGCCGCGCCGCGGATCAGCGTTTCTGCGGCGGTTAAGCTGGTTTGCATGCCGTCATGGAACGGTGGATTCGAAATGATCATGTCAAAGCGGCCGGTAATGTCGGAATAGACGTTACTGGCAATGACTTCGCCCTGAATATCATTAGCAGCAAGCGTTGCACGGCTAGATTCAAGCGCAGCAGCGCTGACATCGCTCAGCGTTAGCTTAATTTTTGGCGACATTTTTGCCATTGCGGCAGACAGAACGCCTGCACCGCAGCCAACGTCTAGAACTTTGCCTTTCATGTGTGGCTCAAGCGATGACAGCAGCAGATGGCTGCCGACATCCAGTCCGTCGCGGCTAAACACACCCGGCAAGGTGGCGATAGTTAGGCTGCCTGTCTGATAGCTTTCCCACCAGTCTTCTAGGTTGAAATCACTCTGTTTTTCTAAGCGTCCGTGATACAAACCACAGCGGCGTGCGCTGTCGATTTTATTCAGCGGGCCAAACGCCTCGATGACACCTTCGGCGCTACGCACGCCTGCGCGGTTTTCACCGACGATAAACAATTCGGTGCCAACCGGCAGCAAGGAAAACAGGTTTTGCAGCTGGAACTGCGCTTCTTGTTTGCTCTTTGGCCAGTAATAAATCAGGGTGTCGCAATCGGCAACCAGCTCTGCATCGGCTGTCAGACCAAACTGGCAGCGCTCAGCCATGGTGCGGCTCAGCTGTTGCCAATGATGGTACTGATTGGTGTGAACGCGAACCTCTGCCGCTTCAAACTGTGCTGGCAGGGTATCTTGTAAATCGCCTGCAAAGAGGACTCGGCGTGATTCGAATTCCTCGCTGTGGCGCAGAATGACTTCGCTGGCAGGGGTAAATAATGACATTAAACGTGTTTCCTTAGGTTAACTAGCCGCGCAGTATATACCCAAACTATGTGGAGTTGCAGCCAACACCGTGCCGCTTTGCGTAACAAGCAGATTGAGCTTTAATGACGCGGTCTTAGTAGGTTTGCTAGAATACGCCCCAAATAGTTTATTTAACGTCTCTTTGACACTCTAGCAGGACAGTATGGCCACCCGACGCGACCTTCTTTTACAGCAGCTTGGTATTACTCAGTGGGTGCTACGGCGTCCAACGGCGCTGCATGGCGAGATTGCAGTGAGTGTACCTAGCTCGACCCGCTTGTTAATTGTTTCCGCGGAGCCGATTTCTCCCGACGACGTTTTGCTGTGTGACGTACTTAAGGCATTGATGCTCACACCGGATCAGGCGGTTATCCTCACGCCTGAACAGTACGCCATGCTTAATGATGGCGCTGAATATTATGTTTGGTGGCTAGGCGACTCTCCGGCTACTGAACGCGCAAGCGCCACGCTGCATTCTCCGGCGCTCAGTGCGCTTTACCATAACTCAGGCGCCAAACGCGCGCTATGGCAGCAAATTTGTCATGATGAACAACATTTCTTCCCTAAAGGGTGAGATTTCCCCTCTCACCGAGGCTGATTTTAAAGCGGCTTTTGACATCGAATGTGCCAGCCACGCGTTTCCGTGGACGGAAAAAACGTTCCTCAGCAATCATGGGGAGCGCTATTACAATCTGAAATTAGAGTGCGACGGAAAACTCGCCGCTTTTGCGATTACGCAGGTGGTGCTTGATGAAGCCACGCTTTTCAACATCGCCGTTGCTCCCTCGCATCAACGTCAGGGGCTTGGCCGCGAATTACTGGATGCCTTGATTGCGGGCCTTGAGGAAAAAGGCATCGTGACATTGTGGCTAGAGGTACGAGACTCTAACCGCGCAGCGATAGCGCTTTATGAGTCGCTAGGCTTTAACGAAGTTTCACTACGTCGCAATTATTACCCAACTCCCGATGGCCGCGAAGATGCCCGTATTATGGCGTTACCGCTGGGCTGATCTGAAAAAAAACAGCGAATTTGTTGTTTTTTGAGTTAAATACAACTGATTTGTTGTTTTTATTACAAATAACAACTATTGAGTTGTATTTTGAGTGAAAAACAATTCATTAGTTGTTAATAGCATAATTAACAACTAATCTGTTGTTATTGTCATACGCTGAGTTTATCGCCATGAAACACCTCTCTGAGCTACCTAGCTTGCTTAAACTTCGTCGGCAACAGCTCGATCTCAACCAAAAAGATATGCTGATGAAAATCGGCATGTCACAACAGCAATATCAACGTATTGAAGCGGGGGGCGACCCACGCTTGTCGACTCTACTTAGGGTTCTGGAAGGGATGGATCTGGAGATGATGCTGGTGCCGCGAGATAAAGTTCCGGCGGTGGAAGAGTTGTTGGCCCCAATCTTTAATAATCATCGCATGCCGATGCCATCGGATGAGCAAGCGCTGGTTTGGAATGATGAGTGGGAAGATATCATACGTAAACTGGAGGATTGAGCGTGACTAAACAAACTGAGTCCGTTCAGGCATTAGCGCTATATCTTAACCAGCAACGCATTGGGGTTTTAGCGCATTATGCTAGCAACCATAATATTCTGACCTTTGATCCTGAATATGCTGCGTTGCCACTCTCGGTTCGTCCTATTTTTACGTTGCAACAAGTTATCTATCCCAATTATTTACAGTCACCGTTGAGATCGACCACGCGATTGCCGCCGGTACTGTCTAACCTTCTTTCCGAAGGTGCGCTACGAGACTTAATGACGCGAACGTTAAAAGTGCATCATGACGCCGAGTTTCCGTTATTTGCTTACACCGGTGGTAATTTGCCAGGGGCTATCACCGCTAAGCCTCTTGCTTTAGGCGATATTCCTGCATGGGCATTATCTGCCCGTGGGGAGCGCTTAGAGGCGGTTCAGATTGAAGTTCGCCATCAGACGGATAAATTTTCTTTGGCCGGTGTGCAGATGAAGTTTTCCGCTCAAAGTCGAGACAACCGCTTTAATGTTAGCGCAGACACCGACGGCGATAGCTGGATTATCAAAACGCCGTCAACGGTACATGCCCACGTACCGGAAAATGAGTTTACGGCGATGATGCTGGCGAAAGCGATTGGCGTTGAGATCCCTGAGATTAAATTAGTTGAGCTGTCTCAGCTAGATCATTTACCCAAGATCAATCTACCTGATGAACGCTATGCGTATGCCATTCGCCGGTTTGATCGCAGCGACGCGGGCAGGATACACACCGAGGATTTTGCCCAAATATTGAATGTCTATCCTCATGAAAAATATGGCCGCTACAACTACGACATTATGGCGGCGTTGTTATATCGGTTTGGTTCCGGTGGCTTGGCCGACGTACAACAAATGGCGCGGCGTTTATTGGCAAATATCCTGCTGGCGAACGGTGATGCACATTTGAAAAACTGGACGATGATCTATCGCGATGCGTTACATGCTCGGTTGTCTCCGGCCTATGACATTGTGACGACGTTACCTTATGTTGCCGGTGAGGACAGCGTTGCTTTAAATATGGCAAAAGAAAAACGCTGGCAACGAATTGAATTATCGACTTTTGAACGCTGGGCTGAGAGCCTTAAAATTGCGTGGCCCGCTATTGCCGTTCATTTGCACGATGCTATGACTACGGCACGCCAAATTTGGCCTTCAATGCTCGAAGAACTACCCATGAAGGAGGAACATAAAATCGTATTAAGAAACCATTGGGCGAGCCTCTCTTCCGACTTCCGCATCGCTGTACCTTAGCGCTTAAAAAACGATTGATTGTCTAACCTGATTAAATCAGAGAAAATAGCCCGCTATACCCGTCATACTTCGAGCCGCATGTGCGTTGGCTACGTTTGTTCACCCTAGTCACATAGTTATCTATGCTGCTAGGGATTCACAAACTTGCCGCCTTCCTGCAACTCGAATTATTTAGGTTATAACCCTTTTTATTCCCGCTTTGCGTAACAAGAAATCGTCTGAATTACGGGCGCTGGCGCAGGGTGGCTAACGATAGAACGTAAAAACATGTCTCCTAGTGAATACGCTCGCGAAGTGGCTAAACGCCGCACTTTCGCAATTATTTCTCACCCCGATGCCGGTAAAACCACGATTACTGAAAAAGTTCTGTTATTCGGACAGGCTATTCAGACCGCGGGAACGGTAAAAGGGCGCGGCTCCAACCAGCACGCTAAATCTGACTGGATGGAGATGGAAAAACAACGTGGTATTTCGATTACCACCTCGGTGATGCAGTTCCCTTACCACAATTGCTTGGTAAACCTGCTCGACACCCCAGGGCACGAAGACTTCTCTGAAGATACCTATCGTACCCTGACCGCCGTTGACTGCTGCTTAATGGTTATCGACGCGGCTAAAGGCGTCGAAGATCGTACCCGTAAGCTGATGGAAGTTACGCGCCTGCGTGATACGCCGATCTTGACCTTCATGAACAAAGTCGACCGCGAAATTCGCGATCCGATGGAGCTGCTGGACGAAGTCGAAAACGAGCTGCGTATCGTGTGCGCGCCAATCACGTGGCCAATCGGTTGTGGTAAATCGTTTAAGGGTGTTTATCACCTTTATAAAGATGAAACCTATCTGTATCAAACAGGTAAAGGCCACACCATTCAGGAAGTTCGCATCGTTAAAGGTTTGGACAATCCTGACCTAGACGCTGCCGTTGGCGACGATCTGGCAGAGCAGCTGCGCGGTGAGCTGGAGTTGGTGAAAGGAGCCGCCGCTGAATTTGATAAGGACGATTTCCTCAATGGTGAATTGACCCCTGTCTTCTTCGGTACGGCTCTGGGTAACTTTGGTGTTGACCATATGCTTGATGGCTTGGTGGATTGGGCGCCTGCGCCAATGCCGCGCAAGACTGATACCCGCGTGGTTAGCGCTGATGAAGAGAAATTCACCGGTTTTGTGTTTAAAATTCAGGCCAACATGGACCCTAAACACCGCGACCGCGTTGCTTTTATGCGTGTGGTATCTGGCCGTTATGAAAAGAGCATGAAACTGCGTCAGGTTCGTACGGGCAAAGACGTGGTGATCTCTGATGCGCTGACCTTTATGGCCGGTGACCGTTCGCACCTTGAAGAAGCCTATGCGGGTGACATCATTGGTTTGCATAACCACGGCACGATTCAGATTGGTGACACCTTCACTCAGGGTGAAGAGATGAAGTTCACGGGTATCCCGAACTTTGCCCCAGAGCTGTTCCGCCGTATTCGTCTGCGCGATCCTCTGAAACAGAAACAGCTGCTGAAAGGTTTGGTTCAGCTGTCAGAAGAGGGCGCGGTGCAGGTGTTCCGCCCAATTCACAACAACGATCTGATCGTTGGTGCGGTCGGTGTGCTGCAGTTTGAAGTGGTGGTCGCGCGTCTGAAAAGCGAATATAACGTTGAAGCTATCTATGAATCCGTCAACGTATCAACTGCACGTTGGGTTGAATGCGATGACGTGAAGAAATTCGAAGAGTTTAAACGTAAGAACGAACTGAACTTGGCGTTGGATGGCGGCGATAATTTAGCCTATATTGCGCCAACGATGGTTAACCTTAATCTGGCTAGCGAACGCTATCCTGAAGTGAAATTCCGCAAAACTCGCGAGCATTAATCGTTTTGTTCGTGTAATTTTTCTGCTGAATTTGCTGATAAACCGCACTCATGTGCGGTTTTTTTATACCCAAAATTCGCAGAATCGTCTTAATAAGCCGCTTTTTTGCACAAAAAAACGCCGGTTATTGTGATCTAAACTGCATTTTTTTGTTACTGGGCTATAGTTATTCCAGTGGCGCATGACACCGAGAATTAATCGGTTTGATTAGATTAGTTTAACAGTTGAGTACTTCACCAAGGTAAAGCGGAAAGCATAACGTATTGATTTTAAATCAGCAGACTAACGATTGATAGTTTAAATAATGGATGATGAGTGGTCCACAAGACGTTTTTTCATACCGTGATTTGTTAATCGTTTGTTTGTTAATTGCTGGTTTTAACTGCTTCTTGCTGAGCCGATGGTGAACAACGGCCACACTTTTAAGCATTAGCACAGCGAGTCTCCGATGAGACGATGTGATTAAGGGCTGACTGAAATACGGCCCACGGCGTTAAGCCGTTACTGAAATCAAAAGGAAGAAATCGATGAAAAATACCAAGTTTGCACGTTCAATAATGGCGATTGTTTTAGGTTCTGTACTGGTTAGCGGTAGTGCTCTGGCAGAAGAAACCTTAATGCAGAAGGCACAAAGCGCGGCTGACTCTACCGGTGCGAAAATCGATAGCTCCATGAAAAAAGTTGATGGTTACATGGACGATAGCGGGATTACCGCTAAAGTTAAAAGTGCACTGGTTGATGCCAAAGATATCAAAAGCAACGATATCTCTGTGAATACCAGCAAAGGTGTCGTTACCTTGAACGGTTTTGTCTCCTCACAGGATCAGGCAGAACGCGCGGTGACTCTGGCGAAAGGCGTTGAAGGCGTTAAATCCGTGAGCGATAAGCTGCACGTAAAAGATAGCACCAAGGCCAGCGTTAGCGGATACGCCAGCGACACGGCTATCACTAGCGAAGTAAAAGCGAAATTACTGGCTGATGACATCGTCCCATCACGTAACGTGAAAGTGGAAACCGAAAATGGCTTGGTACAGCTTTCCGGTACGGTGAAAACCAAAGCTGAATCCGATCGTGCTGAAAGTGTTACTAGCGCGGTGGAAGGTGTAAAAAGCGTTAAAAACGATCTGACGGTAAAACAGTAATCTGCTTTCCCCGGACGTATCTCTTATGAGCGCGTTCGGTGTGATTACCTATGAGAAACAAAGACCTTTTAGAAACAAAGAGAAGAACGTCGTTGGTCGACACTTCATTTTTATTTTAGGCAAGGTAAGGAGAGCATATGTTTCGTTGGGGAATTATCTTTTTAATCATTGCATTAATCGCTGCAGCATTAGGTTTTGGTGGTCTGGCCGGTACAGCGGCATGGGCAGCTAAAGTGGTGTTTGTAGTGGGTATTATTCTGTTCTTGGTCAGCCTATTTACAGGACGTCGTCGTCCTTAGGTAAAGATATCCTCAGCGCTCATTGTTAGGATGATTCAACATGAGTGATGGGGGTATCAACACCAAATTCGCCATCCATTTTTAATGGAAAGCACTAAAGGTTTGTAAATATGAACGGTGACATTGTTGTCGGTAAGTGGAAACAGATTCGCGGTCAAGTCAGGTCTACTCTGGCTGAATGGCTTGGCAGTGACGGCGAATGGCTTGCTGGCAACAATGATTGCCTCCTTGGATTGCTGCAAGAGGATTACGGAATTGCGCAAGACAGGGTATCCTCGGAGGATGTGAAGACTCATTGAGGATGGATGGTTGGGATACAGAATACCGATTACGCTGGGCAATATAGAGCCGTTGGCGTACAAACCCTACCAGCCGGGTAAAATTGCGCTGGTATGTGAAGGTGGCGGTCAGCGTGGAATTTTTACCGCTGGTGTGCTGGATGAATTTTTGCGCGCGCGCTTTAACCCCTTCGATCTCTATCTCGGCACTTCTGCCGGAGCACAAAACCTTTCCGCTTTTGTCTGTGGCCAACCAGGCTACGCACGACGAGTCATTACTCGCTACACCACCTCTATTGATTTCTTTAATCCGCTGCGTTTTGTCCGTGGTGGGCACTTAATCGATCTTGATTGGCTGATTGAGGCTACGGCAAACGATCTACCGTTAGCGATGGATTATGCGGAACAACATTTAGTCGATGGCCGCCAATTATTGATGTGTGCCAGCCGTAGTGACGATTTTGCTCCTACCTATTTCCCCGCTCAGCGTAAAAATTGGCTGGATGTGATCAAAGCCAGCAGCGCGATCCCTGGATTCTATCGCTGGGGCGTTGAGCTAGACGGTGTGAGCTATCATGACGGCGGGATAAGCGATGCGATCCCGGTGCGCGAAGCCCATCGACGCGGAGCGGATACGATTGTGGTGATACGCACCGTGCCATCACAAATGTTCTATACCCCAAAGTGGATGCGTCGAATGGAAGCCCTGCTGGGTGAAAGTAGCCTGCAGCAAATGGTCAAGATGATGAAGTACCATGAGAAAAGCTATCGTCGTATTCAGCGTTTCATTGAGAAACCGCCCGGCAAAGTGAGGGTATTTGAAATCTATCCGCCGAAGCCGCTGGCAAGCCATGCGTTAGGGAGCAAAACTGCTGCCTTAAATGCGGATTATCATCTCGGGCGTCGCTGTGGTCGCTATTTCTTAGCCACCGTTGGGCACTGGCTATTGCCACGAGAAGATCAAACCAATGCAGACAAACGAGCGTTCTCTCGTCGTTTATTGCAGCCGTCAGATACGATTTCTCCTGAAGTGCCAATTGTGGCGGCAACGCACTCGGCGGCTAAAAATGGCATCGTCCTGCCGGAACCGCAAACCAATATGGTGGCGGAGAAGTCTTTGATATTGCCTGATAGCGTGCATTTGGATAAAAGCGCTCGGCAAACCACCATTGACCCTAGCGCTGCCAAAAAAGCAGATAAACCGTCTTCGCAGGACAGTTCGACGTGATGGCTCCTATGGCTGATGCGCTGTTCGTCGATACACACTGTCACTTTGATTTTCCGCCGTTTAGCGGTAATGAGTCCGAAAGCCTTGAGCTGGCATACGCACAGGGAGTGCGTAGCATCATCGTGCCAACCATCAGCGCACAGCGCTTTCAGCGAGTGCTTGAACTGGCGAACAGTTACTCGATGCTATACGCCGCATTAGGTCTTCATCCACTGTATATCGCCCAGCATCGAGAGCAGGATATTGATGTTCTTGCTCAGGCCTTGGCGCAGAAACCAAATAAGCTAGTCGCAATCGGTGAGATTGGGCTTGATTTGTTTATGGACGACCCACAGCTTGAGCGACAAATTACGCTGCTAAAAGCTCAGTTAAAGCTGGCCAAGCGGCATGATTTACCTGTGATCTTACATTCGCGCCGCTCCCACGATCAGCTAGCTCGTGAGTTAAGAAATGCCGCGGTGCCGCGATGTGGCGTTGTGCACGGTTTTTCTGGCAGCCTTTCACAGGCTCAGGCATTCATTAAGTTAGGCTATTTTATCGGCGTTGGCGGCACGATAACCTACGAGCGAGCGCAGAAAACACGGCAGGTGATCGCCCAATTGCCATTAAGCGCATTACTGCTGGAAACCGATGCGCCCGATATGCCATTGGCGGGTTACCAAGGAGAGCCAAACCGCCCTGAACGTGTGCGTCAGGTATTCGAAACGCTATGCCAACTCAGACCCGAACCTCCCGCAGTGATAGCCGACGCCATATTGGTAAATACTGATAGATTGTTCGGTATTTCCGCGCTGTTTTAGATTCATTGCTAACTATTATAAATGCGGATGAAATACCTGTTTTCATTGATGTGATGTGCATCTCATTTTAATGATTTTAGATGCTTCAAGTTGTATAAAACTGTGACGACACTGACCAATAATTCCTCTCTCCTCGGTATAATCGCCCCCATCGGCAATATGAATCTTTCGTCGATACTCAATCAAAAAATCTAACGCGTTACAGGGACTATTCCATGCAACTTATTATGAGCGTGGTAGGGATGGCGGTACTCATTCTGATTGCCGTGCTACTTTCGAGCAATCGTCGTGCTATCAACCTACGCACCGTGATTGGCGCATTTCTTATTCAGGTCGTTATCGGCGCGTTCGTGCTTTATGTTCCCACAGGGCGAGATGTGTTGGGTGCCATGTCCTCTGGCGTCGCCAACGTGATTGCCTACGGAAATGAAGGGATTTCGTTTATTTTCGGCGGGCTAGTGTCTGACAAAATGTTCGAAGTCTTTGGCGGTGGCGGGTTTGTATTTGCACTGCGCGTTTTGCCCGTTATTGTTTTCTTCTCCTCATTAATTGCTGTGCTGTATTACCTCGGCATTATGCAAATCGTGATCCGTTTGCTCGGCGGTGGTTTGCAGAAACTGTTGGGCACCTCCCGAACAGAATCCCTGTCTGCAACCGCAAATATTTTTGTGGGTCAGACTGAAGCACCTTTGGTGGTTCGCCCATATATCTCCACCATGACGCAGTCTGAGCTGTTTGCCGTGATGTGCGGTGGTTTAGCTTCGGTGGCGGGTTCAGTATTGGCGGGTTACGCACAAATGGGCGTGCCGTTGGAGTATCTGATTGCGGCGTCATTTATGGCGGCGCCGGGTGGCTTACTCTTTGCCAAGCTGATTGTGCCTGAAACGGAAAAGACCCACGATAAAACTGACGCAGCGGCGCTGATTGCTGAAGAAGATCGTCCGGCTAACGTGATTGATGCGGCGGCTGCAGGTGCGGCATCCGGTATGCAATTGGCGTTGAACGTGGGTGCCATGCTATTGGCGTTTATCGCGCTGATTGCGCTGGTGAACGGTATGTTGGGCGGCATCGGCGGTTGGTTTGACTATCCGCAGCTTTCACTGGAATTGATCTTGGGTTGGGTCTTCTCGCCGATTGCTTATCTGATCGGTGTGCCGTGGAGCGAATCCCAGATTGCGGGTTCTTTCATTGGTCAGAAGATTATCGTGAATGAGTTTGTGGCATACATGAACTTTGGCGAATACCTCAAAGCGGATGCGGAAGTTACCGCCGCGGGCTTGCAGGTTCTTTCCGACCATACCAAAGCGATTATCTCCTTCGCTCTGTGTGGATTTGCGAATCTCTCATCGGTGGCTATTTTGCTCGGAGGCTTGGGAAGCATGGCACCTACGCGCCGTCATGATATCGCCCGCTTCGGTCTGAAAGCCGTGGCCGCAGGGACGTTATCAAACCTGATGAGCGCCACAATCGCTGGTTTCTTCCTCGCGCTGTAATGGTTTTACTCAATCTCCAGCCCGCTCGTTGGGCTGGAGGTTTTGACCTCTCGATAGATTAATGTCGATTATTTAAAAGCCTGATTTTAGGGAGCGCCCCGCGGGGTGGTAGACCCGTGTACCTCAATCTCTTAAACGATCTGGCATACCTCTGTCGCTAAGCTTTACCTTCAACTTTAAACGGATCGATCCCGCGCAGCTGCATGCGGCGAAAACGGATAATATTGAAGCCGTTCATCAGCAAAAAACTCCCTTCAATCAGTGAACCACCAATCGAGCCCAGCCAGATATTGTGCGTGACCCAGCAGGCGGTGGAGCACCACATGACGCAACGCGTGGTTAATCCTTTGGTTCGGAAGAGCGCCCAGGTACTGGCAACGGTGCCAATAATCGGCAGCAATTCCATCGCGTGCTGCAGGCTATAGCCGCCAAACCCTAACGTGAGAGCAATAAAAATAAACATCACCCAAGTGCTGCGTGTGCGAGTGGATATCACAGTACGAATGGCATTAAGTTCGGCAGCAGCGGCGGCTGAATGCGCGCCCATCAGGAAAAAATGCAGACCAATAATGGCTGAATAAATAGAGAGTTGGTATTTAAAGCGCAGCTCATTGCGATTGAAGAAAGTGGTGATACCTACCAGAAAAGCAAAAACGCCCACGCCCTGTGCAAACCACTCGTAGCTATGCATATCTAACTCCCTTTAATCCTTTCTTCATGTCGCTTCAGATAGAAAAACGGCGCTCACACGAACGCCGTTTTTTCTGCGAGCGACTATTGCTATGGCTTTATAGCGTTACACCGCTCTTAAAAATGGCCAGTTCGCGGAAATCATTAATTTCGTTACGCGTCTGATGCCCATTGGCGATATTGACGATCATGTCGATGAATGAAACCAGCAGTTGATCCATGGTTTTACCATGCAACAACTGGCCTGCATCGAAGTCGATCCAGTGCGGTTTTTTGGTCGCGATTTCGGTATTGGTAGCCAGTTTCACGGTTGGAACAAAGCCGCCGTATGGCGTACCGCGACCGGTACTAAACAGCACCATATGGCATCCGGCTCCGGCCAGAGCGCTGGTGGCAACCGCATCATTGCCCGGTGCGCTCAGCAAATTCAGCCCCGGTGTTTTTAACCTTTCGCCATAGCGCAGCACGTCGATAACCTGGCTCTGTCCTGCTTTTTGTGTGCAGCCTAAGGATTTCTCTTCCAGCGTGGTGATACCGCCCGCTTTGTTGCCCGGAGACGGGTTTTCATAAATAGGCTGGTTGTGTTCGATGAAGTATTGTTTGAAGTTATTAACCATGTCGACGGTCTTTGCAAACGTAGATTCATCGCGGCAACGGCTCATCAGAATGCGTTCAGCGCCAAACATTTCAGGTACTTCGGTGAGAACGCTGGTGCCGCCGTTGGCGATCACATAATCAGAGAAACGCCCCAGCAGCGGATTAGCGGTAATGCCGGATAAGCCGTCAGAACCGCCGCATTCTAAGCCAAATTTCAACTCGCTGAGTTTGCCCGCTTCACGGCGATCGTTGCGCATCACTTGATAAAGCTGGTGCAGATGTTCGATACCGGCTTCAACTTCATCATCCTGTTGCTGACACACCATGAAATGTACGCGGCTGGCATCGTATTCACCCAGCGTGTCACGGAAAGCCGCAATTTGGTTATTCTCACAGCCCAACCCAACGACCAGGACAGCACCGGCGTTAGGGTGGCGCACCATATTTTGTAGCATGGTACGGGTATTGATGTGGTCGTCGCCCAACTGTGAGCAACCAAATGGATGAGTAAACAAATAAGCGCCGTCGATGCTTTCGGCATCGCCGGTTTCTTTCAAAAAGCGGGTTAACATCTGACGAGCCATACCGTTAACGCAGCCAACGGTAGGCAAGATCCAAAGCTCATTACGGATCCCTACATCGCCGTTTTGTCGGCGATAGATCTGTACGTCACGATCGGCCATCTGCGCCGGAAGATCGGCAAAATCGGGTTGGTATTGATACTGATCCAGATCGTTGAGATTAGTTTTCGCGTTTTGCGAATGAATATGTTCACCTGCGGCAATCGCGGTTAAGGCATGGCCGATGGGTAAACCATATTTCACAATCATGTCACCCGATGCCAAAGGCGTGAGGGCAAATTTGTGTCCACGAGCAATATCGCTCAGTAAATGAATAGATTGTGATTCCACGCTAAGGGTTTCACCTGCGCTGAGATCGCGCAGGGCAACGGCGACATTATCCAGCGGGTGAATTTTAATAACGCTTGGCATATTTTGCATAATTCAATTCAGCTCAGGCAGTAGCGGATAATGATGAAACGGCAGAACGCATACCGTGCTGTTCAATTTGCTGTAAGTATCCGGCGATGGTTTGGGTCATCTCAGGGATCTGGTTAAGATCTTGTCCCCAGTGTTCGGCATCGCTCAGGATTTTTTGTACTAAGCCTTCCAGATTTTCGCTTCCTGCTTTTACTGCGCTCCAGCCGGAGTGGTAACGTTCGAGCCAATGAGCATCATCTTGCAGCGGATAGCTTTCACCATCGCGTTCGCCACGATAGAACGCGATCAGCGCGGCAAGGGCAAAACATAAACGCTGTGGCAATTTGCCGGTCTTCTGTTGGTAAGCCAGCACCTGAGGCAGAATACGCGTGCGGTATTTCGTCATACCGTTTAACGCAATGGACAACAATTGGTGCTGAATAAACGGGTTACGGAAACGGCTCAGCACCGCATCGGCAAAGGATTTCAGCTCATCAGCTGGCAGGTCGAGCACCGGCACGATCTCTTGGCTAATCGCTTTCTCCACGAACTCGGTTATCTGAGCGTCATTCATACTTTCGCCCACGGTGTTAAGTCCTGCTAAGAATGCCACCGGAACCAGTGCGGTATGAGCGCCGTTAAGGATCGCCACTTTGCGTTCTTTATAGGGTTTGATGTCGTCAACGATGCGAATGTTCAGCGGCTTATGATCCTGAGCAAAGGCATCTAAACGAAGCTCTTGGGCCAACGACTGTGGGCCTTGGATGACAAACAGGTAAAAGTGCTCTGCGGTATCTAAAAATGCGTCCTGATAGCCCAGTTCGCTCGTCAACGCTTCGACCTCGCCGCGCGGGTATCCGGTGACGATACGGTCTACTAACGTCGAGCAGAACGTGTTGCTTTGTTCTAACCACTGAACGAATTCTGACGGTAAATCCCATTGCTGAGCGTAGCGCAACACCAGTTCACGCAGTGCCTCACCGTTGTAGTCGATGAGTTCGCATGGAAGTAACACCCAACCTTTATCGGCTGCGCCATCGAAATGGCAAAAACGCTCGTAGAGTAAGCGAGTCAGCTTGGCTGGGAAGCTAGTTGGAGGGGTATCGGTCAGCTTATCTTCGGTGACATAGCTAATACCTGCTTCGGTGGTGTTCGAAAACACAAAGCGGATGTTGGCATCATGCGCCAGCGCCAAATAGGCATCAAAGTCTTGATACATATTGATTTCGCGGTTCACGCTGCGAATGATGCGAGACTCACGAACGGCTTCGCCTTGTTCATTCAAACCACGAATAATGGTGGTAAATAAACCGTCCTGCGTGCTGAGCGACGGCGGGAAATCGCTATTTAGTGGGCGTACGACAACGACGCCCGCATTTAAATCGGTATGCTCATTCAGCAGATCCAACTGCCAGTCTACAAACGCGCGTAGGAAATTACCCTCACCAAACTGAATCACTTTGTCTGGGTGCTGGCGGCCGGGAAAATCACGACGATTAAGAGTTTGCATTCTGGATCTACCTCAGAGGGGCCGCCATTTGGCGGCCTTCAACATATAAAAGGAACAAGCGTTGGGTGTTATACCCTTCATACTTCAAGTTGCATGTGCGTTGGCTTTCCTCGCTCACCCTAGTCACTTACTCAAGTAAGCTTCTAGGGATTCACTGCGTTGCCGCCTTCCTGCAACTCGAGTTATTTTGGGTATAGAAAAAAGGGGCGGCTAAACCGCCCTAGGATAATTACAACTCAATCGCAAAATAGTTTTTGGCATTATCGAAGCAGATGTTTTTCACCATATTGCCCAGCAATTCGATATCTGCCGGTGCTTCGCCATCAGCCACCCAACGACCAATCATTTGGCACAGGATGCGGCGGAAATATTCATGACGGGTGTAGGACAGGAAGCTGCGGCTATCGGTGAGCATGCCAACAAAGCGGCTCAGCAAACCAAGCTGGGCTAACTGAGTCATCTGGCGTTGCATTCCGTCTTTCTGATCGTTGAACCACCAGCCAGAGCCGAACTGCATTTTTCCCGCCATGCCTTCGCCTTGGAAGTTACCAATCATGGTGCCGATAACTTCGTTATCGCGTGGATTCAGGCAATAGATAATGGTTTTGGCTAAGCCACTAGAGCGGCTTTGCGCGTCGAGCAAGCGAGAAAGGGCGAAAGCCACCGGCGCGTCATGGATAGAGTCAAAACCGATATCAGGACCAACGGTTTCAAACATGCGAGAGTTGTTATTGCGCAGTGCGCCAATATGGTATTGCTGCACCCAACCGCGTTTGTGGTATTCGGCACCCAAGAACAGCAGTACCGCAGTTTTAAACTGGGCAACTTCTTGCTCGGTTGGCATTTTGCCTTCTAAACGACGAGTCAGAATGCTGTTCAATGTGGCTTCGTCGGCTTCGCCGTACATAACCACATCTAATGCGTGGTCAGACACCTTGCAGCCATGCGCGGCAAAGTGGTCCATCCGGATTTTAAGCGCATCGCAGACATCGCTGAATTTACGGATATCAACGTCGGCCGCAGCGCTCAGCTTTTGCATATATTCAGGGAAGGTCGCGGCATCAATATTGAATGCTTTATCTGGACGCCAGCTCGGTAGCACTTTGACGTCAAAACTGCTGTCTTCCGCGATGATTTTATGATGGCTCAGATCGTCAATAGGATCGTCCGTAGTACCTACCATTTTGACATTCATCTGCTTCATGATGCCGCGAGCGCTGAACTCATCGCGCTCAAGCAACGCATTACAGCGATTCCAGATATCGTCTGCCGTTGTACCAGAGAGCAGGGTACCGGTAATGCCGAATGGACGGCGTAATTCTAAGTGTGTCCAGTGGTAGAGCGGGTTACCAATGGTATGAGGAACGGTTTCAGCCCATGCCTGAAACTTCTCGCGATCGCTTGCGTCACCGGTGCACAGACGCTCGGCAACGCCGTTGGTGCGCATCGCACGCCATTTATAGTGGTCGCCTTTTAACCAGATGTCATACAGGTTTTTAAACCGATAATCCTGTGCAATCTGCTCAGGAGGGAGATGACAGTGATAGTCAAAAATTGGCTGTTCAGCCGCGTAATCATGGTACAGGCGGCGCGCAAACTCGGTATCAAGCAAGAAATCTTCGGTTAAAAACTGCGACATAATCGGGTTCCTCAGGAGCGTAACGCTTCGGTGAGCTATTCTTTTGCGGCTAAAGTTATCACACCAATTATGGCGCTCGTCCAGAACTTTTTCCGCGATTAGCGTAATGAAAGCAACAAAACAGAATAATTACTCAGCACTTTCGCTTATGAAGCCACTTTTCTACGTGGCCAAAATGTGTGTTTATTATTCCTTAATCCAAAAATGGTTTTTGTGATGGCTCTCAACTTTTAAATCTGTATGACAAGTTATCTTAGCCTCCGCTGAGAGATGAGTATTGCCCTAACCAATCATGAATAGTGGTTTGACCAATATCTATTGACCAAGCAACAGAAAACCAATTCAAAGTCGGAACAGGAACGTCCGAACTTTCCATCTAGAGCCGTAGTTTTAGAACCACAGCGCAGATGAATAAGGTAGATGCGTACCTCATAAGTAACGCCATCACCGTTTCAATATGGAGAGTTATTACGCGGCGCAGTCACAAGCGCGGTTCATTGCAGCCTTGCACATATCGCCAAAGGCGTTCCACAAGGCAGAGTTCTAAGCCCAAACAATTTCAAGGTGTCGGAAGTCGGCCAATGCTGATGTCGCTTGAAGGTTACGGGATATACTGGGAGAGAGTTTAAATGCGTAAAATTAAAGGCTTACGCTGGTACATGATAGCCTTGGTTACCGTGGGAACTGTATTGGGTTACTTAACTCGTAACGCCATTGCCGTTGCTGCTCCGACCTTACAAGACACCATGCATATCAC
Organism: Hafnia alvei; assembly: GCF_964063325.1. NCBI lineage: Bacteria > Pseudomonadati > Pseudomonadota > Gammaproteobacteria > Enterobacterales > Hafniaceae > Hafnia > Hafnia alvei. The sequence continues at coordinate 733,088 of NZ_OZ061315.1, forward strand.
CACCCAGCAATACTCTTACATTATTGCTGCGTATTCTGCGTGTTATACCATCATGCAGCCCGTTGCGGGCTATGTGCTTGATGTGCTGGGAACGAAGGTGGGTTATGCACTGTTTGCCATCCTGTGGGCGGTATTCTGTATGGGTACTGCATTAGCCAGTAGCTGGGGTGGTTTAGCTATCGCACGCGGTGCGGTGGGTATGGCTGAAGCCGCGATGATCCCTGCTGGTTTGAAAGCCTCATCCGAATGGTTCCCTGCGAAAGAACGTTCTATCGCCGTGGGTTACTTTAACGTAGGTTCATCGATTGGTGGGATGATTGCGCCTCCATTAGTGGTGTGGGCTATCGTTGCACACAGTTGGGAAATGGCCTTCATTATTACCGGTGCGCTCAGCCTGATTTGGGCAATCTGCTGGTTAATCTTCTACAAACATCCGAAAGACCAGAAGAAACTGTCAGACGAAGAGCGTGATTACATCCTGAGCGGTCAGGAAGCGCATCACCAAACCAACAACGCTAAGCGTATGTCTGCATGGGAAATTCTGCGTAACCGCCAGTTCTGGGGCATTGCTCTGCCACGTTTTCTGGCTGAGCCAGCGTGGGGGACTTTCAATGCTTGGATCCCGCTATTCATGTTCAAAGCCTACGGCTTCAACCTGAAAGAAATTGCGATGTTTGCCTGGATGCCGATGCTGTTTGCTGACGTTGGTTGCGTGCTGGGCGGCTATTTGCCTCCGTTGTTCCAGAAATATTTCAAAGTAAACCTGATTGTTTCGCGTAAGTTGGTTGTCACCATGGGCGCAGTTCTGATGATTGGCCCTGGGATGATCGGCTTGTTCACCAGCCCTTATGCGGCAATCGCTTTGCTGTGTGTAGGTGGTTTTGCTCACCAGTCTCTGTCTGGTGCATTGATCACGTTATCTTCCGATGTCTTTGGGCGTAATGAGGTAGCGACCGCTAACGGTTTGACCGGGATGGCGGCATGGACTGCAAGTACCATGTTTGCGCTAGTCGTCGGGGCATTGGCAGATACTATCGGCTTTAGCCCGCTGTTCGCAGCGCTAGCGGTCTTTGACCTGCTGGGGGCACTGGTTATCTGGACGGTGCTGCAAAACCGTACGGCGGAAGAGGTTGAGGCGGCATCGAGCCATCAGAAAGCAACGGTGTAACCTTCTGATATATTAACGGTTTAAGTTATCGACCGTATCCTTGAAATCCGCCCTTTATCGGCGGATTTTTTTTACCTGTATTTTTTACCCATAACCAGAGCGTTGGGCTCTCTGGTGCCCATATTGGAAAAGTGGTATAACAGATTTAAATCTGCATGTATCACAGCATTTGCCCACTCTTAACCCTAATAGAGCACCATAAATGGAATTCACAGAACCCAGAAGACTGTATCAACAGTTAGCCGCAGAGCTGAAACAGCGCGTCGAATCAGGCGTTTACCCTGTGGGTGAGAAGCTGCCAGCCGAGCGTTTTATCGCCGAAGAGATGAACGTGAGCCGCACAGTGGTTCGCGAGGCTATCATCATGCTGGAGGTAGAGGGCTATGTTGAGGTGCGTAAAGGTTCTGGCATCCATGTCATCAGCAATCAGCCAAAAACGTTGGTTCAGCCCAACCGCAATATTCAGTTTGCGAGTGCAGGGCCGTTTGAGCTGCTGCAAGCACGTCAGCTGATTGAAAGTAATATTGCTGAGTTTGCGGCGACTCAGGTCACCAAACAGGACATTGTGGCGCTGATGGAAATTCAGGAGCATGCGCGTCAGGAAGATCGTTTCCGTGATTCTGAATGGGATTTGAAATTTCATGTGCAGGTCGCTTTGGCCACGCAGAACTCAGCTATGGCTACGATTGTGGAGCAGATGTGGAGCCAGCGTATTCATAACCCGTATTGGCTAAAACTCCATGAGCATATCGATGATGTGTCGATCGAAAGCTGGTGCGAAGATCATGACAAGATCCTCAAAGCGCTAATGCGTAAAGATCCTTACGGCGCGAAGGTGGCGATGTGGCAACATTTGGAAAATACGAAGCAAATGCTTTTCCAAGCAACCACCGATGACTTTGAGTTTAACGTCGATCGCTATCTGTTCGCTGAAAACCCGGTGGTTCATTTGGACGGCGTGACCAACGCTAAATGATTTCACCCAACTGATTGTATGTTGTAAAGAATCGTCGGCTTAATCTATAATTCAATCGGTGATGGTGCTCCACCGTTGGTTGCTAAATTCTCGGCAACTAAAAACCGCCAAAAGAGCTATCTCTTTTCGCTGATGACGCCTGGCAGAAGTCTGAGCTTTATTTCTCTGTTTATTCAGGGCGATAGTGTTTGGCTGCCGGGCTAAAATTCTCTCCCTGTAGTCAATCAAATCGTCGCTGCTAACAGTCTTCATTTATAACATGCTTGTTATTATCAAGGAGCACGCCATGAGCTATGGCCTAACACTACTGATTGTTGCCTTTGGTGGCGCCGTGGGAGCTATTACCCGTTTTCAAATTACCAATTGGTTTAACGGTTGGTTTGGGAGTTCATTCCCTTACGCAACGTTGACGGTGAACGTGGTGGGTTGTTTTATCATGGGGTTATTGGTTGCGGCGCTAAATACCGGAACGCTAATTTCTCCTCATTGGCGCCCACTGATTGCGGTTGGTTTTCTGGGGGCATTAACCACCTTTTCCACGTTCTCGTTTGATACCCTAGCGTTGTTTACTCAAGGATTTTGGCTGCGGGCGGCCATGAACGTTATTTTGAATCTGGTGCTGTGTATGATTGCGGTTGCCGCAGGCTATGCGCTGCTAAGCCGTGGTTCAATGCCAGGTTAACCAGTCATGTCTAGCCGTGTTTATTGAGATCGTGTGTTTATTGAGAGTAATAGGTAAACACGGCATGGTTCATTGATCATACTAATACCTACTTTTTTTCCTTCTTGTTTCCTTTTCTTGAACCTCGTGGAAACTAGACGCAAATAAGCCTATATATCGCTAAATTCGTCGTGATAAATGCGTATTTTCTGCTGTTTCCTAGACGGTGATTTTGCTACAGTTAGCCGACTTTTTTCTGCATATGTCTGGAAGCAACAAAATATTGAAGCGTCTTTCGTCTGCCACCGTTATGTTACTGTTGTTATGCTGGGTCAGTATGGCCTCTGGCAAGCAAACGGCTTGGCATTCGCACAATGCGAATCACTATGCTAATCCAGCCTACGTTGTTAAAGCAGATAGCGATTTAGACGAGATATTCATAGACAGTTTGTCCATGTCGGTCATGCAACTGCCTAGTGAACGTCAGCAATATCTTTCTCGTAAATCTAATTCGCGGAAACTGGCGGCGCTGCTGCGCCTCCATATGCAATCGGGATCAGAACAAGGGCGAGCGTCGCCTAAGTTGCCGGATGCTCCTCTACCGCTGCGCGCGGAAATTCCCTATTTCGAAGCCTCTCGACAGTATAGCGCCGAGGTTGTTTCTCTTGCTCTATTACGAACATTACAGCTTCCCCCACATCAAAATCGGCTGGGTGGCTGGAAAGAGAGTAATATTCTATACAGAGGAAAGCTGACGTATGACCAACCGGATGCCACGCGCACGTTGGTTAACTTTAGCTAGCTCCCTGACTCCATCGTCCTTTGTGACGTCCATGAGATGAGCTGGCGGATGGACCTTCCGAATTTTCAGTTAGGAATACTCGATGGATATGATTAACGAATTGATACACGCCCTGTGGCAGCAGGACTATGAAACACTGGCGAATCCATCGCTAGTGTGGACGATTTACGGCATTTTGTTTGTGATTTTATTTCTGGAAAATGGTTTGCTGCCGGCGGCCTTTTTACCGGGTGATAGTTTACTGATCCTCGTCGGCGTGCTGATTGCTAAAGGTACTATGGGCTTTGGCATGACTATTTTTGTGCTAACTACCGCGGCTAGCCTCGGCTGTTGGGTGGGGTATATCCAAGGGCGATGGTTAGGCAATACCAGGCTGGTGCAAAAGTGGCTTTCTCATCTTCCCGCACACTACCATCAGCGCTCGCATCATTTGTTCCACAAGCACGGTCTTTCGGCACTGTTGGTCGGACGTTTTCTTGCTTTCGTGCGCACGCTGTTGCCGCTGATTGCGGGTCTTTCGGGTTTAAGCAGCACTCGCTTCCAGTTCTTTAACTGGGTGAGCGGTTTTCTGTGGGTCATTATTTTGACAACGCTAGGCTATGTGCTGGGTAAAACGCCGTTATTCCTGCGTTATGAAGACCAGCTGATGTTCCTGTTGATGATGCTGCCGCTGGTTCTTCTGGTCGTGGGATTGGTGGGGTCATTGGTCGTGCTATGGCGTAAAAAACATGCAACAACACAGCCTGAGCAAAGGAAATAACGTGACTCTGTTACTTATTCAACGGCTTGGATGGAAGCGTGCTTTGCTGCTTTTGGCGCTGATCGTCGCTGCATTTGCATGGTGGGTGGTGCCACATTTGGTGCATAAGGAAACCACGCTGCAAATCAGCGCAACGCAGTCTGGTTTAGCAACGCCCGATGGTTTTTTTGTCTACCAGAAACTCGATGAGCACGGCATCAGTATTAAAAGCATCACGCCAGACGGGAACGGTTTGCTGGTTCATTTAGCTAAGCCCGAACAGCAAGATGAGGCAATGCATGTGCTTCAGACGGTGCTGCCGCGTGGCTATAGCATTGCTTCTAAAACGCATCGGCGCACGCTATTTCAGTCAGGCGAGGGTGACGTCAAGGATCTTCCCAGGCAACCGAGACTTAGCAGCTAAACATTAAAAACAGAGCCTTATGGCTCTGTTTTGGTTTTTAAGGATTGTCTGATTTTTCGATTACCGGCTCCCTTTTTTGACGACAAAGCACCTATTATTTAATGATAGTGATAAGTAATCGTTAATAATTGCAGGTTATAGTTATAACGGTCGGACGCACTTCAGCGATCGCGTTATGCTTATCGAATCGTATGTTTGTTTCGATGATACAAAGATACATGTCCCAGGAGTGGGGCACTTTCAAACTTAATAAGGACTTTTCATGACATTCAAAAAAACCGTAATTTTTGCTATGACCGTTGCCTCTTTGGGCATGATGAGCGCAGCTGCTAATGCTGCGGCGGTGACCTGTGCTAGCAAGCAACAAAGTATTGAAGAACAGATCCAATATGCCCAACAGCACAACAATACGCATCGCGTTGCAGGTTTGCAGAAGGCGCTTAGTGAAGTGAAAAGCAACTGCACTGAAGCCGGGCTACGCGCCGATCTGCAAAAGGACGTAACAGAAAAACAGCAGAAAGTTGCTGAACGCCAGCAGGAGCTCAGCGAAGCTCAGCAAACCGGTAAAACTGACAAAATCAGTAAAAAAGAGAAAAAACTGGTCGAAGCTCAAGATGAGTTGAAAGAGGCGCAGCAGGCGTTAGGGCAGTAATTAGCGTCGCCAAAAAACCGAGTTTTTTCATACCAAATACGGCAGATGCAGAAGGATATGTGGCAATTACCTTTGCGCTCATGGAAAAAGCTCGCTATGTTAAAAGACCATATCAGTAAAGTTAAGGAGTCTAGGAATGGCTAACGATTCAACTTCCGAGCAATTACGTGCTGAACTGAAGTCCCTTGCCGATACCTTAGAAGAAGTTCTGAACTCTTCTACCGATAAGCCGAAGGCCGAGCTGGAAAAAATCCGTGCGAAAGCTGAAAGCGCATTGCAAGGTAGCCGTGCACGCTTGAACGCGGCCGGTGAGAAAGTGGCTGCACAAACCAAAGAGATCGCAGATCGTGCAGATAGCTATGTTCATGATAACCCTTGGACTGGTGTTGGCATCGGCGCAGCGGTCGGTGTGGTGCTAGGCGTACTATTGGCTCGCCGCTAATGCCTGCTGATAACGCAACTTCTCAGGGCCCCGCTCGCGGGGTTCTGAGTACCGCTCAGCGCATTGTCACCATTATTGTTGGCATGGTAGAAACTCGGCTGCGTTTGGCCGTGGTGGAGCTGGAAGAGGAAAAGGCTAACGTTATTCAATTGCTGATGATGGCGGGCATTACGCTGCTGTTTACGGCGTTTGGTTTGATGACGTTGCTGGTTTTGCTCTTTTGGGCGATTGATCCAGCCTATCGTTTGATGGCTTTAGGTATCACCACCGCTGTTTTACTGGGGTTAGCATTAATTGGGGCAATTTGGACTATCACCAAAGCTCGACGATCAACGCTGCTAGGGTCAACCCGCCGGCAGTTAGAGATTGACCGAGAGCTACTGGAAGAGGATCGCAAGTGAGCCGTAATCGACAAGAACTCGCTTTGGAGAAAGCACGTTTGCTGCGTCAAGTTCAGCAGCAACGTCTTGATTTAGCCGGTGAGCGTCGTGCATGGTTGCAGCTCACTGCGAAATTTGACCACCGTGTTTCGGCCGTGATGCGGTTACGCAAATTTATGCTGTTAGGCTCAAGCCTGCTTGCATTATATGGCGCTCGTCATCCGGCTAAAACCGCTCGCTGGACGCGCCGTGCATTCAGTGTATGGGGCGTGGTTAAAGTGGTACGTAAAGCGTTTTACTCAAAATCCTAGCCCAATTTCTCTTTCTTCAAATCGATAAAAATCCCACAAAAATCCTGCGTGTTTATCTAAATTAAAAGTAATAACTTGCGAAATCACTCGCATACTATCTTTTAACTTATTGTATTTGATTATTTTCTTATAACTTTTTGACTTCAGTTTTTTTGAAGAATTCCAGCAATTTTACTCGCTAACACTCCTTCATGCTTTGTCCTAGTATTAGCCCATCGAGAGAAACGCGCTCCACAATATGGCTAACGCCACATGGATTGCACGCCTCACACCGAACAGCGCTGCATAAGCGGCAACATAAAATTGTCTGGAGCATGAAAATGAGCAACAAATTAGAAAATATCGCACTGCTGGCCGCCCGTATCCTGATGCCAATCCTGTTTATTTCTGCGGGTTGGGGCAAAGTCACTGGCTACGCTGGCACACAGCAATACATGGAAGCCATGGGTGTTCCCGGCGCACTGTTGCCGCTGACTATTTTATTAGAGCTGGGTGGTGGTTTAGCCGTTCTGTTCGGTTTACTGACTCGCACTACTGCACTGTTTACCGCAGGCTTCACGATTCTGACCGCGTTCCTGTTCCACTCGAACTTTGCGGAAGGTGTTAACCAACTGATGTTCATGAAAAACCTAACTATCGCTGGTGGATACTTGGTTCTGGCAGTTGCAGGCCCTGGCGCATTCAGCATCGACCGTTTACTGAACAAAAAATGGTAATGACTTGCCTTTCTACAGCTCGAATGATTTAGAGTAAAAAGGGCTATAGTGAGATAGTAAAGGGGCGAAAACGCCCCTTTATGCTTTGGTATAAAGTCACTTCCCGGCAAATTATTGGGCACAATCAGGAGGATTTATGGGACAACTCGTTGACGGTATCTGGCAGGATATCTGGTATGACACCAAATCTACCGGTGGACGTTTTAAGCGTTCAAACGCGCAATTCCGTAACTGGGTCACTCCTGATGGATCTGCTGGCCCAAATAATGAACCGGGATTTAAGGCTGAAAAAGATCGCTACCATCTTTATGTCTCTTTGGCCTGTCCGTGGGCACATCGCACGTTGTTAGTTCGAAAGCTCAAGGGGTTGGAAACGCTGATACCTGTTTCCGTGGTCAGCCCGCTGATGCTGGAAAGTGGCTGGACGTTTGATCGTTCTTTCGCGGCCGCGACCGGTGATCAACTTTATCAGCATGATTTTCTCTATCAGCTCTATTTACAGGCAGATCCACACTATACCGGGCGCGTTACTGTCCCTGTGCTGTGGGATAAACAAACCCAAACCATCGTCAGCAATGAATCCTCAGATATCATTCGTATGTTTAATACTGCGTTTGATGATTTAGGCGCTAAGCCGGGTGATTTCTATCCGTTGGAATTGCGTGCTGAGATTGATGAACTCAATAGCTGGGTTTATGACACTGTCAATAATGGCGTCTATAAAGCAGGGTTTGCGACGTCGCAAGAGGCCTATGATGAAGCCGTTAGCGCGGTTTTTGCCTCATTAGATAAGCTGGAAAACATTCTTTCTCGTCAACGTTACTTAACTGGCGAGCGCTTGACCGAAGCCGATCTTCGTTTGTGGACCACGTTAGTGCGTTTTGACCCAGTATACGTGACGCATTTTAAATGCGATTGGCAGCGGATCAGTGACTATCCGAATCTATATGGATTCCTGCGCGATATCTATCAGATACCGGGTATTAAAGAGACGGTCAATCTAGAACACATCCGTAATCATTATTATCGCAGCCATAAAACCATCAACCCAACGGGCATTATTTCGATCGGGCCAAAGCAAGATCTTGAGGCTCCGCACGGCCGCGATAAACGTTAATTAAGCCGCACTTTAGCGGCAATGCTGTTCACTTAAGCGTGATTTTAGGGGAAGTACACCGATGGGGTCGTAGCAGCTTTAGCTGCCGGAGGCCCCGCGGTGCGCTAGCCCCGTGTATCTCGATCGTTTAAACGAACGGGATTACACCTTAGCGAGACTTCTTTATTTCTCACAAATACAGCGCAGGGCGAATAATCTGCTTTACGCCACGCTGGGTAAGCGCGGCGGCTAGCGTTTCAATATCTTCTTTTGTGGCACTTTGCCATGCCTGCGCGTCACCGCGAACACCATGATGATGAAAGGCGTTAAGGCGTACCGGAATCTCACCGAGTGCGGTAATAAACTGTGCTAATTCATCGACATGTTGCAGATGATCGCTATGCTGTGGGATCACCAGCAGACGCAGTTCGCTGAGCTTGTCGTGTTTTGCCAACCACTGAATACTTTGCTTGATCCTTTGATTATCTCGCCCCGTTAATGCCTTGTGGCATTCGCTTCCCCAAGCTTTAAGATCGATCATAGCACCGTCCATCCATGGTGCGATTTTCTCCCAGCCAGCGGTGGATAGTTCGCCGTTACTGTCGATTAGGCAGGTTAAATGCTTGAGCGTTGGCGCGGATTTAATCGCGGTAAAGAGATCATATAAAAAGGGCAGTTGCAGCGTTACCTCGCCGCCGCTAACGGTGATCCCATTGATAAACAGCGCATTACGTTTTACCTGTGCTAAAAGGGAATCTACGCTGTAGCGCTGCACCATCGGGCTGGACTGCCGCGTACAGGTTTGCAGGCAGGTATCGCATTGCTGGCAGGCTTTCTCATCCCAGCGCACGCTCCCTTCCACCAGACTTAGTGCCTGATGAGGGCAGGTTGCTACACAGTCGCCGCAGTGGTCACAAAGGCCAATGGTGTAGGGGTTGTGGCAATTTTTACAGTTTAGATTGCACCCTTGCAGAAAAATGGCCAGGCGACTGCCTGGCCCATCGACGCAGGAGAACGGTAAGATCTTACTTACCGAAGCGCATCGTTTGCTCATGGCTAATCACTCGTGGCTGGCGTTGCATAATCCCGGTGTTTTTGGCCGCTTCCTCTCCCAGCCACGTGGTATTTAGGCGAGAGCCTTCCGCATTGAATTTTTCAATATCAGACAGACGCACCATGTAACCGGTGATGCGAACCAGATCGTTGCCGCAGACGTTAGCTGAAAACTCACGCATACCCGCGGCAAAACCACCGAGGCAAAGCTGCATCATGGCTTCAGGATTGCGCTTGATGGTCTCTTCCAGCGTTAAGATATCGCTGATGCCCGATGTGTAATACGCATGGTGAGGCGCAACGGTCATCAAGTGGGTGACGGGATCGGGTTCTGTGCCGTAAGGAATTCGTGCGCCCGGCGTGGTGCCAATGTCAGAACTAATACCCGATTGGGCATGCAGCATCGCACGCTGTTTCCAGCCGTGCTTAACCGGCGTTTGCGCTACAAATTCAGCTAATTGCTCACTGATACGGTAGCCAAGCTGATTAGCCTGCTCGTTTTCACCGTAAACTCCCGATAAACCGTCTTTCTCCTGCAAAATATTTACGGCTTCTGCCAACGCATAAATCCCAAACATAGGCACAAAGCGCTGAGGATCGATTAAACCTTCTTTTACGAGAAAGCTTTGCTCAAAGAAATGCGATTGGTTGTAGAGGAAGTCGGTTCGAGCATCAATAATATTAATTTGCTGGCGACAATAATACGGTAGTTGGCGAGTGAAGAAGTCCTGTGAAGACTCGCTGCGTAACGCAACCTGCCGCAAATTAATACGAACTAAGGTGTTTCCGCCCCCGGCAAGCGGCAGAGAATTGTAACAACTGACAATGCCGTAGCCACCTTTTGTGAAAATATTATCATGCACAGGGCCGTTGGCGATGTGAGGCTTACTGCATTCACAAATATTTTTAGCCGCCTGAAGTAACAAAGATTCAGGCGTGATTTGTGGATCGTAAATAAACGTGAGGTTAGGCGCAACCTGCTTCAGCTCTGCATCTACGCGTAAAATCAGGCGAGTCAGTAAGTTATCGTTCGGCCCAATGTTTGCGTGCATAAAGGCATCTGGTAAAGTGCGATCCAGATAACGCCAGAAACGTTTTATGCGGATATATAATTCGTTTTCTGTTAGAATTCCAACATAAGGCAGCAATAAGCTGTCTAAATGACCGAGAAATACCGGCATAGAGGTGACGGAAGGTACATGGTGGTACAGGATGCACAGCATATTTAGTGCGTCGTCAAAGTCCTGCGCCGGTTCCAATTCCAGATATTCGGAGCCCTGTGACAAAAACTTGGCGTAATCCGGCAGAACGTAGCGTGGCTTGTACGGCGCATGCCCTTCAAACATATCGCAAATCACGTTCTCATCCAGTGCCTGACGAGCTTCTGGTGGTAAATTGGGATACGGCAGGGCGTTCTCGGCTTCTAGAGCCAGAAAGTGACGTTTTTGCTCTGGAGACAGTGTTTCGCTGGTCGCAATTTGCTGGCAACGCTGTAGTAAAGCAGGTAGTTCAGAAGTATTGATGGAATTCGTCATAACGCCTCTCTGCGGGCAATAGTGCTGTTTTATCGTCATTCTAAAGAGGATAAGCCAGCGATCTATTGATCCTGATATGGGCCGTGAGAAAGTAATGCGTTTTTCATCTATATAAGAGGTTATTTCGTGATGACAATCACATATAATCTCGAGTTGTTACAGTTGGTTTTTCATCTACTGTGACAGTGAGCACAAATGTGACGGAGGGTTTGTGTTCAAATAGTAACATATGATGTTGACCATGAAGGGCCACATGCGGTGAGATGGATCTCAGTTGCTTTCCGGTCAGAATGACGGAACAGAATCTTCAAGGAACCAAGTCCGCTCGCCAACGTATTGGGATACCTTCAAGGCTTTCGCGCTTATCGTGAACTGTGAAGCCTCCGAGCCCTAAATCATTGTGTCTGAATCTAGGCAAAGCCAGTTCAGCCCAGTTGGAGAGTAAAATGACTGATTTAAAAGTTGCTGCAAAACGTGCGTTACAGTTGATGGATTTGACTACCCTGAACGAAGACGACACCGACGAAAAAGTGATCGCTCTGTGCCATCAGGCAAAAAGCCCAGCTGGTAACACCGCAGCAGTTTGCATCTACCCACGTTTCATCCCAATTGCGCGTAAAACTTTGCGCGAGCAGGGCACCCCTGAAATTCATATCGCTACCGTGACTAACTTCCCGCACGGCAACGATGATATCGCTATTGCACTGGCTGAAACCAAAGCGGCTATCGCTTACGGCGCCGACGAAGTTGACGTGGTATTCCCATACCGCGCGCTGATGGCGGGCAACGAGCAGGTTGGTTTCGACATGGTTAAAGTCTGCAAAGACGCTTGTAACGAAGCAGATGTATTGCTGAAAGTGATCATCGAAACCGGCGAGCTGAAAGACGCTGCGCTTATCCGTAAAGCATCTGAAATCTCTATCAAAGCGGGTGCTGACTTCATCAAAACCTCTACCGGTAAAGTTCCTGTTAACGCCACGCTGGAAAGCGCAGAAATCATGATGACCGTGATCCGTGATATGGGCGTAGGCAAAACCGTTGGCTTCAAGCCTGCTGGTGGCGTTCGCACCGCTGAAGATGCCGCAGAATATCTGGCTCTGGCTGGTCGTTTGCTGGGTGATGACTGGGCTGATTCCCGTCACTTCCGCTTTGGTGCTTCCAGCCTGTTGGCAAGCCTGCTGAAAACGCTGGGCTACGATGCCAAAGGCACTGGCAGCGCTTACTAATTCAGTTTTTGTCTTAATGTTTTTCGCCGCGACGGTTTCGTCGCGGTGATATTTATTGTTTTATTTAAATTATTTGTTCGATACCCAAAATGATTGACGTTGCATTAAGGCGGCAAACATAGCCAACGTAGCGGCAACTTCAAGCAGAAAGGGGCGGGGCGTTCCGCAGAACATACCTCTTTAACCTACACACATATCCAATGTCTTGAGCATGCGCTCTAAGCTCTAAGGATATAATCAGCAGGGGGATACAACCTTGTTTCTAGCACAAGAAATTATTCGTAAAAAACGTGATGGCCACGCGCTCAGCGAGGAAGAAATTCGTTTTTTCATCAACGGTATTCGTGACAATACCGTTTCTGAAGGTCAGATCGCGGCATTGGCGATGACTATCTTTTTCCACGATATGATCATGCCTGAACGCGTTGCTCTTACCATGGCAATGCGAGATTCCGGTACGGTTCTGGACTGGAAATCATTGAATCTGAACGGCCCGATTGTGGATAAACACTCCACCGGTGGCGTGGGTGACGTGACTTCATTGATGCTTGGCCCAATGGTGGCGGCATGCGGTGGTTATGTTCCGATGATTTCTGGCCGTGGTTTAGGGCATACCGGCGGTACGCTAGATAAACTGGAAGCAATCCCAGGATTTGACATTTTCCCTGACGATGCGCGTTTCCGTAAAATTATTTCTGAAGTGGGTGTGGCTATTATCGGCCAGACCAACTCTTTGGCACCGGCAGATAAACGTTTCTACGCGACGCGTGACATTACCGCGACCGTCGACTCAATTCCGCTAATCACTGCGTCTATTTTGGCGAAGAAATTGGCGGAAGGGCTTGATGCATTAGTGATGGACGTGAAAGTGGGTTCCGGTGCCTTCATGCCTACTTTTGAGCTCTCCGAAGCGCTGGCGCAGTCTATCGTTGGCGTAACTAACGGCGCAGGCTGTAAAACAACCGCGTTACTGACTGATATGAATCAGGTTCTGGCGTCAAGCGCCGGTAACGCCGTTGAAGTTCGCGAGTCCGTGCAGTTCCTGACGGGTGAATACCGCAACCCGCGCTTGTTTGAAGTGACTATGGCTTTATGTGCTGAGATGTTGATTTCTGGTAATTTGGCCGCAGATCAACAGGACGCACGCAATAAGCTGCAAGCGGTGCTGGATAACGGCAAAGCGGCAGAGATCTTTGGCCGTATGGTGGCAGCACAAGGCGGCCCGGCTGATTTTGTTGAGCGCTACGATAGCTACTTACCACAGGCCACATTAAGCAAGCCGGTCTTTGCTGAACACGGTGGTATTATTACTGCTATGGATACCCGTGAACTCGGGATGTCAGTGGTTGGACTGGGCGGCGGACGTCGCCGTGCGACTGACAGCATCGATTACAGCGTTGGTTTAACTGATATGGTTCGTTTGGGCGACAGCGTGGATGCGCAGCGTCCATTGGCGATTGTGCATGCGTCCAATGAAGAAGATTGGCAACAGGCTGCTCGTGCAGTACGCAGCGCAATTGTGTTGGGTGACAAGGCTCCGGCAGAAAATCCGGTAGTTTATCGCCGTATCACCGAGTAAACGCCATACTTAACAGGTGTTGGTTAAACCAGCCTTCGGATTAAAACCAGAGAGTCGCCAAGTTTGCATCGGCTCTTTGGTCACAGCGCTAAAGCGCAGGAGAGTAAGATGAAACGTACATTTATCATGGTATTAGACTCATTTGGTATCGGTGCGAGTGAAGATGCTGAACGCTTTGGCGATGTGGGTTCCGATACGCTAGGCCATATTGCTGATGCCTGTGCGCGCGGCGAAGCTGACATTGGTCGCAAAGGCCCGCTGACCTTACCTAACCTGAGCCGTTTAGGCTTAGGTAAAGCGGCTGAAGAATCAACCGGTCGTTTCCCGCAGGGTTTAGATAAAAACGCCGATATCATCGGCGCATATGGCTATGCGAGCGAACTCTCTTCCGGCAAAGACACTCCGTCGGGTCACTGGGAGATTGCCGGTGTTCCCGTTCTGTTCGAGTGGGGCTACTTCTCCGATCATGAAAACAGCTTCCCACAGGAGCTGTTAGATATTCTGGTCAAGCGCGGCAACCTGCCGGGCTATCTGGGTAACTGCCACTCATCGGGTACTGTGATTCTGGACCAGTTGGGTGAAGAACACATGAAAACCGGCAAACCGATTTTCTATACCTCTGCTGACTCCGTATTCCAGATTGCTTGTCATGAAGAAACCTTCGGGCTAGACCGCCTGTATGAGCTGTGTGAAATTGCACGTGAAGAGCTGACTAAGGGTGGTTACAACATTGGCCGCGTGATTGCGCGTCCATTCGTGGGTGATAAGCCAGGTGAGTTCAAGCGTACCGGCAACCGTCATGACTTAGCGGTTGAGCCACCGGCACCAACCATGCTGAAAAAACTGGTTGATGAGAAGGGCGGCGAAGTCGTTTCTATCGGTAAAATTGCTGATATCTACGCTAACGTCGGCATTACGCAGAAAGTGAAAGCGACCGGTATTGATGCGCTGTTTGATGCAACGCTTATCGAGATGGAAAAAGCGGGCAATAACACTATTGTGTTTACTAACTTTGTCGACTTCGACTCCTCTTATGGCCATCGCCGTGACGTTGCTGGTTATGCTGCTGCGCTTGAGCTGTTTGACCGTCGTCTGCCAGAGATGCTGAAATTAGTGAAAGATGACGATATCATCATCTTCACCGCTGACCACGGCTGTGACCCAACATGGGAAGGCTCTGACCATACCCGTGAACACATCCCAGTTCTGGTTTACGGACCTAAAGTAAAACCGGGCTCGTTGGGCCACCGTGAAACCTTCGCAGATATTGGCCAAACCGTAGCAAACTACTTTGGTCTGTCTCCGATGGATTACGGTAAAGTGATGTTTTAATTTCTGAGCGCCACCCGGCTTTAATGAGTCGGGTGGCGTTTCATTTCACAGTTAGCTTGATATTTAGACTTACATACCAAAAGGATACGAATTATGGCTACGCCGCATATTAATGCCGAGATGGGTGATTTTGCAGACGTTGTGTTGATGCCGGGCGATCCGCTGCGCGCCAAACACATTGCTGAAACTTTCCTGCAAGACGTCCGTCAGGTAAACAGCGTGCGCGGCATGCTGGGCTTCACCGGTACTTATAAAGGCCGTAAGATCTCTGTTATGGGCCACGGCATGGGTATCCCATCATGTTCTATCTATGCGAAAGAACTGATCACTGATTTTGGCGTGAAAAAAATCATCCGCGTGGGTTCATGTGGCGCAGTGCGCATGGACGTTAAACTGCGTGACGTCGTTATCGGCATGGGTGCATGTACCGACTCTAAAGTTAACCGCATGCGTTTCAAAGACCACGACTATGCAGCAATTGCGGACTTTGACATGGTGCGTAACGCATCTGACGCAGCGAAAGCCAAAGGCATCAACGCACGCGTAGGTAACATCTTCTCTGCTGACCTGTTCTATACGCCAGACCCGTCTATGTTCGACGTGATGGATAAGTACGGCATTCTGGGTGTGGAAATGGAAGCCGCTGGTATCTACGGCGTTGCCGCTGAGTTTGGTGCGAAAGCGCTGACTATCTGCACCGTGTCTGACCACATTCGTACCCACGAGCAGACCACTGCTGAAGAACGCCAGACCACGTTCAACGACATGATTGAAATCGCGCTGGAATCCGTTCTGCTGGGCGATGCGGAAGAAGCTGCTGCTAAGTAATAGCGAATAGCTGGAATAAGTTTAAAGGCCCCTGAATAGGGGCCTTTTTTGTATTCGTGTTCGGGTGATTAATGGTATTGCGGGAAGGTTTCGGCTGTCTCTCGTTTATGTGGTGAATGGTGAATGGTGAATGGTGTAAGGTTTCGTTCGCCTATCCGCTGCTGTATTCACATACAAACTGGGTAGAAGGCGACCGATGAGGGGCGCCAGCGCGCGCCCCTTCAATCCTCGCGCTTTTATCCGAGACGCCATCTCCGCTCCGGTTTGGTATCGCCCATCCAGGGCGCCCCAAACTCCGCCGGTACATCCCTGTACCGGCGGCTCTCTCTACCAAGACTTAAACAATGAAAAGAAAAGAGAGAAATAAAATAAAAAGATAAGAAGACAAAAATGTCTTTTGTTTTTTTATGTTTAAGGAATGCATTTTAGAGCCGCCAGCAGGGATGCTGGTGGCAGGTTGAGGGCGTACAGGATGTGCGCTCCGAGACCGGTCGGACAAACGACTCGGTAAAAAGCGCGCGAGTTGAGAGTCCCCGCGCAACGGGACTCTCATCGGACGCCTACGGCAGCGGTTTCATGGAAACATAAAAGCTAACCGGCGTACGAAACCTTTCACCGCTCTAATATAAATACGAACAAGGTGACACAATTGCCGCCTTGTTCGTTCAGTGTTCGAAGCGTATAGAACCTACGAATCGATATTACATCAATTTAAATCACTTAGACCCAATCTTACGCAGTGGCTTACCCTGCATCAGATTACGTTCGATGTGTTCCAGAGAGATGTTCTTGGTCTCAGGGATTAGCGCTAGCGTAATGAAGATGAAGATAACGTTCAGACCGGCATAGACCCAGAAGGTGTGTGCGCTACCCAGAGAGTTCAGCATGGTCAGGAAGGTTGCCCCGACGATCATGTTGGCAATCCAGTTGGTTGCGGTTGAACAGGTGATACCAAAATCACGGCCTTTCAACGGCTGGATTTCAGAGCACAGCACCCAAATCAGCGGGCCGGCGCTCATGGCAAAACCGACGATGAAGATCAGCAGCATGATAACGGCAAAGTACTGAGCAAAGACGGAGCTGATACCGATGTTCATCATGGTACCCAAGGTGCCCATACCTAAAGCCATCACGATGAAGCCGAGAATCAAGGTTGGCTTACGGCCCCAACGGTCAACTAAACCGATGGCGATGAAGGTGGCCAATACGTTAACCAGACCCACGATAACCGTGCCCCACATCTGCTGCGACGTGCTGGCAAATCCGGCTAAGTCGAAGATTTTTGGTGCGTAATACATAATGACGTTCATACCGGTGAACTGCTGCATCACCTGTAACAACACGCCTAGATAAACGGCACGGCGGAAGTTTTTATTGTTAATAAACAACGCCCAACCGCTTTGTTTCACTTTCAGACTTTCGCGAATTTCATCCAGCTCACTTTTGGCTTGTTCACTGGTATCACGTAGTTTTTCTAACACACGGCGGGCTTTTTCATCGCTGCCGCGTGCGGCTAACCAGCGTGGGCTGTCTGGCAGGAAGAAAACACCAATCAACAACAGAATGGCTGGAATGGTGATAACACCCAGCATCCAGCGCCATGCGCCGGTGTAGCTGAAGGCAGTGTCAGAAAGATAGGCGGCCAAAATACCGATGGTGATCATCAATTGGTACATTGAAATCATACTGCCGCGAATCTTTTCTGGAGCAATTTCAGAAAGATAAATCGGAGCTGTATAAGATGCGATACCCACCGCCAATCCCAGTAGTACGCGAGAAAGGATCAGGATTTCAACGTCAGGTGCGAAGGCAGAGAACAGTGAGCCGACCACAAACAGGATTGCGCCAATCATCAAACTGTATTTACGGCCAATGCGGAAGTTCAACCAGCCACTACCTACTGCACCGACTGCCGCACCAAACATCATAGAGCTCACAACCCATTCTTGTTGGGAGCTGGTGATTTGAAACGTCTCGCTGATAAATGGCAAAGCACCAGCGATAACACCAATATCCAGCCCGAACAGTAAGCCTGCCAGCGCAGCTAAAAAGCAGACAAAGAACGTTAGACTGGCATTTGAACGGGTCTTGCGAACCGATTGTGTACTCACGGTAGTACTCATACTGCCTCCGAAAAGAAACTCGTTTGTATGCTTATCATGTTAAGAATCTATGGCGCTAATGTAAGTGCTCCCGATCACATAAATGTAATCGTTTACACTAATGTGGCATTCATATGGAGAGTGAGTCAGCGTGAGATTATGGATTTACTTACAGTAATCAATGGCTAATTTATTGGTTTTAAAACGATTTGATCCATAAAATACAATGGTGTCATATTGGTTTATATGGATGGTTTTTAATCATTAAACGTATTTTTAGTTTAAGTATGAATTTAATGTAATCGTTTTCATTTTGACGGCAATAGCGATGTGTCGATTTTTAGGCAACAAAAAAGCAGGCACAAAGGCCTGCTTTTTTCATTGGAATTAACCTTATTTCAAACCAGCAGCTTCACGCAGAAGTGCGGCTTTGTCGGTTTTTTCCCATGGGAAATGTTCACGGCCAAAGTGACCATAGGCTGCGGTTTCACGGTAGATTGGTTGGATCAGATCAAGCATCTGAATCAAACCGTATGGACGCAGGTCGAAGAATTCACGTACCAGCAGGGTGAGTTGCTCGGTAGAGATTTTCTCAGTGCCAAATGTTTCGATCATGATTGAGGTTGGCTCAGCGATACCAATTGCGTAAGAAACCTGAATCTCACAGCGGTCTGCCAGACCTGCAGCAACGATATTTTTTGCTACGTAACGGGCAGCGTATGCCGCTGAACGGTCAACTTTTGAAGGATCTTTACCAGAGAATGCGCCGCCACCGTGACGTGCTGCACCGCCGTAGGTATCAACGATGATTTTACGGCCAGTCAAACCACAGTCGCCCATTGGGCCACCGATAACGAAACGGCCTGTTGGGTTGATGAAGTATTTGGTATTGGCAGACAACCATTCTGGCGGCAGGACCGGCTTGATGATCTCTTCCATCACAGCTTCTTTCAAATCAGGCAGGCTGATGGTGTCAGAGTGCTGAGTGGAGAGAACCACTGCATCGATACCGGCAATTTTGCCGTCGTCGTACAGGAAGGTTACCTGGCTTTTGGCGTCTGGGCGCAGCCATGGCAGGGTGCCGTTTTTACGTACTTCAGCCTGACGCTCCATCAGACGATGGGCATAGGTGATTGGCGCAGGCATTAATACTTCGGTTTCGTTGGTCGCGTAACCAAACATAATACCTTGGTCGCCAGCACCCTGTTCTAAAGGATCGGTACGGTCAACGCCTTGGTTGATATCTGGAGACTGCTTACCGATAGCGCTCAGAACGGCGCAAGAGTTAGCATCAAAGCCCATATCAGAGCTTACATAGCCGATTTCAGCAACGGTTTTACGGGTCAGCTCTTCAATGTCTACCCATGCATTAGTGGTGATTTCACCACCCACTAGCACCATGCCGGTTTTGACATAGGTTTCACATGCAACGCGCGCTTTTGGATCCTGTTCGAGGATCGCATCAAGCACGGCGTCAGAAATTTGGTCAGCAATCTTATCAGGATGTCCTTCGGACACTGATTCAGACGTGAAAAGGTGTTTAGCCATGGTGTTCTTTACCTTTAAAAGACGGGTTTAAAATCACTGCGTAATGCTGGGGTATGTACATCAGTATCTAGCTTGTGGCTAGCTCTGGTGCCTGATGCATCCTGCAACGCCCCTCAGGCAAAGCCGTTCAGCAGTTTATCAGTAAATAAGTATAGATGGATTACCATCTGGACGGCTATTTTAAGACAGACCCGCCGTAGTTTTCTAGTCTTTTTGTCACTTTATGTCCGCAAACGAGTATTTTTTTCTATACAGTCGGTTTCTTTTACACCTGCGTAAACGCACAGAAACAGTTTTTAGCAAAATTTCATTTTGCAATTTCCCGCTGTTGATTGTATAAACTGCGCGCGGCTTACCGGTGCATGACGCTTTAACCGAATCGCTAAAATGTGTTAACAGCAGTGGTTTTTAGATAACTTGCTGAAAATACAAGTGATAAGGGGCGGCTATGTGTCTCACTTCCGGCCGAGGAGGGTATGAGTTGTTGCTCATACTGTCAGTCTCAACACACTGTTAACTTTTTGGATCTGCGCGTTATTTTAACCGCAGGCATGGAGGTGGTTCAGGTAATGATCCGCACGAATATCTCAGCGACAACGGTCGCGTTTCACACTATTGCTTCCGGCAATATTCTGCGTCTTCATGGCGCTCCGCTGTTCCGCGCTTTGCGCCTTCCTTCCTATTTATCTGCATTTCTCGCATTTTCCCGATGTTATTCACCGCTTTGGTGAAGATGGGGAGCGACTCAGGATTCTTACGCCGATAGCGGCAACTGATGACTGAACAAGGGTAACCTGCGGCGTGGTATTGCTACCAAACAACGCGCAGGTGAATTTTCATTGGGGTTTATCCTGCATTTAAGAATGCACTCCCCGACCCACGGAGTTAGCGACGTGTTTTGCTCTTATACTTATATCAGTCCGGCATTTTGTCCGGTGCTGAGCTTTGTGGTCACGCCAAAAATCCCGGCGTGTGGGTTGTTAAGCGCAGATGTTGCTGCGATAGTGAATAAGCGTGCTGTGAATAATTCCATTATTTGCCACGGCAGTGCACAAGGAGTTCGTCATGTCTAACGAACTTCGTCAACGCCCGCAGGAAGCGGCCGGACATCATCAATTGCGTTCTATGCAGGAGGTTGCCATGAATGATCGTAATGCCAGCAAAATGCTGAGTACTTATAACGTCGCCTACTGGGGTGGCAACTATTATGACGTCAACGAGTTGGGTCATATTTCAGTTTGTCCAGATCCCGACGTCCCAGAAGCGCGCGTCGATCTGACGCAACTGGTAGAGAAGCTGCAAAAAGAGAGCAACCAGCGCTTGCCTGCGCTGTTCTGTTTCCCGCAGATCCTGCAACATCGCCTACGTTCAATTAACGCCGCGTTTAAACGTGCGCGTGAATCTTTCGGCTATGAAGGCGGCTACTTCTTGGTTTATCCGATTAAGGTAAACCAGCATCGACGCGTCATTGAGTCTTTAGTGAACTCCGGCGAACCTTTAGGTTTAGAAGCGGGTTCGAAGGCGGAGTTGATGGCGGTACTCGCCCATGCTGGTATGACGCGTTCGGTGATTGTGTGTAACGGCTACAAAGATCGTGAATACATCCGCTTGGCATTAATCGGCGAAAAACTGGGTCACAAGGTGTATCTGGTTATCGAGAAGATGTCTGAAATCAAGCTGGTGATGGAAGAAGCCGAACGCCTGAACGTGGTTCCTCGCCTTGGCGTGCGTGCGCGCTTATCTTCGCAAGGCTCGGGCAAATGGCAGTCGAGCGGCGGTGAGAAATCTAAATTTGGCTTGGCGGCAACGCAAGTGCTGCAGCTGGTTGAAACCCTACGTGAAGCCGGTCGTTTAGATAGCCTGCAGCTGTTGCATTTCCACTTAGGCTCTCAGTTGGCGAATATTCGCGATATCGCTACCGGCGTGCGTGAATCTGCGCGTTTCTACGTTGAGCTGCATAAGTTGGGTGTGAACATTCAGTGCTTTGACGTCGGCGGCGGTTTGGGCGTGGACTACGAAGGAACACGTTCCCAGTCTGATTGCTCGGTGAACTATGGCCTGAACGAATACGCGAATAACGTTATTTGGGGTATCGGCGATGCCTGTAACGAGCACGGTTTGCCGCATCCTACGGTCATCACAGAGTCTGGTCGTGCGGTAACGGCGCATCACACGGTTCTGGTTTCCAATGTCATTGGTGTTGAACGCAACGAATTCCATGCACCTGTGGCTCCGGCCGAAGATGCACCTCGTGCACTGCAAAGCCTATGGTCTACGTGGGAAGAGATGCAGGATTCTGATACCAAGCGTTCATTGCGTGAATGGCTACACGACAGCCAGCTCGATCTCAATGATGTGCATAGCCAATATGCGCACGGTATTTTAGATCTAACCCAGCGTGCATGGGCTGAGCAGCAATATCTGACGATTTGTAGCCAGATCCAAGAGCATCTTGACCCAAGCAATCGTGCACACCGTCCGATCATTGATGAACTGCAAGAGCGCATGGCCGACAAGCTGTATGTGAATTTCTCGCTGTTCCAGTCGATGCCTGATGCGTGGGGGATCGATCAGCTGTTCCCGGTTCTGCCATTGAGTGGTTTGGATCAGGCGCCTGAGCGCCGTGCGGTGCTGCTGGATATTACCTGTGACTCAGATGGTGCCATCGATCATTACATCGACGGTGATGGGATCGCAACGACGATGCCGATGCCGCAGTACGATCCAGAAAATCCGCCGTTGATTGGTTTCTTCATGGTCGGTGCGTACCAAGAGATTCTGGGCAACATGCATAATCTGTTTGGCGATACAGCCTCGGTTGACGTCTTCGTCTTTGAAGATGGCAGCGTTGAGGTGCAAGACTCGGATGAGGGCAATACGGTTGCCGAAATGCTGGAATATGTTCAGCTCGATCCTGAAGTGTTGCTGACCCGTTTTCGCGATCAGGTGCGCAAAACCGATCTCGAACCTGAGCTGCAAACCCAGTTCTTGGATGAATTTGAGTCTGGTCTCTACGGATACACCTATCTCGAAGATGAGTGATAGGCTGTTCTAACAGACATCGAGATCACAAAGTATAAGGGTGCTTCGGCACCCTTTTTTGTGGCTGATGTATAGTGAGAAATCACACCGATCTGAAGAATGGGAGTATTCACATGGAAAAAGTCGACCTGCATATGCACTCGCATCATAGTGATGACGCAGATTATCCGGTTGCAGAACTGATTGCTCGCTGCGTTCGTGAGGGCGTTACAACGCTGGCGGTAACCGACCACAATTCGGCGTTTTCATTTGCTGAATCTGAAAAGTGGCGAAGTGATGCGCTGAATATCATTTCGGGGATTGAAATCGACTGTACCTTTCAAGGACGTAATTTTCATTTGTTAGGCTATGGCTTTACGCCATCGGATGATTTCACGCAGGTGTATGAAAACTTCAACGATATTCAGCGTGAGCTAGTGCCCGTGAAGTTGGCGAAGCTCCGTGAATTCGGTTTTTTTATTGATGACGAACATTTAGCGCGGCTGGCGAATGGCCGTTTGCCTCAGGAAGAGCAGATGGGCGAGGCTATTCTTGAAGATGAGCGTAATGCTAATAATCCACTATTACTGCCGTACCGTTCCGGTGGCGCTCGTGCCGATATGCCATTAATCAATTTTTACTGGGATTTTTTCGGCCCCGGTAAAGCCTGCTATCAGCCAGTGACCTACCCGGCTCTGGAGGAGATGACGGATTTGATCCGTGACAACGGCGGCATTCCCGTTATTGCCCATATTGGGGCCAACGTGAAAGAAGAGCATGAGGCGATACTTGAGCTAATGCTGGAATCTGGCGTGGCAGGAATCGAAGTTTTCTCCAGCTACCATGATGATGAACTGGCGCAGCGTTTATATGATTTTGCTCTGGAGCAGGGCGCTTATGTCACCTGTGGCAGTGACTTCCACGGGCGTAACAAACCCAAAATTGAAGTGGGAACCTGTCGATACAATCCAGAGCAGTTGCTAGAGATAAAACGTTTTCTCGATGTGGTGAATCAGTAAATTGTATTCTGCCCGGATGGTAAAAATGCATTCGAGGATAGGATTACGTAGTAGTATCGAATGACTAAAAATAAAATCCCAGACAGTGTGACAGTCTGGGATTTATTATTTTTAAAATAAGATCAAACTATTTATTGGCTAGGTATATATCCGTATTGTATTCACCAATATAAGACCAGTCACTATTGCTACTTTTCGTTGTTGGGAAATACCAGTAATCTTTATTGCGTAATTGGAAGAATCGATAGCTACCCGCGCTGTGATATAGATATATATCACCTGGCGTGCCAGTTGGATTACTATCATCCCATGTGTGAAGCTTATCTTTTCCATAACGTTTCAGTATTTGTGCGCAATAGATAGTTTCGGGCCGTTGCTGTTCTCCTGAGGATTTCAGCTGAATTTTAGCACCCATATCTATAGTATTGTCTTTATCTGACACCGCACACACGACGCTAACGTAGGCGTTGGCAATACATTCTGTAGCGGAGCGGAAAACGGCGGTCGGGCCATTATGAGAAACTAATTCGAATCCTTCAGGCGTTTTCCAGCTATAGCTTAACTCCGCATCTGGACGGTTTGTCACTATGGCTTGTACCGTAAATTCCTCTCCTATCAAAACCGTTAATGGCAGTGATAATCGTCCTGAAATGCCTTGCTGTTCGAGTAAATAACGATAAAGAACTTTTTCATCTTCATTGAGCCAAATTTTGTCGTTGAGTTTCTTTAACTTCATTTTTGCTAAATTGATAGGGGCTTTCGCGGTTGAGCGATATCCCCACTGTTCAAAGAATGGCGATAAATCAAAACCTGAAACCTTGCAGGCTAACGCAATGAATAAAGATTTTTTTTCTTCATCGCTATCAGGTAACTCCGATACCGAAAGCATGCGAATATTATCAGTTAGGCGTTGATAAAAATCCTTTCCGAAGGTGAGATCAAGCTGCCAGAACATGGTGACGCTTGTCCATAAATCCTCTTCAGCATCGTAATTATTGCCCGATTGCTGCAGATAATCACGAGTACGTTGCCAACAGTTATCCGCCAGCAGGCGTGAAGTGAGCCCCAGTTCCCTCTGGACGTATAAAGAGGTCAGATTTTCGAGAACCTCACTTTTTGTCTGAAAGGCAATAACTTCATACTGGTGGCCGAGTTCATGCCACGGTCCCCACGATAGATTAATATTGTCCGTGATATCTTTGATGCCGTCCTGATTTGTCGCCATCCATTCGTTAGTTGAACTCATGTATCCGCCCGTGCTATCGGCTTTAGTAAAGAAGTGATAACGCACGGCGGTTGCAATATTCGGATATGGGCCATTTTGTGTCAGCCCGTATTGTGTTTCAGCCCAATCAATAATTTTATCCCATGAATTTAATATTGCGACGGGATCGGTGACATTACTTTTAAATTCGTGAATTGGGAGGGTAATGATCATACGCTTCCCGACCAACTCTGCGTAAGGTGATGTGTTTTTACTGACGGCCTGTGCAACATCTTTCAGCCATTGTTTCGCATTGGCATCATCTCTGCCTAATACAAAAACCGGCATCAGATTTCCACCACTAACAATAGTGACTTTCATATTTACCGCAGGGTCAGGAATATTATTAGATGCAATATATACTACGCCGGTTTGTGCGACGTTGATTTTATTGACCCCAACTTCAAGCGGTATTTTTTGCTTATCGCTATAATATTGTTGAGCCTCATCGTATCCCTCGACAATACAGTGGATCCAAATTTGTGGTGCATCTGTTGGTGTATTACCTGATACAGCATACTCAACGGTCAATACGCTGCCGGCTTTGGCCCAATAGCCTGTTGGCTGAATTGGCGCAGGAACAGATTGACGGCGCTGTAGATCGTTAAGTGCATAGGGGTCGCCATGTTGTTCAACGTGAAAAACATTACGTTGGTCTTCCTCAGGTTCAGGTTCTGGCTCTGGCTCAGGTTCATTCCCAATGGCATTCAAAAACGTTGTAGTGTATTCATAGTTTTTGGTTTGTGCCGAATTCTGCGTACAGGTGGATAAATCACCCATACCAGGGAAGTCACGACCAAGCGACCACATTGAAACCAGATTTAGGCTGTGCTGTTTTGCATATTGCGCCGTTTTGGTGGCGTCCTGAAAACTAAACATTTCACCAGCGGTATCGTTCTGGCCAATCATAGGGATCACACCGATCATCTTGTAGAGATCAGCAGAGGATTTATCTGGATAAATGCTGGATAGGTTATTTTTCGTGGCATCAATGGCACTCACGGCCGCCGCCCCCATATCCAGACCCGATGCGCCGTAATCCATCGCCATAATTTGCACGTTAAGTGCCAGACCGATCTGCTTAGCATAAGTGATCATGGCAATACCTTCACCGGTCAACCCTGTTGGCATCACCGGTAGCGTCAGGCTAAACCACAGCGTTGGATCCTGTTTTTGCGCTGCCAATGCGGCAGGGAACGCCACTTTGTAGTTGTATTGCCCCGCGCTTTCAAAATCAAAATCGATATGCTGAATACCGAAATCTTTTTTCAAGTTGAGATAGATAGTGGTGAGATCTGCTTGAGTTTGGGTAACTGAAGGATCGGTGCCGCTGGCGCCGCCAAACGCCGCAATCGGTTCGCCGCCAGCTGCATGAATAATGTCGCAGACTGGCTTAACAGCGCTGTATGGGAAATAAGTATTGCCCCAAACTAACTGGTTAGAGGCACGATCTTGTACGAGAAAAGCCAGATGGAATTTCTTCACTCCGAGTGCAATGGCATCGGAAACCAGGCTAGTGTTGATCCCCGGAGGATTTGTCCCCCAGTTTGCATTGATCGTGACATCGATATAAGGCGCAAAACTGGTGGTCGTGGCTAGCGGTGCCTGAGTGGTTGCCGTGATGATCGCAGAATAGGCGGAAACGTTATTATTGGCATCATAGGCGGCTACGCTTAGGCTATATACTGTATTGGCAGTCAGGCCGGTTAGTTCACAGGTTGTCGTGATGACATCTTTGGTGACGCTGCTACCACTGGCTGAGGTGTATTTGACTTTGTAGCCGGTAACACCAACGTTATCCGTTGATGCTTTCCATGTTAGCGTTAAGGAGGTATCGGTAATAGCACTAACGCCGAGGCCATTAGGTACAGAAGGCGCGCTGGTATCAGCAGAGGGGGTCGCTGTTTCAATCGTAGCGGTGGTTGCAGGTGATTGGTTGCCTGCGGCATCTACGGCAGTTAGCGAAATAGCGTAATTTGTTTCCGCCGTTAGGTTACTCAAAATAACACTGGTGATGGTGGTTTGAATTTCAAGTGCAGCCTGAGTATCGCCCACTGGTTGGTAGGTCACCACATAATGGTCGACGCCAACGTCATCGGTTGCTGCATCCCAACTTAGAGAAATGCTGTTAACGCTAATGTTGGCAGACTTCAGATTGCTAGGTGCGGTAGGTGCAGTGGTATCAGGTGTTTGGGCGGTGGTGGTCACATTTGCTTCAACGATTGATGTCCAATTGTCAGGGGTATCGAAAGTAGCAATAGCGATGATATATGAGGTTGTCTCCATAAGATTATTTATGGTGACCTGAGTTTCCGTGGTCTCGATTTGTAATGCGGCCTGAGGGTCATCCTCTGGTTGATAGGCTACATCATAGTGATCGACATCGCCAGTTGGTGCATCCCAGCTCAACGTAAAACTGTTCGCACCCACACTTGAGAATTTCAGGTTAGTGGGTTTTGTTTGTGCGTCGGTATCTGTGCTGGCAACGCTATTAATAGCGTTGAGGCCATTTACCCAATAAGCCACAGGAGACATACCACATGAGTCATTAGCGGTGACCGAGAAAGTCACTGTTTGATTATTAGCAACATTAGGCTCTTCCAAGTAACCCACTAAGCTACCATAAGTGGGCGTAAACATAATCCCATCATTATATTCAATATATGAATCTTCTCCAAAGTCTATTGTAATCTCAGGATTAATGAGCATCTCTCCGGTGTTGTTAGTGAGTTCAAATTCAAATACTCCAACATATGATGAAGTATTTATCCATTTTGCATTGAAGGTGATATTAGTGTTATTTGACATGATATCTAATTCCTGATTTTATTTGGGTTGAAATGCAATATCAATGTTAGATACATATTTCTCATAAAAAAATAGAATTAAATTTATTCAAATAACCTTAAATAATAAAAGTGAGCTCATAGCTATTTAAAATTAAATAAACTAGGCGTGTAAACATAAATACATTTATTAATAAGTGTTCTTCTATGAATTAGTAATATTTTTAATTTTTATAAATATCTTATTTAGTAGCTGAGTTCTTTGCTGTTATCTCTTTGAGAAAAAAGACCTTTTATACAATTGTTTTTCAGGGTAGATAAAGACTCACGTCGGGCTTGAAGAGTTGAAAGTTTGCGGCGATAATTGCCAACAGCAGCTTTAAAAGCGAACAATAAATCCCTTTCTCGTCGGGCTAACGACGCGGAAGGGATTTTTTTTCATCGGTACTTTGACTTCGGCCAGCAACAACTGCGGCCTTTTACGAGGATTGATTATGAGCACCCTAGGCAATAAACCCGATAACTCACTGGTTTCTAACGCCTTTGGCTTCCTGCGTTTTCCGCTGAACTTCCAGCCATACGACAGCGATGCCGATTGGGTTATCACCGGTGTACCTTTCGATATGGCGACTTCAGGTCGTGCTGGTGGGCGTCATGGCCCTGCGGCAATTCGTCAGGTCTCTACTAATCTGGCGTGGGAAGGCAACCGCTGGCCGTGGAACTTCGATCTGCGCGATCGCTTAAACGTGGTTGACTGTGGCGACGTCGTATTTAACTTCGGTGATGCGCAGGACATGAGCGACTCTCTGCAGGCGCATACAGAGAAACTGCTGGAGTCTGGTAAGCGCTGTTTGACTTTCGGCGGTGACCACTTTGTAACCCTGCCTTTGCTGCGTGCGCATGCTAAGCATTTTGGCAAGATGGCGCTGGTGCATTTCGATGCGCATACTGACACCTATGCTAACGGCAGCAAATTCGATCACGGTACGATGTTTTTCCATGCACCTAACGAAGGTCTGATCGATCCAAACCACTCGGTGCAGATCGGTATTCGTACTGAATTCGATCGCGATAATGGTTTTACCGTGTTGGATGCCGCACAGGTAAACGATCGTGGCGTGGATGATGTGTTAGCGCAGATCAAACAGATCGTAGGCGATATGCCGGTATATCTGACCTTTGATATCGACTGTTTGGATCCTGCTTTTGCACCAGGTACCGGTACTCCTGTTATTGGTGGGCTGACTTCTGATCGTGCGCTCAAATTGGTACGTGGCCTTAAAGATCTTAATATCGTCGGTATGGACGTGGTGGAAGTCGCTCCGGCTTACGACCAATCTGAAATTACAGCTTTGGCCGCTGCAACGCTGGCGCTGGAAATGCTCTACATTCAGGCAGATAAAAAAGGCGAATAGTTTTCGCGTTTATACTGATATCAAGGTGGCCTTCGGGCCGCCTTTTTTCGTTATGGATGGTTATTTTTTTCGCCTCATCGTTGTAGATACCCATGCGATAAGAACAGAATAAGATGCTCGGTATAAAGGTAGGGTACAACGTTGGCGGTGTGGGATAAAAAAAGTGTAAACAAGATTTTTCAATATTGAATAGAATGTTTTAAATATGAGGTTAGTCTCTCGGAATTAAATATAATTACTCTATTAGGATGGAGTTGAAATAATTATGTTTAATCATTCTAATGATTTATATAAATATCAATTCTATTTTTTTTTGGGAATAATTTATGACAAAAGTTCCTGCTGCACCACCGAATGCACAAGACCTTAAACGCCGCTAAGGGGACGCAGTGTTGGGAGGAGTATCCTTTTGGTGATGATCCTAGCGATCAAGAGATGATTGAAGCGGGTATCCGCTATGCGAGAGAAAATGGTTATTAAAATTATGCTATTTATTGGAGGGTTCATTTGTGGGGCTGTAGCCCTATTATATTTATTTTCTGATTCTGACCAATTGAATAATAGCCATCTGGTTAAATCATATCAGGCCTGTGATGGTGTTTACGTGAGTGTGCTACTTGATGATACCGGCGGTGCGACAGTTCCTTTTTTCTATCAATATTACTTGATGGAGCATCGCGTCATTTCGTTGAAAGACAAAAAACAGTTTCCTGCACCCGTATTAATTAGCGATGTTGGAAGTGCAAACATTACCTGTGATGGTAATAGAATAAAGATAAATGTTACTGGTCGAGTGTTTGAGTTCACCAACCGTGTTTTAGTCAAAAGTCTGCAGGGTAACGCCCGCCATATTGATTTAGTTGCGATCAGCCAGTAATCAATTGCTATGCCAACAGCTCATGGGTCTATTGATACTGTAAAGCGGCGCCAGTCGCTGTCTTTTTAACAGTAAATCACTTTTTTAATCTAATTTTTTGAATGACTACTTAGTTGCAGATAAATCCTACAAATCCTTACTCTGTGTGCCATAGGAGTTAACGAAACGTTACCCTTTCTACTTATTAAGGGGTAAATATTGAGTGAATAGTTCTATTTTTTGATTTGACTCAATATGAGCAGGGTTGTAACTGTTAGTTTGCCGCTGACAAAAACATCATTGAAGCAATGAGGATGGCAATGGACGTCAGTCGCAGACAGTTTTTTAGAATCTGCGCCGGCGGGATGGCTGGTACAACAGCGGCAGTTTTAGGATTCACTCCTACTATGGCGCTGGCGGAGTCACGTAACTATAAGTTGCTGCGTGCAAAAGAAACCCGTAACTCCTGTACCTATTGTTCTGTTGGCTGTGGGTTATTGATGTATAGCCTTGGCGATGGTGCCAAGAACGCGAAATCAACGATTTTTCACATTGAAGGGGACCCGGATCATCCGGTAAACCGTGGCGCACTTTGCCCGAAAGGTGCTGGCCTGCTGGATTACATCCACAGTGAAAATCGTCTACGTTACCCTGAATACCGTGCGCCAGGCTCTGATAAATGGCAGCGCATTAGCTGGGACGATGCTTTTGAGCGCATCGCCAAGCTGATGAAAAACGACCGTGATAAGAATTTTGAAACGACAAACGCCGAAGGCGTCACGGTTAACCGCTGGCTTTCAACCGGCATGTTGTGCGCCTCTGCGGCCAGCAATGAAACCGGTATGCTAACGCAAAAATTCGCCCGTTCACTGGGCATGTTGGCGGTTGATAACCAAGCGCGCGTCTGACACGGACCAACGGTAGCAAGTCTTGCTCCAACATTTGGTCGCGGTGCGATGACCAACCACTGGGTTGATATCAAAAACGCCAACGTTGTTATGGTGATGGGTGGCAACGCCGCTGAAGCGCATCCGGTCGGATTCCGCTGGGCGATGGAAGCCAAAAACAACAATGACGCCACGCTGATTGTGGTCGATCCGCGCTTTACCCGCACTGCTTCTGTGGCGGATATTTATGCGCCGATCCGCTCTGGCACCGACATTACTTTCCTGTCGGGCGTTTTGTTGTACCTGATTTCTAACAACAAAATTAACGCTGAATACGTTAAAAACTACACCAATGCCAGCCTGCTGGTGCGGGATGATTTCTCGTTTGAAGACGGCTTGTTCAGCGGCTATGACGAATCTAAACGTCAGTACGACAAAACCACGTGGAACTATCAGTTCGACGAAAATGGCTACGCCAAGCGCGACGACACTTTGCAGCATCCGCGCTGCGTGTGGAACCTGCTGAAAGCGCACGTTAGCCGTTATACGCCGGACGTGGTGGAAAACATCTGCGGCACGCCAAAAGCGGATTTCCTGAAAATCTGCGAAGTGCTGGCTTCTACGAGCGCGGCTGACCGCACCACCACGTTCCTGTATGCATTGGGTTGGACTCAGCACACCGTGGGTGCGCAGAACATCCGCACCATGGCGATGATCCAGTTGCTGTTAGGCAACATGGGGATGGCCGGCGGTGGTGTTAACGCCTTACGTGGTCACTCTAATATTCAAGGTCTTACCGATCTTGGTTTGCTGTCTACCAGCCTGCCGGGCTATTTGACGCTGCCATCGGAAAAGCACACCAATCTCGAAACCTATCTTGCAGCCAATACGCCAAAAGCGACGCTGCCGGGTCAGGTTAACTATTGGGGTAACTACCCGAAATTCTTCGTCAGCTTGATGAAGGCTTTCTATGGTGACGATGCGCAGAAAGAAAATAACTGGGGCTTTGATTGGCTGCCGAAGTGGGATCAGTCCTACGACGTGATGAAGTACTTCCAGATGATGGATCAGGGCAAAGTCACCGGCTATATCTGCCAAGGCTTTAACCCAGTGGCGTCGTTCCCAGATAAGAATAAGGTCGTTGAGTCGCTTTCTAAGCTGAAATATCTGGTGATTATCGATCCGTTGGTGACAGAAACCTCAAACTTCTGGCAAAACCACGGTGAGATGAACGAGGTTGATACGGCATCGATCCAGACTGAAGTCTTCCGTCTGCCTTCAACCTGCTTCGCCGAAGAAGATGGTTCGATTGCGAACTCAGGTCGTTGGCTGCAATGGCACTGGAAAGGCGCAGACGCCCCAGGTGAAGCGCGTAACGACGGCGAAATTCTTGCGGGTCTGTACCATCGCCTGCGCACCATGTATCAGAATGAAGGTGGTAAAGGCGTTGAGCCGTTGCTGAAAATGGGCTGGGGCTATGAGCAGCCAGATCATCCTGAATCTGAAGAAGTGGCGAAAGAAAACAACGGTTATG
Organism: Hafnia alvei; assembly: GCF_964063325.1. Classification (NCBI taxonomy): domain Bacteria; kingdom Pseudomonadati; phylum Pseudomonadota; class Gammaproteobacteria; order Enterobacterales; family Hafniaceae; genus Hafnia; species Hafnia alvei. Next base: position 765,440 of record NZ_OZ061315.1, read on the forward strand.
CGTTGGCCGATTTGTACGATGCTAACGGCACGTTGTTAGCCAAGAAAGGTCAGTTGCTGGATACCTTTGCTCATCTGCGTGATGACGGCACCACGGCAAGCGCCTGCTGGATTTATGCCGGTAGCTGGACCAGCAAGGGCAACCAGATGGCGAATCGTGATAACAGCGATCCGTCAGGCTTAGGCAACACGCTGGGCTGGGCTTGGGCATGGCCGTTGAACCGCCGCATTATTTATAACCGTGCGTCGGCAGATCCAATGGGTAAACCGTGGGATCCTAAGCGCATGCTGATCGAGTGGAATGGTAGCAAATGGGTCGGAAACGATATTCCAGACTACAACACCGCCGCACCGGGCAGCGGCGTCGGACCGTTTATCATGCAGCCGGAAGGCCTGGGTCGCCTGTTTGCCATCGACAAGATGGCGGAAGGGCCATTCCCTGAGCATTACGAGCCGTTTGAAACACCGCTGGGCACTAATCCACTGCATCCAAACGTTATCTCTAACCCTGCGGCTCGCTTGTATGAAGCGGATGCCAAACGTATGGGCAGCAAAGCTGAGTTCCCTTATGTCGGTACCACGTATCGTCTGACCGAGCATTTCCACACGTGGACGAAGCATGCGCGCCTTAACGCCATCGTTCAGCCTGAACAGTTCGTAGAAATTAGCGAAGGTTTGGCCAAAGCGAAAGGCATTGAGCACGGTGATACGGTGAAAGTCAGCAGCAAACGCGGCTTTATCAAAGCGAAAGCGGTGGTGACTCGCCGTCTGCGTACCTTGCAGGTCAATGGTCAGGAAGTGGATACCGTTGGTATTCCAATTCACTGGGGCTTTGAAGGCGTGGCGCGCAAAGGCTTTATCGCCAACACCCTGACTCCGTTCGTAGGCGACGCTAACTCGCAAACGCCAGAGTACAAGGCGTTTTTAGTTAACGTGGAAAAGGTGTAAGGAGCCGAACTTATGTCCATGCAATCACAAGACATTATCAAGCGTTCGGCGACTAATGCCTTAACGCCGCCGCCGCAGGCTCGCGACTACAAAGAAGAAGTGGCTAAGCTTATCGACGTGTCTACCTGCATTGGCTGCAAAGCCTGTCAGGTAGCCTGTTCTGAATGGAACGATATTCGTGACGAGGTAGGGCACTGCGTCGGGGTTTACGATAACCCTGCCGATTTGAGCGCTAAATCTTGGACGCTGATGCGTTTCTCGGAAGTTGAGCAAAACGGCAAGCTGGAGTGGCTCATCCGTAAGGATGGCTGCATGCATTGTACCGATCCGGGCTGCCTGAAGGCATGCCCGTCGGCTGGCGCAATCATTCAGTATGCAAACGGCATTGTAGATTTCCAGTCTGAGCACTGTATCGGCTGTGGCTACTGCATTGCGGGCTGTCCGTTCAACATTCCTCGCTTAAATCCAGACGACAACCGCGTGTACAAATGCACGCTGTGCGTTGACCGCGTGAGCGTGGGACAAGAACCCGCCTGTGTGAAAACGTGTCCGACCGGTGCGATTCATTTCGGCAGCAAGAAAGAGATGCTGGAAGTGGCGAGCGAGCGCGTTGAGAAGCTGAAAAAACGTGGCTTTGAGCACGCGGGTATTTATAACCCTGAAGGTGTTGGTGGCACTCACGTGATGTATGTTCTGCATCATGCGGATAAGCCAGAGTTGTACCACAACCTGCCGAAAGATCCGAAGATCGATATGGCGGTTGGTTTGTGGAAAGGGGTGCTGAAGCCGCTGTCAGTCGCTGGATTTATCGCAACCTTTGCCGGTTTGATTTATCACTATATTGGTGTGGGTCCGAACAAAGAGGTGAGCGACGAAGAAGAGAGTGATGACGAGAAGGGGAACCATCATGAGTAAAAGTAAAATGATCGTTCGTACCAAATTCATCGACCGTGCCTGTCATTGGACGGTGGTAATTTGTTTCTTCTTGGTCTCGCTGTCTGGCATCGCGCTGTTCTTCCCAACGTTGCAGTGGCTGACACAAACGTTTGGTACACCGCAGATGGGGCGCATCATGCACCCATTCTTTGGCGTGCTGATTTTTGTGGCGCTGATGTTTATGTTCTTCCGTTTTGTGAAGCACAACATTCCTGAACGTGAAGACGTGCCGTGGGTGGTGAACATCGTTGAAGTGCTCAAAGGCAATGAGCACGAAGTTGCTGACGTGGGTAAATATAACGCCGGTCAGAAAATGATGTTCTGGAGCATCATGAGTCTGATTTTCGTGTTGCTGATCACCGGCATCATTATCTGGCGTCCGTATTTTGCCCAGCACTTCCCGATCGAAATGGTACGTTATTCGCTGCTGATCCATGCGGCTGCGGCAATCGTGCTGATCCACGCGATCCTGATCCATATGTATATGGCTTTCTGGGTTAAGGGATCGATCAAAGGTATGGTGGAAGGTAAAGTCAGCCGTCGCTGGGCGCGTAAGCATCATCCACGCTGGTATCGTGAAATCGAAGCCAAAGAAGCGAAAGGCGAGAAAGCCGACGACTAGCTCGTTTTGTTTTCTTCGTTAAATAAAAACCGCAGCTAAAGCAAAGCTGCGGTTTTTTTATGCGGCAGATTTTATTTGTCTGCAGCGATACGATCGCGGATGTGCTGTGCGCGTTCGGTTGATGGTGGGTGTGAATCAAACATGCTGCCTTTACGGCCACCGTCGAGCTCGGCCAGTTTCTCAAAGCTGGTTGCCAGCCCCAGCGTGTTCAGCTTGTGCTTTCTCAGGAAATCATATGAGAAGTCATCGGCTTCAGATTCTTGATGCTGTGAGAATTGCGAGTTGATCAGCGCTTCGCCCAGATCGGCTAACTGCGTTTGTGACAGTTCGGCGGCTACGCCGCTGGTGGAGGCCACTGCCGTTCTTGCCGCGATGGTGCCATAAGCGACCTTCATGGCTTTCAGGCTGTGACCAAGTGCAACGTGCCCCATTTCATGGCCTAACACGCCTTCAATTTCGTCGTCGGTCATCATGTCCATCAAGCTGCTGTATACGCGAATACAGCCGTTTGCCATCGCGAAGGCATTGATGTCATCGGTCATGTACACCTTGTAATTAACCGGCATGCCGTTGATGTTGTTACCCATCGCCTTCGCAATTTTGTTTAAGCGCTTGGTGTATTTGCTTTTGCTGCTGGCGATTTGGCTTTGGTTATCCAACTCTTTACAGGATTGATTCGCGAGGGATCTTGCATCTGCATCGCTGAGCGTTGCGGCCTGAATCGCTTGTACGCCAGACTGCGCGGCCATTTGGGTATTAATGTGCTCACAGCCGGTTAATGTGGCTGATGCGATTGCTATCGCGATAAGCGTTTTAATGTTCATTATCTTTATCTTCCGTTGACAAATGATAGGTTAATTGTATGATTTTTATGCAATAAAATCGGCTGAGACTATCATAGGTACATTCTGGAAGTAGTTAATTTACGATTAAAAGAGAAGCAATTTTGCGGCCGGGAGATAAGTGGAAAATGGCTCCGAAATGATATCGGAGCCTAGGAATATTATTGCTCTGCGGCGATGCGATCGCGAATGTGTTGCGCACGGGCCAGAGAGGATGGGTGATCGTCAAACATGCTGCTTTGACGCCCAGCTTCCTGTGAGGCCAGTTTGTCGAAGCTGGTGGCTAGCCCAACCGGGTTGATTCCGCGTTTTTTAAGCAGATCGAAAGAGTAGTCATCGGCTTCGCTTTCTTGTTTTTGTGAGAACTGTGAATTCACCAGTTTTTCTCCCAGATCGGCAAGCTGTGATTGGGATAGCTGTGCGCCAACGCCGCCGCTGGCGGCAATGGCGGTACGCGCAGCCGTGGTGGCATAAGCCACCTGCATCGCTTTACGTGAATGGCCTAATGCCACGTGGCCCATTTCATGCCCAAGCACGCCTTCGACTTCGTTGTCATTCATCATGTCCATAAGTCCGCTGTAAACACGTACGCAGCCGTTGGCCATGGCCCACGCGTTGACGTCTTTCGTCACGTAGACTTTATAGTTGACTGGGGTACCATTGATGTCGCTGCCCAGTGCTTTAGAAATGGTCGCTAGGCGTTTGGCATAGGTGCTGTCCGCAGGAGCGATTTGGTTCTTGCTGTCCATTTCCGCACAAGACTGTTCACTTAAAGCTTTGACTTGTGCATCAGAAAGCGTTGCTGCCTGAAAGGCCTGTGCGCCAGACTGCATCAGGCCTTCAGCATTCATGTTTTGGCAGCCGCTGAGGAAGGTAGAGGCTGTTAGAGCGATAAGAGGAAGTGTTATTTTGTTCATGTTATTTTCCTTGGGTGCAGTCTTTCCAGAGATTGAATGACGATCTGTGATAGTGTATCCAGCACCAAATGGGCTGTCATTGAGTATGTATTCTGTCTATACAGACCCCGTATGAAAGCGGATTAATCTGGTATTAAGAGAAATATAATGAGACTTCATCGACTCATTTAGCCTTAGGGATTGCTGTTTTCATACGTAGTCTGAGAAAATACCCCGAACCCTGTTTCTTTAAATCCGACTTGGAGTAGAACATGTCCTCTCGTAAAGAGCTTGCCAATGCGATCCGTGCACTCAGTATGGACGCTGTGCAGAAAGCCAATTCTGGTCACCCAGGTGCCCCTATGGGTATGGCTGATATCGCGGAAGTCCTGTGGCGCGATTACATGAATCACAACCCGACCAATCCAAATTGGGCCGATCGTGACCGCTTTGTGCTTTCTAACGGCCATGGCTCTATGTTGATTTATAGCCTGTTGCACCTCACTGGCTATGACCTGCCAATCACCGAGCTGGAAAACTTCCGTCAGTTACATTCTAAAACTCCAGGTCACCCTGAATACGGTTATACCCCAGGCGTAGAAACCACCACTGGCCCACTGGGTCAGGGCATCGCGAATGCGGTGGGTATGGCGATTGCTGAACGTACTTTGGCCGCGCAGTTCAACCGCCCAGGTCACGATATCGTCAATCACCACACCTATGCATTCTTGGGCGATGGCTGCATGATGGAAGGCATCTCTCATGAAGTTTGCTCTTTAGCGGGTACCTTGAAGCTGGGCAAACTGACCGCGTTCTATGATGACAACGGTATTTCTATCGATGGTCACGTTGAAGGCTGGTTCACCGATAATACCGCTGAGCGTTTTGAAGCTTACGGCTGGCACGTTATCCGTGGCGTAGATGGCCACAACAGCGACGCGATCAAAGCGGCTATCGAAGACGCACGTAAAGTGACCGACAAGCCATCTCTGCTGATGTGCAAAACTACCATCGGTTTCGGTTCACCGAACAAAGCAGGTTCCCACGAAGCTCACGGTGCGCCACTGGGTGCCGCTGAAATTGAAGCAACTCGTAAAGCGCTGGGCTGGAACTACGCTCCGTTTGAAATCCCTCAGGAAATCTATTCTCAGTGGGATGCTAAAGAAGCGGGCAAAGCCAAAGAAAGCGCCTGGGATAAGAAATTTGCTGCCTATCAGGCTGCATTCCCTGAACTGGCCGCTGAGTTCAAACGTCGCGTAAGCGGTGAGCTGCCAGCTAACTGGGCTGAAGAATCCAAGAAATTCATCGATCACCTGCAAGCCAACCCAGCGAAAATCGCAAGCCGCAAAGCGTCTCAAAACGCGCTGGAAGCTTTCGGTAAAGTGCTGCCTGAATTCCTAGGTGGTTCTGCTGACTTGGCACCAAGTAACCTGACCATGTGGTCTGGTTCTAAGCCGCTGAACGAAGATCTGGCCGGTAACTACATCCATTACGGTGTACGTGAATTCGGTATGTCAGCCATCATGAACGGTATTGCTCTGCACGGCGGTTTCCTGCCATACGGCGCGACCTTCCTGATGTTTATGGAGTATGCGCGCAACGCCGTTCGCATGGCTGCGCTGATGAAAATCCGTAATATCTTCGTTTATACCCATGACTCTATCGGTCTGGGTGAAGATGGCCCAACTCACCAGCCGGTTGAGCAGATGGCTAGCCTGCGTGTGACACCAAACATGAACACGTGGCGTCCATGTGACCAAGTTGAATCTGCGGTTGCATGGCAGTTCGCTATTCAGCGTAACGATGGCCCATCAGCGCTGATCTTCTCGCGTCAGAATCTGGCTCAGATGGATCGTACGGCAGAGCAGGTGGCTAACATCTCTCGCGGCGGTTACATCCTGAAAGATTGCGCTGGTCAGCCAGAGCTTATCTTCATTGCGACCGGTTCTGAGGTTGAGCTGGCTGTGAACGCTGCAGATCAGCTGACTGCAGAAGGTCGTAAAGTTCGCGTAGTTTCCATGCCTGCAACTGAAGTCTTCGATAAGCAAGATGCTGCCTATCGTGAGTCCGTACTGCCAGCGGCAGTTAGCGCTCGCGTTGCTGTTGAAGCCGGTATCGCTGACTTCTGGTACAAGTATGTTGGCCTGAACGGTGCCGTGGTCGGTATGACTACCTTCGGCGAATCTGCGCCAGCTGAGCTGCTGTTCAAAGAGTTTGGCTTCACCGTAGACAACGTAGTGGCTAAAGCGAAAGCGTTGCTGAAATAATTCGGTAGCTATCGCTGATAAAAACGGGATTGCCGCAGGGCAGTCCCGTTTTTTTATGCTTAGCGGCGCGCTTTAATACCCATAATTTGTGAACTATAGCACATTTTAAGCGAAAGAAAGCGAGGCATAACGCCCATTTTATTGCGGTTATTTCTTTTATTGAGGCTTTGGTTTATTCTTGGCTGAAGCGTTTCAGTTGATTGATGAAGCATCAATTATCAGGATTATGTGACAGCGGGATTTCCATCGTTTTCGATGCTGGATTACTCTATGCTCTCGCCTTAAAACTTTCGTTTTAAACTGCGTTTGGCGCAGGGAGTGATATGACTATTCGCATCGCAATAAACGGTTTTGGCCGTATCGGACGCAGCGTATTACGCGCGTTATACGAATCCGGCCGTAGAGTAGAAATGTCCGTGGTAGCGATAAATGAATTGGCAAATGCTGAAGGCATGGCTCATTTGTTGAAATACGACACCAGTCACGGGCGCTTTGCTTGGGATGTCCGCCAGGAGCGGGATACGATGTGGGTGGGCGATGACACAATTCGTCTGCTGCATGAGAAGCAGATTGCAGATTTACCGTGGCGTGAGCTGGGTGTGGATATCGTACTCGACTGTAGCGGTGTTTATGGCAGTCGAGCCGATGGCGAAGCCCATATTATGGCGGGAGCCAAAAAAGTTTTGTTCTCCCATCCAGGCAGCCACGATCTCGATGCGACCGTAGTCTACGGTGTGAACCAGCAGGAATTGCAGCCAGAACACCACATTGTGTCTAACGCATCCTGCACGACTAACTGCATTATCCCAGTCATTAAATTGCTCGATGATGCGTTTGGGATTGAATCCGGCACGGTGACAACGATTCACTCATCAATGAACGATCAGCCGGTGATAGATGCGTATCATTCCGACCTGCGTCGGACACGCGCGGCCAGCCAGTCGATAATTCCCGTCGACACGAAATTGGCCGCTGGTATCACCCGCATTTTTCCTAAGTTCTGCGATCGCTTTGAAGCGATTTCAGTGCGAGTGCCGACGATTAACGTTACGGCAATCGATTTGAGCGTTAGCGTGCAGGCCGCAGTAAAGGTGAGTGATGTCAACCACCTACTGCAAAAGGCAGCAAGCACCTCATTTCGTGGTATAGTTGACTATACAGAATTACCACTGGTTTCGACCGATTTTAATCACGACCCGCACAGTGCCATTGTTGATGGCACGCAGACGCGCGTCAGCGGTCAACACTTGATAAAAACGTTGGTCTGGTGTGACAACGAATGGGGTTTTGCCAATCGTATGTTAGATACTACGCTGGCGATGTTCCAAGCGGTTTCCAGTACGGCACAGCCGCCTGTGCAGCTGTGACGGTCAAGCAACTTTAAGAGAATCAACGAGAGGGTTCACCATGTCTGTAATTAAGATGACCGATTTGGATTTGGCTGGTAAACGTGTCCTGATCCGTTCAGATCTGAACGTTCCAGTTAAAGAAGGCAAAGTGACTTCTGATGCGCGTATTCGTGCGTCGCTGCCAACTATCGAAGCTGCTCTGAAGCAGGGCGCTCGTGTAATGGTTACTTCCCATCTGGGTCGTCCTACCGAAGGCGAATACAACGAAGAGTACTCTCTGCTGCCGGTTGTTAACTATCTGAAAGACCACCTGAAGTCTCCAGTTCGTCTGGCTAAAGACTATCTGGACGGTGTTGACGTTGCAGAAGGTGAATTGGTTGTTCTGGAAAACGTTCGCTTCAACAAAGGCGAAAAGAAAGACGACGAAACCCTGTCAAAAAAATACGCCGCGCTGTGTGACGTTTACGTCATGGACGCATTCGGTACTGCACACCGTGCACAGGCTTCAACCCACGGCGTAGGTAAATTTGCACCTATCGCATGTGCGGGTCCTCTGCTGTCTGCAGAGCTGGAAGCACTGGGCAAAGCGCTGGGTAACCCAGCACGCCCAATGGTTGCTATCGTTGGTGGTTCAAAAGTTTCTACCAAACTGACCGTTCTGGACTCTCTGTCTAAAATCGCGGATCAGCTGATTGTTGGTGGCGGTATCGCGAACACCTTCGTTGCTGCTCAAGGCCACAACGTAGGCAAATCACTGTACGAAGCCGATCTGGTTGATGAAGCGAAAAAACTGCTGACTACCTGTGATATCCCAGTACCTACCGACGTACGTGTTGCTACCGAGTTCTCTGAAACTGCGGCTGCAACGCTGAAATCAGTAAATGACATTAAAGATGACGAACAGATTCTGGATCTGGGTGATGCTTCAGCACACCAGCTGGCTGAGATTCTGAAGAATGCGAAAACCATTCTGTGGAACGGCCCAGTCGGCGTGTTCGAGTTCCCTAACTTCCGTAAAGGTACCGAGATCGTTGCTCAAGCAATCGCTGATAGCGAAGCATTCTCTATCGCGGGCGGCGGTGATACTCTGGCAGCTATCGATCTGTTCGGTATCGCAGACAAAATTTCCTACATCTCTACTGGCGGCGGCGCATTCTTAGAATTCGTTGAAGGCAAAAAATTGCCAGCGGTAGTGATGCTGGAAGAACGTGCTAAGCAGTAATGAACCGTAACGGGAGGCCGAGCCTCCCGTTGTTCTATCTATTTGGATACACGATGCTCCATTGTGATAAGCGTGTAGCAAGTAGCTGAAAACGATTTATTTTTTACTTACGGCCCACGAAACAGGACGACGTAACATGTCTAAAATTTTTGATTTTGTTAAACCGGGTGTCATCACTGGTGATGATGTTCAGAAAGTTTTCCAGATCGCTAAAGAAAACAATTTCGCATTGCCTGCAGTTAACTGTGTTGGTACAGACTCAATCAATGCGGTAATGGAAGCTGCTTCTAAAGTACGTGCTCCGGTTATCGTTCAGTTCTCAAACGGCGGTGCTGCATTTATCGCTGGTAAAGGCGTGAAAACCGACGTTCCTCAGGGTGCTGCAATCCTGGGTGCAATCTCTGGTGCGCATCACGTACACCAGATGGCTGAACACTACGGTGTTCCAGTGATCCTGCATACTGACCATTGCGCTAAGAAACTGCTGCCATGGTTAGACGGCCTGTTGGACGCTGGCGAAAAACATTTCGCTGCTACTGGCAAACCACTGTTCTCTTCTCACATGATCGACCTGTCTGAAGAGTCTCTGGAAGAAAACATCGAGATCTGCTCCAAATATCTGACCCGTATGTCTAAATTAGGCATGACGCTGGAAATCGAACTGGGCTGCACCGGTGGCGAAGAAGATGGCGTTGATAACAGCCATATGGATAGCTCTGCGCTGTACACTCAGCCAGAAGACGTTGATTACGCGTACACTAAACTGAACGCAATCAGCCCACGTTTCACTATCGCTGCCTCTTTCGGTAACGTACACGGCGTATACAAGCCAGGTAACGTACAGCTGACGCCAAAAATCCTGCATAACTCTCAGGAATACGTTTCTAAGAAACACAACCTGCCACACAACAGCCTGAACTTCGTATTCCACGGTGGTTCTGGTTCTACTGCTGCAGAAATCAAAGAAGCGGTCAGCTACGGCGTAGTTAAAATGAATATCGATACCGATACCCAGTGGGCAACGTGGGAAGGTATTCTGAACTACTACAAGAAAAACGAAGGCTATCTGCAGGGCCAGCTGGGTAACCCAGAAGGCGCAGACAAACCTAACAAGAAATACTACGATCCACGCGTTTGGTTGCGTGCCGCTCAGACTAGCATGATTGCTCGTCTGGAACTGGCATTTGACGAACTGAACTGCAAAGACGTTCTGTAATGCTTGTTGCATCACGCTAATTTGCTTAGCGTGATAGACGAAATTAAAACACCCTAGCGTTCTCGTTAGGGTGTTTTTTTTGTATTTTTATTATGGCTAAAATATTCGTAATGGTTGGTTCGACTAATCCCAATTATTGTTATTTAAGCTTTGATTAGTTGGCGTATAGCGCATTGTCCGTTAACCTTACACAAACATGCCGTACAAAACGGCATAAATTGAGCATGTTGCGCTACTTTTGATTTGTTAAAGGAAGGATGGTTTATGAAAGACCTGAACGTTGCCGATGGAATTAATAGTGCTGGAAACTGGTTAGTGAAAAATCAGGACTTACTAATTCAGTATGCAGTGAATATTGTTGCTGCGATTGTTATCTTCATTGTCGGTTCGATTATTGCCAAAATTGTTTCTGGTGCAATTACCCGTCTAATGAAGGCGCGCGGCGTTGATCTCACAGTCGCTCATTTCCTTTCAGCATTAGTTCGCTACGGCATTATGGCGTTCACCATTATCGCGGCATTAGGTCGTATTGGTGTGCAAACAGCCTCCGTTATTGCGGTGATTGGTGCCGCAGGCTTAGCCGTTGGTCTGGCATTGCAAGGTTCACTCTCTAACTTTGCTGCAGGCGTATTGTTAGTTCTATTCCGTCCGTTCCGCACGGGAGAGTTTGTTGATCTTGGCGGTGTTTCCGGTACGGTGAAAGATGTTCAGATTTTCTCTACAACCATGCTAACTTCGGATAATAAAACTATCGTGGTACCCAACGGGAAAATCATTGCTGGCAATATTATTAACTATTCCCGTGAGCCAAATCGCCGCGTAGATATTACCGTTGGTGTGGCCTACGATGCGGATATCGATCTGGTCAAAAAAGTATTAGGCGATATTGTTGCTGCTGATAAACGTATTATGCAAGACCAAGGTGTGACCATTCGACTGAATGAAATGGCGGCTTCATCGCTGAATTTTGTGGTGAGAGTCTGGACGACGAATGCTAATTACTGGCCGGTCTATTTTGATCTGATGGAAAACTTCAAACGTGGTCTGGATGCCAATAATATTGGAATTCCATTCCCGCAAATGGATGTTCATCTGTATCAAACCGCTGTGCGCAAGGCTGAACAGGAATAATCCTTAGCGAGTGCCCCTTCCATAACCGTCCTTTAGCAAAGGAAGCGTTGGGAGGGGGACCGCGTTATATTTCCCCTCTATTAGCCGCTCTAATCCCCGATAAGAATCATCCATTTCCTCTTCTTAACATCTCGGCGTAATATCGCTGCCATTCCGGCCCATCTTCTCTTTGGGGCGCAGCTATATTTTCGAGGAACTACCCATGCTTTCTGTTTTTTTACAGGGCTTTGCCCTGAGCGCAGCCATGATTTTGCCACTGGGCCCACAAAACACATTTGTTTTAAGCCAGGGGATCCGTCGGCAGTATCATCTGATGATTGCTTGTCTATGCGCGCTCAGCGATATCGTTTTAATCTGCGGCGGTATTTTTGGTGGTAGCGCGCTATTGAGTCAGTCACCCTTGTTGTTGATGCTAGTGACTTGGGGCGGAGTGGCATTTTTGCTGTGGTATGGCTGGGGCGCTTTTCGTGCGGCAATGGCGAAAGAGGGGATTCAAACGGGGGCTGACGTGGCGCAGCAAAGCCGCTGGCGGATTGTTGTGACCATGCTGGCCGTGACATGGCTTAACCCGCATGTCTATTTAGATACGTTCGTCGTCTTAGGCAGCCTAGGTGGACAGCTCTCAGTGGACGCCCGCAGTTGGTTTGCTTTTGGTGCCGTCAGCGCTTCTGCGATTTGGTTCTTTTCATTGGCATTGCTCGCTGCGTGGTTAGCACCGTGGTTAAGTACGCCCAAAGCTCAACGGGTGATTAATCTTCTGGTTGCCTGTGTGATGTGGGTTATTGCCCTGCAGTTGGCAAGAAATGGGCTACATTTGTAAGGTGTAGTTGGCGGTTGATGGATAAAATTCTGGATTGTTCCTAATGCGTTAGCGCTTTTTTTAGTTCAGGATGTTGTCCATCTTTCAGCGCCATATACCGGCAGTTGAAACCACTAAACATCGAGTATGTCTACAAGGAGACACCATGAAGCTAAAAGCCTTAGCGATGGTTGCAGCGATGGGATTAAGCGCGTTACCCGCGCTGTCTCAGGCGGCTGAAATGCCAGAAGGACCACATCTAGTGACCTCTGGAACATCAAGCGTAGACGCAACTCCTGATATTGCGACGCTGACTTTCCAAGTTACCGCTTCTGCAAAAGATGCGGCGAGCGCCAAGACGCAGGTTGATCAGCGTGTAGCTAAATATTTTGATTTTCTGAATACCAACGGTATTGAGAAAAAAGACATCAGTGCGGCTAACTTAAGCACTCAGCCAGAGTACGATTACCTGAAAGACGGCAAAAGCGAGCTGAAAGGCTATCGTGCGGATCGCCGCGTGCAAGTCACTCTGCGCCAGTTGGATAAACTGAATGGTTTGTTGGATGGTGCATTGAAAGCGAATCTCAACGAAATTCGCTCCGTTGAGTTAGGCGTTGCTAAGCCAGAAGCTTATCGCGAACAGGCACGTCAGGAAGCGATCAAAAATGCAGTGAGTCAGGCCCAGTCTCTGGCAAAAGGTTTTGGCGTAGTGCTTGGACCGGTGTACAGCATTCGTTATCACGTATCTAACTACCAGCCAGCCCCAGTAAGCCGTATGTATATGGCGGCTGATGCAATGCAAAAGACCTCTGCTGCGCAGACCTATGAACAGCAAACTATCCAGTTTGACGATCAGGTTGATGTGGTCTTCAGCCTGAATAAATAACGGCTGCTGATAGCGCAAAAAAGCACACCTCGTGGTGTGCTTTTTTTATGGTTTTTTATAGCAACCACGGGTCGCTTAATCTTGGCGCAGTACGTTGTGCCCGTGAGAAAGCAGCGCGTCGGTGACTCGGCGCATCATGCGGCTTTCTGGTGCAAAGCGGTGCCAGTAAAGCATACGGCGCTGAACCATACCGGGAGTTAAGTTTATCAGCGAGCCTTCTTTCAGCTCTTTTTCGATCTGAAGATGCGGGATCATACAGCAGGTGGTTCCCTGCAATGCTAGCTGTACAAAGGCTTCAGAGGAGTTGACGATGTGACACGGTACGCTGCCCGGCGGCAGATCAAAGTTCTGCTGCAGGAACGCCTGATGCATGTCGTCTAAGTGGTCAAAGGCGACGGCTGGAGCTTTCAGCAGGGAAGAACGGTTCACGCCATTTGGGAAGTAACGTGCAGCAAAAGTCGGTGACGCCACAAACAGGTAATCAAGCGCACCAAGGCGGTCGACTAAACAGCTAGGTAGTGGCTGTGGCTGGATACTCACCGCGCCGACCACTTCACCACGACGGAGCCGTTCCTGAGTTCGCGTTTCGTCTTCAACCTGAAGGTTCAAGCGCAGCGGTGAATCCGCCAGCACCGGTTTTAAGGCAGGCAGCAGCCAAGTTGCCAAACTATCGGCGTTGACGGCGAGAGAGAGCAGTAGCGGGCCATCGGTGCTGCTATCGTTGCCTAGCCACTCCTCTTCAAGTAGCTCAACCTGATGCAACAAAGCCAGCAAACGCTGTCCCTGTTCCGTTGGGCGAGGAGGGACGGTACGAACCAGCAGGGGCTGACCGAACAGGTTTTCTAACTGCTTGATTCGCTGTGAAACCGCTGACTGAGTTATACAGAGTTTTTGTGCCGCACGCTCAAAGCCACGTTCGCGTATTACCGCATCCAGTGCTTGCAAAGTCCGGTAGTCCGGGCGTTTCATGTTGTTCTTCGTCCCCTGCTCTTATGATTTTTATATCTTAATAACTGCAATATGCCACATTTTTTCCCCTTCAAGAGGAGAAAATGCACTCTTATCATGGAAAAGGTGATCGCTTAGGGCGAAAAAGCCGCCTTCTGACACGCCATTTACAGGCAGTTACTCTATAATACGCACACGTTTTCGTAGCATAGTCCATAGGATTCGGTAATGACTCAAGATGAACTGAAAAAAGCAGTGGGTTGGGAAGCGCTCAAGTATGTAAAACCAGGCACCATCGTGGGTGTGGGCACGGGCTCAACCGCCGCGCATTTTATTGATGCACTGGGTACCATGAAAGGGCAGATCGAGGGCGCGGTATCAAGCTCTGATGCTTCCACTGAGAAACTGAAAAGTTTGGGTATTACCGTTTTCGATCTTAACGAAGTCGATTCGTTAGATATTTATGTTGATGGTGCGGATGAAATCAACGGCCATATGCAGATGATCAAAGGCGGCGGTGCTGCACTGACTCGCGAGAAGATCGTGGCGGCCGTGGCGAAGAAATTTATTTGTATCGTCGACTCTTCTAAGCAGGTAGATATTCTGGGTAACTTCCCGCTGCCTGTAGAAGTGATTCCGATGGCGCGTTCTTACGTTGCGCGTGAGCTGGTGAAGTTAGGTGGTCAGCCAGAATATCGCCAAGGCGTTCTGACCGATAACGGCAACGTGATTTTAGACGTGCATAATCTGAAAATTATGGATGCGATTGCGTTAGAAAAACAGATTAACGGTATTGCCGGTGTGGTCACCGTTGGCCTGTTCGCGAATCGTGGCGCGGATGTAGCGCTGGTTGGCTCGGCTGACGGCGTGAAAACCATTACGGCTTAAATTATCAGCCATGATGAATCAGCAGCTCCGAAACTTCGGGGCTGTTTTTTTATGCGTACTGCCTTCGGTTTTTTATCTTATTCTTCCCTCTTCGTTAACTTCGTTTTAAACATAGAATTCCATTTATTTATCACACCCCCTAAATTCGGTGACATATGTCACATATTTGCGCTTGACGATACTTTCACGCTGTCACGATTAAAAGCAGTAGCATTTTTCGCCAACTTTTAACGTTTTCAACCCGTTGCTCACCCCCATGTAGGCAATCGGTTGGCTTGCTGGATGCGTAATATTTGTTATGTTGGCTGCATGCCGCAGGAGTTTTGTTTTCCGTTGCGGCCACACTAAGGTTCGAATTAACAGGGGTTAGGGTCGGGTCATGGCAAAAGTATCTTTGGAGAAAGACAGGATTAAGTTCCTTTTAGTTGAAGGGGTTCATCAAAGCACCGTCGACAATCTACGTGCAGCGGGTTACACCAACATCGAATATCATAAAGGTGCGCTGGACTCGGAATCGATGAAGTCATCCATTCGTGATGCACATTTCGTTGGCATTCGTTCCCGAACCCACCTGACCGAAGATATCTTCGCTGCGGCTGAAAAATTGATTGCCGTAGGCTGTTTCTGCATTGGTACCAATCAGGTTGATCTTACCGCTGCGGCAAAACGTGGCATTCCGGTATTTAATGCGCCGTTCTCTAATACACGCTCGGTAGCCGAAATGGTGCTGGGCGAGCTGTTGCTGCTGTTACGCGGCATTCCAACGGCCAATGCCTGTGCACATCGCGGTGAGTGGAATAAACAGGCTGTGGGCTGTTTCGAAGCGCGCGGTAAAAAACTGGGTATTATTGGTTACGGTCATATCGGAACTCAGCTGGGTATTTTGGCTGAAGGGATTGGTATGAACGTCTTCTTCTACGATATCGAGAACAAACTGCCGCTGGGGAATGCGCAGCAGGTACGCCATCTCTCTGATTTGCTCAACATGAGCGATGTCGTGACATTGCATGTGCCCGAAACGCGTTCCACCAAAGATATGATTGGTACTGAAGAGTTGGCGCTCATGAAGCCCGGCGCCATTCTGATCAACGCATCGCGCGGCACCGTGGTGGATATCCCAGCCTTGTGCAACGCGTTATCTTCTAAGCATTTATCTGGCGCGGCCATCGACGTGTTTCCAACGGAGCCAGCCACCAACAGCGATCCGTTTAATTCGCCGCTGTGTGAGTTTGATAACGTCTTGCTGACGCCGCATATCGGCGGTTCCACGCAGGAAGCACAGGAAAATATCGGTGCTGAGGTAGCGGGTAAACTCACAAAATATTCTGATAATGGTTCTTCATTGTCGGCGGTGAATTTCCCTGAGGTTTCCTTGCCGATGCATGAAGAAAATGTCAGCCGTCTGCTGCATATTCATGAAAACCGCCCAGGCGTACTGACGCAGATTAACCAGATTTTTGCGGAAGAGGGCGTAAACATTGCCGCGCAGTATCTGCAAACCAATGCTCAAATCGGCTATGTCGTTATTGATATCGAAACCGAGACTGAACGCGCGGAAGCGGCGTTGCTGCGCATGAAAGAAATTACGGGGACGATTCGTGCCCGTTTGCTGTACTAATCTCTAAGCGAGAGCTTATTAGCATTAATAAAAATGGCAGGCTAATGGCTGCCGTTTTTATTGGAGAGTTTTGTCATCTTACCAGCGGTAGTGAGTGCTGGGCGTGATGATTTCTGGCAGTGGAACGTCCCACTCTTGTACCGGTAACGCATCGACTCTCTGGCAGTCATGCGCCAATCCTATAGGGTACGGCCCGCATTGTTGCGCGTAGGCACTTTCCCAATCCTGCAAAGTACGGTCATAAAATCCGCCGCCCATGCCTAATCTTTGCCCTGTGGCGTCAAATGCAACCAGCGGGGTGAAAATGATATCCAGCCGAGACACAGGCAATACCTTCTGTACGTTAAGGCGTGGTTCTTCAATGCCAAAATGATTCAGAACCATTTCGCTTTCAGGGGCGTAGTGTAAAAACAGTAGGTTACCGCGGCTGAAGGGATGCAGGACCGGAAGATAAACCGATTTTCCCGCCTGCCAAAGACGTTCAATCAGCGGTCTGGTATCCAGCTCACCGTCGAAAGAGAGAAATAGGGAAACGGTGTGTGCATTTTGAACGCGCGGTAGTTGCATCACGCGCATAGCAATATCTTGTGCAGCCTGACGTTGGAAATCAGCACTAAGGTTTTTACGCAATTGGCGAACTGAACGGCGGATATCCGAACGAGATAGACAGGAATTTAAAGTAGAATTGCTGAGAGAGACGTTATTAGACATGACACACCCGTTTAAGGATGTTTGGTGTAAGGGAATCTCCGAGGTGCCGCAGCAGGCTGTAACCCTTGAACCCATGGTTCAAGGTGAACGCAACGACGCAATCTTAAGGCTTCTCGGAGACCGAGCGTGCTCACCGATTACGGATCCGCCGCATTCTTGAGGTATTAAATATCGGCTCAGGGGACTGGCCCGCACACGAACACCTCAGAGAAATTTTGTATCCTTTACTGTTAATTAGCTTATCACATTTTTCTTAAAATGATACGACTTTCTTTAAAAATCGTTAGCTAATCAACATGTTACAACTATAAGTCACACTTATTCGAACTGCGCACCCTGACGATCAGTGATGCGACCTTGTTCCAGCAGAGCTTGTTCGATGGTCTGCTGCAACATGCGAATTCTTTGTTCCATATTGGAAGCATAATCGCGAGTTTTCAAGCGTTCTTGCGCCAGTTCGTGACATACGTTTAATGCCGCGATGAAAACTAGTTGCTCCGTATTGGTGACTCTAGTGCGAACTTTGAGATCTTGCAACCGCTGATTAAGATCCTCTGCAGCCTGATTCAACGCTTCTTGTTGTTCTGGCGGGCAATTAACTCTTAACGAACGACCAAAAATTTGAATATCTACCGGTTGTGCAGACATACCACCTTCCTGCCTAGATTTTGCGCCAGTTTCAAAACCGCGAGGGTCACTAAATCGGGCGCCAACTATATATACCTCGCTATGCAGATACAAGCCTTTTGACTCATGCCCTTCATACTTGAAGATTTATCTGTGTTGGCTGCTCTTGCTTGCCGACTTGATGTAACTCCAACTATTTTGGACATATACCCTTGGTAGCGAAAGCCGCAAATGTGAATGCAACTTCAATGACTTTGGGTATGACAAGCCTTATAGCGTGCCCTTTTCTGGTATAGCGACTGATCTTGATGGTAGCATAACACGAACTTTATCTGCCAACGATGACCAAAACGTATGCCAATTGAGATTACTGTACCCGAATATTCTGTTTTTACTCAGGCTTTGCAGCAGCAAGGCGTTGGATTAACTCCCGCTGAAATGCATGGCTTGATCAGCGGGATACTGTGTGGCGGCAATCATAACGATAATTGGCGCACGATGATCCACGATCTAACCAACGACGGCGAAGCGTTTTCTCAAACGCTCGCACAGCCACTTCAGGTGACTTATCAGCATACCCGTGATGCGTTAGAAGACGATGGTTTTGGCTTCCAACTGCTTTTGCCAGATAGCGACGACGTAACCGTGTTTGATCGTGTCGATGCGCTTTCCGGCTGGGTAAACCATTTCTTGCTGGGGCTAGGAATGATGCAAAAAAATCTTGGCCAGATTAAAGGCGAAGTCGGCGAAGCTATCGACGATCTGCGTAGCATTGCTCAGTTAGGCTACGAAGAAGACGAAGATCAGGAAGAGCTGGAACAATCTCTGGAAGAAGTCGCGGAATATGTGCGTATGGCAGCGATGCTGTGTCACAGCGAGTTCTCACAGAAAAAGCCAAATGCGGCTGAAATGCAAAAACCCACTCTGCACTAAATTAACATCACGCCAAGCGCAACGATGAAATCAGGCGGAACTCCTACCGCCTGATTGATCTTGCTTATCCCATTACGCAATCCGCATGATAGTCTATATCCTTCATACTTGAAGCTGCATCCGTGTTGGCTGCTCATTTCGTAGAGCGCCACGCCATGTGCTCGCAATTGCCGATTTCAGGAGAAGGTCATGACCCAGCAAGAATTTCAACGTCGCCGTCAGGCTGTTTTGGCACAGATGGCACCCGGTAGTGCCGCGCTTTTTTTTGCTGCGCCAGAATGTACCCGCAGCGCTGACAGTGAATACCCTTATCGCCAGAACAGCGACTTCTGGTATCTGACCGGCTTTAACGAACCTGAAGCCTTGCTGATCCTGATTAAAAGCGACGAAACCCACAATCACAGCGTGCTGTTTAATCGCGTGCGTGATTTAACCGCCGAGATTTGGTTTGGGCGTCGTTTAGGGCAAGAGGCTGCGCCGGCAAAACTCGGCGTCGATCGCGCACTGCCTTATGGTGATATTGAAGAGCAACTTCACCTGTTGTTGAATGGGCTAGATGTGGTTTATCACGCTCAGGGCCAATATGATTTTGCAGACCAGATTACGTTTGCCGCGCTAGAAAAACTGCGTCGCGGCATGCGCCAGAATTTCCGCGCGCCGGCAACGCTGATCGATTGGCGTCCTTGGGTGCATGAAATGCGTCTGTTTAAATCGCAGGAAGAAATTGCAGCGATGCGCCGCGCAGGTGAAATCACCGCGCTGGGCCATACTCGAGCAATGGAGAAATGCCGTCCCGGTATGTTTGAGTACCAGCTCGAAGGTGAAATCCTGCATGAATTCACCCGTCATGGGGCGCGTTACCCTTCCTACAACACCATCGTGGGCGGCGGCGAAAACGGCTGCATCCTGCATTACACCGAAAACGAAAGCGAGCTCAAAGACGGCGAGTTGGTGTTAATTGATGCGGGCTGTGAATATAAAGGCTATGCCGGTGATATCACACGCACCTTCCCCGTCAATGGCAAATTTACCCAACCTCAGCGTGAGATCTACGATCTGGTGCTGGCCTCAATGGATAAAGCGTTTGAAATCTTTGGCCCAGGCCACAGTATTCGTGAAGCTAACGACGCCGCAGTACGCGTGATGGTTGAAGGGTTAGTCAAATTAGGCGTGATGAAGGGCGACGTAGATCAGCTGATTGCCGATCAGGCGCATCGTCAGTTCTTCATGCATGGTTTGAGCCACTGGTTAGGCTTGGATGTACATGACGTCGGTGATTACGGTTCTTCTGCTCGTGAGCGCGTGTTAGAACCGGGCATGGTGCTTACCTGCGAACCGGGGTTATATATCGCGCCAGATGCTGATGTTCCGGCGGAGTATCGCGGAATTGGCATCCGTATCGAAGACGATATTCTCATCACCGAGAAGGGCTTTGAGGTGCTGACCAAAGATGTGGTTAAGCATGCTGACGATATTGAAGCGCTGATGGCACAGGCAAAAGCCGCTAGCTGAGGAACGATACACGGCATGAAAATGATCATTGTAGGCGGAGGCATGGCGGGCGCAACGCTGGCGTTGGCGGTTTCCGCGTTGAGCGCAGGACGCGTTCAGGTTGAGGTCGTTGAAGCGGTTTTGCCAGACAGCCGAAAACATCCGGGATTTGATGCGCGCGCCATTGCGTTAGCCTACGGCACCTGCCAGCAATTAGCGCGTATCGGTGTGTGGCCAGCGCTGAAAGCGTGTGGAACACCGATTGAGCGTGTTCACGTCAGCGATCAGGGTCATGCCGGTTTTGTGGGGCTTGAAGCATCTGACTATCAGATCCCGTATTTAGGTCAGGTTATTGAGCTGCATCAGGCCGGTTCGCGACTGTTCAAACTGTTAGAAAAAGCGCCCGGCGTCACTCTACACTGTCCGGCAAAAGTGGTCGACGTCGAGCGCCAACAGCACAGCGCTACTATCACGCTGGATAATGGTACCCGTCTTTCTGGTGAGTTACTGGTGGCAGCAGATGGCTCATCATCGGCGTTAGCACAGCACTGTAACGTTGACTGGCGCAGCGAGGATTATGGTCAGATAGCAGTTATTGCCAACGTCACGACCTCTCTACCGCATCAGGGCAAAGCGTTTGAGCGCTTCACCCGAAACGGCCCGTTGGCGATGTTGCCGATGAGTGAAGGCCGATGTTCGCTGGTGTGGTGCCATGCGGCTGAAGATCAGGCTAAGGTCGACAGCTGGAGCGATGCTGAATTTTTACACCAGCTGCAACAGGCTTTCGGCTGGCGTTTAGGTACCATGGTGAAAACGGGGAAACGCCATAGCTATCCGCTGCGCTTAACGTCTGCCCAGCAACATATTAGCCATCGCCTTGCGCTGGTGGGAAACGCGGCACAAACGCTACACCCCATCGCGGGGCAGGGATTTAATCTTGGCCTGCGTGACGTCATGTCTTTGGCGGAAACTATTGCTCAAGCAGAACAGCAGGGCAATGATATCGGCAGCTATCAAGTATTAAGCCAATATCAACAGCGCCGAGAACCCGATCAACAGGCCACAATCGGTGTTACCGACGGTCTGATTCATCTATTTGCCAATCGTCTGGCTCTGTTGGTTGTTGGGCGTAATCTCGGCCTAATGGCGATGGAGTTGGTTCCTCCGCTGCGCGAAACGCTGGCGCGGCGCACCCTTGGCTGGGTAGAACGCTAAGTTTATTCCTGTCGTGCTCAGCGCTGTTTAAGTTGCCTGAGTGATTGAAGGAATAGGATTCATTAACAGAAACAGAGAATCACAATGCAATCTTTTGATGTGGTTATTGCCGGTGGTGGCATGGTGGGGTTGGCAACGGCGGCAGCGCTTCAGGGCAGCGGGCTGCGCATTGCGGTGATTGAAAACCGTATCCCCGAGCACGCTGAGCTAACGCCTGAACCTGCGCTGCGTGTTTCTGCCATTAATGCTGCCAGCGAGCGTTTGCTACAGCATCTGGGCGTTTGGCAAGATATCCTCGCCCTGAGAGCGAGCGCCTATCAGGGCATGGAAGTTTGGGAAAGTGACAGCTTTGGGCGTATTGCGTTTCGTGCCCAAGAGTATGGGCATACCCACCTTGGCCATATCATTGAAAACCGTGTTATCCAACTGGCGCTGTGGAATAAAGTGAGCCGACAGTCTGAGGTCACAATGATTGCGCCAGCGACACTCCAACAGGTGGCGTGGGGCGAAAACGAAGCTTTCATCACGTTAGATAATGGGCAGATGCTTACGGCTCGTCTGGTGATTGGTGCCGATGGTGCGCATTCATGGTTGCGTCAGCATGCCGATATTCCGCTGACGTTTTGGGACTATGGGCACCATGCGTTGGTGGCTACCATTAAAACCGAACGGCCCCATGAAGGCTGCGCGCGTCAGATTTTCCGCCCAAACGGTATTTTGGCTTTCTTGCCGCTGGAAGATGCGCATTTATGCTCCATCGTGTGGTCCGTTTCCCCGGAAGAAGCTCAGCGCTTAGCCGCTTTGCCTGAGTGTGATTTCAACCGTGAATTGGCCGTTGCGTTTGATACGCGTCTTGGTCTGTGCGAAGTCGTCAGCGCTCGACAGTCACATCCTCTGGTTGGGCGCTATGCCCGCAGCTTTGCCGCGCACCGATTAGCGCTGGTGGGGGATGCGGCGCATACCATCCACCCATTGGCTGGGCAGGGTGTGAACCTTGGTTTTATGGACGCGGCTGAATTGGCCTCCGAGATCAAACGTCTACAGCGTCAGGGCAAAGATATTGGTCGCTATATGTACCTGCGCCGCTATGAGCGTACCCGTAAGCACAGCGCCGCGCTAATGCTGACGGCCATGCAAGGTTTCCGCCAGCTGTTCGACGGCGATAACCCAGCCAAGAAACTGCTGCGTGATGTCGGCATGGCGCTGGCTGATAACCTTCCAGGGCTAAAACCGCGTTTGGTTCGTCATGCCATGGGCTTAGCGGATTTGCCTGAAAGTTTGCAAAAATAGAGCCTGTAAATACAGACGTTGTAAAAATAGTGCTTCGCGGCTAGCTATGTATTTATGTTAGCCGCTCCCACCTTTTTGTTCTTTCTTGTTATCCCTCCCACCTGATTTGAAATATTCTAATGTTGCCGTCTGTTTTGAATTAGTTTTTCTCATGCATGGCAATTTAACATCCGCTATTTTCCCTAATGAAATTGCGATATACGTTATATAACTGCAATGCAGTTGCGGTGAAAATGTTAATAATGTGCCATTCGACGCAGTTTTGTAGATGAAACTTCTGCATTATCCCTTCTCTAAATTTCACTATCGATAAAGTCTGGTCTTATTTTAACTTATGGTTAATCGCTGATATCGGTGATAACGTCTGGGGTAGGGTATCGTTTGCGTAGCGATGTTTATTGGCGTTTAGCTTTAGGCTTCACATCAACATTTTTAGGCAAAAAGTATCTTATTAGCGCGCCCGGGACTCTATAGCGAATGGCTTGTACCGGATGACAAACGTTCAGGAAAAGAGGGTTAAGATGGCCAAACAGACTCCACTCTTCGATCAACACGTCGCCTGTGGCGCGCGTATGGTTGATTTTCACGGCTGGATGATGCCACTGCACTACGGTTCCCAGCTCGATGAGCACCACGCGGTGCGTCAAGATGCGGGCATGTTTGATGTCTCACACATGACCATCGTCGATCTTCGTGGGCCGCGTACGCGTGAGTTCCTGCGCTACCTCCTCGCGAACGATGTGGCAAAGCTAACGGTACCGGGCAAGGCGCTCTATACCGGCATGTTGAACGCCTCCGCGGGCGTTATCGATGACCTGATCGTTTATTTCCTTGAAGAAGAATATTTCCGCTTGGTGGTTAACTCCGCCACGCGAGAAAAAGATTTGGCGTGGATCACCGAGCATGCCGAGCCTTATCACGTTGAAATCACCGTGCGCGACGATCTGGCGCTGATTGCGGTGCAAGGCCCGCAGGCACAAGAACGCGCTGCGACGCTGTTCACTGATGCACAAAAACAAGCGATTAGCGGCATGAAACCGTTCTTCGGCGTACAGGCCGGCGACTACTTTATTGCGACAACGGGCTACACCGGCGAAAACGGCTATGAAATTGCTTTGCCAATCGGCGAAGCGGCGGAGTTCTGGCAGAAGCTGGTGAAAGCGGGCGTTAAGCCGTGTGGTTTGGGCGCGCGTGACACTCTGCGTTTAGAAGCTGGCATGAATTTATATGGACAGGAAATGGACGAAGGCGTTTCGCCGTTAGCCGCCAATATGGGCTGGACCATTGCTTGGACGCCAGAAGATCGTGATTTTATTGGCCGTGAAGCGCTAGAACAGCAGCGTGAGAACGGTACCGAAAAGTTGGTTGGTTTGGTGATGACCGAAAAAGGCGTGCTGCGTAATGAGCTGCCGGTGCGTTTTACTGATGCCAACGGAAATCTTCAAGAAGGTGTGATCACCAGTGGTTCCTTCTCACCAACTTTAGGTGTCAGTATTGCATTGGCCCGCGTACCTGCAAGCATTGGCGAAGAAGCTATCGTGCAGATCCGTAACCGTGAAATGCCAGTACGTGTCCTTAAACCCGGTTTTGTGCGCAACGGTAAAAGCCTGATTAATTAGGTTCCTACGCGCTGACCGCACTCAAATTGGCTACGCCAATTGAATCAGACTTATAAAGTAAAATTTAACAAACATTTAAGAGAGGATGTCGATGAGCAACGTGCCTACTGAATTGAAATATACCGCATCTCACGAATGGGTTCGCGCAGAAGGCGAAGGAGTGTATAGCGTTGGTATCACCGAGCATGCGCAGGAACTGCTGGGCGATATGGTCTTTATCGATCTGCCAGAAGTCGGCACATCTTTCGATGCGGGCGATGACTGCGCTGTTGCCGAGTCTGTGAAAGCGGCTTCCGATATCTATGCCCCAATCAGCGGCGAAATCGTTGCCATCAACGATGAACTAGAAGGTGCGCCAGAGCTGGTCAACAGCGCTCCGTACTCCGAAGGCTGGCTGTTCCGCATCAAAGCATCAGACGAAGCGCAAATTGCTGGGTTGCTGGATGCCGCAGCCTACGAATCTTCTATCGAAGATTAAAGCCTGCGTTGTGAACGGTGTTGGGCGTAACCGCGCTTGATCGTGCTTCATACTTTCTCCCCGTGTTCTTAGCGGGGAGAAAGTGAGTTCGTGCCGCATTTATTTGTGTCAAATCAGCATTTCTTCTGTATGTACATTTAGGAATCAGTCACTCATGACCCAGACTCTCAGCCAGCTCGAAAACAGCGAATCCTTTATCGCTCGCCATATCGGTCCGTCTGCCCAGCAGCAACAGCAAATGCTGGAAACCGTTGGCGCACGCTCTTTGCATGAACTGATCGAGCAGATCGTTCCTTCCGATATTCAGTTACCTACTCCGCCTGCGGTCGGTGATGCCGTAACGGAACATCAGGCGTTGGCTGAGCTGAAAGCAATTGCGGGTCAGAATCAGCGCTACAAATCTTTCATTGGTATGGGGTACCACGGCGTACTGATGCCACCGGTTATTCAGCGCAATATGCTGGAAAACCCAGGCTGGTATACCGCTTATACGCCGTATCAGCCGGAAGTTTCTCAAGGTCGCCTTGAGGCGTTGCTGAACTTCCAGCAACTGACGCAGGATCTCACCGGTCTTGAATTAGCTTCGGCGTCCTTACTGGATGAAGCCACCGCCGCAGCGGAAGCCATGGCGTTGGCGAAGCGTGCTAGCAAGCTGAAAGATGCGAATCGTTTCTTTGTGGCTGCCGATGTTCATCCGCAAACGCTAGACGTGGTGCGTACCCGAGCTGAAACCTTCGGCTTTGATGTGATCGTTGATGATGCAGATAAAGTGCTCGATCATCAGGATGTGTTTGGCGTATTGCTGCAACAGGTGGGGACCTACGGCGAGCTGCACGACTACACCGATCTGATGAATGAGCTGAAAAGCCGCAAGGTGATTACCTGTATTGCCGCCGATCCTATGGCTCTGGTGCTGCTGGCCGCGCCGGGCAAATTGGGTGCTGACGTTGTGTTTGGTTCTGCGCAACGTTTTGGCGTACCGATGGGCTACGGTGGTCCGCATGCGGCATTCTTTGGCTGCCGTGATGAGTTTAAGCGCTCCATGCCAGGGCGTATTATTGGGGTTTCTCGCGATGCCGCAGGGAATACCGCACTGCGCATGGCGATGCAAACGCGTGAGCAACACATCCGCCGTGAGAAAGCGAACTCCAATATCTGTACTTCTCAAGTCTTGCTGGCGAATATTGCCAGCCTGTATGCGGTCTATCATGGCCCCGTCGGCCTGAAACGCATTGCCGATCGCATTCATCGTTTGACCGATATCTTGGCAGCGGGCCTGAAGCAAAAAGATGTCACCGTTCGCAACCACAGCTGGTTTGACACCCTCACGGTAACCGTGAAAGACAAGGCCGAAGTATTGGCGCGTGCGCTGGGCTTTGGTTTTAACCTGCGTAGCGACATTCCGGGCGCAGTGGGGATTTCTTTAGATGAGGCGACCAGCCGCGAAGACGTTGAAGCGCTGTTTGCCATTCTGCTGGGTGATAACCACGGATTGGATATCGATACCCTAGATGCTCTGGTTGCTGAAGACAGCGCTGGCAGCATTCCTGCCCACATGCTGCGTACCGACCCGATTCTGACGCATCCCGTGTTTAACCGCTATCACAGCGAAACCGAGATGATGCGCTATATGCATCGCTTGGAGCGCAAAGATTTGGCGCTGAATCAGGCTATGATCCCACTGGGATCTTGCACCATGAAGCTGAATGCTGCTGCGGAAATGATCCCAATCACGTGGCCTGAATTTGCTGAATTACATCCGTTCTGCCCACCAGAGCAGGCGATGGGCTATCAGATGATGATATCCCAGCTGTCGCAATGGCTGGTTCAGCTAACCGGTTATGACGCCGTTTGTATGCAGCCAAACTCTGGTGCGCAAGGTGAATACGCGGGTTTGCTGGCCATTCGTCGCTACCACGAAAGCCGCAACGACGCTGCGCGCCATATTTGCTTAATTCCAAGCTCTGCGCATGGTACTAACCCTGCCTCGGCGCAGATGGCAGGTATGAGCGTGGTAGTGGTGGCCTGTGATGACTCCGGTAATATCGATCTGCACGATCTGCGCGCTAAAGCTGAGCAGGCGGGCGATGAACTTTCCTGCATCATGGTGACCTACCCGTCAACGCACGGCGTGTATGAAGAAACAATCCGCGAAGTGTGCCAGATCGTGCACCAGTTCGGCGGTCAGGTTTACCTCGACGGTGCGAACATGAATGCGCAGGTTGGGATTACTACGCCGGGCTATATTGGCGCCGATGTATCTCACCTGAACTTACATAAAACGTTCTGTATCCCGCACGGCGGCGGCGGACCGGGTATGGGCCCAATCGGTGTGAAATCGCATTTGGCTCCGTTTGTACCGGGGCATACCGTGGTGCAAATTGATGGTTTAACCACGCAAAAAGGCGCGGTTTCTGCGGCACCGTTTGGTAGTGCATCGATTTTGCCGATTAGCTGGATGTACATCCGTATGATGGGTGCTGAAGGGCTGAAGAAAGCCAGCCAGACCGCGATCCTAAATGCCAACTACATCGCAACACGCTTGAAAGCGGCGTATCCGATTCTGTACGCAGGCCGTGATGGTCGCGTAGCGCATGAATGTATTTTGGATATTCGTCCGCTGAAAGAGCAAACCGGCATTAGTGAAATGGATATTGCTAAACGTTTGATCGACTTTGGCTTCCATGCGCCAACTATGTCGTTCCCGGTTGCGGGCACGTTGATGGTTGAGCCAACGGAATCTGAAAGCAAAGCTGAGTTGGATCGCTTTATCGATGCGATGCTGGCGATCCGTGCTGAAATTGAACGCGTGAGCAGCGGCGAATGGACGCTGGCGGATAACCCGCTGGTGAATGCGCCACACATTCAGGCTGAACTGGTTAATCACTGGGAGCACGCATATTCTCGCGAACTGGCCGTATTCCCAACGGAATCAACGCGTGAGAATAAATACTGGCCAACCGTAAAACGTCTGGATGATGTTTACGGCGACCGTAATTTATTCTGTTCTTGTGTGCCGATCTCTGAATACGAATAGCGCTTAGACTGTTCAATAAAAACCGCCCTGATGCTTAAAGTTGCTTCAGGGCGGTTTTTTTATGGATGTTTATGATGGAAGTGAACGTTACAGCAAATTGAGTAAGTGCAAAATAATATGGCTGCTGTCGCCGCGGCGCCACGCAATGGCAATATCACTGGTCAGCTGTGTGTCTTTCAGTTTCAAACACACCACGTTTTTCTCGTCAATCTTGCTTAATGAGTCAGGCACGATGGCCATGCCAAAACCTCCGCCTACCATGCTGATCGCCGAGGTCAACTGAGGCGATTGCTGGCCTAAATTGGGCGAAAATCCGGCGATTTCACAGGCATGGATCGTTTGGTCGTAAAGGCTGGGCGCCACCTCGCGTGGAAAAGTGATTAGAGATTCATCTTTGAGATCGATCAGGGAAACTGAGCCGTTATGGCTAAGCGGGTGTTGGCGAGGGAGTGCCACCATCATCTCTTCGGTGTCGATGACCCGACACATAAAGTCTTTACTGCGCTCGCACGGCAGGCGAATAAACGCGAAATCAATATTTCCCTCTTCTAACGCATTCATCAAGCCGGACATCTCTTTCTCCTGCGGCTGAAGATGCATCATCGGGTAGTTTTCTCTAAAGCTGTGTAGCAGAGAAAAAACCGCAGGGTTGAACGCCGTAGAGCAGGCGAAACCGATGTTGACAGTTCCACTAATGCCTCGGGCGACGTTGCGTGCTCGCTCAAGCGCTGCATCGGTGAGTTTGATGATTTCACAGGCATCTTTGTAGAGCGTTTTACCCGTTTCGGTTAGCTCAATTCCGCGCGTTAAACGCTTAATCAGTGGGGCGCCAACCTCATGTTCAAGTCTTTGAATTTGCTGGCTGAGAGGGGGCTGCGAGATCCCTAACTGTTCTGCTGCACGCGTAAAGTGACCTGTTTGAGCCACCGCGACGAAATAGCGTAAATGGCGTAGTTCCATATCAAAAACGTCTCAAAGTGAACACAACATCATATTGGAACTCATTGCTGAAAGGAGTCAACCTTTAGTTAATAACGCTAATAATTGAATAACTGGATCACCTCATGAAATCACATCCTTCTGACTGCACATGCGTGGCAGACATCGCAAAAACGGCTATGCAGCTGCAACGTGCACATCCAGAACGCGTCATTTATCAAACTTCTCTAATGAGTGCGCTATTAAGCGGGGTTTACGAAGGGGAGACGACGATGGCCGATTTGCTCCAGCATGGCGACTTTGGCTTAGGCACTTTTAACCATCTTGATGGCGAAATGATCGCGTTTAACCGCAATATTTTCCAGCTACGTGGTGACGGCAGCGCTCGTCGCGCCAAGCCAGAACAGAAAACGCCTTTTGCGGTGATGACCTTTTTTCAACCGACTGAAGAATACCGCATCAATCGTTTGCATAGCCGCGATGAGATCCATCAGGTTATCGACAAAATGCTCACCAGCCAAAACGCCTTCTGTGCGCTACGCATTGACGGGGTATTCCGTAACGTAGAAACGCGCACCGTGCCGGAACAGCACCGCCCCTATAAACCGATGCAGGAGGCCATTGAGGCTCAGCCGACATACCACATAGAACATCGCGAAGGGGTGTTGATTGGTTTTCTGACACCTAACTACATGCAAGGTATCAACGTTGCTGGGTATCACGAACACTTCATCACCGCTGAACGCGACTGCGGTGGACATATTCTTGATTATCAGGTGGAGAGCGGCGTTTTGACCTTTGGTTCTATCGATAAATTGCTGATCGATTTCCCTCATGATGATGATTTTATGCAGGCCGATTTGTGCCCTGCAAATTTAGATACGGCGATTCGTTCCGTTGAAAGTTAAGCCTTTTTGGCTGCGAGGAGTGTGGTTCCATGAAAAAGTCTGATAGCAATAAAGCATGGCAGTGCGGGGCGGATCTGATCGTCGCTCAGTTAGAAGCTCAGGGGGTTAAACACGTATTTGGTATCCCCGGAGCGAAAATTGATAGGGTGTTTAACTCGTTGGTTGATTCCAGCATTGAGACGATTGCCGTTCGTCATGAAGCCAATGCGGCATTTATGGCGGGAGCGGTTGGGCGCTTAACCGGCAAAGCCGGTGTGGCCCTAGTGACATCCGGGCCAGGCTGCTCCAATTTAATCACCGGCGTAGCGACGGCGACCTCAGAAGGCGATCCTTTGGTTGCGCTGGGCGGGGCGGTGAAGCGCGCCGATCATCTCAAACAGGTGCATCAGACGATGGATACCGTGACGATGTTCCGTCCGGTAACCAAATATTCCGCTGAGGTGACTTCGGCGTCGGCATTATCTGAAGTGATGGCTAACGGCTTTCGTGCCGCCGAGTTTGGCCGTCCCGGAGCCAGTTTTATCAGCTTGCCGATGGATATTCTCAATGAGCCGGTCAACAGCAGGGTGTTAACAACACAGCATCCTACTCTGGGCGCGGCTCCTTTTGAAAGTATCGTACAGGTGGCTCGCCGGCTGGAAAAAGCGAAAAACCCGGTGATTTTACTTGGCCTGATGGCAAGTCAGCCGCGCAACGCTGATGCTATTCGTCGCCTATTGCATAAAAGCGGGCTGCCGGTAACCAGCACCTATCAAGCGGCTGGGGTTATCGATCAGGCTCATTTCCATCGTTTTGCTGGGCGCGTAGGGCTGTTTAATAATCAGGCGGGCGACCGCTTACTGCGTAACGCTGATTTGGTGATAACGATTGGTTACAGCCCGATTGAATACGAGCCAGCGCAGTGGAACAACGATGATGCCGACTTGGTTCATATCGACATTATGCCTGCCGAAACCGATAGCGATTATCAGCCGGATATTGAGCTGGTGGGGGATATCGCAGAGACGCTAGATTTGCTGTCTGAACATATTCACACCGCGCTTGATTTAAGCAGCGACGCGGTGGCTATTTTGGAAGAGCGCCGTCAGCAGCGCGATCTTTTAGCACAGAAAGGAAGAAGCTTAACCCAGTTTGCCATTCATCCACTGCGCTTGGTGAGAGCTATGCAGGACATTGTGAATAGCGATGTGACGCTGTGCGTCGATATGGGGAGCTTCCATATTTGGATCGCCCGCTATCTATACAGCTTCCGTGCGCGTCAGGTGCTGATTTCAAACGGGCAGCAGACGATGGGGGTTGCGTTACCGTGGGCGATTGGTACTGCGCTGGTCGATCCTAGCCGTAAAGTGGTCTCGGTTTCCGGCGATGGCGGTTTTATGCAGTCCAGCATGGAGTTGGAAACGGCGGTACGATTAGGTGTGAACCTGTTGCATATCATATGGGTAGATGAAGAATACAATATGGTTGCGATCCAAGAAGACAAAAAATACCACCGCACGTCGGGGGTGAAATTTGGCCCAATCGACTTTAAAGCCTACGCGGAAGCGTTTGGTGCCAAGGGATTTGCCGTTACGTCTTCAGAAACATTGGAAAGCACATTGCGTGCAGCGATGGACGTACAGGGCCCAGCGGTTGTTGCCGTGCCGGTAGATTACAGCGATAACGCGCTGTTGATGAGCCAACTGAACATGAGCGAGCTGTTTTAATTTTTATTATTGTGATTTCACCTACCCCGAAGGTTGTCTGACATAACATCTCTTCGGTTTCGGCCTCATCGTTTGCTTGATGAGGCTTTTTTTATTTATCGCGTTCAGGAATATCTTTAAGCCTTACTTTTTTTCATTAATTTTGGGTGAGATTTTCTAATGACAAAACCCAATAACTACAATTAAAGCTTGGCTGGGTGATAATGTAAAAAGTGATAAATATTAAATAATTACATTGTTATTTCATCCTATTACTTACGCTAATCATCATTTTTACTCATGTTACTGATGGTCGGTTTCTGGACAAGTCTGGCGACAAAAGTGTGATAGAGTTCTCACCGTGAAATGTTCCCCTTTTTAAGACGAGATCAGCGGGGCCTATCTGGCCTTATTTGTTGATACATCTGCATTTTTCATTATGGCAACCCACCTTGGTGCTTTTACAGGCTACGGGTGAACTATTGGCTTAAAACAACAACCATGACGTGTGACCACACACGCACTGGCATAAAAACAGGTAAGGCATTATGGAATTCATTACTCAGTTAGTTAATCAGGTTAACAGTCTGCTTTGGGATGAACTGCTGATTTTCCTCCTGTGTGGTACAGGTATTTACTACACGCTGCGTTTGGGTTTCATTCAGATCCGTCATTTTGGATCTGGTTTTAAAGCGCTGTTCGGCGGTATTTCTCTGTCGGGCGCGAAGGCTGATAAGCAGGGCATGAGTTCATTTCAGGCGGTTGCAACGGCTATTGCTGGTCAGGTCGGTACCGGCAATCTGGCGGGCCCCGCCACGGCAATTGTGGCGGGTGGCCCCGGTGCGATTTTCTGGATGTGGGTTTCCTCGTTTCTGGGAATGGCGACGATTTACGCGGAAGCGATGTTGGCGCAAAAATTCAGATCAAAAGATAAAAACGGCCAAGTGGTCGGCGGCCCTGCGTATTACATTGAGAAGGGGCTGAACTGCAAATGGCTGGCCTGTATTTTCTCCGTGTTGGTGATTATTGCGCTGGGCTTTATCGGCAATATGGTGCAGTCCAACTCTATTGCGGCGGCGTTTAATAGTTCTCTGGGCGTGCCGGGTTGGGTGATCGGTATTGTATTGGCGGTGATCACCGGCGTGGTGATTATGGGCGGGATCAGCAGCATCGCCTCATTCACCGAGAAAGTAGTGCCGATTAAAGCCGTGTTTTATCTGTTGGGAACCTTGGTTATTTTGGTGCACAACGCCCACTATATTTTACCGGCGTTTAAATCGATTTTTGTGGCGGCATTTAATCCAACGGCGGTGTTGGGCGGTGGTGCAGGGATTGCGATTCAGCAGGCAATGCGTTTTGGTATCGCTCGCGGTCTGTTTTCCAACGAAGCAGGGATGGGCTCAACGCCGCATGCTCACGCGGTGGCTAAGGTTGAGCGTCCAGAACAACAGGGCTATATCGCGATGATGGGCGTGTTTGTGGTGTGCGTTATCGTCACACTAACCGCATTGGCGATTATCACATCGGGTATGAGCATGTGGGAACTGGGTGGTAAAACCCAGACCAACTTCCTTGGTGTATTCACCGGGCAAGGCATTGCGGTGACTCAGCAAGCGTACACCTATGTTTATGGCTATTTTGGCAGCCTGTTTATTTCGGTTTCGCTATTCTTCTTTGCTTTCTCAACGATTGTTGGCTGGTACTACTATGGTGAAATGAATATT
Organism: Hafnia alvei; assembly: GCF_964063325.1. Classification (NCBI taxonomy): domain Bacteria; kingdom Pseudomonadati; phylum Pseudomonadota; class Gammaproteobacteria; order Enterobacterales; family Hafniaceae; genus Hafnia; species Hafnia alvei. Next base: position 798,664 of record NZ_OZ061315.1, read on the forward strand.
CGTTATCTATTCAATTCCCAACGTGCGGTACGTGCCTATCAACTGGTGGTGATTGCCTTCATCTTTATTGCCTCGTTCTTCAAAGTCGAGCTGGTGTGGAATATGGCGGATATGTTCAACGGACTGATGGTATTGCCAAACCTCGTGGCGTTGATTTTGCTGTCGCCGATAGTGATTAAGATGAGCAAGTACGTGGGTGGGAAGGTAGTGGAGAATAAGGTTTAAACGTGGTGGATGTTGTGTCCGCTTTTAGGCAATGAATTTTACCTTTGTATTGTGTGAACGTCCTTTAGGTATGGTGCATATTACGTCCGCCCAAAATATTGAGGCCTACATACGCATCGTGTAGGCGTCCGTGTTAGGGGGCCAATCGCCGCCCCCTAACAACCCGGCTTGGCACCGTTCTTCAGCCTGCTTCGCAGGTTCCCTCATCTCGTCATTCCGGCTTTAACGGAACGAGCGACAATCGGCATCCATGCCTCCGTCGCTCTTTTGCCGACGTCCAGTCGGCAAATCCTAGCTTGCATTCCTCTATTCGGCTGAAGAACAACGTGCCGGAAAAGGTCAACCCCAAAAGACAAAAGACAAAAACTCTATCTATTTTTTAGTTTAAGTCTTGGGAGAAAGAGCAACGCTAACAGGATGTTAGCGTTAGGGGAGGAGGCGCCAAGGATGGCGCATGCCGACCCGGCGCGGAGATGGCGTCTCGGATAAGAGCGCGCGGGTGTTGGGTGCGCGCGCTGGCGCACCCGACTCGGACGCCTTCACTCATGCAGCATATAACCACCGGAGTGGATAGGCGGTCGAAACCTTACACCATATCGCACAGAGAATAGGCGGTCGAAACCTTACACCATATCGCACAGAGAATAGGCGGTCGAAACCTTACACCATATCGCACAGAGAATAGGCGAACAAAACCTGCCCATTCGATCTACACATACAAATAAATCGCAAAAAAATGACAGGCGCATCCGCCCAATACAAACGCATGCCAGATCGCGTGGTTGTATGGAATTCGTTTACTGACGTAGAAAATAACGCCAAGTGTATAAACAATCCCACCCACGGCCAGTAGCGTTACGCCCCCCCATGCCAGTTTGGTTGCCAACTGATAGATAACAATTAATGACAGCCACCCCATCGTGAGGTAGGTGATAAGTGAAAGCACTTCAAAACGATGGGCAAACGCGAGTTTGAACAAAATACCAAACAGCGCAATACCCCAGATAACTCCCATCAGCCACTTGGCTAGGGTGGAATCTAATCCGACGAGCAGGAATGGGGTGTAGGTACCAGCTATCAATAAATAAATGGCGCAGTGGTCAAACACCTTTAGCCAACGTTTAATGTGTTGATGCGAAATGGCGTGATAGAGCGTGGATGCAAGAAACAGCAAAATCATGCTGCCGCCGTAAAGGCTATAGCTGGCGATTGCTGTGGCATCGGCGCCGGTGCCAATGGCTTGTACCAACAATAATACGAGGCCGACGATCCCCAGAATAAAACCAATTCCGTGGCTGATGCTGTTGGCAACTTCCTCTGCCAGTGAATATCCCTGCTGAACAATGTTTGCCTTTGCCATAGTGCGGCACTACCTCTGTTGAACAATGGAAATCATGCTGTGGCTTAAAACTAGAGCTAGGTTATCTGAGAATTATTCCAGTGTACACGTGTAAGCTCAAATATAATTGCGCTAATTACGACACGAATGACTTTATTTTTGTTTATCAGATAATTATATGGTTTTAATTCGAATAAATTGGTTTTGTTGATATTTGTTTATCAACTTATTTGTCATGATTTTCACAAAAATGTGAATGGTTTATTAGCATTCAAACATTTATCGCCTGCGACATTGTAACAGCGGCAAAGTTTCGTCAATTTTTTCCTTTGGTAAGTTGCGCAAATTTTTGTTCAGACACAAAAACCGCGAGCGTTTATCATCTAATGCCAGATGGCATAAGCCTTTCAGGGCAATTTGTATAACAACAGTTCGGTTTTAAATTTGATTATTGCTGCAAAGATTGTAGAATCCCTCCGAATTTTTTCATCGCAAACGTGAACGCAATCGATTACGTATTTAAGAATGTATTCAGAGATCACAGATTTTTGTGAGCAATAATTTCTATAATACGCACGGCCAGAAAGGTGGGTTGTTGATCAATTGATGGCTATTTGTGGTGATGTTTACATGGGTCTTTTCCCTGGCAGGGAATTTTGCTTAAGGTAAGTAGCAATATTATGAAAAAAATAATTTTAGCTGCAGGCACCGTGCTTGCACTTTCAAGCAGCGTTACCGCTGTAGCAGCAGACAACAACAGCGAATATCTTTCTGACTGGTGGCATCAAAGCGTTAACGTGGTGGGGAGCGCTCATACGCGCTTTGGACCACAGCTGAGAGACGATACTTACCTTGAGTATGAAGCTTTTGCTAAGAAAGATTGGTTCGACTTTTACGGTTATGTGGATGCGCCAATGTTCTTCGGCGGCGACAGCACCTCTCGCGGTATCTGGAACCACGGTTCTCCATTGTTCATGGAAATTGAACCGCGCTTCTCTATTGATAAGCTGACCGGCACCGATTTGAGCTTCGGCCCGTTCAAAGAGTGGTATTTCGCGAATAACTATATCTACGATATGGGTCGTAACAGCGATAGCCGTCAGAGCACATGGTATATGGGTCTGGGTACCGACATTGATACCGGCTTGCCAATGAGCCTGTCGATGAACGTGTATGCAAAATACCAGTGGCAGAACTACGATGCAGCTAACGAAAACGAATGGGACGGTTACCGTTTCAAAGTTAAATACTTCGTGCCAATCACCGAAGTATTGGGCGGTAAGTTGAGCTACATCGGCTTCACCAACTTCGACTGGGGTTCTGACTTAGGTAAAGATTCTGGCCACAGCGACCTGAATGGCCAGCGTATTCGTAGCAGCAACTCTATCGCTTCTAGCCACATTCTGGCCCTGAATTATGATCACTGGCACTACTCCTTCGTTGCGCGTTATTTCCATAACGGTGGACAATGGCAGGATGGTACTGAGCTGAACTTCGGCAAAGGTAACTTTGACGTGAAATCTACCGGCTGGGGTTACTACCTAGTTGCGGGTTACAACTTCTAAGTTCCACCGAGTTGATGCCTATACGAAAGGAGCCTAAGGGCTCCTTTTTTGCATTTTGGCTCAGTCTGAGAGCAGATTAAAAGAGGAACTTTTAGCAAGAAACTCAGCCATTTTCACCCTATCGGTTTTAGTCCATGATAGTGACAAATGCAGGTATCAGTCTGCGGCTTTTCTGGATTCATTTTTTGGCGAAGAGGTTCTATGACTAAACATCTCAACAAAGATACTCAGGTATGCATGTCGCTGGCGGCGCGTCCGAGCAACTTCGGCACACGTTTTCATAATTATCTTTATGATGCGCTCGATCTGGACTATCTCTACAAAGCTTTTACGACCAAAGATATCAAAGCGGCAATTGGTGGTGTGCGTGCGCTGGGGATCCGTGGCTGCGCGATCTCGATGCCGTTTAAAGAGGATGTTATCCCGCTGGTGGATGAGATGGATGCATCTGCTAAAGCCATTGATTCAGTTAACACCATTGTGAATACCGATGGCTATCTCAAAGCGTATAACACCGACTATTTAGCGATTGCCCAGCTTTTGGCACAGTATGCCGTTTCCCCTGAGCAAGTATTTGCTCTACGTGGCAGCGGTGGAATGGCGAAGGCCGTGGCCTGTGCGTTAAAAGACGCAGGCTTTAAGCAAGGCTATATTGTGGCGAAGAATGAAAAAACCGGGCAGCAACTGGCCTCTCTATATGGTTATGAGTGGCGGCCAGATATGCAGGGCGTGGAAGCCGATGTGTTGATCAACGCAACGCCTATCGGCATGAGCGGGGGTGCCGATGCTGATACGCTGGCGTTTAGCGAAGGTGAGATCGACCGTGCGAAGGTAATTTTTGATGTTGTGGCGTTGCCATCTGAAACGCCGATGATCCGTTATGCCAAGACTCAGGGGAAAACGGTGATTAGCGGCGCTGAAGTTTTTGCTATTCAGGCCGTTGAGCAGTTTGTGTTGTATACCGGTATTCGCCCCGATCATGAGCTATTTTTGGCTGCGGCGAAATATGCGCGCGGGTGAAATTGGGGTAAGTGCTTTTAGTTTGACAGACCCCCTCCCAGCCTCCCCCTTTGCAGGGGGAGGAGCATATCGAGTGCGAAATTAATACCGAGAACCGTTCGGCCCCCTCCCCTGCGAAGGGCTGGGGTGGGGTCAAGCAATGAGATGAATTACCCTTCCACCAACGAATATGGCAGCGGTTGAATCGTAAGCATTCCACCTTCATCGTCACGAACTCGCAGTACGCTATCGGCTTCTAAATCGTTATTGAGCACGACCTGAACGTTGAGACTGCCGTCGTTAAGCTGAACGGCGGCTAATACCGTTCCAGTACGTCGCCAGTTTTCGCCTAACTTGAGCTCTAAATCTTCACCTGCTTGTGGCACGCGGCTAGCGGAACCCTGCAGCCAATAAAGCGCACGTTTGTTGGCACCGCGATATTTAGCACGAGCTACCATCTCTTGGCCGGTGTAGCAGCCTTTTTTAAAGCAGATGCCGTTCAGCGCCTGAAGATTCGTGGCCTGAGGGATAAACTGGCCGCTATTGGCGACGTCAATAACAGGCAGGCCCGCTTCGATATCAAGCTCAATCCACTGTTGACCGTCGTTAAACTGCGCGCTGCCACGCAGTTTATCTGTGAGCATTTCAGCGGTGGATAAAGAGGTTATCAGCAGATAGCGCGCTTCTGGCTGAGATAAATAGAGCAGCGTGGTGTCTTCATGCGTCATCGCCGGTGTGTTGGCATCAGGCAACTGCGGGAAATAGGCTGCAAGCGCAGCGTCGGCTTTCAAGCCGGCAACGCCGAGGATCACGGCGTCATTGTCTGCGCTGATAGTGAGCTTGGAAAACACCGCATATTTTTTTAATTCGGTGATTTGATTTTCTGCCACGCTGCGGCGTATCAGATAAGAGAAGCCTTCTGCTCGGTGGAATAAACGCAGGTCACTCCACATTTTCCCCTTCGCGTCACAATGCCCGCAGAGGGTGTGTTCATGCTCAGTGAGTGCTGCAACGTCTACGGTTAGCTGGCCCTGCAAATATTTGCTAGCGTCAGGCCCCGTCACGTTTACCAACTGCCAATCGTTGAGCAACATTATCGTTAAGGGCAGGTGGTTAGAAGCTACCGGTTGGCGTGGCGCGAAAAGAGAGTTCAAAGTCATGATGGTTCCCTACAATGCAGTCCCGAAATGGAATCTAACCATGTTAAGAGAGGCGGGTAGGATTGCAAATGGAAATATCGTGCAGTTGGGATAAATGCTCACGCACAGAGGTAAATATGTGGGACTAAAGCGGCAAAGAGGGAGGAGAATTCCGAGTTTTTCTATAAACCTTATATTTGCCGAGGTTTAAGGCACTGTCTGGTACATAATGCGCTAATAAATATGTCAGTTTGTGAACCTATTTTCTAAATCTTCGTTGGATTCGCGCTAAAATGGAGCCGCGTATCTCGTCTCGACTGGGAACCCAGTGAGTTACGGGGTGTCTTACGAGATTATCTTATAAGAATAAGGTTAACTGATCAGGAGTGAGTAAATCATGGATATAGGAAATAAATCACGCATTCATTGGGCTTGCCGCCGCGGTATGCGTGAGTTGGATATCTCCATTATGCCGTTTTTCGAACATGAGTATGATTCGCTGAGCGATACAGATAAACAGGCATTTGTACGCTTACTTGAGTGCGACGATCCCGATCTTTTCAATTGGCTTATGAACCACGGTTCACCCAAGGATCCTGAATTAGCGCATATGGTTAAACTTATTCAAACGCGAAACAAAGATCGTGGACCAATGGCGTTGTGATGTACGGGTGTCATGGCGAACGCAACTATTGATGTTGGTTACGCATGGCATTCTGATTTTGTTAATTTTGCTAGCACCCTGGCCGGAAAACTATAGTTTTTATTGGCTAGTGTTGCTGACTTTAGTGGTGTTTGAATGTATCCGCAGTCAAAAGCAGATCGCTAAGATTCAGGGAGAGTTTAGCTTTCTGGAGGATAATCATATTCAATGGCAACACAATGAGTGGGAGTTATGTAAGACGCCTTGGATCAGTGATTTTGGCGCATTGCTACCCTTGAAAAGTGTGAAAAATCAGGGAAAGAAAAAGCGTTTATGGATTGCGGCAGACAGTTTGACGCCAGAAGCATGGTGCCATTTGCGCCGAACTTTGATGCAAACGCACCAGAGTGATTAGTGAATAATGCCCGAGATTTCCATCGGGCATTTTTGTTTCTCTATATGCAATGTGTGCAATAAGCATCGCGTTACAGTAATTCAGCGATCTCCAGCATGATCTGCTCGCACCATTGTTCTAGGCGCTTGTCACTTAAATCGTATTGATTCGCTTCGTCGAGAGCCAAACCAACGAACAGTTTGCCATCGTCAATCACAGGTTTAGGACTGGTAAACTCATAGCCCTCTGTTGGCCAATAGCCGACAAACTGCACGCCTAGCGGCAGTAAACGGTCGTGAAGCATACCAAGGGCATCGAGGAACCATTCGCCATAACCAAGTTGATCGCCCATGCCATACATGGCGATAATTTTATTGTGTAGATTCAAGGTTGGCAGTGCATCCCAGACGGCTTCCCAGTCTTCTTGAATTTCACCAAAGTCCCAGGTTGGAATGCCGAGGATCAAAATGTCGTAATCCTCCATGCGCTGGATGGGGATATCTTTGATGTTATGTAAATCGACTAACTCGGCGCCGAGAATATCGCGAATTTTTTCAGCCGCCATTTCGGTATAGCAAGTGCTGGAGCCGTAAAAAAGACCTATCTTCATAGTAATACCTAAAAACATTCGAGCTGCGACTAGGCGGCAATCAGGGTGAAAGAAGGTAGCCAACGCTGCGGTAATGTAAAGAGCACGGGGGCGTTGCTGCCGTCGGGTTACAAATACATAACAGCAGAGTGTATCAGATTTGAATCCGTGTCAGGCATAATGCACACTAAACCTTGGTTTGAGCCTTTATCAACGGAGTCGCCGGTGCACGAGCAAGATCAGGCACTGATAGAACAATTTTTAGATGCGCTGTGGTTAGAACGTAACTTAGCCGAAAATACGCTGGCCTCTTATCGTCTGGATTTACGGTCGCTGGCTGAATGGCTGGCGCATCATCATTCTGATTTATTACAGGCTCAGGTTTCTGACCTGCAAAGTTTCTTAGCTGAACGCGTTGATGGCGGCTATAAAGCAACCAGCTCTGCTCGTTTACTTAGCGCCATGCGTCGTTTGTTTCAGTATTTTTATCGTGAAAAAATGCGCAGCGACGATCCGACGACGTTATTATCGTCGCCAAAGCTACCGCAGCGGTTGCCTAAAGATCTCACCGAGGAGCAGGTTGATACGTTGCTGCAAACACCAAGCGTTGAGAACCCGATAGAATTGCGGGATAAGGCGATGCTCGAAGTGCTTTATGCCACCGGACTACGCGTTTCTGAACTGGTGGGGCTGACGCAGGCCGATGTCAGTTTGCGTCAGGGCGTGGTGCGCGTTATCGGTAAAGGTAATAAAGAACGACTGGTTCCGCTGGGGGAAGAGGCGGTTTACTGGATTGAGTATTATCTGGAATATGGTCGGCCATGGCTGCTGAATGGACAAACGATAGACGTGTTGTTCCCCAGTAATCGTGCCCAGCAGATGACGCGCCAAACGTTTTGGCATCGAATTAAACACTATGCGGTACTGGCAGGAATCGATAGTTCTCGCTTATCACCGCATGTGCTCAGACACGCTTTTGCCACTCATTTACTGAACCATGGGGCGGATTTGCGTGTCGTACAAATGTTGTTAGGACATAGCGATCTGTCCACAACCCAAATTTATACGCATGTAGCTACTGAACGACTTAAACAGCTACATCAACAGCATCATCCCCGTGCGTAAGGCGCAGGGAAATACAAGGATTACGCAATGAAGAAAGGTTTAATTTGGCTGTCTTTGCTGGCGGCTTCAGTCACTGGCGCAGCACATGCAGGTGATGCTGAAATCCAGCAGTCGCTGAAAACATTGGGCGTACAGAAAGCCGAGATTCAGCCTTCTCCGGTTGCTGGCTTGCAAACGGTATTTACCGACAACGGCGTGCTTTACGTGACCAGCGATGGTAAGCACATTCTGCAAGGGCCGATGTATGACGTCAGCGGCGCGGTGCCGGTTAACGTGACTAATCAGATTCTGGTTGGCCGTTTGCAAAAGCTGGTGCCTGAAATGATTGTCTACAAAGCACCAAAAGAAAAACATGTGATCACGGTCTTTACCGACATCACCTGCGGCTACTGCCACAAACTACATTCGCAGATGAAAGAGTATAACGATCTGGGTATCACCGTTCGTTATCTGGCATTCCCGCGTCAGGGCTTAAGCTCTCAGGCGGAAAAGGATATGCAGTCAATCTGGTGCATGGCCGATCGTCGTAAGGCGTTCGATGCGGCATTGAGCGGTGAGGCCACTCAGCCAGCAACTTGTAATGTTGATATCAAAAAACACTATGAGCTCGGCGTGCAGTTTGGCGTGCAGGGAACTCCTGCCATTGTGCTTAACGACGGCACCGTGATCCCTGGTTATCAGGGGCCGAAAGAGATGTTGGCGATGTTGGATGCGCAGGCAGCCATGAGCAAGGCTAAAGGTTAATTGGTTTGATCGTATCAACACAGCTCCGCCGCCGAGAGGCGGTGGAAAATCATGAACTTCCTGACGATCTCCATCCGCTATTGCGCCGTGTCTATGCCAACCGTGGCATTGTTAGCATGCAAGAGCTGGAGCGTGGGGTAAAAGGTTTACTCTCATACCAGACGCTATCGGGTATCGATCGCGCGGTAGAGCTTCTCCATCAGGCACTGTCTGAGCATCAGCGCATTGTTATCGTTGGCGACTTTGATGCCGATGGTGCAACCAGTACCGCGCTTTCTATGTTGGCACTGCGCAGCATGGGGGCGGCAAACGTTCAGTATCTGGTACCGAACCGCTTTGAAGATGGCTACGGGCTAAGCCCTGAAGTGGTTGAGCAGGCTGCTGCCATGGGTGCAGAGCTGATCATGACCGTTGATAACGGTATATCGTCTCACGCAGGTGTTGATAATGCGCATGCACGCGGGATTAAAGTACTGGTTACCGATCACCATCTGCCGGGCGAAACCTTGCCCGCCGCTGATGCCATGGTTAACCCGAACCTCAACGACTGTGATTTTCCGTCGAAGTCATTAGCCGGCGTTGGTGTGGCGTTCTATTTGATGTTAGCGCTACGCAAGCATCTGAATGAGCACGGCTGGTTTGAACAACACGGGATCGCCGCGCCGAATCTGGCTGATTTACTTGATTTAGTCGCATTAGGCACGGTGGCAGACGTTGTCGCGCTGGATGCCAACAATCGAATTTTGGTGCATCAGGGGCTTAACCGTATCCGCGCGGGAAAATGTCGTGTCGGGATCCGTGCGTTGTTAGAAATTGCCAATCGTGATGCCCGTCAGCTAGTGGCAAGTGATTTAGGTTTTGCGCTTGGTCCACGGCTTAACGCTGCCGGGCGCTTGGACAACATGTCGGTTGGCGTTGAGCTACTGCTCTGCGACGAGATGCCTAAAGCGCGCGAGCTTGCCAGCGATCTGGATAGTTTGAACGTGACGCGCCGTGAGATAGAGCAGGGCATGCAGGTTGAGGCATTACAGATTTGCAGCGAGCTGGAACGTACCACGGTTGAAATGCCGTACGGTTTGGCACTGTATCATCCAGAATGGCACCAAGGCGTGGTGGGTATTCTCGCTTCCCGCATCAAAGAGCGTTTTTACCGTCCGGTGATTGCTTTTGCTCCGGCGGGCGATGGCATTCTGAAAGGCTCAGGTCGTTCAATTCACGGTTTGCACATGCGCGATGCGCTGGAGCGCATTGATTCGCAGAACCCCGGTTTGATCATGAAGTTTGGCGGCCATGCAATGGCGGCTGGGCTATCTCTAGAAGAATCGCGCTTTGATGAATTCCGCCAGCGCTTTGCTGAACTGGTGGGTGAATGGCTGGATGCGTCTCAGCTTGAAGGCGTGATCTGGTCTGACGGTGAACTGGCGATGGACGAACTTTCGCTGCCAACCGCAGAGTTATTGCGTGATGCGGGACCATGGGGGCAGGCGTTCCCCGATCCTACCTTCGACGGCAAGTTTAAAATCTTGCAGCAGAAGCTGGTGGGTGAACGTCATCTGAAGCTGATGCTCGAGCCCGTGGGTGGCGGCCCGCTGCTAGATGGTATCGCTTTTAACGTGGATACCACGCTGTGGCCAGATCCGAGCGTACGTGAAGTGGAGCTGGCATTTAAGCTGGACATTAACGAATATCGTGGCAACCGCAGTGTACAGCTGATGATCCAGCACCTTTGGCCACGCTGACGCACTCGAACAAAAATCCATGTAATGTATGAGGGGTAGCACAAGCTGCCCCTTTTTGTTCTCGTTATACTGCTCAGATGATTAAGTGTAGTGAGACGCCGCTCTTTTATAAGAAGAAGTAATAACAGCGAGCCTGCAATAAGCCATACATTTTAATCGCATCGTTCCTCGCCGGAAATTGCAGCAATAGAGCTTGAAAATCGCGGAATGACTGCCATTTATAGGTGTGAGTTGCTATATTCTGTAAGGACATTTTGATAGAGTCGAAAGCTAGGCGTAAGCAGTTTTTTAGTTCATTACGCTGCCTTAACGCTATTTTTATCGTCTCTTTATGACGGTTTAGGAATTCCTTTAGAGGAATGACATGGTTCCGTCGCTGAACACTTAACGAAAGATATAAGAAAATATGTTTGAAATTAATCCGGTAAAAAGCCGTATCCAGGACCTGTCTGACCGGACAGAAGTTCTGAGGGGGTATCTTTGACTATGATGCCAAGAAAGAACGGCTAGAAGAAGTTAACGCCGAGCTCGAGCAGCCCGACGTATGGAATGAGCCAGAACGCGCACAGGCGCTGGGCAAAGAACGTTCCTCGTTAGAAGAAATCGTTAATACCATCAATCAAATGACTCAGGGTCTGGATGATGTATCCGGATTGCTGGAGCTAGCTATCGAAGCTGACGACGAAGAGACCTTCAATGAGGCCGTCGTTGAGCTGGATCAGTTAGACGCCAAACTGGCTCAGTTAGAATTCCGTCGTATGTTCTCTGGTGAGTACGACAGCGCTGATTGTTATATCGACATTCAGGCAGGTTCTGGCGGGACAGAAGCACAGGACTGGGCAAGCATGTTGCTGCGTATGTTCCTGCGCTGGGCGGAAGCCAAAGGTTTCAAAACCGAAATTATTGAAGAATCAGACGGCGAAGTAGCCGGTCTGAAATCGGCGACCGTGAAAATCTCCGGTGAATATGCTTACGGCTGGCTGCGTACTGAAACTGGCGTTCATCGCCTAGTACGTAAAAGCCCGTTTGACTCTGGTGGTCGTCGTCATACGTCATTTAGCTCTGCGTTTGTGTACCCAGAAGTGGATGACGATATTGATATCGAGATCAATCCAGCCGATTTGCGTATTGACGTATACCGCGCCTCTGGTGCCGGTGGTCAGCACGTTAACCGTACGGAATCCGCAGTACGTATTACCCATATTCCGACCAACATTGTGACCCAGTGTCAGAATGACCGTTCTCAGCATAAGAACAAAGATCAGGCAATGCGTCAGCTGAAAGCTAAGCTGTACGAATACGAAATGCAGAAGAAAAATGCTGAGAAACAAGTGATGGAAGACAACAAGTCTGACATCGGTTGGGGGAGTCAGATCCGTTCTTATGTACTGGATGACTCTCGCATTAAGGATTTACGTACTGGCGTTGAAACGCGTAATACACAGGCCGTGTTAGATGGCGACCTGGATAGATTCATTGAGGCAAGCTTGAAAGCCGGGTTATGAGGAAACAATATGTCTGAACAACAATCACAAGGTGCCGATCAGGCTCTTGATCTTAACAACGAAATGCAGTCTCGCCGTGAAAAATTGGCCGCGCTGCGCAAGGAAGGGATCGCATTCCCTAACGATTTCCGCCGTGATGCTACTTCGGACAAGTTGCATAGCCTGTACGACGAAAAGGATAAAGCAGAACTCGAAGATCTGAACATCGAGGTTTCTGTTGCTGGTCGTATGATGACCCGCCGTATCATGGGTAAAGCTTCCTTTGTTACTCTGCAGGATATGGGTGGTCGCATCCAGCTGTATGTGGCACGTGACGATCTGCCTGAAGGCCTGTACAACGACCAGTTCAAAAAATGGGACTTGGGTGACATCATTGGTGCGCGCGGTAAAGTATTCCGCACTCAGACGGGTGAACTGTCTATCCATTGTACCGAGATTCGTCTGCTGACTAAGGCACTGCGCCCGCTGCCAGACAAATTCCATGGTCTGTCCGATCAGGAAACTCGCTATCGTCAGCGTTATCTTGATCTGATCGCTAACGAAGAGTCTCGCGAGACTTTCCGTATTCGTTCTAAAACTCTGGCTGCTATCCGTAGCTTTATGGTGAACAAAGGCTTCATGGAAGTGGAAACTCCTATGATGCAAGTGATCCCTGGCGGTGCGTCTGCACGTCCATTCATCACTCACCACAATGCGCTGGATATCGATATGTATCTGCGTATCGCGCCAGAACTGTACCTGAAACGTCTGGTTGTGGGTGGCTTCGAACGCGTATTCGAAATCAACCGTAACTTCCGTAACGAAGGCGTTTCTCCGCGTCATAACCCAGAGTTCACCATGATGGAACTCTATATGGCTTACGCGGATTACAAAGACCTGATCGTTCTGACCGAAGATCTGTTCCGTACTCTGACTCAGGAAGTTCTGGGCAGCAGCATTGTTCAGTACGGCGACCAGACTTTCGACTTCGGCAAACCTTTCATCAAAATGACCATGAAAGAGTCCATCAACCACTATCGTCCAGATATTAAAATGGAAGATTTGGATGACTTGGACAAAGCGATCAAAATCGCTGAATCTCTGGGCATTAAGATCGAGAAGAGCTGGGGCCTAGGCCGTATTCAGTGTGAAATCTTTGACGAAACCGCAGAGAAAAACCTGATTCAGCCAACCTTCATCACCGAATATCCAGCAGAAGTTTCTCCGCTGGCTCGTCGTAACGATGATAACCCGTTCATCACTGACCGCTTCGAGTTCTTCATCGGCGGCCGTGAAATCGGTAACGGCTTCTCCGAGCTTAACGATGCGGAAGATCAGGCTGAACGCTTCCAGGATCAGGTTCGCGCGAAAGACGAAGGTGATGACGAAGCGATGTTCTACGATGAAGACTATGTGACTTCTCTGGAACACGGTCTGCCACCAACCGCAGGTCTGGGTATTGGTATCGACCGTATGATGATGCTGTTCACCAACAGCCACACCATCCGTGACGTGATCCTGTTCCCTGCAATGCGTCCAGTCAAATAAGTTTGTAAGCGGTAGCTAGCCTGCCGCATACAAAATAAAAATCCCCACGTTTTTTAAAACCGTGGGGATTTTTTTTAAGAAGTGATTTCCTAAATTGTGATCGCCCAAAGGTCTAACCGCTTAATTATTCGTCACTTAGTGTTTTAATCTGCTTGATGGCGTGACAGAAGGGACTATAATGATCGCCACATTGATGCGGGCGTAGTTCAATGGTAGAACGAGAGCTTCCCAAGCTCTATACGAGGGTTCGATTCCCTTCGCCCGCTCCAATTCCAACTCTTCTAAAACCTACCAAACTCAACTTTCCTTTGATAATCACCCAAGTCTATAAGAGACATAAAGCACTAAGCCTAATGAAACGAGCCATAGCGCTAAGAGCGCCAGTATTGCCCGGTAAAACAGCCGTCGCACTCCTTGCCAGCGTTCATTCATTGAGCGCGTTTTACCTGAAGCAGCTCCCCATAAGCACCCCATTCCTTGATCAAATTCAGCAAGATTGCTTTCTTCATTGAGGAGCTGGAAAAGTCGTTCATCCAGCCATAGACGCCAGCAGTAGTAGTGCGTAACCAGAAATAAAATGCACAGTGCTGCAACTTCGCATATCGGTAAAAAGGCAAATGCTAGCACCATCGGTGGCAGTGATAGCGCCGCGAAGTAACGCCAACTTGACAGATGAATCTCTATAATGCGGTTTGTCATGCTGATGTTTGGCATCGTGTTTCCTTATACTTTTCCAGCACATCAATATGGGCAGGCGTTAATACAATTTGCGGGCGATGATGTTTGATGAGTGCAATAGCCTGCGGCACAGAAGACACGTGGTTTTTAGCCAGCAACCAAGCGGCCACCACCGTTGCACTGCGGGATAAACCTAATGCGCAGCAAACCAGAACCGTACCATTGGTTAAGCGTAACTGACTGAGTTTACACAATATCGCATCAATATCTTGTAGCGTAGGCGGGGTTAAATCCATTAACGGATAAGCTGACCAGCGAAATGTCGAAGGAACTTTTCTATGAAACTCCGCCGTGAGGTCAAGCACTGCGCTAGGCGGTGAGGACTTACCCGGAAATCCCCCTAAAGATATTCCATCGAGGATAGGGGACACCGCGGGGATATGGCGGGAAAACCACTTTCTAGAAATCCGCGCCCCAATTAAATAAGGCCAGAGCAATAAACGTGCAGAAAGCGATAAATGCCCTGCATCGTTTTTTTGAAATATGCTAGTACCCAGACCTACATAGCCTAATGAGACAATGAGTAAAGCAGTCGCTGGCCACAGCAAAATAGAGCCATATGGGATAAGCCCCCCAGCTAGAAAAAATAAGGCACTTGCGGTGGCATATTTTGCTGCAAGCCGAAGCGTGTGTGGAGATGGGCGCTTCCAATGCCATTGGCCTTTGATCGGGATCGCGTAGCTGATAGCGACCGCAACGATAAAACCACTGATGACATCGATAAAATGATGCTGCCAAGTCGTTAACACGGACGCTGCAATCAGTAAAAACCATCCTCCGCACAGGAAGCGCGCTTCACGACCCAAATGCTGACGAAAACGTAACCACAGTAGCCACGCGAGGATGATATGCAAGGATGGGGCTTGGTTATAAGGGAGATCAAACTGCTCGAGCTGATGGAATAACCAGCCAAATATGCCCTGCGTTTCTGGGCGAATAAACGAAAATCTTAGTGGGAAAAATAGGAAACCTATACAGGCAATAAGCGATGCAGCAAGCAGTCGACAGCCGTGGCGTGTTAGTTCTTGCTTTGAGGTACAGATAAAAAACGAAAGACCATACAGTAGATCAATGCTCCAGTAAGGCACGATGGTCCACGGCATAAACGGGATCGCATGTTCCCAGCCGAAAACTATGCTTTCCACGTCGTCTCTTGTCGCAGTGAATTGATTTACCTGCCCGTAGCTGAGAAAAAATAGTGGGCCTAGCAACAGAAGCCAGCACAGCCCCTGTTTCCAAAGGCTGCCATTATTTTGTGAAGGTTTGCACTGAGCCATTTTATTTTCTTATCGCGAGTGACACGGTGAAAATGCCAAACTCATCAATAACCTGATGGCATTTTTCAAAACCAGCCTGTTCCACAAGCGTATCCATCTCTTTCTGGCTACGTACACGCATCATCCACGGAATCCCGTTCTGATGGCTAGTGAGGGTATACGCGATGGTTTTTAACTGCGGGTGCCATGGCTGGCCGGTATATACCAATATGCCGCCGACAGGTATGGCTGCCGCAAGCCCAGCCAATGACGTTTTGATTAAATGATTATCAGGGAAGAGTTCGTACAGCCCTGAAACAATCCCTAGCGTGGGTGCCGGATTAAGCGTTGCTAAGGAGTCATAGTCGAAAGCATTCCCTTTTTGAAACTGTGCGATAGCGCTTAACCCGCGTTCCGCGATCATCGCCTGACCTTTTTCCACATTTAAATCGCTGTAATCACGCAGCAATATGCTTTCAACGCCTTGTTGTTTCTCCAGTGCATCCAGCACATAGCGGCCATGCCCTGCGGCAATATCCACCACGCGCACGGGGATATTTCTGTCTTGCAAGGACTTGACCGCCTGCTCGATCATCTGCTGGATATGTATTTTACGAACCCGAATGCCGCGCCAGCCAACGCTGTTGAGATAGTTACGGTCGATTACGCGTCCCAGAGTGCCTTGACCTTCGGGTTGATTGCGATAGACATAATCTAGCGTGCTACCGGAGTCGAAGCCTGTTTCGTAACCAAGCCGCATTCCTTTTGACTTCTTGCCGATAGTTTTCATCCCAAAGCTTAGTGCGGCATAAAATAGACCTTCCAGCGACCGCGCTTTTGGCGGCGCTTGCAATTCACGATAGGCATCGGCGCTCGGACTCCACCGATCTTCATGGCTGTAATCGAATGAATAAGGTTCGGCTTTATAAAGCTGGTCGATAAAACTTTTCATTTTATCGAAGGCTAAACTGCGTTCTTTTTCACCCAAAGTATCGTGATAGAAGCCCGGTAAAATATGTTGTTCTTTTATTGCACTGCGTAATCCGGCGTAGAATTGTTTTTGCGGTTTTGCATGTACCACGAAATCGTCGCCGGAAATAAGCAACTGAGTTGGCAACGTAATCGCCGATGAGTCGGAAACAATGCGGTCAGCCGTTTTGTACAGGTCTAACAAGATGTTCACGGCGATTTGACGCGTAATCAGTTTGTCATTTTCAAAGCTGGCGATGCGCTCGGGATCATGGCTGAGGAATTTACCTTTTACGTAGGAATTTACATAAAATAGACCACGAAAACGCTGCATTAAGCCAAGGCCAGAACGGGCAAACGGTACGTATAGCTTGACCTTAAACGCCGGAGACGCCAGTACCATACCGCGAATTTTCGGCGCAAAATCATGAACCCATGTTGATACCAGCACGGCACCCACGCTTTGAGCAATCACCACAATATCATCGAGTCTGACCTGTGCATCCTGTGCGACAAAACGCACAAACTCATCCACATCCAATACCGAGCGTGCAAGGCTTGGGCTATAGCCGCGAGCACCCGGTGACTGGCCGTGACCACGGGCATCCCAGGCGTAAAAATGCGTATCGGGCATCATCAGTTCGTCGACAACATGCTGCAAACGCCCAGAGTGCTCATGCCCACGATGAAACAGAACGATGACTTTATGACTGTGACCTTCCGTAGCAGGCCAGTGGCGAAAATATAATGATGTCTTGTCGCTGGTAAAGAATGTGCCTTCCTGAAATAAACGTGCTTCCTGAATCATGCTGTTTTCCTTGTAGCAAGCTGTTGTAAAGCGACAAAACGATTTAGTAGTAATCGCTTAAAAGTGATTTTGTCTGCGTCATAAAACAATGCGTCATCAATAAATATGTCGATAAAGAAAGGCACCGGGATTTTTTGACCTTTCCCCATCGAACGGTCAAGGCCGTGCATATAGACAGGAATAATAGGAACCTCGGGGCACTGTTGGCTCAAATGCCAGATACCGGATTTTATTTCTGAAAATTTACCCGGCTCTCCGCGCGTGCCCTCGGGAAAAATAATCACGATTTTCTTTTCATTCAGTGCATCAACGCAGGCTTGTAGCGGGTTGGCCTGATGGGCTCCACGATAAACGGGGATGATGCCGATCACCTTCAGTGCAAACCAGCTAATCAGTTTGTTTTTCAGAAAGTAATCTGCAGCAGCTACGGGCTGCACGTTGACCAACGTTGAGAGCGGAAATAGGGTGAAGAGTGTCAGTACATCGAGGTGGCTGTTGTGGTTCGCCACGATAATCGCTGGGCCATCTATCGGTAATTTTTTACGACCAGAGACGCGAACGCCGAGCCAAATCCAAACCACAGGATAGGCAACGCACAGCGTAAAAATCCAGCGCAGCATACGGTTCATGAGCGCCTCTTAAATGTAGAAGTAATAGTAAAAGTGGAAGAACAGCGGTGCGGTATAAATCAGCGAATCCATGCGATCGAGAATACCGCCGTGCCCAGGCAGCAGCTTTCCGGAATCTTTTACGCCGAAGTCGCGTTTAATCGCTGACATCACCACATCACCGCAGAATCCACTTAGGCCAATAATGACGCCAGCAGCCAATGAATGGAGCCAATCCATTGGTGTAAGTAGGGGGCCAAAAATTGCCGCTAGCAGTGTGGTGGTCATCACCCCGCCGATTAAGCCGGCCAGCGTTTTATTCGGGCTGACTTTAGGTGTGACCTTGATTTTACCCAGCGATTTTCCCCACAAATACTGAGATATATCGTTAAGCTCTGTCGCCGCGACTAAGAAAATAACCAGCAAAGCACCCGCATTGGCATCAACGCCGGGCAGGGTTAGCAGAAAGGCAACGTGACTCAATGCAAATACCGTAGTCATCATTCCCCAGTGCATGACCGACGCAGAGTGAAGAAAACCTTTGGTATCGCCGACGATAACCATGCGCGCCGGTAGGAATAAAAATACATAAATAGGAATGAAGATAATAAACATTCCGTACCACGACATACCTATCCAGATATATTGCAGGGGTATTGCGGCGTACATCCATAGCAACGGCACGCTGTCTGAGCGTCTCGTTGGCGCTAGGGTTAGGTATTCTTTTAACGATAGGAAACTGATAAAACCGAAGAAAGTCAGAGCCAGCCATTTGGGCGACAGCATTGCCAGCGAAAATAGGCAAATAATCACCCACCAACTATTGATGCGCTGTTGTAACTCCAACCAGTCGCGCTGTGGACGGCATTTTTTTAAGGCGAAAATAATAATGGTCGCCAGCATCAAAACGCTGAAAATCCCGCCGAGGCAATAATATAACGTATGCATGGTATCAGGCATTTTTCGCCTCCAAAGCACAGCGACAACGGTTGACACAGGTCCATGCGAGGAGCAGTGCCGCAACACCAAATACGATATTGGCAACGCCGATATACTGAGGCCAAAGCGCAATAAAGAGACCTAATGCACCAAGTACAAACGCCCGATCGCTTTTGCCGAGTGGGCCGCGATAGTTCCTGACCCCCGTTAGTGTTTGGACGATCACGCCACAAAACTCAGTGAGCCAAGAAAGCAGCACCACCAGTATCACCAGCCAAGGCGCGATGCCGGTTAAAAAAGCGAAAGCGAGGTAGAGTGCAGCATCAGAAATAATATCGCCGACCTCGTTTAGAATGGCCCCGAGCGTTGATTGTTGCTTAAACTCTCTGGCTAGCATGCCGTCGATAGCGTTTAGCGCCATGCGAAAAAATAAATAAAACGGCAGCGAAATATATAAAATTGGATTGGGGAAAAACATCAGCCATCCGCCCAACAATACTGATGTCAGCATGGCCAGTAGCGTGACCTGATTGGCTGTTACTCCCCAATCATGAAGTTTGATAACGATAGGTCTTAATAGATTCTGAAACTTCGGTTTAATGTCATATAAGGTCACGTTATGGCTCCTGCCAAAAATTTTAAATCTGCCTATCCCCGAAGATGCTTCTCTGCGCCAGCAAAGCGTTTATAGCTACGCTGTCGTAGATATTCGGTGTGACATAAAGAAGAGAGGGGGATTGAAAAGAGAACCTTCAGCATCGTTCTATCCTACATCCATTTTTAGCTCGTGAGCATACGCGTAGTTTTTATAGGGTTAATTGTGTTTTATTTCACAAAGGCGAGCAATGTTTTTAAATGTAATCGCCTCATCTTTACATGCTTTTTACATACTTTCAGATTTTTCATACGCTGATAAGCGATTCACATTGCTGTTTAAAAATGCCAATAAAATGCATGTTTTATATGGAAAAGAAAATTTTCATATAATGGGAGTTACGCAGGGGCAGGTTATATATAAGATTTTTATTGTAAGTAAAATAATGATTATTTTATATCTTTCTCTGCTTTAAGGTTTATTTCTATACTGACTACTTGAATGGATTTGTTATATATATCGGCTTTGCGTGATAATAAAATATTATTTTCTTTTTAGCCTATATTAATCATAATATTTCGCCTGTGTGAACTAATCTTTTTCACCAATTTTAAATGTGTTTTCATTTTGAACATTAATCATTTCATGCATCGTGAAATAAGCTAGATCAGATAGAACGACACATGGAACCCAGTAGCCCTAAGATTTAGTCTAGGCCAAATAAATAACGACCTTGGGTGATGAAGTTTCTATATGGTAATACACTGATTATTACCGAAACGTAAATGCTTTTTTGTGATAATTAGGTGTATAGACGCTAAATAGGCTGCTTGATGGCAAGGATGATTTATCGGAGTATGGGGAATTGCCCTGTTGCGATAAAGCATAATTTCTCCTTATTTAAGCGGTTTTCCCCACACTCTTTACAATCCAAATACTTTGCAATTATTCATCATCACTTTATATCTTTGCTAGTGATACTGTCTTATCCGTCAACATATGGATTTAGAGCATTCGCTCATCGAGGCGTATCATGAAAAAGTTAATTGGCGTAGCGTTGGTTGCAGCGTTACTTGCCGGATGTGCAACCAACTCGCCTTGCGTACCGGTCTATGACTCTCAGGGTCGCTTGGTGCATACCGACACGTGCATGAAAGGTACGACTCAGGATAACTGGGAAACGGCTGGCGCGATTGCCGGTGGGGCAGCGGCGGTTGCTGGCTTAACGTTGGGTATTATCGCGTTAACGAAATAATGGTTTCATTGCCGACACACGAAATAAAAAAACTCAGCTTATTGGCTGAGTTTTTTTTATGTATAAATACAAACATATTATTCTTTCTTTTCATCTTCATAGCGACGTTTAGCGTCTACTGCTTCTTGGTGTGTAGGATGCTCGCTAATCAGCGTATTGGGCCGCGGATGGTCTGCCCGTAGCTCGTACCAAATTTCCGTTGCGCCCTGCGTACCTTTTCTCACTTCCACAATTTCTGCGTGTCTTGGATAGGGTGGTTTACCTGCCATTTGAGCTCCTTACTATTAGGGGAATTCATGTAGCCGCTGATTTCAGTATAGACAAAGAGGGCAAGTGGCTAGAGAAAACCGATTATTCTTAGCGTTAATGCGATGGTTTCGCGAGGCGTTGACAAACCTCGGCAATATAGCCTTCAAGATGATGAATAAACGCGCTCACCAACACGGATGACGGGCGATGCTTGGGCAGAATTAAGCTCACGGTGAAGGGAACATCAACGCTAAAGGGACGGATCTCAATCCCTTGCCCAACGAAATCGAGCGCGGTTAGCGGGTTCACAATAGAAATACCCACGCCTTGGCGAACCATTGCGCAAATGGATGCGGCGCTGTGCGTTTCTACCACCATTTGGCGGCTCACCTGTTCGCGGTGAAACAGCGCATCAAGCGTCTGGCGATAGCTATCATTGGGTGAAAGGCTGATATAGCGCTGATTTTCAAAGTCCTGTGGTGCCAAATGAGACTTGCTTAACAGAGGATGCCCGCTCGGTAGAATGCAAACTTCGTTGAACGTGGCTAGAGTCTGGCGTTCGGTACCGGGTGGCGTGTAGGTATTTTCGGTCAGGCCAAGGTCGTAGCGTTGGGCAGACAGCCACTCTTCCAGTAGCGGCGATTCCTGTGGGATCACGTTCAAACTCACATCCTGATATTCACTTAAAAATGTGCGGCAGACGTTAGGTAACAGCGACTGAGAGAATGCGGGCAGGCAGGCGACGGAAAGCTGCGCCTGTTGGAACTGACGAATATGCTTGGCGGCATCGGCAATACGCTCGATGCCGTAGTAGGAGCGTTGTACTTCTTCAAACAGTTGAAGTCCCTGTGCGGTGGGTCTTAGGCGACCGCGCACCCGATCAAACAACGATATTTGCAGCAGTTTCTCAAACCGAGCCAGTTCACGGCTCACCGTTGGCTGTGATGTATTGAGCAGCGCTGCTGCCTCCGTCAAATTCCCCGTAGTCATCACTGCGTGAAAAATTTCGATTTGGCGTAGGGAAATAGCAGGCATAGTCAGCGGGCTCCGAAGATGAACAGCCTATATCATAAATGAATAGACTTGCTCTAAATAGATATTTTCTTTAAGTCATCTGCAGTGGCAATAATCGGAGAACAACATCCAACAACACAAAAAATAGACTGACCGCAAAGAGGATCTCATGCCACGTTCACTAAATGATCGCACTACCGCGCTGAATATCGATAATCTGATGGCGCTGCCACAACGCTTTGGCTGTCCGGTGTGGGCTTATGATGGCGATATCATAAAGCAGCAGATTGAAAAGCTGCGTGAATTTGATGTGATCCGTTTTGCGCAGAAGGCCTGTTCTAATATTCATATTTTACGTTTGATGCATGAGCAAGGCGTTAAGGTCGATGCGGTTTCATTAGGTGAAATTGAACGTGCGCTGATGGCAGGTTTTCAGCCGGGGGGTAACCCAAGCCAAATCGTCTTTACCGCTGATGTGTTAGACGAAGCCACCCTGGCGCGTGTTGTTGAACTGAATATTCCTGTGAATGCGGGTTCCGCCGATATGCTCACCCAACTGGGCGAGCGCTCGCCGGGTCATCCCGTGTGGCTGCGCGTTAATCCGGGGTTTGGTCATGGTCATAGCCAGAAAACCAATACGGGCGGTGAGAACAGCAAACACGGTATCTGGTTTGAAGAGCTGCCGCAGGCGCTCGCGCTGATCAAACGTTATGAGTTGCAGCTGATTGGCTTGCACATGCATATCGGCTCGGGCGTGGATTACCAGCATCTGGCACAGGTATGTGACACCATGGCGCGCCAAGTGATCGAACTCGGTCACGATATTCAGGCTATTTCAGCGGGTGGCGGTTTGTCTATCCCCTATCAGCAGGGCGATGAATCTATCAATGTGTCGAACTACTATGCTCTGTGGAACGACGCTCGCGAACGTATCGCGCGTCATCTTGGTCACCCAATACATCTTGAAATTGAACCTGGGCGCTATTTAGTGGCTGAGTCCGGCGTTTTAGTGGCGCAGGTTCGTTCGGTTAAAAATATGGGCAGCCGTCATTTTGTTCTGGTTGACGCTGGTTTTAACGACCTGATGCGTCCGGCTATGTATGGCAGCTATCACCATATTTCGCTCATGCCAGCAGACGGGCGAGATGTGAGTGGGCAGCCGCTGATTGAATCAGTTATTGGCGGTCCTCTTTGTGAGTCTGGCGACGTATTTACACAAAAGGCGGGTGGGGAAGTGGAAACGCGCGCGCTTCCTGCGGCACAGGTCGGAGACTATTTAGTCTTTCATGACACCGGCGCTTACGGTGCATCGATGTCTTCAAATTATAATAGCCGCCCGCTATTGCCTGAGGTGTTATTTGAAAATAATCAGCCGCGTTTAATTCGCCGCCGTCAGACAATTGAAGAGTTATTAGCGTTAGAAATTATGTAAATTTGTCCTCGTCATACTTCAAGTAACTTGTATTGCTTGGGTATAGCGCTAAGAAGTTTCATGTGCGTTAGCAATTTGTTGACGCACATGCTTAAAGAATAATAGTTATTATTTACTCCGATATCATTAGTATTAATTGTGATATTTAAGCGTTTAGATCATATCTATCCGACCTTAGCTTCCCGTAGAATAACGGTCCTAATCATTTCACGCGCATCATCTTCAGCTATGAATACCGTCAAAATACAGTCTTCAACCAGAATGAATCCGGTCTGGCAGGATATGCTGCATCAGGCCACACAAACGCTGCTTGCTCAGCGCTCACTCTCTGAGCTAATGCGGGCACTACACGGCTTGTCATTCTCCGTTATTCGTTTTGATCGCGTGAATATTTTACGCCTTGACCCCTTGCACAATCGTATTACTCATTACGGCTATGAACCTGAAAGCAAACAAATGCGATGCTCCAATGACGTATTGTTAGCTGAAGGGCCGGGGGGAAAAGTCTGGGCCGACCAGCAGCCTATTTGCTGTCGACGCGATGCGTTTGTTCAGCAGTTTCCACAGGTGTCTGAACTGGTGCAGTATCGCGATTTAAACGTCTATTATCAGCTGCCGCTGACTACGCCACGCCAAAGATTAGGTGGTATCGAATTCATTAAACACGGCGATCAACAGTTCAGCGAAAGCGAGCTGGCTCTGGCACAGCCGTTGGCTGAGGTAGTTGCTAGCGTATTAGAGAATATCCTTGAGCGTGAACATGTTCAGCTTGAGGAAGAGAGCCTGCGCCGCGAGCGCGATCACTATCGCATTTTGGTGGACGTCACGAATGCCGTCACCTCTAAGCTTGAGCTCGATGGGCTGGCTGCGGAGGTTTCCAAAGAGATCCATCGTTTCTTCGGCATCGACTATATCGGCCTGTCGGTTTTTGATGAACAGGAAGATCGTTTTAAAGCCTATGTCGCCTGCTACCAAAGCGGAAAACCGGTGCTGCGTGAACAAAAATATCTGCCGCTGGAGGGCTCCCTTGCCCAACAGGTGGTGCAAAGCGAAGAGATGCTGTTGATGGATTTGCAGGACTCAGCGCGTCTTGCTCCGCAGGATCGCCAGCTAGCGCAGATGCTTGCGTTTGGCCATCAGACCATCTGCCAACTGCCGCTGATCTTTGGTAATAAAGTGCTAGGCGTTCTGAAACTGGCGCAGTGCCAGCCCGCGATATTCAGTGATAATAACCTTAAGCTGCTGCGTCAAATTGCGGCACGTATCGCCATCGCGGTGGATAACGCGCTGGCATACGGTGAAATATCGCGCCTGAAAGATAGCTTGGTACACGAGAATCGCTATTTAACCGAACAAATTCGCCAAGGCAGCGATTTTGGTGAAATCGTTGGTCAAAGCGCGGCGATAAAAAGCGTGTTGGAACAGGTTGAAATGGTGGCTTCGAGCGACTGTAGCGTGCTGATCCTGGGTGAAACGGGAACAGGCAAGGAGTTGATCGCACAGGCTATTCATAATCTCAGCACACGCAATCAAAAGCGCATGGTTAAAATGAACTGCGCCGCCATTCCTAGTGGCCTGATGGAAAGTGATTTATTCGGCCATGAGAAGGGCGCTTATACCGGCGCAACGTCACAGCGAATGGGGCGTTTTGAGCTGGCGAATAAGAGCTCGCTATTTTTGGATGAGGTGGGTGATATTCCGCTTGAGCTTCAACCAAAATTGCTGCGCGTATTGCAGGAGCGAGAAATTGAGCGACTGGGCGGGAATAAAATTATTCCGGTAGATGTGCGCCTGATTGCCGCGACCAATCGCGATCTGAAACAGATGGTGCTGGATCGTGAATATCGCAGCGATCTCTATTATCGCCTTAATGTTTTTCCTATTGTGATCCCGCCTTTGCGTGAACGCCCAGAAGATATTCCACTGCTGGTCAAATTCTTCACGCGCAAAATAGCTAAACGTATGAATCGCACTATCGATAGTATTCCAACGGAAACCATCCGCATGCTGTGCGATTTACCGTGGCCGGGTAATATTCGTGAGCTGGAAAATATCATTGAGCGTGCCGTTATCTTAACGCGTGGGCCGGTATTAAACTTGCAACTTAACGAGCTGCAATATCACCTTTCGCCACCGTTGGTGAATAAGCCTGCGCAAGCGGCGCCTTCTGCATGGTCAGTGACACCGCCTGCGGAAAAGGCGGCGCACGATCCAGCGCAGGGCGGTGAATTCAGCGAGCGTGAGCGCATTCTGGCGGCATTGCGTGAGTCTAACGGTATCGTGGCTGGCCCTCGTGGTGCTGCGGCACGGCTTGGGCTGAAACGCACCACGTTGATTTCCCGTATGCAGCGCTTAGGCATTTCTGCGAAGGACTAAAAACCTCTCCTCGCACGGGCGGAAATGTACGTTTTTCGCCCGTGTCATAGCGTCGACATAAGTGTCGACACGTCATCACTCGCCAGAACCATCCCGCCTGTTTATCTTGTCACTTTGAATGATTAATTCCCGTAATTATCTGAATAACATTGGTTATTTAATTATTTTATTTATTGGCACGGATTATGCTTTTGTAGTGATTGAAACGCTCAACGCTGCCGAATGTCGGCCTGATTGAGCGTCAAACAATCAGTGGGGCGATGCCCTAGGTAACACACTCCAACCCACAATGTGGAGCGAGGCAAAGAAGTATGAAGGTCAGCGAATTAACCGAAAAGTCGCTTTATATCCATGACAAAAATGAAAAATTAATGGCGCAGTGGGCTTTGTATAAAAGCAGCTTAATCAAAGCCGCGACGTCTTCAAAGCTGAAGATTTTTCATGAGTTCAGCTGCGGTGATGGTGACAGCGTTAACTTCACGGTGTTTGATCACTTTATGGTTGAAGTGAAGCTGGCAGATGAGTTTTACAGCAAAAAGATCCAGTACGGACTGCGCATGAACGATGAACAGGGCGAAGATCATTTTGTGGAAATTAGCCATTCAACCATCGATGAGAATGGTCAGATTGATGGCAAGGTTAACAACCGTTCGATGGATGCGGTGTTGGAACACTATCTGGATAAGATCCACGATCTGTATGAAATCTTGTATCAGGCGATGAATACTAACCAGCCGGTGCGGGAATTGCTGGTAGGGAAGTTAGGCACTCATTGATCAATACCTCTCCTTATGCTGAGGAGAGAGTTACCCCACCCCAACCCTCCCCTTCGCAGGGGAGGGAGCAGTTCAGCTTTCGATATTAATTCAGTGCTCGATCGGCTCCTCCTCTTTGCAGAGGAGGGAGCAGTTCAGCTTTCGATATTAATTCAGTGCTCGATCGGCTCCTCCCCTGCGAAGGGGAGGTTGGTAGGGGGACAATCACGAATCTCAACAAATTCTTGGCAGCGGCTCACTGTGTGGTAAATCCAGCAGACGAGAGGTGCCATACATTCCGGTTAGGCGCACTTGTTTTCCTTCTGTCACCACACCAATCGTTGCGGCGTCCACACCCAATGGATGCAGATGCAAGCTATCAAGCACCGCTTGTTCAGCTTCTGGCGCAACGGCTATCACCAGCTTTCCTTCGTTGGCAAAATTCAGCGGCTCTAGCCCTAGGAGTTCACAAATACCGCGCACCGCGCTTTTTACCGGAAGTAATTGCTCGATAACGTCGATACCGCAGCCGCTCGCATTGGAGAACTCATGCATAATGGCGGTCACGCCACCGCGGGTTGCATCACGTAGGGCTCGAACGCCAGGGATATTACGCAGTGGCGCAATCAGCGGAGCCAGTACCGCGCAGTCGCTGGTCAGTTCAGCTTCAAGCCCCAACTGCTCACGCAGATTCAGGATCGTGGCACCGTGATCGCCAAGCGTACCGCTGACGATCAGCTTGTCGCCGGGCTGGATCTCTGACGTTCCCCAGTGAATATCGTTCGGGATCGCGCCAATACCGGCGGTGTTGATAAAGATCTTATCCGCAGCGCCGCGCTGAACCACTTTGGTATCGCCAGTCACGATCTGGATATTTGCCGCACGCGCGGTCGCCGCCATGCTACGCACGATCTTTTCCAGATCGGCCAGCGGTAACCCTTCTTCAAGAATAAAGCCACAGGAGAGATATTTAGGCTGAGCGCCACTTACCGCCAAATCGTTGGCGGTGCCGCATACGGCCAGCTTACCAATATCGCCACCGGGGAAAAATATCGGGTCGATAACATAGCTATCGGTGGTGAAGGCCAAGCGATCGCCGTGCTGGTTGAAAACACTCAGCGGCAAACGTGCCTGATCTTCACGTTCATCTAAAGCAGGATTGCTAAACAGGGGCAAAAACAGCGTATCAAGCAGTTGCTGCATCGCGCGGCCACCGCTGCCATGCGCCATCGTTATCACATCATCTTTAGACCATTCACTCATTCTTCGTACCTTCTCTTATTCAAGCCCACGACGATATTGATAGAACGCCGCACAGGCCCCTTCAGAAGAAACCATCAGCGCACCAAATGCGTTTTGCGGATTACAGCCAACGCCAAACAGAGGACATTCGGCCGGTTTGCAGCGACCGGTGAGTACATCACCGCAGCGCGCTCTTGGATCATCGGCGACTTTCTGTTCTTGCGGGTGGAAGCGTAATTCAGCGTCGAACTGAGCATACGCAGGGCTTAAGCCTACGCCGGAATGGGCGATTTCGCCTAAGCCACGCCATTCGCTGCTCTCTTTGGTGACGAATACTTCATCCAGAACTTTCTGCGCGATAGCATTGCCGTGATCGGGAACGATGCGGCGGTATTGATTTTCCACGCTGCAGCGTTCTTCGGCAATTTGCGCTACCAGCATATCCAGCGCCTGCAAGATATCGAGCGGCTCAAAGCCGGTGATAACCAAGGGCTTGTGGAAATCTTCGCAGATAAACTCATAGGGATGAGCGCCAATGACCATGCTGACATGGCCGGGCGCGAGGAAGCCGTCGATGCGTACATCCGGCTGCTGCAATAGGCTGCGCAGCGTAGGCGTGATCGTAATGTGCTGGCAGAAAACCGAAAAGTTTTTCAACCCCAGCGTTTTAGCCTGCTGCAGCGTTACCGCCGTGCTTGGCATCGTGGTTTCAAAGCCAAGGCCGAAGAACACCACTTCTTTGTCTGGATTCTGCTGCGCCAGCGCGAGGGAATCCAACGGCGAATAAACGATGCGAACATCAGCGCCTTTGCGTTTGGCATCCAGTAGAGAACCGTGGCGCCCAGGAACGCGCATGGCATCGCCAAAGGTACAAAAAATCACGTCCGGCTGGCTGGCAATTTCGACACACTCGTCGATGCGGCCCATTGGCAGAACGCAGACGGGACATCCGGGGCCGTGTACAAACTCGATCTCCGGTGGCAGCAGCTGATCTAGGCCAAATTTAAAAATAGCGTGAGTATGTCCGCCGCAAACTTCCATCAGCTGAAGAGGAAGTTTGCAGTGTGAAGGTAAGGTTCGAACCCGCTCTGTAATCCGCTGAACCAGCTTTTTAGCCAGTTCAGGATCGCGGAACTCATCAACAAACTGCATATCTCATACCACCTTACTTTTCACTGGCCTGAGGAGCGGGTTCGCCGTTACGCAGGAAATAACCGACGTCCTCTTCAACTTCTTGCATCGCCATTAGCGCATCCAGCGTATCTTTGGCTTCGGCCTCATCGAGAATGCTCATGGCAAAACCGACGTGAACCAGCACCCACTGACCAAGCATCTCTTGAGGTGAGCCTTCGCATACCAGCGCGATATTGACTTCGCGCTTTACGCCACACACGTCAACCATTGCCATTTGATGTATATCATCGCCTACGGCAACGACCTGACCTGGAATTCCTAAGCACATACGTTTGTCTCCAACCATGCAAGCCAAGCATCCATTCCTTCACCGCTGGTGGCGGAAAGTTGGATAACGGTGATCTGTGGATTAACGCGTTTCGCATTGGCAATGCAGGCTTCAACGTCAAAATGCAGATACGGCAGCAGATCGATTTTATTAATAATCATCAGCGAAGAGGCGGCGAACATATGTGGATATTTCAGCGGCTTATCTTCGCCTTCGGTAACGGACAGCACGGCAACTTTATGACGTTCGCCAAGATCGAAGCTGGCTGGACACACCAGATTACCCACGTTCTCAATAAACAGCAGGCTACGGTCTGGCAGGTTCAGGCGATGCATTGCATCGTGCACCATTTGTGCGTCTAAGTGACAGCCTTTGCCGGTGTTCACCTGAATAGCAGGAACGCCGGTGGCGCGAATACGCTCTGCGTCATTGGTGGTTTGCTGATCGCCTTCAATCACGGCGCAGCTGTATTGATCGGCAATACGCTTGAGGGTTTCCGTCAGCAGCGTTGTTTTGCCTGAACCGGGGCTTGAAACCAAATTCAGTGCGGCAATATGCTGCTGGGTAAAGTGCTCACGGTTGTGCTCGGCCAGATGGTTATTTTTGCCGAGAACGTCCTGCTCAATTTGCAGCATACGGCGTTGAGTCATGCCGGGCGCATGGCTACCCGCCTCGCCTTTACCGTAGTGCAGATCGTTATCTTGCTGTTCTGGCGTAAATTTTTCGTCGTGTTTATCGAGATGCTTTTCTAGGCGCTTTTCTGCGTGCTTATTTTTGTTCTTATTCTTGTGTTTATGCTTGTGGTCGTGAAGATGCAGTTCAGCATCAGAGGCAAGTACGTAGTTATAGTGATGATGATGTACGTCGCCGGTGTGATGGTAATGGTGGTGCACCACTACGGTCTGAGGATGTTCACCCTGCGCGTGCTGATGTTGATGCCCATGATGATGACCGTGTTCATGGTTCTGCTCATGTTCATGATGATGGTGACCATGTTCGTGGCTGTGATCATGACCGTGTTCATGGCCATGGTGGTGATCGTGATGGTGTCCATGCTCATGATGATGGTCGTGATCGTGATGATCGTCGCCTTCAATGCGCTGTTCGCCAGCCGCGCAACCGCAAGTAGTACACATAAATTCTCTCCCGAAAACTATTCGATTTCGATTTGTTTGATTTGCATGCTGTCGCCGCTGTCCACGCGCAGATTATGGCTCTGGCAATGTGGGCATCCTGCGTCATGCGCTGATACGGTAATGGCCTGGCTACAATCCCAGCACCAAGCTTGAGCTGGTTGGGTTGTGATGTGCAGTTCACATCCCTCGGCTACGCTGCCACGGCAGACGATTTCAAAGCAAAAATGTACGGCGCTCTCTTCAATACATGAGAGTGCGCCAATCTCCAGCCATACACCGGTCACGCGCTTCACGTTGTTGGCTCGAGCCTGCTGTTCGATGATGTCAAATGCGCTCTGGCATAGGGTTAGTTCATGCATAGTTGTTATCTTATTTTTTATGGCGGGCATATCCTCGGTGAATACACACCGTGGCACCTTGATTACCGTCATTAGATGGCTGATTGATAGCATTGTGATGGCGCAACATTTACGCCTTTGCGATCGCCCTCGCATCCCATCGCTGAGCGGCGGCAATGACCGCCTGCCCTAACGCCAGAGCACCATCTCCAGCGGGTAATGCTTGCGGAAGTAATAGCGTGAATTCAGCCAAATTTTGCTGTAACAGCTCGCGTAACAAACGGTTATGCAAGACCCCGCCAGCCATTACGATAGTGCGGCAGTTCGCTGCGTTCGCATGAACACGCACCAAATCCGCGAGTCCGCCGGCCAATGCATAATGAAATGCATAGGCGCGATCTTCGGGGGCGGCCTGCCAACGGAGCCATTGTTGCCAGAAAACGGCCATATCGAGATTGTTGTGTACATCCAGCGGCAATGAGACTGGCGGGTGTCGTTCCTGAGCCTGCTGTGCCAAGGCTTCTAAGCGACAGGCAGCTTCACCTTCAAAGCTGATCGCTTCTGAGCAAATGCCTAATGCCGCTGCCGCTGCGTCAAATAATCGCCCTGTGGATGACGCCAACGGGCTATTGAGTCCGCGCTCGATGGCCCGTTGTAAAACTTGCCATGGCTGAGAAAGAATAAATTTGGCTTCTGGGTAACTCTGCCAGTTGGGGACGAAGCATAGCAACTGCGCCAGCAGGTTGCGCCACGGCTGACGAGCGGCCAAATCACCGCCTGCCAACGCAACGGCGGGTAATCCCCCCAGACGCTGCATTTGGCGATAATCCACGCGAAGGCACTCACCGCCCCAAAGGGTATTATCTGCACCAAAACCAATGCCATCGAGCGCTAGCCCAATCAGCGGCGGCGTATCTAAAGGAATACCATGCTCTGCCATGCAGGCTGCAAGATGAGCGTGATGATGCTGAATGGGTAAACATTCAACGTTCAGTTCTTGAGCCTGTTGCTGAGCAAACTGGGTGCTGACGTAGGCCGGATGCATATCACAGGCGATCGCTTCAGAACTAAACTGATAAATTTGGTGCAGCAATGTCCATGTTTGGCTGAACTGTTGTTGGACTCTTTCATCGCTTAAATCGCCGAGATGCTGGCTGAGCACGGCCCGATTGCCTTTTAACAGACAAAACGTATTTTTCAGATCGCCACCGACAGCTGCCACGGCAGGCAACGGCTGGAAACTCTCTGGTAAATCAATCGCGTCCGGTACATAGCCTCGCGAGCGGCGTAGCATTTCGCCGCCATGCGGTTGCCAGCGAATGACGGAGTCATCAACGCGTTGGATGATATCTCGGTTATGCAGCAGCCAAATATCTGCGATATCGGCCAGATCGTGCAGCGCCTGCGAATTGCTTAATGCGGGAGGCAAGCCATTGGCATTGCCCGATGTCATCACCAAGGGGCGCCCCACTTTTTGCATCAATAGATGATGCACGGGGTTCGACGGCAGCATGACGCCAACTTCATCCAATTGCGGCGCAATGTCATCTAATACCAAGGTGGATTTTGGTAGCAACACAATGGGGGCGGCAGGGCTGCTAAGTAGTTTGAGTAAGTCGTCTGAGACGTTATCTCGGCAATAGGCGCGTACCCAGCTTTCATCGGGTAACATGACGGCTAGTGGCTTGGCCGGTCGGCGCTTGCGCTGGCGCAGAAGCTGCACCGCGTGCGGGTTTGACGCATCGCAGGCCAGATGGAATCCGCCGATGCCTTTAATCGCCGCAACGCCGCCGTTAAGCAATACATCAATCACTTCCTTCCACGCGTGCGCGCCAATAAAAGGCTGCCCGCCAGCGCTATTACAGCTCCACAGATGGGGGCCGCAGGCGGCACAGGCCGTTGGCTGGGCATGAAAACGCCGGTTTGCCGGGTTTCGATATTCTTGATCGCAGGTGGGACACAGCGGAAAAGTCGCCATCGCGGTGAAAGGGCGATCGTATGGCATACGTTGAATAATGGTAAACCGTGGCCCGCAGTGGGTGCAGTTAATAAACGGATAGCCAAAGCGTCGATTGGCTGCATCGCTCATCTCACGCAGACATTCAGGACAGGTCGCAGCATCGGGCACAATTTGGGTATCCATTTGGCCCTGACCGCTTTCAATAATACAGAACTCATGAGGCAGTTCACCACCGAGCCATTCTTGCTTACTGATCGTGTCAATGCGCGCCAGCGGTGGGCACTCCTGACGTAACAGGTGACAGAAGTGTGCGATATCTGCGGGTAAACGTAGGGCGATTAATACGCCTTGGGCATCATTACTCACTTCGCCTTGCAGCTTAAGCCGTTGAGCCAGTTGCCAGACGAATGGACGAAAACCAACACCTTGGACTTTGCCTTTTACTCTCAGCAAGATTGCGTTCTGACTCAAGGTGGCTCCTGAAGACTACGTCATATCAAAGATGACTATTTTCCGTATTTAAACGATAAACATCTTTGATGTGGGGCAGCGAGTGTGCAAAAAGGATTAGTAAAGTGAGTATTTTCTTTATCACCTCTCCCATAAAGAGAGAGGTGACAGTAAAAGAGCTAACGATTAGGCATGAACCATCATACGTTCAGCGTCTTCAACATGACGACGCAGGCGTGATTTCATTTCGTTATAGGTCTGAGAGGCGTAATTCTCTGCCCAATCCTGATCGATGATTGGCTCAACGCGAACCGCACAGTATTTGGTTTCTGGCGTTTTAGAAACGGGGTCCAGATTATCCTGAGTCAGCTCGTTGCATGCGCCAATCCACCACTGATACGTCATATAAACTGCACCTTTATTGATGCGTTCGTTGTAGTTACAGCGCGAGATCACTTTGCCACGGCGAGATTCAACCCATAGGATTTGCTGATCGCAAATTCCCATACGCTGAGCATCTTCAGGATGCATCTGCACAAAACCCGGTTCATCGGCCAATGTTTGCAGCGCGGCACAGTTACCGGTCATGGAGCGACATGAGTAATGTCCTACTTCACGCACGGTACACAGCACCAGAGGGAACTCTTCGTCTGGGATCTCGGCCGGAGCACGCCACGCGGTCGCGAACAGTTGACCTTTCCCTGTCGGGGTGTCGAAATGGTTGTCTTTATACAGATAAGGCGTGCCTGGGTGATCGAGCGTTGGACATGGCCACTGTACGTGTCCCATCTCCCCAATTTTTTCGTAGGTTGCGCCGTAATATAGCGGGCACAGCTCGCGCAGTTCATCCCAGATTTCTTCATTGCTGTTGTAATGCATCGGATAGCCCATCTCGGTGGCCAGCAGGCTGATAATCTCCCAGTCACGCTTAACGTTGCCTTTCGGCTCGATAGCTTTTCCGAAACGTTGGAATCCGCGGTCGGCGCAGGAGAAGATCCCGCCGTGTTCGCCCCAGCTGGTGGCCGGTAGAATAACGTCGGCTTGCTCAGCGGTTTTGGTCATGAAGATGTCTTGCACCACCACAAACTCTAAGGCGTCAAAGCCTTTGCGCACGAGGCCTAAGTCGGCTTCGGTTTGCAGAGGATCTTCGCCCATGATGTAGTAGGCTTTCACTTTGCCTTCAAGAGCTAAATGAGGCACTTCAGTAATGCGATAGCCGACGTTAGGGTCCATATCGTCCGCATTGATGCCCCATGCTTTGGCAAATTTGGCGCGAGTTTCTGGGTTTGTCACCGACTGATAGCCTGGGAATTCGTTAGGCAATACGCCCATATCACAGGCACCTTGGACGTTGTTTTGACCACGGACAGGGCCAACGCCCACGTCAGGACGGCCTAAATTGCCGGTCAGCAATGCCAAACCTGATAAGCCTTTCACCACGTCAACGGCTTGACCAAACTGAGTGACGCCCATCCCCCACATAATGGTGGCGGAAGGTGCCGCCGCGTAGGTGCGCATGGCTTGGCGAATATCCTCGGCGGGAACGCCAACCAGTTTTTCGACGGCTTCAGGGCTGTAGTCGGCAACGATTTTGCGATACTCCTCGAAGCCTTCGGTGAAATTAGCCACGTAGCTTTTGTCGTAAAGATTTTCTTCAATCAGGACGTGGGCAAAGGCATTCACCAGCGCCATATTGGTGCCATTGTTCATTTGCAGATGCTGATCGGCAATGCGCGCCGTTTCTATTTTGCGTGGATCGCAAACGATGATTTTGGCACCTTTTTCTTTGGCCTTAATCACGCGACGCGCCACGATAGGGTGGGAGTCCGCGCAGTTATAGCCAAAAACTAGCAGGCATTTCGAGTTTTCGATATCGGTGATGGAGTTGCTCATAGCACCGTTGCCCAGCGTTTGTTGCAAGCCAGCAACCGACGGGCCGTGGCAGACACGCGCACAGCAGTCAACGTTGTTATTGCCGGTCACTGCGCGAGCAAACTTCTGCATCACATAGTTGGTTTCATTGCCTGTTCCGCGTGAGGAACCGGTATGCATAATCGATTTCGCGCCGTATTTTTGTTTGATTTCTTTTAGGCGCTGAGCGGTATAGCGGATGGCTTCATCCCAAGAGACCACTTCAAATTTTCCGCTTTTTTCTCGGCGGATCATTGGCTCATTCAAGCGCGGCGTTAGCAGTTTTGTATCGTTGAGAAAATCCCAGCCAAAATAACCCTTCAGACAAAGCTCACCCTGATTGGTGACGCCGTTTGCGCCTTCGGCACGGACTATTTTACCGTTTTCAACACAAAGGTTGATTTTGCATCCTGCGCCGCAGTAAGGGCAGACGGTGACGACTTTACTTTTCACAACGTCGAGATTATTGACAACGATTGAGTTATTCACTGTAGGTGAATTCATAACGAGACCTTACCCCGAACCGGGGATAATGAATGGTTGTTAATCAAGCCTTTTGGTTTTGAAGTCGCTGCAAGTAAACGGCAACTTCAATCAATAGGATTTAAAACTGCATGAGATGAAAGCGTTAAAATGTGAAACCGTTAGAACATGAAATCGATTGTGGTATCGAGCGCTGCACGACGGCGTTTTTCATTGATCATGTCTTGCATAGCATTGCGGTCGATAAGCTTTAATGCATTGGTTGGACAGGTTTCAACGCACGCAGGGCCATTAGCGCGGTTGTGGCACAGGTCGCATTTATTGGCTTCAGCCTTAGAGGAAACCATCATGGCGGAGGCGCCGTTTTGACGAACGACCGGAGAAGTGATCACTTCCATCGTGCCGTATGGGCAAGCAACCACGCAGGTTTTGCAGCCGATACATTT
This sequence comes from Hafnia alvei, assembly GCF_964063325.1. Classification (NCBI taxonomy): domain Bacteria; kingdom Pseudomonadati; phylum Pseudomonadota; class Gammaproteobacteria; order Enterobacterales; family Hafniaceae; genus Hafnia; species Hafnia alvei. The sequence continues at coordinate 834,619 of NZ_OZ061315.1, forward strand.
TTCCTGTGACACATAGATAAAGTCTTTTTGGCGAGTAATGGCACCGTTTGGGCAAACGTTGGCACAAGGGGCATCTTCGCACTGGCGACACAGGATCGCTGTGCTGACGTTTTCCCCTTTAATAACGTGAATGCGTGGGGTGAAGTTGTCTTTGGACAGGTTGTGAAGTTCGCTGTCTTCACGGTGAGCCATGACGCAGGCGACTTCACAGGTACGGCAGCCGATACATTTTTTAGGATCTGCAATGACGAACCGGTTCATCAATTAACTCCTGATTTCTCATTATATTTAGTGAGGCAGAAAGAACCTGCCTATGCTCAGATTGCTTATCGGTACTAGTAAGCACACATCATGCCAACTGTATTTGAACGGGTGTTTTTTTGTTTTAAATTAGAAGGTTGCTTTCTAATCTGATTTTTTAAACGCCAAAAATAGCGCGCTGAATTGCCAGCTCGACAGGGAAATTCGACATAAGTGTCGAATAATTTGCGCGATACGACATCGGCAACATTATCGTTGGAATGGAGATCTCACTCGTTGATCTTGGCGGTGATAATGGGAGGCTTTAGCTGATAAAACGCGAATCATTTTGATATGTTGGTACCCGAGCCCTCATCGAACAAAGTGCTCGGGATAAGATGATTTACTCATGCCGGACGGTAAAGTGGCTAGCGATCAGTTTCGCACCACAGGTGGTTTGATCGCCATCATGCGCAGCTTGTTTGCCGCTTAAAGTAAAGCCACTTCCCGAGGCAATAATAGTTGACGGGCTATGGCCCAATATAGGGCAAGTCACTAGGTCCCCTTGAGCGGCAACAGGTATACCGTCTTGAGTAAAGCCTGCTTGAGCGCTAACAACAACGCCACCATGGTTGGTTTTATCACCTAATACGATTAATGGTTTCATTTATTCTCCTTTATCTTCCTCGAAAGGTTTCAGCCGATTTGCTGCAAATTGCGGTGTGTATCGCTCGCTGTTATCTTCTTGGCGGGCGGCAACTGGTACTGAAGCAGGTGTAATTTTAAAAATCTTGCATATTAGCCACCAACTTAGAGCAAAGAGAGTAAGAAGCGGGAAAAGCAAAAATGTCCAAATTGGCCAAAGTATGATTTTCATATTCATTTCTACCGAATCGCAATATCGGCGACGAAAAGGCCAAGGGGCATAGTGCTGCCAGATCTCGGAGGGAGAAAGCGTAACTTTTGTATTGAATACGCTACGCCACTCATAAACCTTAGGAATAACTAATTCCTTATGGCCTTGCTGCATAAATACATTGATAAATGTTGTTAAGCCGTGCATTACAGAGCGGTTATCATTACTTAATTCTACGTGATGAATCGATTGGGTGTTATCTGGGTCCTTATGTAATAAAGTAAAATATATTTTAGTTATTCCATTAATATTAATCGTACTAGTCCATAATAAAGAACTCCATGGCGAAATGTAATCTATTCCCTCATGATGCACGTAGACCATTTGTGTAGCACGGTTAAAAATAATGTTAGAGTTTTTTTTGATATTAAGCATAGCGTTGTAGAGAATAGCGATATCGACTGATATTAGTGATAATAATCCTGGTATACCTGGTAGATACGAGGCGGGCATTTGGCTACCAATATAAAAAATAATTAATAAAATAGCTTGCGCCCAAAAACGCCCTAAAAAAGAACTGAATGCCAACTTAGCGGTTTGAATCTCTAAACAGTTATCGCTAATAGAAACTAACTGATTACCAATCCATGCATCTTCAGGTTTAAATTTTTTTCCAGGATAATCACAAGTAACCTCCGTTGTTGTTAACATACTATTGCTCCTATTAGGCTTCACGGCCTGATTCCTTTGGCCGCCATTTCTGGTGTTACACGTATACTGTCGTCACCTTCGTAGGCTTCTTCTGGGACTGGGTGGGGTTTAATATTGAAAATTTTGGTAATGGGATACCAGATAAGTGATGCAACTATATTGAGAGGGTAATAGATCAATACATAGAATGGCTACATATATATTTTTAGTGATTTTTCTAATGGATCGGTTATTTTTCCGCAAAAAGGCCAAGGTGCATAGTGGCGCAATGTTTTTAATGGTGGAAATGCAATGCTTATTTTTTCTCTATCAATCCATTCGTATTCAGTAGGTATAGCAAGACCATCGGGTCCTTGGCTTGTAAATGACTTAATGTAGTTAGTTATTACTTTAATATTCCATTCATCATCTATCTCTATACTTTTAGTTACGCTAATACCTTTAGCATTTCTATGATGCATCGATATCATGGTTTTTGCCCCACCGGAAATAATGACGTCATCAAGATTGTTTATATAGGTAATACCACGATAATAAGCATAACATTTTTTTGTTTTACGGTTAAAAACAATGTTTGATATCTTTGTTATTTGTGAAATATATATATATTCTATACCACACAACCAAAACAGGACAACAGCTAAAGGAAGATATGAACCAATAAAGTCATCATCAAATTCATTATATATTGTAAATGTAAAAAATATATAGGTTGTAATAAACATAAGGAGAAGCGATCTTGCTAAAAATGCCCCAAGATACACATCATTTGGCCTTATTTCTAGGCAGTATTTACTCATAGAAATAAAGCATTTATTTATTTTTAGTTTTTCATTCATTTGGTTGCTCTTTATATTATTTTGAGTTTAATATGGTATGTGTTGTGTATATACATCAGGTGCCATTTTGTTTTCTGAGATGATGAACATTTCATTCATGACACCAGTATTTGGTTGGTATTTTAAGTCCAAAACCGCACTGCCTATTGCTTTTTCTGAGTCTTTTTTAGTGAAGCGTAAAAGAATTCCAGCATTTGTTTGGGACACCTCTTCTATGAGATAATCACTATCATCAGGAATAACCCTAATGTCACTGACATTTTTTAGATAATCAGGAAAATAAATAACGAATATTGGTGGAGCCATTCCAACTATGCGCCCATAGCTTTCTTTTGTACGCCACTGAGAATAAACGTCTGGGCATTTTAGATATTTTGCTAAGGTTGCATCAACTAGGATAGGTTTATAACGAACGTTAAAGTATTCTTGCAATGCTTCACTCGGAGAGCCCCAATACGTTAGATCTTCATCGACATTTTCGTCTGGTATTAACATCCCAAACTCTGTACGATTCACCCAGGCTTCATAAGGTGTGTGATTTCGTTCATCCGCTTCTAACCCAAGCCATATACCAACAGCAAATAATGTTATACCAATAATTATCCATCCAATCATAGGTATAAATGCTAGTACAGAAGTTAAGCTAGCCGCCTTCATAATAACACTGGAACCAACAGCTATAGTTATAGCTGACCATAAGCGAAAGTTTTTTCCATCTGTCTTGCTTTTTCCTGTTTTCATAAGATCTGTAATAAAAGTAAAGAGGATTGCCCCCCAACCGAAAATCATTCCAGCTCCTTTTGATACGAGCAATTGAGGGATTCCCTTTATATAGTACTCTCCTGCGAAAGCAATACCATTATCTAGGTTCTTGCGTATGACTAAGTTTTTTATTGATACTAATGCTGCATTTACTGCAGCTAATTCCCCTAACCCGGCAGCCACAAAACTGCTTATGTTAATCATGGTGGGGTTTTCTTGACATGTTTTTAGAGCACTGAATAGGTAAATGCTTGCAAAAATTAGTAGTCCTGTGGATACAAAACCTACGCTGAACTGTGTGCTATATTTCCCTGCAACATAGTTTTCATTATATTTTGCATGAATCTCTGTTTCTGAGATAACTTTTAAGTCTCGCTTATAGGGGCCACGCTCTGCAGTTGTTTTCGTATTGGCTGATATCTCAAGCATATTACTCTCAGTCAATACCGTAAGATTTTTTATAGCAGGCACTGTTTCGATGACTTCACTAATAATGTTGTAGCGGCTACGAAGGGCGCCTAACAATTTGGCTGGATTATTTTCCTCAATGGCCTGTTCTACTCGCTTAGCTATGCTAATGGTTTTCCCCCAAGACTTACTTCCTTTCACCAATTTCAGTAATGTAGTCTGAATGTTTTTGGCTATAATATCCGTGCCACTAGTTGCTTGCATAAAACTGATTTTTTTAGAAATGTCCTGAATGACTAAATCAGATGCCGCCAATAATCCTCCTGCGGTGCTCGCATCTTTTTCAAAGGGTTTATAAGCGAATAGTGCCTGATTCAATGGACTGTTAACATCATTAATCCAAGTCAACAACAACCCACTACGTGGATCTTTATCCTCACGTCCGGCAAGTGGAAATCCAGCTCCGTCAATAATCATTGCTGTGGAAAGCTCTAGAGAATATGCAGACGCCTTGAAGTCGCGATCGTAGGACATGAATGAGCTGGCGATGGATAGCCGATTGTCTTCATAATATTTCGCTAACGTTTTTAGCCATGAATGATGGTCAATTGCAGCCCAATCGACCCTCTCAAGTAGTTTTTCTAATTCATACTCAATCTCTTGTTTGTCTTGCAGAAACTTTATATATAGTGGCTGATTTATTCGCTTGGCAAATCGAAAGCCAGCTTTACAATGCTGCTCTTCAGTTAGAGATATATAATGTGCAACATCACGCATTCCATTCACCAGCGACTTATCTCCTTCAGAGGCACTTAGGCTAATCAAGGTATTAAATATCAATTCGCTGATAACGTTTTTACGGTGAAACTCTGCGCTGGGCTCTTGCAGCTTTTTAACATCTAACTGAAGCGCTAATGGCAGCTTAGAACCATTATCTTGGGCTTTTACATCGGTTGTTTGATGTGCATACAGTTTGGCAATAGAACCCACATCAATACCGATGCCTTCGGCATCTAACAGGGCAATAACCGCAGGGGCCTTTGGATTATATTGTTTAAAATAACCGGCCATGGCTTTTAGCGTATAGAGATCGGGTGTGTAGTTTTCACCTTGGCTCCATGTCATGTCGATCCTTTTTCCTTCAGGTTTATACTCTTCCACCCACTGTTCTAAGGCGGCCAGTGGCAGGATGTTTTTTTGTGTAGAGTATGAGCCACCACCATCGACCAACTCCGCAGGATCGACGGGCTGCATAAATCGCTGGCGTGAAGCAATGCTGTTTAATATGTCTTCGACCTTGGCCTTAGTCCAAAGATGAGGGCTATATCCCACCCAAACCTCAGTGGCATCGGCCTCAATCCAAATATTGTGGCTTGTATTGCCGCTGGCATAGGCATCACGCGCGTTGTACTGCTCTAAGTTTTGTACTAGGATTTCCTGATATATTCCGTTGCCTTGGTGCTCATGAATAATGAGCTTTTTGCCTTTTTTGGGGGAGGCGATATAAGTGTAAACGTAGCCCTCACGGAGCGCCCGCAGGGTATATTTTGAACAATGCAGTTCAGCAATTCCGGTAAAACCTTCTTCGAGAGAAAACCCGCACCCGCTCCAAGCATATTGCTGTGTGTCTCCTATTTTTTTAGGCACAATGCCATAGCGAATGGGAATAAGCGGGATCCTGCCTTTGGCGCTGGTACAGGGTTTAGCTGAAATAACATTATCACTAGAATTAGCCACGAAAGAGATCTCCTGAAAGTAATAACTGCGCTTCTCTGCGCACTGACAATGGCGGAAGATTATTTTGTGCAATATGCTTAGCTAAAGACATCGATGTGCCACAGCGTTGTAAAAACTGTTCGCGCACCACGTTATCATTAAAATATTGCTCCGGTGGGTGATAGAGCTTTATCACTGCAGCGGCACCATCATAAAAATAACAGTGTTTATTTTCAGGTATAAGCAGCCAATCACTGATTAGTTGCTGATAAAAATATTCACTAGAGTAAAATTTCAAGGGTGCATGCAACAATAATTCCAGTGCATCAAGCCGATCAATAACGGTTTGTTGCTGGTTTGCCAACACGCATGCAAAACGCTCATCGTTCATTTTTTTCATATAAGAAAAAAACACTTGAATAAAGCGCTGTACATGCTCATGTTGCTTGATATTAAATCTTTGTAGCTGATGCTGACAGGTATTTATCAGTGATAATACACGCGGATAATATTTTTTATCGCTGCCTGAGTGAGCGAGTAAATCTTTAGCTAATGACTCATCGTTTTTTTGGTTTTTAATTAATGAAATATATTTTATTTCCCGAGTGGTAAGTCTAAGTATTGGAGTGTAACCAGTTTCGTCATGCGTTGATGAATAATGACACCAAGCCGATGAGATATGATTAGTCTGGTGGAAATAGATATTCTTTAATGGGCCGATGAGAGCATTTATTTTTTTAGTAATTAAAACGCTAAATATGTCGCCCAAAGAATTAGGTAGCCAATTAAAACGAACGCTATGGCCATTGCTCATTAATAATGTGGATACAGACACAAGATGAGAGAGCAATATGTCAACAGGTTGCTCGCTGCAAATAATAATACCGCCGTTAAACTTTCCCCAATGCACGATGAACTGTTCTAACGTGGTTGGATTATCCGTAACGTTGATTAATATGGGGCCTTTTTCCCGCTCTCGATCATAACGAGTATTTTCCCAAACCCAATGGTATTGAACAAATGGATCGTTTTGTTTTATCAGTTCAATCAGTTTAGGAAATGGAGGAAAAAAATCGTTGTGCTGATGTAAACCTGCGTAGGTTAAGCGCTCAATAACACCAGGCTGGAGAAGTAAATAACGCGAGTCATGGCTTAAGCTTGAACGAAGTTCTTGCTCTCCTAGCCATATAGCCGCGCTATGCTTTTTCCTATATGGCGCCATTATTTATCCCCTTTGTCACATGGACAGTCATCCAATGGACAACTACCGTCGGGCTGCATGGAGCAGAGATCGTCAAATGGTTTCCCCTCTTCGGGGGATGCTTGTGTCGCACCTGAAAACGAGGGGGCTGCGCCTGGCGTAGCGGCGACAGGGCCTTTGAGAAATATGTTTCCCTCTAGGGTTATGCCTTTGGCATCTAGCGTGATTTTCCCTGCAGGGCCGCGAAGAACGATTTTTTCACTGGCATCGAGGGCTATTTGTGGGCTTTTTTGTTGCAGTTTCTTGCTGGCGTCATGTAGGGATTCACCCACAACACGGTGCATATGATTGCCGCCAGTATCTATCTGATAATTAGCCGTTACCTGTTCTTTTCGATGATTCCCAATATTTGAAATGTAATCTTTACTGATTTCTATTTTTTGGTTGCGATTAATCACAAGGTAATCATCTTGTGTAACGGTAGTGCGGCGATCGTGCCCAATACTCCAAGTCTCGTCATGGCCAGTATTGCTTTTGCGATCGTGAGTGATACTCACTATTTCATCATTGCCGACGGATTCTGTACGATCGTGGCCGATTTGAATGGTCTCATCGTTATTGACCGATATAAGCTGATTTTTTTGGGCCCGTAGATAAACCTGTTCATTATCGGTGGCATCTTCGAAAGAAAGTTCGTTATAACCACCGCCTTTGTAGGTTTTGCTTCGCAACACCATTTTGGTTTTATTGCCGGGGAGCGCGTAAGGCGGGTGGTTTTTGCCGTTGTAAGTGCAGCCTGTTACGATGGGGCGGTCGATATCGCCATTTAAATATGAAACGATAACCTCTTGCCCGATGCGTGGGATAGCCATCACACCAAATCCATTTCCATTCCATGCCTGTGATACGCGGACCCAGCAAGAGGCTTTTTCGTCTGCTTTTCCATAACGATCCCAGTGAAAATAAACACGGATGCAGCCATCTTCATTAACGTAAATTTCTTCGCCGGCAGGCCCTACAACCGTTGCGATTTCATCACCGTCGGCTAAAGGTTTATATCGATAGTCTGGTCGCCAATCATTGCGGCCAGGAACAAACATAAGTTGATTAGTGAGGGTAGTCCCTTCTCCATTGTCTTCTTCTTCCAAAGATTCTGGCATTTTCCCATGATGATCTACCGACACAATTTGCCAACGGTCGTTCATTGACTCAACGGGGTGTTCAGCGATTATAAAAATTCGGCCAGGCATGAGTTTTATGCAGTTAGAGCTGGCTATCCCTAGCTGTGAATCTGATTGTAGTTGCTCAATACGGTAGCGCGTGAAGGGCTCGGCTTCAGCATCTTGTTGAAATCTTCCGTAGCTTTCGAATACGGAATGTTTTCCACCGTGTTTGGCGCTAGCTTGATGTTTTAGCGCATAGGAGGGACGGTGGTAGTTACGATCTTTTTGTGTCGTTTGTTCCGGTCGCATATGGGCGCCGAATCGCACGGAGTGGATGATATCGCCTTGAATTGCGCTCTGGGGATGAGGATTGTAGGTTAAGGTGGTGGCAACCAGCATACCCAAGTGGCTGTCGCTGTAGCATAGCCCTTTGTCATCAAACCAATATGTGATCCCTTCTTCTGCGGATAGGCGTTTAAAGAAGTCGTAGGCAGATTCTCGCTTTTGAGTTACATATTCTCGGGTTGAATGAGCATCTTGTAATTGGGTGCAATTTGACTGCACATTATTCTGCTGAAGCAGTGAATGCAAAATATCGGGTACGGATTGTTGTTGGTATATCCGGCTATCTTGATTCAGACTCATTATCCACATTTCAGGGCGGATAGTGAGATAGTAGAACGTTCTTCTAAACCCTGAATCGCCACGTTCGGCGCTGGCCACTACGCCTGATATCGTTCGTTGTTCGGCTTCATTGACTTTAATTGTCAATGAAGCCGTTTGTAAAAGCTGTTGGTCTAAATCAATATCGTTGTGCTTGCTGACTAAGGTCAGCTTTAAAGTAAATAGCTCACTGAGTTTCTCATATAGATGAAACTCCGCTACGTCAAAGGTATCGTCTGTGAACCCGCCGACCTTGCAACTGAAAAATAATCCTGTCTTCCGTGTCATACTAAATCCTTACAGCATAGGGTGGTGGCCTTGAACATGACCAATATGCCATTGCTCATTTGTTTGCTGGTTAATGACGTCCATATGGATAAAACTGTTGGTGCTTTGGCTTATTGAAAGCGCGTAGCATAGTGCGGTTGCAAACTGGTACATTTCGCCGAGGTTGGGATAGCAGACGGGGTCTAGGATTAATGTGATCGCAATACCTCGATGTGAATTGCCTTTAACTAACCAATCTAACGGATTAGCATCAACAGATACAATTCCATCAATGCAACGCTGGATAATATTACTTTGGCTTAAATTACTGGGGTGGAAGTCAAATAGGCGCAGTAGTTCTTTCAGTGTTTCTACCTGTCGTAGTGCCAAATAGTTAAGAGATAACAGAGACAGTAATCGCCAATGCTGATGGCTGTTGGTAACACCAAAATAGCTATTCGAGCATGGAGTGATATTTGTTACAGCCAGTTCATAAGGGATGCTTTCGCTGGTATTGATTATTTGATTGGCGCTGACCGAAGAGGCATCTGGTGACCAACTGAGATACTGGCAAACAATCGGTGGTAGCTGAGCTTTTAATATTTCGCCATTAGCATGATAAAAGCTAATCTGTAGTGGTCAAGCAAAACTGGCCACGTCTTTAGAGTTTTTCCAGAACAATCGTTCTGATTCATTCGGCGTCAAACCACCATTATATTGATGAGGCCTGAGCTGGCTGTAATATCCCGTGATGTAATTTGTTATCGCTGTGCTGGCTTCGCTGAAGTTTACGTATCCATATTCCGGCACCCATTCTGTTTTCAGGCTTCTGAAGAACCGTTCCATTGGACTATTATCCCAACAATTCCCCCTGCGACTCAGGCTTTGTTTTATCTGATATCGCCACAGTAACAGTCTGAAATTCCTGCTGGTATAGTGGCTACCTTGATCCGAGTGATACAGCAAATTAGCGGGTTTTCCTTGTGCTTCCCAGGCCATGGACAGCGCTTTACCTGTCAATGCAGAGTCCGGGAAAAATGACATCGCCCAGCCAACCGGTTTACGGGAAAACAGATCAAGCACAACGGCTAAATAAGCCCAGCGTTTACCCGTCCAGATATAAGTCACATCACCGCACCAAACCTGATTAGGCTCTGTTACTGCAAACTGGCGTTCCAAATAATTGGGGATCTCAACGTGTTCCTTAGACGCCTTCTTATATCGATGGCCAGGCTGCTGACAGCTGATGAGATTAAGTTCTTTCATTAGCTTTGTTGCCCGCCAGCGGCTCAGTTTTACGCCCTTAGTGGTGACCATTGCGGCAATATTACGTGCACCTGCGGAGCCTTTACTTTCGCGATAACTTTCACGAATAAGACTGAGTAATGTCACACGTGTGGCATCAGGCTTCTTTGGCTGCCGCCAGTATTTATAGCTGCTGCGATGAACCCCAAACACATTGCACACAACGGCAACGGGAAACCGCGCTCTGAGTTTCTCAACTAATGAGAACTGTTCAGGGAGTCTGACATCAAGAGCGCGGTAGCCTTTTTTAATATATCTCTTTCCATTTCAACGCGTTGAATTCTTTTCTTCAGCTCACGTATTTCAATCTGCTCGGGTGTCATTGGTGAAGCTATGGGTGATTTTCCCGCTCTTTCTTCTTTCAACTGGCGGACCCACTTATCCATCGTGGATTTGCCGATATTCATTGCCGTGGCAGCGGCGGCAACGGTGTAATGCTGATCGAGTACAAGCTGGGCAGCTTCGAGGCGAAACTCGGGGCTAAAATTACGTCTGTTACGTCCGGTCATAATGTCACCTGTGTTGACTATGAGGTGATGATATCACCTCTATTCAGGTGGCCAAATTCAGTGTGCCACTACAATCCGGCATTGAGGACGATCGGATATATCAGTTTCATTATGAGATAAAAATAAATAGTGATGTGGGTTTTTTATATCTGATTTAAATGTTGTGGTATGTGTTGCCAATACGGACTGGAACTGGATAAGCTCTCCCGTTTTCTGCGTATCTGGCTCCTAAATAGCTTGTATGGATAAAATTTTATATACGTGATGATTGGTTAGACTACAAGTATGCTGATCTGGCGGGGATATTATTTTAGATGTTTGGTATTTGTCTATATTAATAATGGGAACACAATGAGGAATAAATGCTTGTTCAATATTATCTATGGGTAATAGCTTGCTGAAGCTAAATGTAATATCAAAATATTTATCTTTATCAAAATTAATTTCACTGTAATCTAATGATAAGTCTAACGTGACAAAATTATGAATATGAGGATGATAAAAATACTCAATTAAAGGATTTAACGGCCAGAAACGCTCAGTTCCTGATGTCTGCACTCCATTTCTTGCTGAATGCCTGAACGTTTTTATGGCTAAGTTAATTGATTTTTTTATTTTATTTATAGTTATATAGGTTTTATCTAGATAGGATGATATCCATAAATTTAACAGGGAAGCACATTCTCTTTCTGCTCCTAGGAAAAGTGATATCTCCCCACACTTCCACGTTAAATCACTACCATGATAAACAAATGACAGCGTAATTTCGTTTCTATCTGGTTCTCTCACTAGGCTCTTTTTCTCAAGAGTGACAGGTTCTATATGCAGATCATGTATGGTGTTGAAATTTATGCGATGAGTGTCACTCCGCGTGTAAATTTGGCTAGCAGCAGGAATATCACATGAACCATATTGAGTATGAATAGTATCAATTGATTCGGAATAAAAGCTGGCAATACTTGTTGCTGGAATCGGTCTGAGTGGCGTGGGCCAAATTTTCTCTAATAAATGATGTGTGATTTCTGGCACACCATCTTCAATTTTTTTTCTTAATCCACCAGTTAAAAAAGCGAAACCAGAGAGCAACCTCTTTACATCGGGGTCATTACTATTAGCGAGGAATGAGGCTAAATTTGAATGATTTTTAGATACATCGATTCCACGCTGATGTAAATACTCCATTTCAGAACGGAAATAATATTCCAGTGAATTCATTTTTGGTTTATATAATCCATTATTATTAAATAATTTTAATTTAAGTGTAAGTCCTGACGGGAGTATAGAGGCGAATAGGGGGGCGAGATGTGATTGTGCTCACTAAAAACACTAGGTTAAGATTGGCTTATCTAAAACTTATGCGGGATTTTAAAATGATAAAAAATGATTATCATTCTGATAGAAGATGTATAGAAAGAAGCCCCGCATTGCTGAAAACCATACGGGGCTTTTATATTTAACGACCTACCTCTAACCTTCCGCCGTTTCTCGCAGACGACGTTTGATATTGTCGTATTCGCGAACTACGTACTGTTCGGCCTCATCCTGATCCTTGATGGCATCTACCGCGACGGCACAGTATTTGTACTCTGGCGTTTTGGTAATTGGGCTCAGGTTTTCGGCGACCAGCTCGTTACAGGCACCGATCCACCATTGATACGTCATATAGACCGCACCTTTGTTTGGACGGTTGCTCACGTTGGCGCGGGTAATGACTTTACCCTGACGTGAACGAACCCAAACCAGTTCCTGATCGCGAATGCCAAAGCGTGCGGCATCTTCAGTATTGATTTGGATAAAGCCAGGTTCGTCTGCCAGAGCCGCCAGCGCTTTACAGTTACCGGTCATAGAGCGGCAGCTGTAGTGACCCACTTCACGTACGGTAGCCAATACCATTGGGAATTCGTCGCTGACTTTATCAATCGGCGGACGCCATTCGCAGGTGTAGAACTGGCCTTTGCCGTTAGGGGTGTCGAACTTGCCGCCTTCATACAGATAAGACGTTCCTGGGCTTTCGAGCGTTGGGCATGGCCATTGAATGTAGGCCAGATCGGCCATTTTTTCATAGGTCGCGCCGTAGTAGATCGGACACAGTTCGCGAAGTTCGTCCCAGATTTCCTGCGTATTGTTGTAGTGCATTGGGTAACCCATCGCGGTGGACATCAGGCTAATGATCTCCCAGTCGCGTTTAACGTCACCCACAGGCTCTACGGCTTTGTAGAATCGCTGGAAACCGCGGTCAGCTGCGGTGTAAACACCTTCATGCTCGCCCCACGACGTTGCAGGGAACACCACGTCTGCAATGGCGGCGGTTTTGGTCATGAAGATATCCTGAACAATCAGAATATCCAGCTTCTCAAAGGTACGACGGATCGTCGCCAGATCCGGTTCGGTCTGTAATGGATCTTCACCCATGACGTAGTGCGCTTTAATCAGACCGTGGTCGATGTTATGCGGCACTTCGCTCAGCGCGTGGCCGATATGGGCTGGCAGGGAAGGAACGCCCCACGCCTTGGCAAACTTCTCGCGGGCAGCTTCATCAGTGACATACTGATAACCCGGATAGGTGTTTGGCAACGCACCCATATCGCAAGCACCCTGAACGTTATTTTGACCACGAACAGGACCCACACCCACGTGTGCTTTACCTAAGTTACCGGTCAGCAGCGCAAGGCTGGTAAGCGTACGGACGGTTTCGACACCCTGATAGAACTGGGTAACGCCCATGCCCCACAGAATGGTTGCCGTTGGTGCCTTGGCATACATACGTGCGGTTTCACGAATCATCTGCGCGCTGATACCGGTGGTTTCTTCAACCGATTCTGGCGTATACGGCAAGACCAGATCGCGGAAGGTTTCAAACTCTTCGGTATGCTGTTGGATGAATTCACGGTCATGAAGGTTTTCTTCAATGATGACGTGAGCCAGCGCATTCAGCAGTGCGATGTTAGAACCGTTTTTAAGCGGAACATGAATGTCGGCGATGCGCGCGGTTTCGATGAAACGCGGGTCGCAAACAATAATTTTAGCCCCTTTCGCTTTAGCCTTAATAATACGGCGAGCCACGATAGGGTGGGAGTCTGCGGCGTTATAACCGAAGACAAAAATGCATTGGGTATCTTCAATCTCAACGATTGAGTTACTCATGGCGCCGTTACCGACCGATCGCTGCAGACCTGCAACCGAAGGGCCGTGTCAGACGCGCGCGCAGCAGTCGATATTGTTAGTACCGATCGTTGCGCGAGCAAATTTTTGCATCACATAGTTAGTTTCATTACCAGGACCGCGGGAAGAACCGGTGGTCATGATGGCATCTGGGCCGTATTTTTCTTTTACAGCCAGCAGGCGGGAGCTTGCGAATTCAATCGCTTCTTCCCATGAGACGTTTTCCAGCTTCCCACCGCGTTCACGGCGGATCATTGGTGACTTCAAGCGCGGGGTCAGGATTTTAGTATCGTGGATAAAATCCCAGCCGTAATACCCTTTCAGGCACAGCTCGCCTTGGTTCGTCACGCCATTCGCACCCTCAGCGCGAATGATTCTACCGTTATCGACCACCAGATTAATTTTGCAACCTGATGCGCAATAAGGGCAGACCGTGATGACTTTCTTCATCAACATTGCTCCTATTTTATGCGGCCGGAAGGGACACAATCCGGCTCGTATACATACCGCTCAGCAAGCCGAGCGTTATTTAATGTTTATTCACCTTATTTATATGCATGTATTGTGCCAGTTTTATACCCCTTGTGGGTGATGGCTAATACGTTGAACTATAAGGGCTCAGGGGATAGAGGCGTGCTGATCGACATCATCAAAGCGGTGACGAGTTCGACAGTTTTGTCGAAGTGAGGAGTAACGTTTGTGGATTTTAGATGTGGTGTAAGGTTTCGAACGCCAGTCACCATCCATACTCCCATGTTTTGGAGGCGTAGGCGTCCGACGAAAGGTTGCTGGCGCGCAGCCTCTCGACTCTCGCGCTTATCACCGAGTTGCTTGGCCGACCGGTCTCGGAGCGTGTATCCTTGCTGGTGAATCTATAACGAACTTTTTCAACACGAAAAAAGCAAAACAATATTATTTTTGTTTTTTTCAGGGGTAAGCCTTGGGAGAAAGAGCCGCCGATACAGGGATATATCGGCGGGCGGAATCTTGCACATTTCTAACATGGAGTTTGACGGTTTACCCTTGGCTACTCACCCCAAACTCATCCTCGTAGGCCACCAGCAGTTCAAATCCGCCCTGATCGCCCCAGTTATTCAGACGCTGATAAACGGTTTCAACGGCGTCTTTCACCGGCTGCATCATCGGGGCATAAAATGCGACGATAGCGGGCTGAATACCCACAAAGGTGATATCCGGTACATCTTCACGCAGTTGCTCAATCAAATAGCTCAGCGGCAGATTATGGGTAGTGACGATAAACAGCTCGGCAATATCTTTTTCGTCGATGATGCGGATCTCGCCGGGTTCTAATCCCATTTCGGTGGCATCGACGATGATCAAACGCTCTGGTTTCATCTCACGGATCGCGTGGGAATAACTTTCCGGCGAAGTGCCTCCGTCGATGACGGCCCAACCAGCGACTGGATGGTCAGTGACCTTTTCGGCCAACAATGGCCCTGCGCCATCGTCACCCATCATGCTGTTGCCAACGCATAACAATAGATTCTTAACGGGGTGAGCACTCTCTTCTAAAAAACTAGCCATCGCGTCTTTTCACCATCAGATAGATTGCGGGTTCATTTTCGATCATCTGCAGCGCAGCGATCAGTGCGTCTGTCCATGTCTGTTCTTGCTCATTCATCTGCGGACGCGCTTTATCTAAAGCGCAGGCCAGCAAATGTGTGTGCGTACTATCGATACAGATTTCGCCATAGCGCGGAAGTCCTTCCAGTTTGCGGCGTGCCGTACTCTCTTCCGGCAGCTTGGCTACCCACGCCCGATACCCCGTCAGTGGACATTCCAAACAGGTTTTCAGGCAGTCGATCACCCCAAGGTGATGGCCAATCGCGAGGCTGTAATAGATAACTTCTTTCGCTTCCTGCGGAGTTCTGTCCTCATCTTCCTTTTTTTGCACGAATTTACGGCTAAGGGAGTAGAACACAACCATCGGGTCTTGTTCGTGATAAGGCTGATGACGGGCGTGGTCAGTCATTAGAAATTGCCTCCGCGAGCAGCATCATGGCACACCGCCTGCAGGCGAGAGATGATCTCGGTTAGGCGAGGATCATTTTCGTGCGCTAAAAATTGCGCCACGCGTGCTTCAACGGTGAGATCGTTTTGCTGAGCGAGAAGATCCATAAACTTATCGGCGATCTGGCGGCCATAGCGATAACCTGACATACGACGCGCTTCACGATCGATCATAACGCGCAGCTGCTGTGGGATCGCCGGATGCAAGATGGCAGCCTGCTCATCTTCAGCCTGCTGGTGGTGTTCGCCTTTCAGTTTTTGATCGAGCAAACCCAAAGCCATGGCAAAACCATAAATGGTGGCGGCAGGGGTTGGCGGGCAACCTGGGATGTAAACGTCAACTGGAACAATTTTGTCCGTGCCGCCCCATACGCAGTATAAATCGTGGAAGATCCCACCGCTGCAGCCGCAGGCACCGTAGGAGATCACAATTTTTGGATCCGGTGCGGATTCATACGCGCGGATCGCTGGAATACGCATTGAACGGGTCACCGCGCCGGTAAATAGCAAAATATCGGCATGACGCGGCGAAGGAACGACCTTGATCCCAAAGCGTTCGGTATCAAATAACGGCGTTAGCGCAGAGAAGATTTCGATTTCGCAGCCGTTACAGCCGCCGCAGTCCACGCGGTAAACGTAGGCTGAGCGACGAATATCCTTCAGCAGCGTGCTTTTAAGTTTAGCAATCTGCTCATCGACGGTGATGGGTACCGGTAAACCGTTGGCGTCGCGTGGGCCGATAATCGGTGAGCCATCGGCTGGCTGTTGAGTAATGATTTGGCTCATTGTGCCGCCTCCTGTGTCAGGTGACGTCCAAGCGTGATACGTGCTGAGTGGGTAATGTTGTTTTTACGCTTACAGTTGGGGCAAGTTTCAAACTGCGAGCGGCGTTCTTCGGCCTGCTCTTCCGTTAAATTGCCCGCCTGAACCAGTAATGCCATAGCGTAGTCGATCTCTTTTTGTGCCGCGTAAGGCGCACCACATTCAACGCAGTTGCAGACTTTGAACTCAGCGGTTTGGAACAGATCGCTTTTGTTCCATACCGCCATTTCAAACTCTTGTGACAATTTGATAGCCGTCGTTGGGCACACTTCTTCACAGCGCGCGCAGAAAATACAGCGGCCAAGATGTAATGCCCAAGTGCGCGTACCTTCACGCGCATCGGTTTCCATGGTTAGCGCATTGGCCGGACAAGCGGCAGTGCATGCGCCACAGGCGATGCACTGTTCTGGATTGTATTCAGGTTTCCCGCGAAAGTTCGGATCAACCTGCATTGGCTTGGCGGGATAAGCCACCGTCGCATTGCGATGCTTAAACGCCGTTTTTAATAATTTCAGCATGGGTATTCTCCTGACCTTACTTCAGCGGTGAGTCTTTGCGTTCCAGACCATAGCGCTCGATTTCTTTGTACGGCACGGTAACGGACTTGCGTTTACGCACGTCGACCAGCGTTACGCGGTCGGTACAGGAGTAGCAAGGGTCAAGGCTGCCGATGATTAATGGTGCATCGGATACCGTGTTGCCTCGCAGCATGTAGCGCAGCGTTGGCCAGTTAGAGTAGGTGGCCGCACGGCAGCGCCAGCGATAGAGTTTCTGGTTATCACCGGTCATCGACCAGTGAATATCGTCGCCGCGTGGCGCTTCAGAGAAGCCCAGTGCGAAACGGTTTGGAATATAGGTGAAGCCTTCAACGGCCAGCGGGCCACCCGGCAAATTATCTAAACCGAAGTCGATCATATTCAGCGCGGTGAAGACTTCGTTGACGCGCACTTTGACGCGGGAAATCACGTCGCAGCCGGTTTCAGTGTGAATTTCCATTGGCAGCAGATCGTAACCCGCGAACGGATGATCCACACGGGTATCACGGGCATGGCCGCTGGCGCGGATCATTGGACCCACGTTGCTGAAATCACGCGCGATCTGTGGATCTAAACGACCCACGCCCACGGTACGCTGTTCCATATTTGGCGTGCTGAACAGGATATCAACCAGCGTTTTCACTTCGGCACGCATTTCAGCGGCCAGTTTGCGGGTTTGGATCATGTCGTCTTTCAGCAGATCGCGACGGATACCGCCGATCAGATTTAGACCGTAGGTTTTACGTGCGCCGGTGAGGATTTCCGCCATTTTCATGGATTTTTCACGCACGCGGAAGAACTGCATAAAGCCGGAGTCAAAGCCGACGAAGTGGCACGATAAACCGAGGTTCAGCAGATGACTGTGTAAACGTTCGACTTCCAGCAGAATAGAACGAATAGCCTGTGCACGCTCAGGAACCTGAATGCCCATCGCGTTTTCTACCGAAGAGGTGTACGCAGTGCTGTGTGCAAAGCCACAGATGCCGCAAACACGGTCAGACAGGAAGGTCACTTCGTTATAACCCATGCGGGTTTCAGCCAGTTTTTCCATGCCGCGATGGACGTAGAAAAGACGATAGTCGGCATCTACGATATCTTCACCGTCAACGAACAAACGGAAATGACCCGGTTCGTCAGAGGTGATGTGCAGTGGTCCGATAGGGACAATTTTGCCACTTTTGCTTTCGTTGATGAACGGATAGGTTTCAACGTCGGTGGTTGGCGCCGGACGCTGACGATAGTCCATTGAGTCTTTGCGCAGCGGATACAGCTCATCTGGCCAATCATCTGGCAGCACCAGACGGCGCTCATCGGGCAATCCTACCGGGATTAAACCGTACATATCACGCACTTCGCGCTCGCCCCAAACGGCAGCCGGTACGCGAGGGGTAACAGACGGGAACTCTAGCGTTCTCTCATCGACCAGCGCTTTTACAGTGATCCAACATTTGGTGCCGGTTTCCATAGAGAGCACGTAGTACACCGCATAGCTGCCGCACAGTGGACGTTCGTCATTGCCGAACAGAACCGATAGCCAACCGCCTTGTTTGTAATACAGAAACTCAACCACTTCCGGCAACATATTGGTTTTAATGGTGATGGTTGCCTGAGTGTCTGTCTGCCAGCTTTCGTCCAGAATCGCTGAAGGGAACTGCTGACGCAGTTCCTGAATGTAATGTTGACCTATTTTTTGCTGATTCATAAACCGTGATGCCCCGTAAGCTGAGAGGGTGAAATAGTGAGTAGGTGAGCGAAGGTTGTCATAACCGGCCTCACGCAATTAACCATGATAAGAACGCCATTGCCGCCAGACCGAAACCGGCCCAACTGGTGTAAGACGTTTTCAGGAAGCGCAAACGGGCAACGCTGTTTTCAAACAGGGCGATAAGGGCAATCCCAACCAGCAGTTTGATAAAGGCAACCACGATCGCCAGAACCAAAGCACCCGCGCTGAAAGTGGCCATTTGGCCCCAAGGGACAAAGACGCCGATGAAGAGTTGCAGAACAACCAACTGCTTAAGGCTGATACCTAATTTCAGAACGGCAAACGCCGAGCCGGAATATTCGGTCAACGGGCCTTCCTGCAATTCTTGTTCGGCTTCGGCCATATCGAAGGGCAGTTTGCCCATTTCGATAAAGGTGGCAAATGCACAGGCCAGAAGTGCTAGCACCAGAGCCAGTGAGGAATTCACATCCCAGTTCAGAACGTGGAAACTCATCACACCCAGATTGGTTGAACCCGCTAATAGCGCGGTAACCCAAAGGCCTAGCATCAGAATCGGTTCAACTAAAATGCCCAGCATGGATTCACGGCTCGCGCCGATGCCGGTAAAGGTACTTCCGGTGTCTAGACCTGCAATTGCAAAGAAGAAACGCGCAACGGCAAACAGATACACCACGGTAATCAAATCGCCAATCGGCGATAGCGGACTGATAACGGTGACAATCGGCAGGGCAGTCGCGATGGTGAGCATGGTGCCAACCATCACATAAGGCATCATCTGGAAGAACACGCCCGAAGCCGCTGG
The DNA here is from genome assembly GCF_964063325.1 of Hafnia alvei. Lineage (NCBI taxonomy): Bacteria > Pseudomonadati > Pseudomonadota > Gammaproteobacteria > Enterobacterales > Hafniaceae > Hafnia > Hafnia alvei. Next base: position 854,338 of record NZ_OZ061315.1, read on the forward strand.
CGAAATATTTTGTCGTCTAAACAGTTTAAAAATATCGCGGTAGTCCTGAAAAATATCAGGGCCGCTGCGGCTGTGTATTTTGGCTCGCAGCACGCGGGAAATTCCGCTAAATAACGGAGCCAGCGCCAACAGGGCTAAAGCCTGAATCAACGCTAGCGCAAGGATAGAAAGCGAACTCATGTCATTCTCCTCAGGCGAAAATCGCCACTAGCAGCAGGGCGAGTTCAATCACCGCTAACGCTGGATAAACGCGCATTGCACCGTCACGCAGCAGACCACCGAACAGAGGCGCGGGGTTGCAAACTTTACGTAGGCGATAGATCGGGGCAAACATCACGCGCAAAGGCTGAGCGAAGCCGGTTGCCGTAACCACCATTTCCGCTTCGTGGCCATAACCACAGGCCCATGCATCGCCGTGGCTACGGCGTGGCAGGCGTGAGTTTTTGTACATCCCCACGAGCAGCATTGGCAGAATCGGGAAGGCCAACAGCAGAATGGCGATCATCGGTGTTGAAAGCAGGGTGGTATTGGTGGTGCCAGAAATCATCACCGCGCCCTGTGTCATCTGATGTGGATCGAGCATCAAGCCCAGTGAGCCTGCTGCCATTTGCAGCATATATGGCAGAACCCAAGGTGCGCCGATACCAAATGCCAAGCAGCCAATTGCTAACAATACCGGAGAGAACAGCATGGAAGCGGGTGCGCAGCCTGCATTCGCTGCACCTTCACTGCGCGGTGCTCCTAAGAACGTTACGCCGAAGATTTTCGCCACACACATCACGGCGAGCGCACCGGTGATGGCTAGAACCACCATCACCAGCGGAGCGATAATTCGCATGCTCACCGCGGAAGAGTGGCTCAGAGAGAATAGGGATTGGTAGGTGAACCATTCGCTGACGAAGCCATTAAGCGGGGGAAGTGCCGCCATCGACATCAGGCCAATTAACATCGCCGTGGCGGTTAACGGCATACGGCGCGCGACGCCGCCCAGTTTCTCGATATCTTTCGCACCGGTGCTGCGGATAACTGCTCCGGCGCCGAGGAACAGCACGCCTTTAAACAGCGTGTGGTTAACCATATGGAACAGACCAGCCATCAAACCGAGTACCGCCAGCGTAGGTTTACCCAGCGCTAAACCGAGCACACAGGCGGAAAGACCCAGCAGAATAATGCCGATGTTTTCTACGGTGTGATAAGCCAACAGGCGCTTGATATCGTGCTCCATCAGCGCGTACAAACCACCGATAAAGGCGGTTAACGCCCCGACGATCATCAACGCGGCGCCCCACCACAGCTGCGGCATACCTAGCCAGTCGATGCTCAGTTTCAGTAAACCAAACAGGCCGACTTTCAGCATCACGGAAGAAATCAGCGTGGCTGCATGGCTTGGTGCGCTGGAGTGAACCTGTGGGATCCAGCCGTGAAGCGGAACTAAACCAGAAACGATGCCAAAGCCCAGTAAGCCCAGCACAAAGACCCATGAGGCTAAGCCGTGGCTCAGGCTTGCCAGATGGAATTCGCTTAACGCCAGCGTGCCGCTATGACGGTAGATAATCCAGAATGCGGCGATGATAAGCACAGTGCCTAAACGCGACATCAGCCAATATAAGCTGGCTGCCTTACGCGCTTTGGCATCCTGCGACTGCCACACTAGCAACGCGGTGAACAGCGTCATCAGCTCCAACAACGCAACGAAGATAACGGCGTTATCGGTTAGCACTAGTAGGCTGATGGCAGCGCTCAACAGGTTCATCAAGCAACCAATCAGCGCGGCTTTTTTCGGGGCATAACCCTTGAGATAGCTAAATGCATAAACGCCGCACAGCAGGCTCACTACCGAGGTCAGCAGCAGCATCAGGCTGTTGAGCGTACTGAACAGCACCGGCGTGTGATTAAACAGGTTAGCGCTAACGATTTCAGGGGTAAACGCCAGCCCTTGGCAAGCACTCCAGGTTCCGGCAACGCCCGCAACCAATGCACCTAGCGCTGCAACGCGAGCGCCAATCCAGCCTGAACCTGTTGCACCTAATAGCAACGCCAGTATGGCTGAAATAAGATAGATGCTGAGCGCGAAGCTCAATAATTCAACGGTATTCATTGTGCGTCGGACCCCTCTGAGAATGAGCTAAACATCATCAAATCGGCATCCATTGCGTCCATCGCGTTTTGACGCTTGGCCGCGCTCGCCTGAGACAGTTGGTTATCATCAACTAGCATGATGGCGTGAGTTGGGCAGGCACGAACGCAGGCAGGCCCTTGCTCGCTGAACTGACATAAATCGCATTTCACTGCGATGCTACGAATACCGGGATACCAATCTAAGAATGGGCTGATGCCGCGTTTGTTTGGCGGTGCAGGCAAGGCTTTTGGCGTATTGCTGTTGGCTGGAATGTGCAAAGGCTTGCTGCCGTTCATGGTGATAGCACCGAATGGGCAGGCAATACCGCACAGCTTGCAGCTCACGCACAGGCTTTCATTCAACTGGATGGCGTCGTCGGTATGGGTAATCGCATTGACCGGGCAAACCTGTGCGCATGGCGCGTCTTCACAGTGATGGCACATGACAGGCACAGAATCGTGATTGTCTTTCACCACCACCAGACGCGGCTCAGTCTGCAGGCCATAAGTCTTATGCTCTTCAGAGCACGCGGCCATACAGGTGTTGCACCCGATACATAATCGGGGATCCGCAATAACAAAGCGGTTCATGTTCAGTCCTCTGGTTCAGACTACAAAAAGTAAAATTCCTCCTTGTTAAGCACAAAACGTGCCAGTAGATTTTATTTTTAATTTAACCGTTACTTTTCAATTGATTATTAGGTTTTTTGTTGCGGTTTTTGTGTGTCGGAAGTGTGTCGCTATCGACACTTGGAGGAAGGTTCGACATTAGTGTCGAAGGGGTTACCTACTACAGATTCGGTGATGTTTGGGTAATGACCCCACCCTAACCCTCCCCCTGTGAAGGGTGTGGTTGGATGGGGGGATTTTCCCCTTGTCAGGGGAGGGGGAATACACATTATTTTCGGTTGATGACCGACTCTCTCACCTTCAATTCGCCCACAAACGGCTCTACTGGCTCAACGATTTCGCCGTTGCTCAAGCGCAGCGCTTGCTGAATTGCGGTAGAAATCATTTTATCGATAGGTAAATACACCGTAGAAAGCGGTGGCTGTAAATATTCCGCGCTAGGCTCATCATCAAACCCAAACAGAGAAACATCTTCAGGAACGCGTTTTCCAGCTTGATGGAGCGCGCGCAAAGCGCCGATGGCCATATCGTCATTGCAGGCGAATAGGGCGGTAAAGGATGGGTTCTTTGCGAGAAGTTCGCAACAGGCGCGGTATCCGCCTGCGATGCTGCTATCGCTAAAGGCAACGCAATCGTCGTGATAGGCGATGTGGTTTTGCTCTAATGCTTCTCGATAGCCTGCCAATCGCAACTGCCCCGTTGGGGTATCTATTGGTGCAGTGATACACGCGATATTTTGGTGGCCACGAGCAATTAGATAGTTGACCACTTCGCTGGCTGCCTGCTGCTGTTCGAAGAAAACACAACGCTCGCGAGCCTGAGGCAAATCGCGGTTGATCACCATCAGCGCAGGGTGCTGGCTGATTAACTGCATCAGCGCAGGCTCTTCCATAAAACGCGTATAGAGAATGATGGCATCGCAGCGACGATCTATCAGCAGTCGAACGGCTTCAAGTTCGCCTTCTGGTGTGTCATGACCATCGGTAACGATCATGTGTTTACCGCTCGCTTCGATAAGCTGAGCAGCTTGGCGCAGCAGCCGGCCAAAATAAGGGCCATCAAAGTTAGAGATGACTAAACCAATGGTATTAGAGGTCTGATTCGCCAATGCTTGCGCCAGCAGATTGGGGCGATAGCCCAACTCTTCGACCGCTTTAAATACCGCAACGCGCGTGCTCTCTTTAACCTGACCGGTATTATTTAATACTCGGGAAACAGTGGCCTTGGAGACGCCAGCCTGTCGCGATACATCCAGCATGGTTATCATGAGTACCTTCCCTGCATTGTTCGCAAAACCTAGAGTCTATCATACCGAACGTGGTGTAGAGACCGAGTGACGGCATACTAGCGTTGGGCTAAACATATTCGTGGTTTCTGGCAGCGGCGATGCTGTTGATAATGCCAGCGCTAGTTCTGCCGCCTGCGTAGCCATGGCAACGACAGGGTAACGGATCGTGGTTAAGCGTGGGCGTAGATAGCGTGATATCAGCACGTCATCAAAACCTATCAGTGAAATTTGTCCTGGTACATCAATGCTGTTATCGCTCAGTACGGATAGTGCGCCAGCCGCCATGGGATCGTTATAGCAGGTCACAGCGGTCACGGCTTTGCCGTGACCAAGCAGCTCAGTCATCGCCTGTTCACCACCGATTTCATCCGGTGAACCGTAGGCAATCAGTCTATCGTCAACCGGAATATGATGCTCATGCAACGCATCTAAATATCCTTGTAGGCGATCGTGCGCATCGGAAATGGGGTGGTTTGAGCAGATGCAGGCGATGTTCTTGTGCCCTTGCTGGATCAAATGGCGCGTAGCAAGCCAAGCACCGTAGCGGTCATCAAGAGCCACACAGCGGGTTTCGAATCCCGGCAATGTGCGGTTGATCAACACCATTCCCGGAATTTGCTGCATGAGATGGGCCAGTTCTTCATCTGGGATCATTTTGGCGTGAACCACCAGCGCCGCACAGCGATGGCGGATCAGTTGCTCAATCGCCTGACGTTCTTTATCTGCGTTGTGGTAACCGTTACCAATTAATAAAAAATTACCGGTGGCATAGGCGACCTGTTCAACTGCTTTGACCATCGCGCCAAAAAAGGGGTCAGAAACGTCAGATACAATCAAGCCAATCGTTTCAGTCGATTGCTGAGCCAGCGCGCGGGCATTGGCGTTGGGGTGATACTGCAACTGTTCCATGGCAGACATCACGGCATTGCGCGAGCTGTCGCTGGCTTTAGGTGAATTATTGATAACGCGAGAAACCGTGGCTACGGAAACACCCGCGAGTTTGGCAACATCCTTTATGGTAGCCATGGGATTGTCCAAAAATACAGTGAGGGGAAGCGGTTACACGCCAGTGTTGCGGAAAACCCCCGCCGCCGCAAGTCCCGTGCAATATCGGTTTGCAGGGATATGTCTCAGAACGACAGAAATAACACCGCTAGTTACATTTTGCCCACGAATGTTGCGATTCGCAGCTAGCAGCGAATGGAACGACGTTTTAACCTAAATATCCCAGAGGTATTGATTGGTGTGATTTCAGTACATTTGTGGCTGAAGCCAATGTTTACACCGACCTACGCGGATGCGTAGGTTTTTTTTTGCTTCCCCTGCGTCTTTGAAGCTGCCGCTGCGTTGGCAGCGTTCGTTCACCCAAATCACTTACTGATGTAAGCTCATCGGGCTTCACTCTCTTACCGCCTTGCCGCAACGCCAAATACTTTGGGGAAGTTTGGTGTATTTGAAGCTGCCGCTGCGTTGGCAGCGTTCGTTCACCCAAATCACTTATTGATGTAAGTTCATCGGGCTTCACTCTCTTGCCGCCTTGCCGCAACGCCAAATACTTTGGGGAAATTTGGTGTATTTGAAGCGACTGCTGCGTTGGCAGCTTTGCACATTTTCCCCACGGTTTTCCCCACGGTTTTTCTCACATTGACCTGAGGTGTTTCGGGTTTGAAAGGTAATTTACATATCGTTGCATTTTGAATGGTTATCTTGCGATAAATGCATAGTGATGCAGCCGAATGTCTTCTACATTAGCCATCCCAGAGGTATTGATTGGTGGGTTTTTCAGTGCATTTGCTACTGAGCCAATAAATTACACCGACCTACGCAGATGCGTAGGTTTTTTTTACCCCAAATTCCTGTACGCCTCCGCCTCGACGGCTGTTAGTTATTCTTAAATTATGATTATTTCTCATCTGTTTCCTGAAAAAATATCAGGGCTTTAGTATGCTCAATGAAAATGTACGTAATACTTATTGCGTATAACCTTTGAACATAGGGAGATGTGTATGGTTTTCCGTTTTTTCCGCGCTTTTTTCCGCTTGATATTCCGCATAAAAATTACGGGTCTTGAGCACTCCTTCAAGCATGAAAAATTGCTTATTACCCCCAATCACGTCTCATTTTTAGACGGTGTTTTAATGGCGCTTTATTTGCCCATTAGGCCAGTGTTTGCCGTTTATAGCTCGATTGCTGATAGCCGCTATATGCGTTTTATCAGTAAGTATGTGGATATTGTGGCGCTCGATCCCACTAAGCCAATGGCGATTAAACATCTGATCCGTATGGTTGAGCAGGGGCGTCCGGTGGTGATTTTCCCAGAAGGGCGTATCACCGTGACTGGTTCGATGATGAAGATTTATGACGGAGCCGCGTTTGTGGCGGCACGTTCAGGCGCGGCGATTATTCCTGTTCGAATCGAAGGCGCGGAGTTTACGCCGTTTGGTCGTCTACGCGGGCTGTTCAAGACCCGTTGGTTCCCACAGATTAGTATTCACATTTTGCCGCCAACGCATTTAGCCATGCCTGAAGCACCGCGTGCGCGCGACCGTCGTTTGTTAGCCGGTGAGCGTCTGCATGACATCATGATGAAGGCGCGCATGGATTCCCAGCCACAACATACGTTATATCAAGGCCTGCTGGCGGCGATGACGCGCTATGGTGCTTCCAAACCTATTATCGAAGACGTCTCTTTTAAAGAAGATAGCTACCGTACGTTATTGAAAAAATCGCTGGGGGTGAGCCGTATTCTCGAGCGATTCACCGCGCAAGGTGAACACGTTGGCATGCTGTTGCCAAACGCAACGGTTACCGCCGCAGCCATTATTGGTGCCACGATGCGTAACCGCGTCCCTGCGTTGTTGAACTATACCGCGGGCGTGAACGGCGTGAAGAATGCCATGCTGGCTGCCAACATCAAAACTATCGTAACGTCTCGCCAGTTTTTGGAAAAAGGCAAGCTGACGCATTTGCCTGAGCAGGTAACCGAGGCTAACTGGGTCTATCTGGAAGATCTGAAAGATACCGTAACGCGCGATGATAAAATTTGGATTATCAAACATCTGCTGCGTCCTGAACGCGCGATGCTACCGCAAAAGCCGGATGACGCCGCGCTGATCCTGTTTACCTCAGGCTCTGAAGGTTATCCGAAGGGCGTGGTGCATTCTCACGCTAGCCTGATGGCTAACGTTGAGCAAATTCGTACCGTGGCTGACTTCACGCCCGCAGACCGTTTCATGTCGGCTTTACCGTTGTTCCATGCCTTTGGTTTGACCGTTGGTTTGTTCACGCCGTTGATGACCGGCAGCCGCGTTTTCCTCTATCCAAGCCCTTTGCATTATCGCGTAGTGCCGGAGCTGGTCTACGATCGTAACTGTACCGTGCTGTTTGGCACCTCGACGTTCTTGGGCAACTATGCGCGTTTTGCTCATCCTTATGATTTTGCTCGCTTGCGTTACGTGGTGGCTGGCGCTGAGAAGCTATCGCCACATACGGCGCAGGTTTGGCAGGACAAATTTGGCATTCGCATTCTGGAAGGCTATGGCGTGACCGAGTGTGCGCCGGTGGTGGCGATTAACGTGCCAATGTCGACGAAAGTCGGCAGCGTTGGTCGAATTTTGCCATCGATGGAAGCCCGCTTAATGAAGATGACCGGCATAGAGCAGGGTGGGCGTTTGCAGCTGCGCGGGCCAAATATTATGAAAGGCTATCTGCGGGTCGAGAATCCAGGCGTGCTGGAAGTTCCACAGGCGGAAAATGCTGACGGCGTGATGGAAGCGGGTTGGTATGACACCGGCGACGTAGTTACGTTAGATGATAGAGGCTATTGCGTTATCCGTGGGCGAGTTAAGCGCTTCGCTAAGTTAGCGGGAGAAATGGTATCGCTGGAAAGCGTGGAGCAGTTGGCCTTAAAAGTGTCTCCCGATCATGAACATGCGGCGTCATCGCGCAGTGACAGCAGCAAAGGCGAAGCGTTGGTGTTGTTTACGACCGATGCTGAATTAAGCCGTGACCGCCTGTTAAAACAGGCGCGTGAAAGCGGTGTGCCAGAACTTGCTGTGCCACGCGATATTCGTTTCCTTAAACCGTTGCCGGTATTAGGGAGCGGGAAAATTGATTTCGTTACCCTACGCCAAATGGCCGAGAACAAAGAGACAGCAACCGGAGAAACAGCATGAGTGATGCAGTAAGTCCGACAGCGCCGTTGTTAAACCGCAGCATGAAGGCGGTGATTCTGGCGCAGTTTTTCTCGGCGTTTGGTGATAATGCGCTGTTGTTTGCCACCCTCGCGGTGATCAAACAGCAGCTCTATCCTGATTGGAGTCAGCCGGTTTTACAGATGGCGTTTGTGGCGACTTATATCATTCTAGCCCCGTTTGTGGGGCAGTTTGCCGACAGCTTCTCCAAAGGGCGAGTTATGATGGTTGCCAATGCGCTGAAACTGTTGGGCGCGTTGGTTATCTGTTTTGGCTTTAATCCGTTCTTGGGATATACCCTCGTGGGTATTGGTGCTGCGGCATATTCTCCGGCTAAATACGGCATTCTTGGCGAGATCACCAGCGGCGATCAGTTGGTGAAAGCCAACGGATTGATGGAGGCCTCCACGATCGCGGCGATCCTCATTGGGTCGGTGGCTGGCGGCATGATGGCGGATCTCAATGTGATCGCGGCATTGGCGCTGTGCGTATTGGTTTATGGCGCGGCGGTGGCAGCGAACTGGTTTATCCCGAAGCTGAATGCGGCGCATCCTGCGAAATCATGGAACCCTGCCCGTATGGTGTCGATCTTCGGCAATGCATGTCGGGTGTTATGGAACAATCAGGAAGCACGTTTCTCGTTAATTGGCACCAGCCTATTCTGGGGCGCAGGCGTTACGCTGCGTTTTCTGTTAGTGCTGTGGGTGCCGGTGGTGCTGAACATCACGGATAACACCACGCCAACCTTGCTGAATGCAATGGTTGCGGTGGGGATTGTGATTGGTGCAGCGGCAGCGGCCAAACTTGTGACGCTCAGTACGGTGAAACGCTGTTTGCCTGCGGGCGTTTTGATTGGCGTCGTGGTGGCATGGTTTGCGATGCAAAGTAGCCCATCGGTTTCTTATGCGTTGCTCGTGCTGGTAGGGATTTGCGGCGGTTTCTTTGTGGTGCCGCTAAATGCGTTGCTGCAAGAGCGTGGAAGACACAGCGTAGGCGCGGGTAATGCTATCGCGGTACAGAATCTGGGTGAAAACACCGCCATGCTGCTGATGCTTGGTCTGTATTCGCTGGTGGTAAAAATCGGTGTCCCGGTTGTGGGTATCGGCGTGGGCTTCGGCGTTGTTTTTGCTTTGGCAATCGCGGGCGTCTGGGGATGGGACGTTGTGCGTAGAAAGCGTGGAATTTAAAATGCTTTAAGTGCCCTCCCGGTAAAGGGAGGGCTGTTTTCGCGCTTACGGTGCCGGATAAGTAAACCGGCTATGAATTTCATCAATAGCCTTCAACACATCTTCGTTTAGCACCAAATTTCTGCTTTCAATATTACTCTTCAACTGTTCCAGCGTGGTTGCGCCCAGCAAGGTGCTGGACACAAATGGCTGCTGACGCACAAACGCCAATGCCATCTGCGCGGGATCTAACCCATGTTTTTTCGCCAGTGCGACATATTCGGCGACGGCACCTTCGGTTTGTTTGCTGGTGTAGCGAGTGAAGCGGCTAAACAGCGTATTACGCGCCGTCGCGGGTTTCGCCCCATTGAGGTATTTGCCGCTTAAAGTGCCGAAGCCTAAGCAGGAATAGGCCAGCAGCTCAACGCCTTCATATTGGCTGATTTCAGCTAATCCCACTTCAAAGCTGCGATTGAGCAAGCTGTAGGGATTTTGGATGGAAACGATACGTGGCAGATCGTGTTTTTCCGCCAGCTGTAGGTAGCGCATGACGCCCCAAGGCGTTTCGTTAGAAACCCCGATGTAACGAATTTTACCCGCACGAACTTGTTCAGAAAGAGCTTCTAAGGTTTCTAGAATAGTGACGGCAGGCTTCTGTTCGGTATAGCGATAACCAAGCTGGCCAAAGCAGTTGGTTGGTCGCTGTGGCCAATGTAGCTGGTAAAGATCGATATAGTCGGTATTGAGTCGCTTTAAGCTGGCATCCAGCGCAGCGCGGATATTTTTACGGTCGAGGGCTTGTTCAGGACGAATACTGCTGTCGTTGTTGCGCACAGGGCCGGTGATTTTGGTCGCCAGCACAATTTTTTCACGGTTGCCTCGTTTGGCAAGCCAACTGCCAATATAGGCCTCGGTCAGACCTTGAGTTTCTGGGCGAGGCGGCACCGGATACATTTCTGCAGTATCAATCAGGTTAATTCCGCTGGCAATTGCCAGATCGAGTTGAGCGTGGGCATCAGCTTCGCTGTTTTGTTCCCCGAACGTCATGGTTCCTAAGCCCAGTTCGCTAACTTCCAGCGAGCTGTGTGGAATGCGGTGATATTGCATAGCTGAGCATCCTTCATAGATGGAACGTGTTCTTAGAGGATGGAACGTCATCCTCATTTATTTCTGCTACTACTTTAGCAAGATTATGCGGGCCTATACCCTTCATACTTGAAGCAACTCCAACTCCAATTATTTTGGGTATATATCTACCCCAATATTTCGAGGTTACGCCACATTGTCATATTTCTAGAACAACTCCGTCACAAAACCTTCACTAAGGCTTCTTATACTGCCTGCATCTTGAAGCACGACGCGTATATGCAGAGTATTTATTTACAAGGAGATAGTGAAGTGGCCTCTAATAAAATTTTTTCGTTGTCTATGTTAAGCCTAATGATGTTGATGCCACCGGCGCAGGCGGCTAATCCGGCACTAGCCGATTTAACGGCGCGTGCAGCCCAAGGAGATATCACTCAGTTTGGTGGTGCGCGACGCATGACGCAGGATCAAACCACTGCGCTAATTGCCTCTTTGAGCAATAAAACGGCCAAAAATGTCATTTTGTTGATTGGCGACGGCATGGGGGATTCTGAGATTACCTCGGCGCGTAACTATGCCGAAGGCGCTGGCGGTCAATTTAAAGGGATCGATGCGTTGCCGCTGACGGGGCAATACACGCATTACTCTTTAGATAAGAAAACCCATAAACCCGACTATGTTACGGATTCAGCGGCATCAGCGACCGCGTGGAGCACCGGTGTAAAAACCTACAATGGAGCTCTGGGCGTGGACGTGAACGGTAAGTCTCATCGCACCTTATTAGAGATGGCGAAAGCGGCGGGAAAAGCCACGGGTAACGTCTCAACGGCTGAGCTGCAGGATGCCACGCCAGCGGCACAGGCATCTCACGTAACCTCACGTAAATGCTATGGTCCAAGTAAAACGCTGGAGCTGTGTCCGGGGAATGCGTTGGAAAATGGCGGTGAAGGCTCTATTTCCGAGCAGCTGTTAAAAACCCGTGCCGACGTAACGCTGGGCGGGGGCGCTAAAACGTTCTCTGAAACGGCAAATTCAGGCGATTGGAAAGACAAAACGTTGATGCAGCAGGCCGAAGGACTGGGTTATCAGGTGGTTACGAATCTAGATGCGCTAAACAAACTAAGTGTCGCAGACCAGCAAAAACCAGTTCTGGGGCTCTTTTCTGATGGCAATATGCCGGTACGCTGGCAGGGGCCAAAAGCGACCTATCATGGGAATCTGGATAGCGCGCCGGTAACCTGTAGCGTTAATCCTGAACGCAGCGCTTCCACGCCGACGCTGGCACAGATGACTGAAAAAGCGATTTCGTTGTTAGATAAGAATCCAAAAGGTTTCTTCTTGCAGGTGGAAGGTGCATCGATCGATAAACAAGATCATGCTGCCAACCCCTGTGGGCAATTTGGTGAAACCGTTGATTTAGATGAAGCGGTGCAAAAAGCATTAGAATTTGCGCGCAAAGACGGTAATACCTTGGTGATTGTGACCGCAGACCATGCCCATTCAAGCCAGATTATTGCACCTGATAGCAAAGCGCCGGGGTTAACTCAGGCGTTAACCACCAAAGATGGCGCGGTGATGGCGATTAGCTACGGTAATTCTGAAGGTGATTCACAGGAGCATACCGGCACTCAGCTACGTGTCGCGGCCTATGGGCCACATGCGGGTAACGTCGTTGGCCTGACCGATCAAACCGATTTGTTCTTTACCATGCGCGATGCGATGGGGATTAAGTAACTGTTTATACCCATCATACTTCAAGCTGTATCTTTGTTGGCTGCGCTCACTCACCCGAATCACTGACTTGAGTAAGTTCATCGGGATTCGCTCACTTGCCGCCTCGATGTAACTCGAATTATTTTGGGTATATCCTTATTATATAAAGATAAGTATCGGAGATAGGATGGGGGGCCATCTCTATTTAACGGTGGGGAGGGGGGAGTTTCATGGGGCCTCCCCTAAAAATAGATAGTATTTAGATAAAGTAACTCTGCGGTAATACCTTATTGCATGCTATGTTTTGGCTATAAGTATTTTCATCGGCAGTATGTGTTGCGCGTTATCTTATGAAAGAAAATAGTCCAGCAGATAAACAATCCCTTGTTGAAAGTGAAGTCGGGGAACATCTCCGTTTCTATCGGCTTTGCGGGATAATGGCTGCAGCAAGTGTTGTATTTATTACCTTACTAACGGTATTGGTGTATCCAGAAAGCATGCACGAAAATGCCTATCGTATTGCTTGTCTGGTGTATGGTCCCGTCACACTTCTTTTACTTCTTGGTATGTTTAAATATCCAATGATATGTAGTTGGATATTATTTGCTGTTTTTCATACCATGCTATTGTATTTATTTATTGATGGCACGACGTTTAATCTCGTTATATCGACATTGTTTTCGTTATTCTTTTTATTGGGTGTCGTGGCGAATACCCAACTCCATCGTGGCCTCGAAAGGCCACTGTGGCTGGCGCAGCGCAGGTGCAAGCCTATCGGGTTATTGTGTTTAATTGCTCTACTGGCGGCTTTACTGAGCAGCGGATATGCGTTTCGTTGGATTGAAAAGAAAAAAGAAGATCCGTTGCAATGGATTGAATATCGTCGCGAAATGCTGAAACGCTATGTGGATGCGACTCCGCAGGCTGATACTCCGGACAGTATGTTTAAGCTGCGTCGGGTCAGGCTGGAAGGGAAAACGCTGGTGTTTGTTTTCCGTGTTATTCCGCCATCGGATGAGCCGATTGAAAGCACTTTAGCCAAACATGCCAAAGATGACTTTATTGCGCACTGCAATGAGAAAGGGATTCGTCATTACAATATGAAAATCATGTACGTATATCATGTTGACCAGCTCGAACATATCTTTGTAATGGATAAGAAAGACTGTGACCGATTAGGCAAATAAAAAAGGAGAACGAGAGTTCTCCTTTTTTATTTATGTATGAATAATCTGATATTAATCGCTGCTTTGTTCTTTTTTGCTACGCAGCAAGTTCAGCGCTTCAACCGTCATCGAGAAGAACATCGCAAAATAGATGTAGCCTTTGGGGACATGTATGCCGAAGCTTTCTAGGATCAGGGTAAAGCCAACCAGTATCAGGAAGGATAGCGCCAACATTTTTACCGATGGATGGCGGGCCACAAATTCGCCGATTGGGCGAGCGGCAAACATCATCACGCCTACGGCAATCACCACGGCCGCCATCATAATAAAGAGATGATCTGAAAGACCGACGGCGGTAATCACCGAATCCAAGCTGAAGATAATATCTAGCAGCATGATTTGCACGATGGCACCTAAAAACGAATGGACGTTGGTGGTGATGTCTTCGCCACCGCCCTCGATGGTCTCGTGGATCTCTTTTATCGCCTTATAAATCAGGAACAAACCACCTAACAGCAAAATCAGGTCGCGCGTGGAAACGGCATGACCGAACGCGCTAAAGAGCGGGTGTGTTAAGCGCACAACCCACGCAATCGAAGCTAGCAAGCATAAACGCATCCCCATGGCGGCCAGCAGGCCGATGCGGCGGGCTTTGTTTTGCTGTGCTTTAGGAAGTTTGGCGACAACCAGAGATAAGAAAATAATGTTATCAATGCCAAGGACGATTTCTAGAATAGTCAGCGTGCCGAGCGCTAACCAGGCATTGGGATCCACAATCCATTCAAACATGACTCAGTACTACCTAAATAAACGATAAACGAAGATTATACGCTTTCTTGACCGTTCAGGGATCCTATGAACGTAGTGAAATGCTGAGGTGAGTTTTACGTTATAGCAGAAAGTGGCGTGCGAGCAGGGCTGCGGTGAAGTTTTTCTTGAGGTAAAAACCGCGTGGGAGCGTGAGTATAGGTTCCCCATGTTCGCCAGTGGCTTCGGTTAACGCGCGGCTATTGGCCGCTTTAGGCCTGATTTGTAATACTTCGCCGTGACGAGCGGTAATGCGCTCGACTTTACCTAACACGATCATATCCATCAATTCTTCCCAATCGCGCTTGAGCTGCTCGTTTTCTTCTTCGTTGGGCGTCCACAGCAGCGGGCTACCGACTCGACGTTGTTCCAGTGGAATTTGCCGTTCGCCTTCGACAGGGATCCACAGCACGCGCTGTAGTTTGTGACGAACATGGCTCGACTCCCACGTTATGCCGCTGTTTCCTGTTAAAGGAGCCACGCAAACGAAGGTGGTTTCTAATGGTTTTCCGCGGCTGTCGATGGGGATTGTCTTGAGCTCAACGCCTATCTCGGGGAAGTCTTGCTCAGGCTTACTACCCGCGCTGGCACCGAGGTACAACTCTAACAGCATGCCAACCCAACCCTTATCCCGTTTCAAATCGCGTGGAATAGCGATGTTCGCTCTAGCCGCGAGTTCACCCAATGTATAACCGGCCAGTGACTGGGCGCGGTTTAACAGTTGTTGCACATTTTCAGGCGTGGTGGTGGGCAGTTGAGGTGTTGTCATCGTTGAAATTTCACTAATTTTACCAGAACTCACAAGTTGGTTAAAAAATGAGCTGCATGCTGTGAGTAAAATTTGGCGCCGAGTTATTTGCACCGAGCCGGAAATAATACCATGATTCATATAAGAAATTATCGAAATTTTCTTTTTTGCGGCAATTTCAAAAATTTGTTGTGCAAGACTAGACACCGACAATGAACAGGATCTTACACCTATTTATCCACAGATTTTTGGGATAACCCATTTATTTACCGATCACTGGTTTGATTTACAGGCTTGACGTAGGGGGTTTTTTGGGAAATTGCCGTCTCAGTGTGCAAGTTTGGCGAATAAGCTGTGGATAAAATCGCCATTGGACGATCTTTGAACAAGCTAAGATCCAAACCGTGCATAGCTCACATTTTTGCTTATTAGTGATATGATTGGTTATGCCTATTTTACTGATATATAAGATTAATGTCAGGATGTGTAAAACAGGTTGTTTTGAGCTATCCAAAGGTTTACATCACTTCCCCTGAAGTTCTACACAAATATATCCACAGAAAAAGTGAATAAAAACGATGTTGTGGAGCGAACAATGTTTATAACTATGGATGAATCTGTGAGTTATCCCAATGTTATCCGTTTTTTGCCCGATTTAATGCGGTGGTTTACCACCACAGGGGAGTGTGAAACAATCAGCCCATCTTGCGAATTTGCTATTGAGGTAGTCCAGTGATCGATGATGATGGCTACCGCCCGAACGTGGGTATCGTAATCTGTAATCGGCAGGGGCAAGTACTTTGGGCCCGTCGCTTTGGTCAGAACTCTTGGCAGTTTCCTCAAGGGGGAATTAATCCTGGAGAAACCGCCGAACAGGCGATGTACCGCGAACTGTTTGAGGAAGTGGGTCTGGGGCGAAAGGACGTTAAAATTCTTGCATCAACCCGTAACTGGTTACGCTATAAATTACCTAAACGTTTGGTGCGTTGGGATACAAAGCCGGTGTGTATCGGCCAAAAGCAGCGTTGGTTCTTATTGCAATTAATGTGCAATGAGTCTGAAATCAACATGCAAAGAAGTAGTACGCCTGAATTTGACGGCTGGCGCTGGGTCAGTTTTTGGTATCCGGTGCGCCAGGTTGTCTCATTTAAACGTGATGTCTATCGTCGGGTGATGAAAGAATTTTCGCCCGTGGTCATGCCATTACAGGAAGTGTTGCCGCCCACGACGCGCCCACCATCTCCTGCTTATCGCCGTAAAAGAGGTTAAGTGGCTTTAATCATGCTCACGCGTTTGCGGGAAATCGTTGAGAAGGTGGCTGCGGCCACCAGTCTGACTGATGCATTGGAAGTGCTGGTTGATGAGACGTGTCAGGCAATGGATACGGAAGTTTGTTCGATCTATTTGGCTGATAACGATCGTCAATGCTATTACCTGATGGCGACGCGTGGTTTGAAAAAGCCGCGCGGGCGTGTGGTGACGTTAGCTTTTGACGAAGGCATCGTTGGATTAGTGGGGCGTTTGGCCGAGCCAATTAACTTAGCGGACGCACCGAGCCATCCCAGTTTTAAATATGTTCCCAAAGTAAAAGAGGAGCGCTACCGCGCTTTTCTTGGCGTGCCGATGATTTATCGCCGCCAGCTGCTCGGTGTTCTTGCCGTACAGCAGCGTGAGTCTCGCCAATTTAATGAAACCGAAGAGTCGTTTTTGGTGACGCTGGCGACTCAGCTGGCTGGGATCCTTTCTCAAACCCAGCTTAACGGTTTGTTTGGCAAGCTGCGGCAGAGCAGGATCCGTGCGATCGCCGCCTCTCCCGGAATTGCCGTGGGTGAAGGTTGGATGGATGTTAGCCAGCCTTCGCTTGAACATGTCTACCAAGCTTCCACCCTAGACAGCGCCAGCGAGCGCGAGCGTTTGACGCAGGCCTTGGAAGAGGCGGCGGCAGAGTTTCGTCGCTTCAGTAAACGTTTTACGGCCAATTCGCAGAAAGACAGCGCGGCCATCTTCGATCTCTATTCGCATTTGATCAATGACGCGCGGCTTAAACGCGAGCTCATGAATGAGATCGACGCGGGATCCGTCGCTGAATGGGCGGTCAAGCAGGTAATTGAGCGCTTTGCCGAACAGTTTGCCAGTTTGCAAGATCCTTATATGCGTGAGCGTGCCAGCGATCTGCGTGCCCTTGGGCAGCGTTTGCTTTTCCATCTCGATGATAACGCGACCGGCATTAACCAATGGCCAGATCGTTTTATTCTGGTCGCTGATGAGCTCACCGCGACGCTTTTGGCTGAGGTTCCGCAGGAGCGGATGCTCGGCGTGGTGGTGCGTGACGGTGCGGCAAACTCGCATGCTGCCATTCTGGTACGTGCCATGGGCGTGCCGACGGTGATGGGAGCTGATATTCAGCCTGCGTTATTGCATGAGCGTCAGCTGATCGTTGATGGCTATCGCGGTGAGGTGTTGGTTGCACCGGATCCTGTGTTGGTGCATGAATATCAGCGCTTGGTGAATGAAGAGATCGCGCTCAGCAAAATGGCGGAAGACGACGCCGAAAAACCCGCTCAGCTAAAAAGTGGTGAACGCGTGCAGGTTATGCTCAACGCCGGTTTGAGTGCGGAACATGAGCAACGTCAGGATAGCCGCGTTGATGGGGTTGGTTTATACCGCACAGAAATACCGTTCATGTTGCAAAGCGGTTTCCCATCGGAAGAAGAACAGGTTGCGCAATACCAAGGGATGTTGCAGATCAATCCCAATAAACCTGTAACGCTGCGTACGCTGGATATTGGTGCGGATAAACAGCTACCGTATATGCCGATCAACGAAGAGAATCCAAGCCTTGGGTGGCGTGGGATTAGGATCACCCTCGATCAGCCAGAGATCTTCTTGGTTCAAGTGCGTGCGATGCTGCGTGCTAATGCGGCCAGCGGCAATTTAAACATTTTGCTGCCGATGGTAACCAGCCTGAGCGAAGTGGATGAGGCGAAACGCCTGATTGAGCGAGCAGGGCGGGAAGTGGAAGAGATGATCGGCTATGCATTGCCGAAACCACGCATCGGCGTAATGCTCGAAGTTCCATCGCTGATTTTCTTATTGCCGTTTTTGGCCGAGCGCGTAGATTTTATCTCGGTGGGCACCAACGATTTAACCCAATATCTGCTGGCCGTTGACCGCAATAATACGCGGGTGGCATCGCTGTATGACAGCCTGCATCCGGCTATGCTGCGCGTTCTTAATCAAGTGGTTAATGAGTGTGAACGTCTGAATTTACCGATTAGCGTATGCGGTGAAATGGCGGGCGATCCTATGGGGGCGCTGTTATTGATCGGTATGGGCTATCGAAATCTCAGCATGAATGGCCATAGCGTTCCGCGTATAAAATATCTGCTACGGACGATTGAGTTGGAAGATGCTCGCTTTTTAGTTCAGCGAGTGCTGGAAACTCAAATGTCGACTGAAGTTCGTCATCTCACCGCTGCTTTTATGGAAAGACGTGGTCTGGGTGGCTTAATTCGCGGTGGCTTGTAATTATTTTGTTTTATTTTCCAACTAATTTTTATGAATAATCCTAAACTATTCACGGTGATGAGTTCTTCTTATACGGATCTGATAAAGAGAAATCTGTATAACGCAGTAATTTTCCCTTGAGTGTGGAGTCTCGCTAAAAGTTGTGGGATGATTGTGCGGTTTTTCAGGGGGCGTGAATGGGTAAACTAACGCTATTATTATTGATACTGTTGGGCTGGCTGCAATATTCATTGTGGATCGGCAAAAATGGTATCCATGATTATGTGCGCGTAAAAGAAGATGTTGCGAGTCAGCAGGCTAATAATGGCAAGCTGAAATCTCGTAACGATCAACTCTTTGCAGAAATTGACGATCTAAATGGCGGGCAAGAAGCCATTGAGGAACGCGCACGCAATGAACTTGGTATGATAAAGCCTGGCGAAACGTTTTATCGTCTGGTTCCAGAACAGGCAAAACATAATGGTGGGGCAACTCAGTCTTCCCCAGCGCCTTCGTTCTCATCGTCTACGGCACGAAACTAGCCTCGAACACCGTTTTTCGTTCACTCATCATGTCCGTTAGTTTAGTTATGTCATTGGGCCTAACGTCATATCCATGATCTTCATTACAATAATCTTGATAAGAACAAACTGATAAGTATGAGTGATCCTGACGTGTCTACACTCCTCCCCATTGTTGCCGTTGTACCCGCGGCTGGCGTTGGCAGCCGAATGCGTTCGGCCTGCCCTAAGCAGTACTTGACCATTGCGGGAAAAACGATCCTTGAGCATTCGATTGCGGCGTTGCTATGCCATGCTGACGTTGAGCGGGTGATTGTTTCTATCAGCCCTGACGATGGCTATTTTAACGATTTGCCGCTAGCAAAAGATCCCCGTATTCAGGTGGTATTTGGCGGCGCCCAGCGTGCAGATTCGGTTTTTGCTGGTTTAAAAGCGGCGACGGATGCTTCATGGGTATTGGTACATGACGCTGCTCGTCCGTGTTTACACCAAGAAGATCTCAGCCAGCTCTTGGCGTTACGCCATACCTCTAAAGTCGGTGGTATTCTTGCCGCGCCGGTACGTGACACCATGAAACGCGCAGAAACGGGCGATTGTTGTTGCGCGATTGCGCATACGGTCGATCGTGAAGCGCTATGGCATGCGCTGACGCCCCAGTTTTTCCCACGTGAATTGCTTATGATGTGTCTGGAACGCGCGCTCAATGAAGGCGCTAACGTGACAGATGAGGCATCGGCGTTGGAATATTGTGGTTATCATCCGCTGCTGGTGTCTGGCCGTTCTGATAATATTAAAGTGACAAGGCCAGAGGATTTTGCGTTGGCTGAGTTTTATTTATCCCAGCGTACTTAATCGTTTTGTGCTTGTTTTTTTGCGCTTGCGATAACTCAACGATGTTTTATTTCGTTACCCCACTGCCTCCAAAGGAGAATGCTTGATGAGAATTGGCCACGGTTTTGATGTTCATAAATTTGGTGGCGAAGGCCCTCTAATCATTGGCGGCGTGCGTATCCCTTACGAATTTGGTTTGCTGGCGCATTCAGACGGCGACGTTGCTCTGCATGCGGCTACTGACGCGCTGCTTGGCGCCGCTGCGCTGGGCGACATCGGTAAACTTTTCCCTGATACCGATCCTGCGTTTAAAGGTGCCGATAGCCGTGAACTTCTGCGTGAGGCTTATCGCCGTATTCGTGCTAAAGGATATCGTTTAGGCAATCTCGATATTACGATTATTGCTCAGGCTCCAAAGATGGCGCCGCACATTCCGCAGATGCGCGTGAATTTGGCGGAAGATTTGGAGTGCCATATGGATGATGTCAACGTTAAAGCGACGACCACAGAGAAATTGGGCTTTACCGGCCGCGGTGAAGGCATTGCCTGTGAAGCTGTTGCACTGTTGATTAAGGAGTAACGCGTGGATTTTGATGCACTGCATTATTTGCATGGACGCCCACGCGGAACGGGTGTTTTAAAAGCGTTTCCAGAAGACTTCTTTGTTTCGGAAGATTTGGGGTTTGAGCCCGACGGCGAAGGTGAGCATCTGCTGGTGCGTATTCGTAAGGAAGGTTGTAACACGCAGTTTGTTGCGGATAATTTGGCTCGATTTGCCAAAATTCCGCAGCGCTCGGTGAGCTACGCTGGCCTAAAAGATCGTCATGCGGTCACCGAGCAGTGGTTCTGCCTACATCTTCCGGGTAAAGAATCACCGGATTTGAGTCAGTTTATTTTAGAAGGCTGCCAAGTGGTACGCAGCGCACGCCATTTGCGCAAGTTGCGCATTGGTACGCTGAAAGGCAATACGTTCCGCTTGGTGCTGCGCCATATTACCGAACGCGATGACGTAGAGCAGCGTTTGCAGGCCATTGCCTCGGAAGGCGCTCCAAACTATTTTGGCGCTCAGCGTTTTGGCCGCGGTGGTAACAATTTGGTTCAGGCCGCAAAGTGGTCACGTAATGAGATTCAGGTCAGAGAGCGCCCCAAGCGCAGTTTTTACCTGTCTGCTGCCCGCAGTGCGATGTTTAACCAGATCGCGAATAAGCGTTTGGAACAGGGGTCTCAACGTCAGGTAATGCTGGGTGATGCCATGCAGTTAACGGGCCGTGGTAGTTGGTTTGTGGCGAATGCGGAAGAGCTAGAAAGCCTACAGCAGCGAACAGACAGCGGTGAGTTACAAATTACAGCGGCGTTGCCGGGCGATAACGATCTAGGGACGCGTGATTTAGCCGCAGAGTTTGAGCAACAGGCGATTGCTGAATATGGCGATCTTCTGGCGCTGGTTAAGCGTGAGCGCGTGGAGTCCGCGCGTCGCGCTATGCTGGTCAAACCGCAGGAGATGAGCTGGTCATGGTGGGACGATGCTACGGTAGAAGTTGAGTTTGCGCTTCCGGCAGGCAGCTTTGCTACCAGCATCGTGCGTGAGTTGTTTAATCAGGAAAACCCTAATGCGGATCTTGCTGAGTAACGACGACGGCGTGATGGCCCCGGGCCTACAAACATTAGCGGCAGCGCTGCGTGAGTTTGCTCAGGTGCAGGTCGTTGCCCCTAATCGGAATCGCAGCGCTTCTTCAAATTCATTAACGCTTGAGTCGCCGCTACGTATTGATACTTTGGCGAACGGTGATATTAGCGTGATCGACGGTACGCCGACCGACTGCGTTTATCTGGGCGTGAATGCCTTGATGCGGCCTCATCCAGAAATTGTTGTATCGGGTATTAATGCCGGGCCTAATCTGGGTGACGATGTGATTTACTCGGGAACCGTGGCCGCGGCAATGGAAGGGCGACACTTAGGTTTTCCTGCGCTGGCGGTTTCACTCAATGGTTTTCAGCATTACGACACGGCGGCTCAGGTGACTGTCCGCCTGCTGAAGGGGTTGGCTGCGCACCCTTTACGCACGGGGCGTATTCTCAATGTGAACGTACCTGATTTGCCTTTGTCACAGATTAAAGGCATTAAAGTGACGCGCTGTGGTAGTCGGCATCCGGCTGATAAGGTGATTCATCAGCATGATCTGCGTGGCCGTGATTTATATTGGATCGGACCTCCGGGCGCGAAACATGATGCGGGACCTGATACTGATTTTGCCGCCGTTGAGCAAGGTTACGTATCCATTACGCCTTTACAGGTGGACTTAACCGCGTATCACGCGCAGGATTTGCTTTCTTCGTGGCTTGAACAGACTAAGGTCGGTGAGGAATGGTAGATAGACGTGTGCTGACCTTATTGCAGCAGTTGATGCAGCAAGGGATCGGTGATGAGCGGGTACTGAAAGCAATGGCTGAAGTTCCGCGTGAAAAATTCATTGATGAGGCCATGTCTCACAAGGCCTACGACAATACGGCCTTACCGATAGGCTTAGGCCAAACTATCTCTCAACCCTATATGGTTGCGCGTATGACGGAGCTGTTACGCGTTGGGCCAGAGTCTAAGGTGCTGGAAATTGGCACCGGTTCTGGCTACCAAACCGCGGTACTGGCACATCTCGTACAACACGTATTCTCGGTTGAGCGGATTAAAAGCCTACAGTGGCAGGCTAAAAGACGTCTTAAGCAGCTTGATTTGCATAATGTGTCGACGCGTCACGGTGACGGCTGGCAGGGGTGGGCATCGCGCGGGCCGTTTGACGCGATTATTGTTACCGCTGCTCCGCCTGAAATCCCTGAGGCATTGCTGTTGCAGTTAGCCGACGGTGGACGCTTGGTTCTGCCAGTAGGTGAATTTGATAAAACTCAGCAGCTACGCTGCGTGCAGCGGCGTGGAAATGATTTCTCCGTTGAGTCGATTGAACCTGTGAGATTTGTGCCACTCGTTCAGGGTGAGTTAGCCTGATTTTTTCAGCCATGCCCCCTATTTTTTACCGTCGGGCATCGGCTATGTTTTTGTGCATCAAGGCGAATAATCGAGAACATATCTGCTATGTTAAATCGACATAATGATTTTTCTTATTGATTCGCATTTGACCCGCACTCTGTTTTTAGTGTCCAATTCATGACTAATTGCAGTATATGGTTGGAAACTAAATGCAGCGGGTGAGGTTTTTGATCGTGACCTTGCCTGATTTTTTGTCTTGTTTGGTATTTCTTCGCTAGCCCAATGGTTGGGCTAGTCGGTTCAGAGCGCGTAAAGTTCTGGTTACTTGAAGCTGTGGCTACCGGTAATTTAGACGGATAAGAGACTGAATATGTTGGATATCGCTGATTTTGCTGTCATGGGGGAAGCATGAGCATGGGAAGCCCGATGATGAAGTGGCGCCAGGTAGCGGCGTGTACTTTGATTACTTTATGGTTGGCTGGTTGTTCGTCAGATAATAGTTCTGCGCCGATAAGCTCGGTAAATGGCGGCGGCAATGGCCGTATGCTGTCAAATGGTGGAAATACCAGCACGGCTCAGGCCGGTGACGGCGGACGCATTGTATACAATCGTAGCTATCAGAATATTCCGAAGGGAAGCTATAACGGCGGCACTTATACCGTAAAACGCGGCGATACACTTTTTTATATTGCTTGGATCTCTGGAAATGACTTCCGCGATCTTGCAGAGAAAAACAATATACCTGCGCCGTACAGCCTCAATGTTGGTCAAACAATCAAATTAGACGCCAACAGCAACAGCGGTGGCATGCTAGCTGCTAATGATGGAACCAGCGGAGTCCCTACGCAACCATCAAGTGGTCAAATTAAGAGCACAGGTGTTGATTCTCAATCAACCACAGCGTATTCTGACAATTCGGGTAAACAGAATGTTGGCAAAATGTTGCCTGCATCTACGGCTACAGCGGCGACAACGACTGCTGCAGCTACAGTTCCGAGCTCGTCAGCCAGTAGCGTAAGCAGCAGTGCTCCAGTAGGAACCTGGCGCTGGCCTACTGACGGTAAAGTTATCGACAACTTCTCTTCTGCCGAAGGTGGAAATAAAGGCGTTGATATTGCGGGTTCACGCGGCCAGTCGGTGGTCGCCACGGCTGATGGCCGTGTGGTATACGCCGGCAACGCGCTGCGTGGTTACGGAAATCTGATCATCATTAAACATAATGATGACTACCTGAGCGCCTATGCCCATAACGACACGATGCTGGTCCGGGAACAACAAGAGGTTAAGGCGGGTCAAAAAATTGCAACCATGGGGAGCACCGGAACCAGCTCAGTAAGATTGCACTTTGAAATTCGTTACAAGGGGAAATCCGTAAACCCGCTGCGCTACTTGCCGCAGCGATAGTCGGGGCAGAATCGCTGTATTCTGCCCGCAATATCACGGGTAGGGTACAGCTATGAGCCAGAATACGCTGAAAGTTAACGAGTTAAATGAAGAAGTAGACTTCGATGAGAACGGGGAAGAAGCGTTTGACGAGAAGGTACTCGTTGAAGAACCCACCGAGGTTGATTCATCCGATGAACTGATGGCACAGGCCGTTTCACAACGTGTACTTGATGCTACTCAGCTTTATTTGGGCGAAATCGGTTACTCTCCGCTGCTAACCGCAGAAGAAGAAGTCTTTTTTGCCCGACGAGCGTTACGCGGAGACGAAGCGTCTCGTCGTAGAATGATCGAAAGTAACCTGCGTCTGGTGGTGAAAATCGCCCGTCGTTATAGCAATCGCGGCCTTGCGCTGTTAGATCTGATCGAAGAAGGCAATTTAGGTTTAATCCGTGCCGTCGAGAAGTTCGATCCAGAGCGTGGCTTCCGTTTCTCTACCTATGCAACATGGTGGATCCGCCAAACGATTGAGCGGGCTATCATGAATCAGACACGTACGATCCGTTTGCCGATTCATATTGTCAAAGAGTTGAACGTTTATCTGCGAACTGCACGTGAGCTTTCACACAAACTGGATCATGAGCCGAGCGCGGAAGAGATTGCTGAGCAGTTAGATCGTCCGGTCACTGACGTTAGCCGTATGCTGCGCTTAAACGAGCGTATCACTTCAGTGGATACTCCGCTGGGGGGCGATTCAGAGAAGGCCTTACTGGATATTCTCACCGATGAGAATGAAAGTGGTCCGGAAGATACCACGCAAAGCGATGACATGAAGCAGAGTATTGTTAAGTGGCTGTTTGAGCTTAACGCGAAACAACGTGAAGTTTTGGCGCGTCGTTTTGGTCTGCTGGGTTATGAAGCTGCTACCTTGGAAGATGTGGGGCGCGAAATCGGTTTAACCCGTGAGCGTGTGCGTCAAATCCAAGTTGAAGGCTTACGTCGTCTGCGTGAAATCCTGCAAGGACAGGGATTGAGCATTGAGGCTCTATTCCGCGAATAAGACTTTCGATAATGCATAAAATAAAAAGGTGAAGCTTTGCGGCTTCACCTTTTTTTATGCTTCAAGTTTAGAGTTTAAACCATGCCTTTTAGGCGATACAGCCAATCCAATGCCTGACGCGGCGTGAGTGTATCGGGATCGAGCGTTTCCAGAGCTTCTACGGCAGGAGAGGCTTCAGGTTCAGCTAGAAGCTGAAGCTGTGATCCGTCAATTTGGCTATTGCCGGTTTGCGCCGACAAGGTTTCCAGCTCTTTGAGTTTTTGTCTTGCACGCTTGATGACATCACGAGGAACGCCTGCCAGCGCGGCAACCGCAAGGCCATAGCTTTTACTGGCCGCGCCATCTTGCACGCTGTGCATGAAGGCAATGGTGTCACCATGCTCAAGGGCATCGAGGTGAACGTTGTACACGCCTTCCAGTTTTTCTGGCAGCGTGGTTAATTCGAAGTAATGCGTGGCGAATAACGTCATGGCTTTAATGCGGCTGGCGAGATTCTCGGCACAGGCCCACGCCAGCGATAAGCCGTCATAGGTCGATGTCCCGCGACCAATCTCATCCATCAGCACCAGACTGTTTTCCGTGGCGTTATGCAAGATATTGGCGGTTTCGGTCATCTCAACCATGAAGGTTGAACGGCCCGATGCCAAATCATCGGCTGCGCCCACGCGGGTGAATATGCGGTCAACAGGCCCAATCACGGCTTTCTCAGCAGGCACAAAGCTACCAATGTGCGCCATAAGCACAATGAGCGCGGCTTGACGCATATAGGTGCTTTTCCCGCCCATATTCGGGCCGGTGATCACTAACATGCGGCGCTGTGGGGAAAGTGACAGCGGGTTAGCAATGAAAGGCTCTTTGAGCACTTGCTCAACCACGGGATGGCGTCCGCCAACGATTTTAATACCGGGCTTATCGCTGAGTTCTGGACGGACATAGTTTAGCGTTTCAGCGCGTTCGGCCAAATTGCTCAACACATCCAGTTCGGCCAGCGCGGTGGCGCTTTGCTGAAGATCGGCCAAATGAGGCAATAGCATGTCGAACAGTTCTTCATAGAGACGCTTTTCTAGCGCCAATGCTTTGCCTTTTGAGGTCAGAACCTTGTCTTCATACTCTTTTAATTCAGGGATGATATAGCGTTCAGCGTTTTTTAAGGTCTGGCGACGTACATAGTGAATCGGCACTAAATGGCTTTGGCCACGGCTGACCTGAATGTAATAGCCATGCACGCCGTTGAAACCGACTTTCAAGGTGTCTAAACCGAGCTTTTCGCGTTCGCGAATTTCTAAACGATCGAGATAGTCGGTAGCGCCATCGGCCAGCGCGCGCCATTCGTCTAACTCTTCGTTGTAGCCTGGTGCGATGACCCCACCGTCGCGAACTAGAACAGGAGGCGTTTCTACGACCGCTCTTTCCAGCAATGCTTTCAGCTCATCAAACTGACCGGCGTTTTTCGCCAGCGTCGCAATGTGAGGCGTAGCATGGTCGCCGATGAGTGCCTGAATTTCAGGTAGCTGCTGGAATGCATAGCGCATGCGCGCAAGATCACGTGGGCGAGCGGTACGCAGAGCTAAACGGGCAAGAATTCGTTCAAGATCGCCGACTTGGCGCAGTAGCGGTTGAAGATCTTCAACCAGAGGCTGAAGGGCTTCGATAGCCTGTTGACGATTATTGAGCGCTTTGTGATCGCGGCTCGGCATATGCACCCAGCGTTTGAGCATACGGCTGCCCATTGGCGTAACGGTGCAATCCAAAATAGCGGCCAGTGTATTTTCAACGCCGCCGGATAGGTTCTGAGTGAGCTCTAAATTTCGGCGGGTAGCGGCATCCATAATAATGCCGTCTTGCTGGCGCTCGATGGTAATACCACGAATGTGAGGCAGCGTGGTTCGTTGCGTATCTTTCACATATTGCAGCAAACAGCCAGCCGCACGCAGCGCCTGTGTTGATTGCTCCACGCCGAAACCATTGAGATCGCGGGTGCCAAACTGGAGGTTCAGCTGTTGCCGAGCGGTGTCTAACTCAAACTCCCAAAGCGGACGGCGGCGCAGGCCTCTGCGGTTTTCAATCAACGGCATAGAGCCGAAATCTTCGGGGTAAAGCAGCTCTGCCGGATTAGTGCGCTGGAGTTCTGCGGCCATGGTTTCGAGATCGGCTGGTTCGGCAACGCGAAAACGGCCAGAGCTAATATCGAGAGTCGCAAAGCCAAAGCCGCGCGCGTCCTGCCAGATTGCGGCTAGTAGGTTATCCTGACGCTCTTTAAGCAGCGCTTCATCGCTGATGGTACCCGGCGTGACGATACGAACCACTTTGCGTTCGACAGGCCCTTTGGTGGTTGCCGGATCGCCAATTTGTTCACAAATAGCGACGGATTCACCGAGCTGTACCAGCTTTGCGAGATAGTTTTCAACGGCATGATGCGGAATGCCGGCCATGGGAATTGGCTCTCCGGCAGAGGCTCCGCGCTTGGTTAGCGAAATATCCATGAGCTGAGAGGCACGTTTGGCATCATCATAAAATAGCTCGTAGAAGTCACCCATACGATAGAACAGCAGGATATCAGGATGCTGTGCTTTCAGTTTTAAGTACTGCTGCATCATCGGGGTGTGTGAGTCTAGGTTTGTCATGTCACTCATAGAATTTCTATATCTAATATATTGAATTTTAAGATTATCGTGATTTTTTAGATTCTGTTTAAGCATCACGAAATCGTTTGGAGAAGCAGTCATCCAGAACGATTTTTTAGGGCACTATACTAACGTAGGGATCTGCAAACTGACATAGTTAATATCTGGAAGTGCTTCGCAAGTTTGTTATGTAACCTTGCTAGCACTATTGCATGCATCGAAAAATGATCATCTCACAGTGGTGTGCAAATCATGCGGAGCAATATACTTCAAACTAGATGTTGCTGCTGCGATGGTCTGTTTGGTGAAGGCAAGATAAGTGATAGCAATAGTTCAGTGAGGAGTAGTTTGGTCGGGAGTAAGGTGTAGCTCGATGAGAGATCAACATTAGCAAATGATCTGACAGCTGCTAATAATATGAATAAATAAACTAATTGTGTAAATTTAATAGTGATTATTAGTGGCAGCTTTCCACTGGTTTGTCGATGAGATGATTGTTATTATATTATATTTCAAGCTATTTATAGGTAGTATCTATCACCCGTACGTAGATGGAAGCTTGTTGAGAAATAGCCCAATGGAGTACTAAATGGAGGAATGGAACTCAATGGTAGATATGATGGCTTTTGCGACATTCATTGCAATTATAAAAATAAAAATTAATTCATTTCCTTGGTTAAAAATATAAAAATCAATAAAAACAATAGATATCTAAAAAATGCATAATAACTTGATGAATAATCAAGTTCTTTTTTTTCTAATTAGTGTAGATAGGTTGGTTAAATTCTATTCAATGAGGTGACATCTCATGTATGTCATGTTTCATGATTATAGTTTATATATAGTAATGTTTTTCATTGCTATGATTTCAGGTGCTATAAATGTTGTTTCAGGTGGTGGTGGTTTTTTATCTATTAGTGCGTTATTACTTTTAGGGTTGCCTCCGTCTAATGCATTAGCAACTAATAAAGTCCAATCTTTTGGGAGTTGTGTAACCTCCGGGCTATGTTTTTTGAGGAAAGGAGGTATTGATCTAGAAACTGGGAAATTCATTTTTTTTAGTGTTTTTGTCGGTGCTGCAGTTGGTACAGTTTTAATCCAGTTTATTGATGTTGGTTTTTTAAGGAAATTAATACCAATAATAATGATTGCGATAGCTATATATTTCATATTAACACCAACAGTTAATAATAAAAATGTCAATCGTAGAGTTTCACTATGTCTATTTTGTTTTATTATTTCATTGGTTGGTTTTTACGATGGTTTTCTGGGGGCTGGTGCAGGAACTTTTTATACTATAGCTTACATTTCATTGTGGGGGGTTCACATTGACAAAGCACAGATGAATGCTAATTTTTTAAATTTATCATCAAATATAGCATCTGTGTTGTTTTTCATTTTTGGTGGAAAAATAATCTGGCCACTTGGAATCGTTATGCTTATAGGTCAAATATTTGGTGGGTATTTTGGGGCGAAACTAGTAATTACTAAAGGAAAAAAAAATAATAAAACCAATGATTATTTTTGTTTCAATAATAATTAGTTTAAACCTTATTTATGAGTCATGTAAAGGATGAAACGAAATTACTAAAAACTAAAGGTAGATATTATGAGTAAAGTGAGCATTGATTCTGATTCAATCCTTAATGGTGATGTGTTCATTCCATCTTCGAAACCACATATTCAAAGAGCGCTGTTAGTTGGTCTTATAAATGAGTTTGAAACAGTTATTAATAATATATCTTGGTGTAAAGAAACAGAGGATTTGTTAATTGCATTACAGCAATTTGGGTTGAATGTTTTGTATAAGACTCATAATAAAATTATAGTTAAAGGAGTAAGGCCTCCGTTTAAATGTAGTGACATTATATTGGCGAATGGTTCAGGGATGCTATTTAGAATTACTCTTGCTTTAGCTTCATTATCTGATGGTGATATAAAAATAAAATGTAACAACTCGCTGTTCAATAGAAAATCTCTGATTGATATTGGCTATCTCTCACATTTGAACATAGACATTGAAAAAATAAATGAAAATATTTTTTCAATATCAAGGAAAAAATATGATTTTAAAAGCCCGGTTGGCACAAATGAAAGTACACAGTTTTTGACGTTCTTATTATTAATATCTCCATTGACTAACGGCCAGATAAAATTTATGGGTGGTGGGTGTCGATTTGGATATGTGAAGATTACCACAGATATAATGTCACTACTTGAATGTAAAATCAAAATAATTGATGATCACTATCACTTAACTCCTTATGTAATGAAAAATATTGAGATTAATATCCCTTCTGATTTTACTTCTGTAAGTTATATTGCATCCTCTCTGCTTAGTATTAACAAAAAATCAAAGATAAGAATAAAAAATTATTTTTATGGTGGTACTATTAATGAGGTTAGAATGTTTAATATATATGAAATGTTAGGATTGAAAATAAATGTGGGAAATAATATAGTTGAAATTAACTCCAATTGTATTAGAACTCATGAACTTTACGAAGTTAACTTGTGCGAGCTTCCATCCGTAGCATCTAATATTATATCCGCATCAATAAACTCTTATAATAAGATGGTTTTTAGGGAGGTGTCATCTACTAATAATCATAAATGTCAAAGATCACTTGTTATAAATGAAAATATAAGATTGATGGGGGGGGAGACTAGTTTACTATTTGATAGTAACGGACGCTTTGATGGAATATACCTTAAAGGTTCTGGGGCTGTCGCAGGAGGGGCTGAGTTGCAGAGTTATGAAGATCACAGAATTTGTGCATCGAATATAATTATAGCATTAGGTGCGAAAGAAAAAACTATTGTTGATGGAGCTGATAAATTAGATGATGGATTTCCAGATTTTATTCATCATTTGAATTATTTAGGCGCAAAAGTAAAATTTTTTTAATGTGGAGGGTACATGAAATATTATGGTGGGAACTTTCCTTTATATGCTAAAGTATCACCAACTGATTCAATGTATGGAGAAGTTAATTTACCGTCATCAAAAAGTTCTTCGACAAGGGCTATATTAACATCGTCACTTACAAATGGTAAGTGTCATATAGCTAATTTAGCCACAGGAAATAATACGACTGCAATGATAAAAAATTGTATGAATCTTGGGGCTTCATTTACTTGTATTGGGAATAATACCGTTATTAATGGAGTTGATATTAATAATATAGATAAAATAATCACCTTTAATCCTGAAAGCTCAGGTATTGTATTACGATTGCTAATGGGGGTTGCAGGATATTTACCTGAATCATATTTTATTACTAGTTATATTAATTCGCTAGCTAAACGCTCTCAAAAGGAAATGATTAGTGCTTTACAAAAACTAAATGTACACTGCACGGGTATTGGTGAAGACGGTTTTTTACCGATAAAAATAAAGTCTAGTAGGAAATTAAATTCTTATACTGAAGTTTCGTGTCGAAAAAGCTCTCAGTTTTTAAGTGGGCTTCTTTACTTGGGTGCGGTAAGTGATAGAGATTTGCATATAAAGGTTATTGATGAAATTACAGCACCATCAATGGTTCATACAACAATAAATAATTTGAGTAGTGCAGGAGTAGATATTGGATATGATAATGGTTTTAGGGATTTTTTCATCAGTGGAAAAGAAAAATTTAAGCCATCAAATTTCAGTATTGGTTCAGATCCAGCAAGTGCGTCAGCAATTTTAACTCTTTGTTCTTCATTATCATCAAATGTTATTCTAAATGGTTTTTTTGAAGAAGAACTCGGCAATGGTGCTGTTATTAATTATTTGATTGAAAGTGGTGCTAGTATTACTAGTGTAGGTAATAACTCTATTAATATAAAATCGGATGGAAAGGAAATTATACCTCTTGATTTCGACGGTTCTCTTGCCCCCGATGCTGTTCCTGCTCTTGTAGCAAGAGCGGCATTTGCTAATGGAAAAAGTGTGTTTTATAACATTGAGCACATTCGTTATAAAGAATCAAATCGTATTTCTGACTATAGACTTGAAATGTTAAAAATAGGAATAAAAACTGAAGAAGAGAATGATAAATTGATCATATATGGTAACCCTAATGGTTACGAAGGGAATGTAATTGTTGATGGCCATTATGATCATGCTTTAATTATGGGGCTTACAACCATAGGTCTACATTGCAAGAATCCTATTCTAATTAAAGAGCCGTATCATGTTGGGCAAACCTACCCAGAATATTTTTCTGATATCTATTCATTAGGGGCAGATGTAATGGAAATGAAAATATCATCACCTATTCAGGAAGATTTATGATATTGGTGAGCCACTATAGTATCAATTATATAGTTGATACTATAGTGGTTCAGTATCGCAGATGGCTTTTATAGGTCTGTCGGGGGCTAAGTATTCCTACATATTATTAATGTGACAGCGTATAAAAACGGGATTTTCTTGCAGATTAAAAATTTTAAAGTGTGGGGATATATTTGCGTGTTATATGGTAATCGGAGTGCTTTTACCTCAGATAAGTAGTATTAACGAGCTGAGAAGTACGATAAAGGAAAGCATCTACTAGTACAAAACTACAGAATAGCCCTGACTGCAAAAGGCCGGAGTTCGATGGAATATCGAGCCCCGGTCCCGAAATTTGCTTAACATGAACAGCCCTGCTTCATTGAAGGTAGTCAAGAAGGCGGGCTGTTCATGTAACGAAGGCGTTAGAAACAAAGCTTAGAAGCTATATTTAATTCCTAACATCCCAGACGTATCGTTATAGCCGGCATCGCCGATTTGCTGGGCTATATTTATCCAGCCGCTGGTGCGTTGGCTGAATTGCCCTTCAATACCGACTTTTACCTCACCAATGTTGCGTGCACCGTCTTGGGACAGTTTGACATTATTCATCTCTACGCCGAATCGCTGGGTATTATGGATCCAGTTAACCTCAGCGAAGGGTTCGAAGGTACGATCTTTGTTGTCATCTTGCGCTGCATTACCCTGCATATAGGCTCGAACGCCAAGTCGGGTTTGCAGATTGTTGTTGCCCGTGCTGTCTACTCGGGTGCCGTTTCTTTCAATGTGACGATCCGCTTTGACACCCATCCACGTTAGCTGTGCCTTAGGCTGAATAAACACTTTGCGGCGTTCGCTTTCGCGCACTTTAAAGGTATATCCACTTTCCACAGATCCGGTGAAACCGTTAGAGTCATAGGATTCGGATGGTAAATCATCACCGTTTACCGAGTTTTTAAACCAGTTATACAACAGCCAGGTATCAACATAGAGTCCTGTCTTATCTGCATCGTTGTTATACCAAGTACCGTAAGCGCCGACGGAATAGCCATCAATACTTGAACGCGAGTCATGACGCGATTTATTTGAGTGGGTGTGGCTTTTCGCATTGGCGTAACCAGCCATCAGGCCAAGGTGCCAACGATCCAAACCATCCGTACTCCACTGCGCGATAACACCGCCTAATTGCATAACGTAGCGGTTGGTGCTGGTTTTCAATTGCCCACTGCTGTCTTTAAAGTTATTACGCCCACCGATCTGGCGTAGCCACATGCTGGTCACTTTTTCTTCACCGGTTAATACGTCGGTATATTGGGTTTCCCCTAAGCGATCGTGCAATCGGGTCGTGAATAAAGTATTTCCTGCTGCATGGTTGGCAATGTAGCTACCCGCCTCAGGGCGTACGACCAGATCTTTCGGCTTGTTGGGTACTACCGGTGGTTCAGGTTCTTTAGGTTCAACGACCGGAGGCTCAGGCTCTTCAGGCGGTTCAACGACCGGAGGCTCGGGCTCTTCAGGCGGTTCAACGACCGGAGGCTCGGGCTCTTCAGGTGGCTCAACGACCGGAGGCTCGGGCTCTTCTGGTGGCTCAACGACCGGAGGCTCAGGCTCTTCTGGTGGCTCAACAACCGGAGGCTCGGGCTCTTCAGGCGGTTCAACGACCGGAGGCTCAGGCTCTTCAGGCGGTTCAACGACCGGAGGCTCAGGTTCTTCAGGTGGTTCAACGACCGGAGGCTCGGGCTCTTCAGGTGGCTCAACGACCGGAGGCTCGGGCTCTTCAGGTGGTTCAACGACTGGAGGCTCAGGCTCTTCAGGCGGAAGTTTGGAAATCAAATACCAGTCATTTAGCACTGACTGCGCTGGATCATAAGCAGTTGGCGGCGTGTAAGATGAATCACCACGCTGCAAATAATAGTCATACAGGCCTGCGACAATACGTCCTTGCTGAACGAATTGACCGCTAGAATCACCCTGAACTTCGATGATTTTAATTCCGTTGGTGGTCAGTGCACCTATGCCGCCCGCATTATTCACCGCAACATAAGTGGAGCCAGTGGTATCACCGGTAACAACGAGTTTGTCGGTCGGGGAGTTATCATCGCCCAACTGGGTATTCATAACCAATAGCCCGCCATCGCCGTGGTAGTTGCCCGTGACGGTTAAGGTTTTGAATGTTGGATCCGCATCGCTGTGGGCAAAGTTAATTTGGCTGCCTGTATTTAGCGTGAGCGCACTCACCGAGGAGTCGCCGTCCATATTCCATGAGGCATTGGTCAGCGCTACGCGGCTTTCACCGAGGCTGCTTTGATAGGCTGCACCGTTCCAAACTGAACCGTCGGTTAGGTTCAAATCGATAAGGCTGCCTGTGCCTTCTGTGTTGATGTCACCGTCAATATTATATTGACCGCCGGTAGAGCCATCGATGGTGCCGCCGGCTGCATAGAGTGCGTAGCTACCGTCAGTTTGGCGACCTGCGGTGGCCACATTGAGCCCGCCCTCTAAAGTGACGAGGCCAGCTGTCGTGCTGTAAATTCCGTGAGTTGCATTGGCGCTATTCACCTGAATAGATGAGCCATCGCCCAGCGTCACCTCTGGTGATGTATATCGAGCATTGTATAAACGTGCATATACACCGTGTGCGCCATCACCGTTTGTGATGATAGACGACGCATCTCCTACCGCGGCTTTACCTGAATATGCATAGATACCATAGGCCGCATTGCCTGAGGTTATAATATTGGTCTGGCCTAACGCTACGTTGCCATCGTAATAGCTGTAGATACCGTAGGCATCTGTATTGTTTGTTGTAATTGTATTATTGCTGCCACCTGTCACTTCGCCCTTATTAAAACTATAAATGCCAGATGCTTTACTCCCTATAGTGGTAATGGTCATGCCGTCATCAACCAGAATTTTTGCTGAGCTGGTAGCGTAAAGTGCGTGAGCCGAGGTTCCTTCGGTACTGAGTAGGACATTTTTGCCTAATTCTATTTGGCTAGATGATGTCGCGTAAGCAGAGTAAGCGCTGCTGCCGTAGGTGCTAAGTTGAGCATCATTGCCGATTTTAATGCTGGATCCTGATTGAGCGGTACGGATAGCGTTGGAGCTATCGCCATGGCTGATGATTGTTGCACCATCGCCAACGGTTACGCTGTTTGCGGCAAGCGTTCCGTCTCTAAAGGCTGATACAGATATTCCGTGCCCAGAGCGACCCCATGTTTCAATATGTGCATTTTTGCCCACATAAACATTAGCTGAACCAAGCCCGCCAGTGCCGTTTGTAAAACTATAGGATGTATAGCCAGTGTTGATAGCGTCGCCGGATGACCCTTTGGCATAAATTTTGGCGTTATCGCCAATAATGACAAACATAGGGTTATCAGGCGTGCTCGCATTACCGTGGGTACGGATGGTGTCGTAGTCGGTACCGTCAGAAGTTGCCGTGAAATTATCGCCAAAAATAACCCCGATGCTGGCACCTGTCTGAGTATTATTATTGATCATGACAGTGTGTTTGAAGGCTTCGCCTCCGGGGCCATTTAGCGTCACGTCATCGCCATAGACTCTCACGGGCTCATTGGCCCAGACATAGACGTAGTTAGGACTGCCTGCGACGGCATTATATTCTGTGTTTGCGGCGTTGGGGATTTTTGCCCGAATGTCGTCTGGTAACGATGAGACCGGCAGTGAATAAGCTGGAATAGAAAAGGCAATCAGCGCAGCTGAAATACAGCTGGCAAGCATTGATATTTTTAACGGGCGTACTTGCTTCATAATTATTCTCCCTTCTTCTTCCATTCAGGAATGCCTCTAACCAGAGAAACCATCCATGTAAGTAGAATCATCAATAACCCTTAGTTTTATGCCTTTATCCTAACTCAATAAAAATTAATTGGAATTTTAAACTGTCATTTTGTGTAGTTACAGTTTTTTATTCTTATTGTTTGTTTTGATTAATGTTTATTAAGTTTTAAGTTTTGTTTTATTGTGGGGGTTAATTGACGGGAACTTGATGTGATAAGCCTTTTAATATGAATTTAGCTTTTTAAGTGGTGACGGTCGCAGAAATAAAAATGCCCGAAGGAATTACGGGCATTGGAAAAGTTAAAGATAATTTAATTTAGCTAAAGGGATCTTTCATTAGTGATGCTTTCACATATTTCTATTTTGTTCTCACGCAAAATTTTGCATTTAACAACAAAGATTCTCGATATGTCAGAAATATAGCTGTTTACCCTATTGCTTCGATTGACCAAAATATAGTCGTCAGGTTTGCAGCGAACTTCTTTTGCCTTTAGGAATTCCAGTATGTTATTGCGAGCATCCTCTGTGATAGGGCTATAGAGGGAGTTGTCCGCAATAAACGTTTTACACTCACCGACTTTACCAATGTAAATTTCTCTACTTATGGATAGATAGTAAATGGATAACGTTGCAATAAGAATTACAACGGCTAGCGTAATGCTTGCCAATAACAGCCATTTTTTTCGCCTGCCGCTGATTTTTTTTTGTACAAAGAGCGTTTCTATTGGCTGAACTGGAGGACTATGCGTTCTCTCAGTAATTGACGGTTCTTGCTGAGAATTATTTTCATCTTGCTCACACTTCTCTGCTTCAATTTGTATTTCGCTACGCAGCATAAAACCCATTTTAGGCGCGGTTGTGATGAACTCTTCATCTAGCCCCATGCTTTTTATTAAACGACGTAACTTGCTAACACATTGATTTAAATTACTATCGCTGGATATTAAACCATAATTATCCCATACTTTCTGAAATAGTAGATTTCTACTAACGACTTCACCTTGGTGAGTAAGTAGCAGTAATAATAGTCGCTTAGTGATATTGGATATAAGAATAGGCTCAATATCCGGTTGTTTCACAAAAGATAAAGCGCTGGTGGCTGGCGTAAATAAAATTAGGTCATTAATTTTATAACTTATGTCATCTAACATATTCACCTCGTTAACACCGACTAATGGCATCCCCCGATTGCCAGTGAACAGCTTCATAGTGGTGGTAATTAGTGTGTAAAAAATCGTACCGCGCATGAGCACAGCAGGAAATTGGCTATATTCTTATGAATAAATTGATTTTACTGGCGTAGCCAACCGTTAAGTAAATAATTAGATGTTTTCATAGTGGCTATAAGTCCTCCGTTCCATGGATGAGCGTAGGACATTTATAGCTTATATCTATTATCAATGGAAATAATATATAACTGAAGGATTTAATGGTATAGCATTTCATAAATAAGCGTTAAATCAGTTTATTGTTCTGTACTGTTTTGAAAAATAAGATTTTTCCCAGTGTTAATTATATTTTGTGAGGTCTTATGTTCAGGCGTGAGCGGGTATAAAAAACATTAATTATGGTGGTCTCTGTTTTACGTCTGTTTAGCATCGTTGGATGAGATTCCAGTTTTCACCCCCCAGACAACGCGCTAACATATCGGTCACTTTTTCTTGCATTGCGATGGATATTCGATGCGTTATCTAGCTGCGCTCCTGCCTATTGTTGTCTTGCTATCTGCCTGTAGCAGCAAGCCAAAATCCTCTAACGACGTGACTGAAACTACGCCGCAAACGGCCAAGGGCGGTTTTTTACTGGATCCTTCCCACTCGGGCCAAGTGCAAATGGGAGATTTTGCCTACGATCCCGCGATGAACCGTTTCGTAGACAAAATGGTCAGCGAGCATGGTTTTGATCGTCAGCAGTTGCACGATGTGTTGGCGCAGACCAAACGTTTGGATTACGTGCTCAAATTGATGGATAGACAAGCGCCAACCACGCGTCCGCCAGCAGGGCCTAACGGTGCTTGGCTGCGCTATCGCGGCAAGTTTATTACTCCTGATAACGTACAAAATGGGGTTGTGTTCTGGAATCAATATCAGGATGCTTTGCAGCGTGCTCAGCAGGTGTACGGCGTGCCGCCAGAGATTATTGTTGGCATTATTGGTGTTGAAACCCGCTGGGGACGCGTCATGGGGAAAACCCGCATTATTGATGCCTTGGCAACGCTGTCGTTCGCCTATCCGCGCCGTGCTGAATATTTCTCTGGTGAGCTGGAAACCTTTTTATTAATGGCGCGCGAAGAGGGCGACGATCCGTTGAACCTGAAGGGCTCATTTGCGGGGGCGATGGGGTATGGCCAATTTATGCCATCATCCTTTAAGAGCTATGCGGTTGATTTCAATGGCGATGGTCATATCAATCTGTGGGATCCTGAAGATGCCATCGGTAGCGTGGCCAATTACTTTAAGGCGCACGGTTGGCAACCAGGCAAAAAAGTGGCGGTACCAGCCAATGGGCAAGCCCCAACGCTTGAGAACGGCTTTAAGACCAACTACTCCATCACTGCGTTGGCAGAGGCCGGCCTTAGCCCTCAAAGTTCTCTAGATGGGTACCAACAGGCAAGCCTGTTGCGTCTTGATATGGGCACTGGCTACCAATATTGGTACGGTCTGCCGAATTTCTACACGATTACCCGCTACAACCATAGCACCCACTATGCGATGGCTGTGTGGCAGTTAGGTGAAGCGGTGAGTAATGCCAGATAAGAGCGCTGGACTTTCACTATCAAAATGAAGAAGAGCCACGTGATGTGGCTCTTCTTCTTTGGAGCGACTGGAATTTCACCTATAGGATAGGTCCCATTCCGATTAAAAAAATTAGAAAGCTCCGTGATAATGTTCACAAAATGATCATATGCGGCGTGCTAGGTTTAATTGGTCCTTAGTTAGGATTAATTAGTCGACCGGCACGTTTTTCTGCCGGAATTCGCCAATGTGGGTTTGCCTACGGAGTTAGCGATGAACGGGATAGACTATGTTGTTATGGCGCTTTATGCGCTGATGATTGTAATGATTACGCTGTGGGCTATGCGTAAAGTCGGCAGCACCAAAGATTTTTTTGCAGCAGGAGGGAAAATGCCATGGTGGCTGTCGGGTGTTTCGCATCATATGTCTGGCTACAGCGCTGCGGTGTTCGTCGCTTATGCCGCTGTGGCCTATAAATACGGCATCACCATCTATTTTTGGTGGGCTTTCCCCATCTCCATTGCGGTCTTCATTGGGTCGGTTATTTTCGCCCCTCGCTGGGCACGTTTGCGTATCCATATGAATATTGAATCACCGATGGAGTACCTAGCTACACGTTATAACGTGCCTACTCAGCAAGTCCTGGCTTGGAGCGGTGTATTACTGAAGACGTTTGACGTTGGGGCTAAGTGGGCTGCTATCGCAATCATCATCAACGCATTTACAGGTCTTGACCCGGTCTTCGGTATTAGTATTTCAGGTGTGTTGTGCTTGTTTTATACCGTGCTCGGTGGCTTATGGGCGGATGCTTGTAATGATTTTGGTCAGTTTGTTGTGCAATTTATTGCGGCCATCGTGATGGTAGGCGCTGTTGCTTTCCACCTTGGTGGCTTTAGTCAACTGCCCGCTATTTGGGACAAACTGCCGGCAGGCCATACGGACATTGTTGCTGGGCCATATTCCATGGGCTTTATTTTGGCCTATTTTGTGATTTATACCCTGAGCTACAACGGAGGAACGTGGAATCTTGCACAGCGATTTATTGCTTCTCCGCGTGGTAAAGATGCCCGCAAAGCCGCGTTGTTGTCAGCGGCGTTGTATTTGATCTGGCCATTAATCCTGTTTTATCCGATGTGGGCAGCCCCCATTCTGTTTCCGAATATTACCGACCCCTCGCAGTCTTATTCCATTATGGCGATGCAGTTATTACCAAACGGGCTGATTGGCCTAGTGTTGGTGGCCATGTTTACTCATACCTTATCGATGACCTCCTCCGACACCAATGCTATCACCGCAGTGGTGACCCGAGATATTTTACCGGTACTGTTTCCGCGTCGCTTCGGCTCTGGGCAATCTTCGCTGGTGGTTGCGAGAATGACGGTGGTGTTATTTATTCTGATTACTTTGCTCATTGCTATAAATGCTAACCGCTTCGGGGGTGTGCTCTCTTTATTAATCATTTGGTTTGGCGGTTTGGTGGGGCCCATTTCGATCCCCATGCTGCTTGGGCTACTTCCTTGGTTTCGGAAATGTAATGCCACTGCGGCTATTAGCTCGTGGGCCGTCGGCGTTGTAGCGTTCTTCTTAGTAAAATTTGTGATCCCTGGCATGAGTACCGCTGAAATCGTGGCTATTCCGGTGTTGTTGTCACTGGCGGTATATACGTTAAGTGGATGGTTGCGCCGTAGCCCGGTGAGCCTGCAAGTTGATAGCCTGCTCAATGCGCTGAATCAAGACCAGATAGAAAATCCGTCATTACCTAAGGTTGAACCGCTATATCAAAGTGAATCTCGATGAACAACAGGACACGATAAGATGATATCACCATGCTTTACCCAACAGGTTGAACTGCTTAATGTTCAGGTTTTTCCTTGCCGCCAAGCAATGGGGGAATCTTCTGCCTCAGATGCGGCACTACATCTGAGGCAATTGCTGACACAGCAACAGCAGGTTCGGATTATCTTTGCTGCCGCACCGTCGCAGAATGAGTTTTTGGCCGCACTGAGCCAGGCTAAAAATATTGACTGGTCCAGAGTGGTCGCTTTTCACATGGATGAATATATTGGCTTGCCTTCCGACTCCGCAGCGCGGTTTAGCCATTATCTGAAGCAACATCTGTTTGACGTGGTTTGTCCTGGAGAAGTACACCTTATTCCATCGTCAGGAGAGCCTGAGCAACTGTGTCGTGATTATGCGCGCCTATTGCAACAAGCACCTATCGACATGGTGTGTTTGGGTATTGGGGAAAATGGTCATCTGGCATTCAACGATCCTCCTGTTGCTGATTTTAACGATCCCTATGTGATGAAAATCGTTGAATTAGATGCCACCTGTCGGCAGCAACAGGTCAATGATGGCTGTTTCCCGTCGTTGGCTGCGGTACCGACCCATGCGCTGACATTGACGATTCCAACCCTGATGGCGGCTGGTCGCCTATTTTGTATGGTGCCAGGTGAAAATAAGCGCCAGGCTATCGCGGATACGTTGCATTATCCAAAGTCAGTTTCATGCCCAGCAACGGCGTTGCGGACTCATCCAGCCTGCACGCTGTACACTGACATTGATGGGTTTGGGGAGGTACCTCATGTCTGAGGTGATAGTGCGTGGCAGGGATTACCGTAACAATCAGCCCGTAGAAATTAGCGCCAGCGGGGGCATTATTCAGCATATTCGACTCTTGCCGGCGGATGATTCTTTGCCGCTGATAGCCCCTGGGTTAGTCGATCTGCAGGTTAATGGCTACGGTGGTATTGATTTCAACCATTTTCCCTTTGCCGAGAAAGCGTCAGAGCAGGTGGCCCGCCAGCTATGGTCGCAAGGTGTCACCACTTTTTTGCCCACAGTGATCACTAACAATGACCAGGAAATTGAGCAGATGGTGCGTACGTTGGCTAGCGCTTGTCGGGAGCTCTCGCTAGTTAAGCAGTGCATTGCGGGGATTCATCTGGAAGGGCCATTTCTGTCGGCGGAAGATGGACCACGTGGCGCGCACAACCGAGAGTACATTAAAGCCCCTGATTGGGCATTATTTCAGCGTTGGCAGAAGGCCGCAGAAGGGCGGATTCGATTGATCACTTTATCGCCTGAATGGCCACAGTGTGATGATTTTATTCGACGTTGTTGCCAACAAAATGTAGTCGTTTCCATTGGGCATACTGCTGCCAGCGTAGAGCAAATCGCCTCCTCGGTGCGCGCTGGCGCAGGAATGTCTACCCATCTTGGCAATGGTGCGCATTTGGTATTGCCGCGGCATCCCAACTATATTTGGGAACAATTGGCGCAAGATGATTTATGGTGCGCGATGATTGCCGATGGTGAACATTTGCCCCTTTCAGTGCTTAAGGTATTTATTCGAGCCAAAGGTGAGCGTGCGATGTTGGTCAGCGATGTAACCTGTCATGCCGGTATGCCGCCGGGGCTTTATCAGTCGCACATTGGTGGAAGTGTGGTACTGAGTTCTTCAGGGCGACTGTCTATGGCTGACAATCCCGCCCTGCTTGCAGGTTCCGCACAGGGGTTATTATATGGCGTCAATTTTCTAATAAAAAATTCTATAGTTTCGCGTGCTTGTGCGTTAGAAATGGCTTCGATACGTCCTGCTACGCGTCTGAATTTACCTGTGCGATTTGGGTTGGCCGTTGGCGCTCCATTTGATGCCGTAATGCTACAGCCAGCC
The DNA here is from genome assembly GCF_964063325.1 of Hafnia alvei. Lineage (NCBI taxonomy): Bacteria > Pseudomonadati > Pseudomonadota > Gammaproteobacteria > Enterobacterales > Hafniaceae > Hafnia > Hafnia alvei. The sequence continues at coordinate 896,632 of NZ_OZ061315.1, forward strand.
GCAGACGAGTCACTGGTTCCGCTAGCAACCTATAAAAATGGTGTGAGAGTTTGGTGTGGGGAATAGGTTGACGAGCTGATTCAGCGTTATGTAATAATGCGTGCCTATGGTCAACCTCGATGGAAAATGACGGCATGAAAGACTCAGGCAAGGGGCCCGCGCTGTTACGGCAGTACAATGAAAAACGTGTACTGTCTTATTTGCGTCATCAGCGGATCAGCTCTCGTTTGGATATTTCTCATGCACTAGGATTGAGTAAAAATACCATCTCTTTGATTGTTGAAGATCTGCTGGCACTCGGGTACGTAGAAGAGCTGGGTGTTGTGCAAACTAACAGTATTGGCCGGCCTAAAATTCATATCGCGCTGAAACCTGAGGCTATTATATCTGCAGGCATTATGATTGAACGTCATCGCTTACACTGGATGGCGTGTAATTATTTTTGTGAAGTTGTCGAAGAACAAACTATCGATCTTGACACATCAAGACCTGAAAAAGTGATGGTTGAGATTGCTCGCCACTGTCAGCGATTACAGCAAAACTATCCTGCTTTGATGGGGGTTGGCATCGGTTTTCCTGGGATTGTGGATCAAAAATTGGGGATCCTGCATGTCTCTTCCCATCTTGGATGGGGGAAAGTCGAACTACTTTCAACCTTAGCTAAGGCCGTTTCAGTACCTGTAGATATATGGAATAACGTTAAAGCGGCAGCGCTGATTGCACGTCAAGGTGAAATTCCAGGTGAAAATGAAACTTGTTTTTATCTTCGTATTGGCGAGGGCATTGGCGGCGCGTTATTGACTCGGCAAGGGGTCTACTCAGGAGGAAGTTGGACGGCGGGTGAGGTTGGACATTTAGCCGTCTTGCCGCAGGGGCCAACCTGTACCTGTGGACAGCAGGGATGTCTCGAATCATTAATCAGCTTATCGGCTATCAATGCGCAACTGGGCCAGCGTCAGACAGGGCTTAGCTGGGATAATCGTCAACAATCTCGTGAACACGTAGATGAGATTATGGTCAATGCTGGGCAATTATTGGGTAAGGCGCTGAGTCAAATCATTCATCTGATTAATCCGAAAACGTTGCTGATCGACTGTCCCTACAATTTAGAACCGCTGTTTGTTGAGCATACTCTGGCGGCTACCCAACAATTTACGCTTACTTTCCCTTTTAGCCGTACTCACATCACTTTCACCACCGAGCGGTTTAAACCAGCTCAGGGCTTAGCATTAGCGATGATCCAGCGCTTCGAACACGTCTCACTGACTTGATTTAATGCTATTTCGAGCAGATAAAGTTCTCTTCTGAACACATCCCGCAAAAAGAAGGGCATGGGCTGATCTGCATACAGCATGAGTGATAGTATCGTTTCACAACTTTTGTGCCAAAGGGCTATTTATGAGTGAGCACCATTTACATCAGTTAAGTATGTTGGTTGGCAATAAGTTGAAAGAGCAAGGGCTATGGATAACTTGCGCAGAGTCTTGCACCGGGGGATGGGTGGCGAAATCCATTACGGATATTGCTGGCAGTTCGGCTTGGTTTGATCGCGGTTTCGTCACCTACAGCAATACCGCCAAACATGATTTGCTTGGTGTCTCAGAAGCGACGTTGGATGAATTTGGCGCGGTGAGTGAAGAGACCGTACGTGAGATGGCGCAAGGCGCTTTGCACGCTGCGAATGCCGATCTGGCGCTGTCGGTAAGTGGTATTGCGGGCCCTGATGGGGGATCGGAAGCTAAACCGGTGGGTACCGTATGGTTTGGTTTTGCTGACCGCGAAGGACGAATTTTAGCTGTAAAACAACAATTTTCCGGAGACCGTGAGTCAATTCGCTTGCAAGCTGTTGTTTTTTCATTGCAAACAACGCTTAATGAGTTTCTTGAAAAATAGGCTTGATACTGTATGACTATACAGTATAATCAACACCAATTTCAGGTTCGCTATGCATGGAGTAACAGATGGACGAGAACAAACAAAGGGCTCTAGCCGCTGCGTTAGGCCAGATTGAAAAGCAGTTCGGTAAAGGTTCTATTATGCGTCTTGGTGATACCCAGACGTTGGATATTGATTCTGTATCTACAGGTTCTCTGAGTCTGGACGTTGCTCTGGGCATTGGCGGTTTGCCGATGGGCCGTGTGGTTGAAATCTTCGGGCCAGAATCTTCCGGTAAAACCACGCTGACGCTGTCGGTTATTGCCAGTGCACAGGCGGCAGGCAAAACTTGTGCGTTCATCGATGCTGAGCATGCGCTGGACCCAATCTACGCCGGTAAGTTAGGTGTGCAGGTTGATGATTTGCTGATCTCTCAGCCAGATACCGGCGAACAGGCATTAGAAATTTGTGATGCTCTGGTGCGTTCAGGTGCGGTTGACGTTATCGTCGTGGACTCCGTTGCTGCGCTGACGCCAAAAGCAGAAATTGAAGGCGAGATGGGCGATTCCCATGTCGGCTTACAGGCGCGTTTGATGTCTCAGGCGCTGCGTAAACTGACCGCTAATATCAAGAACGCTAACTGCTTGGTTATCTTCATCAACCAGATCCGTATGAAAATCGGCGTCATGTTCGGTAACCCAGAAACCACCACCGGTGGTAACGCGCTGAAGTTTTACTCTTCTGTTCGCTTAGATATCCGCCGTATCGGCGCGATTAAAGATGGCGATGAAGTTGTCGGTAACGAAACACGCGTGAAAGTGGTTAAAAACAAAGTTGCCCCACCATTCCGTCAGGCTGAATTCCAGATCCTTTACGGCGCGGGTATTTCTAAAGAAAGCGAACTGATCGATCTGGGTGTTAAGCATAAGTTGGTTGATAAATCAGGTGCTTGGTACGCTTATAACGGCGACAAGATTGGACAGGGTAAATCAAACTCCATGAAATACTTGCAGGAAAACCCTGCTATTCGTGCCGAGTTAGATACCAAACTGCGTGAAATGTTGTTGAGCCATGCAGCCGCAGAGAACGCAAACCATAAGCCTTCAGCTGATGAAGAGCTGTTGGAAGACGACGCGTAATCACGCGCCGTGCTTGAGAATATACCCGCAATGCGGGTATAGAGTACCGCCTCGAGGAACGACTGAGTGACTGAAACACTGAATCGGGCGATGCGGTTACTTGGTCAACGCGATCATAGCGAAACTGAATTGCGCCGCAAACTTGCGGCGCAAGACGTTTCTGAAGAGGACGTTGAACAAGCCATCGCTTATTGCCATGAGTATAACTGGCTAGACGATCGTCGATTTGCTGAGCGCTATCTCGTGATGCGCAGCCAAAAAGGCTATGGCGTACAACGAATTCAGCAAGAATTAGGTATGAAAGGCATTGCTCGCGATCTTATCCATGGCGCTTTTGCGTCGTCAGATATTGATTGGAGTGCATTAGCAAAACAAACTGCGCATCGTAAGTTTGGTCAAACTCTCCCCCAAGAATGGAAAGAAAAAGCGAAGGTGCAGCGATTTTTATTGTACCGAGGCTTCTTTCAGGAAGAAATTTACGCTGTTTTCTCCAATTTGTCGGATTGAATGCACGCGGGATTTTACTTCCCAGTGAAGAAAATTTATCTTATTCCCACTTTATGTTTGTGCGCGGCCGACTTGCAGTCAATTGCGAGAGGGTCTGTTCACTACAGTTCTTTTAGCCTGACTCCGGGACAATTATGAGCAAGAGTACCGCTGAGATCCGTCAAGCGTTTCTCGATTTCTACCATAGCAAAGGACACCAGATCGTAGAGAGTAGTTCTCTGGTTCCGAATAACGACCCTACGTTGTTATTCACCAATGCGGGTATGAACCAATTCAAGGATGTTTTCCTCGGCATCGATAAACGCAACTACAGCCGTGCAACAACGTCTCAACGTTGTGTGCGTGCAGGTGGTAAACATAACGATTTAGAAAACGTCGGTTATACCGCACGTCACCATACATTTTTCGAAATGCTGGGTAACTTCAGCTTCGGTGACTATTTCAAGCATGATGCCATCCAGTTTGCATGGGAGCTGTTAACCGGTGAAAACTGGTTTAACCTGCCGAAAGAAAAACTGTGGGTGACCGTGTACGAAACCGACGATGAAGCCTTCAACATTTGGGCTGACGAAGTTGGCGTGCCACGCGAACGTATCATTCGCATTGGCGACAACAAAGGTGCTCCTTTTGCTTCAGATAACTTCTGGCAAATGGGGGATACCGGTCCTTGTGGTCCATGTACCGAGATTTTCTACGATCACGGTGACCACATCTGGGGTGGCCCTCCAGGAAGCGCTGAAGAAGATGGCGATCGTTATATTGAGATCTGGAACATCGTCTTCATGCAGTTCAACCGTCAGTCTGATGGCACCATGTTGCCGTTACCAAAACCGTCTGTTGATACCGGTATGGGATTGGAGCGTATTGCCGCTGTTCTGCAACACGTTAATTCCAACTATGACATCGATCTGTTCCGTACGCTGATTGCCGAAACGGCAAAAGTGACCGGTGCCACCGATCTGTCTAGCAAGTCACTGCGCGTTATTGCTGACCATATTCGTTCTTGTGCGTTCTTGGTTTCCGACGGCGTACTGCCTTCGAACGAAGGCCGTGGCTATGTGCTGCGTCGTATTATCCGTCGTGCTGTGCGCCACGGTAATATGGTGGGCGCGAAAGAGACCTTCTTCTATAAGCTGGTTGCCCCACTGATTGATGTGATGGGCTCTGCTGCTGATGAGCTGAAACGCCAACAGTCAATGGTTGAACAGGTTCTGAAAACTGAAGAAGAACAGTTTGCCCGCACTCTGGAACGCGGCTTAGCGCTGTTGGATGACGAGCTATCAAAGCTGACCGGCGATACGCTGGATGGTGATACGGCTTTCCGTTTGTACGATACCTACGGTTTCCCACTGGATCTGACCGCTGACGTTTGCCGTGAGCGTAATTTGAAAGTCGATGAGATTGGCTTTGAACGTGCAATGGAAGAGCAGCGCCGTCGTGCGCGTGAGTCGAGCGGCTTCGGAGCAGACTATAACAGCATGATCCGTGTTGATAGCGCCTCTAAGTTCTCTGGTTATGATCATAACCAACAGCGTTCAAGCGTGACGGCATTGTTCCGTGATGGTCAGGCGGTTGACGTTCTGAATGCTGGCGAAGAAGGTGTGGTTATTCTAAACGAAACCCCATTCTATGCTGAATCCGGCGGTCAGGTCGGCGATAAAGGCGAACTGACAGCGCAAGGCGTGAGCTTTGTCGTAACCGATACTCAGAAGTATGGTCAAGCGATTGGACATCAGGGGAAAGTTGCACAGGGTTCGTTGAAGGTGGGGGACAGCGTTGAGGCGACGATCGATGAAGCTCGTCGTAGCCGTATTCGTTTGAACCACTCAGCAACGCACTTACTGCATGCTGCTTTGCGTCAAGTGTTGGGCGATCATGTTTCTCAGAAAGGCTCATTGGTAAGCGATCGTAACCTGCGTTTCGATTTCTCTCATTTTGAAGCCATGAAACCTGAACAGATTCGTCAGGTTGAAGATATCGTCAACGCTCAGGTTCGCCGCAATCTGCCGATCGAGACCAATATCATGGATCTCGATGAAGCCAAAGCGAAAGGCGCGATGGCATTGTTTGGTGAGAAGTACGATGAAAGCGTTCGTGTGCTGAGCATGGGTGATTTCTCCACCGAGCTGTGTGGCGGTACTCATGCGCGTCAGACCGGGGATATCGGCTTGTTCCGTATCACTTCTGAAGCGGGTACTGCGGCTGGCGTGCGTCGTATTGAAGCCGTAACAGGCGAAGGTGCGATTGCCGTTATGCATCAAGACGCCGACGCTTTACGTGAAGCTGCATCGTTAGTGAAGAGTGATGCTCATAGCGTTGCGGATAAAATCCGTGCCGTTATGGATAAAACTCGCCAGCTGGAAAAAGAGCTGCAACAGCTTAAAGATCAGCAGGCCGCTCAGGAAAGTGCATCACTTTCCAGCAAAGCCGTTGATGTTAAAGGCGTTAAGCTTTTGGTAAGCCATCTGGATAACGTAGAAGCCAAAATGCTGCGCACGATGGTTGATGAGCTGAAGAATCAGCTTGGTTCTGGCGTTGTGGTTCTGGCAACTACCGCTGAAGGTAAAGTCAGCTTAGTCGCTGGTGTAACCAAAGACCTTACGGCCAAAGTGAAAGCGGGTGAGCTGATTGGTATGGTCGCTCAGCAGGTTGGTGGTAAAGGCGGTGGACGCCCTGATATGGCGATGGCAGGTGGTAGCGATGCTGCTGCATTACCTCAGGCGCTTGCAGGCGTTGAAGCTTGGGTTGCAGATAAGCTGTAACTTAAGGTAGTTCAAAAAACAAACGCCATATCTTATTGTCAGGTATGGCGTTTTTTGTTTTTTAGTTAACGTGCTTGTTATAAAAATTACTACGGTGTATACCTTTTGGACTAAACTTGTACATACAGTGTGGACCAGCCTAATCTGCTTACACATTATGAACTTGTTATAGGTACAATAGATGACGGATAATGGCGGGGAAGCTGAGAGACCCGACTCTAATTAATCTTTCAAGGAGCAAAGAATGCTAATTTTGACTCGTCGAGTGGGTGAAACCCTCATGATTGGTGATGAGGTAACGGTCACTGTATTAGGTGTTAAAGGAAACCAAGTTCGCATCGGTGTAAATGCTCCGAAAGAGGTTTCTGTCCATCGTGAAGAAATTTACCAACGTATTCAGGCCGAAAAGTCTCAACAGACGACTTACTAGTCCTAGTGTAGCGTCTCGCATCATTGCGGGGCGCTAACGCTAAATCAGTTATTTGCGCTCTAAACTCCCTCTGCTATACCCTCATTTTCAACTTTCTTTCGTTTTATCTTTCTCCAGACCGCTTCTTTTCGTTTTTTCTGTCTATCCATTTTTAGATTTAAGCTGAGCTATACGCTGATTTCGTGATTATTAAATCAACAGCTTGCCTTAAAATCGCGCTTTTTGTCTGTGTTTTACACAAACGAATCAGAGTCTCGAAAAAATGTTTGACTTATAAACCCCAGAAAGTAATATGTGCGCCACGCAGTGCCGATGAGCTTAAACAAAGTTAGTCAGCACGCATCGAAAGATATGCGTAAGGTGAGGTGGCCGAGAGGCTGAAGGCGCTCCCCTGCTAAGGGAGTATGCGGTCAAAAGCTGCATCCGGGGTTCGAATCCCCGCCTCACCGCCATTTTGCACCCATAGCTCAGCTGGATAGAGTACTCGGCTACGAACCGAGCGGTCGGAAGTTCGAATCTTCCTGGGTGCACCATATTTTGTTGTGATGCAGTGATTTATCAGCGTCGCGATATCAGCAGTATCCTGTGCACCCATAGCTCAGCTGGATAGAGTACTCGGCTACGAACCGAGCGGTCGGAAGTTCGAATCTTCCTGGGTGCACCATTATTGATTGTGGTGCTAAAGATTTACCAGCGTCACGATATCAGCAGTATCCTGTGCACCCATAGCTCAGCTGGATAGAGTACTCGGCTACGAACCGAGCGGTCGGAAGTTCGAATCTTCCTGGGTGCACCATTATTGATTGTGGTGCTAAAGATTTACCAGCGTCACGATATCAGCAGTATCCTGTGCACCCATAGCTCAGCTGGATAGAGTACTCGGCTACGAACCGAGCGGTCGGAAGTTCGAATCTTCCTGGGTGCACCATATTTCACAATACTTATCGCAGATGCAGAATTGCATAGTGATTAAGTGTTGGCGGTAGCACAAAGGATGATAACGTTGCTTTAGCAAAACGGCCCGCAGGGCGAAACGCTTGCGTTGAGTCATCTTCCTGAGTGCACCATATTTGGTTTTTCTGATGTAACATACCTTGTCGTATGATAGTCAGAGAGACTGATGACACTAAGAGAGTGAGGCGCTTGCGCCGAATAACCTCCCAAATATGTCATCTTAAGACCTCGTCATTGACGGGGTTTTTTTTTATCTAAAATCCACTGTGCGTAGTATTTTTCAGCTCAATTTTTCTTCATATCCATTGGCTTTTCAATTAATTCCTCCTGAAACTCTCAGAGCGACAACGTAATAGCTTTGCGTTAAAGTAACCTTCCATATATTCACCATCGTTACGGAGCTGCAATCAATGTACGATCGCTTTCAAGGACTGATTTTTGATATGGACGGCACTCTACTCGACACCGAGCCGACGCATCGTCTGGCTTGGCGGCAGGTACTTTCCCAATACGGAATGACCTACGATGAACATGCGATGGTGGCACTGAATGGCTCTCCAACTTGGCGTATTGCCCAGGTCATTATAGAAAATAACCAAGCAGATATGGATCCACATCATCTTGCCGCATTGAAAACGGCTGCGGTAGAAGCCATGTTACTGGATAGCGTAACGCCGCTTCCGTTGATCGATGTGGTGCGAGCCTATAAAGGCAAAAGGCCGATGGCAGTGGGAACTGGGAGTGAACACCGGATGGCAGATGCATTGTTGCGCCATTTGGGGCTGCGTGATTGTTTTCAAGCGATCGTCGGTGCCGATGATGTTAAGCGGCATAAGCCTGAACCAGACACATTCTTACGTTGTGCGGAGCTTATCGGCGTCGCGCCTAAAGATTGTGTTGTGTTCGAAGATGCTGACTTTGGCATTCAAGCCGCTCAAAGCGCCAATATGGCGTGGGTTGACGTGCGCAAGTTGTAATGAGTTCTCTCCTGACATTAGGCGCTATGTTTGCCAGTAGCTTCACTAGCGCGACGCTATTGCCTGGAAATTCAGAAATTGTTTTAACTGCCTTGCTGTTAGCGGGGCAGGTTTCTCCGTGGTGGTTAGTGCTGACAGCGATTGTTGGCAATATTCTGGGCGGATTAACAAATGTCATCATTGGTCGTCTGCTGCCGGACATGAAACCGCAGCGGGGGTTACAGCTGTCGTTACGCTGGTTACAACGCTATGGCGCGGTAACATTGTTGCTCAGTTGGGTGCCTATCATTGGTGATTTACTCTGTGTGTTAGCAGGTTGGCTGCGAATGCCGTGGGTACCCGTGGCGCTTTATCTCAGTATTGGGAAAGCGGTACGTTATGTGGTGTTAGCATGGCTGACGCTACAGGGTATGTCATGGTGGTCATAAGCGAGAGTGGAAACGCTCAGCGGCAGAACATGAATGCTGGCAGTTATTATTTGATTAGCGGGAGGTCGACTTGATCCCGGACGTATCTAAAGCACTGACTTGGCTGGAGTCGCATCCAGATGCCCTTAACGGAATTCGACGCGGAATTGAGCGTGAAACGCTCCGCGTAACGCCTGAGGGCCAATTGGCCGCTTCTGGTCACCCAGAGATATTGGGTAAAGCGTTGACTCATCCTTGGATAACCACTGACTTTGCCGAGTCTTTGCTGGAGTTTATTACTCCAGTCGATCCCAGCATCGATCACATGCTCTCCTTCTTAACGGATATTCATCGCTATGTAGCTCGCAATTTGGGCTCAGAGCGTATGTGGCCAATGAGCATGCCGTGCTTTATCAATAAAGAAGAAGATATTGTACTGGCGCAGTATGGGTCATCTAACGTTGGTCGATTTAAAACGTTGTACCGCGAAGGTTTGAAGAATCGCTACGGTGCGCTGATGCAAACCATTTCTGGTGTGCATTATAACTTCTCGCTGCCTATTGATTTTTGGCGTGCATGGGCTGGTGTTGAAGATGCCGAAAGTGGTAAAGAGCAGATCTCCGCGGGATATTTCCGCCTGATCCGCAACTATTACCGCTTTGGCTGGGTGATCCCATATCTGTTTGGTGCCTCGCCGGCAATCTGTTCATCGTTCTTGAACGGTCGTGAGACCAATATTCCATTCGAGCGCGATGGGCATATGCTGTATCTGCCTTATGCGACCTCGCTGCGTTTGAGTGATTTAGGTTACACCAATAAATCGCAGAATGATTTGGGTATCACGTTCAACAATCTGCCTGACTATGTCACCGCGCTGAAAAAAGCGATTCATACACCATCTCCTGAGTTTGCTAAGCTTGGTGTAAAGGTCGATGGTCATTATCGCCAGCTCAATGCCAACGTTTTGCAGATTGAAAATGAACTCTACGCACCGATTCGCCCAAAACGTGTCACTAAAGGCGATGAGTCTCCGTCCGATGCGCTGTTGCGTGGCGGCATTGAATATATAGAAGTGCGCTCTCTGGATATCAATCCATTTACGGCCATTGGCGTGAATGCTGAGCAGTCACGCTTCTTGGATCTTTTCCTGATTTGGTGTGTACTGGCTGATGCGCCTGAAATGAGCAGCGATGAACTGCTGTGTACGCGTAAAAACTGGAACCGCGTGATCCTTGAAGGGCGTAAGCCTGGCCAAACTATTGGTATTGGCTGTGATACTGAGCGTCAGCCACTTGCTAAAGTAGGCAAGGAGCTGTTTGCGGATTTACAACGCGTTGCTGAAGTATTAGATAGCATCAATGGGAATAAGCAATATCAGCAAGTTTGCACTAAGCTGGTAGCCTGTTTTGAAGATGCTTCATTGACCTATTCTGCTCAGGTACTGGAGCAGATGAAAGAAAAAGGCGTGGGTGGATTTGGTCGTGAACTTTCCGAACGTTATCGCGAACAGTTGAGCTCAGAGCCATTGGAAGTGTTAACCGAAGAACAGTTACAGCAGCAGGTGGAAGCATCGATTAAACGTCAGGCCGCTATGGAAGCTCAGGATTCAATGCCGGGTGCTATGGGGTTTGAAGAGTATCTGCATTTACACGCTGGGCGCTAGAAAAGAAAAAGGCCACAATACCTGTGGCCAAAATAGCATCTCTGTAGCAGGGATGATGATAACAAATGCGCGTCTTTCATATATTCAGACTCGCTGAGTTAGAAAAGGTTTCATTAAACCAAAAAAAAATTCATTTTTTTTATGAGGAGGTGACGAAATGCCACTACTGGATAGCTTCACTGTAGACCATACGCGTATGGCGGCACCTGCGGTGCGTGTAGCAAAAAATATGAAAACCCCGCACGGCGACAACATCACGGTCTTCGATTTGCGTTTTTGTCACCCGAACCAAGAGATCTTGCCTGAGCGCGGTATCCATACTCTTGAACATCTATTTGCTGGTTTCATGCGCGATCATCTGAACGGTAACGGCGTGGAGATTATCGATATCTCTCCAATGGGCTGCCGTACCGGTTTCTACATGAGCTTGATTGGTACGCCAGAAGAGTCTCGCGTGGCTAATGCGTGGAAAGCGGCTATGGAAGATGTGCTGAAGGTGACTGACCAGCGTAAAATTCCTGAACTCAATGAATATCAGTGCGGAACCTATTCCATGCACTCATTGCAGGAAGCGCATGAAATTGCTCGTCATATCCTAGAGAAAGGCGTTGGAGTTAACCATAACGACGATCTCGCCCTGCCTAAAGAAAAACTGGCTGAGCTGCATATTTAGTCTCGTTTCTCTGAACGCAAGACACAAAAAAGGCGCTGAATGCGCCTTTTTTAATGGGGGAATTGGGCTATGAGCTATAGCGCTCGCTGTCCTCATTCGCTTTCGTACGTGCCACTGACGAAACACGGACCTGCTTAATCATATTGTCCTGTACGTCGAGTATTTGGATATGGTACTGGCCAATGTTGACGTGAGCGCCCGGCAGTGGAATATCTTCTAATTCCTCAAGCAGCATACCGTTCATAGTACGTGGGCCGTCGGCGGGAAGCGTCCAGTTGAATGCCTTATTTAGCTCGCGAATATTCGCGGTTCCATCTACCAGCACAGAGCCATCACTTTGTGGCATAACTTCTTCTGCCAAAGAGGGGGACATCGACGTGGTGAAATCGCCGACAATCTCCTCGAGAATATCTTCAACGGAAACCAGCCCTTTGATATCGCCGTATTCATCTACCACGATGCCCATTTTTTCTTTATTACGTTGGAATTTAAGCAGTTGGACGCTGAGATGAGTACTTTCTGGAATATAATAAATTTCATCGGCGGCGCGCAGTAAGTTCTCTTTATTGAACTCTTTCTTTTCAATCATCAGGCGATAGGCTTCGCGCACACGAAGCATGCCAATCGAATCATCAAGTGAGCCGCGGTATAAGACGATGCGTCCGTGTGGTGAATGTGTTAGCTGGCGTAAGATTGATTTCCAGTCATCATTGATATCAATACCGACGATTTCATTGCGCGGCACCATAATGTCGTCGACGGTCACTTTTTCAAGATCCAAAACTGAAATCAACATGTCCTGATTACGGCGCGAAATCTGTGAGTTGGATTCGTTCACGATAGACCGAAGTTCATCTTTACTGACCGCGTCGCTCGGATGCGCCGTGGCCCGGATACCAAACATGCGCAGCAGAATGCGAGTAATGCCATTTAGAAGCCAAACTAATGGCATCATGATTTTTTGCAGCGGCAGCAATAATACGCTGCTTGGGAAAGCGACTCTTTCGGGATTGAGCGCGGCAAACGTTTTTGGCAACACTTCGGCAAACACTAATACCACGAAGGTCAGAACGCCGGTTGCAATGGCTACGCCTGCGTTTCCATACAAACGGATCCCGACAATGGTTGCTAAGGCTGAAGCCAAAATGTTGACGAGGTTGTTGCCAATGAGCACCAGACTGATCAGGCGATCGGGATGTTTGAGTAGTTTTTCAACACGTCGAGCGGAACGTAATCCCTGCTTGGAGAGATGGCGGAGGCGGTAGCGGTTGAGTGTCATCATCCCTGTTTCTGACGCAGAAAAATAGGCTGAGACAATGACCATAATTACCAGAATGGTAATCAGTGTACCCGTAGAGACGTGCTCCAAGGAGGTGTTCCTTATAACGATTGAACGGTTCACCCCGTGGTATTACGGGGTGAGCGAAAAAGAGGAGGGGAGTTAGTTTACCATGACTTCCTGAAGAAGACGGCTGCCAAAATAGGCCATCGTCAGTAAAAATGCGCCCAGCAAGCTGAACCATACGACGCGGCGTCCACGCCAGCCTTCACGGAAGTGCCCCCACAGTAATAAAACATAGACAAACCATGCCAAAATCGACAGTACGGCTTTATGCACGTTCTCTTTGCTGAACAAGTTATCCATGTACAACATGCCAGTGCACAGGGTGAGTGTCAGTAGCACAACACCGACCTGCGTAATATGAAACATCTTGCGTTCGATGCTCATCAACGGCGGCATATCAGCGGTAAACGTGAGTTTTTTGTTTTTCAGCAGATAGTCGAGAAGCGCAAGCTGTAGGGCATAGAGCGCAGCAATGATCAGTGTTGCGTAAGAGAACAGCGCCAGACCAATGTGAATCATCAGAGACGGCGTCGTTTCTAGATGGGTGATGAATTCGCCTGGAACGAAGCTGGCGAGCCCGAGATTAATTAAGGCAAAGCTGTATACAATCGGCAGCAAAAACCAGCCACGGTCACGTGAGGCGACGACGGTCATCACAAAACAGATCATCAGGCTTACGATCGAACCAATGTTCAGTAAGCTAAGATTTTGCCCTGTGGTGACATCAAAAATACGAGCCTGAAGCGCAACGGCGTGGCTAATGAGCGCAATAGCGGCGAACAAAAGCGCCAAGCGGCGATAGGCTCGGTTGTTTTGTACCAGGCTCGGAATGATTAAACCGAGGCTGAGTAAGTAGGTAATCATGGCCAATATGGCAAATGCAGGCATGGTGAATTTAGCATTAGCAGAGTGAATTATGAGGCCAGTATAGCGTTAGCCGCGTCACGCTCCAACCAATCCGCGCAGCAAGGAGGAGAAAGGTGCCATCTTCGTGTTATACTCGCCGCCATCTACGTCGTCGCCTTGACGGCCAGTCTTAACGTTGAGCAGAAACAATGTTTGAAAATTTAAGCGATCGATTGTCGCGCTCATTGCGCAACATCAGCGGCCGCGGGCGGCTGACCGAAGAAAACATTAAAGACACCTTGCGTGAAGTACGCATGGCATTACTGGAAGCGGACGTTGCGCTACCGGTAGTCCGTGACTTCATCAATCGTGTTAAAGAAAGTGCCGTAGGGCACGAAGTGAACAAAAGCCTGACCCCTGGGCAAGAGTTCGTCAAAATCGTTAAAAACGAACTGACGAACGCCATGGGTGAAGTGAACACCGAGCTGAACCTCGCCGCACAGCCGCCTGCTGTTGTATTGATGGCGGGTTTGCAAGGCGCGGGTAAAACAACCAGCGTGGGTAAACTCGGTAAGTTTCTTAAAGAGAAACATAAGAAGAAAGTGTTGGTGGTTTCTGCCGACGTTTATCGCCCAGCGGCGATTAAACAGCTAGAAACTTTGGCTCAGCAAGTGAGCATCGATTTCTTCCCGTCTGATGTTAAAGAGAAGCCAATCGAGATTGTTAGCCGTGCTTTGCAGCATGCTAAACAGAAATTTTATGATGTTCTGATCGTCGATACCGCGGGTCGTTTGCACGTTGACGAAGCGATGATGGACGAGATCAAACAGGTTCATGCCGCGATTAATCCGGTTGAAACGCTGTTTGTTGTTGATGCCATGACCGGTCAGGATGCGGCGAACACCGCCAAAGCCTTTAATGAAGCGCTGCCGTTAACCGGCGTGGTGCTGACAAAAGTCGATGGTGATGCGCGCGGTGGTGCGGCTTTATCTATTCGCCATATTACGGGTAAACCGATTAAGTTCTTGGGCGTGGGTGAAAAGACCGAAGCGCTGGAACCGTTCTACCCTGACCGCGTAGCCTCTCGTATCCTTGGTATGGGCGACGTTCTGTCACTTATCGAAGATATTGAGAGCAAAGTTGACCGTGCACAAGCCGAGAAGCTGGCACAGAAACTGAAGAAAGGTGACGGCTTCGACCTCACTGACTTTATGGATCAGCTTAAGCAAATGCGTAACATGGGCGGGATGACCTCAATGCTGGCAAAAATGCCAGGCATGGGGCAACTACCAGAAAACGTTAAATCTCAGATGGATGACAAACTCTTAGTGCGTATGGAGGCGATTATTAGCTCCATGACGTTGAAAGAGCGTGCCAACCCAGAAATTATCAAGGGCTCGCGTAAACGTCGTATCGCGCAGGGTTCTGGTATGCAAGTGCAGGACGTCAACCGTTTACTTAAACAATTTGATGAAATGCAGCGTATGATGAAGAAGATGAAGAAAGGCGGCTTGTCGAAAATGATGCGTGGCATGAAAGGTATGATGCCACCCGGATTCCCTGGTCGTTAATCCCTCCTTTTGCCTATTTTAGCAACTGCAACCGGGGCGTAAGTACGCTTTCGGTTGCTTTTCGCGCCAAAGTGAGTAAAATTTTCGGGCTTTTATGTTCGTTAAGAACAACAGACACCGGACTCCGTTCCTCGATGGGGTCTGGTGTTCTATTAACTAATGAGGATGTTATGGTAACAATTCGTTTAGCTCGTGGCGGCGCTAAAAAGCGTCCGTTCTATCAAGTAGTAGTAACTGACAGCCGTAATGCACGTGACGGCCGTTTCATCGAGCGTGTTGGTTTCTTCAACCCGCTGGCAGCAGGTCAGGCAGAATCTCTGCGTCTGGATCTGGATCGCGTAAACCACTGGGTTGGTTTGGGCGCAACTGTTTCTGATCGCGTTTCTGCGCTGATCAAAGAAGCTAAGAAAGCTGCTTAATCCGTTGCGGTGGTCACAATGAGCAAACAACTTACTAATCCCGTGGTACTCGGGAAACTGGGTTCTTCATATGGTATTCGCGGTTGGCTCAGAGTGTTTTCATCCACCGAAGACGCCGAAAGCATTTTTGAATATCAGCCGTGGTTTATCCAGCAGGCTGGTCAGTGGCAGCATGTCGAGCTAGAAAGCTGGAAGCGCCACAATCAGGATTTGGTTATCAAAATCAAAGGTGTTGATGACCGAGATGCGGCGAATGCGCTAACGAATCGTGAGATCGTAGTGGAAGAGTCGCAATTGCCAGAGCTAGAAGATGGCGATTATTACTGGAAAGACCTTATGGGCTGCCAGGTAGTCACCTCCGCTGGATACGAACTGGGTAAAATCATCGATATGATGGAAACTGGTTCTAATGACGTAATGGTCGTTAAGGCAAACCTGAAAGATGCATTCGGTCTCAAGGAGCGGTTGATTCCGTTCCTCGACGGGCAGGTAATCAAGAAAGTCGATCTCACTACTCGCATTGTTGAAGTAGATTGGGATCCTGGTTTTTAACCTCCAATTATTGGAAGGCGTGTAGCATCCGTTGTTGAAAGGGTATGGCGCTATGTGGATTGAGTTATGTGGATCGGTATAGTTAGCTTATTTCCTGAGATGTTCCGCGCAATCACTGATTACGGGGTAACTAGCCGGGCTGTTAAGAATGGCCTGCTAAGCGTGCAGTGCTGGAGTCCACGAGACTTCACGCACGATCGGCATCGCACCGTTGATGACCGTCCTTATGGCGGTGGTCCGGGGATGTTGATGATGGTGCAACCTTTACGGGAAGCTATCCACGCTGCAAAAGCAGCGGCAGGCGAAGGGGCGAAAGTGATTTATCTCTCGCCGCAGGGTCGCAAACTTGACCAGCAAGGCGTTTGCGAGCTGGCAACAAATGAGAAGTTAATTCTGGTTTGTGGTCGGTATGAAGGTATAGATGAGCGTGTAATCCAAACCGAAATTGATGAAGAATGGTCAATCGGAGATTACGTACTTAGCGGCGGTGAGCTTCCTGCCATGACGCTGATTGATTCTGTCTCACGGTTTATTCCGGGAGTTTTGGGTCATCAAGCTTCAGCAGAGGAAGATTCATTTGCCGACGGACTGCTGGATTGTCCGCACTTTACACGCCCTGAAGTGTTAGAAGGCATGGAGGTACCGCCAGTTTTACTGTCGGGAAATCATGCAGAGATTCGTCGCTGGCGCTTGAAGCAGTCGCTGGGCCGTACCTGGCTTAGAAGACCTGAACTTCTAGAAAGCCTAGCTCTGACTGACGAGCAAGCGAAGCTGTTGGCCGAGTTCCGTAAGGAGCATCGTCTAGAACAGCAAGACCATGAAGGGAACGTTTAAGCGACTTGTTTATCAAGGCTGAACGACCCGATATATCAGTTTACCTAGGGTAAGAGACATATTATGAGCAACATTATTAAACAGATCGAACAAGAGCAGATGAAGCAAGACGTACCTGCATTCCGTCCAGGTGATTCTCTGGAAGTTAAGGTATGGGTCGTTGAAGGTTCTAAAAAACGTCTGCAGGCATTCGAGGGCGTGGTTATTGCAATCCGTAACCGCGGTCTGCACTCTGCATTCACTGTTCGTAAGATTTCTAACGGCGAAGGTGTTGAGCGTGTATTCCAGACTCATTCACCAGTAATCGACAGCATTACTGTTAAACGTCGTGGTGCCGTTCGTAAAGCTAAACTGTACTACCTGCGTGAGCGTACCGGTAAATCAGCTCGTATCAAAGAGCGTCTGGGCGCTAAAGCGTAAGCAACATCCAAACGTTATTAGTTTTAAAGGGGTTAGCATTGCGCTAACCCCTTTTTTTATGGCTGTTATCGCATGATCAAATGGCACAAAAAAGCCCGCAGCTAAGCGGGCTTTTTCTATTGAGTCATAAAGTTATTTTTACAGATTGTATCGCAGGGTAATAGCTGTAGACGTGTCGGTTTTCTTTGGCGCACTGGCCGGAGGCTCGGTGTTGTACACCACGTTGTATGAAAGACGCAGAGAGAAGTCGTCATTGATCCCAACGTTTAGCGCGGTTTCCGAGTTGACCGTGGTGTCATCATTGGCCATAACAGAAACACCCTGTGTGAATTGCGTATTTTTAGTCAGCTGGTAAGCATAGTTGCCAGCAGCATAGGCTAATGCCTGAGTTTCACGCCCACCGCCATGATATTCGTCGTGACGAACACCCGGACCAAATTCTACACGCAGGTTTTGCGCTGGCGTTGCCAGTACTTGGCGGCCGTAACCTAAGGTTCCTGTTGAGCGGGAATCATAGCCAGCATAGCGGTCGTTGATCCAACTGCCTTGCCCGAAAATATAGTTGTCAGGGCTAAGGTTATAACGTGAACGAGCGCCTGCCTGATATTTCTCTGAAGAACGAGTGTCACCTGATTTAGTGTTATTTGCCGTTCCCCATAGGCTATATGCCGTTTCAGGGTTAAACCAAGTCATTGTGGTGTTAGCCAGCAGGTTCGAGCTCTCAGAGTTACCTGATTGAGAGTTATAACCTGCTTGAACGTTACCGTCGAAACTCTTCTTCGCCGTTGTTGGATCATCCATCGCTGTAAATAGCGAGGTATCGGCAAAAGCAGCAGAGCTAGTTAAAGCAGACAAGATAGACAGGCACAGGGGCATTGCGCGGTATGCGCGTGTAGAAAGCATGATGGTTCCAGTAACGAGATAATGCCAAAGTTGACAAGCGTCACATTATAGCGGGTCGTCTGCTGGCTCAGAATGGGTTCATTTAGCTTATTTTTTGTGTTTTCGCCAGCAGGTTATGCTCTTTATTTATATGCGAACAATAGCCTGTGGAGGAACCGGTATTTGCTGTGACAAATACCGGTTAGCCTGAAAACTACATGAAGGATGTGACGAGTACATAACCAACGATACAGGAGGTTATTACGCCAATAAAACCAGGCAGGATAAAGCTATGGTTGATGATGAACTTACCGATTTTTGTGGTACCGGACCGGTCGAATCCAATACAGGCTAAGTCGCTTGGGTAGGTGGGTAAAACAAAGTAACCATAAGCAGCAGGGAAGAAGGCAATGAGCATCTTCGGATCGACACCGAGTTGTAACCCCATTGGCGCAATCGCGGTTAACGCCGCTGCTTGGCTGTTGACGAGCTTAGACACTAAAAACAGCACCAGAGCATAAGTCCATGGTTGGGACTTCACCACATCCTCTAGAACAAGCTTAAGGTCCTGCATATGCGCTTGGAAGAAAGTGTCGCTCATCCATGCCACACCGAATACGGAGAAAATGGCAACCATACCGGCTTTAAATACGGCACCGCTTGAGATGTCGGCAGGTTTCACCTTACAGGCCATTAAGATGATGGCCCCTGCAATGAGCATCATCATCTGGATAACCAGATTCATCGACAGTGGTTTCATTACGCCTTTCATTTCATAGGATGGGCGTAATTCAGAGAACGCACCTAGTAGAACTACCACTAAGATTGCGGCGAAAAAGATCCATGTAGACCAGTAGGCGCGCTTGTCGAATTTCTGGTTTAGCAAGGTTTCGCTGGTGCCATAGATAAATTCACGCTGTTTAGGATCGCTGATTTTTGCTTGAAATTCAGGATCTTTATCCAAGTCTTTACCACGACGCAGGCTCCACAAGGCTGCAACAATAACGCCACAGAGTGAGGCAGGAACGGAAATTGCCAAGATTTCTAGAATGCTATAGGCGTGGCCAATTCCGTGAGCTGCCCCCAAAATGGAGACGAGGGAGACAACCGCGACAGAGACCGGTGACGCGGTGATTGCCATTTGTGATGCGACCGAGGCGACGGCCATCGGGCGTTCTGGACGAATACCTTTCTTTAAGGCGATATCGGAGATAATCGGGAACATGGTGTAAACCACGTGGCCGGTACCGCAGAGGAAAGTCAGTGTCCATGTCGTTAATGGCGCTAAAATTGTGATGTGCTGTGGGTGTTTGCGCAGCAATCGCTCTGCAAACTGCATCATAACGTTCAGGCCGCCTGCGGTTTGTAGAACAGAAGCACAACCGATAACGGCAAGGATAGTCAGAATAACTTCAACCGGTGGTTTACCGGGTTCAAGACCGAAAATAAAGGTTAAGCAGAAGAGTCCAATCCCACTGATGAGACCAAGCCCCATTCCGCCGTAGCGCGTCCCCAGTAATAAACAAAGAATAATTATCGCAAATTGTAGCGTTATCATAAGTTCCCTTTTAAAAATTAACCCAAAAGTACTAGGGATAATATCCATGAGCTTTATGTGCTAATCTGCGAATGAGATCTCTGTTTATAAAAACCAGTGAAGCAATTTCAAATAAAATTGATCTAAATAAACATACTGATACATATCTATTCTGACGTGTTGCTTTTTATTGTTTCCTACTATCTTGGCAATGTTTTATTTATTCCTTGCTGCCATTTAAAACGTAATTCTGCAATATTCACGGCGCTGTCGCAGCTGGCAGGAAAAGGCTTACCTTGCGATCCCCATTGCTCAATAGCAAAAGATTGGCACAGCTGATGTGTACCATGGTTGTAACCGTCTAAATATGCTGCCCGATCAACATCAGGATTCCCATACCATTCAATCAGCGTATCGTTATCGCGCACCACTTTCCCCATACTGGCATCTTCAAAACCAGCGTTAAACCACATTGAGCCTTTATCTACGCCGCCCGGATATTGCGTGCAGGCTGCAAGGGCAAGGCACAAAATAAAGATATGATTTTTTATCATCACGCCACCTTTATTGGGGAAAATGAAATCGACCACCTTTACAGTAAAGTGCATTTATTAGGTAATTCCCAAGCGCTCTTTTAAGTTTTTCAGATAGCGGCGGCTCACTGGAATTCTTTTTCCCGTGTGAGTTATCACTTCGGCTGAGCCATTATCCAAAAGCTGAATTTCGCTGAGGCGATCCGCGTTCACCATATATTGACGATGGCAGCGAACAAAGGGGGTTTTTTCTTCCAGCGTTTTGAGCGTTAGCTGCGTATATCCGCTTTGGTGGATCCCGACGACGTGGATACCACTAAGCTCGGATGACAGGTACTCGACTTCATCTAGCTTAAGCAAAAAAATACGATTTAAACCATGGCAAGGAATGTGCTTAAGCTGAGGTTCGCTAAAAGGCTGTAAATTTTGTTTTACATTGATGCCTTTTTGCAAGCGTTCTAATGTCTTGCTTAAACGTCTGCTATCAATCGGCTTAAGCAGATAATCGAAGGCGTGTTTTTCAAATGCCTGAATAGCATATTCATCAAATGCGGTGACAAAAACGATGTACGGCATGGTGTCGGGATCGAGCATAGAGACCAATTCTAGGCCGCTAATTCGTGGCATCTGAATATCAAGAAAGATCACATCCGGCTGTAATTTATGAATAGTCGGGATAGCCTCCAACGCGTTGTTACACTGGGCTATTACCTCAATACTGGCGTGTTTGGTTAATAGCTCATTAAGTTCGTCGCGCGCGGGTTGTTCGTCGTCAACAATGATGACTTTAAGCATGTGTCCTCCATGATGTAATCAGTATTTTATCATGCTTAAACCCTCGGCCTGCAGGGCAATAGCAAAACTGGGCGTTGCCTCAAATTTTGTTGAGAAGTGTAGTGTAAAGTTTACGGTAATTATTTCTTTACACTAATGGGTTGAAAACTTTACATGGCATGATATGGTGGTTCTCAGACGCACTCACGCAAGCAGCAAAGATTCAAATCATCACGAGCGTCATCACTCAATAAAGGGCAGGTACTATCATGATTATGCAAAAAGACGCATTAAATAACGTGCACATTAGCGACGAACAAATACTGATCACGCCAGAAGAATTAAAAAATCGCTTTCCACTGAGCTCGCAGCTGCAAGAACAGATTGCGGCTTCTCGTCAGGACATTGCGAATATTTTGGAAGGTAAAGATCATCGTCTGTTGGTTGTCTGTGGCCCTTGTTCTATTCATGATACTGATGCTGCTCTTGATTATGCCCGTCGTTTGCAGTCCATCTCAGCTGAGTTGCGTGACCAGCTGTACATCGTGATGCGCGTGTACTTTGAAAAACCAAGAACGACTGTGGGTTGGAAAGGCTTGATTAACGATCCTCACATGGACGGCTCGTTTGACGTTGAAGCTGGTTTTATCAAAGCACGCGAACTGCTCTTGAACTTGGTTGAAATGGGGCTGCCATTGGCAACTGAAGCATTAGACCCTAACTCACCACAGTTTTTAGGCGATCTTTTTAGCTGGTCGGCGATTGGTGCTCGCACCACGGAATCACAAACACACCGCGAAATGGCCTCTGGGTTGTCGATGCCGGTTGGCTTTAAAAATGGTACCGACGGTAGTTTGGGAACGGCGATCAATGCGATGAAAGCGGCTTCTATGGCGCACCGCTTTGTGGGGATCAACCAATCAGGGCAGGTTTGTTTACTGCAAACTCAAGGTAACCCTCATGGGCACGTCATTTTGCGCGGTGGCAAAACGCCAAACTACTCTGCGGAGCATGTGGCTGAGTGTGAAATCCAAATGCAAAAAGCTGGATTACGCCCTGCGCTGATGATCGAC
Source organism: Hafnia alvei (assembly GCF_964063325.1). Classification (NCBI taxonomy): domain Bacteria; kingdom Pseudomonadati; phylum Pseudomonadota; class Gammaproteobacteria; order Enterobacterales; family Hafniaceae; genus Hafnia; species Hafnia alvei. The sequence goes on from NZ_OZ061315.1 coordinate 918,805, forward strand.
TGTAGCCATGGCAATTCAAATAAAGACTTCCGCCGCCAATCGGCGGTCGCTGAGTCAGTAGTTGAGCAAATTAGTGCCGGAAATCAGTCTATTATTGGTGTTATGCTAGAAAGTAACATCTTTGAAGGTAACCAAAGCTCAGAGCAGCCGCGCAGTGAAATGAAATACGGTGTTTCGGTAACAGATGCCTGCATTGATTGGGGAACAACGGATACGCTTCTGCGTGATATGCATCAAAAACTAGGCGCAACGCTACGCAGCCGTAGCGCAGGAGAATAAGCATCATGGTGGCGGAACTAACCGCATTGCGGGATCAAATTGATGAAGTTGATAAGGCACTGCTGGATTTATTAGCACGCCGTCTGCAACTGGTAGCCGAAGTGGGAGAAGTGAAAAGCCGCTATGGTTTACCGATTTACGTTCCTGAACGTGAAGCATCAATGCTGGCATCCCGCCGTAAAGAAGCTGAGCTGTTAGGTGTGCCACCCGACCTGATTGAAGATGTTTTGCGGCGCGTGATGCGTGAGTCTTACTCCAGTGAAAACGACAAAGGTTTTAAAAGCTTAAAGCCGGATTTACGTCCCGTCGTGATTGTTGGGGGCCGAGGCCAGATGGGGCGTCTCTTCGAGAAAATGTTGCACCTCTCCGGCTATGAAGTGCGTATTCTTGAACAAGATGATTGGCCGAAAGCTGAAGCGCTATGCGCAGATGCGGGCATGGTTATCGTAAGTGTACCAATTCATCTCACTGAGCAGGCGATTGGGCGCTTACCAAAGCTACCTGATGATTGTTTATTGGTGGATTTTGCATCGGTTAAAAATAAACCGTTGCAGGCTATGCTTGCCGCTCACTGTGGCCCCGTATTAGGGCTGCACCCGATGTTTGGGCCTGACGTTGGCAGTTTGGCAAAGCAGGTGGTGGTTTATTGTGATGGGCGCCAGCCGGAAGCTTACCAATGGCTGTTAGAACAGCTACAAGTTTGGGGGGCGAGACTCCATCGCATCAGCGCCGTTGAGCACGATCAGAATATGGCGTTTATCCAGGCACTACGCCACTTTGCGACTTTTGCTTATGGCTTACATTTGGCAGAAGAGAATGTTCAGCTTGAACAACTGCTGGCGCTTTCGTCTCCGATTTATCGCTTAGAGTTGGTGATGGTGGGGCGACTGTTTGCTCAGGATCCGCAACTGTATGCGGATATCATCATGTCATCAGAGAATAATTTGGCGCTGATTAAACGTTACTACCAGCGATTTGGTGAGGCTATCGCCCTGCTGGAGAGCCATGATAAAGCGGCGTTTATTGATAGCTTCAAAAAAGTGGAACACTGGTTTGGCGATCACGCCCAGCATTTCCAAGCGGAAAGCCGAGCTCTGTTACGTCAGGCAAATGATAGCCGGAAATAGCTAAGCGATAATTTAGATATCAAAAGCCTGCTTATGCAGGCTTTTGCGTTTTTCATAGGAATCAAACGGGAACGATATTTTCGCTTGGGTAGCACCCGAGTGTTTTCAGCGAACGAGTGATTGCTTGCAAATCTTTCAATGCCGCTTTCATTGCCGCATCATTGATATTGGCCTGTACATCCAGATAGAACATCTCTTCCCAAGGGTTACCGTTGATAGGGCGAGACTCCAATTTTGTGATAACAATATTGTGCTCACGAAATACTAATAGGGCCTCTACCAACGCACCTGATTGCTGCCCCGTTGCCATAATCAGCGTGGTTTTTGCTGGCACCTGAGAGGTGACATCAATGGCCTTACGCGCGAGAACGATAAAACGCGTGATATTTTGTTGCTGGTTTGCCAGATTTTGTTCCAATGGCTGTAGGCCATAAAGCGAGCCACCGGCCTCACTGCCAAGTGCGGCCGCATGCGGTGAGTTGAGCGCTGCGACTTTCTCCATCGCAGCGGCGGTGCTTTCACAGTATTCAATTTTCCACTCAGGGTAGGCATTAAGGAACTGGCTGCATTGCTGGAATGGCTGTGGGTGGCTGTATACCGTTTTGATGTCGCTGAGGCGTGTCTCGCCGGTGACTAACACGCAGTGGTCGATAGGAATGGTGAGCTCGCCAACAATCGACAGGCTGGTGTGTTGCAGCAGATCATAAACGTCGTTGATTGAGCCTGAGCTGGTATTTTCAATCGGCAATACGGCAAAGTCGGCTTGACCAGTTTCAACATGATTGAAGATATCCTGAAAACGATGGCATCCACATTCAATCAGCTGTTCGAAATGACGTGCGGCATATTGGCGAGCTGCAAGGTGGGAGTAAGACCCCTTAGGCCCGAGGAAAGCAATGCGAGCAGACTTTTGTGTGGTGTGATTGTATTGATGCTGAAGCAGTGCCTGTTGGGTTAAGACGGAGTCTTCGATGATGAGCTGAAATAAACGAGTGATGTAGTGACCATCAAGATTAAGCGCTTTTCCTTGTTCGGTCAGAGAGTTCAAAAGCTCTCGCTCGCGCTCTTTATCTCGAATCGGACGGTGACTTTTTTGTTTAGCTCGAGCAACGGCCTCAGCAAGCTCTCTGCGTTCACTCAATAGCGCCAGTAATTTGCTATCGACAGCGCTGATCTGCTCACGTAATGCCAGTAATGGGTTATCTGTTGTCATATCGAGCCTTTCTTATAGTGTATTGAAGTTGAGTTTGTAAGCGTGGAAATGAAAAAAGCCCCCCGATTGGGAGGCTTTTTTGTTTTTCTTCGCATGCTTTCTTTATACGGAAAAACGCCTCCCAATCAGGGGAAGGTAAAAAAGAATGCGAAGAGAAACATAGATTGAGTCATGTAAAACGCCTGTCGTAGTGGTTAGCGATGAGAGTAAAACCAGAACTTAACTTACCTGTGTTACTTTTGGCCTGTCAACAAAAAACGCGCCTCCTGGCGCGTTTAGTCGATGAGTAACTGGGGGATGGATTTATTCTACGTCTTCCTCTGCTAAGTCGGCCTCTTCTAGGTTAGCGTCTTTGACACTGGTACTTGCGCGACGCGCTTCACCTTTGTGTTGTACTTTATTGAGCTGACGTTCGAGTTTAGCAATCAGTTCGTTGATGGCGGCATACATGTCTTCATGTTTTGCGCTGGCAATCAACTGTCCGTTAGGCGTATTAATCGTGGCATCGGCAACATACAATTTTGGTTCTTTAGACAAAATGATATGCGGATTAATCAGATGCGTTTGCCATTTTTCCAGTTTACTTAGACGGTCCTCGACATGTTGACGAATGGCAGTGGTGATTTCCATTTGCTTACTGGTGATACTAATTGTCATATACATACCTCTCAGTCTTTTCCGTCTTGGTAATTTTAGAATAACGCCGTTTTCAATAAAGTGTGAGACTAAAATCACGAATTTTTGTCACTTTTTGCAAAGATAAGTCGATTTGTGATTTTTAATAAGACATGGCGATTTAGGGCTTGAGTCAGACAGGAAGAACAAGCATAGTGGGGAAATCGGGACAGAAAAAACGGCTAAGCTCCGGCTTTGCTACGGCCTAAAAATAACATTATTGCGCTCTGTTTTTCTCAACCCTGTATATCAGATACAAAAAAGGCAGCCACTGGCTGCCTTTTTGCTGTTCAAATATGATGAGCTGTTACGCTTTTGCCGAGTTATCAGCAATAATTTTGGCGACTTTGTTAGCCTGTGCGGTCAGGTTCATCTGTTTGTACGCATTTTCCATCAACGGTAATGCATCACGCGTTGCCTGAGTATCAGGATAGTTACGCAGCATCGTCTCTACACGGTTAACAACAGCGACGTAAGCACCGCGTTTGGTGTAGTATTGTGCAACGGACAGCTCATATTTTGCCAAACGGTCTTTCAGATAGACAAGGCGTTTGGTGGCATCTGCGCTGTACTGACTATTTGGATAGCGCTGTACCAGCTGGCTAAAATCACGGAATGCCTGACGGGCATGCTCCGGATCGCGGTCAGAACGGTCAACACCGAAGAATCCCTGAAGTGCACTGTCATCCAAAGCCATATCAGTTAGGCCGCGCATGTACAGGACATAATCAATATTAGGATGTGTTGGATTCAAACGCATGAAGCGGTCGATAGACGCCTGAGCCATTGGCAAATCAGCTGATTTGTAATAGGCGTAGATCAGATCCAACTGAACCTGCTGAGAATAAGGCCCGAACGGATAGCGGTTGTCTAACGCTTCCAGTTGCGTAATAGCGGCTTTAAAGTTACCGTCCTGCAACTTTTGCTGAGCGGTAGCATAAATTTCTGAAGGCGGATTATCAGGTACCGCATCTTTGGAACTGGAGCAACCTGCCAGCGCCAGGCTCAACGTGGCGGCAGCCACCAGATATTTCATACGCGTCATGACGTTTTGATTACCCTTTTTGTGTTGTTCCGGGAGACTCTCCGTTAAGCTCCCGACAAAGACCAGCTACAATAGCACATTATTTTAAACGGCAACGCCGAGAAAACCCAACGTTAACGAAAGAAACCCATATGGCACAACAAGTAGAACTAACCGCAACGGTGACGGAATCACAGCTTGGTCATCGTTTAGATCAGGCTTTGGCCGAATTGTTCCCTGATTATTCACGATCTCGTATAAAAGAGTGGATCCTTGACGATCGCGTCAAGGTTAACGGGAAAATTATCAACAAGCCAAAAGAAAAAGTGCTCGGTGGCGAAGAAATTGCCATTGATGCGCTAATTGAGGAAGAAGCTCGCTGGGAACCGCAGAATATTCCATTAGATATCGTTTATGAAGATAGCGATATTTTGGTGATCAATAAACCGCGTGACTTAGTCGTTCATCCAGGAGCCGGTAATCCTGATGGCACGATCCTGAATGCTTTACTGTATTACTGTCCTGAAATTGTGGACGTGCCGCGTGCGGGTATTGTTCATCGTTTGGATAAAGATACTACGGGTCTGATGGTGGTGGCTAAAACCGTTCCTGCCCAGACACGCTTGGTTGAAGCGCTACAGGCGCGCGAAATTACGCGTGAATATGAAGCGGTAGCCATTGGTACCATGACGGCGGGCGGAACGGTGGAAGAGCCTATTTCACGCCATCCAACCAAACGTACTCACATGGCTGTTCACCCAATGGGGAAACCTGCGGTGACGCATTACCGTATTATGGAGCATTTCCGTGCTCATACACGTTTGCGTTTGCGTTTGGAAACTGGCCGTACTCACCAGATCCGTGTGCATATGTCGCATATTAGCCATCCGCTGGTAGGCGATCCGTTATACGGTGGCCGTCCTCGTCCACCAAAAGGTGCATCGGAAGAGTTTATTACCATTTTGCGTGGCTTTGATCGTCAGGCGCTGCATGCAACGATGCTGCGTTTATACCACCCAATCAGCGGTATTCAGATGGAATGGCATGCGCCATTGCCTCAGGATATGGTCGATTTGATTTCAGCATTGCAGGCCGATACTGAAGAGTTCAAAGACGAAATGGATTGGCTATGAATGTGTTGATCACACCTTTGTGGCCAGCACCAAACAACGTTGTTGCTTTTAACACCACCCGAAAGGGTGGGGTTAGCGTTCATCCCTACGATGCTTTAAATCTAGGGACGCACGTTGGTGATGATGGCGCAGTGGTGGCAGAGAACCGCCGCCGGTTGAAAAATATTGCCGCTGCACCAACGGAACCATTCTGGTTAGAGCAAGTGCATGGCACTCGTGTTTTGCATTTAGATGAGAATAGCGATCGCGCTGATAATCAGGCCGACGCTTCCTATACTAATATCGCTGGGCAGGTTTGTGCGGTGATGACCGCTGACTGCTTGCCTGTTCTCTTTTGCAATCGCCAGGGAACTGAAGTTGCCGCTGCACATGCTGGCTGGCGCGGTTTATGTGACGGTCTATTGGAACAAACGTTGGCATGCTTTGATTCGTCTCCAGAAGATATTCTTGCTTGGTTCGGCCCTGCGATTGGCCCGACTGCTTTTGAAGTCGGGGGCGAGGTCCGCGAAAAGTTCATTGAGCAAGATGCCAATGCAGAACGGGCTTTTGCTGAGTATGGCGACAAATATTTAGCTGATATTTATCAGTTGGCTCGTTTACGTTTATGTCGTGCTGGTGTTCAGACGATATCAGGTGGCGATCTCTGCACCGTAAGCGATAAATCGCGTTTCTTCTCTTATCGTCGAGAACCCGTTACCGGGCGAATGGCGGCGCTGATTTGGTTTCGATAGCCTTATTTTTTAAGGCTTTTGTTATTCACATATCCTCATTTCCACAAACTGTACTTAATGTTTGCCACTTGACTCATAACAAAAAGTAGTCATTTTCGTGCTAATTGACCTTGAAAAGTGTTGAGTAGACCTTACATATTCTTCAGTAGAAACTTTGATACATCTTGGAGGAATTATGCGTCTGGATCGCTTAACAAGTAAGTTCCAGCTTGCCCTCGCTGACGCCCAGTCACTCGCACTTGGGCGTGATAACCAATTTATAGAGCCGGTACATCTGATGAGCGCGCTGCTCAATCAGGATGGGGGCACGGTTCGACCATTATTAACCTCTGCTGGTGTTAATACCGCGAGCTTACGTCAGGAGCTTGAACAAGCTATCTCCCGTTTGCCGCAGGTTGAAGGCGCTGGTGGGGATGTTCAGCCATCGAACGAATTGATTCGTGTTCTGAACCTATGCGATAAGTTGGCACAAAAACGTAATGACACCTTTATCTCGTCTGAGCTGTTTGTACTTGCGGCGTTAGAAGATCGTGGCAATTTGGGCGATATCTTGAAAGCCGCAGGTGCCAGCGTTCAGAAAGTCAGTACCGCCATTGAGCAGATGCGTGGAGGTGAGAAAGTGGATGATGCAAATGCCGAAGATCAACGTCAGGCATTGAAAAAATACACTGTCGATCTGACCGAGCGTGCCGAACAAGGCAAACTCGATCCGGTGATCGGCCGTGATGAAGAAATTCGCCGTACTATTCAGGTATTGCAGCGCCGTACCAAAAACAACCCTGTTCTCATTGGTGAACCGGGGGTCGGTAAGACCGCTATCGTTGAAGGCTTAGCACAGCGAATTATCAACGGTGAAGTTCCAGAAGGACTGAAGAACAAACGCGTTCTCTCCTTGGATATGGGCTCACTGATCGCTGGGGCTAAATTCCGTGGTGAATTCGAAGAGCGACTGAAAGCCGTATTAAGCGATCTATCAAAACAGGAAGGTAACGTCATTCTGTTTATTGATGAGTTGCACACCATGGTTGGCGCAGGTAAAGGCGATGGTGCAATGGATGCGGGGAATATGCTGAAACCAGCATTAGCCCGTGGAGAGTTGCATTGCGTTGGTGCGACTACGCTGGATGAATACCGTCAATATATAGAGAAAGATGCTGCGCTTGAGCGTCGTTTCCAAAAAGTATTCGTAGCAGAGCCTACGGTAGAAGACACCATTGCGATCTTACGTGGGCTGAAAGAGCGCTACGAGCTGCATCATCACGTGCAGATCACAGACCCTGCTATTGTTGCGGCTGCGAATTTGTCGCACCGCTATATTGCGGATCGTCAGCTGCCCGATAAGGCGATTGACCTTATCGATGAGGCTGCATCGAGCATTCGTATGCAGATGGACTCTAAGCCAGAATCGTTGGATCGCTTGGAGCGCCGTATTATTCAGCTCAAACTTGAACAGCAGGCTCTGAATAAAGAATCTGATGAAGCCAGTAAAAAGCGCTTAGAGATGCTCAACGAAGAATTAGAGCATAAAGAGCGTGAATATTCTGAACTGGAAGAAGAGTGGAAAGCCGAGAAGGCTTCACTCAGCGGTACGCAGAATATCAAAGCTGAAATCGAACAGGCGAAGATTGCGCTTGAGCAGGCTCGTCGTGTCGGTGATTTAGCCAAGATGTCTGAAATCCAATACGGCAAGTTGCCTGGTTTGGAAAAACAGTTAGAAGCAGCGACGCAGTCTGAAGGTAAGACGATGAAGCTGCTGCGCAATAAAGTCACCGACGTTGAAATCGCAGAAGTGCTGGCACGTTGGACAGGGATTCCAGTATCACGTATGTTAGAAAGCGAGCGCGCGAAACTACTGCGCATGGAAGACGATCTGCATGAGCGTGTTATCGGCCAGAATGAAGCAGTAGAAGCGGTTTCGAATGCGATTCGTCGTAGCCGTGCTGGGTTGTCTGATCCAAACCGCCCAATTGGTTCTTTCCTATTCTTAGGACCAACCGGCGTGGGGAAAACGGAGCTGTGCAAAGCGCTAGCAAACTTCTTGTTCGATAGCGATGACGCAATGGTGCGCATCGACATGTCCGAGTTTATGGAAAAACACTCCGTGTCACGTTTAGTGGGTGCGCCTCCTGGATATGTCGGTTATGAAGAAGGTGGCTACTTAACTGAAGCTGTACGCCGTCGTCCTTATTCGGTCATCTTGTTAGATGAAGTGGAAAAAGCACATCCGGATGTATTCAACATCTTGCTGCAGGTATTAGATGATGGACGACTGACAGATGGGCAGGGCAGAACGGTCGATTTCCGTAATACCGTGGTCATTATGACCTCAAACCTTGGCTCTGATTTGATTCAGGATCGTTTCGGTCAGCTCGATTATGGTGAAATGAAAGAGTTGGTGATGAGCGTGGTGTCACACCACTTCCGCCCTGAGTTCATTAACCGTATAGATGAAACCGTTGTGTTCCATCCATTAGATCAGAAAAACATCAAGGCGATTGCGCGGATTCAGCTGGAACGTCTGTACCAACGTCTCGAAGAGAAAGGCTACAGCGTAACCATCACCGATGCGGCATTAGAACAGCTTTCAAAAGCGGGCTTCGATCCAGTCTATGGGGCTCGTCCGCTGAAACGAGCTATCCAGCAGGAAATCGAGAACCCGCTGGCCCAGCAAATTTTGTCTGGAAAACTGATTCCGGGTAAAGACATCACGCTAGATGTTGCTGATGAACAAATCGTTGCCAAACAATAATAGGTAATAGAGACGTTCTAAAGGCTCTAGATAGTGATATAGAAAGAAAGATAGAAAGGCAGCCAATTGGCTGCCTTTTTTATGTTTGATGAATATAAAAGCAGGTAATGAATGAAATTCATCCATTAATCGAATTTTTGATTAAAACTTGCGCGGTTGAAAAGTTTTTTTAAATTAGGGGTTGTCAGCCGTTCAGAAGTCCCTATAATGCGCCACCACTGACCGGGAACAACGACGCAAACGTCGCTCGGTGAGGAAGAGAAAAGCATCGCAGCAATGCGAATTTCTGAAAAGAAAAAAGCTTGACTCTTCAGGAGGAAAGCGTAATATGCACCTCCCGAGTTGCTGGAACGAATGTTCGCAATTCGCTGCTCTTTAACAATTTATCAGACAATCTGTGTGGGCACTCACAAGACAATATCTAACGTCCTCGGACGATAAAATATTAAAGTCTTGAAGAGTGACCAAGCAGTAATTCATTTAGTTGAATTATTACGAAAGTTAATTTTCGAGCATCGCTTAACTTGCTTAAGCAAATCAAGCTTTTAATTGAAGAGTTTGATCATGGCTCAGATTGAACGCTGGCGGCAGGCCTAACACATGCAAGTCGAGCGGTAGCACAAGAGAGCTTGCTCTCTGGGTGACGAGCGGCGGACGGGTGAGTAATGTCTGGGAAACTGCCTGATGGAGGGGGATAACTACTGGAAACGGTAGCTAATACCGCATGATGTCTTCGGACCAAAGTGGGGGACCTTCGGGCCTCACGCCATCAGATGTGCCCAGATGGGATTAGCTAGTAGGTGGGGTAATGGCTCACCTAGGCGACGATCTCTAGCTGGTCTGAGAGGATGACCAGCCACACTGGAACTGAGACACGGTCCAGACTCCTACGGGAGGCAGCAGTGGGGAATATTGCACAATGGGCGCAAGCCTGATGCAGCCATGCCGCGTGTATGAAGAAGGCCTTCGGGTTGTAAAGTACTTTCAGCGAGGAGGAAGGCATTGTGGTTAATAACCACAGTGATTGACGTTACTCGCAGAAGAAGCACCGGCTAACTCCGTGCCAGCAGCCGCGGTAATACGGAGGGTGCAAGCGTTAATCGGAATTACTGGGCGTAAAGCGCACGCAGGCGGTTGATTAAGTCAGATGTGAAATCCCCGAGCTTAACTTGGGAACTGCATTTGAAACTGGTCAGCTAGAGTCTTGTAGAGGGGGGTAGAATTCCAGGTGTAGCGGTGAAATGCGTAGAGATCTGGAGGAATACCGGTGGCGAAGGCGGCCCCCTGGACAAAGACTGACGCTCAGGTGCGAAAGCGTGGGGAGCAAACAGGATTAGATACCCTGGTAGTCCACGCTGTAAACGATGTCGACTTGGAGGTTGTGCCCTTGAGGCGTGGCTTCCGGAGCTAACGCGTTAAGTCGACCGCCTGGGGAGTACGGCCGCAAGGTTAAAACTCAAATGAATTGACGGGGGCCCGCACAAGCGGTGGAGCATGTGGTTTAATTCGATGCAACGCGAAGAACCTTACCTACTCTTGACATCCAGAGAATTTAGCAGAGATGCTTTAGTGCCTTCGGGAACTCTGAGACAGGTGCTGCATGGCTGTCGTCAGCTCGTGTTGTGAAATGTTGGGTTAAGTCCCGCAACGAGCGCAACCCTTATCCTTTGTTGCCAGCGAGTAATGTCGGGAACTCAAAGGAGACTGCCGGTGATAAACCGGAGGAAGGTGGGGATGACGTCAAGTCATCATGGCCCTTACGAGTAGGGCTACACACGTGCTACAATGGCATATACAAAGAGAAGCGAACTCGCGAGAGCAAGCGGACCTCATAAAGTATGTCGTAGTCCGGATTGGAGTCTGCAACTCGACTCCATGAAGTCGGAATCGCTAGTAATCGTAGATCAGAATGCTACGGTGAATACGTTCCCGGGCCTTGTACACACCGCCCGTCACACCATGGGAGTGGGTTGCAAAAGAAGTAGGTAGCTTAACCTTCGGGAGGGCGCTTACCACTTTGTGATTCATGACTGGGGTGAAGTCGTAACAAGGTAACCGTAGGGGAACCTGCGGTTGGATCACCTCCTTACCTAAAGATAGCGTTAAGTGCAGTGTCCACACAGATTGTCTGATGAAATTAATGAGCAAGAGCACCTGTTGATGTTGTGAGTTTTAAGACTCATGCTGATACGAAACGAGAAAGCGTGAGCTTTGTCGGTATTTTCGTGTCCCCATCGTCTAGAGGCCTAGGACACTGCCCTTTCACGGCTGTAACAGGGGTTCGAATCCCCTTGGGGACGCCATTCCGATAATGAGTGAAAGACATTATCATCCGTTCTGATGAACGAAAAAATCTTAAAGATGATTCTAACGAGTCGTGTTTAAGATATTGCTCTTTAACAATCTGGAACAAGCTGAAATTTGAAAGCTTAAGCAACTGTGAGACACACTGACACAGTTTGCATTAAGCAGTCTCTCAATTTTTTGCAATCTTGAATGCTGTCTTGAACCGGTTCGTAACCGTGTTCACTAAAAAGACACCTTCGGGTTGTGAGGTTAAGTGACTAAGCGTACACGGTGGATGCCTAGGCAGTCAGAGGCGATGAAGGACGTGCTAATCTGCGATAAGCGTCGGTAAGCTGATATGAAGCGTTATAACCGACGATTTCCGAATGGGGAAACCCAGTGTGATTCGTCACACTATCGTTAAGTGAATACATAGCTTAACGAAGCGAACCAGGGGAACTGAAACATCTAAGTACCCTGAGGAAAAGAAATCAACCGAGATTCCCCTAGTAGCGGCGAGCGAACGGGGAACAGCCCAGAACCTTAATCAGCGTATGTGTCAGAGGAACGGTCTGGAAAGTCCGGCGATACAGGGTGATAGCCCCGTACTTGAAAATGCATACGTTGTGAGTTCGATGAGTAGGGCGGGACACGTGACATCCTGTCTGAATATGGGGGGACCATCCTCCAAGGCTAAATACTCCTGACTGACCGATAGTGAACCAGTACCGTGAGGGAAAGGCGAAAAGAACCCCGGCGAGGGGAGTGAAATAGAACCTGAAACCGTGTACGTACAAGCAGTGGGAGCCTCTTTTATGGGGTGACTGCGTACCTTTTGTATAATGGGTCAGCGACTTATATTTTGTAGCAAGGTTAACCGAATAGGGGAGCCGTAGGGAAACCGAGTCTTAACTGGGCGTCAAGTTGCAAGGTATAGACCCGAAACCCGGTGATCTAGCCATGGGCAGGTTGAAGGTTGGGTAACACTAACTGGAGGACCGAACCGACTAATGTTGAAAAATTAGCGGATGACTTGTGGCTGGGGGTGAAAGGCCAATCAAACCGGGAGATAGCTGGTTCTCCCCGAAAGCTATTTAGGTAGCGCCTCGTGAACTCATCTTCGGGGGTAGAGCACTGTTTCGACTAGGGGGTCATCCCGACTTACCAACTCGATGCAAACTACGAATACCGAAGAATGTTATCACGGGAGACACACGGCGGGTGCTAACGTCCGTCGTGAAGAGGGAAACAACCCAGACCGCCAGCTAAGGTCCCAAAGTCATAGTTAAGTGGGAAACGATGTGGGAAGGCATAGACAGCCAGGATGTTGGCTTAGAAGCAGCCATCATTTAAAGAAAGCGTAATAGCTCACTGGTCGAGTCGGCCTGCGCGGAAGATGTAACGGGGCTAAACTATGCACCGAAGCTGCGGCAGCGACACTTAGGTGTTGTTGGGTAGGGGAGCGTTCTGTAAGCCGTTGAAGGTGGCCTGTGAGGGTTGCTGGAGGTATCAGAAGTGCGAATGCTGACATAAGTAACGATAAAGCGGGTGAAAAACCCGCTCGCCGGAAGACCAAGGGTTCCTGTCCAACGTTAATCGGGGCAGGGTGAGTCGACCCCTAAGGCGAGGCCGAAAGGCGTAGTCGATGGGAAACAGGTTAATATTCCTGTACTCGGTGTTACTGCGAAGGGGGGACGGAGAAGGCTAGGCTATCCGGGCGACGGTTGTCCCGGTTTAAGCGTGTAGGGGGAAAGCATTGGTAAATCCGTGCTTTTATCAACCCTGAGGCGTGATGACGAGTCACTACGGTGATGAAGTAGTTGATGCCAAGCTTCCAGGAAAAGCCTCTAAGCTCTAGGTAACATTGAATCGTACCCCAAACCGACACAGGTGGTCAGGTAGAGAATACCAAGGCGCTTGAGAGAACTCGGGTGAAGGAACTAGGCAAAATGGTGCCGTAACTTCGGGAGAAGGCACGCTGGCGCGTAGGTGAAGTCCCTTGCGGATGGAGCTGAAGCCAGTCGAAGATACCAGCTGGCTGCAACTGTTTAATAAAAACACAGCACTGTGCAAACACGAAAGTGGACGTATACGGTGTGACGCCTGCCCGGTGCTGGAAGGTTAATTGATGGGGTCAGCCGCAAGGCGAAGCTCTTGATCGAAGCCCCAGTAAACGGCGGCCGTAACTATAACGGTCCTAAGGTAGCGAAATTCCTTGTCGGGTAAGTTCCGACCTGCACGAATGGCGTAATGATGGCCAGGCTGTCTCCACCCGAGACTCAGTGAAATTGAACTCGCTGTGAAGATGCAGTGTACCCGCGGCAAGACGGAAAGACCCCGTGAACCTTTACTATAGCTTGACACTGAACATTGAGCCTTGATGTGTAGGATAGGTGGGAGGCTTTGAAGCGTGGACGCCAGTCTGCGTGGAGCCAACCTTGAAATACCACCCTTTAATGTTTGATGTTCTAACTCCGGTCCCTAATCGGGATTGAGGACAGTGTCTGGTGGGTAGTTTGACTGGGGCGGTCTCCTCCTAAAGAGTAACGGAGGAGCACGAAGGTTAGCTAATCACGGTCGGACATCGTGAGGTTAGTGCAATGGCATAAGCTAGCTTGACTGCGAGAGTGACGGCTCGAGCAGGTACGAAAGTAGGTCATAGTGATCCGGTGGTTCTGAATGGAAGGGCCATCGCTCAACGGATAAAAGGTACTCCGGGGATAACAGGCTGATACCGCCCAAGAGTTCATATCGACGGCGGTGTTTGGCACCTCGATGTCGGCTCATCACATCCTGGGGCTGAAGTAGGTCCCAAGGGTATGGCTGTTCGCCATTTAAAGTGGTACGCGAGCTGGGTTTAGAACGTCGTGAGACAGTTCGGTCCCTATCTGCCGTGGGCGTTGGAAGATTGAGAGGGGCTGCTCCTAGTACGAGAGGACCGGAGTGGACGCATCACTGGTGTTCGGGTTGTCATGCCAATGGCATTGCCCGGTAGCTAAATGCGGAAAAGATAAGCGCTGAAAGCATCTAAGCGCGAAACTTGCCTCGAGATGAGTCTTCCCTGAGACCTTGAGTCTCCTAAAGGAACGTTTAAGACTAAGACGTTGATAGGCTGGGTGTGTAAGCGTAGCGATACGTTGAGCTAACCAGTACTAATGATCCGTGAGGCTTAACCTTACAACACCAAAGGTGTTTTAAGACGCAGAGACGCGAAAACACAAAGAGTAGGCTTGTGAACAGATTGGTTTGTATGGCTAGCTGTAGAAATACAGAGAGCGGTACAAATAACAGAATATGCCTGGCGGCGATAGCGCGGTGGTCCCACCTGACCCCATGCCGAACTCAGAAGTGAAACGCCGTAGCGCCGATGGTAGTGTGGGGTCTCCCCATGCGAGAGTAGGGAACTGTCAGGCTTTAAATTCGTTCCTTTTCCCTGACACGGAAAATAACAGGAACAAACTGACATCAGACGAATGCTGATGTGAGAGAAAGAATCGGTGGAGCGGTAGTTCAGTTGGTTAGAATACCTGCCTGTCACGCAGGGGGTCGCGGGTTCGAGCCCCGTCCGTTCCGCCACTTATTTGCAAAAAGCCTGCTAGCAATAGCAGGCTTTTTTGTATTTGCGTTTTGGTAACGCCAAATCAGCGCTAATTCATGCCTAACTTACCTAGCTTTACTCGCCATTTCCCCCGCTACAGTTGTTTTTCCCAGTATTAGTCCCTATAACAAGCTAAGTGTTTTAGATTCTTTTTGATGTCGTTGTGGAAGGCGTATAATTCTCGAACGATTGTTGAAATGATTGAATGAGTTTTAACTAACAGGCGGCGAAAGTGCGGAAAAAAAATTATGCCATGAGGTATGTGGCGGGTCTTCCTGCTGAGCGAGTATTCCCCGGCGCAATGAATGAGCTGGGGCAAACATTGCCCGTTACTCAATCTCTTCCAACAGATAATGTTCTACGCATTATGGTGTGGAATATCTTTAAGCAGCAGCGTTCAGACTGGCTGTCAGTATTAAAGGAATATGGTCGAAGCTCGCAGCTTGTTCTTTTGCAAGAGGCGCAGACTACGCCTGAATTAGTCAAATTTGCGACAAGCAATTATCTTACCGCCGATCAAGTTCCTGCGTTTTCGTTCCCGCAGCATCCTTCTGGCGTTATGACTTTAGCCGCGGCACACCCGGTTTATTGCTGCCCACTGCGGGAAAAAGAACCGTTAATTCGATTATCAAAATCTGCGCTAGTCACGGTTTATCCGTTGTTTGACGGGCGGTTATTAATGGTTGTAAACATCCATGCTGTAAATTTTAGCTTGGGTGTGGACGTATATAGCAAACAGCTCGATCCGATTGGCGAACAGATAGCTCTACATAAAGGCCCAGTGATCATGGCCGGCGATTTTAACGCTTGGAGCAAACAGCGCATTAATGCGCTACAGCGGTTTGCAAGTGGGATGGAGCTACAAGAGGTTAACTTTACCAACGATCGCCGTCGTACGGCCTTTGGACGGCCATTAGATTTTGTTTTCTACCGTGGACTTGGTGTTGTTGAGGCATCGGTGCTAGTTACACAGGCATCTGACCATAATCCATTATTGGTTGATTTCAAACCTGACTAAATCGTTGAGTTAAAATCCAGCTATAAAAAAAGCGCCTTTCGGCGCTTTTTGCGTTTAACTGATTCTACTTACTAACATTAGCTATTGGAGTTAGCTGAGTCTCTTACATACAGCGTTAGCATATCGCCCGGCTGAATTTGACTCGCTTTCGTAATGACGCTGTTCCAACGCATCACATCATTGATGTTTACACCATGACGTTTTGCAATGCTGGCCAGTGAATCGCCTTTACGTACCTTGTAAGTAATGCTGCTGTTATCAGCGATCGACGTGCTGGCGTTATCCGCAACCTGCAATGTCTGACCGGCTTTCAGTTTGCTGTTGCTGCGCAGATTATTCATGCTCAACAACTCTTTCTGACTGATATTTAAACGCTTAGCAATTGCAGATATCGTATCGCCCGAACGAACTTTATAGCCTGAAACTTTCGCTTTAGACGGGGTGTTCGTTGATGCTAACTGTGCACTGGGCTGGATTGCTGCTATCTCGCCTTCGGCCAGTGAATCTTTAAACTGCTCAACATGTGCTTTTGGCACCATGATGTAGTGCGGGCCATTTGGTGCGGTTACATTCTTTTTGTAACCAGGATTAAATGCCTTAATCTTCGTCAGAGACATGCCCGCCATTTCTGCGGCCTGAGTCAACTGAATCTGTTGCCCTACATCAACTTTTGCCAGCGCACGTTGGTCGTTAGACTGCGGCAGTTTAATGCCATAACGTTTATTATTTTTGATCAGATCGCTCAGTGCTAGCATCTTCGGAACATAGATAGATGTTTCGCGTGGCAATGACAAAGACCAAAAATCAGTCGGCAAACCTTTACGCTTATTCGCTTTGACTGCCTGCATTACACGGCCTTCACCGCTATTAAATGCAGCCACCGTCAATAACCAGTCACCGCCAAACATGCGGTTCATTCGCTGCATCATATCCAATGCGGCGGTGGTAGAGGCGGCAACATCACGTCGACCGTCATACCACTGGTTCTGTTTCAACCCGTAATTGCGCCCCGTCTGAGGAACTATCTGCCAAAGCCCTGCGGCGTTAGCGGATGACGTTGCGTGTGGGTTAAAAGCGCTCTCCACTATGGGTAGTAGTACCAGTTCCATCGGCATTTTACGTTGCTTAATCTGCTCGACTATCCAGTACATATACGGCTCTGCCCGTAATGTTACATCGTGGAGATAGCTCTTATTTCTTAAAAATTTATTTTTTTGTTCGCGGATCCGGCTATTGTCCGGAACCTTCATCTTCAGATCGTCACTAATGAAGCCCCACAAATCTTTCTGCGCAATGTCACTACTACTATCGTTGAGCCATCGCGCGGAGGTCGCTCGAGCGTCCTTTGAGGGCTGTCCTGCTTCACTTCGACTGACTGAAGACAAACTCTGTGCATACTGTTCGGGCTCATTAGCGTGATGGTTTACGCCTTGGCACCCGGCCAGCAACATAGAGGCAAAGATAATTGCTTTAGCCTTCATGTGTGTGTCTACTGGTGATTAAAAGACGAGCAATAATACTTTGCCTAGCCTCAAAACACAACAAAAAGCTTTAGAAGCTGTCTTTCATGTCGCGTAGGCGGGCAAAAACTTGCCAAGTCTTATTTGGTGGATTTTCGAATCCTAAATTTCGTTGTAAATCATTATCATAACAACGTAAAAAAGGATTAATTTCCTTCTCTATTTTGAGTAAAGAAGGCACGCTAGGTTGATGTTTTAACCGTAACTCGTGAACTTGTTTCTGATATGTTTCAATCTCTTTGTTTTCTGGTAAAACGTATCTTGCAAACCTAAGATTTGACTCAGTATATTCATGAGCGCAACAAATTAAGGTGTTATCAGGAAGTTGCGCAATGAGCTGTAAAGAGGCATACATTTGCTCAGGCGTACCTTCAAAAATACGTCCGCAACCCGCTGAAAATAAGGTATCTCCACAAAACAGGTAGGGGGTAGCATAGTAAGCAATATGTCCGAGAGTATGCCCAGGAACATCCAACACGCTGAAAGTCATACCTAATACGGTAATTTCATCGTGTCCTCGAACTTGCTGCGTGCAGCCTTTATTGGCTGTTTCTTGCGGCCCATATACGGGAATATCCGGATAGTGCTGCAAAAGCTCGCCCACGCCGCCTACGTGGTCATTATGATGATGCGTGAGTAGGATGGCTTTAGGAGTAAGCTTATTTTCCGTCAGGTAGTGTAAAGCGGGAGCCGCAACACCGGGATCTACGATCAAACATTCTTGCTGATCGTTGGCGAGCAGCCAAATGTAGTTATCTTGCATTGCAGGGATACTGATAAGATTCATAATCGATAGCTCTCCATTGGGGTATTCCCCCTGTATAGGTGAACGGATGAAACCAGCACAGATAACACGAATGATTTCTCCTCCGTTGTCTTGGAGTGAGATCCCTTGGGGAGAGTATTACCGTGCCGCATTAGAGCAGCAGCTTGCGCCATGGTGGCCGAAGCTATTTGGTTATCATCTTCTTAAAATCGGCACGTTGAGTTCTCAGCTCTCTACCGAAAAATGCGGTATTTCCCATCAGGTTAGCGTGGGTGTGAAAGGCGATAATCTACAGGTGATTGCCGACCCATGCTGTTTACCCTTTGCCGCTAAATCCGTTGATGCATGCCTGCTTGCCCATACGCTAAGCTTCGCCAGCGATCCCCACCGAATCCTACGTGAGGTTGACCGCGTGCTCGTGGATGACGGTTGGCTCATCTTAACCGGGTTTAATCCAACCAGCTTGATTGGCTTAGGCAAACTGGTTCCCAAACTGCGTAATCGACTGCCTTACAGCAGCCGAATGTTTAGCATGATGAGAATGCAAGACTGGCTGCAACTCCTAAACTATGAAGTTTTGTATGAGAATCGCAGCCAAATTTTACCGTGGAATCGTCGCGGTGGTTTATTCCTTGGCAAACATTTACCCGTATTGGGCTGCCTAAGCATTATCGTGGCGCGCAAAAGAACCGTTCCTCTCACGCCGACCGCTCTTCGAGAGAGAAGCCAGCGCGCGAGATGGCGTGGAACGGTTGGCGCGACGAAGAGTTTTCGCAAACGATCTGACTAAAGACCGCCTGACATCTCGCTTTATTTGTTGTCAGGCTGGTAGCCGGTGTCATCTCTATCGGGGGAACCTGCGGCTGTACGCGCTAATTCATCGCAGCGCTCGTTCTCTACATGACCGGCATGGCCCTTGATCCACACCCATTCAATTTTATGTGATTGAATGGCGAGGTCCAGGCGTTGCCATAAATCGACATTTTTAACCGGTTTTTTATCCGTTGTTTTCCAGCCACGCTTTTTCCAATTATGTATCCACTGCGTGATACCTTGGCGAACGTATTGACTATCGCTGCACAATACCACCTCGCAGGGATCTTTTAGCGTTTCCAATGCAACAATGGCTGCCATCAACTCCATGCGGTTGTTGGTGGTAAGGTAGTATCCTGCGCTTAGGGTCTTTTCGTGTTGCTTGTAGCGCAATATGGCACCGTAGCCACCGGGACCGGGGTTACCTAGGCAAGAACCATCGGTGAAAATCTCAACCTGTTTTAGCATCTCTGGTAGACTACTCCGCAGTCAAAACCCTAAGTCTGACATAAAGTGACATTATGAGCACAGGAATAACTCGACAGATCGTCCTCGATACAGAAACCACCGGTATGAATAAGCTGGGGGTTCACTACGAAGGACATAGAATCATTGAAATTGGTGCGGTTGAGGTCATCAACCGTCGTTTAACGGGGCGTAACTTCCATGTTTACATCAAGCCCGATCGCTTAGTCGATCCAGAGGCTTATGGTGTTCACGGTATCAGCGACGATTTCCTGTTGGATAAACCGACTTTTGCTGATATCGCCGACGAGTTTCTGGAGTTTATACGCGGTGCTGAGCTTGTTATTCATAATGCACCGTTTGATATCGGGTTTATGGACTATGAGTTCCGTAAGCTCAATCGCGATATTCCAAAGACGGAAACCTTCTGTAAGATCACCGACAGCTTGGTCATGGCGCGCCGCTTGTTCCCTGGCAAGCGCAACAGTTTGGATGCCTTATGCAATCGCTACGAAATAGATAACACCAAGCGAACACTGCACGGCGCATTACTTGACTCCCAAATACTGGCCGACGTCTATTTAACGATGACGGGCGGGCAAACGTCGCTCACATTCTCCATGGAGAGCGAAGGCGAGAAGGCGAGGCCAACGGGTGAAGTACAAAAGATAATCCGTAAAGCACACGCGCTAAAAGTGGTGAGAGCCAATGCGGATGAATTAGCTGAACATGAACGTCGGCTTGATTTGGTGCAAAAGAAAGGCGGCAGCTGTTTATGGCGTGCTGAAGCTGAGTAGTTTTTTGCGCGGAATTTGTTGAAAAATAGCCAAAAAGATGAAAAAGCGCTCAGTTGAAATTCTTTGTTAGAAAAACAGTTGACGACTCCGAGCGGTATCCGTATTATCCGCATCGTTCCCACAAGGAACAACGCGGAGCGGTAGTTCAGTTGGTTAGAATACCTGCCTGTCACGCAGGGGGTCGCGGGTTCGAGCCCCGTCCGTTCCGCCACATTCAGAAGCCCTGAGTCAGCAATGACTCAGGGCTTTCGTCTATCTAGCACTCCGCAATTTTAATATTCCCCGACCACCGTAGTTTTCCCCAGTGAGTAGAGATATCAATTCGGAAAATCCGAACGCCGTCATACTTTTGACATAAAACCGAACGAGATGCTTTTCCTGTCTACACTTTGATCATCAGCACTTAAACGGATGATCTCCCCATGATGACCTTACGCCAGCTTCGCCATTTTATTGCCGTTGCCGAAACGGGATCGATTTCTGCCGCCGCACAGACGGTTTTTGTTTCCCAGTCCTCATTAACGCAGGCTATCCAGTTGCTGGAGCAGGAGATTGGCGCCGTATTATTTAAGCGCCATGCGAAGGGAATGGAACTCACCCATCAAGGACATCAATTTCTACGCCAGTCATATTTGATTCTTGCCACGGTTGAAAATGCCAAGCGCAGCCTGGAGTTGGGTTGCGAGAACCTTAGCGGAACGCTAAAAATTGGCGTAACCAGCCTCGTCGCCGGCTACTTTCTGGTGGATATGCTGACTCGTTTTCGTGCGGCTTATCCCAATGTCACCACCCAACTGGTTGAAGATGAACGCCCTTACATTGAACACTTATTGGTAAACGGTGAGATTGATATTGGGGTGCTTATTTTATCGAATCTCGAAGACCGAGATGCGCTGCAAACCGAAGTGCTGATGCACTCGCCATATCGCTTATGGCTCCCACCACTGCATCCGTTGCTGGAAAATGACAGCATTCGTCTGGCCGACGTGGTGAAAGAACCGCTTATCCAGCTAAACACCGACGAGATGGGCAGCCATCTACGCCGCATATGGGAGAAAGCTAAACTTACGCCAACCATCGCCATGCGCACCGCATCCACCGAGGCGGTGCGCAGCTTGGTTGCCGCTGGCATTGGTGTCGCTTTGCTTCCTGATATGGCCTATCGCCCGTGGTCGCTTGAGGGAAATATGATTGAAGCCCGCACGCTAGTCGATACTCCAGAACCGCTGGATGTGGGATTGGCATGGCGGCGCGGCAGTGCAAGGCCAGAGCTTGTTACCCCGTTTCTGCAAATTGCCCGCGAGAATAGCGGGGCGCGTAAGCTATAACACCCCTATATCCCTATAAAACATCAGGTATCTAAATAATCGAATGCAGCGTTCATAATTTCGTATTTGCCGCTAGCTAGCGGCTGCTCTAGGCTAAAATGAATTAATTTACATTTTTATTACAAATAAATGACATTTTAATAATGTCTCTTTTGCCCTAGAGGAACGCAGCATGAGCAGCGCGACGCAAGGACTTAACACACAGCAATTCATTGATGGTCTGCTGGTCACGGGAGAAGGCCCAGAAGAGCAATTGCTCAATCCGGCCAACGGTGAAGTTTTGCTGTTGCTCGCCGAAGCTTCTGCTCAGCAGGTTTCAGACGCTGTGGAGTCTGCTCAACGCGCTTTTCTATCATGGTCTCGCACTATTCCGGTTCGACGCGCTGCCGTACTGCTGGCAATTGCCGATGTAATTGAACGCCATGCAACAATGTTTGCCGAGCTTGAATCACTCAACTGCGGCAAACCCTACCATCAGGCTCTTTCAGACGATATTCCCGCTGCTATTGATACCTTTCGCTATTTCGCCGGAGCCGTACGCTGCCAGCATGGGCAGCTAGGAGGGGAATATCTGGAAGGTCATACTTCGATGATTCGCCGTGATGCTATCGGCGTGGTGGCGTCCATTGCACCATGGAATTACCCCTTGATGATGGCAGCATGGAAAATGGCTCCTGCGTTAGCCGCGGGCAATACCGTCGTCTTCAAACCCTCCGAACACACACCACTTTCCACACTGGCTCTGATCCCTTTATTACGCAACATCGTCCCTACGGGCGTGATTAACGTTGTTTATGGGCGCGGTGAAACCGTGGGGAATTATCTGGTGAATCACCCGTTGGTACGTATGGTTTCCCTTACCGGCGACATCGTCACCGGGCAGAAAATCATGCAGGCGGCGGTCAAGAACGTGAAACGCACGCATTTGGAACTGGGTGGCAAAGCGCCAGTGATCGTGTGCGATGACGCCGATTTAGATGAAGTGGTCGCGGGAGTACGTCGCTACGGTTTCTATAACGCCGGACAAGATTGTACCGCTGCTTGCCGTGTTTACGCCGACCGCAAAATTTATGACGCGCTGGTGGAATCTCTCGGCCACGCAGCCAGCTCTTTACGCTATGCGCGCAGCAACGATAGCGAAAATGAAATGGGCCCTCTTATCAGCGCCAGACAGCGCGATCGCGTGGCCAGCTTTGTCGAACGGGCGCTGGGTCACCCGCATATCGAACGGATCACCGGTGCGCAGATGCATTCCGGCCCCGGTTTTTTCTATCCACCTACGATCCTCGCAGGTTGTCAGCAGCAGGATGAAATTGTTCAGCGCGAGGTTTTTGGCCCCGTTGTGAGTATTACGCCGGTTGATTCCTTGGAGCAGGCGTTGCACTGGGCGAATGAATCTGAATACGGCCTTGCGTCTTCCGTTTGGACCAAAAATATCGATCGGGCGTGGCAGCTAGCGGCGCAGCTTCAGTACGGGACAACGTGGATTAATACGCACTTCACGCTGGTTAGCGAAATGCCGCACGGCGGTCTTAAGCGCTCTGGTTATGGCAAGGATTTATCCGGTGATGCTTTGCAGGATTACAGCGTTGTGCGCCACATCATGGCGAAAGTAAAAGCGCAGTTTTAAGCACTAAGCAATTGATTACATAACAATGCAGGCAGTCCATCTGCCGCACTAAATAGCAGCACTACACAGACAGGGGATAGCAATGAAAAATACAGTTATCACGGCGCTTTCGGCGCTCTGTATCAGCGGACTGGGTGGGATTGCAACTGCTCAGGCCGATGGACTACCGCAAAAGCTCGGTCCGGCTGAAGGACAGCTCGATATCATTACATGGCCAGGTTATATCGAACGTGGCCAAAGCGACAAAAACTATGACTGGGTGACCCAGTTTGAAAAAGACACCGGCTGCAAGGTCAATATCAAAACGGCAGCCACCTCCGATGAAATGGTTAGCCTGATGGCCAAAGGTGGCTACGATTTGGTCACCGCGTCCGGCGATGCCTCATTGCGCCTGATTTATGGCAAACGCGTTCAGCCGATCAATCCCGCTTTAATTCCGAACTGGAAAAACCTCGACCCTCGAATGGTCAATGGACCGTGGTACACCGTCCAAGGTGAAGTTTACGGCACCCCGTATCAGTGGGGGCCTAACCTGCTGATGTACAACACCAAAGTATTTCCAAAAGCGCCAGACACTTGGGGCGTAATCTTCGAACCACAAAACCTGCCGGATGGTAAAAGCAACAAAGGGCGCGTACAGGCCTATGACGGCCCAATCTATATCGCCGATGCCGCGCTCTACTTAAAAACCGCCAAGCCTGAGCTAGGGATCAAAGATCCGTATGAGCTGAACGAAACCCAATATCAGGCGGTACTCGATTTACTTCGTACGCAACATCCGCTGATTCACCGCTATTGGCACGATGCTTCCGTGCAGATGAGTGACTTCAAAAACGAAGGCGTCGCTGCCGGTAGCTCATGGCCATTCCAAGCTAACGGCCTGAAAAACGAAGGCCAGCCAATCAATGCCGTATTCCCGAAAGAGGGCGCGACAGGCTGGGCAGACACCACCATGGTGCACGCACAGGCTAAGCATCTGACCTGCGCATATAAATGGATGAACTGGCAGCTCACGCCAAAAGTTCAAGGTGACGTCGCCGCATGGTTTGGCTCTCTGCCAGCCGTGCCTGAGGGCTGTAAAGCCAGCACCTTATTAGGTGGCAACGGTTGCGAAGCGAACGGCTATAAATTCTTCGACAAAATTGCCTTCTGGAAAACACCGCAGGCCAAGTGTGAAAGCCAAGGCCAGTGTGTGCCGTATAGCCGTTGGACGCAGGACTATATTGCCATCATGGGTGGCAGATAGTGAATGTCTCATTAGGCTACTGCGCTTGATATTTTGAACTAGGGCAGTGCTCAGACTCCTCACGTACTACGTGTACGTTCCGGTTCTTGCGCGCTGTCCATGTTCAAACTCTCTGCGCTCGCTACGCCTACTGAGGCATCCACCAAAAATTTTACAGTTTTGTCGGAGAACATAAAAATGAGCGTCTCTGTTGAATTAATTGATGTATCCAAACTCTACGGCGACGTTCATGCGGTCGATCGCGTTTCGTTGACGATTAAAGAGGGAGAGTTTTTCTCTCTGCTAGGGCCTTCAGGTTCAGGAAAAACCACCTGTTTGCGTTTGATTGCGGGCTTTGAGCAGCCAACCAGCGGTTCTATTCGTATCCAAGGCCAAGAGGCTGCCGGACTGCCACCTTACCAGCGTGATGTGAATACCGTGTTTCAGGATTACGCGCTATTTCCCCACATGAGCGTGCTGGAGAATATTGCCTACGGACTGATGGTGAAAGGCGTCGCTAAAAATGAGCGCATAAGCCGTGCCCGTGAAGCGCTTAACAGCGTTGCGCTGGCTGATTATGGCGAGCGTAAACCTTCTCAACTCTCCGGTGGTCAGCGTCAGCGCGTGGCTTTGGCGCGTGCGCTGGTGAACCGCCCACGTGTTTTGCTGCTGGATGAACCGCTTGGCGCGCTCGATCTCAAGCTGCGCGAGCAGATGCAAACCGAGCTGAAAAAGCTACAACGCCAGCTGGGCATCACCTTCATTTTTGTCACCCACGATCAAAGCGAAGCACTGTCGATGTCCGATCGCGTGGCGGTATTTAGCAAAGGGCGAATTGAGCAGGTCGATACGCCGCAAAAGCTTTATATGCAGCCGGAAACCGCCTTTGTGGCCGAATTCGTCGGTACTTCAAACGTTATTCGTGGCCCATCGGCAGAAACTCTGCTCGGACAGCCGGGGATCTTCTCGATCCGCCCAGAGCATATTCGTTTTGCACGTGATGTGGCGAAGCCAGAAGAGATCCACGTTCAGGGCGTTTTACGCGACGTCCATTACCAAGGTGCTGCAACGCGCTATGAAGTGATGATCGACAACGGCGTTCGTTTGTTCGTGAGTCAGGGCAATACGCAAGAGCAGCTTTTACAGCCGGTGCGGAATACCGGTGAACCGGTTCGCCTGTGCTGGGAAAGGAATGCGATGGTGGCGCTGGCGGGAGATCGCTGAGATGGAGATGGGCATGGACTACACCGAAGTTCGTAACCGTCCGGCGCGCCGGTTCTCCACGTTTTTATACCGCCGCCCGACGCTCTATTTACTGCTGTTACTCACGCCGCCGCTGCTATGGTTTGGGGTGATTTATCTAGGGTCATTGTTCACCTTGCTATGGCAGGGGGCATATACCTTTGATGATTTCACCATGACGGTAACGCCGGATTTCACGCTCGACAACCTCAAGGCGCTGTTCAATCCATCGAATTACGACATCATTGTGCGTACCTTAACGATGGCGATTCTGGTTTCTCTGGCCTGCGGGTTGCTGGCGTTTCCTATCGCGTACTACATGGCGCGATACACCAGCGGTCGTAGCAAAGCCTTCTTCTACATCGCGATTATGATGCCGATGTGGGCTAGCTATATCGTTAAAGTGTATGCGTGGACGCTGCTGTTAGCAAAAGACGGCGTGGCACAATGGTTCCTGCATTACATGGGATTAGAGCCTGTGCTGGCGTGGGTGCTGGGGATCCCTGATATTGGCGGCAGTACGCTGTCGACGTCGGGTCTTGGGCGCTTCATGGTGTTTGTGTACATCTGGCTGCCGTTCATGATTTTGCCGATTCAGGCCGCGCTGGAACGTTTGCCGCCAACCCTGTTACAAGCCTCTGCGGATCTCGGTGCGCGTCCGGTTCAAACCTTCCGTCATATCGTGCTGCCTTTGGCAATTCCAGGCATTGCCGCCGGATCGATTTTTACCTTCTCCCTCACGCTGGGTGACTTCATTGTGCCACAGCTGGTGGGGCCACCCGGTTACTTCATCGGCAGCATGGTATATGCCCAGCAAGGGGCGATTGGCAATATGCCGATGGCCGCGGCTTTCACGCTGGTGCCTATCGTGCTGATTGCTATCTATCTAACCATCGTGAAACGTTTGGGGGCTTTCGATGCGCTCTGATCTCAACGCTGCACCGTGGGGACTCAAAATCGCCGCGTGGGGTGGGCTGGTGTTTTTACACTTCCCGATTTTAATTATTGCCGCCTATGCCTTTAACACCGAGGACTCGGCGTTCAGCTTTCCGCCAAAAGGCTTCACTCTGCACTGGTTTGAGGTTGCAGCGGGAAGGCAGGATGTTTGGGATGCCCTATGGCTCTCGGTGCAAATTGCGGCAATGGCAACCACCATCGCGCTTATTCTTGGCACCTTGGCGGCGGCTGCGCTGTATCGTCGTGAGTTTTTTGGCAAGCAGACCATCAGTTTTCTGATCCTGTTACCGATTGCATTGCCCGGCATCGTGACGGGTATCGCGCTGCTCTCGGCGTTTAAAACGCTCAACATGGAACCTGGGATGATGACGATTGTGATTGGCCACGCCACTTTCTGCGTGGTGATTGTATTCAATAACGTCATTGCCCGTTTTCGCCGCACGTCGCACAGCTTGATTGAAGCCTCCATGGATCTGGGCGCCGATGGCTGGCAAACCTTTCGCCACGTGATGCTGCCGAGTTTGGCATCCGCCATGCTGGCGGGTGGCATGCTGGCCTTCGCCCTGTCATTTGATGAAATCATCGTCACCACCTTCACCGCAGGCCATGAGCGCACGTTACCGCTGTGGCTGCTAAATCAGCTTAACCGCCCGCGTGATGTACCGGTCACGAACGTGGTTGCGCTGTGCGTGATGTGTCTGACGGCGATCCCAATTTTAGGTGCGTATTACCTGACGAGAAGCTCGGAAGATGTCGAAGGGGCGGGTAAATAAAAATAGGCTATCTGACTTGCCATTTTGTGGTTGGGCAGTGCTCGCTATCCTCACGTACTTATGTACGCTCCGGTAGCTCCGCTCTGGCCGCCCACAAACTGTCTGCGCCGATAACGCCTATTTTGATGTGAGATGTTTTAGTTTGTAAGTATCTGAAGATACCCGAATTAGTTGGAGTTACAGCAAGGCGGCAAGAGAGAGACAAATTGGTCTGGAACCAATTTGAACAGCGCTTGCGCAAGCCCGTAGGGTGAGTCTCAGGGATGAGACTCATTAATCCCGATGAGCTTACATAAGTAAGTGATTCAGGTGAACGAGCGCAGCCAACGCAGCAGTAGCTCCAAATAAGAAGGGTATACAACCGGCAGCGCTGCGCTGCCACCTCTCTTAATGAAGGATAAAACAATGCATACACAACTGCTGATTAACGGGCGTTTGGTCGAAGGTCAAGGTTCTGCGCTGCCTGTGTACAATCCCGCCACGGGGGAGGTTATTGCACATATTGCACAGGCAAGTGCCGCGCAGGTTGAGGAGGCGGTGAATGCGGCAGACAAAGCGTTCACCGAATGGGGACAAACCACGCCGAAGGAGCGCGCTGCGCTGCTGTTGCAGGTCGCGGATGTGATTGAGCAGCAGGGCGAAGTGCTGGCGAAGCTGGAATCGCAAAACTGCGGTAAGCCCTATCAGCGCGTATTGGAAGATGAAATTCCTGCGATTGCCGACGTTTTCCGCTTCTTTGCTGGTGCGACCCGTTGCTTAAGCGGCCCGGTTGCCGGTGAGTATCTGCCTGATCACACCTCGATGATCCGCCGCGATCCGGTTGGCGTGATCGCCTCGATCGCACCGTGGAACTACCCGCTGATGATGGCCGCGTGGAAATTAGCGCCCGCGCTGGCGGCGGGTAATACCGTAGTGCTGAAGCCATCGGAACAAACGCCGTTGACCGCTTTCCATCTGTGCCAAACGCTGGCCGATCTGTTCCCTGCGGGCGTCGTTAACGTTCTGTTCGGTTTGGGTAAAGACGTGGGTGACGTACTGACAGGCCACCCAAAAGTGCGCATGGTCTCCCTTACCGGTTCTATCGGTACGGGCGCGCATATTATTGAACACACGGCGTCTACCATCAAACGCACACACATGGAGCTGGGCGGTAAAGCGCCGGTTATTGTGTTTGATGATGCCGACGTGGAAAAAGTGGTCGAAGGCATCCGCATATTTGGTTTCTATAACGCAGGGCAAGACTGTACAGCGGCCTGCCGCCTGTATGTGCAGAAATCAATCTATCAAAAAGTGGTGGATGCGCTAGCGCAAACGGTCTCCACGCTTGATATGGGGAATCCAGGCGATGAAAGCACTGAGCTTGGGCCGTTGATCACCGAGCAGCACCTACAGCGCGTAGAAGGCTTTGTTGAACGCGCCAAAGCGTTGCCGCATATCACGGTAGCTACCGGTGGTTCGCGCGTTAATGGTCCTGGTTTTTACTTCCAGCCAACCATTTTAGCGGGGGCTAAACAAGATGATGAAATCGTGCAAAAAGAGGTATTTGGGCCAGTCATCACCATCACGCCGTTTGATGATGAAGCGCAGGTCTTGGGCTGGGCGAACGATTCCAACTATGGCTTAGCTTCCTCCGTGTGGACGCGCGATGTGGGCCGTGCTCACCGCATGAGCGCACGTTTACAATACGGCTGCACATGGGTGAATACCCACTTCATGCTGGTGAGTGAAATGCCACACGGTGGGCAAAAACTCTCTGGGTACGGCAAAGATATGTCGATGTTTGGCCTAGAGGATTACACCGTGGTGCGCCATGTGATGATTAATCACGGGTAATCAATGTCCCCTCCATGTCTTCCGCTCTTGGGGAGATATCTTTGAAGAATTGAATCCATCCTAAAAAGCATTTTGCTCCCTCCTCTGCAAAGGGGAGGGCTGAGGTGGGTCATATCAATATTTAGCCTGAGAATATTTGATGGCTGACCTATACGTTGTCATCATGTAAAATAATTGTGATTTTCCTTCGATTTCAAATCTTAAAATAAAACTGGGAAGCATTATGAGCATCACAAGACGTGACTTTCTCAATGGGATGGCAATCACCATTGCAGCGGGATTAACACCGTGGCAGGCACTTCGAGCATCTCCTCAGGCTTTAACCCAAAGCCTTTACTATCCGCCAACCTTGACCGGTTTACGCGGTAACCATCCGGGATCGTTTGAAGCGGCTCATTTACTGGGGCGTGAAGGCAAACATTTCGATCCCAAAAGCACGCCGATTGAAGATCGGTTTGATCTGGTGGTCGTCGGTGCAGGGATCAGCGGATTGGCTGCGGCCTGCTTTTGGCAGCAGCTACATGGTAAAAATCAACGCATTCTGTTGCTCGATAACCATGATGATTTTGGCGGGCATGCCAAGCGCAACGAATTCAACGTTGAAGGTAAAACGATACTCGGCTACGGCGGCAGTGAATCTTTCCAGTCGCCGCGTACTAACTTTAGCCCTGTCGCAATGGGGCTGCTGAAAACTCTCAACGTTGATATTGAACAGATGGCGAAAGATTTCGATCAGAATTTCTATCCTGATATGAAGCTAAGCCGTGGTGTTTATTTCGATCGCAAAAACTTTGGCGTTGATAAAATTGTTAACGGCGATCCGGGACGAGCGGTTGCCGATGACATTGCCCCTGAACGCTTAAACGGCCGCGATATCACCGCGTTCATCAGTGATTTTCCGCTAGCCGAATCCGATCGTCAGGCGCTGATCGCGCTGCACACGGAACAAAAAGATTATCTGCCTGAACTCAATACCGATGAAAAAGTGGCTTGGTTAGATAGCCATAGCTACAGCCAATTCCTGCGAGAAAAAGTGGGCCTGAGTGAAATGGCGATCCGCTATTTCCAGCAGCGTACCAATGATTTCCAAGCGGTTGGTATTGACGCTACATCGTGTAGCGATGCGCGTATTTGCGCATTACCAGGGCTCGATGGCATGAATTTGCCTCCGCTGGACGCCGAGTCGCTGGCCGATCTCGATGAGCCCTACATTTTCCACTTCCCAGATGGTAACGCGGGTTTGGCCCGCCTGATGGTACGTCATTTAATTCCGGCCGTTGCACCGGGTGACACGATGGAAAGTATCGTATTGGCGAAGTTTGATTACAGCCAGTTAGATAAACCAGACTCTCTCGTTCGGCTGCGTTTAAACAGTACCGGTGTACATGTCGCGAACGTGAACGAGCAGGGTAAACCTTCCGTTGATGTGACGTATCTGACGGGCGACAAACTGCATCGTGTTCGTGCCGGGCAGGTGGTGATGGCGGGATACAACATGATGATCCCATATCTGGTACCGGAAATGCCTGAAACACAGGCCGCTGCGCTGAAAGAGAACGTGAAATCGCCGCTGGTGTATTCAAAAGTGGTGATCCGCAACTGGCAGCCGTTTGTAAAACTTGGGGTGCATGAAATCTATTCTCCCGCCGCGCCTTATAGCCGCGTGAAGCTAGATTATCCGGTCAACATGGGCGGCTACCAGCATCCACGCGATCCTAACCAACCTATCGGGCTGCATATGGTGTATGTCCCCACGCTGCCGGGCAGCGGTTTAAGCCCGCGTGAACAGTCGCGCAAGGGACGTGCATTGCTCTTAGGCACACCGTTTGAAGTGCATGAAAAAATGATCCGCGAGCAGCTGCAGGGCATGTTTGGTGAGGCAGGCTTCGATCATCAGCGTGATATTCAAGCCATTACGGTTAACCGCTGGTCGCACGGCTACTCTTATTTCTTAAACGGGCTGTTCGATGATGAAAAAGAAGCCGAGCAAATTATTCATACTGCACGCCAGCCGATAGGGCGTATTACCATCGCCAACTCGGATTCAGATTGGAGCCCTTACGCGAACTCTGCGGTTGATCAGGCGTGGAGAGCGGTGAACGAGCTAACCGCGATGAACAAGGAGAGCGTATGAAACCGTTACTGATTTTAACGTTGTTAAGCACCTGTATGGGCGCAAGTGCGATGTCGGCCGGTGAATATGTGGCCAAAGCGGGCGACTGCTCGGCCTGTCATACCTCTCCTCAAGGACAAGCGCTGGCGGGGGGAATGCGCTTCGCAACGCCGTTGGGCGATATTTACGCTACCAATATTACGCCAG
Source organism: Hafnia alvei (assembly GCF_964063325.1). Taxonomy (NCBI): domain Bacteria; kingdom Pseudomonadati; phylum Pseudomonadota; class Gammaproteobacteria; order Enterobacterales; family Hafniaceae; genus Hafnia; species Hafnia alvei. Next base: position 950,307 of record NZ_OZ061315.1, read on the forward strand.
ATAAAACATACGGCATTGGTAGCTACAGCTTTGATGATTTTGATAAGGCCATGCGCAAAGGGGTGGCGAAAGATGGGCATCACCTCTACCCCGCGATGCCGTACACCTCTTATGGCAAAATGACGCCTGAGGATATGCGGGCGCTATATGACTACCTGATGACCGAAGTGAAACCGCAGACGGTTGAAAATCAAAAGAGCGATATTCCATGGCCGCTCTCTATGCGCTGGCCTTTAGGTATCTGGAATTCATTGTTCTTACAAGACGGCATTTACCAGCCACAGCCGGAAAAAGGCGATGAATGGAATCGCGGCGCCTATCTGGTTCAAGGGGCTGGGCATTGCGGTGCCTGCCATACGCCGCGCGGTTGGGCGATGCAGGAACAAGGTATGGATCAGGCCGAGCTACGCTTCTTGAACGGTGCAGAGCTGGATGGTTGGTATGCGCCTTCTTTACGTGGTCTAAACGTCAGCAAAGATGATTTAGTGTCACTGCTCAAGACAGGCCGCAGCCGCCATGCCGCGCTCAGTGGTCCAATGGGAGAAGTGGTTACACACAGTTCACAATACCTGACAGATAGCGATCTAAAAGGAATCGCCACTTACCTGCTCAGCTTGGAAGCCTTACCGAATGACGCTAAGCCGACCAAACCGGCGGCGGGTGCGATGCTGTCTGGGGCTCAAACCTATGCGCGTTATTGTTCTACTTGCCATACCCCGAAAGGTGAGGGCGTTGATTTCACCATTCCGCGTCTGGCAGGGAACCTCACGGTGAATGCCGATAATCCGCAAACGCTTATCCGCGTGGTGCTCGACGGCGCGCAAACGCCGGTCACGCAACAGCATATGTCTTATGCGATGCCGGGCTATGGTTGGGCGCTGAATGACCAAGAGGCCGCTGATTTGATGAGTTATCTGCGCGGCAGCTGGGGAAATAAAGCAGAGCCCGTTACGGCTGAACAGGTAGGGAAAGTGCGGGCTGAAATTAAGAAGTAGTATTGGTCTAATACGCTATAACCCTCCCCCTTCGACGGGGAGGGAATCGATTTGGTAAGAAAAATTAAACTAGCCGAATGTTCAAACCCCTTCCAACGCCTTCTCGGCATATAAATACCCAATCCCCATAATTTGCTGTGGCCGGGTCAGTTGGCCAAAGCCGATGCGGGTGGCGTTTGTCATATTCGGATCGGCGGGATCAAAAGGATTAAACCCCGTTTGACGCATAATGGCACTGAGCCAACGATCGCCAAAGCCGCAGCTGCGACCGTAGAAATAGATCCGGTTGATATTCAAAATATTCAGAAAGTTATACAGGCTGAGGCCAATGGCGCTTGCCGCGCTATCCACCCATGATTGCACCTGCAGATCGCCTTGCTGGTAACGCTCAATGAGGTGTTTGCTGCTGAGTGAATCCCAATCGGTTTGAATGCTGCTGTGTGGCTGAGATTTCAGCCAAATGCGCGCGCGTTTTTTTAGCGCAGAAAGCGAGGCGACGGTCTCCAAGCAGCCGTAGCGGCCACAGTCACAGGCCACGCCGTCGGGATTTACGATGGTATGCCCGATTTGTCCGCTGCCGTATAAGCTACCGCGATAAATCTGCTGGTTAATCACAAATGACGAACCAATCCCATAATCCACATTGATAACGCAAAAATCTTGCTGATTATCCGTATTTTGCCATTTCTCCGCCAACGCGAGCATCACGCAGTCATTGTCGAGCAAAACGCGAGTTTTCAGCTTTTCCTCTAGTAGATATTTCATTTCAATATGCTCTTTCCATGGTGCCTGCGGCATATTTTGTGAAACGCCGGTGACAGGATCGACCTGACCGTGAACGGCCAGTGCCAACTGGATGGTGCGCTGTGGGTAAAGCTTTCTCTGCTGGTAATAGACCTGTTCAATGGCCGTCAGTAGATCTTGAGGGTGGGGCGCTGAAACGGCGGTAAATTGATATTCACCCAAGGGCAAAATCTGGCTGTTGACGAGCTGACTCTCAATACAGTTTGGCGTTATGTTCATACATAAAATAAGGGCATTACCCGCGGGGATCTGATAGCACCCACCGCTTAATCCGCGGTTGCTGAGCATGCGATCTGAGTGCTCTATTTTCCCTTCATCCAGCAGCTCTTCCAGTATTTTTCCAATCGCCGGAATGGATAACCCCGTTTGCTGCGCCAGCATCGATTTGCTGGCGTGCTTATAGCGGTAGATCAACGCCATCAATATCCGCTTATTGAGATGACGCACCCGCTGATTATTCAATCCCAGATCAAACATTTCACTTAACTCCGTTAACTGTATTGCGTGAGCGTTGCTCACAACGGAAAAGAATCGCTCACATACACTGCAAACATACATCAGTTCACTGTCATTTTTTTACTGGAGATGCGGAAATGTACGGCGACGTCAAAGTTTGGCAAGAAAGTGTGACCTTACCGACCTATCGCACCGGAGCGGAAGATCCCAACCCGATGTTTTTAGAAAAGCGGGTTTATCAAGGATCGTCTGGCGCGGTCTATCCCTATGGCGTGATCGATACGTTAACCGGTGAATGTGAAGATCGTCAGTATCAGGCCGTATGGCTGGAAAATGATTTCATTCGCGTTATGTTGCTGCCTGAACTCGGGGGACGAATTCATCGAGCCTACGACAAAGTGATGCAGCGTGATTTTGTGTATTACAACGAAGTCATTAAACCTGCGCTGGTGGGATTGGTTGGGCCATGGATCTCTGGCGGAATTGAATTTAACTGGCCGCAGCATCATCGTCCAACCACGTTTATGCCGGTGGATGTGACGATTAGCCAACAGGACGACGGCAGTAAAACGGTTTGGCTGGGAGAGGTTGAGCCGATGCGTGGTTTACAGGTTATGACCGGTTTTACGCTGTATCCACAAAAAGCGTTGATCGAAATTAAGGGCAAAGTTTTCAACGGTAACGCCACGCCGCGTCATTTCCTGTGGTGGGCAAACCCTGCGGTGAAAGGCGGCGACGATCACCAAAGCGTGTTCCCGCCCGATGTCACGGCGGTGTATGACCACGGCAAGCGTGATGTTTCGGCTTTCCCTATTGCAACCGGCACCTACTATAAAGTGGATTACTCCGCTGGCGTTGATATTTCCCGCTACAAGAATATTCCCGTGCCGACGTCATATATGGCTGATAAGTCAGATTACGATTTTGTTGGTGCTTATCATCACGGTGAGCAAGGCGGTCTGCTGCATATCGCCGATCACCACGTTTCCCCAGGTAAAAAGCAGTGGACGTGGGGCAACTGCGATTTTGGCCTTGCGTGGGATCGCAACTTAACCGATCACAACGGTCCTTACATTGAGCTGATGACGGGCGTATTCACCGATAACCAGCCGGACTTTACCTGGCTTGCGCCTTACGAAGAAAAGGTGTTTGTGCAGAACTTTCTGCCATACAGCAAGCTAGGAACCTTGCAGAATGCCAATACGCAGGCAGCGATTAAGCTTGAGCGTATAAACGGGGAATTACAGCTTGGTCTATACGCCATTGCTCCGTTGAACGATGTATCGCTAGTGGTGAAAGGCGAAGGCGAGGAAATTTTCCGCCAACCGCTTTCTCTTCAACCGGCTCAAGCATGGCTGCACGCGTTGCCTGTTAGTTCACCGCAGCGCTTAACGCTTTTGTTGCTGGATCGCGATGGCTGCGAAATTATCAGCTATCTCGAGCATATCCCTGAAGAAACCCCACTGCCTCAGGCGGCGACTGCGCCACAAAAACCAGAGCAAATCACCAATACCGATGAGCTTTATTTTATCGGCCAACATCTTGAGCAATATCTCCACGCCAGCCGTTCAGCCTTTGATTATTACCGCCGTGCATTGGATATCGATCCTCTCGATTATCGCTGTAACGTTGCGCTGGCAACGCTTGAGTTTAACCGCGCTGATTTTGAGCTGGCGGCAAGTCATGCCAATACCGCTCTGCAACGTGCGCAGCGCTGGAATAAAAATCCGCAGTGCGGTCAGGCAAGCATGCTGCTGGGTTCTGCCCGCGAAAAGCTAGGGCAAGAAACACAGGCCTATGATGACTATTTCAAAGCCACGTGGAGTGGAAATTGCCGCGATGCGGCGTTTTATGCTTTGGCACGCTTAGCGTTGCGAAAAGGCGATGCGGAACAAGCCCTGACGTTTATCAATCAGAGCCTGAATTTCAACGGCGCAAACAATTTAGCCATGGGGTTAAAGGCACTGGTTTTACAGCAGTTGGGAGAGACCAAACAGGCGCTTGAATATGTCACTTCTCAGTTGACCCACTATCCGTTGAGCTATGTCTTGCTGTATGCGCAGTCGGTTTTGAACGGCGACGCGAGCGCATTGACTCAGGTTGCGGGAGCGCGAGGAGTCAACGCCTGCGTGTTAGCAGGATGGCTGGTGGGATTAGGCCGAGAAAAAGAAGCTTTGGCGCTGCTGAAACTTTTGAACAGCCAAGAGTCGCTCCCGCTGCTGTATCGTGCGGCATTAACTCAGGACGCAAGCGAGCGAAGCCACTGTTTACAGCTGGCGCGTGAGAACTTTGCGCTTAAAGTCCGCTTCCCTAACACCTTGGATGATATTGCTGTTTTACAACGCCTTCCTCAAGACGGTTTTGCTCAATATCTCCTGGGCTGTTTCTTCTACAGCAAGCGTAGTTATGCCCGCGCCGAATCCTGTTGGCTGTTTGCATTAAGGCAGATGCCAGATTTTGCCGCGCTGCACCGCGTGCTTGGGATTTATGCATTTAACAAGCAGGGCAATTTGGGTCAAGCCGCGGAGTATTTCCAGCGTGCGCTTGACCTTGAGCCTGAAAATCCACGCCTGTTGTTTGAGTTCAGCTATCTGCAAAAACTAACGGCGGTTCCAACCGTACAGCGCCTGCAACTGCTGGACGATCGCCGCGATGTGGCGCTTAAACGTGACGATCTCACCGCTGAGCTGCTCAGTCTTTATCACATTCACCATAAAGTGGATGCGGCCGCTGAAATTCTGTGGCGCCGCCAATTCCATCCATGGGAAGGCGGCGAAGGCAAAGTCACAGGGCAGTTTTTAATTAACCATCAGCGCCGTGCGTTGGCGTTGATGCAGGAGCGCCATTACGCCGAAGCCTACGACGTGCTACGTCAGTCGCTTAGCTATCCCTCCAACCTCGGCGAAGGGCGTTTGGTGGGACAAAGCGACAACGACATCTGGTTCTTAATGGCTATTTGCGCCGAGAAAATGGGTGAAAAAGAGCAGTCTCAATCTGCGTTACAGCACGCACTGCAGGGCGGTTCTGCGCTGAGTGCGGGACGTTACTACAACGATCAGCCTGTTGATTATCTGTTTTACCAAGCGATGGCGGCTGCGCGTTTGGGTGAGCGAGAGCAGGCTCAGCAGCAGTTCCAATCCATGGTCGATTGGGCTAAACAGCATAGAAATGATTTATCAGAACCTGATTTCTTCGCCGTTTCTCTGCCTGACCTGATTGTTCTAGATGCATCGGCGCAGGAACAGCATAGCCAACACTGCTTGTGGGTTGAGGCATTAGGGCATTTAGGGCTGAGCGATGAAGCGAGCTTTATACGCCTCACCGATGAGCTGTTAAAACGCAATCCGGCTCATGATAAAGCGCATTTGTTATGTCTAGCAGTACAACACGGCATCTTTAATCACTAAGCCACAACGGGCCACGGTTGTGGCCCACATTTCTATGACTGCGTAAACCTCTGTCCTACAAGGTTAAAATAAGGTGAAAAAATGAAAACCACGCAGAACCATCTCAATATGTCTTACGTCTGGATGATATGTCTGGTCGCGGCCTGTGGCGGGTTACTTTTTGGCTATGACTGGGTGGTTATTGGCGGTGCTAAACCCTTTTATGAAGCCTATTTTGGGATCACCGATCCGGCTCAGTCAGGATGGGCGATGAGCTCCGCATTGGCGGGCTGTGTTTTTGGTGCTTTGATTTCTGGCTGGTGCGCCGATCGCTTTGGTCGCAAGCTGCCGCTGATAATTTCAGCCATTCTATTCTCTGCGTCTGCGTGGGGAACGGCGGTGGCAACGCACTTTGATTGGTTCGTGTTTTACCGCATCGTTGGCGGCGTAGGCATTGGTCTTGCTTCCGCGCTGAGCCCAATGTATATCGCTGAAGTGAGTCCGGCCGAAAAACGGGGCAAATTTGTAGCCATCAACCAGCTGACGATCGTTATTGGCGTTTTGGCCGCTCAGTTGGTTAACCTGATGATCGCTGAACCGGTTGCCAGCTCGGCAACCATGCAGGACATTCTGCAAAGCTGGAATGGACAAGTTGGCTGGCGCTGGATGTTTGGCGCAGAGCTGATTCCGGCGGTGCTGTTTTTATTCCTGATGTTCTTGGTACCAGATTCCCCGCGCTGGTTGGCGAAGGCCGGTAAACAGGACAAAGCGGAACGCATGCTGCGGCGTATCGGTAGTGCCGAATATGCGCGAGAAACGATGGCTGATATTCGTGAAACGCTTGGCGAAAATACGCAGAAAGTGGCGGCAAGTGAGCTCCTGAATCCACGTGTTAGGCCGATTATCGTGATTGGGATCGTGCTGGCGGTTTTCCAGCAGTGGTGCGGGATCAACGTGATCTTTAACTATGCGCAGGAGATCTTTGCTTCAGCCGGTTTCGATATCAACAGCACGCTTAAATCGATAGTGGCTACCGGGTTGATTAATCTGATCTTTACCATTATTGCCTTACCGCTGGTGGATAAGCTGGGGCGTCGCAAATTAATGCTGCTGGGAGCCGCAGGCCTGACCATCATCTATGTGCTGATTGCCGGTGCTTATGCGCTGGGCATTATGGGATTGCCTGTTTTGCTGCTGGTGCTTGCTGCGATTGCGATTTATGCCCTGACGCTTGCGCCGGTGACGTGGGTGTTGCTGTCTGAAATCTTCCCTAACCGCGTGCGCGGTATGGCGATGTCGGTTGGGACTTTGGCGCTGTGGATTGCCTGTTTCTTACTGACTTACACTTTCCCGCTGTTGAATGCGAATTTGGGGGCATCGGGGAGTTTCTTACTTTATGGCATCATCTGTGCGCTCGGGTTTGTGTTTGTATTACGCAGCGTGCCTGAAACCAAAGGTGTTACGCTGGAAGCGCTAGAACATCAGTTGGCGGGGAGTACCAAACCCGTTGAATCAAGCGTGAAACAAGCATGATGGATATCTATACTCTCTCTACCTCGCGGTTTCGGCTGCGGGTGACAGCGCAGTCCGCGGCGATCTTAAGCTTTGATGACGTGCGTAGTGGCACGGAAATTCTTCGGCCTTATCAACAGGCGACTGGGTGGCATCCGGGCGAAAGCGCGTTGTTTCCTATGTTACCTTTGGCGAACCGAGTGCGAGATAATCGCTTTTACTTAGCCGGACGTGAAATTTGTCTGCCGGACAGTGCCTTGGATAACCAATTTTTTTTACACGGCGATGGCTGGCTACAGCGCTGGCAACTGCAAGATTTGAGCTGCACACACATTTCCCTTGGTCTACGAGTGCAACACAGCTGTGGTTTTGATTATTCGGCGAATTTGGTTTATCGGCTCACGGACGAAGGACTCAGCGCGCATCTTACATTACGCCACTGTGGCGTGGAGCCGATGCTTTATGGGCTAGGCTTTCATCCTTTCTTTGTGAAAACACCGCAGACACAAATTCAGTTTTCCTCTTCAGGCTATTGGCCAGAGGGCGAACTGCATTTGCCCTTAGCATGGCAGGGTAACACGCCAGCAGCGCTGGATTTCACCCGCACGAAAGTGCCGGATAATGTGTGGATGAATCAGGGCTATTCGGGGTGGAGTGGCATTGCTCATCTTGTGACGCCGAATCAGCCGACGATTTCGTTACGCAGTTCCGTACCTTATCTGATGCTGTTTCAAATGCCTGATGAACCGTTTATTTGCCTTGAACCGCAAAGCCATCCTGTTGATGCCCATAATATGGATGGACAACCGGGGCTGGTGTTGTTGGGGAAAGGGGAGGTGACGGAGATGGGGATGAGGGTGGAGGTGGGAGACTGATCGGTAGCTGCGTCCTTTTTTATGTTTGAGTAGTGAAGGTTTTCGTCCGCCCATGAGCAAATAGCGCTCTATGAAACCACTGGCGCAGGCGTCCGACGAGAGGTTGCCAGCGCGCAACCTCTCGACTCTCGCGCTTTTTACCGAGTCGTTTGGCCGACCGGTCTCGGAGCGTACATCCTGTACGCCCTCAACCTGCCACCAGCATCCCTGCTGGCGGCTCTAAAATGCACTCTTTAAACATGAAAAGACAAAAGACAAAAGACATTTTTACCTTCTTATCTTTTTATATTATTTCTCTATTTTTTTTAATTGTTTAAGTCTTGGTAGTTAGAGCAGTGGAAACAGGAGGTTTCCACTAGGGGAGGAGGCGCCATGGATGGCGCATGCCGACCCGGCGCGGAGATGGCATTGCGGATAAAAGAGCGCGGGTTAAGGGTGGGCGCTCTGGCCCACCCTTATCGAACGCCTTCAACAGAGTGGCATGTGAAAGCCGCTGCTGATTGGCGGTCGAAACCTTACACAGTGATCACATAATCACATCATCAATCGATGATGCAAAAACCCTCACACTACCTTATGTGGCCCAAAACACTCATAGTGCATACGGTCGGCATCGACGCCTAGTGCTTGTAGTTGCTTGGCGACATGCTGCATAAATCCAACTGGACCACAGAAATAGTAGTGCATTTCTGGGTTATTCAATTTCTCAGCGAGTGGGGTGATATCCATCAATCCCTGATAGTTGAAATCGATATCAATACGATCGTCTGCGCTGGTTTCTTGCAGCCAGACGTGGCTTTGAGCCTGAGGCATTGCGGAGATAATCGTATTAACTTCATCGGCAAAGGCGCGAACCTTGCTGTTTTCTGCTGCGTGTAGCCACTGGATTTCGCCCTGATGACCACGAGCCTGTAACGTGCGTAGCATGCCAAGCATTGGGGTTTGGCCGACGCCGCCAGAAATTAATGCAACAGGCGTGTTTTCTTTTACTTCTAAGAAGAAATCACCGTGCGGAGGCGCGATGTGGATCACGTCGCCTTCTTGCGCGATATCATGCATAAAATTCGATACTTGTCCCTGACCTTCACGTTTTACAGCAATACGATAGTATTCGCCGTTTGGCTCATTGGTCAGAGAATATTGGCGAATTTCCTGATGCGGCAGGCTTGGGTGGCGGATATAAACAGCCAAATATTGCCCCGGCTGGAAATCGGCTACGCGACTTCCATCTTCAGGAACCAAAATAAAACTGGTGATTAAGTCGCTTTGCTTTTCTTTCTTAAGGATTTTGAACGGGCGAAGTTCGCGCCAGCCACCCTCAGTGGTTTCACTTTGCTGGTAAATCTGAGATTCACGCTGGATAAAGACATCGGCCAAAACGCCATAGGCTTTGCCCCAAGCTTCCAGAACTTCGTCACCCGGATTAAACATTTCTTCTAAGGTTTTCAGCAGGTGATGACCGACGATTTGATACTGTTCTGGCTTAATATTAAAGCTGGCGTGTTTCTGGGCAATGCGTTCAACGGCGGGCAGCAGCGCTGCTAGATTTTCAATATTAGTGGCGTAAGCACAAATGGCGTTAAACAGCGCTTCTCGCTGATCGCCATTGCGCTGATTACTCATATTAAAAATCTCTTTTAGCTCGGGATTGTGTTCAAACATCCGGTCGTAAAAGTGTGCAGTGAGCTTCGGCCCCGTAGCCGCTAATAATGGAATAGTGGATTTAACGGTGGCGATGGTTTGGCTATCCAACATAAAAAAGTCCTCGTCATTGCAGGTGTTTTAATTGATGTATTTAAAATGCAACTTACAGATTTTTCTTTGAGCTGTAAATCCCTATTTTTGTTGTGCTGATGTTATTTACTTAGCGCTTTTATCGCTTTTGTTTCGCCAAGGTGAAATTGTTGCATATCACATTTGAAGAAAACTCCTGCAGGCATGCGTCTTCATGTGCAGTATTAAAGCCTTATGTAGCGCCAAGCCAAACGTTTGCGTAAAAACATGGCCTAGGGTCTATCGTAACAAGGTGAAAACATATTACACTGTGGGCAGTCGCCTTACGGGGTGTATTTTTATTGAACACTAGCGAATAGACAATTCAGGTTAGCTGAGTCAGGAGAAGCGGATGTTAAAGCGTGAAATGAACATTGCCGATTACGATGCCGAGCTGTGGCAGGCAATGGAGCAGGAAGTCGTGCGTCAGGAAGAGCACATTGAGCTTATCGCATCAGAAAACTATACCAGCCCGCGTGTTATGCAGGCTCAGGGCTCTCAGCTGACCAACAAATATGCTGAAGGTTACCCAGGCAAGCGCTATTACGGCGGTTGCGAATACGTTGATATCGTTGAACAACTGGCTATCGATCGTGCGAAAGAGCTGTTTGGCGCAGATTATGCCAACGTGCAGCCGCACTCCGGTTCTCAGGCCAACTTTGCCGTATACACTGCGCTGTTACAGCCAGGCGATACCGTGCTGGGCATGAACTTGGCACACGGCGGCCATTTAACTCACGGTTCTCCGGTTAACTTCTCCGGCAAACTGTACAACATCGTTCCTTACGGCATCGATGAAAGCGGCCATATCGACTATGACGACTTGGCAGCTCAGGCTGAAAAACACCAGCCGAAAATGATCATCGGTGGCTTCTCTGCTTACTCTGGCGTGGTTGACTGGGCGAAAATGCGCGAAATTGCTGACCGCATCGGTGCTTATCTGTTTGTCGATATGGCCCACGTTGCTGGTTTAGTCGCTGCGGGTGTTTATCCAAACCCTGTCCCACATGCGCATGTTGTGACTACCACGACCCATAAAACGTTGGCTGGTCCGCGTGGCGGCCTGATTTTGGCGAACGGTGGCAGCGAAGAGATGTATAAAAAGCTGAACTCGGCGGTATTCCCTGGTGCACAGGGTGGCCCTCTGATGCACGTGATTGCCGGTAAAGCCGTTGCTTTGAAAGAAGCGATGGAGCCAGAGTTTAAAGCTTATCAGCAACTGGTCGCTAAAAACGCCAAAGCGATGGTTGAAGTATTCCTGAACCGTGGTTACAAAGTGGTTTCTGGCGGTACTGAAAACCACCTGTTCCTGCTGGATCTGGTTGATAAAAATATCACCGGTAAAGATGCTGACGCCGCGCTGGGTCGCGCCAATATCACCGTGAACAAAAACAGCGTGCCTAACGATCCGAAGAGCCCGTTTGTGACTTCAGGTGTTCGCGTGGGGACTCCGGCTATTACTCGCCGCGGCTTTAAAGAAGCTGACGCGCGTGAACTGGCTGGTTGGATGTGTGACGTATTGGATAACATCAACGACGAAGCCACCATCGAACGTACTAAACAGAAAGTATTAGATATTTGCGCACGCCTACCGGTTTACGCATAATCTTTTGGCTTGATGTGAAAAGCCCGCTTTAAAGCGGGCTTTTTTGTCGCTGAAAACCCGCCTATTTGTCTGCCAGAACGCCTTCCTGCATCAGCCATGCGCCAAAACTCACGGCGATTAGACACAGTTCTTCGGGTGGAAAATGAATATGGTAATCGAGTTCGATATGACGAACGGCCTGTTGAGTCATATTCATCAGCCCGGGATAAAGCCGTTCGATTTCATCCAATAATAGATTACTGATTTTTAAGCCAAATAAGCAGCGTTCAATCGCGGGGCCCATATGGGCAAATAGCTGAGTACAAAGCTGTTCCCGATGGCTAAATGTCACGTGAGTAGCATGTTCTATTTGCCGAATGGCAACCTCGATCTCATCCATCAAACGCCGATCTTCTGGGTAAGCGTGGGGCAAATAGCGGTAGGTTTTAATGAGCGTTAGTAACAGCGTGGTAAATTCTGATTCTAGATCGAGCGCCTGAGCGGGTAGCTGCCCAAAAGCGGCATGGCACAGATTTCGCGCCACGCTGTATTCTTCTTTGGCTTGTAGCCAGCGCTTTAAATGTGCCGGAAAGACCGGGAGCTGTGCGGTTTGCCTTTGATAATGGCTGTAGTGTAAAAAAGACCGAATGAGATCGCGATGCTGGTCGCTAAAATTACGCTGCAAGGTGGCTTCAGCCTGAACGAGCACATCGATGATTTGTTGTGAAAAATGAGCTGTAGTGATACCTGTTGGGCTCTCATTGATGCGGGGCACAAAAATAGTTTCAATGCTGTTAGGAACAAGCCGTTGAGAGCGCCTTAACCAGTGCAGCAGACAAAGCCGCTGATCGTAAGCTGAACCTTGTAGCCGATAACCTTGTTTAGGATGGAAGATCACACGCAGCGCATGAAAACGCATGATCTCTTGTGCAACGCTGTGGATATCTAATTCGGCTTGTTCGGGCAATACACGATTAATCCGGCCAATGGTTGCCAGATGTAGCGGGGTTGTCGGTGTGAACAGCAATAGCACAAGATTACAGTGCCTTTGCTGTGCTGAGAGCTCAGGCACCAGAGGTGTGTCTAAACTCATATTCATATCTCTTTAGTTTCGAGCAGTGAATGAACATGTTTGTTGGCTAAGAATAGCAAAGTTGTGCAAAGGCGCGGTGCTGATGTGCCAAGTTTTTGTATTTTTGTGATACAGAAATGAATGAGTTTGATTACCTGCCGCGCTTTGCGGCTGTTGCTAAGGATTAAATAGGGCGTTTATGTTGTATTTTGGGATCAAAAAACAGCGATTTCTGTGCTGCTTTGGCTGGTTAATCATGATCGGCGGGCTCATTTTTTCTCGCGCGGGGTTAGCGCACCCGCATAGTTTTATTGAAATGAAAAATGCGTTTGTGATGAACGATAACCAACTGATCGGAATGAACATGACGTGGACGATGGATCCGCTCACATCAGCCGATCTGCTCTACGATGCAGGCAATGCGGCGAACGGGTCGGAAATCTGGAAACAGCTAGCCGCAGAAGTGATGGCAAACGTGATTGGCCAGCACTATTTCACTGAATTTTATCACGATGGCAAAAAGGTCAAATTCCTCGATCGCCCACGCCAATATCATCTCAGCCGCGATGGCAATAACGCTATTTTGTCATTTGAAATGCTGCTGGCAAAGCCGCAGCCTCTGAACGCCCATTTTTCCGTCCTGACCTACGATCCCACTTATTACGTGGATATGACCTACGCTGATGCGACCTCTATCAGCCTGCCTGTCGATGTTCAGGCGAGGTGTAAATTAGAATTGATAACGCCTAAGCCTGATACGTCACTACAAGCCTATGCGCAAAATCTTGATAAAGCGGATGCTCCTGATGAAGACATGGAGTTAGGGAAACAGTTTGCGCAGCGCGTGGAGATCACATGTCATTGATCGTTCCGACTATCCCAAAAAAGTCGACGCTATGGCGCTATATGCCTTTGGCGATAGCGGCATTGCTGCTGATTTCAGCGTTGGTGTATGGCGCTGTTCACTGGAACGATTGGCTTTTTGTGGCGATTGAATGGCAAAAATCATTGCATCAATCGATGTCTCAGCTTTTACAGCAGGTTGGTGATAATTCAAAACAGGCTGGTTTAACACTGGTTGCGCTGAGTTTTGCCTATGGCGTTCTTCATGCTTTGGGGCCAGGGCATGGCAAAGTGGTGATCACGACTTATCTGGCGACCAATCCATCTCGATTACGCAGCAGCGTACGCCTAACGTTAGCCGCTTCGTTGCTACAAGGTCTGGTCGCTATAGCTCTTGTTTCAGGGGTATTAGGCGTTTTGCAGCTTTCAACGCGCTATCTGCATCAAAGTAGTTTCTGGCTGGAGAAAGCCAGCTATCTGCTGGTTATGGTCTTAGGTGCGGCTCTCTGTTGGCGCGCTCTGAGGAAGGTCTTCGTGCTTAAGCAACGGACGTCTTCTACTCCCTTGCAGATTTCAGCTATTAAACCGTTGAATCAGAGTGCTCATCAGGAGCATCGTCACTCGGCTAACTGCGGTTGTGGGCATAAACATGTGGCGAGCGATAGTGAAATTGCGGCGGCGACTACGTGGAAAACGCAGTTTGCGGTTGTTGCAGCGATGGGAATGCGACCGTGCTCAGGGGCCATCTTGGTGCTGTTATTTTCCAAAGTCATCGGAGTTTATGGCTGGGGTATTTTAGCTGCAATGGCGATGGCGGCGGGGACGGCGTTAACGATCAGCGGAATTGCGCTTTTGGTTCATATGGCGCGGCAGATAGTTGTTCGCTGGGCGATTGAACGAGGCCGCAGCTTTAGCCCATATTGGGGATTATTGTTGATGTTTATCGGCGGTGTATTGCTGATCTTCGTGGGTTTGCTGATGTATCAAAGCGCAATCCCTGCGGGGATGGGAAGTGGTAGGATTGTTGGGCGTTAACGTATTGTGATAGAAACAAAAAAACCGTCTTAAAGACGGTTTTTTTGTGCCAGTTAGGTTAGCGGCCTTTCTGGCGAAGTCTCATTATCAAAGCAATGTTGCAGTAATAAAATTGCCTAGATAAACAAGCGCATCACAGTGGGTTATTTTTAACCTATCCTGCCGTGGAAGTCAAAGAATCTATGGCACCTAGTGGGTGTTTTTAATACAAATATTTTTTGTGGTTTTGATAAAAACGCCATGTTTAATAAACGATTAATTGCAGAGTATGATTTCTGACGGCCCTTTTCGCTGCCTTGCAAGCAGGCGCCGGATCGAAGGAAAGGAAATCCGCAGATCGTTAATGCAAGCGCATCACAGTGCTTGTTTTCACGGTAGGATCTCCGGTGGTGTTGCTGTGAAGCGGTCTTTGTATGGATCGCACAATGAAACGGTACGTTTGTATCCTGCTTATTGTTTCTGGCTCGTTACTATCGCTGGGAAAGGGGAATTGGAGTATTGCCAATAATTCCGTCTCGGTGACGGTTAACTGTCTGGCAAGTCGCTAAAATGAAAAAACCGCCCGAAAGGGCGGTTTTTTTACTCAACGAGCGGAAGTATTAGCGCTTCAACGCTTCGCTCAGTTCGTCACGGACATTGGCCAGAATCGCTTTCACCACGCGAGGGTTACCCGCGATGATGTTGCCGGAGCTCAGGTAGTTGTGACCGCCAACAAAGTCGGTAACCAGACCGCCTGCTTCACGAACCAGCAATTCGCCACCGGCAAAATCCCAAGGCTTCAGGCCGATCTCAAAGAAACCGTCAACGCGACCTGCGGCAACATAGGCCAGATCAAGCGCTGCAGAGCCGGTGCGACGGAAGTCTGCACACTGAGTAAACAGTTTACCAAGGATAGCAATATAAGCAGGTGCGTGCTGTTTGACTTTGAACGGGAACCCGGTCGCCAGAATGGTGCCGTCTAAATCTTTAGCGGTGGTGCCGCGCAGACGATAGCCATTCAGCTGTGTACCCTGACCGCGGGTTGCAGTGAACAGTTCGTTACGCATTGGATCATAGACCACAGCAACTTCTGTACGGCCTTTGATGCGTACAGCGATAGATACCGCGAAGTGTGGAAGACGTTTGATGAAGTTTGCAGTGCCATCCAGTGGATCAACTACCCATTGAATGTCGTGATCTTCACCGACCAGTTCACCGCGCTCTTCGCTGATAATCGTGTGCTTAGGGTAAGACTTACGGATAGTCTCAATGATCAGGTGTTCAGCGTCACGGTCAACGTTGGTCACGAAATCGTTGCTGCCTTTCTGTGTAGTTTCAACAGCGTCAGGAGTTTCGTAATTTTTGGCAATCAGGTTACCAGCCTTACGCGCAGCGCGTATGGCGATATTCAGCATCGGATGCATGGGTATCTTCCACGGGATG
Source organism: Hafnia alvei (assembly GCF_964063325.1). Classification (NCBI taxonomy): domain Bacteria; kingdom Pseudomonadati; phylum Pseudomonadota; class Gammaproteobacteria; order Enterobacterales; family Hafniaceae; genus Hafnia; species Hafnia alvei. Next base: position 966,065 of record NZ_OZ061315.1, read on the forward strand.
TTAAAGAACAGGAAACGGCGCGCAGTATAGCAGGCTGCGAATTAAACAGCCACGTCTGATTTCAATTCGTTTCTTCTTTATAATTTGGCAGAACTATCGCGATGGGGCGTTTTGCTAGGCCAACGAAAAGCCAATAATGAGAATTCTATCAGAAACGGATTAAATCAATAGAAACGATCAATAGACGCTTTATGTTAAGATATCGCGATTATCCAAACCAAATCAGAGTTAGCATGCTGGACAACATTCGTATTGTGCTGGTGGAGACTTCCCATACCGGAAACATGGGATCGACTGCACGAGCTATGAAAACCATGGGGTTAACCAACCTCTACCTCGTCAATCCATTGGTAAAGCCAGATTCTCAGGCTATCGCCTTATCTGCGGGTGCCAGCGATGTGATTGGTAATGCCACTATCGTGGACACTTTTGATGAAGCTATTGCCGGTTGTAGCCTGGTTGTCGGAACGAGCGCCCGTTCGCGTTCACTGCCGTGGCCAATGCTAGAACCACGTGAATGTGGCCAGCGCAGCGCGATGGAATCTGAACATGCGCCAGTGGCGATTGTGTTTGGCCGTGAGCGCGTGGGCTTGACCAATGATGAGCTGCAAAAGTGTCATTATCATGTCGCCATCCCTGCTAACCCAGAGTACAGCTCTCTGAATTTAGCCATGGCGGTACAGATTATTGCGTACGAAATTCGCGTTGCGCATCTTGATCGTATTGCCGCTCACCAGCCGGTAGCAGAAGAAGAGCCGTATCCGTTGGTAGACGATCTCGAACGCTTCTATGCTCATCTGGAAGAAACGCTGCATGCGACAGGTTTTATTCGCCCAACGCATCCAGGAAATATCATGAGCCGCCTGCGTCGATTGTTTACGCGTGCGCGCCCTGAAGCGCAAGAATTGAACATTTTGCGCGGTATTTTGGCTTCAATTGAGAAGCAAGAGCACGGAAAGCACTAATTCATGACTGCTTTCATCGGAATATCATAGTAAAATACACAGGTATTCCGATGAGTAAGATGCTGATAGTAAACAGGGATTGTTGTTCCAGTGGTAACGTTTTTTTAACAAGATGTAATAGTTGAGTGAATTACTAGGTTAAATAGTTGACTGTTTTACTCAGGAATGAGAAAATTAACGCGTTCGATAAGTAAGCGTGTTTCATCTTTTTTCTTAAAGGTTACTATTTGCCATGAGACTGACATCCAAAGGCCGTTACGCTGTTACAGCCATGCTTGATGTGGCATTGCACTCCCAGGAAGGGCCAGTTCCACTGGCAGATATTTCCGAACGTCAGGGCATCTCGCTCTCTTATTTGGAACAATTATTTTCACGCCTGCGCAAAAATGGATTAGTTTCCAGCGTGCGTGGGCCAGGCGGTGGTTATTTGCTGGGTAAAGACGCAGCCGAAATCGCCGTAGGTACCGTGATCACTGCCGTTGATGAATCTGTTGATGCAACGCGCTGTCAGGGTAAAGAAGGTTGTCAGGGTGGAACCCGTTGTCTGACGCACACGCTATGGCGTGACCTGAGTGAGCGTATCAGCGGTTTTCTGAATAACATCACTCTGGCTGAATTGGTGAATAACCAAGAAGTGCTGGATGTTGCCGATCGCCAGAATTCCGATACGCGTCGTGGTGCCAATACTAACGGTCGTCAGGACACGATTAACGTGAATCTGCGCGCATAAGCAGCTGCGACGACGAGCCATAACACTTTCTTTAAATGTACTAATTTGGAAGTGATGTACGGAGCAAGAGAATGAAATTACCGATTTATCTAGACTATTCAGCCACTACGCCAGCCGATCCGCGCGTAGCTGAAAAGATGATGCAGTTTTTAACCTTGGACGGTACTTTCGGTAACCCGGCTTCGCGTTCCCACCGTTTCGGGTGGCAGGCGGAAGAAGCGGTCGATATCGCACGTAACAACATTGCTGAACTGGTCGGTGCCGATCCGCGTGAGATCGTCTTTACCTCCGGTGCAACCGAATCTGACAACCTGGCGATTAAAGGCGCTGCCAATTTCTATCAGAAAAAAGGCAAGCACATCATCACCAGCAAAACCGAACACAAAGCTGTGCTGGACACTTGCCGTCAGTTAGAACGTGAAGGCTTTGAAGTGACCTATCTGGCACCGCAGCGCAACGGCATTATCGATCTTAAAGAGCTGGAAGCAGCCATGCGTGAAGACACCATCGTGGTTTCTATCATGCACGTAAACAATGAAATCGGCGTGATTCAGGACATCGAAGCTATCGGTGAACTGTGCCGCAGCCGTGGCATCATCTTCCACGTTGATGCGACGCAAAGCGTTGGCAAACTGCCGATCGATTTGAGCAAATTGAAAGTCGATTTGATGTCCTTCTCCGCCCACAAAATTTATGGTCCGAAAGGGATTGGTGCGCTGTACGTTCGCCGTAAACCGCGCATTCGTATTGAAGCACAGATGCACGGCGGTGGTCATGAACGTGGTATGCGTTCAGGTACGTTGCCTGTTCATCAGATCGTCGGTATGGGTGAAGCTTACCGTATCGCTAAAGAAGAAATGGCTACCGAAGTTCCACGTCTGCGCGCGCTGCGTGACCGCTTGTGGGATGGCCTGAAAGATCTTGAAGAAGTGTACCTGAACGGCTCTTTAGAGCACGGTGCACCGAATATCCTGAACGTAAGCTTTAATTACGTCGAAGGCGAATCGCTGATTATGGCTCTGAAAGATCTGGCCGTGTCTTCTGGTTCTGCCTGTACTTCTGCGAGTTTGGAGCCGTCATACGTGCTGCGTGCTTTGGGAATGAACGATGAGTTAGCACACAGCTCAATTCGTTTCTCATTGGGTCGCTTTACCACGGAAGAAGAGATCGACTACGCCATCGCTCTGGTTCGTAAGTCTATTGGTCGTCTGCGTGACCTGTCTCCGCTGTGGGATATGTTCAAGCAGGGCGTAGACATCAGCACCATCGAGTGGGCTGCTCATTAATCTCAGGATTCAAATTTAAGGAGTAACGTTATGGCTTACAGCGACAAAGTTATTGATCATTATGAAAACCCGCGCAACGTCGGTTCCTTCGACAACGAAGATCCGAGCATTGGTAGCGGCATGGTCGGCGCACCAGCGTGTGGCGACGTGATGAAGTTGCAGATTAAAGTCAACAATGAGGGTATCATTGAAGACGCCCGCTTTAAGACTTATGGCTGTGGTTCAGCAATCGCATCAAGTTCACTGGTTACCGAATGGGTAAAAGGCAAATCTTTGGATCAGGCTCAGGCTATCAAAAACACTGATATCGCTGAAGAACTGGCTCTGCCTCCGGTGAAGATTCACTGTTCGATTCTGGCTGAAGATGCCATTAAAGCGGCGATTGCTGATTATAAAACTAAGCATTCCGCTAAGTAATCTGTAGACGTTTTTCAGTGGGTTTCAGGACTGGCGATTTAAGATTGAATCGCCAGTAGCCGTTATCAGAGAAACGCTTAATAAGAATTGAGGTTGTTGTATGTCTATTAGCATGAGCGACGCTGCCGCACAGCGCGTACAGACATTTTTGGCTAACCGCGGTAAAGGGTATGGCTTACGTCTGGGAGTGAGAACTTCTGGCTGTTCGGGAATGGCGTATGTACTGGAATTTGTTGATGCACCTAACGAAGATGATGTGGTGTTTGAAGACAAAGGCGTAAGAGTGATCGTTGATGGTAAAAGCTTGGCGTATCTTGATGGTACTCAGCTGGACTTCGTGAAAGAAGGCCTGAACGAAGGCTTCAAATTCAACAACCCAAATATGACTAGCGAGTGCGGCTGCGGCGAAAGCTTTAACGTCTGATTGGCCGGACTACTGACGTATCGCAACGTTTTGTATACCCGTCATACTTCGAGCCGCATGTGCGTTGGCTACGTTTGTTGACCCTAGCCATATTTCTAGGGACCCACAAACTTGCCGCCTTCCTGTAACTCGAATTATTTAGGGTATATGAGGTATTCTGGGATACCTCATCCACAGACCAACATCAGAGCACGGCATGGATTACTTCACATTATTCGGGCTGCCGGTTCGCTACCCAGTGGACGGCAGCCTTCTTGCTTCACGCTATCAGGAATTGCAGCGCCAATTCCATCCCGATCGCTATGCGTCTAAACCGGAACGCGAGCGTATGCAGGCTATTCAACAAGCTGCCACCATCAATGATGCCTACCAAACGTTAAAACACCCTCTTAAACGCGCAGAGTATATGCTGCTATTACAAGGGTTTGACTTAGGCAATGAACAGCACACCATGCGCGATACGTCGTTCCTGATGGAACAACTTGAACTGCGTGAAGAGCTGGATGGTATTGCGCGGCATGCCGATCCTGAAGAGGCGCTCATGGCCTTTTCTGCGCGGATCGCTAAAATGACCAAAACGCGCAGTGCGCAAATGCTTTCCGAGCTGGATCAACAGCAGTGGGAATCAGCCGCAGACACCGTGCGTAAGCTACGTTTTCTCGACAAGCTACAGCAGCAAGTGGAACAACTCGAAGAAAAACTGCTGGGCCTATAACCGATTTTTGATTGCGTTGATTCAATGGATGTTTTCAAACAGAAATTGTTCTGACAAATCTTGTTTAACGGAAGCTCAAGATGGCTTTATTGCAAATTAGTGAGCCGGGGCTGAGTGCTGCTCCGCATCAACGCCGTTTAGCGGCGGGTATCGATTTAGGTACGACCAATTCATTGGTGGCGACCGTGCGCAGCGGCCAAGCAGAAACTCTGGCCGATGCGCAGGACCGTCATTTGCTGCCTTCTGTCGTTCATTATCTGAAAGATGACATTGTAGTTGGCTACGATGCTCGCCAACAGGCAGCGCAAGATCCGGTTAATACCATCAGCTCCGCTAAGCGTCTCATGGGACGCTCTTTGGCTGATGTTCAGGCGCGTTATCCGCATATGCCGTATCAGTTTGAGGCGAGCGAAAATGGTTTGCCGATGATGATCACGGAAGGGGGCTCGGTTAACCCTATTCAGGTGTCTGCCGAGATCTTAAAAGCGTTGGCTGAACGCGCCAAAGTGACCTTAGAAGGTGAGCTGGATGGCGTGGTCATTACCGTTCCTGCCTATTTTGATGACGCACAGCGTCAGGGAACCAAAGATGCTGCGCGTTTAGCCGGTCTGCACGTGTTGCGTTTGCTCAATGAGCCCACGGCGGCAGCGATTGCTTATGGTCTAGACTCCGGCCAAGAAGGCGTTATTGCGGTCTATGATTTGGGCGGCGGCACCTTCGATATTTCTATCTTGCGCCTAAGCCGTGGCGTATTTGAAGTGCTGGCAACCGGCGGCGATTCCGCGCTGGGTGGCGATGATTTCGATCACCTATTAGCCGATTTCCTGCGTGAACAATCTGGCTATGCCGATCGCAGCGATGCGCGTATTCAGCGCCAGTTCCTTGACGTGGCGGTTGAGGCCAAGATCGCACTCAGCGATGCTGAAAAAGTCGACGTTGAAGTTGCGGGTTGGAAAGGCAGCGTGACTCGTGAACAGTTTGATGAACTGATTGGCACGTTGGTAAAACGTACTTTGCTGTCATGCCGCCGTGCGCTGAAAGATGCAGGCGTGACCGCTGATGAAGTGATTGAAGTGGTTATGGTTGGCGGTTCAACGCGCGTTCCGTTGGTTCGTGAGCTGGTCGGGGAGTTTTTTGGCCGTATGCCGTTGACCTCTATCGACCCTGACCGCGTGGTGGCGATTGGCGCAGCTATTCAGGCCGACATTCTGGTGGGTAATAAGCCCGATTCAGAAATGCTGCTGCTAGATGTTATTCCACTATCGCTTGGTTTAGAAACCATGGGTGGTTTGGTTGAGAAGGTGATCCCGCGTAATACCACTATTCCAGTGGCACGCGCGCAAGAATTTACCACCTTCAAAGATGGCCAAAATGCCATGATGATCCACGTGGTACAGGGCGAGCGCGAGCTGGTACAAGACAACCGCTCTCTGGCGCGTTTCACACTGCGTGGTATTCCGGCAATGCCTGCGGGTGGCGCACATATCCGTGTGACATTCCAAGTTGACGCCGATGGTCTGCTGAGCGTTACCGCGATGGAGAAATCCACCGGCGTTCAGTCGTCGATTCAGGTCAAGCCTTCATATGGTTTGAGCGATGACGAAATCATCACCATGATTAAAGACTCCATGGCTAATGCCAGTGGAGATATCAGCGCGCGTATGCTGGCAGAACAAAAAGTTGAAGCCGCACGCGTGCTTGAGAGTCTGACCGGTGCCTTGGCAGAGGATTCTGCGCTGTTAAGTGAGTCAGAGCTGAGCAACATTAAACAGGCTGTAACTGCATTAGAGCAGGCCGCTGCGGGTGATGTTGCCGGAGATATTGAAGCTGCGATTAAAGTGCTTGATGCACAAACGCAAGAATTTGCTGCGCGCCGGATGGATGCATCTGTTCGCCGAGCGCTGGCTGGTCATTCTGTGGATGAGGTTTAAAAATGCCAAAAATCGTATTTCTTCCTAATCAGGAACACTGCCCTGAAGGCGCAGTTCTTGAAGCTCAGGAAGGCGAAACGATTCTCGACGTTGCTCTACGTAACGGAATCGAAATTGAACATGCCTGCGAAAAGTCTTGCGCATGTACAACCTGCCACTGCATCGTCCGCGAAGGTTTTGACTCGCTGGATGAAAGCAGTGAGCTGGAAGACGACATGCTAGATAAAGCTTGGGGTTTAGAGCCGGAAAGCCGTCTGAGCTGCCAGGCAAAAGTGGCCGATCAGGATCTGGTTGTTGAGATCCCACGTTATACCGTTAACCACGCTCGCGAGCATTAAAAATAAGCGGTTACGCTTGTTTGGGAGAATATTATGGGTCTGAAGTGGCAAGACAGCCGCGAGATTGGCGAAGCGCTGTATGATGCGTTTCCGGATATCGATCCTAAAACCGTTCGCTTCACCGATATGCACCAATGGATTTGCGATTTAGAAGATTTCGACGATGACCCTACAAAATCGAACGAAAAAATTCTGGAAGCTATCCTGCTAGTCTGGTTAGATGAAGCAGAGTAAAAAGTTAAAGGGCTACCTGTGAAGGTGGCCCTTTTACTACAATCCAAATTACTCCAATCCAGATATTGATAGAACACGCTAATCGCAAATCAATTTCACTGAAAAACTAACGATTAATAATGATACCCGCGCTTATTCGAGCTGCCATACAACGACGTGTCGCTGCAAATACGCTGGGTATATCAGGAGAAGATTTATGTCGACCGAATTTATGCCCGTAAGCCTATCCCATCAGCCAGCCGATGCGCGCTGGGGCGAAAAAGCATTGCTGAGTTCCGGTAGCGAAGGGATGGTTATTCATTTGAACGGTAATGGCGAGCTTGTTGCTGTACAGCGCGCTGCGCGCAAGCTTGACGGACAGGGCATCAAACAGGTTCATCTTGCCGGTGAAGGTTGGGACTTGGAAAAATGCTGGGCTTTTTGGCAGGGTTATCGTGGGCCAAAAGGATCGCGTCAAGTGCAGTGGCCCGATCTGAGCGAATCCGATCGCGCTGAATTAGATCGTCGTTTGAAGATCGTCGACTGGGTGCGTGACACGATCAATGCGCCAGCCGAAGAGGTGGGGCCATCTCAGCTGGCACAGCGCGCGGTTGATCTGATGTGTAGCGTTGCCTGTGACAATGTCAGCTACCGCATCACCAAAGGTGAAGATCTGCGCGAGCAAGGGTATATGGGGTTGCACACTGTTGGTCGCGGCTCGGAGCGTTCTCCTGTGCTGTTAGCTCTGGATTACAACCCAACTGGAAACCCTGATGCGCCTGTTCTGGCCTGCTTGGTGGGTAAAGGCATCACCTTTGACTCCGGCGGTTACAGCATGAAGCAAAGCGCCTTCATGGATTCCATGAAATCAGACATGGGTGGCGCAGCTACGGTCACCGGAGCGCTGGCGCTGGCGGTTTCTCGTGGTTTGAACCAGCGTGTAAAACTTTATCTTTGCTGCGCGGATAATCTAGTCAGTGGCAATGCGTTCAAATTGGGCGACATTATTACCTATCGCAACGGTAAAACCGTTGAGATTATGAATACCGATGCGGAAGGGCGTTTGGTCTTGGCTGATGGCCTGATTGATGCTTCTGAGCAGAATGCGGCGATGATCATTGACTGTGCAACCTTGACCGGCGCGGCTAAAACGGCGCTAGGCAACGATTACCATGCCCTGTTTAGCTTTGATGACGCCTTGGCAGCCGACATGCTGCAAAGCGCTGAGCAAGAGAATGAAGCTTTCTGGCGCTTGCCGCTGGCAGAATTCCACCGCAGCCAGTTGCCATCTAACTTTGCCGAGCTCAATAACATTGCCGGTGCGGCATACGGCGCCGGCGCAAGTACCGCAGCGGCGTTCCTGTCTTATTTCGTTAAAGAATACCGTCAAGGCTGGCTGCATATTGACTGCTCTGCAACCTACCGCAAAAGCGCCGTCGATCAGTGGGCTGCGGGCGCTACAGGTTTAGGCGTGCGCGCGCTGGCTAATTTACTGCTGGAAAAAGCGAAAGCGTAATTACGGACTACTGATCCCCACCCAGCCTCCCCCTTCTCAGGGGGAGGGGCCGTCCGAGCACAAATTTATATTGTGCTTCCATTCTGTTCCCTCCCCTGCGAAGGGGAGGGTTAGGGTGGGGTCATTACATATCGATTTTGGAGCACCCGATGAGTTCTCATCATCACGATCACCACCACGACACCCCAGAAGAGCAGCTCGAAAAAAGCTTGGAAAAGGCGGTAAAAGACCCCGCCTATCGCACACTGTTTTATCGCACGCTGCTGGATTCTACGGTTTATATTCTGGCCGAAAGCGGCGTTCAGGATAAAGGCGAGCTTATTATTGCCCCTAACGGTGAGCTGAATGTACAGCATTGGGAAATGCAAGATGGGCTCTCGACGATCCCGTTTTTCTCTTCGTTGAAGATGTTACAGCAGGCAGTGGAAGACGAAGAACAACCGTTTATGGCGTTACCGGTTCGCGATCTGTTCGCGATAACTAAAGGCGCTCAGCTGTTTTTGAATCCAAAATGTGAATATGGCAAAGCTTTCTACGCGCAGGAAGTTGCAATGCTGCTGCAAACGGGCGGTATGGCACAGCCGATGGAGCAGGTGGTTGATGGCGGAAGTAAAATTTTGCTTGGGCAGCCTGAAGCGTATCCGTCTGCCATGGTGGATGCGTTAACCACGCTGTTTACTCAACGCAAAATTGTACGCAATGCCTATTTAGCGATATTTCAGGATCAGGCGGTCGATGAAAAACCTAATTTACTGATTGGGTTAGAAATTGATGGCACTGATGAAGAGATCGATTTGCTCATTCAGGAAACAGGCAGCTTGGCGAGCGAAACCGCGCCAGAAGATGAGCCGGTAGACCTTTGCCTTGTCACCGATGAAAAAGGGGATGCCGTGAGTCATTATCTGAAAACGCATACCCAGCCGTTTTATCAGCGGCGCTGGGGCAGCTGGCTACGCAATAGCATCCCTTCCAGCGGAACTGCCTAATATTTCAATAACGTTGAGAGCCGCAAGGCTCTCTTTGCCATTTTAGGCCTAGCATAATCTGAATTAAGGTTTCGCCATTTCACTTTCATTGTTTGTCACGGATAATAGTGCTATTCGGATTAAAAATGGAAAATGTTATGCGCCAAGGATCATCTCAGTCAAAAAACTGCCGCTCTGTCCGCATGTTGCGTCGTAGTGTACTCGTGGCAGCACTTATTACTGCGCTTTCTGCCTGTGATAACAACGATGTGAAAACCACAACCACATCGGATCCCGCCGCTGTCGCCACGCAAAAGAAAGCGCTGAGTGACACAGATTTGGCGCAAATGGCGAAACAATCGCAGGGTAAAACGCTAACTTTACTCGATGGCTCTGAGCTACAGCTTGATGGCGCGGCTGCGCTTGTGCTCACCTTTTCCATTCCTTTAGATCCTAAACAAAAATTTGCCGATAGCGTCCACTTAGTGGACACCGAAAAAGGCAAAATCGACGGTGCATGGGAGCTTTCAGATAACCTGCGTGAACTGCGGTTGCGTCATCTAGAGCCCAAACGCAAATTGCTCCTCACGATTGATCCCACCTTGGTGGCGCTTAATGGCGCAACGCTAGGTAAAGAAACACAGCAAAAAATTGCTACCAAAGATATTCAGCCAAGCGTTGGATTTGCCAGCCGTGGTTCGTTATTGCCCGGTAAAGTTGCCGCCGGTTTACCGGTGATGGCGCTCAACGTAAACAGCGTAGACGTCAATTTTTACCGCATTAAACCTGCGTCGTTGCCCGCATTTTTATCCGAGTGGGGCTATGGCCAATCGGTAGAATCATGGCGGTCTGATGAACTGCTAAAAATGGCTGATTTGGTCTACAGCGGACGCTTTGATCTCAATCCTCAGCGCAATACACGTGAAAAGCTTCAGCTTCCGCTTAGCGACATAAAGCCTTTGCAAGAGAGCGGTGTTTATCTAGCCGTGATGCAGCAAGCGGGGCGTTACAGCTACAGTAATCCAGCCACTTTGTTAACGTTGAGCGACATCGGTGTTTCACTGCACAGCTATCATGAACGCATGGATGTCTTCACTCAGGCCTTAGCGGGCGGTGGCGCGATGTCTGATGTGGCATTGCAGGTGTTAGATGAAAAAGGGCGTGTGCTAACAGAAGGTAAAACCGACGCGCAGGGGCACGCGCAGCTAAGCAAGTCGCCAAAAGCGAAACTGTTACTGGCTAACCAAAATGGGCAGACCAGTATTATCGACCTGACGCAGCCTGCGCTCGATCTCAGTGAGTTTGATATTGGTGGCCCTGAAGGCTTCAGCAAGCAGCTGTTTGCCTTTGGCCCACGCGATCTTTATCGCCCGGGTGAAACGGTGATTGTGAATGCTCTGCTGCGCGATGCCGATGGACAGCCTTTGCCTGAGCAGCCGATAAAAGTTGATGTGCTACGTCCAGACGATAGCGTAGCGTCGAGCTTCGTTTGGAAGCCGGAGAATGGGTTATACCAATATCGCTATGCACTGCCTGAAAGTGCAGCGACGGGGAAATGGTCGCTGCGTTTCAATCTGGGCGACAACCAGCCGCGCTACTATGCGATTAACGTTGAAGACTTCATGCCTGAACGCATAGCTCTGGAAATAAAACCGGAAAGCGCATCTCCTATTGAGATGCAGCAGAGCGCCAGTTTCAATGTGTCAGGACGCTATTTATATGGGGCTCCGGCGGCGATGAACCGCCTTCAAGGGCAGCTTTATTTGCGTCCGTTGCGTGAGGCGGTTACCGAATTGCCGGGTTACAGCTTTGGTTCGGCCACGGAAGAAAATCTAAAGCGCTCCTTAGATGAAGTTGATACCACGCTCGATGAGCAGGGCATGGCAAGCATTGAAACGGAAAGTCAGTGGGCCGATGTTAAATCTCCTGTACGTCTGATTTTCCAAGCGAGTCTATTAGAGTCTGGTGGTCGCCCGGTGACTCGACGTAGCGAACAGGATATTTGGCCAGCCAAACAGCTGTCAGCGATCCGTCCGCTTTTCGGCCAGCAAGATATTTATGATTACCAGACCAATAGCTATCGTAAGCAGCCGATGGTTGATGAAAATAGCGACGCTGCCTTTGATGTGATCTATGCCGATCCACAGGGGAAACGTCTCGCCAAACAGGGTCTGAAAGCCACGCTGATTCAAGAGCGTCGCGATTATTACTGGCAATGGTCTGAAGGGTCTGGCTGGCAGTCTCAATACGATCAAAAAGATCTGCCCGTCGGTGAGCAAACGCTAAATATCGCCGCTGACGGCAGTGCTAAAGTGAGTTTCCCCGTCGAATGGGGTTCTTACCGCCTTGAAGTGAAAGATCCAGCCAACGGCCTGATCAACAGCGTTCGATTCTGGGCTGGATATCGCTGGCAGGATAATACTGACGGTACGGGCGCAGTGCGCCCCGATCAAGTGAAGCTGAAGCTGGATAAACCTAATTACCAGCCGGGTGAAAAGGTGAAAGTGACCATCAACGCGCCAACCGCCGGCAAGGGATACCTGATGCTGGAATCTGGCGAAGGGCCTTTATGGTGGCAGGAAATTGATGTACCAGAAGCCGGTACCACGGTAGAGGTTCCGCTCAATCAAGAATGGCGTCGTCACGATCTCTATTTCAATGCGCTAGTGGTTCGCCCAGGAGAGAAAGATAAGCAGGTAACGCCAAAACGTGCGGTAGGCTTATTACATATTCCTCTCAATGAAGAAGCGCGTAAGCTGAATGTGACGCTGACAGCGCAAGACAAAATCAGACCAAACCAGACGGTGCCGGTTCAGGTCAACGTTGCTGGGGCCGGTGGCGAGAAACAAAAAGAAGTGACCGTTTTACTTTCCGCCGTGGACACCGGTGTTTTGAGTATTACTGATTTCAAAACGCCCGACCCGTACGACGCTTTCTTAGGTCGTAAACGCTACGGTGCGGATCAGTATGACGTTTATGGGCAACTCATCGAAGGCTCTGGACGTTTAGCAACGCTGCGCTTTGGTGGCGATGGCGAAGATGAAGATGCGCTGTCACGTGGCGGCAAGAAACCACCAACCGAAGTGAATATCGTCGCGCAGCAGCTGCAACGTATCACGCTGGATGAAAATGGCAACGGGACGATTCAGCTTCCAGTTCCAGATTTTAACGGTGAGCTAAGGCTTATGGCTCAAGCGTGGAATGGGCAAAACTTTGGTAGCGCCGAACGTAAAATGACGGTCGCTGCGCCGATTATCGCAGAGCTACAAACACCACGCTTCCTCGCGGGTGGCGATAGCAGCCAGCTGGCGCTGGATGTCACAAATCTGTCTGGGCATCCGCAAACGTTGGGAGTGGCACTGACCGCGTCTGGTCTTATCAGCCTGAGTGGCGACAATACTCAAACGGTTGAGCTCGAAAATGGGCAACGTAAGACTCTCACCATCCCAGTTAGTGCGAATAATGGATTTGGGGATGGCAACGTAGCCATTCGCATCGTCGGAATGCAGCTACCGGGCGAACAAGTCAGTGATTATGAACATAGCTGGAAAATAGGCGTGCGTCCGGCATACCCTGCTCAAACTCGCCATTTGGCGAGCATGATTAAACCTGGTGACAGCTGGCACGTAGATACTGAGCAACTTTCAGGTCTCGTTGCGCCAGAAGCATCACTACTACTGACTAGCCGACCGCCGCTGAATATAGCGCGTTACGTACGTGCGCTGTACGCCTATCCGTACGGTTGTCTGGAGCAAACCACCAGTGGCCTGTTCCCATCGCTGTATACCAATCAACAACAGTTGATACAGCTAGGTATCAAAACCTCTACGGATGATGTTCGCCGACAGAATATTGAAACGGGAATTACCCGTTTGCTGGGTATGCAGCGCTATAACGGCAGTTTTGCGTTGTGGAGCAGCGATGGACCAGAAGAGTATTGGTTAACCGCATATGTTACCGATTTCTTGCATCGTGCGCGTGAACGCGGTTTTGCCGTACAGGATGACGGGTTGAAACAGGCAGATGCCGCGCTGTTGCGCTATCTCCAAGATCGCAATCAAATAGACGTAAACAGCAGCGCACGCCCAGATGCGACGCGTTTTGCCGTGCAGGCCTATGCAGGACTCGTTTTGGCACAGCAGAAACAGGCACCGCTAGGTGCTTTGCGCCAGCTGTATGAGCGTCGTGCTCAGGCCGAGTCCGGTTTACCTCTGATCCAGCTAGGTATTGCGCTTAAGCTCATGGGTGATACACCGCGCAGCGAAGAAGTGCTCAAGCAAGGTCTGGCACTGCAGCGTTCGGCAACGAACTATTGGCTGGAAGACTACGGCAGCCCAGTGCGGGACGATGCGATGATTCTGGCGCTGATGGAAGAGTTTAACCTCGAGCCAACAACGCAGGAGCAACGCTTACTTTCGTTGTCGGATCGATTAACGACCACAGAATATCTTTCGACCCAAGAACAGAACGCGGTATTTATGGCAGGCAAAGGTTTTATTGGCCAGCCGGAAAGTGAATGGAAAGGAGTTATTTCATCGGCGAAGGGCGTTGATTTAGCCTATGGCGAACAGGCTCAGGTTAAAAACTATGATGAATCTTGGCTTACTAACGGCTTGGTGATTAATAACCAAGGCGAGTCAACGCTTTATCCTCGTTTTGACGTTGTAGGCTATCCAAGTAGCGCTCCGCAGCCAATGAGCAATATTCTCAATATCAAACGTGATTTCTTAGGATTAGATGGCAAACCGGTTGATTTGACGCAGCTGAAAAGTGGGCAGCTCATCTTGGTTCATCTGGATGTGTGGTCGTCAGAACACGTGCCGGATGCGCTGGTGGTTGATCTGCTGCCCGCAGGCGTTGAGCTTGAAAATCAAAGCCTGAATGATGCCAGCGCAAGCTTGGATGATGCGGCAACCGAGGTGACTTCGCTGCTCGATGCATCACGCCAGACTACGCTCAAACATCAAGAGTTCCGTGACGATCGCTATGTGGCGGCGGTGGATATTCAGTCTGGCCAGCATACGACTCTGTTGTATCTGGCAAGAGCGGTAACGCCGGGTAAATATCAACTGCCTGCGCCGCAGGTTGAATCAATGTATATCCCGCAGTGGCGTGCCGTTGGGGAAACGCCTTCAACTGTGATTATCGGCCAGTGATAGCTGATTGAGGATGTCACTGAAACGTTTACGCAAGCGGTGCGTGATAATCGCACTGCTTGCGCTGCTGATTGGTAGTGGGTTGTGGCTGGCTGATAAGGTCTGGCCGCTTCCACTTAGCGATGTGCAAGTCGCGCGGGTTGTAGTGGCTGAGGACGGCTCGCCGCTGTGGCGCTTTGCTGATGGGCAAGGCGTATGGCGCTATCCTGTTACGATCAAGCAAGTGTCACCGTATTATCTTCAGGCTCTGTTAACTTACGAAGATCGCTGGTTCTATAAGCACCCGGGTATTAACCCTTTTGCTATTGCGCGGGCGGCTTGGCAAGACCTCAGTCACGGTGAGATTATTTCCGGAGGAAGCACCCTGTCTATGCAGGTTGCGCGTTTACTCGATCCTCATCCCCGCACCTTCGGTGGCAAAGTGCGTCAAATCTGGCGTACGGCACAGCTAGAATGGCATCTCTCCAAGACTCAAATCCTTGAGCTCTATCTTAATCGCGCGCCCTTTGGTGGCACGCTACAAGGCATCGGTGCGGCAAGTTGGGCCTATTTAGGCAAGCCGCCTGATGAGCTCACGCGCGGAGAGGCTGCTTTACTCGCCGTATTACCTCAGGCGCCAAGTCGTTTACGTCCAGATCGCTACCCAGAGCGTGCGCAGGCGGCGCGCAACAAGGTGCTCGATCGCTTGGTGCAGTATCAAGTATGGACAAAACAGCAGGCGGATGATGTGAAGCAGGAGCCTGTTTGGTTGGCTTCACGACAAATGCCGCAGACAGCGCCACTGTTAGCACGGCGCATGGTGCAAACCTATCCACATCAGGATGTCATTCAGACAACAATTGATGCCGCTCTACAGCGGCAGCTTGAAACGTTAGCGCAGGGATGGCTTTCGCGTCTGCCGGCGAAAACATCAGTAGGCGTGCTGATTGTCGATCATACGGATATGCAGGTGAAGGCTTATTTGGGATCGCTGAACTTTGCTGACCGCTCGCGTTTTGGCTATGTGGATATGGTAAGCGCGTGGCGTTCTCCCGGCTCCACTCTTAAGCCGTTTTTGTATGGGCTTGCGCTAGATGATGGGATCATCCACAACGAATCTTTGCTGCAGGACGTGCCGCGCCGTTTTGGCGATTATCGGCCGGGAAAT
Source organism: Hafnia alvei (assembly GCF_964063325.1). NCBI lineage: Bacteria > Pseudomonadati > Pseudomonadota > Gammaproteobacteria > Enterobacterales > Hafniaceae > Hafnia > Hafnia alvei. The sequence goes on from NZ_OZ061315.1 coordinate 981,868, forward strand.
TTTGATACGGGATTTCATGGCGCCGTAGCTGCGAGTGAAGCACTCACGCGTTCGTTGAATCTCCCCGCGGTACAGCTGATGGAGGCCTATGGCCCAAAACGTTTTACCGCCGAACTGCGCAATGCAGGGCTAACATTACGTTTTCCCGCTTATGCTGAGCCTAACTTATCACTCATTCTAGGCGGCGCGGGCATTAGGCTAGATCAGCTGGTTTCTGCTTACAGCTCGTTAGCGCGGCAGGGACAAAGTGCTGATTTACGTTTTGTACCGACAGAAAAAATTCATAATCGACCGCTGATGTCGCCGGGGGCTGCGTGGATTATCCGTCGCACGCTGGCAGGGCAGGCAAGGCCTGAACCGGATGACTCCTTATCGGCGGTAGTTCCGCTGGCATGGAAGACGGGAACCAGTTTTGGCTATCGTGATGCATGGGCCGTAGGCGTGAACGCTCGCTACACTATTGGCGTGTGGGTTGGGCGTCCAGACGGTACTCCGGTTGCTGGACAATTTGGCTACGCCACTGCGATACCGTTGCTGTTTCAACTTAATAATTTACTGCTGAATAATCCACGTTTACGCGGCAATGGATGGCCGACAGACCCTCGGCCGCGCTCGGTCTCCAGTGCGGTGATCTGCTGGCCCGGCGGCCAGCCGCTGAACGCGCAGGATACCAACTGTCGCCAACGCCGCTTTGCATGGATACTGGATGGCACCATTCCACCTACGCTCGTTGCCCCAGGGCAGGAAAGCAGTCAGGGAATTTGGCTGCGTCAGTGGTTAAACGATAAAGGCGAACGTGTTGCTCCTGAATGCGTGGGAGCGGTTGAGAAAAAGCTGGCGCTATGGCCGTTGCCATTAGAACCGTGGCTCCCTGAGGCCGAAAAAAGATCCCACCGTTTGCCGATGGTAAGCCAAACCTGTCCACCGCCGGTCGAGACAATTTCTGCACCACTCATTTTGATTGGGCTCAATAATGGTTCGATTCTGCGCCGTCCGCCGGGTAAGACTCGCATCGATTTGCGCTTAACGACGCAAGGTGGGATAGGGGAACGCTGGTGGTTTTTAAATGGAGAACTGGTTTCTCAGGAACCACAGTTTGCCTATAGTTTCACGCGTGCAGGACGATATCAGCTAACGGTAATGGACGACGGCGGCCAACTGACTAGCGCTGATTTTCAGGTGGAATAATTTTACAGGTGCTTGATTAAGGAACTGCACCATGCGTCGAGCTCGATTGTTCAGTTCAGGCGGCTGTTCCGACCTCTTATTGCGCCAGCGAACTATTTGGACTCTGAGTAATATACCGACCTATCGTCGGGTTGCAGCATCGATAGTGGTTATAGTGTAGGCTTGATTCCTCATCATATTGCTGCCTTGTATTCTTATTGGCTGGTGCAGTTGATGGGAGGCACTCTGCCTATTGCTCCATCCAATATTCTAATCCCTAGTTAGTGATGTACATTTCTACGGCGAAATTATCGGTATTGAATGACTACGGATCTACCTAAGAAAGAAGATCCGACCAGTACTTAGATGAGGTTTATTAACCATTGCACTAGTCGGAAATCTAGTAATATTCCATTACAATGTTTGAGTGCAATTTCTTTAGATTTATCGTTATCAATTTATGATTTTTCGCGTGCATTTGCGATGAATTTTAGGTTCTGTATATACATTTCTTTCATCATTCCCTCAACCTTTTCGTCATAGTTTATTTGTTTTATTATATATGATCTTATATCCTCTGCCATCAATTGGTCAGGGTCTAGGAAACTTAGTTTAACTAGGTTTAATAAAAATAAATTGCTTGGATTTATTTTTATCCACCAATGAAATGCACCATTTCTATAATGTTCAGAACCGTCACTGTCATTATCTGTTTTATATAATTTTAACTGTCCAGTAAATAACTCATCGGGATACATATCTAGCTCTGTCCATTCATCTGGGAACTTCATTAGACTAAGGAATTCTTTTTTTTCCATATTAACGCCATCTTTAGGTCTCGTTAGCATTCTGAATTTCTCCACCGAGGCTTTTGAATATAAAACACATGCTTGAATAGCCTTACAAATATCCGGCAAGAGTCTCTCATGTGTATATGAGTTCTATCAATTAATGATAATAATTCCTACGATTGTATTTTTTTAGAGTATGTATTTTTATACTAAAATAATTGCTGTTTCTTTTTATATTAAATCAATAGTATGAATTATACTTTTTTCTTTTCATGTTCCAATTTAAGTGAATTGCATGTGTATTCTAGATTCTCATTAAGATCAGTTCGCATGCAGACACTTTCAATAGCTCCTTGAACGCCGAATAAGATGATTTTTTTTAGCAAAGCCATTGGAGTCTGTTTTTTTTCTGCTATTTCACTAAGTATCACTGTGGTGAAATTTTCATTAGGAAAGGCAAACGCTAGGCTTACATATTTCACAATGTCATCTGAGTGAGTTAACTCAGAGGAGTCTACCCAAATATCATCATTTTCATCCCAAGTTTTGCAAAAAAATAAATAATTTTGTTCATCGATGATAGGGGGTGTTTTTATTGTTTTCATTTTCTTTTCCTTCATGACTGACTTTAAGTGAAGTATTATATTTCATTTGGATTGCTCTGTTCGTTATCTAAAATTTTTAAAACACCACACATACCAAAATCCCCATTTTCACATCTCTCTTTAGCTTCATTAGTAAGAAGATCATGGAATATCACAATATCACCGATAAATGAAAGTTTACCAATTTTCCCAAGAAATTCTGTCCATTTGGCCAATGATTTTTTTGATAAAGAACATATTTCTTTACCTGTCGACTTATCGAATATTTTCCCATTCTTATCAATCACTTGATTTTCATCGTAAATATGTCCATGCGGCTTGCTTGGCCAAGGATCAACATCATTGTTATGTACCTGTATTTTTTTCCATCCAGTTTAGTTGATGCTAAACCCAATGGATCTATAAATTGAAGAGAACTTAAAGGGTAAACATAAAAGTTTAACCCACCCCTCAACCCAATCGGATCCTGAGTAATATACCGCCCTATCGTCGGATCGTAATAGCGATGGCGGTTGTAGTGCAGGCCTGATTCTTCATCGTATTGCTGCCCCTGCATTCGTATTGGCTGATGTAGCTGATGCGGGTTTTCTTCACTGAGCGCATTGCCCCAGGCGTCCAGCGTGATGGACCAGTCGATATCGCCGTTGAGGTTGATGAGCTGCTGCGGTGTGCCGAGGTGGTTGCAGTCATACAGCTGGGCGGCGTAGGGCGTATCCGGCAGCGGGTCGAGCAGGGTTTTCAGATATTCCGGGCTGAGCTGTACCTGATTGAGCCACGCATGCTGTTCTTCGCTGAGGCGGTTGTCGCGTAGCGCCTGCTCGATGTGGTGCAGGGTTTGCTTGAAATCGGGCGGCAGCGTGATACCCACTTCCTGCTCGAGTTTGTCGGCCAGCGGGGTGATTGTGGGCGGCTTATCGCCTTCAAACCGCAACAGGGGCACAAAGCTGTGGGGCAAATAGACCGTGTGGATGCGGGTGCCATCGCGCTCGGTGAGCACCAGTTTGTCGCCGTCCCAGCCGAACCAGCTGATGTGCTTGGGCTGGTCGTGCTGCATGACCTGTTTACCGATGCGCCGCCCCAGCGGGTCGTAGCAGTAGCGGCCGCCGCGCAGGGCTTCACCGTCTTGCGCGCAGAGGTAGCTGACGAGCCGATGACTGCGGTCGTAGCGGTAGTGATGGACTTCGCCCGCGTCGCGTTTGCGGGTTTTTTGAGTAAGATTGCCGTGGGCATCGTACTGATAATAAAAGTGCGCATCTTCGCTCAGGCGATTGCCCGGATGGCGCATGTCGGCCATAAAAGCTTCGTGCATATAGCTGTTGATGAGTCGGTTGCCCGCGAGATTATATCGCCAATAAGTGAATGTCATATTGTCTCATCTGTTGTGCTGCGAGATAACTACCCATAACCTACAGCAATCAATACTTATAGATTCTAATCATTCATAGTAATGAAACTAATGTTTTTATTTATCCATTTCAGAATTTTATTGTCGGTGAAATAATATTTTTCACCGTTGATTTCGCCATATGAACCAGTGCCATCAAAATAAACTGAGCATACTATGTTTTTGTTATCAAATAAAAGTATACTCCATCTAAGGTCTCCATTGAATGTGCTCTTTTTTATTCTGGTTTTATTGACTGAACTAGTTATTTTAAAACCATAAGGTGTATCGAAAAAATTTCGAATGGTTACTTTATAACTGTACATTTGTTCTAGGCTATCTGGGGTTACGTTAGATCTGGTTAGTATATACGATGGCATATGTTTAATTTCTATGGTGTCGATTACTCCATTTTTAAAGCATTGCAATGTCTCTATTAATGTACCATCGATAGCATTTTTTGCATAGGATTGAGAGGATACAAAAAATATTAATATTAAAAATAGTTTCATGATATTTCTCAGTGAGATATTGGGCTGGGGACGGAATAATCAGTTCCAAAATGATCTGTTCTTATTCCCTCATCTAAAGTTTTAGCCGCTGTGCTTTCTGGGCCTGTAATGACTCTATACTCTTCTTTGTTTTCATAATTGCTCATTTTGCTATTTATTCTTTTGTAATAATCATCTATATTTCCAAACATATACTCGTGAGCATGTGCTATTTCGTGCCCGAGGCCCAAGGCAGGAGATTGTTTTTTACCATTGGAACATAATAAGGCTGCATGTGGGTTCCAATGAATTTTCATCACCATACTATTAAAGTTATCGCCATTGGTACTATTCGTATTAGTATCGACTCCTAGTGAATATTTATATTTTTCTATTTCATTAATCATTTTCGCCATCCCTGGATCTTTTTTCAGATACGTAATTGCTGTATCAAAATCTGTTCTATCTCCAGTGACACTGAACTTTAACCCCAATGGATCTATAAATTGCAACGGGTTCACAGGATAGGAATAAAAACTCATTCCCCCCTCAACCCAATAGGATCCTGAGTAATATACCGCCCTATCGTCGGATCGTAATAGCGATGGCGGTTGTAGTGCAGGCCGGATTCTTCATCGTATTGCTGCCCCTGCATTCTGATTGGCTGGTGCAGCTGATGCGGGTTTTCTTCACTGAGCGCATTGCCCCAGGCGTCCAGCGTGATGGACCAGTCGATATCGCCGTTGAGGTTGATGAGCTGTTGTGGCGTGCCGAGGTGGTTGCAGTCGTACAGCTGGGCGGCGTAGGGCGTATCCGGCAGCGGGTCGATTAGGGTGGCCAGATATTCCGGGCTGAGCTGAACCTGATTGAGCCACGCGTGCTGTTCTTCGCTGAGGCGGTTGTCGCGTAGCGCCTGCTCGATGTGGTGCAGGGTTTGCTTGAAATCGGGCGGCAGGGTAATACCCACTTCCTGCTCGAGTTTGTCGGCCAGCGGGGTAATTGTGGGCGGCTTATCGCCTTCAAAACGCAGCAGGGGCACAAAGCTGTGGGGCAAATAGACCGTGTGAATGCGGGTGCCATCGCGTTCGGTGAGCACCAGTTTGTCGCCGTCCCAGCCGAACCAGCTGATGTGCTTGGGTTGGTTGCGCTGCATGACCTGTTTACCGATGCGTCGCCCTAACGGGTCGTAGCAGTAGCGGCCGCCGCGCAGGGGTTCACCGTCTTGCGCGCAGAGGTAGCTGACGAGCCGATGGCTGCGGTCGTAGCGGTAGTGATGGACTTCGCCCGCGTCGCGTTTGCGGGTTTTTTGGCTGAGGTTGCCGTACTGGTCATACTGATAATAATAATGCGCATCTTCGCTCAGGCGATTACCCGGATGGCGCATGTCGGCCATAAAAGCTTCGGGCATGTAGCGGTTGATGAGTCGGTTGCCCGCAAGGTCAAGGTGGTAGTCTGCGCCGCGGTGGGCGCTGCGTTCATGGATGAGGCGGCCGGCGGCGTCATATTCATAATGCTGGGATGAGAATGGGCTGACGATATCGCTCAGCTGGCCACGCGGCGTATTGCGGTATTCCTGTGCGCGCGGGTCGGCGTTGGGGGTACTGAGCGTGAGGCTGTGCAGGCGTCCGACCTCGGTATAGCCCGTTTCCAACACGCTCTCGCCAAAGCGGCGCTGAGTCTCTCGGTGTAAGGTATCGCGGTCGAACTCCAGTAGGCTGTGTTCGCCGAGCGCCACGCCGAGCAGATGACCGGGGCCGTAGGTGTGCCAGTGCAGGGTAGGTAGGCCATCGGGCGTGGTGAACAGCAGGGCGCTGTTGGCATCATAACGATGCTGGATGCGGTGTTGCCACAACACGCTGCCGTCGGGCGCGCGGACAATCTGCTGCTCTTGGTTAATTTGCCCAGACAGGTTGCGTTCAAACAACATGCTGACGGGGTAGCCTTCGCTGACGTGATGCGCGGCTATTAGCTGGCCGTCGAGGTTATATTCCCAACGCGTTATCTCGCTTTCTGTATTTTCTGTATCGTGACTCACTGCGTGGGTGCGACTCACCAATCGACCCAAAATATCATGCTGCCACTGGGTTATCAGGCCGGCATCGTCGCTTTCTATTAATTCCCCAGCCGCGTTGTAGCGATAGCGCTGAACCCGTCCGTCAAAGCCCACTTCTTCCACCAATCTGTCCATCGCGTCATAGGTAAAACGCATCTGGGCATCATTTTCATTAGTGAGCGCAATCAGTCGGTCGGCGGCGTCATAGGTAAACTGCTGGGTGGCACCGCCGTGGGTGCGCGTGAGCAAACGGCCGTTGTCATCGTAGGTCATCACGGTTTGGCTGCCGTCGGGCTCGGTCAGCGTGATTAAATCACCCGCGGGATTGTAGTGATACTGGGTGCGTTCACCGGTGCTATTTTCCGTGCTTATCAGGCGGCCACGAGCGTCGTATGCATAACGTAAGGTGAGGGCTGCGGGGCGGCAAATCTCACGGCGCTGCCCCCAGCGGTCATAGCGGTATTCGGTGGTGTTGCCCGAGCAGTCGGTGTAGCGGGCCAGCTGGCCGCTGCGCGTCCACGTCAGGCGTTTCTCTCCGCCGCCCGCATCGGTGATGGCACAGGGCTGTGAGCTGCTGTCATCGGCATAGGCATAGCGCACGGTGCGGTTAAGGGCATCACTTTCTGCGGTCAGGCGGCCAAGCGCGTCATAGCTGCGCGTGAGGCGACGGTCATCGGGCAGTATCGTTTGAGTCAGTAAACCGTGGAGATTATAGCCAAAGCGGGTGCGGTCGGGGGCGACGATGCTGGTGAGCTGACTGGTGGTAATATCGTGGGTGAACGCCGTTTTTCGCCCCAGCGCATCGGTTTGCGCCATCAACAGATAACCCGCCACCTCGTTGTGGCTTTCGCTGCCGTCGGCGTAGGTGCGCTTCACCACCCGTTTAAGGCCTTTTTCACCGGTGTAATAGTAGGTTTCACGACGACCTAGGCTGTCGGTCACCGTGGTGCTATCTGCCGCGTAATCGAACTGATAATCCAGCCCGTTGGGGTTGCTTTGGGTCACGGCGCGGCCCTGTGCATCGTAGGTATAGCGGCTGACGGGGCGACCCAGATAGCGATGGGCGGTCATGCGTCCGAGTAAATCGGGATGATAGGCGAACTGGCGAATGGCCTGCCCGCTGCGGTCATACACGGTTTGTAGTTCACCGCGCGGGGTGTATTCATAACGCACCAGCGGCTCAGCGGGCACATCGGGAAAGTCAGGGTCATGCACCAAATACACCGCCGACAGGCGAACGCCGTTGTCACGTCCCCAGCCGCCGCGCTGCGTACAGACCGCCTCGGCGATATGCTGGTGCTCAAGCCGATAACGCCGCCCCACGCTGTCCTCAACCTCGGTGATGACGCCGGTGCCATCATAAAAGTACTGTAATTCCTGCCCAAAACGGTCACGCATGCCGCGCAAAAAACGCCGCGCGGATAAGGGGGCAGGGAGTGTGGTGTGGCCTTCGTCTTCCGAAATACCGAGCACCCACCACGGGCCGAGAGCATCGGCGGTACTCAAGTACAGGTGTGAATTTAACCGCCACGATTCGGGTAGGGTGTGCCAAAGCATCGCCAGCGGGTGGTTTTTGTCGCGTTCCAGCAGGCCGCCGCGCACCAGCCACAGGGATTCGCTGCGGCTGAAATGCGCCTCACCAACGGCGAGCGTGTTGAAATGCAGGCTGCGCCCGCCGTTGTCGTTGAGGATAAGGCCGGCTTTGGTCACCAGCAGGCTGACGCCGCTGGGCAATTGCCAGCCGGGGCCGAGCAGTCCGACAGGCGCAGGGGTATCGGTTTGGTAGCTGCTGTAGCTGCGAGACAGAATGAAGGGCACGGCGGCCGGTAAGGCAACGTCGGTTTCGGCGGAGAGGACTTTGGCGCCCAATAACGGGTTGACGGGCTTACCGACTTTTTGTCCATTGGGACAGGTCGAACAGGCCACGCCGCTGGGCGCGCCGATCAACACGCCTAACGAGCCCTGCGTGATAGGGCCGCCGATTGTAGTTTCGTCTGTTTGACGCGCTGCGGGTAATCCTGCCATCGCACTTATCCCTGTACGTAATATTCACACCGAGTGTGCTTATCTATGCCACGGGCTGAGGGATTGTTAAATGGCGTTTGATTTATGAATTAATTAAGGGAAAATTAAGTGTTTTATCCTTTAGTCTGGCTACATCTGAAAGATGTGCTTTAAATCAAAAAAGTAATATTTCCTTAACATTTTTATCTCATTTCAATAGGCAAATATTAGCCGCCCATCTATAATCGGCGGCGATTCATAGCCGGGGTTCGGCTTTTGAGGTGTGAAATAAGAGAATAATCCTTTCATTCAAATGGTTAGTGCTCTAAAAATATTCCATCTGCCTCTTACTGCTCGTAAACTCATAAAAAGTATCCCTAGAATCATTGGTGTTATGCCAAGGTCCAGCGGAAATAACGGCTCTCATTGGAAGTTAGACAGAGGTTTAAATGACAGTAGAACGTACCTTCTCCATCGTAAAACCGAATGCGGTGGCTAAAAATGTTATCGGCGCTATTTATTCTCGCTTTGAAGCAGCTGGCCTGAAAATTGTTGCGGCAAAAATGGTTCATCTGACTCGTGAACAGGCTGAAGGTTTCTATGCCGAACACAAAGGTCGCCCGTTCTTTGACGGTCTGGTGGATTTCATGACTTCTGGCCCAATCATGGTTCAGGTTCTGGAAGGCAAAGATGCCGTTCGTCGTAATCGTGAAATCATGGGCGCGACCAATCCTGAAAATGCTTTAGCTGGCACATTGCGTGCTGACTATGCGGATAGCCTGACTGAAAATGCCGCTCACGGTTCTGATTCATTAGAGTCCGCCGAGCGCGAAATCGCATATTTCTTTGCAAACAATGAAGTTTGCCCGCGCACTCGTTAATCGATTACGCAAATCGGGAATTGATTCGTTAAGCTAAGCCTAATGGCATAGCATACCGATGAGAGACCGAGTACAATACCGCGCCCTGAGTGATTATCCTCAGGGACTTTTTTTTAAGCACATTGCTAACCGCTTTATTTAATAAGTGTTTTTAATGTGTTGTACCGAGCAAGACTGAATCAGATGCAAACTGGGTTTGTATCCGTCGCCAACAGGCACTACGCTTGTCGGGTTAGTCACTTTAATACCGTGCCGCAAAGTGTAACAACGAGGCCAGAGTTTAGTATGTCTATAAGCATGTCTGAAGATCCAACAACTACCCCCCATTCATCCAATTCAGATGCTATGTCTGAATCTATTGTCGTCGAGTCAAACTTGTCTGAAATTAGCGCACCAGTAAATGCTGCGCAGGTTGATACTGTGCAACCTGCCCCGGCCAATTCGTCGGAAAAAATTAACCTTCTCGATCTTGATCGCCAACAACTGCGTGAGTTCTTCGCTAAGTTAGGTGAGAAGCCGTTCCGCGCCGATCAGGTGATGAAATGGATGTATCACTATTGCTGCGATAATTTTGATGAGATGACCGACATCAATAAGGTGTTGCGTAACAAACTCAAAGAGATCGCTGAAATTCGCGCACCAGAAGTGGCCGAGGAGCAACGCTCAACCGATGGCACCATTAAATGGGCGATTCAGGTCGGCGACCAACGTGTAGAAACGGTTTATATCCCAGAAGACGATCGCGCCACGCTGTGTGTCTCTTCGCAGGTGGGGTGTGCGTTGGAGTGTAAATTCTGTTCTACCGCGCAGCAGGGCTTTAACCGCAATCTGCGCGTATCTGAAATTATCGGTCAGGTATGGCGTGCAGCTAAGATTATTGGTGCTCACAAAGTTACCGGCCAACGCCCGATCACCAACGTGGTGATGATGGGGATGGGCGAGCCTTTACTGAACCTGAATAACGTTGTGCCAGCCATGAATATCATGCTGGACGACTTTGGTTTTGGTCTGTCTAAGCGTCGTGTCACCTTGTCGACATCAGGTGTTGTCCCTGCATTGGAAAAACTGGGTGACATGATCGACGTGGCGCTGGCTATCTCTCTGCATGCGCCGACGGATGAAATTCGTAACGAAATTGTGCCTATCAACCGTAAATACAATATCGAGACTTTCCTTGGGGCTGTGCGCCGCTACTTAGAGAAATCTAACGCTAATCAAGGACGTGTCACGGTTGAGTACGTGATGTTGGATCATATCAATGATGGTATGGATCACGCACATCAGTTGGCAGAGTGTCTGAAAGATACCCCATGTAAGATTAACCTGATCCCATGGAACCCGTTCCCTGATGCACCTTACGGACGTAGCTCAAACAGCCGCGTAGACCGTTTTTCTAAGGTTCTGATGGAATATGGTTTTACCGTAATTGTGCGTAAAACGCGTGGTGATGACATTGATGCGGCCTGTGGACAGTTGGCCGGTGATGTTATTGACCGCACGAAACGCACGATTAAGAAAAAAATGGCCGGTGAACCTATTATGGTTCGCGAGGTCTGACGCAGAGCGCATGCATATTAGTGATTTCCCTAGCATTGTTGGTCAGATTTTTTGATGATTCAGCGAAAAGGATAACGGGGTAAAGCAATGAAGCTAAAAATGGGATGGGTAATAGGACTACTGACGGCGAGTTTGTTGGTGGGCTGTTCAAGCTCTAAACCCGAAGGAGAGCAGATGGCTGCGGCATCGCAAAGCCGGCTCGAACTTGGCTTGGAATACTTGAATCAGGGCGACTTAAAAGCCGCCCAACAAAATCTGGAGAAGGCACGAGATGCGGCTCCAGATGATTACCGAACCCAGCTTGGCATGGCGCTTTACCAGCAACGCACGGGCGATAACAATGCTGCGCAGAAAAGTTATCAAAAAGCGATGAATTTAGCGCCACAGAATGGCACTGTGATGAATAATTACGGTGCGTTTCTGTGTAGTTTAGGGCAGTATGTAGCGGCACAACAACAGTTTAGTTCAGCTGCAAATCTTCCTGATTACGGTCAGGTTGCAGATAGCTTCGAAAATGCAGGTTATTGTTTTCTAAAAGCAGGACAGACTGACGAAGCGCGAAAATTATTTAGTCGCGCTTTGAAGAGCGATCCGGATAAGGGAGTTTCGCTAATTGCGGAAGCTATCCGAGAATTTGACCAAGGGAAGCGCGGAGATGCGCGAGTAATGTTGGATGTTTACAATCATATTCTACCGGCGAGTGCCAATAGCCTATGGTTACAAATCCGCTTCGCTGCGTTAGATGGGCGCCAAACGAACTTAGAGCGTTATGGCAAACAACTAGCGCGAAATTTTCCACAATCTCAACAGTACCAGCAGTTCCTAGCGAATGAATACTGAAGCCCCCCAAGATCAAACAGCTCCATTGACTACAGGCGAACGCCTGCGCCAAGGGCGCGAAAAGTTAGAACTTACACAGCAGGCTGTTGCAGAACGTCTGTGCCTGAAAGTTTCAACGGTTCGCGATATTGAAGAAGACAAGGCTCCGGCTGATTTGGCCTCAACGTTTTTGCGTGGATATATTCGTTCCTATGCAAAACTGGTCCATATCCCGGAAGACGAACTAACGCCGCTGTTAGAAAAGCAGGCGCCGTTGAAGGCGGCAAAAGTTGCGCCGATGCAAAGCTTCTCACTGGGTAAAAAACGCAAAAAGCGCGATGGTTGGCTGATGATGTTTACCTGGTTGGTGGTATTTGTGGTTATTGGCATCACCGGTTCTTGGTGGTGGGAAAATCACAAAGCTCAACAAGAAGATATTGCGACAATGGCGGATGAGTCTTCTGCTCAGCTGGCAAAAAATGGTCAGTTACAACCGTCAGAATCGGCTAATGGTTCTGATGAAGCTGCGCAATCTGCGGATACTCAAGAGTCTGTCGGTACACCGCCAGATTCATCAGTGACCGCAGCAGATAATGGTCAAGCGGCCGCGGCACCTACTGATGCCGCTACCGCGCCAGCCGTAACGGCTCCAACCCAGCCAAACCAAAGCAATAATACCGTTGTTGCTCCGAGTCAGGCTCCGGTTGATACCACCACTGCGAATGGCGCAACTCTACCAACCGCAGGGGCGACCGTTGATTCTGCAGCGTCAGCATCCAACAACTTAGCGATGAAATTTAAAGCTGATTGCTGGTTAGAAGTTAAAGACGCAACGGGTAAAACGCTGTTCAGCGGAATGCAAAAATCCGGTGCTTCACTGGATTTAGCCGGTACGGCACCGTATAAGCTGAAAATTGGTGCACCAGCCGCCGTGGATATCACGTATCAAGGTAAGCCAGTTGATTTGAGCCGCTTTATCAAATCAAGTCAGGTTGCTCGTTTGACGTTGAATGCTGAGTGATTCGGTAGAGTCACCTATGGTGAATGCAGCGTGCTGTGAATACGAAATGAACCGCTCTGACATTCTGCATTAAGCAGGGGCAAGGCGGTTTATTTTGTACAGCGTTGGCAGTACAAGTACTTTGTTTACCTGATTGTCGGTTAAATGTTGTAAGCAGAATATGCGCGCTTCAATTGATAGCACGACATTCATGGAGAATTAATATGCATAATGAGTCACCCATTAAGCGGAGAAAATCGACCCGCATTTATGTCGGTAATGTGCCTATCGGTGATGGTGCACCGATTGCCGTACAGTCGATGACTAACACCAAAACAACGGATGTTGATGCCACGGTAAAACAAATACGCGCACTTGAACGTGTTGGCGTAGATATTGTACGTGTCTCCGTTCCGACTATGGATGCTGCTGAAGCATTCAAACTGATTAAGCAGCAGGTTTCAGTGCCACTGGTGGCCGATATTCATTTCGACTACCGCATTGCGCTGCAAGTTGCTGAGTATGGCGTTGATTGTCTGCGTATTAATCCAGGCAACATCGGCAACGAATCACGCATTCGCTCGGTTGTTGACTGTGCGCGTGATAAAAATATTCCCATCCGTATTGGAATTAACGGCGGATCGCTGGAAAAAGATATTCAAGAGAAGTACGGCGAACCGACGCCTGAAGCATTGCTCGAGTCAGCTATGCGTCATGTCGATATTCTTGATCGTCTTAACTTCGATCAGTTTAAAGTCAGCGTAAAGGCGTCAGACGTATTCCTCGCGGTACAGTCTTATCGTCTGTTAGCTTCACGTATCGATCAGCCTCTGCATCTTGGGATCACCGAAGCAGGAGGCGCGCGTAGTGGATCGGTTAAATCAGCAGTGGGCTTAGGCATGCTGCTGGCCGAAGGGATTGGTGACACGCTGCGTATCTCGCTGGCGGCAGATCCTGTTGAAGAAGTGAAAGTGGGCTTTGATATTCTTAAGTCGCTGCGTATTCGTTCGCGTGGGATTAACTTTATCGCTTGCCCGACCTGCTCACGACAGGAATTTGACGTTATTGGCACGGTAAATGCCCTAGAGCAGCGTTTGGAAGACATCATCACACCAATGGATGTATCGATTATTGGTTGTGTGGTGAATGGCCCAGGCGAAGCCTTGGTTTCAACGATTGGCGTGACAGGCGGACACAACAAGAGCGGCTTCTATGAAGACGGTGTGCGTCAAAAAGAGCGTTTTGATAACGAACAGATGATCGATCAGCTAGAGGCTAAGATCCGTGCCAAAGCATCGATGCTGGATGTTAACAAGCGCATCGAAGTCAGCCAGATCGACGAGAAGTAATTGAATAGCAGGTCGCTTTAGGCGGCCTGTAATCTCATTTGCTTTGAATAAACAATGCTCCCGATTGATGAGATGGCTTCAATCCTCCATAATCGGGGTCATTTTTTTGAATTACATAGTATAGAGAATTGACGTGGCGAAGAATATCCAAGCTATTCGTGGCATGAACGACTACCTGCCGGAAGACACGGCGCTTTGGCAGCCGATTGAAGCTGCGCTCAAACAAGTCCTGACCAGCTACGGTTACAGCGAAATCCGTTTGCCGATTGTAGAGCAGACCCCGTTATTCAAACGTGCGATTGGTGAAGTGACCGACGTCGTTGAAAAAGAGATGTACACCTTCGATGACCGCAATGGTGACAGCCTGACGCTGCGTCCTGAAGGGACAGCTGGCTGTGTGCGTGCCGGTATCGAACATGGTCTGCTGTACAATCAAGAACAACGTTTATGGTATATCGGTCCGATGTTCCGTCATGAACGCCCGCAAAAAGGTCGCTATCGCCAGTTCCACCAGCTGGGCGCTGAAGTTTTTGGCCTGAATGGTCCTGATGTAGACGCAGAACTCATTCTGCTGACGGCTCGTTGGTGGCGTGCGCTGGGGATCTCTGAGCACGTTGCTCTGGAGCTGAACTCAATCGGTTCTCAGGAAGCTCGTGCTAACTATCGTGATGCATTAGTGGCCTATCTGGAACAGTTCAAAGACAAGTTGGACGAAGACTGCAAGCGCCGTATGTATAGCAATCCGCTGCGCGTTCTGGACTCTAAAAATCCAGACGTACAGGCGTTGCTCAACGATGCACCGCGTCTGTCAGAGTATCTGGACGAAGAGTCTCGTGAGCATTTTGCTGGCCTGTGCAAATTGCTGGATGAAGCGGGCATTGCGTATACCGTTAATGAGCGTTTGGTTCGCGGTTTGGACTACTACAACCGTACCGTATTTGAATGGGTGACGAATAGCTTAGGCGCGCAAGGTACTGTTTGTGCAGGTGGACGCTATGATGGCTTGGTTGCTCAGCTTGGCGGTCATGCTACGCCAGCGGTTGGCTTTGCCATGGGCTTGGAACGTCTGGTTCTGTTGGTTCAAGCGGTAAACCCTGATTTCCAACCTCAGCGCGCCGTTGATGTCTATCTGATTTCTTCCGGTGAAGGTACACAAAGCGCTGCTATGCGTTTGGCAGAAAAAATTCGTGATGCATATCCGCAGGTCAAACTGATGACCAACTATGGCGGCGGTAACTTTAAGAAGCAGTTCGCCCGTGCTGATAAGTGGGGCGCTCGCGTTGCACTGGTATTGGGCGAAAATGAGATGAATGCGGGCCAGGTGAATGTTAAGAACCTGCAAAGTGGCGATCAGCAAACTATTGCACAGGATGACGTTGCGGCGCTCCTGGCATCAATGTTGGCGTAAAGGAGTAGAGAACAGTGGAAGTCTATAGCACAGAGAACGAACAAGTTGATGCCCTGCGCCGCTTCTTTATCGAAAACGGTAAGGCGTTGGCGATTGGTGTTGTAATTGGGATTGGCGCACTGCTCGGTTGGCGTTACTGGCAGAATCATCAGCAGGCAGAGATGACCGGGGCATCCCAGTCATACCAGCAAGCAAGTGAAGCGCTGACCAGTGGTAAAGCCGATGGTGTGGCGTTGGCTGAAAAGTTTATTGAAAAAAACGCTAACAATTATGGTGTTTTGGCTGCTTTGCAGCTAGCGCAACATGAAGTTGACCAGAAGAACTTTGCTAAAGCTGAACAGCAGCTGGTTTGGGCTCAAGGTCAAACTAAAGACGAAAATCTGAAATCCCTGATTGATTTGCGTTTAGCTCGTGTGCAGCTGCAGGAAAATAAGCTGGACGACGCACTCAAAACATTGGATTTAATTAAAGCGACCGGCTGGGTTGCTATGGCGCAGGATGTTCGCGGTGATGTGCTGGTTAAGAAAGGCGACGTAAAAGGCGCCCGTGAAGCATACAGCAAAGGCTTAGCCTCTGATGCTTCCCAGTCATTGCAGGGTTTACTGCGCATGAAACTGAACAATTTATCCAACTAAGGGGATAATCAATGCAATTGCGTAAAACGCTCTTGGTCGGATTGCTGTCTGTGACGTTTTTGAGCGGATGCTCTTGGTTCAGCAGTGAAACTGATGTGGTCACCATGTCACCGTTGCCAAAAGTTGAAAACCAATTCACACCGAACAAGGTGTGGAGCACGTCAGTCGGTGATGGTGTCGGTGAGTTCTATTCCCACCTGCGTCCAACTTGGCAGGATAACCGCATCTATGCGGCTGACCGTATGGGTGTAGTAAAAGCAATGGATGCGGATAGCGGCGACGTTGTTTGGTCTGTGAACTTGGCTGAAAAAGATGGCTGGTTCTCACACAAAACAGCGCTGTTGTCTGGTGGTTTAGCGGTATCTGGCGGAAAAGTCTTTGTTGGTTCAGAACGTGCCGTTGTGTATGCGCTGAGTACTGAAGACGGTGCCGAAGCGTGGAAAACGACGGTTGCTGGTGAAGCTATCTCTCGCCCAGTGATTAGCGATGGTCTGGTATTGATCCATACCTCCAACGGTATGCTGCAGGCGTTAGATGAAGCAGATGGTTCTATCAAGTGGACCGTTAACCTTGATATGCCTTCTCTGACCTTACGTGGTGAGTCAGCGCCTGCTACGGCATTTGGTGCTGCTATCGTTGGTGGTGACAATGGTCGCGTTAGCGCAATCATGATGCAGCAAGGCCAAATGATTTGGCAGCAGCGTGTTGCACAGCCAATGGGTTCAACCGAAATCGACCGCTTAAATGACGTGGATACTACCCCTGTCGTAGTCGATGGTGTTGTATACTCTCTGGGTTACAACGGTAACTTGGCGGCGCTGGATCTGCGTTCTGGACAAATCCAATGGAAACGCGAGATGGGTTCAGTGAACGATTTCATCGTTGATGCAGGCCGTATCTATGTTGTTGACCAAGATGACCGCGTTGCGGCATTAAGCGCTGATGGCGGTGTTTCTCTGTGGAAACAAAGCGATTTATTGCACCGTAATCTGACCGCGCCTGCGCTGTATAACGGCTATTTAGTCGTGGGTGATAGCGAAGGTTATCTGCATTGGCTCAATACCGATGATGGGCGTTTTGTCGCTCAGCAAGAAGTAGACAGCTCTGGTCTGCTCAGCGCGCCTCTGGTAGCCAGCGATAAGCTGATTATTCAGGCTCGTGGCGGTAAAGTTTACGCATTTACTCGCTAATAAAACAATTATTTAGGGCGGCGAATTAGCCGTCTGGGAACGGCTCCTGATCACCTCAGGGGCCGTTTCGTCTTCTGAAAAGTCCTTGCTCGGGAGTGAATATTCCCCGCGTATTTGGAATTAAATTAAGTAATAGAGGCTTCAACAATGATACCTGTCGTCGCGCTGGTCGGGCGCCCGAATGTGGGTAAATCCACCTTATTTAACCGCTTAACGCACACTCGTGATGCGTTGGTTGCGGATTTCCCTGGGTTGACCCGTGACCGTAAATACGGCCGTGCTGAAGTTAATGGAAATGAATTCATTATCATCGACACCGGTGGTATTGATGGCACTGAAAATGGCGTTGAAACGCACATGGCTGAGCAATCGTTAATGGCGATTGAAGAAGCGGATATCGTGCTGTTTATGGTTGATGCTCGTGCGGGTTTAATGCCTGCCGATGAAGGTATTGCCCAGCACCTACGTAGCCGCGAGAAAGCCACTTTCTTAGTTGCTAACAAAACTGATGGTATCGATCCTGACGTTGCCATCGGCGATTTTTACTCATTAGGCTTTGGCGAAGTTTATCCAATTGCAGCCTCCCATGGCCGTGGCGTTGCTCAGCTGATTGAAGAAGCGCTGATCCCCTTCGTTGATGCGCCAGAACCAGAGCGGGAGCTGACGGAAGAAGAAGCTAACGCGGCCTACTGGGCTGAGCTTGAAGCGGATGAAGCCGATGAGATGGCTGAAGAGGAAGAAGACGACTTCAATCCTCAAGATCTGCCTATTAAGATTGCTATCGTTGGTCGTCCAAACGTCGGTAAGTCCACACTAACCAACCGTATTCTGGGTGAAGATCGCGTTGTGGTTTACGACATGCCGGGAACGACGCGTGACAGCATTTATATCCCAATGGTACGTGATGAGCGCGAATACGTGCTGATTGATACCGCTGGGGTGCGTAAGCGTGGGAAAGTGACCGATACGGTTGAGAAATTTTCCGTCATCAAAACGCTGCAGGCGATTGAAGATTCGAACGTTGCGTTACTGGTGATTGACGCTCGTGAAGGTATTTCAGACCAAGACTTGTCGCTATTAGGCTTTATCCTGAATAGTGGGCGCTCACTGGTAATTGTGGTCAATAAGTGGGATGGCCTGTCTGAAGACGTCAAAACTCAGGTCAAAGAGATGCTGGATCTGCGTTTAGGCTTTGTGGACTTCGCGCGCATTCACTTTATCTCTGCATTACATGGCAGCGGTGTGGGTAATCTGTTTGAATCCATTCAAGAAGCCTATGACTGTGCGACTCGCCGCGTAAGTACATCCTTACTAACGCGTATCATGAACATGGCGCAGGAAGATCATCAGCCGCCGTTAGTTCGTGGTCGTCGTGTAAAACTGAAATATGCCCATGCCGGTGGTTATAACCCGCCGATTGTGGTGATCCACGGCAATCAGGTGAAAGATCTTGCGGATTCTTACAAGCGTTACCTGATGAACTACTTCCGTCGTTCACTTAAAGTGATGGGAACACCTATTCGCATTCAGTTTAAAGAAGGCGATAACCCGTATGCGGGTAAACGTAACATGCTGAATCCAACTCAGCTGCGTAAACGTAAACGTCTGCTTGCTCATATTAAAAAGAGCAAATAACGTATAGCTAATACGCAAAGTTATGATGGGGCGCAGAATATGCGCCCTATTTTTTTATGGTAGCGCCGTGAATTTTCAGTGTATTCTCTTCGTCTGCAAACTATTTTTTCAACGCCAACAAGGATTTGAGTATGTCGTGGGAGACGTGGAGTTTTGCCTTTGGTGTTACGGTGCCCAATTTACTGATGTTGCTGCTGGGCGTTGTGCTGCGCCGGTTTCGTCTATTAGATGATGCTTTCTGCGATGGCGCTACCCGTCTGGTGTTTAATCTCTCACTTCCTTGTCTGCTCTTTTTCAGCATTGCTACCAATCATTCGACGCTTGGCAATAATTTAGCTTTTGTTGTTTATGGGGGCGTGGCAACAGTGGTGAGCTTCTTGCTGCTGGAATTGGTTGCACTCAAATTGGTGAAAGAGCCGCGTGAGCGAGGTATTTTCGTTCAGGGTGGTTTTCGTGCGAATACCGCTATTGTAGGTTTAGCCTATTGTGCCAGCGCTTATGGTAGCGAAGGGGTTGCCGTTGGGTCGATGTATATGGCTGTAACCGTGATCCTGTTTAACGTGCTTTCAGTGGTCACCTTGACCAGAACATTGAGCTCAGACGGCCAGCAGAAAATCAGCTGGGGTAAGATATTACGCGGAGTTATAACCAACCCGCTGATCATCGGCATTGTTCTTGGACTATGCTATTCGCTGACCAAACTACCGGTTCCAGAAGTCTTGTCCTCAACCGGGAAATTTATTTCATCGATGGCGCTACCGTTGGCGTTGCTGTGTACCGGAGCAAGTATCGATTGGCATGCCATGTTCAGCTCTTCTAACGTGGCTGGCTATTCTAGTGCGGCTAAGTTAATTGCCGTCCCAGTACTTATGACGTTGGGCGGCTGGCTGTTTGGGTTTCGTGGTGTGACGTTGGGGGTTATTTTCTTGTTCACTTCCACGCCAACCGCCGCAGCTAGCTACGTAATGACGAGAGCGATGGGCGGAAATGCAACCTTAGCGGCTAATATTATTGCGATTACTACCGTAGGATCTTTTTTCACCACGGCGCTGGGGCTTTATTTTCTACGCGGCTGGGGTGTTATTTAGGAGGTTTAAATGGACGTGTTTTGTCCGAAGTGTCAGCATGAAATGGCGTGGCGGCAGGGCGATTATTTTTGTCAGCATTGCCAGCAAACCTACCAGCAACGTGTTGAGTGTCCAGATTGTGGTAAGCCACTTCAGGAATTGAAAGCCTGTGGCTCCGTTGACTATTTTTGCCCGAACGGTCATGGAATGATTTCCAAGAAACGCGTGGTATTTAGCTACGCGGTTAAAGCGTAAATTTTAAACTAGGCGCATCCGTGCGCCTAGCTTACGCTAGCTCGGTTTGGCTCCCTACACGCGGTGCCTTTGAACAAAACCTTCCAGACGAGCCATCGCTTGTTCAATAAGCGCTTTCGGCGTGCCAAAATTAATGCGGATATAGAGCTCACCGTTTTGTACGTAGTGCGTGCCATCTTCAACAACTACGCCGGTTTCATGAGCCAGCCGATGTGTAAAATCATAGGCACTCATTCCTGTTGCGCTAACGTCAATCCACGCGAGATACGATGACTCGGAACGCATCATCTTTAATGTTGGTAGGCGCTCACTAATGAACTCATAAAGATAACGTTCGTTTTCAGCTAAGTAGCTATTCAAGGCTTTTAGCCAGTCCAATCCTTGCGTATAGGCATAAATTAATCCCCATACGCCGAACATATTCGGCGAGGTAATTGAGTTTTTCTCTAGCTGCTGACGAAAACGTGCACGTAATTCTTCATCGGGAATAATGCTATAAGAAGTCTTAAGCCCGCCGAGATTAAAGGCCTTATTGGGGGAGGTGAGCAGAATAAGATTATCTGCATGCGCACAGCCCTCATTTAAGGCATTGATGAAGGTGCCGTGCAGAATATGCTCAGCGTGAACTTCATCAATAACTAATATCACCTGATACTTTTGGCACAGTTCAGACACCCGACGGATCTCTGTCGCCGTCCAAATTCTTCCTGATGGATTGTGCGGTGAGCAAAACAGGTAGAGTTTTGGCTGGTGCTCTTTTATCTGCTGCTCTAATTTTTCGAAATCGAGCTGATAGCGCTGATTTACGGCAACCAGAGGATTGGCTATTACGCGTACTTTTTGGCGCTCTGCCGCCAATGCAAAGGGATCGTACACCGGCGTGTTCATGAGAATAGCATCGCCTGCGTTGCAGAATGCCTGAATGGTATAGTGCAGCGTTGAGACTGTGCCATAGGTGAGCGTGATCCACTCTCGTGCAATATCTGCATTATGCTGCTTAGCTTGAAAATCGATGACGGCCTGATAGAACTCATCAAAGCAATAGGTATAGCCGAAAGTACCGTGCTCAACGATTTGGCGCAGTCCTGCGATGATCTCCGGTGGCGATTTAAAATCCATGTCAGCAATCCACATGGGAATAAAATCTTTTGGCACAGCCCCAAAGCGTGAGCAGACGTAGTCATAATCCCACTTGCGGCATTTATCAACGCTACGATCGATAATCTCATCAAAATTATACATACGGTTCCCTTGGGCTAAATTAATGCTTCAATGCCGGTTTTAACGCTTTGTACCTGTGGGCCGATAATAACCTGTAGGCTATGGCTATCGAGAACCACGACGGCAAGTGCGCCTGCTTTCTTTAATATATCTTTATTGATAAGCGCCATATCTTTTACCACCAAGCGCAAGCGAGTGATGCAGTTATCTAAAGAGTCGATATTATCTTTGCCACCCAACGCCGAGAGAATTAACTCGGGATCGTATTTGGAGCCTTTCTTCTTTTCAGCTTTCTGTTCTGCTTTCGCAGTCACGCTGATGTCATCATCTTCTCTGCCCGGTGTTTTAATATCGTGTTTGAGGATATACCAACGAAATACAAAGAAATAAATCGCAAACCAAATAATGCCAACTGGGAATATGAGATGCCACTTTGTTGCCGTTCCTTGCATGATACCGAATATTAATAAGTCTAATATCCCACCGTCGGTATTCCCTATGGTAACACCTAAAAGTGCCATAACCATAAGCGCTAGACCCGACATGATAACGTGGAAGACATATAAGAAAGGTGCAATAAATAAGAATAAGAACTCAATCGGCTCTGATATGCCTGTTACTACGGAAACTAAAACACCAGAAAGTAAAAGTCCTTTTATAATTGGTCTATTTTCAGGCTTAGCGGTACGGTAAATAGCATAAGCAACAGCAGGTAGGCCAAAGATAAAGGTTGGCATAAAGCCTTGAGAGAGAAACGCCGTTACATGTGGACTAAATGGCAAGCCGGCCTTTAGTTCAGCATAGAAAATATTAAGGGCTCCTGATATTTCTTGCCCGCCGACGAATTCGGTGCCACCTGCCGGTGTGAATCTTACCATGGCTAATAAAATATGGTGTAAGCCAAATGGTTTTAATAATAGAACGCCGACGCCATATAAGAATGGGCCAAATACGTTAGTGCTCTGAATTAATCGCCCAATGGCAGTGATGCCGATGGCAACATATTCCCACAAAAATGGAATGATCAGCCCAACGATAGAGAGCGTGAGTGCTGTGATGATTGGTACAAAGCGGATGCCGCTAAAAAAGGCAAAAGCATCATGGAGTTGCGTATCTTGAAAACGCTCATGCAAGAAATAGGTAATAACCCCAACAACAATCCCGCCGAGAACGCCCATTTCAAGCGACTGAATACCTAATACCATGGCCTGCCCAGCTTGCTTCATATGTGCTGCATCGGCAAGTTGATGACTACTCATAAGATAATAATTAATAGAAAGGTTCATTATCATATAGCCAACAAAACCAGAAAATGCGCCAATGGCTTTATTACGCTTAGCAAGACCTAATGGAATTGCCATTGCAAACATAATAGGTAAGTAAGTGAATGCGAACCCACCCACGGTTGCAACAAATCCAAACGTTAGCTGAACTAATTCATTGCCTAAAAATGGAAAGCTTTTGATGGTAGAGGGACTAGTAATTGAACTTCCGACGCCTAATAACAAACCCATAAAGGCCAATAACGAAACGGGAAACATAAAAGTCTTTCCTAGACTTTGAAAAAATTCCCATAACCTTGACTTAAAAGATTTTGTGTCCGACATGTGGGCACTCCCAATAAACAGGTAATGATAATAAACCGCCATTATTAAAAACGAATGGTGATAATGTTTTATCTGTGAACTAGGAGATATTTAATAAATATGATGATCCCCTAATAGCCTTAATGGGCTGTGAGGAATTAAAACAAAGCGGGTGTTTATAGAATGCACTGAGGATCACAGTTTTATTTTGCATCGATTTCACGCCATTTAGCTTTCGATTCATAACCAATCAAAAGCAAAGTGAAATTTAAATGCGTTGTTTTTATCTATAAAGCAAGGAAGGGATGACAGAATAACGAAAGTGGGTATAAACAGGATTCAGGTCACCGCTTTTATTATGCGAAGTGACCTACATCACAGAACTCACTATTTAGGCCTACGAGTCATGTTTCACGTTACGCTTTTTAGGCAGTGTTGCGATGGATGTCACGGTGCTTTCGACCCACCCGTCTTGCACTCGGGTTTTTAACAGATCGCCATGAGTCACCTGCTTAATGCTTTTCAGCACGCCGCCGCTTGGTGGCTGCGTCACGCTAAATCCGCGCGCTAGCGTTGCAAGTGGGCTAACGCCTTCTAACTGCGAACAGAGTGCGCCAAAGCGTTCACGATTGCCGCTAAGCTGGCGTTGGACGAGTAATTCCAGCCGGTTGTGAAGCTGCTCGATGCGCTGTTGATGGCGCTGGATGCGTACAGAAGGCTGCTGTTGATTTAGGCGCTGATTGGCACGTTCTTGCTGGCGCTCCGCCAGGCGCAGGCGCGTTTGCACCGCTTCGTCCAAACGGCGGCGTAGCTTAATCAGCAATGTGTGCTGGCGTGCCAGACGTAGCTGTGGATGCTGCTGCTGTAAACGATGATTCAAGCGAGTGAAGCGCTGCTGATGCCGAGCAAGATAATAATCCATCGCCATTTCCATGCGCTGCTGCTGTGAAAGCATTTGGCGCATGAGCTCGGTTTGATTGCGGCTGACTAATTCTGCGGCCGCGGACGGCGTTGGCGCTCGCAGATCGCCAACGAAATCAGCGATAGTGACATCGGTTTCATGGCCAACGGCGCTTACGATAGGGATTAGGCTGGCAAAAATAGCCTGCGCCACGCGCTCATCATTAAAGCTCCATAAATCCTCAAGCGAGCCACCGCCACGACCGACAATCAGCACATCACACTCTTTACGCTGGTTGGCTAATTCAATGGCGCGCACAATTTGCATTGGTGCATCTGCGCCTTGAACGGCGGTCGGGTAAATGACGACTGGCAGAGACGGATCGCGTCGTTTTAATACGTTAAGGATATCGTGCAGCGCGGCACCGCTTGATGAAGTCACAACGCCCACGCAGTGGGCTGGCGACGGTAATGGTTTCTTGTGGGCAGGATCGAACAGACCCTCTTCCTGTAAGCGTTGCTTCAACTGCTCAAATTGCTGTTGCAGCAAACCATCACCGGCGGGCTGCATACTTTCAGCAATCAGTTGGTAATCCCCACGCGGCTCGTACAGCGTGATGGTGGCACGCATCAAAATCTGCTGACCGTTTTGCGGGCGGAAAGTGACCCGGCGGTTGCTATTGCGGAACATCGCGCAGCGAACCTGAGCACGATCGTCTTTCAGCGTGAAGTACCAATGGCCCGATGAAGGCTGAGATAAATTGGAGATTTCGCCTGATAACCAGATCTGCCCCATTTCCATTTCTAACAGCTGACGGACGGTCTGATTTAACCGGCTAACGGTAAAAATTGGTGGGGAAGATAGCAGCGACATGTGACGTAGATCAAACTCTAAATCAAGGTGTTAATCAGTCGATACTACATGCTTGAATGACCTTCGCAAGACTTTTTTATAAAAAGTACTGGAGGCAACCGTTTTCGGCCTGTATAATGCCGCGGCAATATTAAATCTATTTGATTTACCACTCTGGTGAGATATTGCCCATGCTACGTATCGTAAAAGAAGCCCTAACGTTTGATGACGTTCTCTTAGTTCCAGCCCATTCTACCGTTCTGCCAAACACTGCCGATCTTAGCACTCAGCTGACTTCATCCATTCGTATGAATATCCCAATGCTGTCTGCGGCAATGGACACCGTTACCGAGGCGCGCCTCGCGATTGCCTTGGCACAGGAAGGCGGTATTGGTTTCATCCACAAAAACATGTCTATTGAGCGTCAGGCTGAAGAAGTTCGCCGCGTCAAAAAACATGAAAGCGGCGTGGTAAAAGATCCTCAAACGGTGACGCCAACCACCACTCTGCGCGAAGTGAAAGAGCTGACCGAGCGTAATGGTTTTGCGGGTTATCCAGTCGTTACTGACGATCTGGAACTGGTTGGTATCATCACAGGTCGTGACGTGCGCTTTGTTACCGATTTAGAACAGCCTGTTACTGCGGTAATGACGCCGAAAGAGCGTTTGGTTACCGTGAAAGAAGGTGAGGCTCGCGAAGTTGTTCTGCAGCGCATGCACGAAAAACGTGTGGAAAAAGCGTTGGTTGTCGATGAAAACTTCCACCTGTGCGGCATGATCACCGTTAAAGATTTCCAGAAAGCAGAGCGCAAACCTAACGCTTGTAAAGATGAGCATGGCCGTCTGCGCGTAGGTGCTGCGGTTGGTGCTGGTGCAGGCAACGAAGAGCGCATTGCAGCGCTGGTTGAAGCCGGCGTTGACGTACTGCTGATTGACTCTTCCCACGGCCATTCTGAAGGCGTGTTACAGCGTATTCGCGAAACTCGCGCTAAATTCCCTGACCTGCAAATTATCGGCGGCAACGTGGCTACGGCTGCGGGCGCTAGAGCATTGGCTGAAGCCGGTGTGAACGCGGTTAAAGTGGGTATCGGCCCTGGTTCTATTTGTACTACACGTATTGTTACCGGCGTTGGTGTTCCACAGATCACCGCCGTTTCCGACGCCGTTGAAGCGCTGGAAGGTACCGGTATTCCTGTTATCGCCGATGGCGGTATCCGTTTCTCCGGTGATATCGCGAAAGCACTGGCCGCTGGCGCAAGCTGCGTCATGGTGGGGGGGATGCTGGCAGGTACCGAAGAATCCCCTGGTGAGATCGAACTGTACCAAGGTCGTTCATTCAAATCATATCGCGGTATGGGTTCACTGGGCGCGATGTCTAAAGGTTCTTCTGACCGTTACTTCCAGAGCGATAACGCTGCCGACAAACTGGTTCCTGAAGGTATCGAAGGCCGCGTAGCTTACAAAGGTCACCTGAAAGCGATTATCCATCAGCAAATGGGCGGTCTACGCTCATGCATGGGTTTGACAGGCTGTGCAACCATTGATGAACTGCGTACCAAAGCTGAATTTGTTCGCATCAGCGGAGCAGGGATTCAAGAAAGCCACGTTCACGATGTGACCATCACCAAAGAGTCACCGAACTACCGCATGGGTTCGTAATATCTCTACAGGCGGCGAGGGCGCAAAGCTGTTTCTCGCCGCTCAATATTCAGTGACCTATTTTCGTTTTTTTTGGCTATTTATTTTTCTAAACAAGGCCTGACATGACTCAAAATATTCATAAGCATCGCATTCTGATTCTGGATTTCGGCTCCCAATACACTCAGCTTCTGGCACGCCGCGTACGTGAGATCGGCGTATATTGCGAGCTGTGGGCATGGGATGTTACCGAAGAGCAGATCCGTGAATTCAACCCAAGCGGTATTATTCTGTCCGGTGGCCCTGAAAGTACGACTGAAAACAACAGCCCACGTGCGCCAGAATATGTCTTTACTGCCGGTGTGCCTGTATTCGGCGTATGTTACGGCATGCAGACCATGGCGATGCAGCTGGGTGGCCATGTAGAAAGCTCAAACGAACGCGAATTTGGCTATGCGCAGGTTGAAGTGACCGCGCACAGCAAAATGTTTGACGATATCAAAGACTCTCTGACTAAAGACGGCACTCCAGTGCTGGACGTTTGGATGAGCCATGGCGATAAAGTTACCGCTATTCCTTCCGATTTTGTCACCGTTGCCAGCACTGAAACCTGTCCTTACGCCATTATGGCGAATGACGAAAAACGCTTCTACGGCGTTCAGTTCCATCCTGAAGTGACTCATACTCATCAGGGCCAGCGCATGCTGGAGCGTTTCATTCTGGATATCTGTGGCTGTGAAGCGCTGTGGACGCCAGCAACGATCATCGAAGATGCGGTGGTACGTCTGCGTGAACAAGTGGGCGAGGATGAAGTGATCCTAGGCCTGTCTGGCGGCGTTGACTCTTCTGTGACCGCGCTGCTGTTGCATCGTGCCATCGGTAAACGTTTGACCTGTGTATTCGTTGATAATGGTCTGCTGCGCTTGAACGAAGGTGAGCAGGTTATGGATATGTTCGGCGATAAGTTCGGCTTGAATATCATCCACGTTAAGGCAGAAGAGCGCTTCCTGAGCGCGCTGTCTGGCATCAGCGATCCTGAAGCTAAACGTAAAACCATTGGCCGCGTATTTGTTGAAGTTTTTGATGAAGAAGCGTGTAAACAGCCAGGCGTTAAGTGGTTGGCACAGGGTACTATCTACCCAGACGTGATCGAATCTGCAGCGTCAGCAACGGGCAAAGCGCACGTGATTAAGTCTCACCATAACGTGGGCGGCCTGCCAAAAGAGATGAAGCTGGGTCTGGTTGAACCGCTGAAAGAGCTCTTTAAAGATGAAGTGCGCAAGATCGGTTTGGAACTGGGCCTGCCATACGACATGCTGTATCGCCATCCGTTCCCTGGTCCTGGTTTAGGCGTACGTGTGCTGGGCGAAGTGAAGAAAGAGTACTGCGATCTACTGCGTCGTGCGGATGCTATCTTCATCGAAGAACTGCACAAAGCGGACCTGTACAACAAAGTGAGTCAGGCATTCACCGTGTTCCTGCCGGTTCGTTCCGTTGGCGTGATGGGTGATGGCCGTAAATACGACTGGGTTGTCTCTCTGCGTGCGGTAGAAACTATCGACTTCATGACTGCGCATTGGGCACATCTGCCATACGATTTCCTTGGCCGCGTGTCTAACCGCATTATCAATGAAGTCAACGGCATTTCCCGCGTGGTGTATGACATTTCCGGCAAACCACCGGCTACCATTGAGTGGGAATAATCGTTTAAGGATTATTTTTCGCTAATGGGTAAACACTAAACCTCGCTACGGCGGGGTTTTTTTATGTCTAATTATCTGAGTTTTTACCAAGTTGTGGATGGCGGTCTATGCTTAATGTTGTGTCTCATCAAGATGATGGGAATTCATTAACACAATTTAAGGAGAGTGAGATGGGATTTTGGCGAATTGTTTTCACCATTATATTGCCACCGCTAGGGGTGTTGTTAGACAAAGGGGTTGGTGGTGCTTTTCTGCTAAATATTATCTTAACGCTGCTAGGGTATATTCCGGGGCTTATCCATGCGTTCTGGATCCAAACACGTGATTAAAATGAACGATATTTAGTGAAAACCGTACGCCGCACCGCGGCGTACGTGGGATAAAACCTACTTCTTCATCTTCACAAAACAACGACGCGCAGCGTCGATGGTCTTCTGAATATCTTCCTGAGAATGCGCCAGCGACATAAAGCCCGCTTCAAACGCTGAAGGAGCGAAGTACACGCCTTCTTGCAGCATCAAATGGAAGAACTGTTTGAAACGTTCCACGTCGCAGCGCGTCACATCCTGGTAGCAGGTAACGGTTTCCTGATCGGTGAAGAAGATCCCGAACATGCCGCCCACGTGATTCACTACCAGTGGAATACCTTCTTTCTGCGCAGCATCTAACAGGCCGGAAGCGAGGTTGTCGGTCAGTTCGGTTAGCTGTGGGTAGATGCCCGGCTGAGAGATCTCGTTGAGGCAGGCGAAGCCCGCGGCCATCGCGACAGGGTTACCTGATAGCGTACCGGCTTGATAAACGGGACCGGTGGGTGCCAGTGCTTCCATCACATCACGGCGACCGCCGAATGCGCCAACGGGCATGCCGCCGCCGATGATTTTGCCTAAGCAGGTTAAGTCCGGTGTCACGCCGTAGTAATCCTGTGCGCCAGCCAGCGCAACGCGGAAGCCTGTCATCACTTCATCAATAATCAGCAACGCACCGTATTGGTCGCACAGCTCACGTAAACCTGGCAGGAATTCAGGCTGCGGAGGAATGCAGTTCATGTTTCCCGCTACCGGTTCAACGATGATACAGGCGATATCGTCAGGGTATTGTTTGAACGCCTGTAAAACGGACTCAATATCGTTATAGGTGCAGGTCAGCGTATGTTTAGCAAAGTCAGCCGGAACGCCCGGAGAGTTTGGTTGGCCTAGGGTGAGGGCACCCGAGCCAGCTTTCACCAGCAGGTGATCGGCGTGGCCATGGTAGCAACCTTCGAACTTGATGATCTTATCGCGCCCTGTGAAGCCACGAGCAAGGCGGATGGCGCTCATGGTTGCTTCTGTACCCGAGTTCACCATGCGCACCATGTCCATGCTTGGCACCAGCGTGGTGACCAGTTCGGCCATTTTTACTTCCATTTCGGTTGGTGCACCAAAACTCAAACCACGTCCAACGGCCTCTAGCACGGCTTCGCGAATCGCTGGATGATTATGGCCGAGAACCATTGGTCCCCATGAGCCAACGTAATCAATGTAGGCTTTGCCATCGGCATCGTACAGGTAAGCGCCATCTGCGCGCTCAATAAATAAAGGCACACCACCAACGCCGGTGAAGGCGCGAACCGGGGAGTTAACGCCACCCGGAATTAGCTCTTTTGCCTGAGCGTACAGACTTTCAGACTTACTCATAAATCGGCTCCTGACCTGTGCTGAATGTAAAAAGTCGCTTCTATTCTAAAGAAGTCGTCACTGAGATGAAATGAAGAAAAACGTCAGGTTGGCGTTGAACATAATTCAATCTCCACAACGTGGATCTAAACGCTATCCTTATGGAGTAGCAATCTCTCACTCACAAAGGGGACTTAGCGACGTTTGCCATGTAGAATAACGCTTCTTTTATTTGTATTACTTATCAACCACACCTTTAGTTGACTGATTATGACACAGAAAGAACAACAAACTTCTCTGCCGTCTGCCACGCGTTTGCGTCGTAGTGACGTGATGCTGCAAATTTTACGCCGCGATAAAACTCCAGTGGCCATCTTATTAATGGCCGCGGTGGTCGGGACTCTTGCGGGTCTTATCGGCGTAGCGTTTGAAAAAAGCGTCGATTGGGTGCAGCAGCAGCGATTGGGTGGATTGGCCCACGTAGCTGATTATTGGATTATTGTTTGGCCGATGGCGTTTATTGGCTCCGCGCTGTTAGCGATGTTTGGCTATTATATGGTCCGCCGTTTTGCCCCAGAGGCAGGCGGTTCCGGCATTCCCGAAATTGAAGGGGCGCTAGAAAATTTACGTCCGGTACGCTGGTGGCGAGTGATCCCTGTGAAGTTTTTCGGTGGTTTGGGAACGCTTGGCGCTGGCATGGTGTTAGGACGCGAAGGACCCACCGTGCAGATGGGGGGGAACCTTGGCCAAATGGTATATGACCTGTTTCGCGCTCGCAGCACGGAGGCGCGCCATAGCCTTCTGGCAACCGGTGCGGCTGCGGGGTTAACCGCCGCGTTTAATGCGCCGCTGGCGGGCATCTTATTTGTGATTGAGGAGATGCGCCCGCAGTTTCGCTATAGCCTGATTTCAATCAAAGCGGTCTTTATTGGCGTTATTATGTCCTGCGTGGTGTTCCGTTTTTTCAACGGCGAACGCACGGTCATTGAAGTGGGTAAGTTGGGCAACGTTGGCATTAATACTCTGTGGCTGTACCTGCTGCTCGGCATGATTTTTGGCGTGGTCGGGGTAATGTTTAACCGTGGCGTATTACGTGTTCAGGATATGTTCCAGCGGTTACACGGTGGCGATTGGCGCAAACTGGTGCTGATTGGCGGCGTTCTAGGCGGGCTGTGCGGCGTGCTAGGACTGATTCAGCAAGAGGCTGCGGGCGGTGGTTTTAATCTCATCCCAATTGCTGCTGCTGGGAATTACACGATGGGCATGTTGCTGTTTATCTTTATTGCCCGCGTAGTCACTACGTTACTGTGCTTTGGTTCCGGTGCGCCAGGCGGCATTTTTGCGCCTATGCTGGCTTTGGGAACGTTGCTGGGAACGGCATTTGGGATGGCAAGTGCACATCTGTTTCCACAATACGGCATTGAGGCTGGCACGTTCGCCATTGCCGGAATGGGGGCCCTATTTGCCGCCACCGTTAGGGCTCCGCTCACCGGAATCGTGCTGGTTTTAGAAATGACCGATAACTATCAGCTCATTTTACCGATGATCATTACCTGTCTTGGCGCTACACTATTAGCCCAGTTTTTAGGTGGAAAACCGCTGTACTCTTGCATCTTAGAAAGAACGCTCAAGCGTCAGGAGCTGGCACAAAAGCAGGCTCAAGAACAAGCAGCTCAGCAAGAAGCGGAAAAGGCATCGTTACCGACGAGCAATACTTGAACGAATTAGTCAGGTATTAGATAATGACCGCATAAATCAACATGGATTTCTGACGATACCTGCATGTACGTGTCTCCATGTTGTGTAGAAACATTCTGTGAAAAGCAGAGTTTGGGAGTGAGAAATGAGTGAAGATATGGCTCTGCCGTTGCAGTTTACCGAAGCTGCAGCTAATAAAGTTAAAGTACTGATCGCAGACGAAGAAAACCCGGATCTGAAACTGCGCGTCTATATCACCGGTGGAGGCTGTAGCGGCTTCCAGTATGGTTTTACCTTTGACGATAAGGTAAACGACGGTGACATGACCATTGAGAAGCAGGGCGTTATGCTGGTAGTCGATCCAATGAGCCTGCAATATCTGGTTGGTGGTTCAGTCGATTATACCGAAGGTTTGGAAGGTTCTCGTTTCATCGTAACTAACCCGAACGCGAAATCGACCTGCGGCTGCGGCTCCTCTTTCAGTGTTTAACTGTTAGTAAATAAAGCCCGTGTCTATCGCGGGCTTTTTGTTTTTAACAACCCACTACCCCATGGCCTTTTCTACGTTCACCATCCAAGGGATCCCGAACTTATCGGTTAGCATCCCAAATCCTAAAGCCCAAAAGGTTTCCTGAAAAGGCATCGTCACCGTTGCCCCTTCCGATAGTCGCTCAAACCAAATTTTCCCCTGTGTTAAGTCATTCGAGTGCAGGCTAACGGCATAGCCGCCGTGCTTTTTCTCTTCCTCACACATGTTGCCATCGCTCAGCATAAGCAAACTATCTCCGATTTTAAGCGAAGCATGCATAATTTTATCGGTAGGGAACGGTGGCGTGGTTGCGCATTGAGCATCATCGACAGGAGCGTCACCAAAGCGCATTTTGAATAAAACTTCGGCGTCTAGCGCCTGAGCATAGAACGCAATTGCCTCTTCAGCGTTCCCGTCAAAGAAAAGATAAGTACTTAATTGCATAGATATATTCCTCGGTAGCGTTTTGGATTACCGAGTGCTCATGATCTTAGCGCTTCGTACCTGAGCGTTAGGATCTGCTGTAAGAGAAATTATATGCTGAAAGTAATCCGCAACAGAAAGTGTAGTCAAAGACAGGCCGTATTTATTGCCGCCGCGCTGCTTTACGGGTGATCATCATCAAACGTCTTTTAATTTCGTTTCATAATTTTTGAAATACAGGTTTAGTTATCGGTGTCACAAAAATATTGCTCCTTTTTGGTAGAATGTTTCTCTACTTGAAATGCCGGTTCATTTTTATGGGGATAATGGGGCGAAGCATGAGTCAATAAACCTACTTACTCAGATGTCTTTTTACATTTGGTGTTAGATATATTAGCCAAAATTATAAATTTTATGCCATGTGAAATGGTTGGGGATTATTTAATTAAATAACAGTAGAGAGTATTTAACTATTTTTCTACGGAATAAATTAATACGCCTAATAACAAATTTTATTTATAAAAAGAATGCGGCTCATTAAATTAGCTATTTGATGAGGGGATGAGTGTTGCCGTTTCTTGCTGGACATGATTTTTAAACTTAATATAAAAATAAGGTTTCTCATGGACTATTTATTAAAGGTTTTTGGAACACCATCGATCATCATAGCTTTTATTGCTTTCTGCGGACTTTGCCTGCAAAAGGCAAAGTTAACCACGATTATAAAAGGGACCGTATTAGCCTTTTTAGGCTTTGTGCTGATTAAAACCGGAGGCGGAATACTGGGTGGCGTATTGACCATGTTCAGCGACCTGTTTACTCACGCATTTGGCTTGAGGGGCGTGGTTCCCAGTAACGAAGCGATTATGGCGCTGACTATTGACCGACTAGGTCGGCCTGCGGCAATTATTCTATTTTTTGCCATGATAATTAATATACTGCTTGCGCGATATACACGATTTAAATCTATCTATCTGTCATTGCATCTTATTGTCTTTATGGCTTTTTCAGTGACAGCAGCACTGGTGGGTTTAGGCTATAGCGAGCTATTTTCCATCGTCTTTGGCTCAGTTGTTATTGGCGTCTATATGGCCGTGTTTCCAACAATTTTGTCCCGGTTTAGTCGAAAAATTATCGGTCATAATGATTATTGTATCGCTCACGCAGCATCCAGTTCTTATCTTATCGCTTCTTTCTTAGGTAAATGGTTTGGCAACACCTCTGTTAACGTCGAACACGTTAACGTCAGCGATAAATTCAGCTTTTTGAAAAACTCAGACGTAGCAACGTTCCTCACCATGTTCTGCCTTCTTGGTGTCTCCTCTTTATTCTCCAGCAATGAATATTTGGTTAGCATTATGGAGAAGAAACCTTATCTTGTTTGGCTGTTGGAAAAATCGGCGGTGTTTGCCGGTGGTCTATTTATTGCTAAAAAAGGCGTGGTGTTATTTGCCGAGGAGATTGTTCCCGCATTTAAAGGTATTTCCCAAACTATTGCTCCCGGATCAATTCCGGCTGTTGATCCCATGGTTCTTTTTGATAAGTCGCCTAACGCGGTATTGATTGGTTTTTTAGTGAGTTTCTTTGCTGAACTTTGCTGTATTGCGATTTTCCCATCGCTTGGCTTACCGATTATTGTGCCGGGAATTCTCGCCAGCTTTACCTGCGGTGGTACCGCAGCCATCTTTGGTAATGCCACCGGTGGCTTAAGAGGTGCAATCATCGCAAGCTTCGTTAACGGCTTATTATTGTGTTTTCTTCCCGCGCTGGTTTTGCCGTTATTCAGCTATTTAGGTGCCACTGGCGTGACCTTCGCCGATCCTGATTTCACTATCTTATCCGCTTTTATTAAATACACGTTTGGCCTTGCGCACTAAGAAAACGTTGCTTTAACTATGGCGAATATATTAACGAAGAGCCTATATCGAAAGGAATAAACCATGTTTTTCTTTTACCAAAATATTGCAGTTGAACCCGCCGGTGAAGGCGTTACCCGAAAGGTTCTCGCGCATGGTGGCAGTATGATGAT
This sequence comes from Hafnia alvei, assembly GCF_964063325.1. Lineage (NCBI taxonomy): Bacteria > Pseudomonadati > Pseudomonadota > Gammaproteobacteria > Enterobacterales > Hafniaceae > Hafnia > Hafnia alvei. The sequence goes on from NZ_OZ061315.1 coordinate 1,016,390, forward strand.
GGTGGAGGTTTGCTTCCAAGCAGCGGCGATTGGCCCATTGCACAATCATCCACATGAACAGAGTACCTACGTAAAATCAGGCGTTTTCGATTTTACGATTGGTGACGAAACGCATCGGGTGAGTGCGGGCGACACGCTCTATAAAAAGCCAAATGTTACGCATGGCTGTGTATGCATCGAGGCGGGGACGTTAGTTGATGTGTTTACACCGCAGAGGCAGGACTTTATTTCATAATGCTTGAAGATAAATAGATTCAAGATGGTGCATTGGTAGGAGCGGCTAAGTACCGCTCCTAGAAGGATCTGTTAACTGTCCAGAGTAAACGTGGGCAGTTTCAAATGCCAACGAATAGCGGCAAGGCGAATGGCTAGCGTCACGAACATGCCTAGCATCATCGCGTTCTGTAGAGCCATTCCGAAGGTTGCATAAGCGGTTACGTGGACAATACCGCCAATAATACAGGCCGTTGCATAAATTTCAGTGCGCAGGATCATCGGGATTTCGCGCGCGAGAACATCGCGGATCATGCCACCGCCCACGCCGGTAATCACCCCCATACAAACGGCGATAAGCGGGCCTGCGCCACCGGCAAATGCTTTGTTAACGCCGATACCCACAAATACCGCTAAACCAACCGCATCCAGTACTGGCAGGACCCAGCTTGGTAAGCGACGTGGTTGCCGTACCAGCACAATGGTTGCCAGACAGGTAACCATTGCCACAACGAGATCGGTAGGATCCTTGACCCAAAAAACAGGGCCGTGGTCGAGTGCCATATCACGAATAGTTCCGCCACCAACGGCGGTAACAACGCCTAAAACCAGTACGCCAAATGGGTCCATTCTCAGTTTACCTGCTAATAAAACGCCTGAGATGGCAAATACCGCGGTGCCTAAAATATCCAGCCAATATACCAGCATGGTTGGTTCCCCTGTCTGTTCCTCTGCAATGTATGACAACTGTCAAATACGAGAGTGAGTGATTATGTAATTAAATTATTGTTTTAATTGATTATTTTATTTCTTATGATGCAATAAGATACATTGAATTTTGAACACTTTCTATGGCGGGATACAGAATTAAACACTTTTCTTCACTGGTTAAAGAAAAGTGTTTTTAGCTATTGTGCCGTTTTAGGCGTGAGATTATCTAACTGCTCGCAAAGAGATTGAGCTGCCAGAATAATGCGCGGGCCGCTGCGGTTTAGCCAGTCTTCGTTGATGGCGATAACGGGAACGTTTAACTGTGGTTGCCAAAACCGTTTCACCGTTTCGACTTGCTCTTGCGAACCACTGACTACAATCACCTGTGGTTTACGGACAATGACTTGCTCGCGACTCACCTGAGGCCAAGGCACTGGGCTGTCAGCAAAAATGTTTGTCGCGCCGCACAGCGACAACAAATCGCTCTGGATGGTGGCTTTAGAGGTCGTGAAAAGTGGCTGGGTGCCAAACTGCATTAGTACGCGAGTTGCCGTTGGGCGTTGATACTTCTCACGTAGCATTTTCACCTCGTCACGAAAATGGTTTGCTGCATCGTGAGCAACTTTCGGCGTTGGGCTATAAGAGGCTAAGCGATCGAGATCGTCAGCGATCCCATCAATGCTCTTAGGATCGGAATAAAAGATGGGAATATTGAATCCGGCCAGCTGATCGAGCACGCGCTGAGGATTACCTCCGCGCCACGCCAGAATTAAATCAGGCTTCAGCGCGAGAATACGTTCAAGGTTTATTCCCTGCCATGAGGCCACTTTTTCGAGTTTTTCCGCAGCTGGCGGATAATTAGAATAAGCGCTGGCCGCAACCATCTTATCGCCCAGTCCGGCGGCGTACGCCATTTCGGTGGTATGTGGTGAGAGGCTAATGACGCGGTCTGCCGCAGAGAGCGGCAGACACAGCAGCAGCCAAAGAGCGCCTAACAGGCGTGAGACAGGCTGTTTCAGTTTCATTTTTGGGGTCTCATAATGTCTTAAGCCTGTTTAGCGAATTCCTGCAGCATCGCTTCGACCATCAGTGACGACTGTTGAGCGGCAACCACTAAGAACTCATCAAAGCTCAGGTGCGATTCTTTATCCGCCACGTCAGAGATAGCGCGCACAACCACAAACGGCGTGTTAAATGCGTGGCAAACATGGGCAACCGCTGCTGCTTCCATCTCAACCGCAGCAACGTTTGGGAAGGTTGCACGAATGCGAGCCAGCGGCTCTGCGCCGTTAATGAAAGCATCGCCGCTGCAAACTAAGCCGCGAACCGCATTCAGATTCAGCGCAGCGATGCAGCGCTCTGCCAGCGCAATCAGGTTGGCGTCTGCGACAAATGCGGCAGGGCAACCAGCCATTTGCCCTGGCTCATAGCCAAAAGCAGTCACATCGGCATCGTGATAGCGAACTTCATCAGAAACGACAATATCGCCCACTTTCAGCGTGTTAGCCAAACCGCCAGCAGAACCCGTGTTTATCACCACGTCTGGGCGGCAGTGTTCCAGCAGCAAGGTGGTACCCATCGCGGCAGAGACTTTACCAATCCCCGATTTGAGCAAAGCGATTTCAACACCACCAAGGGTGCCGGTATAGATTTCACAGCCTGCACGCTGCAGCGTTTGACGATTTTCGATGCGATCGCGCAGCACAGCAACTTCTTGCTCCATTGCACCAATGATGCCTACTTTCATGATAATACCTGCAAAATTGTGAGTTAATGCTCGTTAAATATTCAAGCTTAAGCCATTCAAAGACCTGCCCTAGTCTATCATGAGGAGATAAAAAGTGCTTTTGGCTGTAAATGGGCCGCTAATGCAAGAGGGATGGCGAAAAAAGGATGAATTTTCAGTATATTACTGTTAGCGTATTCTTTTATTGGTTATTTTTTGTCTGTTGTTTGAGGGCTTGGAAAAGGATGCAGAATGGATATTAACCTAGGTGCTAAATTTTGCTATCAGCGGTTCTATAGCGCAGATTGCCAAGAACTCGACGATGGATATGAAATAGCACGACGTTTTGAAAGCGATCGTGGTCGTATTATCAATTCAGCTGCCATTCGCCGACTACAGCAGAAAACACAGGTCTTTCCTCTGGAACGCAACGCCGCCGTTCGGAGCCGCCTGACTCATTCGATGGAAGTGCAGCAGGTTGGACGGCATATTGCTAAAGAAGTGATCCATCATTTGAAAAGAACAGAGCGCATAAGCGAACTCGGTCTGGATCTGTATCTTGATTCCTTTGAAAGTATCGTTGAAATGGCGTGTCTGATGCATGACATCGGCAATCCACCGTTTGGCCACTTTGGCGAATCAGCGATTAACGATTGGTTTAGTCGACGATTAGGCGTAATTGCTGAAGGTCAGAAGTGTTCAGATGATGAATTACAGTGTCAGGTTGTTGCATTGCGTCGTGACATGGCTGATGCAGATCTGAATACTTTGCGCGCTAAAATTAGAATTGATCTCTGTAATTTTGAAGGTAATGCTCAGGCAATACGACTTATTCATACCTTATTGAGATTAAATTTAACCTACGCGCAAATTGCCTGTGTTTTTAAATATACCCGCCCAGCCTATTGGACCGGTGAGAAGCCGAAGCAATATAGTTATTTAATGAAAAAGCCCGGCTATTATTGGGCGGAAGAAAGTTTTATTCATACCTTACAAAAAAAAGTGAATATCCAGCAATACCACCGCTTTCCTCTGACTTATATAATGGAAGCAGCGGATGATATCTCCTATTGTGTTGCAGATTTAGAGGATGCGGTAGAAAAAAGCATTTTTACCGTAGAACAGCTTTATGACTACCTCAAAGTTGAATGGAACAAAAATGGAGACGGCGAACTCTTCGCCACGATTGTGGATGACGCATATTGCCGTATGCAAAAAGCGGGTCGCTCAGAAGCGTTCTTCATGTATTTGAGAGTTAATGTCATTAAAGTATTGGTGCCGCATGCCGCCGACCGTTTCTGTCGTCATCTTGAGTCAATTGTTGAAGGGGCATTTAATGAGCCGCTCATTGACGATGAAGGACAAGAAAATCGTCTGCTTGATGTGTTTAAAAATGTTGCGCGTAGCTATGTGTTTAATCATCACGAAGTTGAGCAGCTTGAGCTGCAGGGATATCGCGTTATCACTGGACTATTAGATATCTACAGTGGTTTGCTTGATATGCCAACAGACGACTTTGCTCAACTCGTTGAAGATAATAAACATAAAAAATTTCCTATTGAAACTCGGCTATTTCATAAGCTTTCGGGGAAGCACCTTGCCGCTTATCGTGAAGCCCTTAAACAGATTAAACATCTATCTAACGAGCAGCATGAGGTTCGAGAGTATTATCATCGGGCCCGTTTAATTCAAGACTATATCAGCGGTATGACCGATCTTTATGCATATGATGAATATCGACGCCTAATGGCAGCGGAATAATAAGGATGATGAATAAAGTCTAGTTTTGTAAAGGCTTGCCATAATTTTTTACGCTTCCTTGACTCATGTAAAGGGAACTTCATTGTTTTATTCGACTCTTAATATGCACAAATATCATGGCTTATTTGCCAGAGATTAGATTAGTTGGAACATATTGAAAATGCTCGAATCAGACCTACTTTATAGATAAGAGTATCTGGATAATGTTAAGTGTTCCCCCACATTATTTATCGTTGATAATACAAGAGAAAAAAGTTCTATGAAAAAATCTACTTTAGTATTGAGTGCAGTAGCATTGAGTTTGGGAATGGCGTTAAGCCCGATGTCAGCCAGTGCGGCTGAAACGGCGTCGGCTGCGACCAGCCAGCAGCTACCTAGTCTGGCACCCATGCTGGAGAAGGTGATGCCATCCGTTGTGAGCATCAATGTGGAAGGTAGTGCGACTGTGAATAACAACGCGCGTATGCCACAGCAATTCCAGCAATTCTTTGGTGATAATTCTCCTTTCTGTCAGGAAGGCTCGCCATTTAGCGGTTCACCGATGTGTCAGGGCGGCGGCGCCAATGGCCCTTCTAAAGAAAAATTCAAAGCCTTGGGTTCTGGCGTCATTATCGATGCAGCCAAAGGTTACGTTGCGACGAATAACCACGTCGTGGAAAACGCAGATTCCATCCAAGTTCAATTGAGCGATGGACGTAAGTATGACGCGAAAGTGATCGGCACCGATCCACGTACGGATATTGCCTTGATCCAGTTGAAAGACGCGAAAAACTTAACGGCGATTAAAATGGCCGATTCTGATGCATTGCGCGTGGGTGATTACACCGTGGCTATCGGTAACCCATATGGTCTGGGTGAAACCGTCACTTCAGGTATCGTTTCTGCGCTAGGACGTAGTGGCCTGAATGTTGAAAACTACGAAAACTTTATCCAGACAGATGCGGCCATTAACCGTGGTAACTCCGGTGGTGCGCTGGTGAATCTGAACGGTGAGCTGATTGGGATTAACACCGCGATCCTGGCACCGGACGGCGGTAATATAGGTATCGGCTTCGCTATCCCAAGCAACATGGTGAAAAACCTCACTGGTCAGATGGTCGAGTTTGGTCAGGTGAAACGTGGCGAATTGGGGATTATGGGCACCGAGCTGAACTCTGAATTGGCTAAGGCCATGAAGGTAGATGCACAGCGTGGCGCATTCATTAGCCAAGTATTGCCGAAATCTTCTGCGGCGAAAGCGGGCATTAAAGCCGGTGACGTTGTGGTCTCGCTGAACGGTAAAGCGATCTCCAGCTTCGCGTCGTTCCGTGCTGAGATCGGGACTATGCCGGTGGGCAGCAAGCTGAAACTGGGCCTGATCCGTGAAGGTAAACCAATCACGGTTGACGTGACCTTAGAGCAGAGTCAACAAAGCCAAGTCGCATCAAGCAATGTCTTTGCTGGCATTGAAGGCGCAGAGTTGAGCAACGTGACCACCGGTAACGTTAAAGGCGTTAAGGTTGATAACGTGCAAAAAGGTTCAACGGCGGCACGCGTTGGCTTACAGAAAGGCGACATTATTCTGGGCGTGAACCAGCAGCCGGTCGCCAACTTGGGCGAACTGCGCAAGATTATGGATTCCAAACCACCGGTTCTGGCGCTGAACATCCAACGTGGTGATAGCTCACTGTATTTGTTGATGCAGTAATCTTCTGTCGGCCATTTTTCGATGGCCAGTATATAAATGCTCACGCCCTGCGAGTTCATGCTCTCAGGGCATTTTTTATGAACGGAATTTGCGAGGAGTATTGCTGATTTGAATGCAATTAGACTGTAACTGGTGTCTGATGTTTTCTTCTTCTATCTGCCGCGCTATCTTGTAGTGAGCACAAAAGTGAGCTGGCTATTGTTTATTATCTGGTCATAATGACAACACAAATGACACCACAGATTTTAAATGAGAGCTGCACATAATGAGTACTATCCATTTTCGTATTGAAGAAGAAACCAAACGTCTTGCTATGCAGGCTGCGGAGCGCAAAAAGATGACTTTAACTGAGCTGGTGAGGGAACGAGTTGAAGAGTTGGCTGAGGAGGAACGTCAGTTCCAGTCCGCGCATGCGGATGCTGCGCTTGAAGTGCTTATCGAGCAGGCATTTAGTGATTATGATGGCGGAAAAATAGAGTTTATTTCTGATGAACAAATGAATTCAGAAATGGATCGACTAAAAACGTTGGCACGGCAGGGTAAACTGTGAGCTTCGTGACATGGGGAAATCAAGCGGTCGCTGACAGAGTCTCGATTTTCCAATTTTTAGCTCGAAGGGCTGGAGCTAGCGTCGCGATTACCACGGATGATCGTTTTGTCGCGTTGTCAGTACTCCTTGCTCAACATCCTAAGTCGGGTCATTCAATTAATGGCAATGCTAACCGGCGGAAGCTAGTTGTTCCCCGTTTTCCTTTTGTTATGGTTTATGCTTTGGAACTTGATGTGGTACGCCTATTGCGCGTCATCCATACCGCAAGGAAGGTTGCAGCTAGCTATAGCCAAACAAAAGCTATTAATTCAAATAAAAAGGCCCAAACCGAAGTCTGAGCCTTATCTTTAACGATACTTTACTAACTAGTGCGCGCCGCCACCGCCGCCGGCGGTTGAGAACGGTGGACGAGCAAACCAAATCAGCACCAGCAGGGCGAGGAATACGCCAGCTGAAATCCAAAATATCTCGTTGGCCGAAATAATCAGACCTTGCGCGGTAATCTCATTTGCCAAGTAGGCTGAAGCTTGCTTGCTGCTCATGCCCAGCTTTTCCAGTTCACTGTATGTCTGTTGCGCTATCGGATTATAGGGGTTCACCGATTCCGTTAGCTGTGAATGGTGCAGTGCTTCGCGGCGCGTCCACAGCGTAGTGGTAATCGACGTCCCGATTGAACCCGCCAACGTACGACAGAAGTTACTCAGGCTCGATGCCGCCGCCAAACGTTCTGGTGGAAGACCAGAAAGGCTGATGGTGGTCAATGGCATAAAGAAGCACGCCACGGCGAAGCCCTGAATAAACTGCGGCCACGCGGATGCGCCAAAGTCCATGCCGGGTTCGAAGGTATAAGCACGCCAGTAGAAACAAACCGCATACATAATGAAGCTGAAAGTCACTAGGCGGCGCATATCCAGTTTCGGCGCAAACTTACCAATAATTGGCGAAAGCAGAACCGGAATCAAACCGACAGGTGCAGATGCCAGACCGGCCCACGTTGCGGTATACCCATAGACCTCTTGCAGTAACTGAGGCAGCAAAACAATGGCGCCAAAGTAGAGCATATAGGCCAAGCTGATACACAGCACGCCGATGGTAAAGTTTCGCATCTTGAAGAGCGACAGATCGACGACCGGATGATCATCGGTGAGTTCCCAGACCAGCAAGAAGCACAGCGCTACCACGGCGACAACCGTCAGCACAATGATCTCGGTGGAGTTGAACCAATCGAGCTCTTTACCTTTATCCAGCATGACCTGCAGACAGCCCACGCCAAGCGCCAGAAGTACTAGCCCCACCGTGTCGATAGGTTTGATCTCGGTTTTGGTTTCTCGTCCTTTCAACGTAGACATCGCGACCAGCGCAACGGCAATCCCTAGAGGGACGTTGATAAAGAAGATCCAGCCCCAGTGATAGTTATCACTGATATAACCACCCAGAATCGGTCCACAAATCGGCGCGACGATTACGGTCATCGACCACATCGCCAACGCCATACTTCGCTTCGCTGGCGGATAGTTACTGAGCAAGAGACTTTGCGAAAGCGGGATCAGCGGGCCTGCGACGATCCCCTGCAAAACGCGGAAGAAGATCAGCATTTCCAGACTAGAGGAGATCCCACATAGCCAAGACGCGACGGCAAACAGGATCGTCGACCACAGGAATAAGCGAACTTCCCCGAAGCGTTTTGCTAGCCAGCCGGTGATCGGGATCGAGATGGCGTTTGCCACCCCGAATGATGTGATCACCCAGGTTCCCTGCGAGTTAGATGCACCCAGATTCCCGGAGATCGTAGGGATCGCCACGTTGGCGATCGTCGAGTCCAGAACCTGCATAAAGGTGGCCATTGCTAGCGCCACCGTCATCCATGCAAGCCGTGCGCCCTCAAGCGGTTTTTGTTGCACGTTAACCTCTGCCGTTTTTAGCTTGCGTTAGCCTGAATAATCTCGGCAATCACCTGATTCACCGGTTCCAGATTCAACGTCAGGACATTACTTTCGTATGCAGGCGTTTTACGTACGGTATTTGCCAGCACTACCCCGTCGGCATTCGCGGTATCCACCGTCACCAGCGTAGACAAACCGATACGTAACGGATGCTCTGCAATCTGTTTCGCATCAAGCTCAATACGCACAGGTAAACGCTGAACTACTTTGATCCAGTTACCGGTCGCGTTCTGCGCAGGTAGCAGAGAGAACGCGCTGCCAGTACCCATATCTAAACCGACGACTTTACCTTTATAAACCACGTCGTCACCGTACATATCGCTCACGACGGTAGCCGGTTGGCCAATACGCATACCGGCTAACTGGGTTTCTTTAAAGTTGGCATCAATCCACAGTTGGTTATCAGGAACAACCGCCATCAGCGGGGTACTTGGGGTGATTTGAGCGCCCACCTGAACACTACGGCGTGATACATAACCGGTGATAGGACTGCGAATCTGAGTACGTTCCAGCGCCAGCCATGCATCACGAACCTGCGCTGCAGCCTGTTGAATGGCTGGTTGTTTTTCTAGCGGCGTATTCAGAATCAACGCCTGATTGGCGTTGTACTGCTGAACGGCAACGTCCAATGCGGCTTTCGCACTTTCAACGGCGTCTTGCGCGTGTTGCAGTTCTTCACGGCCAATAGCGTTAACGCTGCCTAAAACTTGGCGACGTTTATAGTCATCGGTCGCTTTATTCAGCTCGGTTTTACGCAGCTGAATGTTGGCTTGATACTGCTTGCTATTAATAATCAGCTGGTGGGTTTGACGTACGCTGTTTGCCAGCGCGGTTTTAGCTTTCTCGAAGGCCTGCTCCGCATCGGTACGATCGAGCGTAACCAGAATATCACCGGCTTTAACCAGATCGGTTCCGTCGAAATAAACCTTGGTTACGCTGCCGGAAACCTGTGCACTGATCTGCACCTGATTACCGGTGACATACGCATCGTCAGTTTCCTGATGATGACGCAGAACGAGGAACCAATAAGCCAAATAGGCAATGCCAATAACAACAAAAATGATGGTCAAAATCGTGAGCCACGTTTTGCGCTGTCTCTTTTTGTTTGAAGGTTGCTGCTGAGTGGTTTGAGCTGCCACGCTTTCGCTCATGTGTATCTCCGCCTTACTAAAATATTATGCTTTTGAATTCACTGCTGGGGCTTGGTAGCCGCCGCCAAGTGAACGAATAAGATCAATTTTTGACTGCAACAGATTATTTTTGGCATTCAATTCTGCCTGTTGCTGTTGTAACAGCTGAGTTTCGCTGTTGAGCATAGGAAGACGTCCTGTCAGCCCGCTTTGGTACTGAGCCTGTGCAACACGGTAAACCTGCCCCGTAGACTGCGAAGCGCCCTGTGCCTGCTGATACATTTGGCTTGCGCTTTGTTGCTGGGTAATAGCATCAGCCGCATCTTGAACTGCACTAAGGATAGTCTGGTTATAAGATTCTACCGCCTGATCGTATAGCGCTGATTCTTCACCCAATTTGCTCTGTAGCGCACCCGCGTGGAAGATTGGCAACGAAATCGCTGGCGCTAAATTCCATGCCTTACTCGCGGCCTCAAGCAGAGTGGGGTTGGTGCCTTTAAAGTTGGCAGTGGTAAAACCGGCAAAACCACTGATGGATACGCTTGGATAGAAATCTTTGCGGGCCGCCTGAACGCTTTGTTCATACGATTCGACTAACTCTCGCTGAGCCGTGATATCTGGGCGTTGCCCCAACAGATTGATAGTTAACTCTGTGGGCGGTGTTAGCAGATTGCTATCCGGTAAGGCAACGCGCTGGAGGTTGGATTTTCCGGCGGCGCTTTTCCCTGTCAATGCGGCAATTTGGTGAGACAGCAAATCAATTTGCGTCTGAATTTGTGTCACGAGCTGGCGATTAATATCAACCTGTGCCTGCGACTGTTGCCATACTTCAATGCCGATGACGCCCGCGTTGTATTGCTGCTCATTGATTTCAGCCAATGCTTGATAGGATTGGATTTGCTGGTTGAGCAAATCCTGCATCGCATAGTCACTTTGCAACTGATAATACGCAGACGCAATAGCAGATGTCAGAGACAACGCCGTTTGCTGTTGTTCAGCTTGAGCGGCATTCACCTGAGCTTTTGCGGCATTCACCTGATTGCGATATTTCCCCCACCAGTCAAACTCATAGCTAAAGCTTAAGCCTAAGTTATTGGTGGTTTCATACAGCGGCTGTGGATTTGGCACGTTGGGCGCCAGCGGCTGGATTGTGTTCTTGGAGAAACGATCGCGGCGGCTGTTGGCGGTTAAATCCAAATTTGGGCCGTTGGCCGAGTTCGCCATACCTACCGCGTTCTCGGCTTCACGTACGCGTGCTGCCGCCTGCTTCAGCGTCGGCGCATTTTTCAGGGCGTCGGTCATCAACGCATTAAGCTGCGCGTCGTTGGCTGCCGTCCACCAGTTGATACTCACCGCTTTGGCGGCGTTCGTCGACGTCGATAACTGCAATTGCTGTGAGTTCAGCAGTGAAGACTGCGGTTCAATATTATTAGTTGATGCGCAGCCAGCCAGCAGAAGCATCGTAGCGAGCACAGTCATTTGCCTACGAATAGGGAATTGCATGGTTAATACCTGACGATTGAGTTGGCGCGCGATTACTGCGTTAGGCCAGATTGTTCCATTTCTTCGATACGACCCAGCAGCTTGCGCGTTAAGGTTTCGAGCTGTTGTTGCTCGTCCGCACTCAGAGTAGACCATAAGAAATGCAGGCATTTATGCTGCGGAGGAATAATTTCCCCGAGGAACGCCTCACCGGCTTCGGTTAGGTGTAAATGCAGGCAACGGCGGTCGCTGTCGCTTTCTTTACGTTCGATCCAACCGCGTTTTTCTAACTCATCGGCAATGCGGGTGGCATTGGTGCGTGATGAGCCTAACGCCGCGCTCAGTTCAGATGGCTGAATACTTTTGCTCTCTTGTGCATCCAGCGTGATCAGAGCCATGAACAGTGTTTCGTTAATCCCTTGTTCTTTTAGCATTTTGTTGCGATTTTCCAACAATTTGCTTTGCATGTGCATGCACAAACGCGTCAGTAAAATTTCTTGATAAGGGAAGTCCTTCTGACGGAGCGCGCGTTGCTTCAGCATTTCCTCAATATGAGCTATAGAACTTGACATGGGTGTAACCTCATTAGTTTCAGGCGGTATAGTAACTACAGGGATTAATAATGTAAATAATCTAACACATAAATAATTAGCAATAATTGTTATTAATTGCTGTTAGAAACATTATCCATAAAAATAGTTTGACGGGTTAATATCATTCAGTCGAAATCAGGTGAACATCATCATCATCTTAAAAACCAGCCCAAAGGTCACAGCGCCGGATAACGTTGACATAATGATGCTTTGCGAGCGGTAGAAGCACAGTGCGAGAGCAAGGAAACCACACAGGGTGGGGATCAGGCGTTCATGCTGGGCTAAGATCTCTGGCGTGCTGGAAACCACCAACAACGCACAAATTGAGGCGATGCCAATATTGTCTAACAGAAGGGTGACAATACCTTGCTTAGCCGTATCGCTTTTACGTGCGCGGCCTAGTCGAAGCGGCAAATAACGAAAAAGGAAGTTCGCCGCCCCCACAACTAAGCTGATGGTGATTACCGTCGAGTCCATGGCGAGGCTGCTGAAGGAGAAATGACTAATCATCGCAAACCTCTGGGATGGGTTGTGGTTTAGGACTCAACAATGAGGCAATGCAACCCGCTGCGATACCGGCCAAAATAGAAGCAGGGATCGAGAAAATAAGCAGCGCGGCCAAAGACGCTGCGATGGATGCAACTACCGTAAAGCTTTGCTGGCGCTTAAAGGAGGCTAACAGGAAGCTCAAAAAGAGCGCGGGCAGCATAAAGGTGAGGGACGCTTCAATGGCCGGATAGGCCTTCAGGGGACCATTGCCGAAAACAGCACCTACGGCGGTGCCGATCACCCAAGAAAGCCACGAGCAAAGCGCAATGCCAATCATCCAGTTTTCGCTCCACTGGCGATTATCACGCATCAGTTTGCTGGTTGCGGCGGCAAACACCTCATCAGTTAGGCCAAATGCCCACAGTGCGGTTTTCCCCGGACTCATTCGGGTAACAATACGATGACGTAGCGACGGGCCATACAGGATATGACGAATATCCATCGCCATCACGGTGAGTGCTGAAACCCATAGAGACATCCCCGCGCTGAGCAATGCGGTGATCACAAATTGGCTGGCACCTGCATAGATGACGCTGGAAAAGAAAATGCTCTCGAGCGGAGAGAACCCGAGTTTTACTGCGGTTAAACCGAAAGCAAAGGCGACGGGAAAGTAACCAATCACAATAGGCAGACTATCCACTACGCCTTCTTTAAATGTTGACGGCGTTGCAACAGGCTCTGCGGCTTGTTCAACAGAAGTATGAGTTTGCATTTTTGAGTCGTTATTTGATTGGATTAGAGACACTACAAGCGTATGAATCGTTAAGGTGATCACATTATCAGACTGTATACATGCATGATAGTCCCGCAGATAATTAAAATAAAAAATAACTATTCGCAGGCTAATTTATGCGCATTGTATATATGTTATTTAAAATGCATAGCAGAAATAACTACGCATCCTCATAGCCGTTAGGTTTTGGGCGAGATATTCAGTGGCCGACAACGAACTAATCTTGCTCTGAAGATCCATCCATATAGTAGACGTTGCTGTTAGCCGCACCGTCTTCCGTGGATATTGCCGTGAATCTTGCGTTGTAGCGCAGACGATAGGCCGCCATCTCGTTAGGATCTGGCTCAAGTTCGCGCAAAAATGTTAGCGCCAAGCGCACGTGTTTATGGGTAATTTCAGTGGGCAGATGGGCTTTGCGCAGAACCGAGCGCCAAAATGTTAAGCTTTCGTCTGATTCATCAACGATAAATGTCTGATAAATAAGCAACACGCCAGCGGCATTCCCCATGTGCGACTCATTATCCTGCAGCAGGTAGCTGATAAACTCTCCACCAGCCGTTTTCCCCATCTGGCTCAACATCGACTCAACATACACCGGCTCAATGTTCAACCGTTTCGTTAGAGCTTGAGACGCGCGTCGCGCGTCGGAGTTCAGCACCCGAAAGCCGACAATAAATACCACCACCAGCGTTGCCAGCATTAACCAAATCATGGAAAGCCCTATCAAGAAAAGTGAGTGACATCATAATGGCAAAAAACGCTGCCGCAAAATAATCACATCATAGGTAGGCGTCGCTCGCCGTCCCAACGGTAATGGCGCACGGCGTGTTGGTCAGAACCATAGCTGTCTTGAATACAGTTGCCGTATTCATCGTGGCGATAGTGATAGCTGCCGAGCAGCGTGAGGCGATGCCGCTGACCTGCCCATGTATATTGTCATAGCGATATTCTTCGCTGGTGCCATTTGCATAGATGATGTGTTTGAGCAGGGTCGAGTGGGGCAGATACTCGAACTGGGTCTGATTACCCAGCTCGTCTTGTTCGAGGGTAATTTCGTGATAGGCGTTGTATTGCCAGCGTTTAGGTTATTTACTTACTGGTTTAGATAGCGGTGTTATTAATTTTATATAACTCATCTTAGGCTGGGTTTGACATGAACTTTGGAATTAATGGTGTCATGAAAATAAAAATAGCCGAAAAGAATACACACTCCTTTCGGCTTTTCCTTCTCACGATGTAGGTATTTCCCATGAAAAGTCGAAGGCTAATAAACCGGCTTCTTCTACGCGTTGTTTGAATTTGTCTGTAACAAAAAACCAATTAATACCTTCTTCGATAGAAAAAAGATACTCATCTGAAATATTTTCAGATATTAACACCGGTTTATAAATCATCAAGCCATTGGGGTATTCTATATAGTCTGAAAGTTCGTGATTGAAACAATTCGATAGTGAGTTTGTTGGATAATATCCAAAGAATTTTTTCTTTTTACTCCGTGATATGATAGGTAAAATTTGCCCTCTGGGTAACAAAATATCACTTAATAAACTGAGAGTATTTTCACTTATTATAAAAAAGGGGATAGTGCACTGCTAATATCAAACTTAAAGTTTTTCTTGCCTGTTCCATTTCTTCGTAATTCAAGAGTGATTGGAACATAACTATCATCGAAGAATCGCCAGTCTTGATCCATTGCTAAACCAATAATGCTTTCTTGCCCTTGAGGATAGTTTTCAATAAATGAACAAAAACCTTCTACATCAGACCTTAGTTTATATATTTTACTCATTTTAATACATTACTCCATGATGTATTACGGTTTGCTTTGAGAAGGATGTTTCGCATTACTCTTAGTTCTGTAATAATTTGAAACTTGCCACCCTTACGATCTGCACGCTTTATTCTTTCATTTGTATCATCAATATGATCATCAGGATGCCTGCCATTGTGCTCTATCCCCGGCAGGTCATCGGTATTATGACGATTCGGCAAAAATACGCCGTTATCTGCGCCGTTAATATCAATGCCATGTTTATTCAATATATCTCTCGCAGGGCCTGCCGATTGAGCTCTTTCCGGAACAATATGATGCGCTTCTGAGTTGGCGGGTCTTGATATTCCAGCCTCTTCTATGGCCTCGGCTAACTTACAGCTTGTTAACCCCAACGGATCCACCCAGCTCAGCGGGCTTGGCACATCGGCGTACGCATTAACGCCGCCGGCTAAACCTATCGGGTCTGGCGATAAATACCGCAGGGCACTGACATCTTAATAGCGATAGCGGTTATAAGACAACCCGCTTTCGTCGTCGTGATATTGCCATTGAAAATATTTTTATTTTTTATGAGACAAATAAAACTGTAGGTATTTATTATCTAATCCTTGAAATGCTCTTATTTTCCCCTTTTGATAGGCTTTTTCAAATTGCTCCATTGCCTCATTCTCTAGGCCAAGTTCAACATATACTTTCCCTAAATTAATTAACTCTGATGTTGCTTTGTAAGGAATGTTACAGTTAAATACTTCCTTAGCCCATTTTTCTGCAGAAATATAATCCTTCAAAGAAAAATAAACATTATAAATGCATCTTATTAACCATCGAGTCTCATCAATATCATAAATATTCTCATAAGAGTTACGAAGATCATCCAAGACGGAAAAATAGATATCGAGAGACTCTTTGTTTTTACCCTGCTCATGAAGACTGTTTCCTTTTTCAATCCTTTTTACAATCATTTCATAAGGTATTGTCATTTGTTTTTTATTCCTAATTTAATAATCACAGATAAGTAAACTTATCTCAATTTAGCGCCAGCTGAGCGGTTTATTGATTTGTGCTCAAGCACATAGTTATTTGAGTCAAGCATCCATTTCCTTACTTCTTCAGATCGTTCTCCTTGGTGCCTCCCTGTTTGATTCCACCATGTGACTGCGTCGGTAGTATGAGACATATCTGCTTCAGTTATTGGATGTTACTTGTTATCTGATGATTGAAGTTTAATATGTTTATAAGTGTCTTAGGCTTTTTTTTAGCTTGTCAATTTGCATTCTTTCAATAATTTTTTAGTTAAGTTTATAATTATTTAAGATGTTATTATCATGTATTACATGGTTGTGATTGATGCATGTACTATCTAAATACCTTAATTTCATTGGTTTGGAACGTGAATGGAAGAGAATCTTCAGTTAATCAGTTAATCAGTTAATCAGTTAATCAGTTAATCAGTTAATCAGTTAATCAGTTAATCAGTTAATCAGTTAATCAGTTAATCAGTTAATTTGTTTTTAATAAAATTAATAACTTCTTTTTTACTTAGTTCAAATTGTGGTCCTGCATCAATGCCCCTAAGGTAATTAATTACATACTCTAGTTTGCTATCTGTAAAATCATGATCGAGATAAAACTCTAGCGCATATCTTGCAACAATAGATGGGGTATAGTTGTCACGGACTCTTTCCTCTAACCCAGTAATAAAATCTTTCCTAAGTTGGTTCATTTTTTATCGCCAGTTTTATTATACTTTGTTTGATAACTTTCTAAATTATACTAGGTTGTATATAGAGAGTATGTTAGTCGTCTAAAAAACCTCAATTCCATGATAGTTATCAATAATTTTATGTAAGGGAATTGTTTTGCAATGGAAGTTCCAGAGCCCCTACTAGGATGCTCTGGTAAGGGTAAATAAGTTATATCACTATCATTAGTATTTTCTAACTTAATTATTTTATTCACATCTACTCCTTTGAGATAATAAACGCGGTTTTGTTGCTCTGGACTATCACTTTCTTGAATACAGTTGCCATGCTCATCGTTGTGATGGTAATCGATCAAGAGTTAATGAAATTATGTGAAATTAAATTTGCAATGAAAACCTACATTATAATCATTCCCTGTAACGAATTCATAATGGATTTTATCTGGTCCAGTGTTGGTTTGATAATAGGTGAAATAGGAGTATTGAATAAAAACTATGATTGAACTAAATATTACTTTTACTTCATCTGAATTGAATTTGATTAGTTTTATGTCGATAATGAATTCTTCATTTTCTTTTTTAATATTATAGTATGAAATATCATTTCGCTCCTTTAGGAACTCTGCGATATCAGTAGATATACCTGACTCAGTAATCAATTTCATATTGGCTAATATTTTTTCTATCATATTTACCTCATTGTTAGTTTTGGTATGTATTTTGAGTTATTAGCACTTATTGGGTGTGAGTAAACAGTAACAATCCTCTCACTAAATTCATCTGTAATGACTGTATTACCTCGACTGTCTTGGTAGCGCCATTGTATTTGTCCTGTTGCCGGATCAATCTCTTTCACTCGAGATTTTTTGTTATTACTTATGATCTCGTCGATATTCTTTGATGAAAATCCTCGCGATGTTGCTTGTTCTGCACCGTGTATCGTAAAAGTTCTTCCTTCAGGGGTTTTATCTCCTGGCTGTATAGATTTGCAACTCAACCCCAACGGATCCACCCAGCTCAGCGGGCTTGGCACATAGGCGTACGCATTAACGCCGCCGGCTAAACCTATCGGGTCTGGCGATAAATACCGCAGGGCAGAGACATCATAATAGCGATAGCGGTTGTAAGACAACCCGCTTTCGTCGTCATGATATTGTCCCTGAAAACGCAGCGGCTGCGGGATGTGGTTGGCGAGGGTGAAGGCCTGTTGTCCATAGGCGTGATACACCGCGCTCCATACCATTTCGCCGCTCGGGGAAACCAGCTCCTGCGGCGTGCCGAGGTGGTCGTTAATGTAGTAGAACACCTTGGTGTTTTTGCCGCGCCCGCCGAGCATCGCCAGTGGGCGAAAGCTGTTACCGTTGGGTTCATAAACGTAGCTGCGGCAATTCGTGGCATCGGTGTGTGGCTCGGGGCCGAATGCGCTGGGGTGCCCGCCGGGGCAGGCGAGTTTTTCGTCACATTCGGCGATGAGGCGGTCGTCTTGCCAGAAGAACAGCCGGCTTTCGCCCGTGCGCACATTGTGTTTGCGAACGCGTCGGCCAAAGCAATCATAGTCGTAGCTAAACGAGGTTATTTCATTGCCGTGGCGGGTTTCACGAAAGCCAACCAGCCGATGTTCACCGTCCCAACGGTAATGGCGCACGGCGTGTTGGTCAGAACCATAGCTGTCTTGAATACAGTTGCCGTATTCATCGTAGCGATAGTGATGGCTGCCGAGCAGCGTGAGGCGGTTACCGGTGGTGCGCTTCAGCGCCTGAAGCTCCGGCGACGCCGAAGCACCCAACACGTTATGGGTCGCATCAGGGGCGAATATTTCGCTGTGACCTGCGTATCCCGCTTGAAGCAGCGCCGGCGTTGGGCGATAGGTTTCCTGCGTGAAGCGCCCGCGCACGTCGTGGCTGAAGGTTTTGCTGCCTTTCTGTTGGTCGGTGATGCTGGCCAGATTACCCACGGCGTCGTAGGTATAATCGCGCTGTATCAACAGGTTAGGCTCGCCCTGACGCTGCACCTGCTGGCGTTGCAGGCGTTGTAGCGGGTCATGGATAAACTGACTTACCAGCTCGCCGTGGCGGCGGGTGACTTCCTGCCCGTTGCGCCAGCCGTGCTCGGTGAGCAACTGCCCGTCAAGGTCGATGCGGGTCGTGCGCCCGTTATGGTGCAGAAAATCGAGCTGCTGGCCGTCAGGTAAACGCATCTGGGTGAGATTACCGACGGCGTCATACGCATAATGCTGGCTGGCAAAACACTGATGCTCCTGCGTGAGCCGCCCGCGTTTATCATATTGCCAGGCCAGCGGCCACGCGGCATCGTCGGCCAAATTGAGGCGGCCAAAGCCATCGTAGCCGTAGGTCACGGTAACGCCATCCGGCGTGGTTTTGCTGCTGAGTCGGCCGGCGACATCCCGTTGATAGGTGGTGATTAATGCGGTGTCGTCGCGCAGGCTGTCGCCATATTCGGTGCGCTTGGCGACGTTTCCGCTGGCGTCGTACTCCCAGCACAAACGCCGCCCGTCAAAGGTCTGCTCCTGACTGACCAGACCGCCCGGCGTGTAATCAATGTGATAGCGCTCGTGACGCGCGTTGATAATGTCGCTGACCTGCCCATGTATATTGTCATAGCGATATTCTTCGCTGGTGCCATTTGCATAGATGATGTGTTTGAGCAGGGTAGAGTGGGGCAGATACTCGAACTGGGTCTGATTACCCAGCTCGTCTTGTTCGAGGGTAATTTGGTGATAGGCGTTGTATTGCCAGCGCTTAATCTGTCCGTTGGGCCAGCGAATAGCCACCAGCCTATCGGCGTTGTCCCAAGCAAACTGCGTGGCGTTAGGCGATAAGTTCGAGTCTGACGTCTGCGGTGGGCGCTCGCCCTGAAAGACTAATCGGCCTTGCTCATCATAACGATAATGAGTGACGACCCCATCGCGCGCGGTGTGCTCATATATTTGGCCTAATGGGTTAACGGCAAAGACTTCATAGCTATCGTCAGGAAAATGAATTCGGGTTAAAGCCCCGTCATCTGACCATACGTACTGAGTGGTATGCCCTTCAGCGTCAATGTAATGGCTCACATTGCCGTGCTGGTCGTAGCGCCAGCGCTCGCGGTGTTTAGCCAAACCATCGGCGCTCACATGGATTTTTTCAATCCGGCGCCCGCGAGAATAACGGTAGCGAAGCCACTGCCCATCAGGCAGATGCTCGGCGATGACTTGGTTGTCGCGGTTGTAGCTGTAGTGAGTTTTCTGTCCGAGCGGATTTATGGTGCTCAGTAACTCGCCCTGTGGCCCGTAGTGATTCTCAGTGGTGCCGCCATCAGCGGTGATGCTTTTGAGTAAACGCGCGGTACGGATATCGTGCTGCCAAACTTCTTGGCTACCGTCTTCATAACAGACCGTGACGCAGCCATTTGGAATATCCCACTGATAGCTGCGGTCGAGGTTAGGCAGATTACTCCAATGGCGTATTGCCCGAGCCGATTTCCCTCGCCCGTCCCATTCCCAATAAAACTCTGCGCCGCCGGCTAACTGCCGCAGGGTAAATAGGTAATCGTCTCGATAAGCGTACCGCTCGGTTTCACCCGCGGCGTTAATCGCGGCACAAAGCTGCCCGTTGGCATCGTACTCATAACGCATGTGAACGAAATATTTATGCCCCGTGTCGGGCATCAGCGCATGGCAGTTGTGTACGCGCACCACGCTGGTCAAGCGCATACCGTGCGGCGTTTTGCTATAGCGAAGCTGCAACGATGTACCTGCTGGGTTATCTAATCGCGTTGGCAGCCCATTTTCGTAATGCAGGTTCAGGTGCTGTTGCTGGTTAGAAAAACCCGTTATCAGGCCATGTTCACCGTTGGCTGCACGCTTGACGTGCATCACCCAGCCTTCTAACGCAGCGCAGGACAACAAATATTCATCATCGCTGCTACCCAACCAAACGGCCGCTTTGCCTAGGGGGTTAACGCCGCTAGGGATGTGTTGGTCGGGAAGCGGCAGGGTGGTTGTTAGGTTTTCGTGGTTTAGCCAAATGATGTGCTCATCGGTAAACCGAACGCTATGTTGCAGGCTGTGGCTCCAGCCATAGCCAAATACGGAATCACACTCAACAGAAGTGCTGCGGTACTGGCGAACAAAGCTGAAAGGGTGAATACCAAGCAATGAAGCATCTTCTAACCTGAGAAGCTCTTCACCATTAACCATGGAGACGGGGCAGCCATTTTCCTCTGTGCAGATGGTGTTATCCGAAGGGGCGTCGTTGCCATTTTCCGAAGAGGCGTTATGCGTTTTTTGCTCGTATTGAACTTCACTACTGTTATTAGGGCCAAGATGAGTTTCTTTATCTGCGCCCAGTTTGGCGTTGGTTTGGCGAATGTGGTTTTTTTTGTGTGAAGGTGAGAAAAAATCACTCACCAGCTCGAAAATAGAGGAAAGGATTTTATTCAGCGCGTTCCACACCTCTTGAACGATTTTTATACCCTTAGAAACCAGTTTTTCTAACTTGGAGGCTAAAAATAGGGCACCTACCGGAGCGGCGACCATAGATAGCAAGGCACCAAAAATAATTCCGGAAAGAATATCGCCAATCATGCCTGCAATAGAGGCGAGTAAATCACCGAAAGGAAACATTCGTAGGCGTAGCATCGCGGCGCGGGCAAACAGATACAGTGCCGCCTCATCGTTAAAGAAGGCCATAAGATCGCGAGCGAGATCTTTGCTGCCGTTCAAGATACCGTTGATATCCGGTATGCCGAGATTTCCGATACAGGCCATGACACCGCTGGCTTTTTGCCCTAGGGCTTCGGCGCTGGCGACAGGATCGGAAATGATGTTGTAGGCCACCTTGGTGTCGTCCCACAAATCGGTCACGCTGCTGCATAAACCCGTCGCAAATGCTTCAGCTATCGATGTCGCGATGGCGCTCAGCGTCCATTGCGGTTTTTCGCTGGCCCACGAGGCGGATAGCTGTGCAAAGATATCCTGTGACAACACGTCATAGGCGGCCAACATCTCTTGATTATGTGACTCAAGGCTATCGTCGAGAGTACGTGCGTAATACCGTTCTCCCGGCGTGAGATCGTCAAATTCGGCCTTGCCATCGGCATCTGTTTTCTTGGCGCTGATTTTGCTATCGGGGCTGAATGTTGCGTTATGAAACAGCTCAACGCTGACGTCGGGGATCGGCAAATCCAGCGTAGATTCATGTTTGATCACCACGGTGATTTTGCGATTTTTTGGACAAACAATGGCGGCGCTGAGAGATTCCGAATCATTTTGTGAAGCGGTCGTGCTGGTGCCGTTAATGCTAATAACGCGTTCCATTTCGAGCGTTGGGCCGCCGAACGCGCCTGAAATCGCGCTCTCTTTTGCCCACTTAGCCACGCAGTCACGATAATCCTGAGTGATGAGCGAATTATTTTTAAACATCGCCAGTTCTTCATCGATACTGGCAACGTATTCAGTAAGTAAGTCCATGTGTATCGTCCGTGAAATCAATCAAAGCATGTGGTTAAGAGGTCAGTGAAGCTAATAGCGCGGCCATTAACTGGTCGATTTGTCCTGAATGTAGATCGCTGTAGCGGCATAGCTGCTCGGCTTTGCGGCTCAGTAATGACTCCGGCATCGCGCTGTATATCTCAGGATGGTTTTCACGCAGGAGTTGCAGCAGGTTGTGCACCAATGGCGCTGGATTTTCAGCGAGTATCTGGCTGAGCAAAGGTTGGGGCACGTGCCACCACGGTGAGGTACGCAGTGGGTAATCCGCAGGCAGCGTGAAGGTAAAGGTTTTTCCAGCCACCCAGTAGTTGGAAAAAGCCGGCAATATGTAGCGCCAGTCGTCGCCTAAAAACTCAAGGTGCAGGCGAAAAAAACGTTCGTCCCAATAGCGAAAAAATACCGTTTGGCCGTCAGGCATGAACACCTGCGTCAGGCTGGTCAAATGCTGCACGATGGTTTCTTCAGGCAAAGGAGAAAGCGCTAACCAGCCCCAACCAGGCTCAGCCTGATTTTTAACCCACGATAAAAAAGCGCTGTAAGGTGAAAGCTCAACCAGCATGGGCATAACGGGATACCAGTTGGCGTAAGGCGTGTCTGCATACAATCCATCGGGGGTACGCCGCCCGTCGAGTTTGTAATAGGCTTTTAATCCAGTTGCGCCGTTGGTGCTAGCCAGCACGGCATAAAGACGCGAGCTACTGGTCGAGGCGTTGGCTAGCCATTCAGCGACATCGACGTGAGGTTCTTGCTGCTTTCCTTGCATATCACAGACCTGTATTTCTTAAACCAATCCATGCCCTTCCCGCGCTGAAAATCGCTCTGATCTCCGTATTTATTCGGCAGCTTAATATTCTGGAACGGGGGTGTTTTTTTGAAGGATTAATATAACTGTTGTAACTGACAGCAGGTGAGAATTATTGATGGTGATATTTTGATTAAGTGTATGTATTTTATATATTAATTTGTTTTTTAATTTAAAAATAAGGCGGGCTAATGTTTAGGCATAGTTATGAATTTGAGGTGCGAGTATGAGGAACGAAAGGTTCGGTCAGCATTAACTAAATCATGGCTGGCTCTATCAACAAAGATAACGGAGTTTATAAGGGGAATCAGGATAAGAGAGAATAGCCATAAAGTAATATCGCTCAATGTTATATTGAGAGTGAGTTATATCCGAGAAGAATTGACGTAACAATCATGCGCCATGGGTAGGATATTAATTGTCATTAACGGTAGTGGCTCAATAAAAATGTATTAAATAGAATGTAAATAGCTATTGGTATTTATGCTAGAAGGTTCTTTATATAATCATTAATTTATCGAGCGAATAATATTATGCGAAAACCTAAAAAAATATTAAATAATCCTGACAATTTACGCCATGAAATTATGCAGGGAATGGTTTATGCCTATCAAGGGAAAATGATTTCTATAGATGAATTTTCGGCAGTTTACCGCCGAGATATTAATCCTGAACAAGTGGTCATCATTAGCGGTGGTGGAAGTGGTCATGAACCTACTTTTGCCGGATTTATTGGTGCTGGCGGCATCGATGGCTGTGCGTTAGGGGAAGTATTTACTTCTCCTTCTCCCGATCAAATCATCGCGGTAGCTAAAGCGACGCATAAAAATAAGGGAGTGCTATTCCTTTATGGAAATTACTCTGGCGACGGTATGAATTTTGATATTGCAGCAGAAATTCTAGCCGAGGAGGGGATTGAAACGCGCACGGTGAAAGCAACCGATGATATTGCTTCTGCGCCTTTAGAACGAATGTCAGATCGGCGTGGCGTCGGTGGCATTATGTTTTTATATAAAATTGCTGGCGCGGCGGCGCAGTATAAAAAATATGATCTTTCTCAGCTGCAAAACCTAGTGATTAAGGCGAACTTTAATACTCGTACGATTGGCGTCGCTTTAGATGGTTGTGCGTTACCGCAGTCCGATTCATTTAATTTTAGTTTGGATGACGACGAAATCGAAGTTGGTATTGGCATCCATGGCGAGCCGGGGCTCTACCGCCAAAAATTAACGACGGCAGATGAGATTGTAGACGTCATGATCGATCGCCTATGTCAGGACAGACCCTTCCAAGCAGGTGATCGCCTGTGCGTCGCTGTAAATAATTTAGGCGCACTCAGTAATACAGAATTGCTCGTGATTGGCCGCAGGGTTGGCATAGCGCTGGAATCGCGTGGCTTAGAAACCCACGACGTGGTTATTGGTCATTTTTGTACATCGCTAGAAATGTCTGGTTTTTCTATCAGCCTAATGTTGCTTGATGAGGAACTACAGGCTCTCTATGACATGCCGCATTCCACGTTAGGTTGGAGTAAATAAAATGAATACCTCACAGTTAAAGCAAATGATGTTATCAACCGCGCAGCAGATGATTGAGCGCGAGCCCATGCTGACTGAATTAGATCAGGTGATCGGCGATGGCGATCACGGTATAGGCATGAAGCGAGGGTTTTCGGCGCTGGTTAAACTCATTAATGACCAAAATTTTCAGCCACTAAACGTCGGAGAGTGTTGGGTGCAAATGGGGACGACGCTGATGACGTCTATGGGCGGTGCTTCAGGAGCCGTATTTGGCACATTATTTCGCGCAGGAGGCAAAAGCTTAGCTGGCGAAACAGAATTTAGCGCTGTCTCATTAGCACGTTGGCTGAATCAAGGGTGGCTTGCGGTGCACGCGCGTGGAGGCGCTAAGCCTGGAGACAAAACGATGGTTGACGCGTTAGCTGCAGCGGCAGAAGCTGCGAACTCAGCGCAATCTTTACCGCTGGACGAGGCGCTATCCCGCTGTGCAGAGGCTGCAGATCAAGGCGCTGAAGGAACTAAAATGATGGTGGCATCTTTTGGCAGGGCAAAAAATCTGGGAGAGAGAGCAATAGGGCATTGCGATCCGGGGGCGGTATCTATGGCGCTTATTCTACGATTTATGGCGCAATATGCCGAGCAATATGCCGAGACTGAAAGGTGAGATGATCAGACCTTATGCTAACGGCCACGCGGCGTGGCCGTTAGCGCTTTGCTTAGTCAAACCCAAAGCCACGTGCAAAAAGCTGCTTTAACTCCTGCATGGCATGCTCTTCATCTTGTCCGTCACAGATAATCTCTACCTGAGTGCGCCCCTTAATCCCTGCGCCAAGAATTCCCATAATGCTTTTGGCTTTGATGGTTTTTCCGTTATAAACCAGCTCAATACGTGATTGAAACTTTCCCACGGCTTTAGCAAGCACCCCTGCGGGTCGGGCATGAATACCGGTTTGATTACCCACGATGACGATTTCTTTTAGCATGGAAAAATCCTCTTTATCGTTAGTCTTGAGCTAAATAATCATTAGCAAACGTGCAATACCCGCTAATTAATAGTTGGGCAACATAGGCACCGGGATCAAGCAATGACCGCGAACGTTCCCCGTGTGTTGCGGCGCGTCCATGTTTTGCTATTAGCGTGGTGGTGTTTTGTACTCCCTGCTTTGTTTCTTCATAGGCTTGGTAGGCAAGAGAAACCCAATCCTGTGTCTCCGCATCTTTCCCGTTGAGAACACAGACTGCGGGGAATAGGCCATCAAGGAACGTCTTCTCACCAAGCTGAGCCTTACCTCTGTTTTGCACTCCGTTGTAAAAGGCCTGAAACAAGACGCCAAAATCTTCGCTGTTGAGTCGGTTTTTTCCTTTAAATATTTTACCCACCTCAATAAGGCCGGCGGCCATTAAGGTTCCCATGGTGGAAGGGACTGAGGACGACATCGTTTTCCCCGCGAGGTAGAAAAATTTCCCTATATCAGTTTCATCACTGCGAGATACTGCATGATAGGCGGCGCTGAAGCCGTCGCTCATGGTGAGGCCAAGATCGCCATCACCGACGATGCTATCCATTGCAATCAACGTTTCTTTTTGGGCCGACATAATATTCGCCCATTGAGCAAACAGTAATTTAAGCTGGCTGGTTGTCAGGCGCATGTTTACTATTTCCCCTGAAATTGCTTAAACATGGGCGTATTAGCTTCATGTAGCAAAAGCTGTTTTAGTTCATCATCTACGCGCATTAAGCTGATTGATAACCCAGCCATCTCCATGGCAGTGGCATATTCTCCAACATAGGTTTTGAATACTATGATTCCGGCATTCTTTAGCGTTTGACAGGCCCTGCCATAAACTAAATAAAGCTCTTCCAGAGGCGTTGCGCCGAGGCCATTGATCAGGATGGCAACTTCATCGCCCGCATGAAGCGGATAATCGGCAAGTAGGTTACTCATTAATTCGTCAACAATACTGTTGGCTGGCAGTTTCTCTCCGCGGCGAATACCGCTTTCGCCGTGAATACCAATGCCGATTTCCATTTCATCATTGCCAATATGAAAGCTCGGTTTGCCTACGCGAGGAACGATACATGGCGAAAGCCCAACGCCGATGGTTCTGATGTTATCGCAGGCTTTTTGGGCAATACGCTGAACGTTGGCTAAATCCAGCATTTGTGCGGCAGCTGCTCCAGCACATTTGTACGCAAAAAAGATACCCGCAACGCCACGGCGGCGGCTAGGCTCGCCAGTAGATGCTGGTGGGCAAGCGATATCATCACCAGCGATGACGGTAGCTGTGACAATATTGCTTTCGAACTCAGCCATTTCCGCGGCCATATCAAAATTAAAAATATCGCCGTTATAGTTGCCATACAGATAGAGTACGCCTGCGCCTGAATCGACAGCCTGCGTGATTGATAAAATTTGCTCAGGATTAGGAGATTGAAAAACATCGCCAACGCCACAGCCGTCTAGCATACCTTTACCCACGTAGCCAAGAAAAAGGGGTAAATGTCCAGAACCACCACCGGTAACGATGGCGACTTTGCCGGGATGTTTATCGGTAGAAACTAAACAATGCAGATCGTTATTAACAAAATTAAATTTTTCGGCATGAGCAAGATAAATTCCATTTAATACTTCAGGAATAAAGTCTTCTGCTGAGTTGATGAATTTTTTCATATTGTTTCTCAATGGAGTTAAAACAATAATTGCTATTGTTATATTAAATAGCCTGCGCGATAGAATAGAGCACAGGCTAGTGCCGGCCTGGTGTTGGCAGGAAGTAATATATCTATGCGAAATGCTTAATTAGAATTTTATTTCTTTAGGGTAAGCCCAGCTTTGTAATTCGTGAGGTGGGAAACTTTCTGGCTCTTTTCCGCCGTTGACGAGTAATGCATGGTAATAGATTTCAGCCATTTCCTCGATGTAAGCCGATTTTAATACGGCCTCATACGGCTCTTTATCTACCCCGATAGCGCCGTGTTTTTCCATTAAAATCGCATCTGCACGTAAAATGGGCTCTATAACACTGGTGGAAAGTGCAGGCGTTCCGGGTCTGCCGTAAGGTGCAACAGGAATAATTCCATCTTTTAAGTTTAAAATTGCGCATTCGTATACGATCGCGGGGATCGGTTTATTTAATACTGCAAATGAGGTGGCATAGATTGAATGAGTGTGAGATATGGCAAATATATCTTCACGCGCCTTATAAATTTCAATGTGCATGAGGCATTCGCTAGTAGGACGAAGACCAGACTCACTCTCAATAACGTTAGCATTAATATCCATAACGACAATGTCGCGTGGTGTGAGTACAGACTTATCAATCGTTGTAGGGGTAACGAGGATATATCCTGTCTCTTTATCTCGAACGCTAGAGTTTCCGGCCTTATGTTTGCATAGCCCCCATTGCTGAGCCAGTTTGGCCATTTCTACAACTTGCTTTTTATGAACGTCTAACATGATATATATCCTATAGTCAGAATGACGGAGGTAATGGCGAAAAATAAACGCCACGAGATATAACAAAACTAAGAATAGACAGATAGATGCTGTAATAACGCCTCTTTATTTATCGAGCTGCGGATTTTTTCTCCGCCCTCATTAAACTCAAGAAATTCGTTAAGTTGTGCTAGCGCTTTTAGGTGTTTTTGTGGGTTATTGGTTGCAAGCACAATAATGATGTCGGCTTGCATATAACCTGCAATGCTAATTTTCTCTGGTAAGCGTAGGAGGGACATGCAGGTTTTATTTACGCCGTCATCCACGCCAGCATGAGCAATAATGAGCCCCTCAGCCAACATGATATATGGCTGCTCAATAGAAATTTTGTTAAGCATAGTGGTTATGTAACGGGGTTCTAGCAGGTTTTGAGTCAGCAATGGGGATGCTGTTTTAGCAATGGATTGCTCCCAAGACAACGTGTTTGTATCCTGAAAACAAAGGTGTTCATCACACAGCAGTTCACTTAGCGATGGTGTTTCAGAGGTTAAGGAATGAGGCTGACACTCGGAGCTGCTTTCATCGTAAATGTAGCTAGTCAGCTCTTTTTGTAGACCTTTTTTATCATGGATTGTGCCGTATTTTTCAAGTATCAATAGAAGTTCTTCCACTTGGATAATATGTGGGTCAACCCCCTGTAGTGAGCTAATGACTTGATGCCGAAATGTACTTTTATGAAAGCTGTTAATCGCAGGGTCTACGACGAATAAAATTTTATCTGTTTTAATAAAAGTCGTGGAAAAAACGACGTCATAATGGCGAGAGTATTTTTCAAATTCTCGGCGCGACATCATTTCGATAAAATGCAGCTCTGGTAATAAAACTTGTAATGTTAAATAAAGATAAGTCGAGACAGTCGCACTGTTTTCACTAACGACAATGGCTGTTTTTTGCATTTTTATGTTGTTAATAAGCCCTTCGCGTGTGAGCCATCCACCAAATAATACAGTTAAGAAAGCCACCTCTTCATTTGGTACTTCACAGTGTAATATTTTTTCGAAAGGCAACACTGCGCGGCGTACCATCTCATGTAGATGGTTAAATTCTTTCGCAACTAAGTCATATACGCTATTGGTATTGGTGAGATGGTAGCGAATACGGTAATAAGCAGGCTTCCAATGCTGATAAATTTTCTCGATGAGCTCACTCTTCTCTTTGATTGTAATGCAGCTGATTTTTTCAAAGTTATCCACTACCACAACCACGCTTTCAAGCAGCAGAGTGTCTAAATGAAAATATTTATCTGAGATAGTTTGAATGTTAGAGCTTTGGATTATTGCCGTTAGAAATATATGTTCATTGTATTGATTGATTCCCATTTTGTGAATGATGTTTTGCATAAGTTTAAAATCACGACCGTGGGTGATTTCGCTGTAAGTGTCAGGAAGTAATTCTACTGTTTTTCCAAGTTTTATCCGATGTTGGATAAAACAAATAAAATAGATTAACTCTTGTAGTTGCTGGTCGGTAAATTGAATTTTTAGACATTTTTCTATCTCGCTAAAAGTATTGCCGACCTGTTCAATGTATTCAGAGATAACATTGTTATATTGTGCAATGATATTTTTAGATACGGGTAGTATGAGGATTTTACGCAATGTGCTGAGAAGCAGATAGCGCTTTTTAATTTCCTCTCCCTCAACGTGGTATCCTTGTTCACGGTTATAGTGAATTTTTAAATTATATTGACTAACACTGGATTTAATTTTCTTAATATCGTTGATGATGGTGTTTTGGCTAACGTTAAGTGCTGATGTCAGGTGTAATAGAGATAAACGTTCTGCTCTGGTTAACAAAAAGAAAATAATTAACTCCCCTCGCTCTTCCTCTGCGAAAAGATAGCGATTATTAAATACGACATCTTCTTGGTGTCGAAATTTTTCGATCACATGCTTGGGAACGTGAAGTTTACCTGTTTTTAATCGAGTGATAGTTTCAACGTGGTGTGACTCAAGGTAATCATTTATTTTTTTAATTGTGTAGCTTAATTGCTTGCGCGTCAGATTAAATTCAGACTCAAGCGCTACACCCGTGATACTAGGATCGCTCACAATCGCGTCAAGTACGGTGAAGACACGTTTATCAACAGCCATAATGCAAGATCCTCGTATGTTAGGGGTGACTTCAGCGCTCTGCCTTTTTAGTTATTACGCCTCTGGTATCTGTTCTGCTTCAATATTGGTTGTTTCTTGGTCTGTCTCTTTTCTTAATTCCTGAGCATAGAAAAAGTAGCTACATGCCCAGAACACAGCTAACAACAGAGGGACAAAGCTGCCTTGCAATAGCTTGAATAAAAATGAGAAAGCATAAGTAAAGACAGGGCCATCAATGGAGCTATTGGAGATTAATTGTCCAGCAGGGATATCAATAGCCTTAGTTGCGAGCCCTAACTCTGTAATCATCGGAGCAAACTGAGTGCCAACAAACAGGAAGAATGGAATGCCAATAATACTGAGGATCACCATACGCAAAGTATTGCCCTTGGTAACCAGATAAGCGGGCACAATTAAGGCAATATTAATGATTCCGGCAAAAGGCAGTATCTTGTTTCCAGGTAAAATAACGGCCCAGATGAGGGTTAATGGAATAGCAACAATCACTGCAAACCAAATTTCGCTCGCGCCGCCCATAAAGGGCCAATCAATACCGATAAACAGTTTTCGACCTGAAAATTTGTTATTCATGTAGGTACTAATGGCTTCGGATATTGGAGACAGCGCTTGCATGAACAGCTTTGAAATCATAGGGAATAACATTAAAGCAGTAGCTGCTTGTACCCCAAGCATTAATGTTGCGGCAAGACTGTATCCGGCAATAATTCCGAACATGATGCCTAGGAGAAAACCGATAGTATGGTTTTC
Organism: Hafnia alvei; assembly: GCF_964063325.1. Classification (NCBI taxonomy): domain Bacteria; kingdom Pseudomonadati; phylum Pseudomonadota; class Gammaproteobacteria; order Enterobacterales; family Hafniaceae; genus Hafnia; species Hafnia alvei. Next base: position 1,047,115 of record NZ_OZ061315.1, read on the forward strand.
AGCAAATACCCCCACTTTCTGGCGTAAAGCTGCTGCATCCATAGGCTTGTTTAATGCTGGAATTTTACGCAGCAGTAGGTCGAAGGGATAATAAATGGCGCCAAAAAAAACCATCCTATGGGTGCAGGTTACGCTGGGGATCCCGGTCAGCTTTTCTATTCGATGTTGATGAATATCACCCGCATTCAGTTCCATGACTATCTGGAATGCGGCAATGAGAAATGCCAGTGCTAAGCTCCAACCACTGCCAAATATGGGGGTAGTCACGCTGATAACGATGAATGCGGTGAATATTTTGCCCCAAACGTTCCAGAGGTCAGCATTAAACGTGTTGGTTTTATTGCACATAAGCATCAGGATATTAACCCCAACCTGTAACGGGAACATGGCAAAGGCATAGGGCCAAGCCCATGAGATATTCGCCATGGTTGTCCAACCGCCATCAATGATGCTTAACTCGAGCCCTGTGCGTTTCATCATCGTTTGTGCCGCAACACCAATAGCTCCGACCATAAAACTAATCAGCATACTCATGCCGACGAAAGCCACGCCGAGGGTGATAGCCGCCGATGCTGCATCCTTAAACTTCATGCGTACAATTAAGCCCGCAATTAGCATAATTAGGGGAACGAAAACTGGTGCACCTAGAGCTAGAATATAATTTATAATTGTACTGAGAAAGTTCATCGCTTTGCTCCGTTACTTTATGTTTTAATTAATCCTATCGTTTATTTGTTTTGCTGATTTTTGTTAGAAAAAAATCTCGCCCGCCAATATGATTACTTACATGCGTCAATTATTTTTTGTAACTCAGCCTCCATTCCGATGCCGGTGAGAAATGCAATTCCGTTAATTACAGGGATAGGGTATTTTTTATCTACTTTTGTAATGGCAATATACGCGAGGCTATCCTTGATATGTGTGTCGAGTGATTTAAGGTCAATAACTTCTACGTTAATATCATTAAGGTTTTTTTCTTTTAATAGTCGGGAAACTTTACTTGCCACGGTTTGTGATGTTGCTACGCCGCTTCCGCAAGCGACAATGATTTTTTTCATTTTATATTTTCCTCGTTATTAATTGTAATGGCTGATTTGAGTAGTTTTACTAAAGAGGCTGGTGTTGGCGCTTGATTCATTTCTTGAATGAAATCTTCATCACTTAAACACTCCATTAGCGTTTGTAAGAGTGTAATGTGATGATTTTTATCTATAAAACCGAGAAGAAAAATGAATTTAACCTGAAGTTCATTATCGTCATTTGCCATTTCATGCCAGGCAATTTCATCGTGCAAGCGTGTCACGCAAATAAATGGCCTTATCACATGCTCGGTATCCGTATGTGGTAAGGCTACGACATAGGGGTGAGTGGGGAGCGCCGTAGGGTACAGTTTCTCGCGTTGTTTAATAGCCGATAAAAACGAATCGCGTACATAGCCACGGTTTTTTAATGAGAGAAAGATTGAATCAAAGTAATCACTTTGATGTTGAAAAGAACTCTCTATAAAAGTGAGTTCCTCGAAAAAATAGGCATCGGGATCTGAATGCGTATCGATATTATCTATAGCCGCTATTGTCATAAAATTAGCCTTACTTAAAAGCTAGGAGTTGTAGTGATTCTAATCATCCGAGTTAACTATGACGAATAGTATCGATAACAAAAAATGCCCTATACATTGGGCATCATATTAATTCGTGGAAGTTTGATCAGGTTCACTGATTTATAATCAGTAAACTTAAAATAAAGGTTGGATATGTAATTTATGTCACAGAATAGATTTTAAAGGAAAAGAGTTTAGGGGAGCAAACGTCCCCTAATTTTCTTCAGTCAAGCCAGATTATTGCAAAATGTTGAACTGTTGAAATACGCTTAATAAATACTTTAGCGACTCCCACCCGACGTTTGCAGCGGAACTATCACCACCGGCGTTGGTTTCACTTTCATTGCGCTCATCACGCCAATGACCAAGCACACCACTCCGGCCAGCGTTAGCAGCGGTGGCCATTCATGCCGCCAGATAAAGGCATAGCTAAGGCCTGCTAGCGTTTCAAAGACGATCAGCGGCCCCACTTTAGCGGTTGGCAGGCGTTGGCTGGCTTGATTCCAACACAGCGTTCCCAGCCATGAGCACAGCAAACCGATGGTCAGCATAAGCGCAATAAATACCGCAGGACGCGGGCCAAACGGCATAGGAAAATCATTGGCGGTTATGGCGGAGTGCCCCCAAACCAGCAAATACCCTATGACCGCCAACGGCAGCGTCACTAATCCCTGCGCGGTGGCCCACGTCGTGGGGCTTTTATCGGGATGTGTGCGCAGCCAGCTTGCGTTGCGCATGGGATACCACGTCCAGCACACCACGCCGATGAAGGCCAAGATCAAACCGGTGACGTAACGGAACATATCAGTGGGTGCGTGTGCGCTCTGTAGCTCCGCCACGTTGACGCATCCCAATCCTAAAGCAATTAACAGCAGCGAAGGGGCCAGATGTCGCCACGATAATTTTCCGTCTCGATGGCTGTATTTCAGATTTGCGCTCACTGAAATCACCACCGGCAAGGTGCCAATAATCATGGTGCTGACCGGTGCGCCCGTGCGTTGGATCGCGCTGGCTAAGCAGAGGTAATAGATGAAATTTCCCACGATGGTGAGCTTAAGGGCTTCAACCCAATCGCTGCGCAGAAGCTGCCGTAGGCGGTGGCGATCGTGCCACGCCAGCGGGAGCGCAATCAGGCCAAAGGCCAGATAGCGACCGACGGATTGCAAGCTGGCCGGATATTCCGGCACGATGAGCGGCCCAACGAAAATCAGCCCCCACATTAGCCCCGCCGCCAGCGCGTAAAGCACGCCTATTAACATCTTTCTTAACTCTTAAAAGGGATTATGCAGCAAGTCTAGAAGGTGAAAGGAAAAGCGTCTTGTAGCAGATTGCTGTTTAGGTAAAAACAGCTAAAAAATTAACGTACCTGCTTTTGATAGCGGGCGGGCGTGACGCCGTAAAAGCGGCTAAAAGCACGGGTAAGATGGGCTTGATCGGTAAGACCAACAGCGGCGGCGACCTGGGCGGGCGGTAAGCCTCGGGTCAGCAGATTTTTAGCCTCATACAGTCGATAAGCCATCAGCATTTGTTGTGGGGTAACGTGATACTGCGCCTTAAACTGACGTAAAAAATGATAGGGACTGAGGTCGACCAACTGCGCCAATTCGGGCAAAGTCATGCGCCGATCTAAATGGGCGCGGAGATACTCTTTTACCAGTGTAAAACGCTGAGGTGCATCAAGCTTAAGCGTCTGCGGCGCTCTTGCCCAATGGCGCGTTAATGTCAGCAGTTCACTCAGCAAGCTGGATTGTGCGAGGGGCTCATCGTTTTGCCACAGGGCGTTTATTAGCGAAGTGGTTGCTCGGGCAAACTGAGGATGATGATTCACCGCGTCGTTAAACCACCAGTCAGATTCACCGCTCACCTCGGCCAAAATTTCGGGCGTGAGATAAATCATGCGATAGCGCCAGCCACCTTCAGTACCCGATTGGCCTGTGTGCAGCTCGTCTGGGTTCATCAATACCAAAGAGTCCGCGGGTGCAACGTGGTTTGCGCCACGATAGCGAAAACGCTCGGCACCATACTCAATCGCGCCAATGCCATAGGCTTCATGCGTATGCGGCTCAAATTCATGATGTTCAATATGCGCTCGATACACCTCAACGCCGGGCATGTGGGCGAAGTGCTTAAACTGGGCGCGATCTCGATCATCGATAAATTGGTTTGGAACGCCGTGCATAAGAAGTCTCGGGTCTACAGACGATGGCAATGAGCGGGGGATGAGTAGTAACTATAGCGGAATTAGAGGCGCTGAAAATAAAAAAGCAGACCTAAAGGCCTGCTTTCGTGTTTATCAACGGGAAAAACTAGTGACCAGAAGTTTGTGATTGGCGGCAAGCTTCAAACAGGAACCACACGCGGCGTTCGGTTTGATCTACCCAGTTTTCAATCAGGCTGGTGGTTGAAACATCATTATGTTCGCTACACACCACATGCGCTGCGCGCAGTTCTGCGGCCAGCAGCTTGTTGTCTTCACACAGCTCGGCCAGCATATCAAGCGGCTCAACGTAATCGGCGTTGTTATCTTTAATGCGCTGCATTTTAGAGATCTGGCCGATAGAGTGCAGGGTCATACCACCGACTTTACGTACACGTTCAGCAATATCATCGGTCATTGCGAATAGCTCTGCGCCTTGTTCGTCCAACAGCAAATGATAGTCACGGAAGTGTGGTCCGCTCATATGCCAGTGGAAGTTTTTAGTTTTTAAATAAAGCGCATAGATATCAGCAAGGATGGCGTTCATTGCACCGCTAATGTCTTTGGTGGCCTCAGCGCCCAAATCACTTGGGGTGGCTAGAGGAGTGAACTGACGTTTTTTTGCGTCACCGACTTTGCTTTTTTCCAGTTTTGGTGTGCTCATCTTTATCATCTCCTAAAGGTCTTGATAGATTCACAAATTGCCGTCTAGTAACTGTTTAGTACCGAGTCAGTATAGATCATCCTCACAAAATTAGAGTTTTATATGTATGACAATTACGTCTTATCATGTACGTGAATGTGTACGCTTTTGGCAGCCATGCCGATCAGCGTACGCCCCCTAAGGTGGTACGCAGCAGCCTAACGTGTGGATAAAAAACAAGAATATTGTTTACGCGCATCGCGTGAATTATTTTCTCTGGGTCATGAAGGTGCGTATCGAGCAATAAACCCACCACGCTGCCGCTGTGTGCGACGTTCAAACCGAATAAATCGTGCTGCTCAACAATTTCTACAATGTCATTAAACGCCGGTTTGGGCAGCAAAGCCTGGCTGGCTTGGGCGCTTAACGTGGTGGCTGCGCCAATTTTATGGCGGTTATTTTCCCTTATACCTTCAGTGAGCAACTGATGCGCCTGTTTCAACTGCGGCGCATATTCTTGCAACAGCGTTTGGCGCGGGCGGCGATGGTAGTCTTCGGTACGCAAGCAATCAGGGCTTTCCAACAGCAACATATCCCACTCAGGACATCGATTGTGCAGCGGGGTTTGCGTCAGTGCCTGTTGGTGATCGAACAGCGTCGGCGCTTGAAAAATCGTGCTGTCGGTCGGTTCAATGCCAACGCACAGCGACGCTAATTCTTTTTCAGTTAGCTGCATACCAAAGTGACGAGCGGTCGCTATTGCACAGGCGGCGATGTCTGCCGTGCTGCTGGCCATCCCTTTTGCCACGGGAATAGAGGATTCAAACTCAATGCGTAGCTCGGCTTCAAGCGAAGAGGGCAACGACAAATGCTGTAATACCGTGCGCAATACCAAGCGCATTCGCGCGCGCTCGGTGGGCAGCGGTGTTCCCTCGCTTACCGCCACCGTGCTAAACCAATTGACCGGGCAGGATACGAGCTTTTCGCCGCCTTGGATCCAGCCTTGAATTAACTCACCGCACGACGCGGGGCAGCGAGCTTCAGCCATGATGCAGAATCTGGGTTAGAGCGCTAATAAGGCGGTCGTTGTCCTGCGGGCTTTTAATTGCCACGCGATAATAATTGGCGTTTAGCCCCGGATAGTTGGCGCAGTGTCGGATCAAAATATGGTGTTTCAATAGCGCCTGCTGCAGTGCAAGCTGACTGTCGATACAGCGTATAAAGATGTAGTTAGCGACGGGACGCCATACTTTCAGCCGTGGCAATGCTTCTAACGCAGAAAATACGCGAGGTTGCTCCTGTGCCAGCCAGCGATGAGTGGCTTCAATATAATGGGTATCCTGCAAGATAATTTCGCCCGCCAGCGCGGCAAACGCATTGATTGTCCAAGGCTCCCGTTGCTGTTTCATTTGCGTCACTAACGCCGCATTTGCGCTAACCAAATAGCCCAAACGTAGCCCCGGAATAGCGAAAAACTTGGTTAATGAACGCAGCACATACAGCTGAGGATATTGTGCTAATAAAGGAATAAAGCCGGTTTCTGCAGGAACGAAATCGAGAAAGGCTTCATCAAGGATCAACGCAATATTCAGCGCACGGCAGCGGTCTGCGATGGCTAAAAGCAGATTTTTATCCGGTAGTAATCCGGTGGGGTTATTGGGCGTGCATAAAAATAGGCAATCGAGATCGGGTGTCAGCGCGTCGAGAATACGCACGTCAGGCTGAAATCCGTCTTCTTCATGCAAAGCATAATCAACAATGTCGCAGTTGATCCGCGTTAGCGCACGGCGATACTCAGCAAAACCGGGCGTTAATAGCAGCGCTTTGGCGGGTTTCAGCTGGTTAATTAACGCAAAGATCAGCTCGGTTTCACCATTGCCTGCCATCACCCATGATTCCGCGCAGGCATGGTGCTGAGCCAGCGCCGCGTGCAGTTTTCGATATTCCACGTCAGGATATTTTTCAGCCACCGACATTTGTTCGATGATGGCGTGCTTAAGTGACTCAGGCATGCCAAGCGGATTAATGTTGGCGCTGAAATCGATGATGTCATGCGGAGAAACGCCCAGAGTAAGCGCGGTTTCTAGCACGTTACCGCCGTGCTGACTGCTGATGGCCATAGGTATCCTCGCTGGTCCCTAAAAAGTTGAGATATGTTAACTCATTCACACTCCATTCTAGGCTTTTGTTGATCTCACAATGGGTATATCTGTGATGAATGCTTTAACTTATGTACCCAGATCATATATAGAAAAGTATAAATACAGGTTTTTGACGTGCTGTAAGGACGTCAGGAAGGAGGTGCGTATTGTGAGAATACAATTCCTCCGCAGCCCCCGCTGCTGTGATGCCGACGAGCCCACAAGACGCCACTGATGAATATCGGGAAGGTGTGGGTAAGGATGACGCTAAGCCAGAAGACCAGCCTGTAAAATCCCAACATTGGGATATCAACATCTATTTCAGCTCCTTCGGTGGGAAGTGAGTTGTCATTCTTTCCCTGCATGCTGCGCTTTTGCCGCCGTGCATCGAGCTGCTATGACAACGCAAAGCCCGCCCGCAAGGACGGGCTTTTTTGTTTGGCAGGCGGGTGAATGAAGGCATTTCTTATTGGTGGAACCGGTAGCGGATGCGGTAAAACAACGCTAACACTTGGACTGCTCCGAGCTTTAACGCGGCGCGGTTTGCGGGTGCAACCCTACAAAGTAGGCCCTGACTATATTGATACCGGCTGGCACAGCGCCGTTTCTGGCGTTGCGTCGCGCAATCTCGATGCCTTCATGCTGCCTCTGCCCACCCTAAATTGGCTCTATAACCAACATGCTCAAGCCGCCGATGTGGCCGTGATTGAAGGGGTGATGGGGCTATACGACGGCTATGGCACCGACCCCAACTATTGCAGCAGCGCCGGCATGGCCAAGCAGATTGGCTGCCCGGTTATTTTAGTGATTGATGGTAAAGCCGTTTCAACCTCGGCGGCAGCTACCGTGATGGGATTTTGTCATTTTGATCCGGCGGTGCGTATCGCGGGCGTCATTGTGAATCGCGTCAATAGCGAAACCCATTACCAACTGCTGAAAAACGCGATTGAAACCTACACCAAAATTCCTGTGCTAGGGCGAATGCCAACTCTACCCAGCGTAAGTTTGCCTGAACGCCATCTCGGTTTGATTACCGCTCATGAACAACAGGGCATGGATGCGATATGGGATACCTTGGCGGATAGCCTCGAACAGCATATCGACCTCGACCGTTTACTGGCGTTGAGCGATGTACAACCCGCGCCGCATGCCTGTGCACCTGCGTTACCTGCGCCTGATTCTGGCCGAGGCCTAACTCTTGCGCTCGCCGACGACGAAGCTTTTCACTTTTACTATCCCGATAATTTACAGCTGCTTGAACAGCTTGGTATCAACATCGTGCGCTTTAGCCCATTGCGCGATGCGGCGCTGCCTGCGTGCCAGATGGTCTATATCGGCGGTGGTTATCCCGAGTTATATGGAGAAACGCTGGCGAAAAACAGCAGCATGCGTCAGTCGCTGCGTGATGCGCATCAGCGCGGCGTAGCAATTTACGCCGAGTGCGGCGGGCTGATGTATTTGGGTTCGACGTTAAAAGATCAGTCTGGAAACACGCACGCGATGACCGGTATTTTCCCTGGAGAAAGCCGCATGGAAGGACGTTTAAAGCGCTTTGGTTACTGCCAAGCCACCGCGATGCAGGACAGTTTACTGGCGGCACAAGGGGAAATCCTCCGCGGCCATGAGTTCCACTATTCTGATTTCCATACTGATTTCCCACCTATTTTTCAGTTTGAAAAACAACGCGACGGCGTGACGCAGCAGCGTTGGCAAGGGGGATATCAAATGGGGAATACCCTCGCCAGCTATCTCCACCTTCATTTTTACCAGCACCCAGAAATGCTGAGCCACTGGTTAAAAAGGGGGCAGGCGCTGTGATCAGTTTTTCTGCTTGTTTGGTGGCCTATCTCCTAGATCTGCGCTTGGGCGATCCACCAACGTGGCCCCATCCGGTGCGCTGGATCGGTAATTTTATCAATTGGGTTCAGAAAGGTATCCGCACGCTTTGCCGTACCGAAGGTGCGTTGTATGTCGGCGGTGCATTTTTATGGCTGATTGTGGTTGGTGTGTGCTGGGGGGCGACCTACGCGCTGCTTGAGTTTTTGTCGCAGCTAAACCCGTGGCTCAACTGGCTAGCGCAGGTGTGGATTATTTATACGCTGCTAGCGGGACGTTGCCTGAGTGATGCGGCGATGGGGGTATACGTCGCACTACAAAATGGATCGCTTGAAGAGTGCCGACGCCAGCTTTCATACATTGTTGGGCGCGACACGTCTGAGCTCGATCGCCCGCAGATTACCCGAGCGGTAGTTGAAACGGTGGCGGAAAACAGCGTGGACGGCGTGATTGCGCCGCTTTTCTTCCTTTTCATCGGCGGTGTACCGCTGATGGTGGCCTACAAAGCGGTGAATACCCTTGATTCCATGGTCGGCTATCGGACGGAAAAATACCGCGCTATCGGCTGTGTTTCTGCGCGAATGGACGATCTTGCCAATCTGATCCCTGCTCGTTTGAGCTGGCTGCTGCTCAGCGTTGCCGCTCGCCTGCTGAGTCTTAACAGCAAACAGGCACTCAAAATCGGCTGGCGCGATCGCTATCTGCATAAAAGCCCCAACTGCGCGTGGTCTGAGGCCACCGTGGCTGGCGCGCTCGGTATTCGCCTCGGTGGGCCGAATAAATACTTCGGCGAATGGGTAGAGAAACCGTGGATCGGCGACCAAGAGCGCGAGATTGGCATTCAAGATATTCGCCTCAGTATTCGCCTCATGATGACGGCTTCCGTGCTGGCATTGGTACTTTTTGCACTCGCCAGATGGGCAGTGGTGTTTTGACCTGACCAACTTGACCCCACCCCAACCCTCCCCTTGGCAGGGAGGGGGGTATTGCACTTAAAGATGGGATTGCCCTTAAAGATAGAGGTACGAAAGTCACGCTGGATCAACCAAACAGGATGAACAATGAACTACAACAAGAATCCCCAGAATATTGAGCAGCACAGCTTTGAAATCATTTCTCAGATCATCGCCGACGAGCGCCCTGATTACCGTTTTGTCGATGAGCTGCAAGAAAAAATTATTAAACGCGCAATTCACACCAGCGCTGATTTCGAATGGCTGGATATCCTGCATTTTTCGCCCGATGTTTTATCCCGTATTACTCAGGCTCTGCGTCGCGGCTGCACAATTTATACCGACACCACCATGGCGCTTTCCGGCATCAATAAAACCCAGCTCGAGCAGTTAGGGTGCCAATGGCTGTGCTACATCTCGGATCCGCGTGCGGTCGCCATTGCCAAGGAACAGGGGATTACCCGCTCAATGGCGGCAGTGGATCTTGCCGCGCAGGATCAAGGGGAAAAGCTGTTTGTGTTCGGCAATGCACCGACTGCGTTATTTCGCTTATTAGAACTGCATCAACAAGGCGTAATGACACCCGCCGCGGTCATCGGGGTACCGGTCGGTTTTGTTGGCGCAGCGGAATCCAAACAGGCGCTGGCAGAAAGCGATTTACCGGGTATTGCAGCCTTAGGGCGTAAGGGCGGCAGCAATATTGCCGCAGCCATCGTTAACGCCATTTTGTACCACATGCGAGATGCGCAATGAGCGACACTGGGCTGGATACGCTCTGGCATAACGGCAAAAGCTATCGCAAGGGTTACACCACCGGCTCTTGTGCCACCGCAGCGGCGAAAGTTGCTGCGCTGATGGTGCTGCGCCAGCAGGTGATTAATCAGATTTCTATCGTGACACCTTCGGGCGTTACGCTGCGGTTGAACGTTGAACAGCCTTTGATTTGTGGTCAACAGGCCAGCGCTGCCATCCGTAAAGACGGCGGTGACGACGTGGACGCCACGCATGGAATGCTGATTTTTGCTCAGGTGACGCTTAACGACGGCGGCAGTATCTGCATCGTTGGTGGTGACGGTGTCGGCACCGTAACGCGCAAAGGCATTGGTTTGCCGGTGGGAAGTTCAGCCATCAATCGCACGCCGTTGCACACTATTGAAGAAGCGGTGCGTGAAGTTATCGGGCCGGAACGCGGTGCCGAGATTGTTATTTTTGCTCCAGAAGGCGAAGAGCGGGCGCAAAAAACCTACAACGGACGGCTGGGCATTTTAGGTGGGATCTCGATTATCGGCACCACCGGTATTGTGACGCCCATGTCTGAAGAGAGCTGGAAACGTTCGCTGGCCTTAGAGCTCGAGATGAAGCGCGCTCAGGGGATGACCAGCGTGATCCTCGTGCCAGGCAATCACGGCGAGCGCTTTGTACAAGAACAGATGCAGTTAAACGGCGACCGTGTGGTCACCATGAGTAATTTTGTTGGCTATATGCTGCAAGAAGCTCAGCGCCTCGGTTTCCAACGTGTGGTGCTGGTGGGCCACTTAGGCAAGCTGATTAAGGTCGCTGCCGGCATTTTTCATACCCATAGCCATATTGCCGATGGCCGCATGGAAACGCTGGTTACACGACTTGCACTGATGGGCGCTCCACGTGAATTACTGCAAGCGGTGTTTGAATGTAGCACCACGGAAGCGGCGATGGAGCTAATAGAGCAACAAGGCTGGCAGGCCGTCTATAACGATATCGCTCAGGCAATCTGTGGGCGCATCAACCAAATGTTGCGCTTTGCGGTACAGCCGCTGCAATGCGACGCGGTGCTGTTTTCATTCGACAATATTGTGCTCGGCAGTAATCGCCCAGTTAACGACATTGTTGCCGATTTACGTACCGAAATTTCCCAAGAAATTCTCTGCGAAAAGGAGTCTTCATGATTCACGTGGTTGGCATGGGGCCGGGGCATCAGGATTACATCACGCCGCTGGCAAAAAGATTAATTTCACAAGCTGACGTTCTGGTTGGCTGGTCACGCCATTTAAGTGCTTACCACGAATTTCATGGTGAAAAACTGGCCATCGGCAGCGATCTGACTCAGATGGCGTTGTGGCTACAGGACAACGCTGACCGCAATATCGTGGTTCTGGCATCGGGTGAGCCGATGCTGTACGGCATTGGAAAACGTTTGATACAGGATCTTGCGCCGGAAAAGCTCAATATCGTGTCGGGTATTAGCTCCATACAGTACCTGTTTTCGCGCATCGCCGTGGATATGAACGATATCTACATCACCAGCTGTCACGGCAAACAGCCTGATTTTGATTTTATTCTGCAGCACGAAAAAGTGGCGATGGTGACCGACCACCACATGGGGCCGTATCAAATTGCCCAGCAAATCCTACGTCGTGGGGCAAAGCGGACGATGGTGATTGGCGAGAATCTCTCCTATCCCGATGAATGCATCCATATTTTGCGCCCAGAGCAGGTACAGCAGGCGTACGCAATGAACGTGGTGGCGATCCTCAATGAAAGATGATCTGTTTCTACGCGGCCATAAAGTGCCGATGACCAAAGAAGAAGTGCGTCTTGCGGCATTGGAGCGACTCAATCTGCGTACTGCCAAGCGCTTGATCGACGTTGGCGCAGGAACGGGAAGCGTCTCTTTGGAAGCCGCCCTCAGATATCCCGATCTCTCTATTACCGCCATTGAGCGCAACCCTGCGGCTCTGGCATTGATTGAAGAAAACTGCCGTCATTTTGGCTGCTCGAATATTGATATTGTGGCGGCAGATGCGCCGCTGGCGTTAGACGTACGCGCCGATGCGGTGTTTATCGGCGGCAGCGGTGGCAATCTCCCCGACATCATTGATTGGGCGCTGGCATTACTCAACGACGGCGGCAGCTTGGCGATGAATTTTATTCTGCTGGAAAACTATCAGCAGGCGTTCAGTCAACTGCAAAACCGTGCGGTGGTTGAACTAGAAAGCAGCCTGATTCAGATCTCTCGCCTCACCGCGCTGGGCAGCGGTCACTATTTCAAACCCAATAACCCTACCTATCTGATTTCCTGCCGTAAGGAGCAAACGCATGGCTGAGTCTATCGATCGCGCACAGGTCTATTTCATCGGTGCAGGGCCGGGCGATCCCGAGCTTATTACGCTAAAAGGCCATCGAATTCTATCGCAGGCGGAGGTAGTGATTTTTGCCGGATCGCTGATTAATCACGATCTGCTGAATTACTGCAAACCAGGGGCAGAATGCCACGATAGCGCAGGGCTCAACCTCCAGCAGATTATCGACCTGATGGAGCAAGGTATTCGTGCAGGAAAACTGGTCGTGCGGCTACAAACCGGCGATCTGTCGTTGTACGGATCTATCCGTGAGCAAGGAGAAGAGCTGGGCAAGTTGGGCATTGGTTTTAGTTCGGTGCCGGGTGTGAGTTCGTTCTTGGGGGCCGCTTCACAGCTGGGCGTGGAATATACGGTGCCCGAGGTTTCCCAAAGTTTGGTGATCACCCGCATGTCTGGGCGCACCCCAACGCCTGAGCGTGAGTCATTAGAATCCTTTGCCGCGCACCAAACGTCGATGGCGATTTTCCTTTCGGTACAAGATATTGACGACGTTGTGAAGCGCCTGCTGAGCGGCGGCTATCCAGCCACCACGCCGGTGGCGGTAGTCTATAAAGCGACTTGGCCAGATCACCAAACGGTGCGCGGCACCTTGGACACCATCGCACCTTTAGTACGCAACGCCGGTATTCGAAAAACGGCGCTGATTTTAGTGGGCGCTTTCCTTGGTGATGAATACCACTATTCCAAGCTGTATGACGCGGGTTTCAGCCATGAATACCGCCAGGCCTGAGCCGATAAAGGTGGGATCGCTGGCGCTATTTTGCCTGACGCCGGGCGGCGTTCGCTTGGCACAGCGCCTGCGTCCTTTGCTGCCGCAGCTATCTACCGCCAGCGCATGCTTTACCAGTGAAAATTTGCTACAGGTGGGTTTCACACCGTTTAGCGGATCCTTTGCCGAAACGATGGCGCAGGCGTTTAAACGCTTTGATGCGCTGGTGGTGATCGGCGCAACGGGGATCGTGGTGCGGGTGATCGCGCCGCTGTTACAGGACAAATTAACCGATCCTGCGGTAGTGGTGCTTGATGAACGCGGCGAGCATGCGATCAGTTTACTTTCAGGACATATGGGTGGCGCGAATCGGCTCACTCAGCAGATCGCCGAGTTGATTAACGCCGATCCAGTGATCACGACCTCGACCGACGTAAACGGCGTTGCTGCGCTGGATCTATTGGCGCAGAAGCTCGATGCGGAGATCGCGGATTTTCGGCGTGCGGTGAAAAGCGTGAACCAAATGCTAGTGAGCGGCGATCGCGTTGGGCTATGGCTTGATCCGCGCGCTAACGTGCAGCTCACCGAGCACGATCGACGCGGATTTATTCCCGTTGCCGATCTTCATTCATTGCCCGATCTTTCTGCGCTGGTATGCGTTAGCTATCACTCGGATCTGCCACCAAGCGCGATCCCGGTTTACCAACTGGTGCCTAAGCGCGTGGTATTGGGCGTGGGTTGCCGTAGAGATACGCCGTTTGCCACGTTGCATCCGCTGCTATTGCAGAAATTTGCCGAGCTGCATATCGATCCACTCGCGCTGCGCGCCATTGGTAGCATTACGCTGAAACAGGATGAAGCGGCGTTACAGCAGCTGGCACATTGCTATCGCGTTCCTTTTCACGTGTTTACGCCTGAAGCGCTACGCGTGCATGAACATCGCTTCCCGTGTTCGGATTTCGTGCGTCAAATCGTGGGCGTGGGCTGTGTGTCTCAGCCTGCTGCTTGTCTGCTACTCGAAGAGTACGGCGGCGGGAAAATCATTGGGGAGACGCTGCGCGAGCAGGGCGTCACCCTTACTTTGGCTCTAACCCTTCAGGAAACTCTCTGATGTTATATGTAATCGGCATTGGCCCGGGCAGTCAGTCCATGATGACGCTGGAAGCCATCGAGGCTATTCGTGACGCAGATATTATCGTGGGCTACAAAACATACACCCACTTGGTAAAAGCCCTGACCACCGATAAAGAGGTGATCAAAACGGGCATGTGTAAAGAGATTGAGCGCTGTCAGGAAGCGTTGAATCTTGCCGTACAAGGCAAAAAAGTCGCGTTGATCAGCAGCGGCGATGCGGGCATTTATGGCATGGCGGGGTTGATCCTAGAGCTGGTGACGAAGCAGAAGCTAGACGTTGAGGTCAAGCTGATTGCTGGCGTTACCGCCAGTACCGCTGCGGCATCGTTGCTGGGTGCGCCGCTGATGCACGATTTCTGTCATATCAGCCTGAGCGATCTGCTGACCCCGTGGCCGGTGATTGAACAACGCGTGATTGCCGCTGCGCAGGCTGATTTCGTTATCTGTTTCTACAATCCGCGCAGTCGTGGCCGCGCTGACCATCTTGCTCGCGCTTTTGAACTGATGCGCCCTTACACCGCCGCCAGCACGCCGGTGGGCGTGGTCAAAGCTGCGGGTCGCAAAAAGCAGGAGAAGTGGCTAACCACCTTCGGTGAGATGGATTTTGAAAATGTCGATATGACCAGTCTGGTGATTGTCGGCAATAAAACCACTTACTGTCAGGACGGCTTGATGATTACGCCGCGCGGCTATGTTTTATAACCCTATTTCCGATAGCAATGCGCACGATGCCAATGCGTCTAAAACGGCAGGCAACCCCATGCTGCACGTTTTTGGCGGTACGTCAGATGCGCGTCATATTTGTCAGCGCCTTGATGAGATGGGGCTGAATTACAGCCTCTCGGTCGCAACCGAGGCGGGACGCGAACTGGCAGGGGATATCAACGGTGAAATTATCGTTGGGCGCATGGATGCCGCGCAGATGAGCGAATGGTTGCAAGCGCGCCGGATTACGCAGGTTATTGATGCCTCACATCCTTACGCGGGCGTGTTAAGCGCCAATATCGCACACGCCTGTGCCACTCAGAACATTGCGCTGTTGCGTTATTTACGCCCTAGCGAAATTGATGCTTTAGAACATCCTTTGCTGCACAAAGTAGCGAGCGTGGAAGAGGCCTGCGTGGTTGCACATCGTTTGGGCGAGCGGGTTCTATTGACCACGGGTAGCAAACAACTGGCTGAGTTTGTGCGTTTGCTGGCGGGAAAAAACCTTTTCGCCCGCGTATTGCCGACGCCGGATGTCCTATTGCAGTGTCAGGATTTAGGGCTGGGCGTAGATAACGTACTGGCGCTGAAGGGGCCATTTAGCGCCGAAATGAATCAGGCAACGTATCAGCATTGCCAGGCTGACGTGGTGATCACCAAAGAGTCTGGCGCAGAAGGGGGATATCAGCAAAAAGTCGTTCCTTGTTTGGCGCTGAATATTCCCTGCATTGTGATTTGTCGCCCTCCCGAGCCTATGGCTGAAGGACAGATTCGAGTGAGTTCTCTGGCTGAACTTGAGCCGTATTTAGCCAACTGGTTACAGAATAAAAAGAGCCAATACCTATGAAAAAAGCCATTTTAATTATCAGTTTTGGTACCAGCTATCACGAGACGCGAGCGAAAACCATTGAGGCCTGCGAACGTCGTTTAGCGGAATCCTGTCCCGATCGCGATGCGTTTCGCGCCTTCACATCCGAGATGATTATTCGCAAGTTGGCGAAGCGAGATGGAATGCAAATCGATAACCCAAATCAGGCGCTGCAGCGTTTGGCGGAACAGGGCTATCAGGACGTTGTCATTCAGTCATTGCACATCATCAACGGCGATGAATACGAAAAAGTCGTGACTCAGGTACGCGCTCACGCAGGGATGTTTAAACGGTTGCGTATCGGCGTGCCGTTACTGAGCAGCCATGATGATTTTGAACAGTTGATCGCCGCCATGAAGTCACAGATGCCCGCTTTAGCCGAAGATGAGCGGGTGGTGTTTATGGGCCATGGCGCAACGCATCATGCCTTTGCGGCTTACGCCTGCCTCGATCACATGCTGATGAGCCACCAGATCCCCGCGATGGTGGGGGCCGTTGAGAGTTATCCCGAAATTCATCATGTGGTGACGCGTTTGCAGCAGCAAAACGTACGCCGTGTGCATTTGATGCCGCTGATGCTGGTGGCGGGCGATCACGCCATCAACGATATGGCCTCTGACGATGAGGATTCGTGGAAAACCCAGCTCGCTCTGGCCGGGATTGAAGCCACGCCGTGGCTGCAAGGGCTGGGCGAAAATCCACTTATCCAACACATGTTTGTTGAGCACCTGCACGATGTTTTACACCCAGCAGAGGAGGCAGCCTGATGAGCCACGTGAAAAAGGGAAAAGTGTGGGCGATTGCCACCGGTCCCGGCAGCAGCGACTTGATTACCGTTCGCGCAGCGCGGCAGCTCGGTGAGCTGGACGTGCTGTATGCCCCTGCGGGTCGTAAGGGGGGCGATAGTCTTGCGTTGTCTATCGTGCGTGAATTTTTATCGTCAACGCTCGACATCAAAGAGCGTCATTTCCCGATGAGCGCCGATCAAGGGGAAAAAAGCGCCGCATGGGACTGTGTTGCGCAGGAGATGCAAACCGACGCAGAGCACGGGCTTCAGGTCGGTTTTATTACGCTGGGTGACGCCATGCTGTTCAGCACGTGGGTATTTTTGCTGGAACGCCTGCGCGGACACGTGGATATCGAAATCATTCCCGGCGTGACCTCGTTTGCCTGCATTGCCGCCCGCGCCCAGTTCCCTTTGGCGATGGAGCAGCAATCCATGGCGGTGGTGGCCTGTACCGCACCAGAAGAAGAACTTGAGCAGGCGCTGCTTAACCATGAATGCGTGGTGATGATGAAAGTGTATGGCCGAGTTATTCAAATACGCGAAATGCTGCGTCGTTTGGGATTGCTCGACCATGCAATTTTAATGGCCGAAGCCTCACTGCCAAATGAGCAATGTTTCCGTCATCTCGATGAGATCCACCAAGACACCAAACTGCCGTACTTTTCGACGATTTTGGTGAATCGGGCTAGCTGAATGCCCCTATGGGTGATTAACCCCCTCCCAGCCTCCCCTTTCGCAGGGGGAGGAGCACTCCGAGGTTGCTATTAACTCTGTACAGCTCCCTCCCCTGCGAAGGGGAGGGTTGGGGTGGGGTCTTTAACTAAGGATAAAAAATGAAAAACCTCCAACAACTCCCGCTCTACGGCATGGCGCTGGCGGTTCTGCTGACGCTCGCGCCGCAAGAAGCATTTGCTATGCACATCATGGAAGGCTTTTTACCGCCTTTCTGGGCCTTGGCGTGGTGGCTGATGTTCTTGCCTTGTTTAGTGATTGGGGCAACCCGCCTTAAAGCCATCGTACGCGATGACAGCGATAAAAAAGTTCTGCTGGCGCTATGTGCGGCCTTCATCTTTGTGCTGTCGGCGCTAAAAATTCCTTCGGTGACAGGCAGCTGTTCGCATCCAACCGGCGTGGGTTTAGCCGTGATTTTGTTTGGTCCGTGGGTGGTTTCGGTGTTAGGCGCTATCGTCTTGCTGTTCCAAGCGTTGTTCTTGGCGCATGGCGGTTTGACGACGCTGGGCGCTAATGGGATGTCGATGGCGGTTATCGGGCCAATGGCGGGTTACGTGGTATGGAAATTAGCGACTCGAGCAGGCATGCGACGCGATATTGCGGTTTTCCTGTGCGCGGCGTTAGCCGATTTGGTGACCTATTTCGTGACGTCGGTGCAGTTGGGATTGGCTTTCCCCGATCCTCAACTGGGCGTTATGGCATCGGTGACCAAGTTTATGGCCATTTTCTGCCTGACGCAGGTGCCTATCGCGATTGCTGAAGGGCTGTTAACCGTGCTGATTTATGACCAATTATGCAAGCGCCAACTGATTGGCGTAAGGAGCATTTAAAATGAAAAAAACGCTGATTTTGATTTTTCTAGTGATTGCTTTGGCCGTATTGCCGTTCTTCATTAATCACGGCGGCGAGTATGGCGGTTCAGACGATCAGGCCGAAGGCGTGATTGCCCAAATGGCGCCTAGCTATAAACCGTGGTTTGAACCGTTGTATGAACCCGCAAGCGGTGAAATAGAAAGCCTGTTGTTCACGCTGCAAGGCTCCTTCGGTGCCGCGGTGATCTTCTATATCTTGGGCTATTACCGAGGGCGTCGCGTCGTTCATGCTGGAGATTGATAAGCTCTCTTATAGCAGCCGCTGGAGCCAGAAAAAACCAGAGTACAAGTTTGCGCTGTATTTGGTTTTGCTGTTGACCGCATTGTTGGGCTCTCCGTGGATCCAACTGAGCGTGCTGCTGCTTTGCGCTGGTCTCACTTGCTATCTATTACGCGTAGGCGTACGGCGCTATCTCCGCTGGCTGGCGGTGCCGTTGGCTTTTTTGTTCACCGGACTGTTGGGCGTGGTGCTGTCGTTCTCATGGCAGGCGGATACGCTGCTGTATAGCGTTCACATCGGCCATCTGGCCTTAGGCGTTGAACAGAATGGATTAACCACGGGGATGAATACGCTGTGCCGCAGTTTGGCGGCGTTATCGGCGACCTACCTCTTCGTTCTAACTACGCCTTTCAGTCAGTGGGTGCGGCTGCTCAAGCGCAGCCGTCTTCCGTTGGTATTGGTTGAACAGGTGCTGCTGACCTACCGCTTTATCTTCATTTTTATTGAGGAAGCCGCCGCTATTCATCGCGCTCAATCACTGCGTTTTGGTTATGTCTCTTTGCGCAGTGGCTACCGTTCGTTGTCGATGTTGGTCGGCATGTTGCTGTCGCGCGTGATGGAGCGGCATAAGCAGATGAGCATTGCGTTAGAAGTTAAATTGTACAACGGAGATTTTCATCTGTGAGCACTTCGGGACTCGTCACTCAGCACCTCAGTTTTCAGTATCAGGACGGAGAGACCGTGCTGCACGATCTCTCGCTGGATTTTAATCGCGGTCAGGTCACCGGTTTGTTAGGCGCGAACGGCTGCGGGAAATCCACGTTATTCATGAACCTGCTGGGAATATTGCAGCCACAGCAGGGCTGCGTGATGTGGCAGGGTGAAAAACTACGCTATGACAAACGTAGCCTACGCGCGCTGCGTCAACAGGTGGCGATGGTTTTCCAAGAGCCAGACCAGCAAATTTTTTATACCGATATCGACAGCGATATTGCCTTCAGCTTGCGCAATCTGGGCGTTGATGAAGAGACCATTCGCCATCGCACCGAACAGGCACTCACGCTGGTGGATGCGCTCGGTTTTCGCCATAAACCGGTGCAGTATTTAAGCCACGGGCAGAAAAAACGGGTGGCGATTGCAGGCGCTTTGGTGATGAATGCGGATTATCTGCTGTTGGATGAACCGACCGCCGGACTTGATCCTTCAGGCCGTCAGCAGATGATTCATATTATTCAGAAGATTGTGGCTCAGGGTAAGCACGTGGTGATCTCCAGCCACGATATTGATTTAATTTATGAAGTTTGTGATTACCTGTATGTTCTCGCGCAGGGAAAATTGGTGAGTGAGGGCCGCGAGAGCGAGGTTTTCCTACAGCGCGATATGTTGCAACGTGCGGGGTTGGTCCAGCCGTGGCTGGTGAAAATGCATCAGCAGCTGGGATTGCCGTTGTTTAAAACCGAGTATGAGCTGTTTGCTTTCAAGCCGGAATTCATGCCAGAACAGGTTAAATAGGAAGATATCATGGGTTTATCCATCATGGTGCAAGGCACCGCATCGGACGTAGGTAAAAGTGTTCTGGTCGCTGGGCTGTGTCGTATTTTCCGTCAAGACGGATACCGCGTGGCACCGTTTAAATCTCAAAATATGGCGTTGAATTCAGGGATTACCGCTGATGGCGGTGAGATGGGGCGCGCGCAGATTTTTCAGGCTGAAGCGGCGGGAATCGAACCCGATGTACGCATGAATCCGGTTTTGCTCAAGCCAACCAGCGACTGCCGTGCACAGGTGGTTCTGATGGGGAAGGTGGCCGATCAGATGGACGCCGTGACCTATCATGAATTCAAACCGCAACTGCTGGAACAGATTGCACAGGTCTATCACAGCCTAGCGGATGAAGTGGATATCATGGTGCTGGAAGGCGCAGGTAGCCCGGCGGAAATCAACCTACGCGATCGCGATATTGTGAATATGGGGATGGCCGAGAAAGTGGATGTTCCCGTCATTCTGGTGGCAGATATCGACCGTGGCGGGGTGTTTGCCTCCATCTATGGCACCTTGGCCTTGCTGGAACCTGATGAACGGGCGCGGGTAAAAGGCGTCATTATCAATAAATTTCGCGGCGATGTGAGCTTATTAACTTCGGGTTTGCGTCAGATAGAAGAACTCACCAACGTGCCCGTGATCGGCGTAATGCCGTGGATCGATGTACAACTGGAGGATGAGGACGGCGTTGCGCTGCAAAAAGGTAAGTACCGGCAGCAGGGTGCGAATTTGCTGGATATTGCGGTGATCCAAACGCCGTATATTTCTAATTTCACCGATTTCAATGCGCTTAATGCACAGCCGGATGTGCGGCTGCGCTACGTCACGCATCGTGATGAATTGGGGGAACCCGACCTGCTGATTTTACCCGGCAGTAAAAATACCTTAAGCGACCTCAGCTACTTACACGATAGCGGTCTGACGCATCAAATCTTGCTTGCGCATCAGAAAGGTACGCCGGTGCTGGGCATCTGCGGTGGTTTTCAGATGCTGGGAAGGCATATTGTTGATGGCGTAGAGTCTGGCGTTGATCAGATGTCAGGGCTGGGGTTGTTAGATTGTGAAACGAAATTTTCGCACCAGAAAATGACCACCCGCGTGATTGGCAAAGTTCAGCCCGCGTTAAGCGGTATCTTTGCCGCCTGCCAAGAACAAGCATTAGCCGGATACGAAATTCACATGGGGCACACCGAGCTTGGTGAGCAGGCGTCACCATTGACGTTATTGCAGCAACGTAACGGTGAAGACATCAATCAATGTGAGGGCGCAATTAGCCCTGATGGCTCGGTGGCCGGTACTTATATTCACGGTATTTTCGATTCAGACGATTTCACGCGCAGTTTGCTAAACGCGCTGCGAGAACGCAAAGGTTTAGCGCCGCTCGTTGGGGAAGCTTTTCAGTATCAGGCTTTCAGGGATCAACAGTTTGATCTGCTGGCTGCGGCAATGCGCCAGAATATTGATATTGACGCCGTGTATCGCCTTATGCGTGAACACGTTACTGAGCAGGTGGGCTAATGATGATTTTGATTACCGGTGGGGCGCGCAGCGGGAAAAGCACGCTGGCGGAGAAATTAGCCGCTCAACGTGGCGATAGGGTGTTATATATCGCGACTTCGGTGATAACCGATGACGAGATGGCTCAGCGGGTGCAAATCCATCGACAAACTCGCCCGTCGCAGTGGATGACGCACGAGGGCTATCGCGATCTGGGCGCCGTTGTGAGGGATAAAGGCGCAGGCTGTCACGCCATTATGCTGGAGTGCATCACGACGATGATCACCAATCTGCTGTTTGAGCAGGCGGGCAATGTGGCCGCTGAAGAGATGGATTTTGCCGCACTCGAGCAAGGCATTCACCAGCAAATCGACGCGCTGATAATGGCATGCCGCCAGAGCGATGTTCCCATTTATATCGTGACCAACGAACTTGGGATGGGCATTGTGCCGGATAACCTGCTGGCGCGACGTTTCAGAGATATTGCCGGGCGCGTCAATCAGCGGCTGGCTGCTCAGGCCCAACAGGTCTACCTCGTCATTTCAGGGATTGAAGTAAAAATAAAAGGCTGATAATTCGGTCGTTTACATTTCAACAGAGACAACCATGCAAACATTAGAACAGATCATTGCTCAGATTAAACCGCTGAACCAAGACGCGATGCGTAAAGCCCAGATAAAGCTCGATGGTTTGCTAAAACCAACGGGGAGCTTGGGGCGTTTAGAACAGTTAGCCGTGCAGCTAGCCGGTATTTTTGGCGAAGATGCGGTGAGTGTAGCGCAGAAGAAAATTATCGTGATGGCGGCAGATCATGGTGTTTTTGCAGAGGGGGTTGCGATTTCTCCGCGCGCGGTGACGGCGATTCAAGCCCAGAATATGGTGCATGGTGTGACGGGCGTTTGCGTATTGGCAAAACATGCCGGCGCTGAGGTGATGATTGTTGACGCGGGCATTGATTGCGATCCGATTCCGGGCGCGGTGGATATGCGCATGGCGCGAGGCTGTGGAAACATTGCCAAAACCGCAGCGATGAGCCGTGAGCAGGCAGAGATCCTATTGGTGAAAGCCGCAGCGCTTGCGATGCAACAGGCAGAGAACGGCGTGCGGTTGCTCGGCGTGGGTGAATTAGGAATAGCGAATACCACCCCTGCCGCCGCGATTGTCAGCGTGATGACGGATAACGATCCGGAACGCGTCGTTGGCATTGGCGCGAATTTTCCCAGCGAGCAACTACAGCACAAAGTGAACGTGGTACGCCGTGCCATTGCCTGTAATCAACCGAACGCTGACGACGGAATCGACGTTTTGGCCAAGGTGGGAGGTTTCGATTTAGCGGGTATGACCGGGTTGATGTTAGGTGCTGCGGCAGCGGGGCTGCCAGTGGTGCTTGATGGTTTTCTCTCGTACGCCTCGGCGCTGGTTGCTTGCCAGATTGCACCGCAGGTTCACGATTATTTGATCCCTTCGCATTTTTCAGCGGAAAAAGGTGCGCGTATTGCGCTAGAGAAACTGAGACTTGAACCCTACCTGCAGCTAGAAATGCGTCTGGGTGAAGGCAGCGGAGCCGCTGTTGCCATGCATATCGTAGATGCAGCGTGTGCGGCCTATAACGAAATTGGTAGCTTGGCTGATAGCAACATCGTACTTCCTGCTTAACGTCTTCCTCAGCATTAATTTCCCCTGTATCCCTTT
The DNA here is from genome assembly GCF_964063325.1 of Hafnia alvei. Classification (NCBI taxonomy): domain Bacteria; kingdom Pseudomonadati; phylum Pseudomonadota; class Gammaproteobacteria; order Enterobacterales; family Hafniaceae; genus Hafnia; species Hafnia alvei. The sequence continues at coordinate 1,070,362 of NZ_OZ061315.1, forward strand.
GGTACAGGGGTTCTCCCGCACTTTCCCCTCGTCAATTTCTTACGAAGTTTCTCGCCATTTCGCGACATTATTTTGGTTATAACATTTCAAACCCTGAGAGATATATTTCAAAACAATAGTAATCATGCTATTAGCGCGAATAGGCCTAGTCAGCAGGGAAATCAATGTATTTTCGGCAAGTGAAAAAACTATTTACGAATTCCTAGCGTTTATTAAAAACCATAAAATTTATTATTTGGTATTAATCCTATTGCCACATATGTATTTCATATCACATTGTTGCATTTATGTTTAATTATTGTTTTTGATTTGATCAAAAACGGTGGTTTTCAGCTTTAAACACCGGTTTTTTACACTTTATAAAATTTAACTTTTTATAATATCTTTCTTTAAAAGATTATGTATCGCAACTTTTCAATGTGCGACAAAGTAGCTCGCATAAGTCATAGGAATTATCCTATTCAGGTGAAACTGTCGTATTAACCTATTAGTGTAAATTTTTGTTTTTTTATGACATTGTCGGAATTATTATTTCCGGAGCCAGATATGAGTACGGATTACACAATTTTTATCTGGGAAGTGAAATTTTTAACTGGTGTTATGGCTTAATCTCCTGTTTGCATAAGATAAATTTATAAATATATTTATCTGAAAACCAAAAAATAAAATTTCACAGGGAATAAATACATTATGGATATTTTCGCCTTAGCCGGCGAAGGAACTCTTATTATCTAAATTATGGAAACAAAAATGAAAATGAATAAATTAGCTGTGGCATTGGTTATGACTATGGGTATTGCGTCTGCAGCAGCTAATGCAGCAGGCACAGTAGGCGGCAACGGTGTTATTAAATTCAACGGTTCTATTGTTGATGCTGCGTGTTCAATTGCGCCTAATAACAGCGAGCAGACTATCGATCTGGGTTCTATTGCAATTAAGGCCTTGAAAGGCGGCGCTAAATCAACTCCAGCTGATTTCCACATCAAGCTGACTGGCTGTGACATTAGCGGCGGTGCTGCACCTAAAGCTTCTATTACCTTCAACGGTACTACCGCTACGGGTTCAACCAAACTGTTGGGTATCGTCAGCAGCACAGCGTCGGGCGTGGGTGTTGGTATTACCGATGCTAACGGTAAAGATTTCGAGCTGGGTAAAGAAACCGAAGTTAAGACCTTGATTCAAGGTGAGAACTCACTTGATTTTGCTGCCTATGTTCAGGCAACAGGTGCTTCAGGATCTGCTATCACCGCAGGTGACTTCACCAGCCAGACTGACTTCGTGATTACTTACAACTAATTGTTCTTGAATGATTGGATCTGTATTCACATTGAAATATATAAATCACTGATTACAGAGAAAATTACTTAAGAATGATGTTGTGGTCATGGATTGGGGCGTTGATGACAACGCCCTTATTTCCAGAGAGTGGTTTAGTAGGAGAGATAGCATGGTGGTCCGTACGCTCTGTGCCTTTATGGTTTTATTTGTAACAACGGCGGGGGCTATGGGTGTTCAGCAGGGGCGCGTCAAAATGGGCGGCACCTTGGTGGCAACAGCATGCAGCATATCTTCTGGATCATTAGAACAGGTTATTGATTTAGGCTCTCTGCCGGTTAGTGAGCTTGCGCGTACTGGGCAAGGTCCAGAAAAAGCATTCGTCATCAAATTGGAAAACTGTGAACTGACTTCTCAGGATAATTTGCGTCCTGATTTTAAAAGTGTGCACCTCACGTTTGATGGGGTTAGAGATGATACCGCCAATTTGCTAAGTATTAATGGAGAGGCCAGCGGGATTGGTCTGATACTGAAAGATGAGGCTGGCAATACTATTGTGCCGGGGAAAGCCATAGCAGATATTCCACTGAATGTGGGGTCGATGGATTTGAATTATAAGCTGGCGATTCAGCGAAATAAGCATGAATTACGCGCTGGGAATTACAGCGTTATTGTGAAATTCAAAGTGGAATATTTATAAAAAAAGATTTTATAGAAAAATAATTACTCTCCTCATCGTTACCTCATATTAGGTACGGGGGAGTTTGCGCATAAAACGAATTTCAGACAGGTTTTTGTCTTCATGTTATGCGCACATTAGGTGAATGGTTTTCTGTAAGAACTGTTTTTGTTTGGTACATCTGGGCTAGAGAATAATAGAGACGGTAATGTCTACATTCCATATCAATAAAATCAGTTTGGCCATGGCGTTTGCATTGGCTAGCACCAGCATGTCCAGCAAAGCCGTAGAGTTTAATACGGATATGCTAGATACCGCAGATAAGGCAAATATCGACTTTTCTCGTTTCTCAAAAGCAAACTATATCTTGCCTGGTCTGTATCAGTTAGCACTGAGAGTTAATGACCAGAACGTGGGTGAGTATCCGTTTAATTACTACCCACGAGAAAACCAGCCAGACAGCAGTGAAGCCTGCGTTTCACCGCAAATAGTCAGTGAATTGGGATTGAAACCTGCCGCCTTAAATAAAGTGACCTACTGGCATCAGGGAGAGTGCGCAGATTTTAGCCAGCTTGAAGGTACAACGGTTCGCGGAGATTTATCGAACTCAAGTTTGCAGCTTTCTATTCCACAGGCATGGATTGAGTACAGCGATCCAAATTGGGTTCCATCGTCACGTTGGGATGAAGGGATCCCAGGTTTGCTGCTGGACTACAACCTGAATGCTTCGATGAGTCGCCCTAATGAAGGTAGCAATAGCCAAAATGCCAGCATAAGCGGAACCGTGGGGGCTAACGCCGGTGCATGGCGTTTGCGTGGCGATTATCAGGGGAGCTATAGCCGTGCTTCAGGCTCATCGCAGAGCAGTCAGCACAATATGGATTGGAGCCGCGTTTATATGTATCGCGCGCTCCCCACGCTGCGTTCAACGCTATCGGTGGGGGAAAACTATCTCTCATCCAGCATTTTCGATTCTTGGCGTTACACCGGGATGTCTTTGAGCAGCGATGACCGGATGCTGCCTCCCGCGTTACGTGGCTATGCACCGGAAGTTTCCGGGATTGCCAAAACGAACGCCAAGGTTGTGGTGACTCAGCAAGGACGTGTGCTGTATGAGACCACGGTGCCATCAGGTCCATTTCGTATTCAAGATTTGAGTAGCGCGGTGACCGGCAAGCTTGACGTAAAGGTTGAGGAACAAGATGGAACGGTTCAAACATTTCAGGTTGATACCGCGACGATCCCTTATCTGACCCGCCCCGGAATGGTGCGTTATAAGTTTGCGATGGGGCGTCCGTCAACCTACGAACATCATATACAAGGCCCAACTTTTGCAACCGGTGAGTTTTCATGGGGGATTGCCAATAGTTGGTCTTTGTATGGCGGTAGCATTCTTGCAGGGGACTATAACTCGGCGTCGATGGGTATTGGGCGCGATCTGTTTTTGCTCGGTGCCGTTTCTGCCGACGTGACGCAGTCTTTTGCTCGCTTACCCGGTGAAGAGCAACGCCAAGGGAAATCATGGCGCTTGAGCTATTCCAAACGCTTTGATGAGTACGACAGTGAAGTGACCTTTGCGGGTTATCGCTTCTCCGAGCGTGATTATATGTCGATGGGCGAATTCCTCGATGCGCGCTATCACGAGGAAAATTCAGGTCACGATAAAGAGCTTTATACCATCACGGCGAATAAAAACTTCTCCGAAGTGGGGTTGAGTTTTTACTTCAGCTACAGCCATCAGACCTATTGGGATCAGCCAACGGATGACCGTTATAGCCTGTCTGGAAACACGTATGTGAGTCTATTTTCGCTGAAAAATGTGTCTCTCAACGTTTCTGCCACGCGCAGCAAAATTAATGAACGCAATGATGATGCGGTGTTTGTGAGCCTGTCTATTCCGATGGGGAATTCTGCATCAATCGGCTATGACGGCCAGTACAGCAACAATCGATATAGCCAGAACGTCAGCTATTACGACCGTGTTGATAATAACAACAACTACCGAGTGTCTACCGGGGTCAGCAGCGGCGGTGATGAGAGCACCCGAACACAGTTTAATGGCTATTACAGCCATCGCGGCGATTTTGCTGATATGAGCGCTAATGCCGCCTATTCGCAGGGTAACTACAGCTCGGCGGGGATGACAATGCAGGGGGGGGCCACGATTACGGCGAAAGGTGCGGCGCTGCATTCGGGCGGGATCAGCGGAGGTACTCGCTTGATGGTGGATACCGAAGGCGTTGGCGGCGTTCCGATTAACGGCGGCCGTGTGCATACCAACGGTTACGGTATCGGGGTGATTACGGATATGAACAGCTATTACCGTAATTCAACCAGTATTGATTTAACCAAAATGGCCGACGATGTGGATTCTAGCCGTTCCGTTGTGGACTCAGCGCTGACTGAAGGGGCGATTGGTTATCGCAAATTTGGCGTAATCAAAGGTGCTAAGGCTCTAGCGGTATTGGCAATGGCAGATGGTAGCCATCCGCCGTTTGGCGCCAGCGTAAGAAATAGTGAAGGCAAGGAATTGGCCATCGTAGGTGATGGCGGCATGGCTTGGCTAACAGGCCTGCAGGGCGGAGAGTCACTCGATGTGTTATGGGATGGCGCAGCACAGTGTGTGATATCCATTCCTAAAACCTTGCGAGATCAGGAGCAGCTGCTTTTACCGTGTCATACGGTAGCGCAAAGCCAAACATCCACGGTAGCGAAAGATAGCGCTGCTATAGAACCGACAGATAACATCCATGAAGAGCAATAACATTATGAAATTAAAACAAACTTTATCATTAGGCTTCGTCTTGTTACTGGCTGCTCAGGCAGCAGAGGCAGCCATTGCTCTCGATCGTACCCGCGCCATTTTCGATGGTAGCCAAAAATCGATCAGCCTGAATATTCGCAACGATAATACTCAGCTGCCTTATTTAGCACAGTCATGGTTGGAAGATAGCAATGGCCAGAAGATTACCGATCCTCTGGTGGTTGTACCGCCTGTTCAACGCGTAGAACCTGGCGCTAAGAGCCAAATCAGAATCAATGCCATGGCCGGGGTTGCCAAGCTGCCACAGGATCGCGAATCCGTATTCTATTTTAACGTGCGTGAAATCCCACCGCGCAGCACTAAACAAAACGTGATGCAGATTGCGTTGCAGACCAAGATCAAACTGTTTTATCGCCCAGCACCGATCGCGATCGATTCAGATGTGATTTGGCAGGAAAAAGTGGTGCTGACTAAAGCCGGCGATGGCTATCAGATCCATAACCCAACGCCTTATTACCTCACCGTGATTGGTATTTCTGGGCAGGCGAAATCCGATTCTGCAAGCGATTTTCGCCCTGTAATGGTGCCGCCAAAATCCACGCTTAAGGCGATCTCTCCGGTTTATGCCACGCCATATGTCACCTATATCAACGATTTTGGCGGTCGCCCTGAACTGAAATTTACCTGCAGCGGTAGCGAGTGCCGTGCCGTTGCCAACCAAGGCTAGTGGTGAATGCTATGCGTACTTCATGTCTAAAGTTTGCCCGCACAACGCTGTGGCTCTGCCTACTTTCAGGGTTAGTCACCACGCTAGGTCTGCGACTGGCTAATGCAGATGACATTGATGGCTGGGATGTGTTTGGTATGCATGGCGAGCTTTTGGTGCAGGGCGCATTAACGGAACCTACCTGTGTGCTGGAAATGGAGTCGAAAGAGCAAGCTGTGAATTTAGGAACGATTTCCCGTGTGAGTTTGAATCGGGTGGGAAATCGAACCGATCCTGTAGCGGTGCATATTCGGCTGAAGGACTGCGGCGTGGTGGGGAACTCACCGCGAGACAATATACACGGCGGCAATATCACCTACCTTCCAGGACAGTTGGTTTCTTATATCACCGTGAATGGGGTGCAGAGCGATAACAATAAATATCTGATGAAGGTATTTGGCTCGGCACGAGGAGTTGGTTTGCGGTTGGAAGACGAAAAACATCGTCAGTTAGTCCCTGGCGAACATAGCGAGCCGCTGATTATGTCTCAAGGAAATATGGATTTAGTGATGCACGCCATGCTGGAACGCATTCCTGAAGAGCTGATCGAAGGCGAATTTCACACTACGGTTAATTTAAATATTTCGTACCAATAAAATTTCTTAAACGTAAATATGCGCTCGTAGTTATGCTGAGGGAAATAAATATGAAGTTTTTAGCCGTGCTATGTTTAGCACTATTTTCAAGCATTTCATGGGCAACGATAGATATTAACTTTCATGGTGAAGTTGTCAGTGAACCCTGCGAGGTTGATATCAATTCTGATGGGCAGAGTGTTGATTTTGGTGTTACCGCGATTAAGACATTTTATTCAGAAGGTCGCTCTGATTCTAAATCTTTCAACATTGGTCTGAAAAACTGCGATGTATCAATTTCGAAAACGGTGCTGGTGTCTTTTGTTGGCACAGAAGATAACGATCAAAAAGGGTATCTCTCGTTAAAAAGTGCTCAGGTTAAAGGATTGGCTATCGGCATAGAGTCGGTGTCTGGCGATGTGCAAAGCCCGTCTACGCTTATCCCATTGAATACTGGGTCGGCTAAATTCAGCCTAAATCAAGGCGCTAACTCCTTTAAGTTTGCTGCATTTTTACAGGCATCGCCAAAAAGTATTGCCAACCACAGCATTACCGAAGGGGATTTTAATACGACGGCTGAATTTCATCTTGAATATCCCTAGTCGATATATCTAACGAAAAGCGTTTCCAATCGATATAGCGTAAAGCGTTATTAAGAGTAAAGAATGCAAGTAATTAACCGAAAAGCTATTTTAGTCATGTTGCTAATTTATTTAGCATTGGCGATGCACGTCGTTATTCCTAGTATGGGCGGTAGCGGATTGCGGGTGCCGGGAAATATTGTCGCTTGGATATTCGTTGCGCTATCTGTGCTTGCTTATTGGTTGCTTAATCTTAATCAACCCATTATTACGACAACCACATCTAATCTAATTTCTATCGGCATATTATTGCTGCTACTTCCTCTGCTTTATACGTCAGAAAAATGGCTGAAAGAGGCAGTTCTGCAAATGGCTGGCATAGTGGCAGGGCTGGTCTTTTATTTCACCTTATTACAATGCCGCTTTAGCGCTCGCTGGCGCGTCTTGCTGCTTAATTTTTTGCTGTTTGCGACTTTGGTGCAGAGCGTCGTCGGGTTTATTCAGCTCACTCTGCTGCCCCCTAACTCAGTCTTGATGGCGCTGGGAGATGAGGGGGTTAGGCCAACCGGCGTGTTTCGTCAGGTCAATGTGATGGCCTCGTTTATGGCTACGGGACTGGCTTGTTCGCTGCATCTTCTTTATTTACCGCAATCGCTAAATACCAGAAGTAAAACGAGCGCAGTGATTCATCACTTAATGCATCTACAGCAGCTAGCAGCGCTGGTTTTACTGCCCGCAATGCTCATTTTGCTTCAGTCACGCGCTGGTTATATCGGTGCGATGGCTGTCGTACTGATTAACTTCTTATTACGCGCAAGGAGCCAGCCGCGTCGTACCGCTGTATTTATCTGCTTAATTATTGGCGGTATTTTGCTTGGCTATATCCTGATCGCCGGCGCAGATCTGGTTATCCCTGTCTCCCATGATGGTTCAAATCTGGAGCGTTGGAAGATCTTACAGATCACACTAGCGATGATGATGAATCATCCGGTTGTTGGTTGGGGATATGGCAGCTTTGAGTACAGCTTTGCCCATTTTGCCCTTGGCATGACACCACCGATAACCGGAATGGGCGTTATCACACACCCGCATAACGAGTTGTTGTTTGGCTGGGTTGAGGGGGGAATTGCGGCCCTAGCAGGGTATGTTGTTCTGGCCATCGCCTATTTCCGATTAATGGTAGTGGCATGGCGGAGAACGGATAAAAGTCAGTTTACATTGTGGCTGGTGATGCTGCCTTTTGCGGTGCATACCCAGTTGGAATATCCGTTTTATATGTCCACCGGGCATTGGCTCATTTTTTTACTGTTGTTAAGCCTTACGGATTCTGCGCTCTCTAAGCGGCTTGTTGTCACGAAGCCTAAGATTGCGAAGGGGATTCAAGCTGCGTCAATAGTCGGAGCATGCGGTGGTCTGGGGATCATGCTTTCTACATTGCAAGCTCAAATATGGTTGACCAAAGCCGAACAGCTACAGCTAAGACAGGTAAATATCGATTTCCCTCAATTAGAGCAACAGCTTTGGCAGACTTGGATATTTCAAGAACGCATTGATTACGACCGGCAGGTTAACCAGCTTTTGCAATATAACGCCAGTCGGGATCCTAAGATATTACAGAGCTATATCACGTGGTCGCAGCAATATCTTTCACACCATGTTGATCAAAATGTATATGCCTATCGTATTGCCATATTGCATTTCAGTAATAAAGCAGATGAGGCGGAAAAACAGCGTCATGAGGCTAGCCAAATATTTTCGCATGATCCCCGCTTTCAGGGGCCGGTAGCGATTACGTCAAGGGAGGGGGAATGACGATGTTTAACCATCAGTCTCCAGCAGGAATTAAGCTTCAGCCTATCGTTGAATTAAAAACCGACTCGATTATTGGTTATGAGGTGCTTAGCTATTTTACCGAGGACGTTGATTCTGAATATTACTTTCAGCATGCACCTGAAAATATATTAATTTCGATTTTCAACCAACAGGTTAAGCAGGTGGCGAGTCATCCTGCTGGATACCATTATTTTATAAATTTGTCGGTACGAGATCTATTGAGCTCGGAGTTAGAAAGTAAAATTCAGCTACCTCCAGAGCAGAAGCTGGTTATCGAACTACAGGATCCAGAAAACCTAGTTAATCTGAGTGATGTAGAGAAAATTCAATTAGTCAAAAATCTTGAGCGATTGCGTGAACGTCATATCGCTATTTGGCTCGACGATCTTGATGAATCACTATTGTCTACGGTCTGCGAGCTTAATTTTTATTTTGATGGCATCAAGATTGATAAGTATGCCTTTTGGCGTACTCAATCTTCTCCACTCGAGCTCAATCAACTAGTCAAAAGGTGTTATCAAATAACATCCAACGTATTAATTGAAGGTATTGAAACTTTACAGCATAGGGATATTGCTGCTCGCTCAGGCGCTAGCCATTTACAGGGCTATCTTTGGCCAGAAACAATAATCCAATAATAAGCTTCCGGGTGACAAGATGATTAGAGTTTTGATTGATGATGATAATGCTTTCTACCGTGAAGGTCTGTGGAATTTTATAAAGAAAAACTTTGCTTCAGGTGATTATGGAACCCTTGAACTACTCGAAACCAGTCAAGATAACTTGGTGGTTTCCGATATTGTAGTAAAGATATTCCAAAATGGTGGTGCTCAAGTTTGTCACCATGAGTTATTGCATCGTAAGGCGAATTTGTTGTTGGTTGGCGTATGTAGTGAAGCTGCGCAGCCACCGTTGTCTCGGCTACCTGATTGTTTGAAAAATGTACTGTTTGTTAGCCGCAAAGAAACTTTGAATACGCTGGGCCTCAAGCTGCTGCAGGCGTGGAAGCGTGTACAACTTGAAGAAGAGAGAGTCCGCAACTGTCAGGAGTGCCAAGCGCTCTATTTTTCTCCTCAAGAAGAGAAGGTGGTGCGTTATATATGTCTAGGTTTTAGCGTTGAGCGCATTGCATGGATACTTTCTTTAAATATTAAAACCATTAGCAGCCATAAACGCTCAGTGATGCACAAATTTAATTTGAACAGCGATGCAGAGCTTTTGGCTTTGATGAAAATTTACGAAGAGAGACTCACTTATGTCTCTGGCCGCCGCCGTCTTTTTTATTTAAACACACCAGTGATTGAGTTAAATAATAAACGTCGTTTGCAAGAGAAATTAATTCATACTGTCGCGCTTTAATGGAATTGATTTTGGACCCTCATCTACGATGAGAGAAGTATCCGCCAGGGACGGTAGAATTGCCGCACGTGCGGTAGCAACAACAAAGACACATAACGTTCAACGATAACGAGTCAATGGAGTTGGAAATGGATAAATTAACGAAGAAAGAAAGAATCTACATGAATCTGGGTAAAATATGTTCAATTAGAATGGGGGAAACTCGCAGCACAGACCCTTATCTACCTGAATCATGCTGGCCAAAAACCAGAGAGGTTGCAGAAGAAAGTGGTGAAAGCATTTATGTTACGCGCCACTGGTTATTGCAGCTTGTTGGCGAAGGTAAGGTAAATTGCTATCAAGGAGGAGCTGGCCGTAGCAATTCTCTACGCTGGTGCATTCCAACCCGCTAATTTTAGAGCTCAACCCCATCGTTGATTATTAGCTTTTGCACTTATTCCTTTAGCGGGTAGACTGTCGCATTTTCATTTCTCCGAACATATTTATGTACGGAGTATTTTTGCGGCATTTTGCAATGGAAAAATCCTAATAACCAGCAGATGAATTTAATATATGTTTTAATAATAGCGCAGATGAGGGGAACCTCGTCTGCGTTTCTACTTATTAATCTAAAAATATTACTTAGGAAAATAGAATATTAGGATTTTTCTAAACAAGGTTAATAGTAATTGACTTTAACGATCGTCGTTGCCACGAAAGGTCCGGCCTTAATCGTTTTGCCCGGTATTATTGAAATATTGGCTTTGTAATTTTTACTCAGCTCAGTAATACCTTTCATACTACCGAAATTAGTATATTTATTGAACTCAACGGCTTTGCTATCTTGGTCTGTAAAACTGAGTTTTACGCCGTTGTTTAAATTAATATGCGTGCTATCAAGCAGGGTTTCAGTTGTTGAGAACTCAGATGTTAAGGAGAAATCTTCAAGGCATCCGCCTTCCTTGACCGCTTTTACGCTGAAATCTTTTGAGAGTATGCTGCCGCCGCTGAGCGTTGTTCGGTCAATATCACCAAAGTCGAGATTCTGATTTTCTGGATAGAGTTTTATCTGCGCGCCGCAGCTTAAAAAACGTGTTCCGGTTAAGCCTGATAAAGAGTATTTGAGGTTTTTAGCCTTAGGCTGGAAGTTGATCCCACCGGCGCCATCAAGCTGGAATACGACAAATTGATCGGCTCCCTGATAGTGCCCTGAGGCTGGCGGTTTACCGTCTACACGAATATAAAGGCGGAAAGTAACAGTAACGATCTTAGAGGTTGGAGTACCGTAGCCGGGTTTATATACAGGACCGCCACCAGGTACCTGCAATCCTTGTCCATTTTGCTCAAGATCTTTTCCTTCATAAGTCACCCCAAGCCTCAGCCCTTGACCGAGAGACATAGATTTTGGGTTGAAATAGAAAGTGACGTAGTCCCTTACGTTTGACTCAACGTTATTGTCACAGTAGGCGGTAACCGTAATTGGGTTAGACTCCCATACTTTGGTCTTATCGGGAACGTTAGCGGGGATCGCTAATTCACCGATATCGATAGCGGGTTTGTCGACAACATTGGTGCCGTATTCAACGCAGTCAAAAGCAGAGGCATGAAACGATGCAAATAATAATCCCGCAAGTGGTAGCAGGCGTTTTCCATGAAGTTTTGAAAATAAAGCGTGTTTCATTTATCACCTGTCAGAGATAGCGTGTAACCAGCGTGGATGTGGCTTTGAATTCGCCTTCTTTTAATTCCACCGCATCAGATATTTTTATGGGCACCGCGCGTAGTTGAATAGTCTGTGTTTTCTGAATGGTAAAGAATGTATTCAGATCGATATTTTTGCCGGTGACATCATCTGAGAGGGCAATGGCTAGGTTATCAAGGCTTGTGGTCAGGTAGTTGCTTTTACCCGAGGATGTCCCCTGAAATTCTAGCTGTACGGTTGCCCCTGTCGTGATGCTGCATACAATATCGACGGGAGTCACGCTAGCGAAAGCAACACCGTCGATTTTTTTTAGTGCGATGCGCTTGAAATCCACATCGAGATTATTGTTTTGGTTAATTTTGCAGGCGGCTGGTTCAAATATATTACCGCGAATGTATAGCGTACTTTTGGAGTCATCTTTTGCCTGACCGCCACTCACCGGGGCTAAAGCTGCAAATGCAGAGCCATTAATAGAGAGCAAAACTCCTAAAAGAAATAATTTTACGTCGCAAAGGCGCATTTTCATTTTATTAACTCGTTACCACATAAAACGGAATTTATCTCCTTGGCTTAATCTAGCTCAAATGACGTTGGGAGATATATTGAGCGCAGTAAGGGTAACGTATTCATATGCTGGTAAAAACTAACTTTATGGTGAGAAATAAAATGCGAGGTAATTTATCGTATGGGCGATCTGATATTTATTACGCGACCAAAATAATCAATTTATTCGCATAAAACAGTATAAAAAACTATTAAATCCTGATGATGTCTCAGTTTCTCTCTTTTAGAAATATTTTCATTTAAAAACAATTTGTTATGTTTTTTTAGGCTGGCTTGTCGTCATTTGCGTATGACAAGCCACGCTATTTAAGGCTGAGACCATGAGCGACTGAAGCTTAGCCAGCTTGCTAATGTTGGTGAGATAAACTTGCTCTTATGGTAGCAGAGCGTGAATTTCCGCATAAACCGATCCTCGGTATGCAATTGCACAAAATGCCCCGTATAAAATGAGCTATGTAGCATGCGTTTTGAAATAAAAGTGATGCCTAAGTGGTGAGCGACGCAAGAAAGAATAGCGTCAAAAGCATTCAGTGAAAGGGCGATTTGTGGGTTGTTTAAATGTAATGCCAGCTGATTATCAAAAAAAGCGCGACTGCTCGAACCTTGCTCTCGTAGCAGCCAGCGTTCTTGGCTCAGTCTCTGGTATGAAACCGTTTCTTGTTTGGCGAGCGGATGGTTCTTACCGGCGATGACCACCATTTCATCCTCTAGCCACGGCTCGCAAATAAGGTTTGGTTCACTGGCGGGGCCTTCTAGTAAAGCGACATCAATTTCAAAATGGCTGACCATACTGCCGATCTCTTGCGTGTTGGCGATAGTACATTGCGGTAGCCAGCTTTTGCGCTCTTCAAATCGCTTTAACATATCAGGTAGAAGATAGCTGCCGATGGTTTTGGTACATCCCACCTTTAGCTGGGTGTCTTGGCTATTTTCGCCGAATAATTGCTCGACCCCCTGCATTCGTGACAAGAGTTCGTCTGCGACAGGCAGTAACTTTTGTCCTTCATGATTGATATATAAGCGTGCATGTTGTCGATCAAAGAGTCGTACTCCTAGCTGACTTTCTAATTCAGCTAATGTCTGTGAGATAGCTCCTTTCGTCATAAATAGGGTTTCTGCGGCGAGCGTCATGCTGCCGCTGCGGACGATGGCGACGAAGACGGAAAGCTGTTTGAAGGTGATGTTCATCGTTTAGTTTCTCTAAACCTAATGTAAAAAATAACTCGATTTTTTAAATGATAGCGGATGGCTATAGTTTTTACCGCAGAAGAATGAAAAAAATCGAGGTGATGACATGTTGAGATACCTACATCATAAGGTTCGTGGATTGCCAACTCCCGTCGCGGGGTTAGCTCTGGGGATCGCAAGCTTGGGATGGTGTTTAGAGAATGCTTTGCCGCTTCACGGTGTAGGGCAAAACGTGGGCGCATTGATTGCTGGGCTGTTGCTTGTTGTTCTGGCCATTCGCTTTTTTTTTCATCCCGATACGCTGACTCAAGATCTTAAACATCCGGTGCTAGGAAGCATCGTTCCAACTTTTGCAATGGCGGCAATGGTGGTTTCTAAGGCGCTGGGTAACTTTATGCCGACGGCGGGTCAGGTGCTTTGGCTGGGGGCTGTTATTGTTCATCTGGCCTCGCTGTCGCTTTTTATTTATCACCGGGCGAAAGAACCAAAACTGCATCATTTAGTCCCTAGCTGGTTTGTGCCGCCGGTGGGCATTATTGTGGCCGATGTGACTTGTCCAAGTGAGGCTTATACCGAGTTTGCCCTGATTTTATTGGCAATAGGGATGGTGAGTTATCTGCTGATGCTGCCAATGATGATCTACCGTTTTATGTTTCGTGATGAAGTCCCCGATGCAGCGAAACCCACGATCGCGATTATGGCGGCACCGGCTAGTTTGTCATTGGCGGGCTATCTGAGCGTTGTCAAAGAGCCTTCAATGCTGATTTGTGCGGTGTTGCTTGGCATCGCGTTGCTGATGACCATGGTTATTTATTGCGCCTTCTTTCGCCTAATGCGATTGCCGTTTAGCCCAGGCTATGCCGCTTTTACGTTCCCTATGGCGATTGGCGCAACCGCCCTTTATAAAATGGCAAACTTAGTGAGCAGTTACCCACAAGCAGCCGAGTATGCCCGCCAACTGCATATGATGGCGACGGTAGAGGCGGTAATTGCGACGTTGGTAGTTGGTTATGTATCCGTAAGATTTATTCATAACTATCTGCTGCCGCAGAGAGTAGATATTCAACAAGGCACGGTGAAATAAATGAGCGTAAGGAAAAACGTAATAAGAACGTCCGATCAGATCTTTTGGGTTCCCGCTGCCGCGTTAGTGCTCTTTATTGTCTGTTTTATTTGGGCGCTATTTTTATAAGTCCTGCGAGTACAAATACATAGGCATATTCCAAAAGAGGCTCCAGCCACTGAGTGACTGGAGCTTCACTTATGATGGGCATGAAATACCAGATATTGACCGAGCAAGGTAATGCGTATGTAGATAGATATCGGCCAACTTATCCACGCTGGCTTGTTCCATCTGGGTGCTTGCATACTCGAGCACCATCCACAACAGGGCACTGCATTGCTGGATAACTAACCCCACTGAATGACATGAAAGCGCGTCTTGTTTTTGCTGTAGCTGGATTAATTCATTGTTGCTCATATTTAACAGATTAAAACTTAATGCCAGCACATCCAGTAAATTGCCGTGGAGCCCGGTTTGCGTATTGGTATTAATAATCTGATGAAGGCATGACATGTTGTTTTGTAGGATCTGTATTGTAGAGTCTTTCATGACTCACTCCTGAATGTGCCAGTAGGCTTAGCTTCGTTATTGGAGCTTGAGCGGAATCGAATTTCCGGCGCGATATGCTAGCTCGATGATCAGCATATCGTGTTAAATAATGACAACAAACGGAGAAGAAAGGGAATGAGAGAGGGGTATCAAACAGAATGCGGCTGATGTGCAATACGGTAAATATTTTGGAATCAAGTTCTCACCCGTTGAAAAAATAGACGGGTGAGAACTTGAGCTATCACGCATCTGATTTGGGTGGTTCACCAACGGCCGGCGCTAACCAAATTGCAAAAGCGACCAATGCTAACACCACTATCATGGCGGAGCGCAATCCCAAATGTTCGCCTAAAAAACCTAACATGGGCGGCCCAACTAAAAATGCAATATAGCCTGTGGTTGCCACAGCGCTAACGCGAGCCGCTGGATTTGGCCCAGTGTCACTGGCGGCTGACAACGTAAGCGGGAAACCCAGCGAAGCGCCTACGCCCCAGAATAAAACCGAAGCGCTGACTAAAAACGTATTTTCAGCGAAAATGATTAACCCTAAGCCGATGACGCCGAAAATAGCGCTACCCCGCACCACGTTGACGCGACCAAATCGGCGCAGAAAATATCCCCCGCAGAAGCGTCCAATCGTCATTCCTAGTGCAAAACCTGTATAAATTAACGAGCCTGAGGTTGGGCTGAAGCCATGACCATCGACCATCAGTAACGGCAACCAGTCGTTGGCTGAGCCTTCGGCAAGTGCCATAGCAAGGACAATCAGGCCAATAAGCAAGAGCCGCTTATCTCGCCAAATATTTGTTTTAATCAGCGTCGGTTGGTTGCCATCCCGCGTATGCTCTACGGGACGAAGACCATTTCCCTTCGGCACAGATTTTAATGCCCATAGCGTTGCTGGAACGCAAATAACACCAATGAATAAAAGATGCCATTGAATGGGGAAATTCACCGAGGTAAGGCCGTTGCCAATGCCTGCACCAACCAGTGTTCCTAAGCTAAAACATCCATGTAGCATAGGAAGAAGAGGGCGATGAGATATGCGTTCTACATCGGCTCCTTCAACGTTAATCGCTATTTCAGCCGAGCCCATACCCGCGCCAAATAAGCACAGCCCAGATGAAACGGTGATCGCCGATGAGAAAAATGCCCCGACGGCAACAAGTAAAATACCGGCGATCACTAAACCTGTCCCTGCCGCAATAACAGGTTTAGTACTAAAGCGCTGTACTAAATAGCCAGAACAGAGAATGCCAGCCATTGACCCAATCGACAGACCAAAAAGAACAAGCCCCATTTCTGCCGTGGATGCGCCAAGTTTGTCTCGTATTGCTGGAGTTCGGGTCACCCATGAGGCCATTGATACGCCGGGCAAGAAAAAGAAAACAAAGAGGGCGAGGCTGCGCTGTTTTAACGTGGGACTGGGCAAAGGAACCTTCCTAGAAGTGCAAAGACAGAGAACATCTATTATCGTCTGAAACGTTAGTGAACATAGGTACACTAACCTTTTTTATTCGTATTTCAAGGTAAAAGAGTAAGCATTACAATGAATAGCGACCTGAAAAAGGACACACTTAGTTCTAGACCTATTCTATGTTTAAAGGATGAGTATTAGTCCAGTAGCTACATAATTATATTTAACAGTTTTCAAGGTACTCAGAAGCAATAAACCCCAGCATAAAAAATAATTTGCATGCTATAAGTATAGTCTCGTTATGATTGTGTGCATTCTGTCACCATAGGTAAAAGAAAACGCTATACTAATATAACAATTTCACTATTAGAGAGATTAAATCTCCCATCATTGCTAAAATATTGTATGCGGCTGTGAGTGTGTGCAAAATTGCGTTGTTTGTAGAATAATCCTAAGAGGTTTTAATATGTTGCTGACAAAAAGTTATAAAAAGGGAATTTTTATCACTACGTCATTAACAACGATGGTTTTGGCATTCTTTTTATGGAATGACTACCAAGATTTAAAAAACTATCTGGGATATACGGTAGATAAAGGTCGCTCAGCCATCTTTGCTGAAGAATATATAAATCAAAAAATAGCACTTAATTTAATAAAGTCATTTTCAATTTCTGAATATAAAAACAAAAAAGCAGATTCAAATATACAGCGGGTCTGTAGTCGAATGGAGATCATAAACGATGTTCATGGTTTAAATTTGACTGGGCATAAATATTCTGAACTTTCTGGGACGTTACAAACTAAAAATCCATCCTGTGCTGATTGGGCGAGGGATATAAAATATCTCGCAAAGTTTAATAGCCAAGAAGAGGCTATTTCGCAAGAGTACAGTTTTTCCAATTACCATTGGAAAGTCCAGGATAGTATTAGATACTATATCGATTTTGAAAATCAATACATATATATCAATAAGTTAGTTGATAGCTCTCGGTATGTGTTCAATAATTGGCTGAGATACAATGGAGAGTTTATCGATGTAGATAACAATGCCCGCAGTATCAAGATTGATGATGAAGCATTGGTTAGTTTACATGATGGACAAAGTATTACTTCACATATATATAATGATGGCTATACCGGTGAGAAAATAATTAGCATGATTACGCCTTTGTTTTTTGGTGGTAAGCTTAAAGGTATCATTGTGACTGACGTGAGTATCAATGAGTTAGCCAAGGCGTTTTATACGTTTGATCGTCCTTTTTTGTGGAAATATTTAAAGCTTTCAGTAGTAGATAGAAACTCATCTGAAGAAATTAACTTTAATCAACCCAGTAAACAGTTTTTTGCCATTTTAAATTATGACAAAGATATTACCCGATATTATACTGTGCATCTTAAGCTAGATGTTCAATATTTTATTATTAATAATATTTTTCTTTTTATTATATATGCTTTTATAACCTTTGCACTTTGTAAGTACTTTAAGTATCAGATATCAAAAAATGAAATTCTTTCTTTAGAGAATATAACCGATTCGATGACGGGATTATATAATAGAAAGGTACTAACACATACCCTAGATACCCATTTAAAATCATTAGCCGAAAAACTTATTCCAGTCACTATTATTGCACTTGATTGCGATAAATTAAAAACCATCAATGACACTTTAGGTCACCATATGGGGGATAAGGCAATTACTTTGTTGGGAGAAGCGATACAAACCTCGATAAGAAAGAGTGATTACGGTATTCGGCTCGGTGGTGATGAATTCTGCATTATTCTTATTGATTGCGATATAGAGCGTGCTGTTATCGCCATTGACCTTATTCAGCAGAAATTAAAAGTGATTGATACTGATGCAATTGTGAATTTCTCATATGGCTGCTATCAGATGAAGGCCGGTGATACGCTGAGTACCGCACAAATTGTAGCCGATGAACTGTTGTATAAGCATAAGAAAACGAAGGGTTAGGTTTTGTGGTGTTGATGATGATGTTTTGCCTCAATGGTTTTAATATCTTATGGCTGCTCTAAACAACAGAGTGGCCAAGTAGTATTAAGTCATTTCAATTTCTTCACATACTAACCATTCATCGGCTTCCTCGAACATCTCTTCAACCATCTTTCTGATCACTTTAGAAGCTTCTTTACTTGCCCCGGTGATCACAATATCTGTTGCGGTGGCAAATCGAGTAGAAGTATCGGCACCCACGTACTTTTTATTCAGACGTTTTTTTAGCTCCTGAGCGATCTGTTGCAACCCATCAGGCGGTAAACTTTTCTCATTTCTTCTGTCGATCTTAATCTCTACACGCATGACCTTCCCCCATCATTAAACTTACAAATTACTGTATAAAAACACAGTTGTTATTTTTGTACTTTTTAAAGTTGAGCGCAAGACTTTAACTGCATTTTTAACCAGTATTTTAAAATGGGGCAAAAATGGGGCAAAAATGGGGCAAAAATTTGTCTCGAGTGGGCAGGTATGAGCAGGCAAGTGATGTATGAGATTCAAAGAAAAGCCAGTAAAAGCAGGGATTGGGCTCGCTTGGGCAGGCTCATACAAAACTGACTCAATACTGTATAGACGTATTGAGCCTGTCCCGTGCGTAGAAATAAAAAAGCCCGCACTAGGCGGGCTTTTATTACCTTCGAAATGCACGTGCACTATACGTGCATTTCTTTGTCTTACTTGGGTCGTTGTTGTGTCCATTCAATTCGCATAAGTTACTGGTTTTTATGCTCTTGTCCGGTCACTGTCCTACCAAATTTGGTGGAGCTGGGGGGATTTGAACCCCCGTCCGAAATTACTACACCGTCGGCACTACATGCTTAGTCTAGTCTTTACATTCGCCTACCAGCTGCGGACAGACACGCTACTAATAAACTAGCTTGATTAGATTTAATGCTTCAACCCCAAGCAAGGTATCCACACGATCTCTTTTGGTTTTGACCTCTCTTGATCCCCGTCCTAAGAGCGGAGGCTAGGGAGAGAGGGCTCTGAGCAGGTTATTAAGCTGCTAGTGCGTAGTTTTCGTCGTTTGCGACTATTTTTTTGCGGCTTTTTACGAGGCAAACCGCCCCTCGGCATGCTCCTTGGGCTTCGCAAATCCCGTCGAATCCAGAATCAGCCCCAAGTACTATCGTGCATTGTATCAGAAAATATATCCGTAAAGCCAGTAGCTTAGCGGTTTGAGTTCTTCATAATACGTGCTTTGTCTAATTTCCACTCACGATCTTTAATATCATCGCGTTTGTCGTGCTCTTTTTTACCTTTTGCGAGCCCAATTTTGACTTTGGACCAAGCATTTTTCCAGTAAAGAGACAGCGCGACAACGGTAAAACCATCTCGGCTAACTTTTCCGAACAGTGTTTCTAGCTCACGCTTTTTCAGTAGCAGTTTGCGGGTACGTGTTGGGTCGCATACCACGTGCGTAGACGCCACATTAAGCGGCTGAATAGTCGCGCCAAAGAGGTATGCTTCGCCATCGCGGAAAGTTACGTAGCTATCGGCAATATTTGCTTTACCTGCTCGCAGCGACTTAACTTCCCAACCTTGCAGCGCTAACCCCGCCTCGATCTCTTCTTCAATGAAGTATTCGTGGCGAGCGCGTTTGTTCATAGCAATCGTTGCTGAACCGGGTTTGTGTGCTTTTTTCTTTGTCATAGTGCTGCCATTATACTGAACCAGTCATGGGATGAACATCCTTTCACCCTAAGCTGTCGTTGTTTTTTAATACATTAGCCCAGTGTGCTTAACGTGTTTCTCTCTGTCCACAGATAAATGGTATTATTTGTGCGTTTTATGTTACTCAGGAATTGATATGCCACAGATTAGCCGTTCTGCGTTGGTGCCTTTTAGTGCCAAGCAAATGTACCAATTGGTCAACGATGTCTCTGCCTATCCGGCGTTTTTACCCGGCTGCGTGGGAAGTCGAGTTTTAGAATCAGGGCCAAATTCGATGACAGCTGCTGTTGATGTCTCAAAAGCAGGGATAAGCAAAACTTTTACGACTCATAATACGTTGGCTGATAGCAGCAGTATTAAAATGCAACTTGTGGATGGACCATTTCGTAAGTTACTGGGTGGCTGGCATTTTATCCCATTAAGCGATGATGCGTGCAAGGTTGAACTGCATCTCGATTTTGAGTTTACTAATAAGCTGGTTGAACTGGCGTTTGGTAAAGTATTTAAAGAACTTGCGGGGAATATGGTTCAGGCTTTTACTTCACGAGCAAAAGAGGTCTACAGTGCCTGATATCAATGTAGAGGTGGTGTATGCCTTGCCTGAGCGCCAATATCTTCGTCGCATTAAATTATCTGAAGGGGCAAATGTTGAGCAGGCGATTCAACAATCTGGCTTGTTAGCATTGCGTACTGAAATTGACCTAACGAAAAACAAGGTTGGGATTTACAGCCGCACGGTCAAATTATCAGACAAGGTGCATGAGGGGGATAGGGTGGAAATCTATCGCCCATTGCTTGCGGACCCAAAAGAGCTACGTCGCTTACGCGCTGAGCGAGCAAAAAAATAAGGCGTGGTAGGCGCCTTATTTTTTAGTTTTTTTACACCGGCCGTATTCACGGCGTCGATCAGTCTTCTTTGCTTTCAGGAAGCTTCTTGGTGTTTTCAATTCCCGTCAGAAGACCACTTCCATCAAAGGTTAGGGTCAGTGTCTCTTGAGACACGGCCTCATGGCCTGGCTGTTGGCGGAACACGTAGAACCATGTGCTGGTTCCAAACGGATCTTGCAGCATTGGTGTACCTAGCGTGTAGGCGACTTGTTGCTGCGTCATCCCTCTGTGAATTTTGGCTACGTCAGCAGCAGTCAGGTAGTTTCCCTGATTGATGTCAGGACGGTATACCACTTTTTCAAAGGTTGAACAGCCTGCGGTTAGCGTAACCATAACCACAGCAGCGGCAGTCAGCATTTTACAACGCATAGTAATCTCATTCCTTTTGGACATAGGTTGCCGATGATAATCGACCTTGCAACAGTTGGAAACCTCAACAGACTCCAATATGACCTCAGGAATCAAAAAAAGTTGATGTTTTTTATGCGGCAAGCAGCTCTTTTGCATTTGCCAGCGTATTGCGCGTGACTTCACTTCCCCCTAACAGCCGCGCCAGCTCTTGCAAACGCGCTTTTTTGTCCAGTGATTGCATGGTTGTTTCAGTTTCAGAGCCATCGGTGTGTTTACTGACATAAAAATGCTGGTGTCCGCACCCGGCGACCTGAGGTAAATGGGTGACACACATGACCTGTGTTGACTCACCAAGCTGGCGTAGCATTTTTCCGACGATAGCTGCGGTCGGCCCACTGATCCCCACGTCCACTTCGTCAAAGATAAGTGCGGGGGTATCCATTTTCTGGGCGGTGATGACTTGAATAGCTAGCGCAATACGCGAGAGCTCACCACCAGAGGCAACTTTAGCTAACGCTTGGAGTGGCTGTCCTGGGTTAGTGGTTACGCTAAATTCAATGCGGTCTGCCCCATCTGCTGTTAGTGCTTCAGGCATGAAGTTAACGTCAATCGCGAACTGACCATGAGGCATGGATAGCTCGTGCATACTGTGTGTAATGAGCTGAGAAAGCTCTTGAGCGAAACTCACTCTTTGTTGATGCAACTGTTGTGCGAGCGAAAGCGCGTACTCATGATGCTTGTGTACGTTTTCAGCCAGCTGTTCTTGATCGCTCTCCTGCTGGCTGAGTGACTGCTGCTCGTCCAAAAGCTGCTGATAAAACTGAGGCAGTTCTTCCGGCGTAACATGATGTTTACGTGCTAGCGCAATTTGGCGAGATATCCGCTGTTCTAATTCATAAAGCCGAGCAGGATCCATATCAATGGTATCGCCGTAATGGCGTAGTTCATTGCTGGCTTCTGATATTTGAATTGAAGCTTCTTCCAGCATATCTAGCAGAGGTGAAAACTGGCTGTCGTAGCTAATCAGCTCAGACACGTTTTGTTTTGCGCTGTGCAGCAGGCTGAGAATATTGCCGTCGTCGGCGTCAGACAGCATGTTTAATGCGCGCTGGCTGATGGTTAGAAGCTGGCCGCTATTGGCTTGGCGCTTATACTCTTCATCGATCTGCTCATACTCTCCGGGCTGGGGAGCAAACTCATTGAGTTCTTTTAGCTGATATTGCAGTAGCTGTTTGCGCGATTCACGCTCGGCAACCTGCTTTTGATGGTGAGCCAGCAGGCGGCAGCTGTGATGCCATTGGCGATAGGCGGCTTGCATTTCTGCTAATAGCTCAGATTGGTTGCTATAGGCATCTAACAGCTGTTTTTGGTGCTCGGACTTGAGCAGTAACTGATGCGCATGCTGGCCATGAATCTGAATCAGATGTTGGCCGAGTTCGCGTAGCTGTGAAAGAGGAACTGCGGTGCCATTGATAAATCCGCGAGAGCGCCCGTCGGCGCTGATAACGCGTCGTAGCAGGCACTCATTGCTGTCATCTAACTGATTTTGCTCAAGCCACTGCCGTGCTGACGGCGTGTCAGCCAGAGAGAAACGTGCGCAGATATCGGCTCTAGGTGTATTTAAACGCACCATAGCAGCCTCTGAGCGCCCTCCAAGGCATAAACCTAGCGCATCAATAGCAATTGATTTACCTGCGCCTGTTTCGCCGGTGATGGCGGTCATTCCACGCTGGAAGTCAATTTCAAGTTCACGAACAATAGCAAAGTTAGAAATGGTCAGCTGCGTCAGCATTCGAAATTCCCCTGTACGGAATCACATAACTGTATTTAACTACAGTATAAACTGGTTTTTTATACAGTAAAGTAGCTAACGCAAAAAATTATTCCCTTCAGAAAAGTTTTTTCGACCATCCTAACTTCGTGCTTAATGTATTGAAATAGTTGTAGTCTTTGGGATGAATAAGATTGAGGTGAAATTGGCTTCGTTGAATCATGACTTCTTCACCTTGCTGGATCGGCAGCGCGATCTGGCTGTCACAGCTGATTTCCAAGTCGTTGCTGAAATGGCTAAACCGCAGATGAATTTTGCTGTTGCTATCAATAACCAGCGGGCGAGCTGAAAGGGTATGTGGGAACATCGGAACCAGCGCAATGGCATCCAGCGTTGGCGTAAGAATAGGCCCTCCAGCAGACAATGAATACGCGGTAGAGCCCGTCGGTGTGGAGATAATCAGGCCATCGGAACGCTGAGAGAACGCAAAGTTTTCATTGATATAAACTTCAAATTCAATCATATGAGCGACTTTACCTGGATGCAAAACCACTTCATTGATGGCGGTGCTCATGCGTCTTTGCTGTTGCTCGCGGCAAACTTGCACTTCAAGCAAAAAGCGTTGTTCACTAAAATATTCACCGTCGAGAACGTCTGAGAGCTGTTGTTTGGCATTGTCGGGATCTAAGTCGGTAAGAAAACCAAGATTTCCACGGTTCACGCCAATCACTTTGATATCGTAACGTGCCAGAATGCGGGCTGCCCCAAGCATATTGCCATCGCCGCCGACTACGACGGCGAGATCGGCTTTTTGGCCTATATCCGCCAAGCTGCCTGTTTCGGCGTTTTCCAGTTTTAGATCGTGCGCAATTTGATGCTCGACGATCACCGGATAGCCTTTGCTGACAAGCCAGTGAAATAGCATTTCGTGCGTGGCCAGCGCGGCAGGATGACGCGGGTGACCGACCAGACCGATACATTCAAATTTTTTATTCATACGGTGGTTTTCCTACCGAGCGCAATTTAATGGCTCTCATTATGCGCGGTTCTCTTGAATCGCCAGCTTTCATCCCCATAATAAGCCAAGTAGCGAGATTAATGCCAAACCGCGGAGAATTTCATGAGTAGTAAAGAACAGAACATGTCGAATGAGCAAGCCTCACAAGAAATGGAAAACGGACAAGAGCAGCACCAACAGGCTCAGGTCGATGCGGCGGACGTCGTTGATACGCGCGATGAGCGTATTGCCGAATTAGAAGCTCAGTTGCAGGAAGCCGCTCAGCGTGAGCGTGATTCTGTGATGCGTGCTCGTGCAGAAGCGGATAATATTCGCCGTCGTGCTGAGCAAGACGTTGAAAAAGCGCATAAGTTCGCTTTAGAAAAGTTCTCTAACGAACTGCTGCCAGTGATTGATAATCTGGAGCGTGCGCTGGATCTGGCTGATAAATCTAACCCAGAACTGACCTCTATGATTGAAGGTATCGAATTAACGCTGAAATCCATGCTGGATGTGGTGCGTAAATTCGGCGTAGAGCAGGTGGGTGAAGTGAACGTTCCGTTTAATCCAGAAGTGCATCAGGCGATGACGCTAATGGAGTCTGAACAACACGAGCCTAACCACGTCATGATGGTTATGCAGAAAGGCTATACCTTGAACGGTCGTTTGATTCGTCCAGCGATGGTTGCGGTATCTAAAGCGAAAGCGTGATCCTGACGTCTTTTCCGAAAATAAAAAACCAGTCGATTGACTGGTTTTTTTTCGCCTGAAACTTACTCTTCGCTGCCGTTCTCCGGCAAACGTGGCTGCCAATCAATGGGAGCTAAACCTTGTTCAATCAACAACTGATTGGTTTGTGAGAAGTGGTGGCAGCCTAAAAAGCCGCGATGGGCTGAAAGCGGTGAAGGGTGCGGAGCTTTTAAAACTCGGTGGCGCTGGGTATCAATAATGCTGCCTTTCTTTTGCGCGTGCGCTCCCCATAGCAGGAAGACAATGCCTGAGCGATGTTCATTGAGCGCAGCGACTACTTTGTCGGTGAAGGTTTCCCAGCCTAGCTTGGCGTGTGAATGTGCTTGGCCGCGTTCAACGGTTAATACCGTGTTAAGCAATAAAACCCCTTGTTCAGCCCAGCTTTTTAGATAGCCGTGCTGAGGAATTTCAAAACCTTCGATATCGGTTTTGAGCTCTTTATACATATTCATTAGCGAAGGCGGCGCTGGGATGCCAGGACGCACCGAGAAGGAGAGACCGTGAGCCTGATTAGGGCCGTGATAGGGGTCTTGGCCTAAGATCACGACTTTAACATCGTTAAGTTCCGTGAAACGGAAGGCATTAAACACGTCTTTCTGCGGTGGATAAATGGTCTTACCGGCTTGGCGCTCTGCGGCGACAAAAGCGAGCGTGTCGTGAAAGTAGGGTTTTTCTTTCTCGGCACCGATGACATCGTGCCAGTTTTGTGGAGAAGTCATCTGCACTTCCTCTTTGTTTATACGGAAATTATTTTGTCGTAGCTTACCGTTTCAGGTGATGAATTTAAACCGTGATGAAAATTTAGCCATTTTAGAAAACAGTCAAAAGTGGTGTTTTTTTGTGCGCAAATTAAATTATTTTTGAAAATTTACAAAAATAGAAAAAGCATCTTGAGATGGTTAAATTTGATGTAAAACATAAATTTGCCACAATTGGTAAAATTGACACCCTTAAAAAATTGATTTAAATCAAAGAAAACCCCACTCTATACTGGTATATAAAACATCAAGACAACATTGGTTTTACCAAATGGCCGAAGTTAAGGCCGTAAACTAAGAAATTAATCCAAGATTTTTTTGCTCTATTGACGGAGGCAACAAATGATTCAAGGTATTCAGATCACTAAAGCTGATAATGCAGACCTGATGAACTCTTTCTGGCTGCTCGATACAGATAAAAACGAAGCACGTTGTGTATGTGCAAAAGCAGGCTACGCAGAAGACCAGATCGTTGCAGTAAGCGAACTGGGCAAAATTGAATATCGCGAAGTACCTTTGGATATCAAACCGACGGTACGTGTGGAAGGCGGCCAGCACCTGAACGTTAACGTTCTGCGCCGTGAAACTCTGGAAGATGCTGTTAAGCACCCAGAAAAATATCCACAGCTGACTATTCGTGTGTCTGGCTATGCAGTGCGTTTCAACTCACTGACTCCAGAACAGCAGCGTGACGTTATTGCTCGTACCTTTACCGAAAGCCTGTAATTTTAGGCTGAAGGCATAAAGAAATAGCAAAAAGGAGCCGAAAGGCTCCTTTTTTACGTCTGATAGCGCAGAGATCTTTGCTTAGCGGTGCAAAATATCATCATGAGTAGCAATCTCATAATTGGTTTTATTATCATTCCATTTCATGGTGTTAGAGTTGGATAGCGCTAAGTAAGCTAAGCGGATAAAACGCAAAATGAAAATATCATGATGTGGTGCCCTTTTTTAAATGAGAGTGATATTCCCTAAGCTTAGAGCGAAAAAAAACCGCCGATAAAGGCGGTTTTTATGTTTGGGTGCTGATTTATTCTTCGGTCTTGGTCGACTGTTCAACTTCTTTCGACTTACGGCGTTTCCCGACATTTTTGCTGTCGCGATGGCGCACTTTTACCTTTTTATCTTTCTTCTCTTCAGCCTTTTTCTCTTGGCGTTTGATCAGCGTCTTTTTAGACGGCTTACCTTTGTTCTTTTCGCTAGGTATTTTGGTTGTCGGACGAAGCTCGTCAACCACGCGCGACTTAATCTGCTCTTCAACATAGCGGCCAATTTTGCCCAGCAGCAAATGGTCGTGTGCTTCAACTAGAGAAATCGCAATGCCTTTGCGACCAGCACGGCCAGTACGGCCAATGCGGTGCAGATAGGTATCTGCGGTGCGCGGCATGTCAAAGTTGAACACATGGCTGATATCTGGAATATCCAAACCACGTGCTGCGACATCGGTAGCAACTAGAACGTTTACGCGACCATCGAGCATACGCTTCATGGCTTCGTTACGTTTGGCCTGTACCATTTCACCTTCTAGGTAGCAGGAGTTGATGCCCGCTTCGCGCAGCCAGCTTACCAGTTCATGAACACGTTCACGCTTGCGCACGAAGATCACGGATTTGGTCACTTCAGGCTCTTTCAGCAGATGGCATAGCAGCTTGGTTTTATGCTCAAGAGTATCGGCGCGATAGTACCATTGCTGGATCTTTTTACGTTCGCGGCGCGATGGGTCGGCTTCAATTTCAACCGGCTCCTGCAACAGACGTTCAGAGAACTCTTTAATCGCATCGCCTTCCAGCGTTGCCGAGAACAGCATGGTTTGTTTGCGCCAGCGAGTTTCTGCCGCGATAGTTTCGATATCTTGCGCAAAGCCCATGTCTAGCATGCGGTCTGCTTCATCAAGGATCAGGGTTTCAACCGCGCGACAATCGAAGTTTTCTTCTTTGATGTATTGCAGCAGACGGCCTGTGGTTGCTACCACAATGTCCTGATTTTCGCTGAATACTTCAGCGTGGTTCATATAGGCAACGCCACCGGTGATGGTTGCGATATCTAAGTTTGTGTGTTTAGCCAATTCAATGGCTTGCTCGGCAACCTGCATTGCCAGTTCACGCGTTGGGGTCAACACCAAAATACGCGGTGGGCCGGATTTCTTGCGCGGGAAGTCGAGCAGGTGCTGCAACACTGGCAGCAAATAGGCGACGGTTTTCCCGGTTCCGGTAGGCGCAGAGCCCAGAACGTCGCGACCGTCCATTGCCGGAGGAATGGCGGCAGCTTGGATAGCTGTCGGGCGGTCATAGCCTTTATCGCGCAATGCGTCGAGTAGGCGTTCATCGAGTTCGAGTTCGGAAAAATTGCTTGCTGTCATGGTCTACCTCTACTTGGGGCGCCGATTATAGACGGGTTGGAGCAGATGTTCACCCATTAAAGCGGGGGAAATAGCATGTTTGCTCTGATCCAACCTTGGCGAATTTATGCGGATATTTTATGCTATGTGGCCAAAAATAAGGAGCTACCGTGGTTCAATGCCCATCAGAATCAGTGCCATTACGTCGTAACGGATTCACATTTAAGCAATTTTTTGTTGCTCACGATCGCTGTGAGATGAAGGTTGGTACTGACAGTATTTTGCTGGGCGCATGGACAGATGTCAGCGATATCAACGGAAAGATACTGGATATCGGCAGCGGTAGCGGCCTTTTAGCGTTAATGTTGGCGCAGCGTACCACAGATTCAGTACGAATTGATGCAGTTGAGCTCGATGATAACGCTGCTCCGCAGGCGGCGGAAAACTTCTCGCAGTCGCCATGGGCCAGCAGAATGCAACTGCATCACTGCGCACTGCAGTCTTTTGCTGCACAGACGGCCTCACGTTATGACTTGATTGTTACCAACCCTCCTTATTATCAGGCTGGCTTCGAGTGTCGCAACGAGAGCCGGGGCACAGCTCGTTATACTTCTGAGCTTAGTCATCAAACGTTGCTCAAACATGCGCATGCGTTAGCATCTGATAAGGGAAAAATGGCTGTGGTCCTGCCTTGCGATATCAGCGTTGATTTTATTCAACTGGCGGCACGCAAAGGATGGTTTTTATTGCAGCATATGGAAGTTGCGGAGTTTGCTAATAGAGCGCCACATCGTGCTCTAATGCTATTTGGCTTGGAGCCAGTGTCACCGCAGTCAGACCGATTGGTTATTCGTGATGAGAGCAATGCTTACTCGGACGATTTCCGCCAATTAACTAAAGCGTTTTATCTTTTTTTCTGAGGGTTAGGACATGGAAAAGGCCCAATAGGGGTAATGCAGATCGTTTATGAGATCGAGATACACGGGGCTAGCACACCGCGGGGCGCTCCGGCAGCTAAAGCTGCTACGACCCCATCGGTGTACTTCCCCTAAAATCATGCTTAAGTTACCAGCATTACCCAATAGGGCTTTTTTAGTTTCTACGGCATTGCCGCTAACGTTGATGATTCTCTAAGGCTGTAAAATCGTTGGCTGAGAGTTCTCTAAAAGGTCTGGATAATCCAGCGTGTAATGCAGGCCGCGGCTTTCTTTGCGTTCCATGGCGCAGCGTACAATGAGCTCAGCAACCTGCACTAAGTTTCTCAGTTCTAACAAATTGTTTGAGATGCGGAAATTGGCGTAATACTCGTCGATTTCCTGTTGAAGCATTTGGATGCGGCGCAGCGCGCGTTCCAAGCGTTTGGTGGTTCGCACAATGCCTACGTAATCCCACATAAACAAACGCAGTTCGTGCCAGTTATGCTGGATCACTACGCGCTCATCTGAGTTGTAAACCCGGCTATCATCCCATTCGGGTAGACGCGGTGCGAGGCTGGTTTGCGGTAGGCGTTGCAGAATATCCTTCGATGCCGACCAAGCATATACCACGCATTCTAACAGTGAGTTAGACGCCATTCGGTTGGCTCCGTGCAGGCCGGTGTAGCTGACTTCACCGATGGCATACAACCCTTCTAAATCAGTTCTTCCTTGATGATCAACCATCACGCCGCCGCAGGTATAGTGCGCGGCAGGCACAATCGGGATCGGCTCTTTGGTGAGGTCTAAACCTAAATCCATCAGTTTTTCATAGATCATAGGGAAGTGCTGCGTGATGAAGTCTGCCGGTTTATGACTAATATCCAAATACATACAGTCTGCGCCAAGACGCTTCATTTCGTGGTCAATGGCGCGAGCAACGATATCACGCGGCGCAAGTTCGCCGCGTTCGTCAAAGTCTGGCATAAACCGTGAGCCGTCAGGGCGTTTGAGGAATGCGCCTTCGCCACGCAAGGCCTCGGTTAATAGAAAGTTTCTCGCCTGCGGGTGGTACAAACAGGTGGGGTGGAATTGGTTAAATTCTAAGTTGGCAATACGACAACCGGCGCGCCATGCCATAGCAATGCCGTCTCCTGAAGAGATATCAGGGTTGGTGGTGTATTGATAGACTTTTGCAGCACCGCCGGTAGCTAATACCACGGTGCGAGCGCGCAGAGTTTCAACGCGTTCGAGTTCACGGTTCCAGACATAGGCACCTACCACGCGTTGGGTACCCGGCAAGCCGATTTTTTTTGATGTAATTAGATCGACGGCGTTGTATCGCTCGCAAACGCGGATGTTAGGATGCGCATTTGCTTTCTGTACTAAAGTGGTCTCTACTTCTTTACCCGTTGCATCTGCGCTATGCAGGATACGGCGATGGCTATGACCGCCTTCGCGAGTTAGATGGTAACGAGATTCGCCAGCGGGGCTCATTTCAGTATCAAACAGAACGCCCTGGTCGATGAGCCACTGCACGCAATCCTTTGCGTTACGAGCAATAAATTCAACCGCTGAGGGATCACACAGCCCAGCACCCGCGATCAGGGTATCCTGCACGTGCGATTCGATGCTGTCGGTTTCATCAAAGACTGCGGCGATACCGCCTTGGGCATAGAACGTGGCCCCCTCATTAAAGGGACCTTTGCTTAAAACGGTCACTTTGCAGTGATCGGCAAGACGTAAGGCGAGTGAAAGTCCGGCAGCTCCGCTACCGATAATCAATACATCGTTAAAATGCTCTGAATTTGATTGCATAGGTTGTGGTGTGTGCAGCTGAAAAGTGAAAATCATGTTAGCCTATGCCAACGTGTAAATGCACGGTTAATGAACAACGAATATAAAAACAGCATCGTACGGAACTTTTTAGTACGTATGAACTCTAAGCTAGTGCTTGCTCAGGATCGATTGAGACAACTGGCAGTACTATTTTTTCATGCGTGGAGAGAGATTTGAGGAGAGATTACCTCGGATGAGCGAGCAGTTAACGGATCAGGTGCTGGTCGAGCGAGTCCAGAAAGGAGATAAGAAGGCTTTTAACTTACTGGTAGTTCGCTATCAGCATAAAGTTGCGAGTCTCGTATCCCGCTACGTTCCATCAGGCGATGTTCCTGATGTCGTGCAGGAATCGTTCATCAAAGCTTATCGTGCGTTGGAGTCTTTCCGCGGCGAGAGTGCTTTTTACACCTGGCTTTATCGTATTGCTGTAAACACAGCAAAAAATTACCTGGTTGCTCAGGGGAGACGTCCGCCATCAAGCGATGTTGATGCCAGTGAGGCAGAAAACTTCGAAAGTGCGGGTGCTTTGAAAGAAATTTCGAACCCTGAGAACTTAATGTTGTCAGATGAACTGAAGCAGATTGTTTTCCGAACCATAGAGTCTCTTCCTGAGGATTTGCGTATGGCAATCACCCTCAGAGAATTGGATGGTTTAAGCTACGAAGAGATAGCCGCCATCATGGATTGTCCGGTTGGAACGGTACGTTCTCGTATTTTCCGGGCGAGGGAAGCGATCGATAATAAAGTTCAACCGCTGATACAGCGTTAATTATGCGGGCACAGGAAGGGTATTTAGGCATGCAGAAAGAACAACTTTCGGCTCTGATGGATGGTGAAGTGCTGGACAGTGAACTGCTTGGTTCACTGGGTAAAGACGATGCGCTTCAACAAACGTGGAAGAGCTATCACCTGATACGTGACACCCTGCGCGGTGACGTGAGCGACGCTATTGATTTTGATATCTCCGATCGTATTGCCGCGGCGCTTGATGATGAACCAGTTCGCTTGGTTCCCAATGCAATTCCCGAATCCCAGCCTCAACCACATAGCTGGAAAAATATGCCGTTTTGGAACAAGGTTCGTCCTTGGGCCAGTCAAATCACCCAAATCGGTATTGCGGCCTGCGTTTCTCTCGCGGTGCTGGTGGGTGTGCAGCAGTATAATCAGCCAGTCGGTGGCGTAAGTGATTCGGATGCTCCTGCATTCAACACGTTACCTATGGGCGGCCAAGCTTCTCCAGTAAGTTTTGGTGTTCCTAATGAGAGCAGCAACGCCAATGGACAGCAGCAGGTTCAGCAGCAGCGTAAACGCATTAATGCGATTTTGCAGGATTATGAACTGCAACGCCGCCTGCATACCGAACAGTTGCAAATGGACAATGGTAATACTCAGGCGTCAGTTCAGGTGCCAGGAACTCTGTCATTAGGAACTCAGCAGCAGTAATGAAGCAACTTTGGTTCGCCATCAGCGTATTCGCTGGTAGCCTATTTGTTTCTAATATCGCCTCAGCGCAAGATTCGTCTGAGGCGATGTTGCAACAAATGAATGGCGCCAGTCAGTCACTCAATTATGAGTTAGCGTATATCAATATCACCAAGCAGGGGATTGAGTCGTTACGCTATCGTCATGCCATTTCTAATAATCAGTTGTTATCTCAGCTCTTGCAGATGGATGGCCCGCGTCGTGAGGTATTACTGCGTGGCAATGAAATCAGTTATTTTGAGCCCGGGCTTGAGCCATTTACGCTCAACGGCGATCACATTGTTGATGCGTTGCCATCGATAATTTTCTCCGATATTAAACAACTGAGTCAGTATTATAACTTTATCTCCGTCGGTAGAACCCGCGTAGCCGATCGCCCATGTGAGGTGATCCGCATCGTATCGCGTGATGGTTTGCGCTTTAGCTATATCGTATGGATTGACGAAAGTTCGAAATTGCCTTTGCGAGTCGATCTATTAGATCGTGATGGCGAAACGTTAGAACAATTCCGTGTGATCTCCTTTACGGTTGGCGATCAGGTTAGCGCTGCGATGGCGAGCCTAGCTCAGCTCACGCTACCACCGTTGCTGAAATTACCTGCAACGGATAAGGTTAACTTCAACTGGCAAACGTCTTGGCTCCCGCAGGGTTTCAAAGAGGTTTCACGCAGTCGTCGTACTTTGCCTTCACTCTCTGAGCCTGTAGAGTCACGCTTGTATAGCGATGGGTTGTTTAGTTTCTCTGTCAATATCAGCAGCGCCGCTGCTGGTGCTGCGGTGAGTGAGCAATTCTTGCGCCAAGGGCGTCGTACCATTCACACCGAAACGCGCAACAATACTGATATTACCGTCGTCGGAGAATTACCACCGTCAACGGCTAAACGTGTTGCAAACAGCATTACGCTCAATGGTCGTAAATCATGATGCGTGAATGGGCAACGGTGGCATCCTGGCAGCAGGGTATCGCTACGCTAAACTGTGAGCAGCGCTCTGGCTGCGGTTCTTGCGGGGCGAAAAACACCTGCGGTACGGCGGTGTTGAATAAAATCAATCCTCAGTCGCAGCATCAGCTTCAGGTTGAAATTGCTCAACCGTTAGAACCAGGACAAAAAGTTGAGATTGGTATTACTGAAGCCAATCTGCTGCGTTCTGCGGTGTTAGTCTATCTCACGCCATTGCTCGGCCTTATCGTTGGCGGTGGCGTGGGGCAGTCATTTATGCATTCTGATGCATGGGCTGCGTTAGGCGCATTGGTTGGCGCTGGTGCTGGTTTCATGTTTGCGCGATTTAAGGCGAAAAAACTAAGTGACCGGCAAGATTATCAGCCGATCGTTTTGCAGGTAGGTTTGCCTCCATCCATGATCCGCACCCCCACGAATATCTAGGTTTTACTGGGTTCGATGTGTAGAATGCATCGAATCTGGCAAAATACCGCCAAACGTTAAACCATCGCTTTGAACCCATCAGTGTGTCCTTAGGCGAGTAATCTAGAAATCATCAGGCAAAATATCTTAATAATGAAGCGTATACGAAATTTCTCCATTATCGCACATATTGACCACGGTAAGTCGACACTGTCTGACCGTATTATTCAGATTTGTGGCGGTTTGACTGACCGTGAAATGGCAGCGCAAGTTCTGGATTCTATGGATCTGGAGCGTGAGCGTGGCATCACTATTAAAGCGCAGAGCGTAACGCTCGACTATAAAGCACTGGATGGGGAAACTTATCAGCTGAACTTCATCGATACTCCAGGACACGTTGACTTCTCTTATGAGGTTTCTCGTTCTCTGGCGGCGTGTGAAGGTGCATTGCTGGTGGTGGACGCAGGCCAAGGCGTTGAAGCTCAGACACTGGCGAACTGCTATACAGCCATGGAAATGGATCTGGAAGTTGTTCCTGTACTGAACAAAATTGACCTGCCAGCGGCCGATCCCGACCGGGCTGCTCAGGAGATTGAAGATATCGTAGGTATCGACGCGATGGATGCTGTGCGCTGCTCAGCAAAAACCGGCGTTGGTGTTCCTGAAGTGCTTGAACGCCTAGTTCGCGATATCCCTGCACCGGAAGGTGACCCAGAAGGCCCATTACAGGCGCTGATTATCGACTCATGGTTCGATAACTATCTGGGCGTGGTTTCTTTGATTCGTATTAAAAACGGCTCGCTGCGTAAAGGCGAGAAAGTGAAGGTAATGAGTACCGGTCAGGCCTATAACGCTGACCGTCTTGGCATCTTCACGCCGAAGCAGATCGACCGCGACGTACTTAACTGTGGCGAAGTAGGCTGGTTGGTGTGTGCGATTAAAGACATCCACGGCGCACCCGTAGGCGATACCTTGACGCTGGCGCGTAACCCAGCTGAAAAATCTCTGCCGGGCTTCAAAAAAGTAAAACCTCAGGTTTATGCGGGGCTGTTCCCTGTAAGCTCTGATGACTACGAAGCTTTCCGCGATGCGCTGGGCAAATTAAGCCTGAACGATGCGTCCCTGTTCTACGAGCCAGAAACATCAACCGCGCTGGGCTTCGGCTTCCGCTGTGGTTTCTTGGGCTTATTGCACATGGAGATCATTCAGGAGCGTCTGGAACGTGAATACGATCTAGACTTGATCACAACGGCACCGACGGTTGTGTATCAGATCCAAACGACCAGTGGTGAAGAGATCTTCGTTGATAGCCCGTCTAAGCTGCCGCCAATCAACAATATCGAAGAGCTGCGTGAGCCGATCGCTGAATGTCATATGCTGTTACCACAAGAGTACCTTGGTAACGTTATTACGCTTTGTATTGAGAAGCGTGGTGTTCAGACTAATATGGTTTATCAC
This sequence comes from Hafnia alvei, assembly GCF_964063325.1. Classification (NCBI taxonomy): domain Bacteria; kingdom Pseudomonadati; phylum Pseudomonadota; class Gammaproteobacteria; order Enterobacterales; family Hafniaceae; genus Hafnia; species Hafnia alvei. The sequence goes on from NZ_OZ061315.1 coordinate 1,105,256, forward strand.
GGCAATCAGGTTGCGCTCACCTATGAAATACCGATGGCAGAAGTGGTGCTCGATTTCTTCGACCGCCTCAAGTCTACATCGCGTGGTTATGCGTCGCTGGATTACAGCTTCAAGCGTTTCCAGCCGTCTGACATGGTTCGTGTTGATGTGTTAATCAACAACGAACGTGTGGATGCGTTAGCACTGATCACTCATCGCGACAACGCGCAGTATCGTGGTCGTGAACTGGTTGAAAAAATGAAAGAACTGATCCCGCGCCAGCAGTTTGATATTGCGATTCAAGCGGCTATTGGGAATCAGATCATTGCACGTGCAACGGTTAAGCAACTGCGTAAAAACGTTCTTGCTAAGTGTTACGGCGGCGACGTCAGCCGTAAGAAAAAGCTGCTGCAGAAGCAGAAAGACGGTAAGAAACGTATGAAGCAGGTCGGTAACGTCGAACTGCCGCAGGAAGCCTTCTTGGCCATTCTGCATGTAGGTAAAGACTAAAGTTCTATGATGAGCGGCACCGATTGAGGTGCCGTTATCATTGAGAGGCTTATGCCCAAATAGATTTCAACGCAGTTAAGTTTGAAGTCTCGGGGTTATTTAAGGAGTTATTGGCATGGCCAATATGTTCGCTCTAATTCTGGTGATTGCAACGTTGGTTACCGGGGTGATTTGGTGTATCGACCGTTTCAAGTTGGCTCCGGCGCGTCGGGCAAAGATCGCGGCGATTAACGCCCAAACGGTTGACGGCTTAGATAAGCAGACCGCTAAAGAGGCTGTGAAAACGTCAGGTTGGATTGAAACCTGTGTTTCCGTTTTCCCTGTTTTAGCGCTGGTTCTGATTATCCGCTCATTTATATATGAGCCTTTCCAGATCCCATCAGGTTCAATGATGCCGACGCTGTTGATCGGCGATTTTATTCTGGTAGAAAAGTTTGCTTATGGAATTAAAGAGCCTGTAGCGCAGCACACGATTATTCCAACCGGACATCCTAAACGCGGCGATATCGTGGTATTTAAATATCCACTGGATCCACGTTTGGACTATATCAAGCGTGCTATCGGCTTGCCGGGCGATAAAGTGACTTACGATCCATACAGTAAAGAAGTCACGGTTTACCCTGCCTGCCAAACAGGGCAGAACTGCGACAAGTTATTGCCCATTACCTACAGCGCGGCTGAGCCAAGCGAATGGGTACAGACCTTTGGCCAAATGGGTAATGGCGAGGCCAGCAGTGGCTTCTTCCAAATCCCGTTGGATCAAAACGTGGATGATGGATACCGCATGAGCGAGCGAAAAGAAACGCTGGGTACCGTTACTCATCGTATTCTGACAGTGCCTCAGGCGCAGGACATAATGTCACGTTACTACCGTCAGCCGGGCCAGCCACAGGGCGTTTGGGTAGTACCTGAAGGTCATTACTTCATGATGGGCGACAACCGCGATAACAGCGCCGATAGCCGTTATTGGGGCTTTGTTCCTGAGCAGAACCTCGTTGGTAAAGCGACGGCAATCTGGATGAGCTTTGAAAAACAGGAAGGTCAGTGGCCAACCGGTGTTCGCCTGAGTCGTATTGGTGGAATTCACTAATTTCCTGCTTATCATTCACGCTGTGGGTATCTTCCTACAGCGTGAAATCAGCGTGACGTTTTAACCAGCATTAAAATATACGCCTAAACTTATTTCCGTTGCATTAATAGCTAGGCAACTTCAGCGAATAAGGCATATTACCGCAGCATTATATTTTCAGTCGTTGTAGAATACCCCTTCGAGCGATAAAAAGTTGGCTTCCGATCTGGAAGCCACTGCAAACGAAACAGCTTTGGATTGGCTAACGGCAAGCAGGCCTGTTCCGTATGCTGCGGTTTTTGACGCATTCTAGATCTATTTGGTATCTCATGAATCCCATCGTAACTAACCGGCTTCAAAAGAAGCTGGGCTATACTTTTCAACAGCAGGAGCTGTTATTGCAGGCATTGACTCATCGCAGTGCCAGCAGCAAACACAATGAACGTCTTGAGTTTCTGGGCGACTCAATTCTTAGTTTCGTTATTGCCAATGCGCTGTATCACCGCTTCCCGCGGGTTGATGAGGGCGACATGAGCCGCATGCGTGCTACTTTAGTACGTGGGAATACGCTGGCAGAAATGGCACGAGAATTTGATTTGGGGGAGTGCCTGCGTCTTGGGCCGGGTGAGCTAAAAAGTGGTGGTTTCCGCCGCGAATCTATTTTAGCTGACACCGTAGAAGCGTTAATTGGCGGCATTTTCCTGGATAGTGATATCCAAACGATTGAACGACTGATCCTTGATTGGTACCGCTCACGCTTGGACGAGATTAGTCCAGGTGATAAGCAAAAAGACCCGAAAACGCGTCTGCAAGAGTTCTTGCAGGGACGCCATCTGCCGCTGCCATCTTATTTGGTGGTGCAGGTTCGCGGTGAAGCACACGATCAAGAATTTACTATTCACTGTCAGGTCAGCGGCCTGAGCGAACCGGTTATCGGTGTTGGCTCAAGCCGTCGCAAGGCCGAGCAGGCAGCGGCTGAACAAGCGCTGAAACAGCTGGAGCTTGAATGAGCGAAGAAACAACTTATTGCGGATTTATTGCCATCGTTGGACGTCCTAACGTTGGCAAATCGACATTGCTGAACCAACTGCTGGGGCAGAAGATTTCGATCACCTCGCGTAAGCCACAAACGACCCGCCACCGCATCATGGGTATTCACACGGAAGGGCCATATCAGGCCATCTACGTGGACACCCCCGGGTTGCATATTGAAGAAAAACGCGCCATCAACCGTTTGATGAACCGCGCAGCCAGCAGCTCAATCGGTGACGTTGAGCTGGTGATTTTCGTTGTTGAAGGGACGCACTGGACCGCCGATGACGAAATGGTCGTGAATAAACTGCGTGATTTGAAAGCGCCGGTTATCTTAGCGATCAACAAAGTCGATAACGTTCAGGATAAAGCGGCTTTGCTGCCTCATATCCAGTTCCTCAGCGAACAGATGAACTTTATGGACGTGGTTCCAATCTCTGCGGAGAAGGGAACGAACGTAGATACCATCGCCAGCATTGTGCGTAAAAAACTGCCGGAAGCGATCCACCACTTCCCAGAAGAGTACATTACTGACCGCTCACAGCGCTTTATGGCGTCTGAAATCATCCGTGAAAAACTGATGCGTTTCTTGGGCGAAGAGCTGCCGTATTCCGTTACCGTTGAAATTGAACGCTTCGTTTCTAACGAACGCGGTGGTTACGACATTAACGGTCTGATTCTGGTTGAGCGTGAAGGCCAGAAGAAGATGGTTATCGGTAATAAAGGCTCAAAAATCAAGACGATTGGCATTGAAGCTCGCCAAGACATGGAAGCCATGTTTGAAGCTAAAGTCCATCTTGAGCTGTGGGTTAAGGTTAAATCCGGTTGGGCAGACGACGAACGTGCGCTGCGTAGCTTGGGTTATGGTGAAGATCTCTAAGAGATCGCGCCTATGGAAGGTTGGCAACGCGCATTTGTGTTACATGGGCGTCCCTACAGTGAAACCAGTCTCCTGTTAGACCTGTTTACTGAAGGGCACGGACGTGTTCGTCTGTTGGCGAAAGGCGCACGTAGCAAACGCTCAAGCCTCAAAGGCGCGTTACAACCTTTTACGCCGCTGCTGGTTCGTTGGGGCGGGAAAGGGGAAGTCAAAACCCTACGTAATGCTGAGCCTGTTTCGTTAGGGCTACCGCTGACGGGCATTTCGCTCTATAGCGGTTTATATGTCAATGAGCTGGTTTCCCGCGTGCTTGAGCAGGAAACCAACTACTCTTCGTTATTCTTCGATTACCTAAACTGTTTACAAAACTTGGCGGCAACCGTTGGTTCTCCTGAGCATACGCTGCGTGAATTCGAGCTCGCTTTGCTGGGTAATCTTGGTTATGGCATCGATTTTCTGCACTGCGCTGGCAGCGGCGAACCGGTCTCTGATGAGATGACCTATCGCTACCGTGAAGAGAAAGGGTTTATCGCCAGCTTGCTGGTCGATCAGCTCAGCTTTACCGGCCGTGATTTAAAAGCGTTGGCCGAACGTAGATTCCCTGATCCACTCACGCTGCGTGCGGCTAAACGTTTTACGCGTATGGCGCTGAAACCCTATTTAGGCGGAAAACCGCTAAAAAGCCGTGAACTGTTTCGCCAATTTGTTGGAAAACGCCCTGTTAAACCGGCTTCAGCTTAAAATTTCACTGTCCCCTACATCGCCATAATTCTGTTTGACCCTATCCCGCTAAGTTCGGTGTACACTGATGCGAACTAAGCCTTATTTTGTCTGTAATCTCTGACTTAAACGTTTTCTTAAGAGGATTTGTCATGGCTGATTTACTGTTGGGCGTCAACATCGATCATATCGCAACCCTACGCAATGCGCGTGGCACCCAGTATCCAGACCCTGTTCAAGCGGCTTTTATTGCTGAGCAAGCAGGGGCCGATGGGATCACCGTGCATCTGCGCGAAGATCGCCGTCACATTACCGATCGCGATGTGCGTTTGCTGCGCCAAACTATTCAGACGCGGATGAATCTGGAAATGGCGGTGACCGATGAGATGATCGATATTGCCTGTGAATTGAAGCCGCATTTTTGCTGTTTAGTGCCAGAAAAACGCCAAGAAGTGACGACTGAAGGCGGGCTAGACGTTGCGGGTCAGTTGGATAAAATGACCGTCGCCGTGGAGCGTCTAACTCAGGCGGGTATTTTGGTATCGCTGTTTATCGATCCCGACCAGCGCCAAATTGAAGCCGCAGTGAGCGTTGGCGCGCCCTATATTGAAATTCACACCGGTGCTTATGCCGATGCAGAATGCGAACTAAAGCGTCAGGCAGAATTTGAGCGCATTGCCCAAGCCGCGCGTTTTGCCAACGAACGAGGCTTAAAAGTGAATGCGGGCCACGGTTTGACCTATCATAACGTCCTACCGATTGCTGCATTACCTGAAATGCATGAGCTGAATATCGGCCACAGTATTATTGGTCGAGCGGTGATGAGCGGTTTGCCTGAGGCCGTGAGTGCGATGAAACAGCTGATGTTGGAAGCGCGTCGCTAATGGCTGTTTTAGGTTTGGGCACCGATATTGTCGAAATTTCTCGCATTGAGGCTGTGGTCGAGCGCAGTGGCGATCAAATGGCGAAACGCGTATTGGCGCCCGCTGAATGGGAGCAATACTGCGCTCATCAGCAGAAAGTTCGTTATTTAGCCAAGCGTTTTGCGGTTAAAGAGGCTGCCGCTAAGGCATTTGGCACCGGTATTCGTAACGGGCTGGCCTTTGCTCAGTTTGAGGTTTACAACGATACGCTGGGCAAACCGATACTGCGTTTACACGGGCGTGCCGCCGAACTGGCTCAGGAAATGGGGATTACGTCTATTCACGTTTCTTTAGCTGATGAACGCCGCTACGCCTGCGCAACCGTGATTGTTGAAGGGTAATTGTTGCTGAAGAGCTGAGGAATAGCTATTTAGTCGCTAGCGCTCAATCATCGTTCTACGAGTGATTGAGCGCCCAACAACGCTAGCCGTTCAGTTTCTCCTGAGCGGCTTTCTCCACGTTTTCAATTTCGTCGAGTAACTCCATCCACTCCGGCTCTAAATCACCCACCGCAATATCATGACGCAGCTGTTGTTCGATATAACGGCAAAGGCGTTTCAAACGTGGAAGACCGCTGTAACTGCAGCTACCGTGCAGTTTGTGGATAATATCTACTATCGCCGGATCCTGATTGCCTTCGAGCGCCGCTTCTACCTGTGTTTTGACCTGAGGAAGGAACTCCAGCAGCATCTGCAATAAATCCCGTGCCAGATCTTCTTTATTCGCCGCCTGTCGCAGTGCCATATCCCAATCTAGCGTTAGATCGCTATCGGCTTCGACTGATACCGTGGCGGTATGTGGCTCTTGCCCGTTAGGATCGCGATAGTAACGCGCTAGCAGCTGGCGCAGCATATTTTCATCGATGGGTTTTGCCAGATAGTCATCCATTCCTGCGCGGAGTAGGCGCTCACGTTCACCGTTAATCGCATGTGCCGTTACGGCGATAATCGGCGTATCAATATAGCGCGGTATTTTGCGGATTAATTCACTGGTACGAATGCCATCCATTTCAGGCATTTGAATATCCATCAGGATGATGTCTAAACGATGCTCTTTAGCTTGAGCAATCGCTTCTTCACCGCTATTGCACAGAATAATTTGTTCGACCAGCTCACCTAACAGCGCCCCAATCAGCTTAAGGTTGGCCGGATTATCATCAACCGCCATGACGTTCAGCGGCAGACGTTCAACCTTCTGCTCAATCACCACTGGCGCACGTTTCGGCAGGCTATTATCCAGCAAAATAGGCAGCAGGCGATTACTGGTTAGCGGTTTCGCTAAACAACTGCGTACTCCTTCTTCTTTCAATTCATCACTATAGAGCAGCTTGTGGCTCGGCATCGCAAGGATCACGCGGTTGGCTAATGACAACGCGGTTTTCAGCTTATCGCGACCCTGTTCATCATCATAGGTGAAGTTAACCGGCAGCCCCACCAGTAGGATATCGTAGTGAGAGTCAGGAATAACCTGTGCCAGAAGCGGGCTGTAGCTCACCTCCAGCGGCGTCGCCTGAAGTAAGTCCAACGTACATTGCGCGGCAACCGGATTTGACTCGACATAAAGCAGTTTTTGCCCGGCCAATCTCTGCATCGGGAAGTGACTTGCCGGCGCGTTATGGTTGAGTTCTAACTGAATGTGGAACCAGAATGTAGAGCCTTTGTTCGGCTGGCTATGGAAACTAATATCCCCACCCATTTCATTCACCAGTTTCTGGGTGATAACTAAGCCCAATCCGGTGCCGCCATGGCGGCGAGAAATACTGGCATCTGCCTGACGGAATGCTTGGAACAGCTGTGATTGCTGGCGTTCTGAGATACCAATACCGGTATCGTGCACCAATACTTCAAGCTCCACCTGATGTGGGGTGACGCTGCGTAGCTCAATGCGAATATCGATATTCCCTTTCTCGGTAAATTTAATCGCATTGCCTAATAGGTTAGTAAGGACTTGCTGTATGCGCATCGGGTCGCCGATCACATGTTCGGGAACGTCGTTACGAATATTAAGGGTAAGCTCAATGCCTTTTTCGTGTGCGCTAGGAGCAAGCAGAACGGTAACTTCGTCGATGGTTTCACGCAGCAGGAAAGGAATATGTTCCAGCACCAGTTTACCGGCTTCAAGCTTCGAGAAATCAAGCACATCATTGATGATGGTCAGTAGATTATTCGCAGAACGCTCAATGGTTTGCAGGTAATCACTTTGGGTCGCATTGAGCGGGGTTTTCAGAACTTGTCGGGTAAAGCCGATAACCCCATTGAGCGGTGTACGCAGCTCATGCGACATATTGGCCAAAAACTCGGATTTAATTCGCGCGGCTTCCTGAGCGCGTTTTTTAGCTAAATCTAATTCTACGTTTTGAATTTCCATCTGCTCGAGCGTTTCACGCAGGTCAGAGGTGGCCTGATCGATATTTTGCTGCATCTCTTCGTGGTAGGCCGTCAGAGACATCGCCATCGAATTAATACCGTTTTTGAGCATATCCAGCTCGCCCAGCATATGGCCTTCTACACGACTGTCGAGCTGCCCTCGACGAATGCGGTCAACGGTGTTAACCATGTTGCGGATAGGCCCTGTGACATCGCGCATCAGCCGGTAGGCAAACAGCAAGGCAATACACATACAGATAATCAGCAGCAACGTAGCAACAAATACTTCTTTGTATTGCTGTAAGCGCACTGAACGCAGATCCAATTCAACCGCGATATAGCCAAGGTGCGGGTTTTCGGCGCTGGTGGAGTCGATAAATCTGTCTTCCGAGATGATCGGTGTGCGCAGGATTAACGAATCCCCATGCTTGGAAAGCATCAGGTCGTTAGGCATAGGCACACCTTTGGGGAGCTGTAGCAGCGAATAGTTATGGTGATAGTTTGAGGTAACGAACAGATCGTTGTTATCGTCGAAAACGGCGATGGAGCGCACAATATCGGAATGACGGCGATGCAGCAGGCCAATCAGCTGTCGCACCGCTTCACGACTGCGGAAGGTCATGCCATATTCGCTCGCCACGGCAAGCGGCTCAATGATACTGGCACCGGAATCCACCAATTGTGCTTGTAACTCATTGTATCTATGAACAACAAAGAAGGTGCTGAGCAGCAAACCAATCAATAAAGTGGGGGCTAAAATCAGTACCATCATGCGCGCACGCAGGCTGTATTTGGTCATGTGGGTCCAATGTGGGAGAATTGGTGGCAGATATCATTATTAGCGAAAGCTAAAACCAACGACAAATCGATAAAACATGGCTCAATTTTACTCTCCGGGACGCCGCGTGGCGACCCGACAAACCATAACTGTGACGGCAACCGACCTTGATCCCTTTGGCCAAGGAGTTGCACGCCACAATGGTAAAGCTATCTTTATTTCCGGCCTATTGCCAGATGAGCAAGCCGAAGTCACTTTAACCGAAGATAAAAAGCAGTTTGCTCGCGCCAAAGTGAAGCGCTTACTCACTCGCAGCCCAGAGCGCGTAGCGCCGCGCTGCCCGCATTTTGGTGTCTGTGGCGGCTGCCAGCAGCAGCATGCCAGCGAGGCCCTACAACAGCGAAGTAAATCGGCTTCTCTTCAACGCCTGATTAACCGCGAACCGGGTTTGAATATCATACCAGAATCCGTTATTAGCGGGCCAGAATACGGCTATCGTCGGCGTGCGCGTTTAGGATTGCAATTCCTGCCTAAACAACAGCAGCTGGTGATGGGGTTTCGCAAGTTAGGTTCTAATGATTTAGTGCCTGTTAAAGCGTGCCCTGTATTAGCACCTGCGCTGGCATCGCTTTTGCAACCGCTGCATGAGTGTTTGGTCGGGATGAAGGCCGTTCGCCGTTTAGGCCATGCTGAACTTGTGCTAGCTGATAATGGCCCCGTAGTGGTATTGCGCCATCTTGAACCGTTGAAAGAACAAGATTTGGCTCGTTTGCACAATTTTAGTGCGCAGCATCGCGCTATGCTCTACCTACAAGGTAATGAAGACGATCTGATTAAGCTGTGCGATGACACACCGTTTTATCAAGTCGACGGGCTACGATTATTTTTTAGCCCAAGAGATTTCATTCAGGTTAACGACGCGGTGAATCAACGAATGGTTGCGCAGGCGTTGGAATGGTTAGCAGTAGAATCGACCGATCGCGTGTTAGACCTGTTCTGCGGGATGGGCAATTTCACATTACCCTTAGCAAAACGCGCAAAACAGGTGGTCGGCGTTGAAGGTGTTGCTACGCTGGTAGCAAATGGTCTGTATAATGCCCAGATTAATGCATTGAATAACGTCGAATTCTTCCAGCACAACTTGGAGGATGATGTGACTCGGCAGCCATGGGCTAAACTTGGATTTGACAAAGTGTTGTTGGATCCAGCGCGTGCCGGTGCCGCAGGCGTTATGGATCACATTGTTAAACTAGCACCGCAGAAGGTGGTTTATGTTTCCTGTAATCCCACCACGCTGGCGCGTGACAGTCAGATTTTAATCGCAGCGGGTTACCGAATGGAACGCGTGCGAATGCTAGATATGTTTCCCCACACGGGGCATTTAGAGTCGATGGCGTTGTTTGTTGCGTCGTAGTACGGCTCAAGTTGATGAGTAAAAGGGAGAGGATATGGTTGCGGTAAGAAGTGCCCATCTAAATACGGCTGGTGAATTTGCCCTTGATGAGTGGGTGAAGAGCCTAAATCTGTCGAACCAGCAGTCGTGTGAGCGTCTCTCTGCAACTTGGCGTTATTGTCAGCAAAAAACACTTAATCATCCCGATGCGGCATTATTACTGTGGCGCGGCGTTGAGATGGTGGAAATTCTCTCCACGCTCAGTATGGACAACGACAGTATGCGCACCGCGCTGCTGTTTCCGCTGGTGGAAGCCAAAGTCATCGATCGTGAAACAGTCGAGGAGGATTTTGGCACAGAGATCACCAATCTGGTACATGGCGTGCTGGAAATGGATGCAATCCGCGCGTTAAAAGCCACTCAAAATGACTCCGGTGCCTCTGAGCAGGTGGATAATATCCGCCGCATGCTACTGGCCATGGTGGAAGATTTCCGCTGCGTGGTGATAAAGCTCGCTGAGCGTATTGCTCATCTGCGCGAAGTTAAAGATGCGCCGGAAGAAGAACGCGTATTGGCGGCCAAAGAGTGCTTCAACATCTATGCACCGTTGGCAAATCGTCTGGGGATTGGGCAGCTAAAGTGGGAGCTAGAAGATTTCTGCTTCCGTTATCTGCATCCAGATGAATATAAAAAGATTGCCAAGCTGTTGCATGAACGCCGTATCGATCGTGAGCAGTTTATCGATGATTTTGTTGAAGCGCTGCGCAAGGAAATGGCCAAAGAAGGTGTCAAAGCCGAGATTTATGGCCGGCCAAAACACATCTACAGTATCTGGCGCAAAATGCAGAAAAAGGCATTGGCGTTTGATGAGCTATTTGATGTACGTGCAGTACGCATCGTGGTTGAACGCTTGCAGGATTGCTACGCGGCATTGGGGATAGTGCACACTCACTATCGTCATCTGCCTAATGAATTTGACGACTATGTGGCTAACCCGAAACCTAATGGTTATCAGTCGATTCATACCGTCGTTTTAGGCCCGCGCGGTAAAACGCTAGAGATTCAAATCCGGACACGCCAGATGCATGAAGATGCCGAGCTGGGCGTTGCTGCGCACTGGAAATACAAAGAGGGGCCGCAGGCCGCAGGTCGTTCCGGCTACGAAGGTCGAATTGCGTGGCTGCGTAAACTGATTGCATGGCAAGAAGAGATGGCCGACTCTGGCGAAATGCTGGATGAGGTACGCAGCCAGGTATTTGACGATCGCGTTTATGTGTTTACGCCAAAAGGCGACGTTGTGGATCTCCCTGCGGGCTCAACACCGCTCGACTTTGCTTACCATATTCACAGCGACGTAGGCCATCGCTGTATCGGTGCTAAAATCGGTGGTCGCATTGTGCCATTCACCTATCAGCTGCAGATGGGCGATCAGGTTGAAATTATCACTCAGAAGCAGCCGAACCCAAGCCGTGACTGGCTGAATCCAAACCTTGGTTACGTTACAACCAGCCGTGGACGCGCCAAAATCCACAACTGGTTCCGCAAACAAGATCGGGACAAAAATATCCTCGCAGGCCGCCAAATTCTAGATGATGAGCTTGAGCGCTTGGACATCAGCCTGAAAGAAGCTGAAAAGCTTCTGATCCCTCGCTATAACGTCAACTCGATGGATGAGGTTTTGGCGGCGATAGGCGGCGGCGATATCCGCGTTAATCAGATGGTCAACTTCCTGCAGGGCAAAACCAATAAGCCAAGTGCGGAAGAAGCTGACCGTGAAGCGCTAAAACAGCTTACGCAAAAAGGCCAATCTCAGTCACGTAGTGATAAGAGCAGTGGGCGTGTTGTGGTGGAAGGTGTGGGTAATTTAATGCACCACATAGCACGTTGCTGTCAGCCGATCCCTGGTGATGAAATTATTGGTTTTATCACTCAGGGGCGCGGCATCTCAATCCACCGTTCAGACTGCGATCAGCTTAATGAACTACGCTCGCATGCACCGGAACGTATCATCGATGCTGTATGGGGCGAGAGTTACTCCAGTGGCTATTCGCTGGTGGTACGTGTGATGGCCAATGACCGTAGCGGCCTGCTACGTGATATCACGACTATTCTCGCTAATGAGAAGGTTAACGTGCTAGGTGTTGCCAGCCGTAGCGATACCAAAAAACAGCTGGCAACGATTGATATGGATATCGAAATTTACAACCTGCAGGTGCTTGGACGTGTGCTGGCGAAATTAAACCAGTTACCGGATGTTATCGATGCGCGCCGTTTACACGGTGGAAAAACAGAGAAATAGCCAGTGAAAAAATAGAGGCGTCGTTACTCGTCGCCTCTATTTATATTAAGATAATTCTATTTCCAATAAAAATCCTATCAAACCAGCTCTAACCAATAATATATTATTGAATTTTAAATTATATTTTTATTCTTTATTTATCAGTCTGTTATCATTTTAATTTTAGCTATCCATCGTAATTTTTGTTTCATGAAAATTCTTATTTTATGAGTCTCATAATGCATCTCTGGATAATTATTTACATCTGATTTATGATCAAATATATATTCACTGAGCATGCGATCTCAGTTGTGACTTTTAGACAATAATCCTAAAGAGAATAATCTACTCATGAGAAAATTCTGGTTCGGCTTATGAGCTCAAATAATCTTTTTTTTCGTTTGTTAAGTCAGCGTCAAGATGTAATAACGGTTATCTTGTTCGTTATCAGCGCAGCCTGTTTTACACTTTTTTATTACAAAACTGAAACAACAGTTAAGCAGATGGAGTTTTTGTTGAAACTCTCCAGTGCCCGCAGCGACTTCCTCTCTCTTTCCGCGTCTACGTTTTATAATATAGATAATCAAAAAACGAATAAGCAGCTTAAAGACAGCCAATTACAAGCTTTGCAGTTAAGCTATTCAAACTATATTAATTTGCTGCACACTTTTTCAATTCCAGGGCGCTTAAAAGAGAGAGAAGAAACAGCATCAAACGAATTATTTAATCGCGTTATTAATGCTCGGCATGGCGATTCTGGCATCATGGTATTACCGCAAAATACCCAAAACTTCAGAGCCATCATCGAAGAGTCGTTAGAGGAAATAAAATATACATTCCATTGGCAGCTAATACTGTTGATCTTGATCCCTTTTTTTATTGCCGTGATCCGCACGCTGCATGGGCTCTACTATATAGATATCTTTGATAAGATGAACAAAGACTATTATATGGATTTTTTGACCAAAGCCTATAATCGTCGCTATATTCCTAAGATTAAAAAACGAGCTGACTTAGACTATATTCTTGCCATCGATATCGATCATTTTAAACAAATTAATGATAGCTATGGGCATGATATTGGTGATGAAGCTTTGTACAAGTGTACAAAGATCATGCAGGGTAATATCAAAGCAAGTGATATTGTTGTTCGAATGGGGGGCGATGAATTTGTGGTCTTTTTGTTTAATGCCTCCCTAAAGGATGCCAAACATGTTACTGAGCAAATTTTACATGATATTAATGATGAGAAACTCTATATTTCTGAGAGCGTGACGGCAAAAATGACCGTTTCAATTGGTGTTGCGAAGTTTGACGACGATATTTCCACGACAATGAAACTGGCAGATGTTAACTTATACGAGTCGAAGAGTCGCGGTAAGAAACAGTTCACCTTCTGAGCACTAGTTCGTATGAAAAAAAATAAATTGGCGTTTATAGAGAGCTACTCTCTCAAGACGATTGTCCTGTCGGTATTTGTATTTTTTACCACGTTTATTGTCATCTTTATTCTTTATCTCCAGTTTCAGCAAGAGAACCATGCGCTGAATCGGATGAGCGAAAAGGTCATCACGTCTAAAGGGGAAACGGTAAAAAGCATGCTGGAGCACTATATCAACGTGCCTAAGCAGTCGAATGCCGCCGTAGCCACGTCACTGAAAGCCATGGATTTCAGTGAAACCAGCGATCAAATGCCGTTTATAAAAGAAATTCTCCTTCAAACTATGGGACGGATTTTTTCGGGTGACAAGTATTTAAGCATGGTTGCGCTTGGCACGAGGGATGGCCATTATATCGGTGTTGGTCGGAATAATATTACGGATAAAGAATACCTCATCCTGAAGTCGCGAGTCACTCTGGGCAGGCTGAATTACTACAACGGCCTTTCTCAGGATGAAAAACCAAGAGAAAGCATTGAAAACTATGACGTCAGCCAACGACCTTGGTTTCGCTATGTTGATGAAAGTAAACAATCCTCGTGGACCAAAGCCTATCGAGACTTTAACTCGGATAGCGGCATCAGCATCTCTTTTAGCTCTCCCGTATATGACAAAAAAAATCGCTACATTGGCGTTATCTCAAGCGATCTGCGCTTAAGCCGATTTAGTCGCTATCTGATGGAACTGACAAAAAATGAAAACAACGTCATTTTTATTGTTAATGGTTCTAATCAGATTATTGCGTCCTCTAAAGATGATTATCTCATTTCCGATCTCGCATTTGGTATTGCCGATCAGGACGGTGGCGGGCTGGTTTCGGTCATGGACAGTACCGATCCGTTAATAAAATCGACGGTTAAAATCCTGCAAAATAACCCTAGCGAAGTGGAGCGTATTCAGTCCGGTAGCTCAATGTATTTTGGCAAAGTGATGCCGGTAGGCAACGATCTTAATTTGCCTGGATGGCGGATCGTTGTGCTCTCAGCCCAAGATGATTTAACCGGTGATTTACTGAGCAACCGTATTATTACTATTATTCTTTCGGTCATTATATTTGCACTGGGTTCATTGATCGCGGTGAAATTACTCTCGATGGTAACGAACCCTATATTAGATATTGCGCGGCAAGCGCCGATGATTGCTCGACGAAAATGGAAACCCAGTCTGAATCATCAGGCTCAATTTTCTGAAATTAGAGTGCTGAATACCGCCTTTGCACAAATGTCGGATGAGTTGGAAGGTATGTTCCTTAAGCTAGAAAACCAGCTCAATATTGATGAGGATACTAAACTTCTGACGCGCAGGGGCTTGCTGGGCAAGTTTCGAGAATGTCATGAAGAACAGGGCGGTTTTGCGATTGGATTGCTTGCGATTGTTGGTTTAAGTAATTTTAATGCTATCACCAGTAGTTTAGGGCGCAGCTACGGTAGAGATTTTGTTTCGCGCTTTATTCAAGATCTACAGGCTATTTTACCCGCGGGGACATGGCTTGCACGGGATGCCGAAGAGCGGTTTATTATTTGCTATCCGGGCGTAAAAACGCAGGATTTCTGCTTAGCAGAGCAACATAAGTTTGAGCGTTTCTTCAGAGGATTAGACGTAGAGCATGATGCAGACGGGCAGGTATATGCGGGAAATACCGGTTTTGTGCATGACGTTATCAACCCGAGCACGCTTAATGACAGCATCATGGATGCTTATATTGCGCTGAAATTTGCCTGCAGCAAAGGCAACGGCTACAGCATGTTATACCACTCGGATATTCGTGCTGAAGAAATCCTCAATATTAATATGTTGCGTCATCTAAAGAGTGCGCTGGCGCTGAATGAGTTCTTCTTGGTATTCCAGCCGATTGTGAATTTGACCACGCGTCATATTACCGGTGCTGAATGTTTAATTCGTTGGCGCAATGCAGAACTTGGCATGGTTGGCCCCGATCACTTTATTCCTTTGGCGGAAGATACGGGGTTTATTGTTCCTTTAGGCGCATGGGTTTTAGATAACGCCTGCATGCAGCTGAGTGAAAAACTCTCCAGCGGTGAGTGGCCAAGCGACTTTAAACTGCATGTGAATATTTCGCTGGTACAGCTTATGCAGCAAGATTTTGCCCACACACTTTTTGCTACGATGGCTCGGCATAATATTGCGCCACACAACATCTCGATCGAAATTACCGAAACGAGCATGATGAAAGAAACCGATATTTTGATGGAAACCATCAGCACTATCCGTCGCGGGGGCGTTTCCGTTGCCATTGATGATTTTGGTTCAGGTTTCTCAAGCCTTTCTTATCTGCATAAGCTTGAATTTGATACCTTAAAAATCGATAAAGATTTCGTTAGCGATGTTCTCACCGATAGCCGCAACGAATCGATTGTGTCGGCGGTGGTCCGTCTATCCCACGGATTTAATGTCCCATTGGTGGCCGAAGGGGTTGAAACGGCGGAAGTGGCCGACAAACTACAGGCAATGGGGTGCCAAAAAGCACAGGGGTATTACTTTGCTCGGCCGATGCCGCTCAGCGAGTGGCCGGATATTGGAAAGGTCTTGCCATAGTCAGGTGATACGCTTGCTGGCTCAGGTGGTGGGTTTCGTACGCTAAGGACTCCAATAGAGATAGGCGAACGAAACCTTACACCGTCATCATGCTGATGCCGAGTCAATCTCAAATCTGCCCCTTCGGTACAATATCTTCATTGAAACTCAGTCGTTTGCGACCGGCTTCCTCTTCTCGCAGCGGTTCAACTTCACGCAGCGTTTCTTTGCAGCGGATCACTAATTCTTGATATTCGCGGGTGCCCGCACGCTTCCAACTCAATTCCTGTTCGCTTAACTCCCGTACCACGCGGGCAGGGCTGCCAACCACCAGTTTATTTGCGTCAAATTTTGCGGCGGCTTTCACAAAAGCAGCAGCCCCAATAATGGTGTTTTCGCCGATATCAGCGCCATCCATCACCACGGCATTCATGCCCACGAGCGCATTACGCCGGATGCGACAGCCGTGCAGAATTGCGCCGTGGCCGATATGCCCATCGATTTCTACCACGGTGTCCTGCTGTGGGAACCCATGCATGACGCAGTTATCTTGAATGTTCGCCCCGTCTTGCACTACGATTCGGCCAAAGTCGCCACGCAGACTGGCATTAGGCCCGATGTAGACGCGTTTGCCGATAATCACATCGCCAATTAATACGGCGGTAGGATGAACGAAACTACTGCTGTCGACTACCGGAGTTAAACCATCAATCTGATACACGGGCATCGTTAAATCTCCTTAATGTGTAAGGCTTTATCGGGGTAATCCGCCAAAGCGGCGATAGTAGGCGACCGCTGGCTGGGGGAGTTCTCCGATGGTGGTTTCTGTTTTCTCACTCACATAGCGCGTGGCGGCATGGTCGATGCGTTGGTAAATATTGATACATAGATTACGGGCGATCTGTCCTTCCCACTGGTTCGGCAAAAGCGCATCGGGCAACAGCGGATCTTTCAAAACCACGCGGCGATAGTAGTGGATCAACAGCAAACGCAGCTGAAAGCAGCGCTCAGGGGTGAGTTCTTCTTCTGGTGTATCACGCAGCAGCGTCATGAGCGGGCGAAACGAGGCGATAAACTCATGATAATACTCTGCAACTTCATTCAGGGACCAACTGGTGGAAACCAGTTCTTTCAAACTGTGCTCCGAGCGGTTGTAAGGGTAGTCAGCGCGGAAATAGATCACTGATTCGCTGGCGTTCAACTCGCTTAGCATAGCGGGAACGTCGTTCTGTTCGCGTGCGGGAGCTGCCATCAGCGAACTGTTCATTTGACCAAAACCAAGCCAGCTAAGTGCTTTCTTCAATCGGACTCGTTCTGCTTTACTCGCCATTTCGAGCAACAACAAATCCCACTGTCCATCCCATTCAGGCTGTTCGCTGAGATAGATTTTGCTTTCTGCATGACGAAACTGATTCATGCCGCGCTCGGTGACGCGATAGTAGCTGCGACGGCCTAATTTTATGACGTCCAGCCATCCCTCTTTTTGCAGCCGAAAAATGGAGGTACGGACAAAACGATCGCCAAACCCAAGCGGCTCAAGCAGCGCACTCAGGCTACCTAACCAAACTTCACCGCCACGATGGCTGAGTGCATCGCCATACAACGAGATAATCAGTGACGTACCGCTGATCGGCTGGGCATCCAGCGCATGACGAATAAAGTCGTCAATTTTGTGTTCCATTATTCTTCACCGGTCAGTTTTTAGTGTGTCATCACAGTAGCATAACCGGATGAAAAGTTGTGGGATCTTCCAAACAGCGCAGAACGGTTCCCTCCCCTGATAAGGGGAGGGTTAAGGTGGGGATTGGTTACCGTCCCCGAGAATCGACCACGCGAACGGCTTTACCCTCTGAGCGCGGAATATCACCGCAGTTGACGATGCTGACCTGAGTACTCACGCCGACCATCGATTTAATATGGTGGCGCAGCTGATGGCAGATATCGCAGCGCTGGTCGTGGTTGAGAACGTTAGGTTCTTTCAGTTCAACTTTGACTGAAAGGTTATCTAAATTACCTTTGCGTGTGACTTCCAACTGGTAGTGCGGCGACAGCTCGCGGAACTTCATTATTTGTTCTTCAAGCTGAGAAGGGAACACGTTTACGCCGCGAATAATTAACATATCGTCAGATCGGCCGGTGATCTTATCCATGCGACGCATATTGCGTGCCGATCCCGGCAGCAAGCGGGTAAGATCGCGGGTGCGATAGCGGATCACCGGCATCGCCTCTTTGGTTAGGGTGGTGAAAACCAATTCTCCGGCTTCACCGTCTGGCAGCACTTGGCAGCTATCGGGATGAATGATCTCAGGGTAGAAATGATCTTCCCAGATAGTTGGGCCGTCGGCATATTCTGCACACTCCATCGCCACGCCTGGGCCCATCACTTCAGACAGACCATAAATATCTAGCGCTTTGATCCCCATACGGGTTTCGATTTCGCTACGCAGAGAATCAGTCCAAGGCTCTGCGCCAAATACGCCCAAGCGCAGTGAACACCCGCGGGCATCACCGCCCATTTTGCGCTCGAGTTCGTCAATCAGCGTCAGGCAATAAGAAGGCGTGACCATGATGACATCGGGTTTGAAGTCGAGGATTAACTGCGCCTGTTTTTCCGTTTGCCCGCCGGACATTGGGATCACGGTTGCACCGAGTCGCTCAGCGCCGTAATGCGCGCCTAATCCCCCGGTGAATAGCCCATAGCCGTAGGCCACATGAATTTTGTCTTTGGCTGTGGCTCCCGCGGAACGCAAACAGCGGGCCACAATATCCGCCCAGTTATCGATATCCTGTTGGGTATAACCGACAACCGTTGGGCGACCGGTCGTTCCCGACGACGCATGCACGCGAACCACTTGCTCCATCGGTACCGCGAAGGTGTCGAAAGGGTAGTTATCACGCAGATCTTGCTTGGTGGTATAGGGGAATTTCGCAATATCGCTCAGTTGCTTAAAGTCATCAGGACGAACGCCAGCCGCATCAAATTTACGTTTGTACATCGGCACGTTGTTATAGGCGTGATGCAGCGTCCACTTCATACGCTCCAACTGCAATGCCTGAATTTCATCACATGAGGCGAATTCAATCGGGTCAATGTGCGGTAATGTCTTAGTCATGTTTGCCATTCCTGATAATATTTTTCTTAGTATTTGAATCGCGCTCACAGGCTCTGGTTTGTAGGGACAGAGGCGGAGGGATCAGACACGCTCGATAATCATGGCGATGCCTTGCCCTACACCGATGCACATGGTGCAAAGTGCGTAGCGCCCGCCGCGCCGTTCCAGTTCAAAAGTGGCTGCCAATGCCAAACGTGCTCCGCTCATGCCAAGAGGATGACCGAGCGCAATGGCACCGCCGTTCGGGTTCACGTGTTCGGCATCGTCAGGAAGGCCAAGCTGACGCATCACGGCCAGAGACTGCGCCGCAAAGGCTTCATTGAGTTCAATGACGTCCATTTGGTTCAGGCTTAAGCCGGCCAGTTCCAACACTTTGCGTGTGGCTGGCAGCGGGCCGATCCCCATAATGCGTGGTTCAACGCCACAGGTTGCGGTGGCGACAATGCGCGCTCTGGGTGTCAGTCCCTGCGCGATAGCCAGCGCTTCAGATGCCACGATCAGCGCGGCAGCACCGTCGTTAACCCCTGAGGCATTCCCGGCCGTCACGCTGCCCGGCATACGGAAAGGCGTTTTCAGGCTTTGCAATTGCTCCAGCGTGGTTTCTGGACGAGGATGCTCATCCTGTGTCACGCGGATCTCCGCCCCCTTTTTACCTTTCAAAACCACCGGAACAATTTCTTGCCCTAACACGCCTGAAGCCTGCGCCTTAGCGGTACGCTGTTGACTGCGCAGCGCAAAGGCATCTTGATCGGCGCGGCTGATATTGAACTGAGCGGCTACGTTTTCGGCGGTTTCAGGCATGGAGTCGGTGCCAAAAGATCCCTGCATGAGCGGATTCACAAAGCGCCAGCCGATAGTGGTATCGAATATTTGTGCCTGACGGCTGAAGGCGCTGTCGGCTTTGCCCATCACCAGCGGAGCACGCGTCATGGATTCCGCGCCTCCGGCCAACATCAGCTGAGCGTCACCGGCTTTAATGCTGCGGGCAGCAAAGGCCAGTGCATCAAGGCCGGAGCCGCACAGGCGATTGATGGTGGTGCCTGAAACGGTTGATGGTAATCCAGCCAATAACGCGGCCATACGGGCTACGTTACGGTTGTCTTCTCCGGCCTGATTGGCGCAGCCGAGGATCACGTCGTCAACGCGCTCCCAGTCCAACGTGGGATAACGGGCCATCAAGGCTTGCAATGGAATCGCGGCCAAATCATCGGCGCGCAGGCCGGCTAATGCACCAGCATAGCGACCAATCGGGGTGCGAACGCCGTCGCAGATAAAAGCGTGATTCATGGCTGCTCTCCTTGCTGTTCTAAAAGGGAATGACCAAGACGATGCGCACGGCCACGAAACCACGCGACGGTTTTGCCATCTTGGTTCGTGATCTCAACGTCGTATAGACCCGTTGTCTTGCCCTGATGTCGCACTTCGACACTGGCGGTTAGACGATCGCCGCTAAATCCTGGGCGGATAAAATCAATGGAACAGCCAGAAGCCACGGCGGCTAGTCCTTGGCTGTTGCAGGCATAGGCAAACGCAGTATCGGCAAGGCTGAAAAGTTGCCCGCCGTGACAGGTTTGGTGCCCGTTAAGCAT
This sequence comes from Hafnia alvei, assembly GCF_964063325.1. Classification (NCBI taxonomy): domain Bacteria; kingdom Pseudomonadati; phylum Pseudomonadota; class Gammaproteobacteria; order Enterobacterales; family Hafniaceae; genus Hafnia; species Hafnia alvei. The sequence continues at coordinate 1,125,860 of NZ_OZ061315.1, forward strand.
GTTGGGGGCGATAGTCATGCTGACCTGAGCGAAACCGCTATCGACGCGGTCGATGGTCATCCCCATGGACTGCGCGCAGGTATCTTGGGCAAACATCAGCTCGGCGCAGCGTTGCGCTAAATGAGTTGGTGATGAGGCGTTCATCAATGAAGCTCCTGAGTGGCAAGCGAAACGTAGCCAGCCGCCAGTTGGCGCAATAGCGGCGCTGGGCGATAGCGGGTGTCGGCATAGAAGTGATTAAGGTTTTCGAGCGTGGTGAGAATATGCTGCCAGCCAAGCTGGTTGCCCCAAGCTAACGGGCCTGCGGGATAATTCACGCCCAGACGCATCGCCAAATCGGTGTCTTCGCTGCTGGCGATCCCTTTGTTCACCACGTCAAGCGCCTCGTTGCACAACATGGCAACCGTGCGCAGGGTTAACAGCGCCGGATAATCAGGAAGAACAATGACGTTTTTGCCTAAGGATTGCAGGAAGCGAATCACTAACGCCGTTTGCGCTGCGCTATTACAGCTGGCTGCGCTAATAGCGATGGCCGAAGCCTGTTGATGATTCACGGAAAGATCGAACTGAACCACGGGCGTTCTCGTTTCTGCGGCGAGTCTTGATGATAATTTACCATCCGTTAACATAAATGTAACTTCGTCGAGGCGTAAAAACGGAGGCGATTCGGCACTCTCTTTGAGTTCTTCAATCGCGATCCCATTTTGTTGCAACAGGGCAGCAAATTCAGGCAGCGCCGACCAGCGCCCATGGGCGCTAATTCGTTGCGGCATCGCGCCAGTTTCAATCGGTGCAAACTCAGGGGAAATCGGCTGAATATCGCTCTGATAGCGATAAAAACCACGGCCACTTTTACGTCCTAAATGCCCAGCCTCTACGAGCTCTTTTTGCACCAACGAGGGCTGAAAGCGAGGATCAGAGCCAAAGGCATGAAATACCGATTCCGTTACCGCATAGTTCACGTCGTGGCCAATTAAATCGGTTAGCTGCAACGGCCCCATCGCAAAGCCGCCCGCATCGCGCAACACGGCATCCAGCGTGGCCGGTGTGGCGATCTGCTCCTCTAACGCACGCAGGGTTTCGGCGTAGAAAGGACGCGCAACGCGGTTAACGATAAAACCGGGCGTCGAACGACAAACCACCGGCTGTTTTTTCCATGCTATGGCCAGTTCTCGCAGCGCATTGAGCGTGTCCGCATCGGTTTCCAAGCCACGTACAATTTCGACCAGCTTCATCACCGGCGCGGGATTGAAAAAATGTAATCCAGCCAGACGCTGCGGGTGTTTCAGCGCGCTGGCAATGGCGGTAATTGATAGCGAAGAGGTGTTGCTGGCAAACAACGTTTGCGATGAACAAATGGCTTCGAGATCGCGAAACAGGCTTTGTTTGATCTCTAGGCGCTCGGCAATGGCTTCGATCACTAAAGTGCAAGGCGCCAGCTCGGTGAACGCAGTAGCAATTTGAATCCGCGTTAAAAGCTGTTGAGTGGTATGAGCATCTGCTTTACCTGCGTCCACGCGCTGTTGCAGGCGTTGATGTAAAGCGCTTAACGCACGCGATGAGGCTTCGGCGTTAACGTCAAAAAGCATGACGCTATGTCCTGCGCTGGCGGCAACCTGAGCAATACCAATGCCCATTGTCCCCGCGCCAATCACGCCAACAGAGCCTTGTAGCAAAGGAGAAGGCATGATTATTTCCCCTTAAATTCAGGCTGGCGTTTCTGGAAGAACGCGCTCACGCCTTCGCGATAGTCTTCGCTTCGGCCTCCGAGGCGTTGTAGATCGCGTTCAAGATCCAGCTGTTGATCGAGCGTGTTGGTGGCGGCGCTGTACATTGCCTTTTTAATTAGCCCTAAACCATAGGTCGGCTGGGTCGCGAGGTGCTGAGCGAGTTCTTGTGTGCGTGCTGCCAGCATTTCGGGTTCAACAACTTGCCAGATCATGCCCCATTCCAACGCCTGCTGAGCGCTGATCTTATCGCCCAACAACGCCATTCCCATGGCGCGCGCATGACCGGCTAAGCGGGGTAAGAACCAGCTGCCGCCGGAGTCTGGCACCAGACCTAAACGGCAAAATGATTGAATAAAACTGGCGTTAGCGCTGGCGATCACAATGTCACACGCTAAAGCAATCGCGGCACCGGCACCGGCGGCAACGCCGTTAACGGCGCAAACGATCGGTTTCGGCAAGGCGGTCATACGGCGGATCAGCGGATTATAAAAACGCTCAACGGACAGCCCCAGATCGGGAGCCGCTTGCTCAACGCTGACGTTGCGATCGTTCAGATCTTGCCCCGCGCAGAAGCCACGTCCTGCGCCGGTGAACAGAACGCAGCGTACGGCTTCATCGCGTTCGGCGATGTTTAATGCTTCGCTAAGCTGGCGGTGCATTTCGTCATTGAAGCTGTTTAAACGGTCGGGGCGATTGAGCGTGATAGTCAGAACGCCAGCCTCAATGTGGGTGAGAACCATGTTTTCATCAGAGGGAGTCATAGGATTAGCGTCCTTTAAATTCAGGTGAACGTTTTTCAAAAAAGGCGGCGATGCCTTCGGCGCGATCGTCAGTCCCTGCTAGTGAGACAAAATGCTGACGTTCCAGATTTAATCCCTGTGAAAGCGTGGTTTCCTGCGCGGCCTTAAGCGCTGATTTCGCCGCACGCAGCGCGAGCGGTGATTGCTGACTAATACGGGTGGCAATTTGCTGGGCGCGTTCCAACGTCAGTTCGGTAACGCAGATTTCACTGATGAGCTGTGCATCGCGCGCCTGTTGCGCGTTAATCGGCTCACCTGTCAGCACCATCTGCGAGGCCAGTGATTTCCCGACGCTGCGCAGCAAACGTTGGGTGCCTCCGGCACCGGGCATCAGTCCTAGGGTGATTTCAGGCAGCCCAAAGCGCGCATTTTCACCGCTTACCACGATGTCGCAGGCCAGCGCTAGCTCACAGCCTGCGCCAAGCGCGTAGCCATTGACGGCGGCAATGATCGGTTTGCTGATGGCATTGAAGCGCTGCCATACCTGTGGGCGACGGTCGACAATGGCGTCTGCCACCTTTTGCTGCTGGAGCTCGCGTAAATCGGCACCGGCGGCAAAGCAGCGCGAGGAGCCGGTGATCACTACGGCACCAATGCTGTCATCGCTATCGGCGTTTTCTAAATGGCAGACCAACAGCTCTAAACAGGCGGTGCTGAGGGCGTTACGTGCATCAGGGCGATTAAGCGTCAGGGTTAAAACCCGCTGTTGCTGGTGGCATAAAATCCAGTCGTTGCTCATGGGGTTTCCTTAGACGTCGAAGTCGAGAACTACGCCGTCGCCTTTCGGCCACGACTGGCAACTGAGGATATAACCGGCTGCGAGCTGATCGGGTTCTAGGCTGTAATTGACTCCCATTTCCACTTCGCCAGATTTGAGTTTGCATTTGCAGGTAGCGCATACGCCGCCTTTGCAGGCATAGGGTAAATCGGCACCTTGGCGCAGCGCCGCGTCCAGAATGCTGTCATCCTGCGCGCTCATCGTGATATTCACGCGGCGGCCATCCAACTGGATTTCCACCTTGGTTTGCTCTCGCTCGGTCATATTCACAGGACGCACGCTGACACCCGCTGTGTTGAAGCGTTCGCTATGAATATTTTCCGCCGCCATTCCTGCGGCTTCGAGCGTGGTGTGAGCATCGTCCATCATGCTTTCAGGGCCGCAGATAAACGCTTGATCGAACGTGGTGAAATCCAGCAGTGATTTGCCCATCAGGCTTAAACGTTCGCTGTCGATACGGCCATTAAGCAGCGGACTGTCCAGACTTTCTTGGCTAAACAGATAGAGAATTTGTAAGCGCTGCGGGAAGCGGTTTTTAAGATCGCACAGCGCTTCTTTAAACATGATGGAGCGGCTGGTGCGGTTGCCGTAAATCAGGGTGAATTCGCTTTCCGGCTCCAGCAGCAGCGTGGTTTTAATGATCGACAACATCGGTGTGATGCCTGAACCTGCCGCGATAGCCAGATAGTTGCCTTGGCGCTCGGCGGTAGGCTGATAGCCAAAGCGCCCCTGCGGCAGCATCACTTCAAGTGCATCACCCACGTTGAGTTGCTGATTGACGAAAGAAGAAAAGCGCCCTTGATGGATCGCTTTCACGCCAATTTGTAGCACGCCATCCTGCGGCGAACTGCAAATGGAGTAGCAACGGCGCAGCTCTTCACCATTCACGTTGGCCTTAAGCGTGAGATGCTGCCCCGGTTTATAGCGGTAATGTGTTTTTAACTCGTCGGGCACTTGTAGCGTAATCGCCACGGCCTCTGGGGTTTCCCGCTCAATAGCGGCAATGTTTAAACGGTGAAATACGGTCATTTTTCTCGCGACCTCTTAAATGCATTTGAAGTAATCGAAAGGCTCAAGACACTGCTTGCATCGGTACAACGCTTTACAGGCGGTGGAGCCAAATTCGCTGATCTTCTGAGTTTCATGGCTGCCGCATTGCGGGCACTGCACCGCGCCGGAGGAAAGTGGCTTCTCACAGGCCAGCCCTTGCGGAGGCGCAACGCCATATTCACGCAGGCGCTTTTTGGCTTCGGCATTCATCCAGTCGGTTGTCCATGCCGGACTGAGCCGAATTTCAACTTTGATCGGGGAAAAGCCAGCGGCGGTTAGCGTGGTTTGAATCGCGTCGATGAGAAACTCCGTTGCGGGGCAGCCGGAATAGGTGGGCGTAAACGTGACCAGCCAGCCGTTTTTCAGAGGGGCAACGCCGCGCACCATGCCAAGATCGGTGATTGAAAGCACCGGTAATTCAGGATCGCTAATCTCATGCAGGCACTGCCAGATCTGATGGATCTCTGGCGTTAACAGGCTATTGAGTGGTTGACGTTGTTCCATGATCTTCTCCTGTTCCCCGTTGCCGCGTTACCAGCGACAGCCCGGATAAGCGCGCTGTAGAAACTGCATTTCGGCCAGCATGAATCCAAGATGTTCCGTGTGTTTGCCCTGTTTTCCGCCGTGGCGGTAGGCCTCTTCTTCTGGAAGCTGTAACGTGGCTTCTTGCAGAACTTGCTGCACGATTTGCAGCCACGGAGCCTGAAGGCTTTCAGGATTGACGGCGATGCCTTGCTCAGCGAGACGACGTTCAACGTCATCGCTGTAGAACAGTTCGCCGGTGAAACGCCACAGATCGTTAATCGCCTGCTGCATTTTTTTCTGGCTCAGTTCGGTGCCGTCACCGAGGCGGATCATCCAGCCACGACTGAAACGTAGGTGGTATTCAGCCTCTTTCAGTGATTTGGCACCGATAGCGGCAAGCTGAGGATCGCTGCTTTGGCTTAAGCCTTGATGCAGCAAAAAATGGTAGGTATCGAGGAAAAATTGGCGCACCAAGGTGTCGTTGAAGCCGCCGTTCGGCTGTTCAGCCAAAAGCAGGTTGCAGAACGCCAGATCGTCGCGCCCAAATGCCAAGCTATCTTCGTCGACGTTCTCACCGGATAATTCGGCGGCATAGCTGTAGAAGTTGCGTGCCTGCCCGAGCAGATCCAGCCCGATATTTGAGAGCGCGAGGTCGATTTCCAGCTCAGGCGCATGGCCGCACCATGCACACAGGCGCTGGGCTAAAATGAGCGGCGTATCGGCTTGACGTAGTACGTATTGGATGAGGTCTTGATTTAACGTTGTCATCAGCTGCCTCACATGTTCTTGATGCCGTCAGGAATGGTGTAAAACGTCGGATGGCGATAAACCTTATCGTCTGACGGATCAAAGAATGCGGCGCGATCTTCCGGCTGCGATGCCACTAAATGCTCTGATTTCACCACCCAGATTGAACAGCCTTCGTTGCGGCGAGTGTAAGCATCGCGCGCGTTTTCCAACGCCATTTGATCGTCTGCGGCATGAAGGCTGCCAACGTGGCGGTGGGCTAATCCTTGTTTGCTCCGAATAAAAACTTCGTAGAGTGGCCAATGTGCTTGAGTCATATAGATTTCCTTGTTTATGCCGCGGTGGCGTTGGTGGCAGATTTTTCTGCGTGGGCCATTGCGGCATCACGTACCCAACAGCCTTCTTCCCAAGCGCGGCGTTTCGCGCTTAGGCGCTCGTGGTTGCAGAGGCCTTGCCCTTTGAGAACTTGATAAAACTCGCTCCAGTCGATTTCGCCAAAGCGGTAGTGGCCGCTGGCTTCGTCCCACAGCAAATCTTTGTCAGGCGCAGTCATGCCTAGCGCTTCTAGCTGCGGCACCGTGTTATCAACAAATTTCTGACGCAGCTCGTCATTGCTATGGCGTTTGATTTTCCAAGCCATGCTTTGTGCGCTGTGTGGAGAGTCGCTGTCGTTAGGGCCGAACATCATCAGTACCGGCCACCAGAAACGGTTGATGGAATCTTGCAGCATGGCGCGTTGTTCGGCGGTGCCGTTGGCCAGCACCGTAACGGCCTCATAGCCTTGGCGCTGGTGGAAGCTTTCTTCCTTACAGACTTTGATCATGGCGCGAGCGTAGGGGCCATAGGAGGCACGGCACAAAGCCACTTGGTTAACGATAGCGGCACCATCAACCAACCAGCCGATGACGCCAACGTCAGCCCAGCTCGGGGTTGGGTAATTGAAGATTGAGGAGTATTTCATTTTGCCATCGAGCATCTTTTGGTAGATGTCTTGGCGTGAACAGCCCAGCGTTTCCGCAGCGCTGTACAGATATAAACCATGCCCTGCTTCATCCTGCACCTTTGCCAGCAGCACGGCTTTGCGGCGTAGGCTGGGTGCACGAGTGATCCAGTTGGCTTCTGGCAGCATGCCGATAACTTCTGAATGTGCATGCTGACCAATTTGACGGATGAGGTTTTGCCGATAGGCATCAGGCATCCAGTCTTTGGCTTCTATTGATGTATCTGCGGCAATTTTTGCCTCGAAGAGCGCCTGATGTTGAGCGTTTTGGGTCATTGCTTCCTCACTTAATGATTCGAATATTTTAAGTTTTAATTTAAATTGTGAATCACTTTCAATAACTCAAAAGCTACATTCTGGTAACAAAAAGATCAAACACCTATTGTGCGTATTTGTCGTACAGGTCACAGGGTTTTATTTTTAATTGTTTAAAAACAGTATTTTGATTTGGTGTAAAGATTTACCAAGCTTGATGGGTGCTTTTTTAAAATGCGATGTGTTTCTATTTTGTTAAATTAATGAGTGGCGGGTAACTAAAATAATGTGATACACCTTGAGTAAATACTTAGTCATAAAGTGAAGCTTGGAGGGTAGGATGCAGCAGTTAACCAGTTATATTTCAGGTGTCTGGGCATATGGGCAGGGCAAAGAGCGAGCGATCCACCACGCCGTGAGCGGTGAAGCGCTGTATCAGGTGTGTTCAGATGGTTTACCGCTGGCTGAAAGCTTGGACTATGCGCGCCAGAACGGCGGCAAAGCGTTGGCCGCGATGACGTTCCAACAGCGAGCGCAAATGATGAAAGCGGTCGCCAAGCACCTGCTGGCTCACAAAGAATCGCTGTATCAGATTTCGGCTGAAACCGGAGCCACGCGCGGTGATGGTTGGGTGGATATTGAAGGCGGCATTGCGACGTTGTTTGCCTATGCAGGTTTGGCTGGACGCGAGCTTCCTGACGATACCCTTTGGCCCGAAGACGAATTAATCCCTCTCTCCAAACAATCACAGTTTGCCGCCCGTCATGTCATAACGTCTCGTCCCGGCGTTGCGCTGCACATTAACGCGTTTAACTTTCCTTGCTGGGGCATGCTGGAAAAACTGGCGCCAACGTGGCTGGCGGGAATGCCTGCGATTATCAAGCCGGCAACGGCGTCGGCGCAGCTCACTCAGGCGATGGTTAAACTGATTATTGAAAGCGGATTGGTGCCAGAAGGGGCCTTGCAGCTTATCTGCGGCGGCGTTGGCGATATCTTTGAGCACTTGGACTATCAGGATGCGGTGACTTTCACCGGTTCAGCCCAAACCGGCCAGAAGCTGCGTTCACATCCACGCTTATTACAAAAATCCATCGCCTTCACCATGGAAGCTGACTCGCTCAACTGCTGCATTTTAGGCGAAGATGTCACACCTGAGATGCCTGAATTCGCGATTTTCATTAAAGAAGTGGTGCGAGAAATGACCACGAAAGCGGGGCAAAAATGTACCGCTATTCGTCGCGTGATTGTCCCCGCAGCGCAGATGGACGCCGTTCAACAAGCGTTGCTTAAGCGTTTAAGCGGTATCACGGTGGGCGATCCTGCGCATCCCGATATACGAATGGGCGCATTGGTCAATCTTGAACAGCGTGATGATGTGCAACAAAAAGTCGATTATCTGCTGCGTAACGGCTGCGAGCCTTTGTGCGGTGGTTCACTTTCGGCGTTGCAACTAACCGGCAGCGGCGCAGAGAACGGCGCATTTTATCCTCCGACGCTGCTTTACTGTGCCGACCCTTTCACGCATCAGGCCGTGCATGGCACCGAAGCCTTCGGGCCCGTTGCTACGCTGATGCCGTATCAAAACGCAGAGCAAGCGGTTGAATTAGCGTTGTTGGGGCAGGGGAGTTTAGCTGGCTCATTGGTTACTGCGGATGAGCAGATTGCGGCGAATATTATCCGCGCAACGGCTTGTGCTCATGGGCGTATGCTGATTTTGGATCGCCATGCGGCCGTAGAATCCACCGGCCATGGATCGCCGTTGCCGATGTTGGTACATGGTGGTCCAGGACGAGCCGGTGGTGGCGAAGAGCTGGGTGGCTTACGCGCGGTAAAACACTATATGCAGCGCACCGCGATTCAAGGAAGCCCAACGATGCTGGCGGCGATTGGCCGTGAATGGGTGCGTGGCGCAAACGTGGTGGAAGAGCCGGTTCATCCATTCCGGAAATATTTTGAACAATTGGCGATTGGTGAAAGCCTGTTGACCGCGCGCCGCACGATCACCGAAGCAGATATTGTGAATTTTGGCTGCCTGAGCGGCGACCATTTCTATGCCCACATGGATAAAATTGGTGCGGCGGAGTCCCTGTTTGGTGAGCGCGTGGCGCATGGATATTTTGTGGTGTCAGCGGCGGCAGGCTTGTTTGTCGATCCGGGCGTAGGGCCGGTGATTGCTAACTACGGTATGGAAAACCTGCGTTTTATCGAACCGGTGAAAATCGGCGATACCATTCAGGTTCGCTTAACCTGCAAGAAAAAAATTAAAAAGGCCCAGAAAACCGCTGAAGATAAACCGCATGGCGTGGTGGTGTGGGATGTGCAGGTGCTAAACCAGCATCAGCAGCCGGTGGCGCTGTACAGCATTCTGACGCTGGTAGCGCGCCAAAACGGTGACTTTATCCCTGCCGCTTAAATCCGTAAGATAGTCAGCACAGAAACCGCCGCATTCTGCGGCGGTTATTTTTTATACCTGAGAGCTGCACTATGACTTCCTCCCCAATGCACCGCCTGCTGACCATCATGCAAACCCTGCGCGACCCAGAACGCGGCTGTCCGTGGGATCAGAAGCAGACTTTCGCCACGATTGCGCCCTATACGCTGGAAGAAACTTATGAGGTGCTTGACGCGATTCAGCGTGAAGATTTCAGTGATTTACGTGAAGAGTTGGGCGACCTGCTGTTTCAAGTGGTGTTCTATGCGCAGATGGGGCAGGAGCAAGGGCTGTTTAACTTTGATGACGTGTGTAACGCCATCAGCGATAAGTTAGAACGCCGTCATCCGCATGTTTTTGCCGCAGAACACTCGGAAAGCGCCGAAGCATCGCTAGCGCGCTGGGAGCAACGTAAGGCGCAGGAGCGCGCTGAAAAGGATCTCAGTTCATCGATGGACGATATTCCGAATGCGCTGCCTGCGCTGATGAAGGCCTATAAAATCCAGAAACGCTGTGCGGCGGTGGGGTTCGATTGGGACACGCTTGGCCCGGTGTTAGGCAAGGTGTATGAAGAGATCGACGAAGTGATGGATGAGGCGCAGCAGGCGGTGGTGGACGAGGAGAAGCTAGGCGAAGAAATTGGCGATCTGCTGTTTGCAACGGTGAATTTATCGCGCCATCTAGGCTATAAAGCTGAAAACGCCCTACAAGCGGCTAACCGCAAATTTGAGCGCCGCTTCCGCGCGGTAGAAGATGCGGTGCGTGCCTCCGGCAAAACTATGGAAGAAGCCACGCTTGATGAAATGGAAGCGCATTGGCAGCAGGTGAAAAAGGCTGAAGCTAAATAATACCGCCAGTGAAGTGCAGAGGAGGGGAATGCTGAGTGTTCCTCTTCTTTTTATCACTCATAATTGATAAATTGATTTTTAGAAACCATGGCGATTTTGTGTAAACTAGATTCTGATTAATATACCTAACTATTTTAGAATCATGATATTGATGATACTTATAGTGCAAGTCTGGTTGTTTGCTGTAGTATTAAATGTTTATTAATTTGTGAGTTTTAAATTAAGGCTATAGATGATTATTTTAAACTTTTCGCTTTTATGATCTTTACCTACCCCAAAAAACTCTATGGTTGAGTATTTTTCATATTGTGTTAGGTACGTTATAATAATCACGTCTGATTTTATTTTTTTTTGTAAATAAAACTTTTGAACTAATATATTTCCCGAGTTTATTTTTTTTGAATTGCCATTTTTGATATAAAATTATCCTTTGATAATATCCCTTCGGTTGTCTCTGGATCCATGTTTTTATAATATATGTAATAATTTGAATTGTTATATAAAACCCTAAGTGTTTGAATGTACATGATGGCTTTCTTAGTTTTACCATCTAATATCTCGTCATTTTTTAGTATCCCATGTGTATCGACATAATCAGTGTTAAATTGTAATTCCTTCATTGGGTGATGGCGGGATAAAACAAAATACTCTGTTAAAGTAGTGCGCTCATAGGTGGATTGATAAAAAAGATATATTAAGCTGGGGTAGGCTGAGTGGCTAAAGATAAGTTTTGTTTTTATCAAGTTTCCTAATGTGTTATGTTTGTTTTTTAAGTCAGTAAGAAATTCATTCTCATCAACTTTGGCACCTAATGTATCGGTGAATTGTTGATAAATGGAATGTTCTTTATGATCATTATAGAGTGTAAATAACTGCTTAACTTTGGCATCGGCTTCTGCAATATCTAAGGATGGTTTTCTGTTGTTAGCAGTTGCAGAAACATTACTGAAAGTGAGTGCAAATATGAAAATTTTTAACTTTTTTTTAATAGCGAGGTTCATGATGTCTCCTTTGAATAATATTTAGTTTAATGGACATCTATTTTAGTTTGGTAAATTATCGATAGAAGTGTCAAAGGCATAGCTGCCAATCTCATTTAGACCCGAGTCAACGGCACCCTTTATACATTCAGTAAAAAGTTCTGCGGGACTGGTTTTTTTGTTTTGTAGTTTTTTATCAATAGCTGATTTCCCTGCATTTTTAGCACAGCTTAGAGACATTTTAGCAATTCCTACAGCAACACCTTGCTCTAAGGCAGCACCGACCCCCAACGCCCCTAAGCCAATAGCTGATGAGCCGAATACGATACCTTTGGTATATTGATTTCCTGGATTCCAGCCATTAGTAGCAATACACATATTGTGATTTGCCTGCGATATCTCATTTGGCGATGAGTTATTTTGTGTCATTAACACATCCAGACTATCAATACTTTTACCGTAGCTTTCAAAACCAGAGCCGAGATTAATTTGGTTACTCAATCCTAGCGGATCCACTCCAGATAAAGGATTAGTTGGATAACCATAAAAATTCAATCCCCCATCCAACCCAATCGGATCCTGAGTAATATACCGACCTATCGTCGGGTCGTAATACCGATGGCGGTTGTAATGCAGGCCGGATTCTTCATCGTATTGTTGCCCTTGCATTCTGATTGGTTGGTGTAGCTGATGCGGATTTTCTTCACTGAGCGCATTGCCCCAGGCGTCCAATGTGATGGACCAGTCGATATCGCCGTTGAGGTTGATGAGCTGCTGCGGGGTGCCGAGGTGGTTGCAGTCGTACAGCTGGGCGGCGTAGGGCGTATCCGGCAGCGGGTCGAGCAGGGTGGTCAGATATTCCGGGCTGAGCTGAACCTGATTGAGCCACGCGTGTTGCTCCGTGCTGAGGTGGTTGGCGCGCAGCGCTAGCTCAATGTGGTGCAGTGTTTGCTTAAACTCCGGCGGCAGCGTGATACCCGCTTCCTGCTCGAGTTTGTCGGCCAGTGGGGCGATTGCTGGCGGTTTATCGCCTTCAAAGCGCAGCAAGGGCACAAAGCTGTGGGGCAAATAGACCGTGTGGATGCGGGTGCCATCGCGTTCGGTGAGCACCAGTTTGTCGCCGTCCCAGCCAAACCAGCTGATGTGCTTGGGCTGGTTGCGCTGCATGAGCTGTTTACCGATACGCCACCCCTGCGGGTCGTAGCGGTAGTGATGCACTTCGTCCGCGTCGCGTTTGCGGGTTTTTTGAGTAAGATTGCCGTGGGCATCGTACTGATAATAAAAGTGCGCATCTTCGCTCAGGCGATTACCCGGATGGCGCATGTCGGCCATATTGTGTTTGATGAGCTGGTTACCTTCGAAGTAATAGCGCCAGTAGGCGAATATCATTAAAATTTACCTATTGTATCGTTATGTTATTTTAATCTATTTTTTTTTGACTGATATTATTTATTTTAATTAAAATAAATTATCAATTTATTATTTGCATGAGTATTTTTTGTGTAACTCCTTAATAATCTCCACAGAGGCTGTATTGAAACCATTATAGGGTTTTCTTAGCGTTATTTTATCGTCTGATAAATCAATGTATTGAGTATCTTGTAATACTTGCCATGGTGTAATGTTTTTAGGGAAGAAACACGTTTTTTTAGGAATAAAATCGCGAATGGATATGTAGGTGTCTAATATTCAATAAATATAAGATTGGCAGTCAAAATAAGGAATGATTCCACCTTTTAAAATAGGAACTCCCATGTCTATATCGCAAGACTCCCCCCAATAGTCTAGAGTTACCTTCCCTCTGGGATGATTCTCCCCCAATCCTTTAATGTTGTTGCTTGACTTGCTGAAATAAAAAAACAAGAAATAACGCATAATTTATCTCCATTAATCAGGGATGCATATTTGTAAATAGACTGTATTGTATGGGGTATTTGCAATCACCTACTTCTGTGCATTGAGTTTGCGATGATTGAATCTTCTTTTTTCAATTAAAATACATAATGCATTTTTCTATCATTTAATTATTGCCAGTAACTATTTTTTCTTTCGAGAATTAAAACTTGATTGCTCTTTTTGAATTTTCCAGTAAGCATGTTTTTTGATATTACTCCTATGAACTCACCCTGTATATCAAAAGGTGGGGGAAGTGTGAAAGTGATAGTGTCATTAACAATGTTTACTTTTGTAACTACTGGAATTGTTGGCTCGCCATCACTGCTTTGATAAGTTGCGATATACCCTTTATTCGAAAAAACAACCATGATTTCTTCACCTACAATATCGCCCGATTCAGTATTAAAAGATAAGCTAGAATATATTCCAGTAACCTTAAACGGTAATTTCGCTGTTACTATATCAGCATAAAAAAGAGAGAGAGTGAGAAATATATTTATTATATATTTATAATTCACATTAGTTTCCCTGTTTAGTTAAACGCAAATACTCCTGAGTTGCGTTGTGAATAAGCATGTCTCTATTTTTTCTAGGATCATTATAAAAATGTGGAGGATCTTGAGTTCGAAAATTGCCGCCCCAGTCAAGTCCTGCAGCTACTGCAGCCTCTCGAATAATTTTTTGCTGACTACTTGGTAGGCTACTGTAATTTACATCTACTGCAAATCCGCAAGAATGAAGGCTCCGATCTGCAGGGGTAATGGCATTTGGATCATTATGTAAAGCTGACTGATGTTCTGGGCTACGATATGCACTGTTGAAGTGTAGATGGACACCGTTTTTTTCTGCGTTAGCAATAAATTTTGTTACTAAAGGCAGGAAAGCATCATCTAAATATGTTGCACCTAATCCCGGTAGATCAGCTGATACAAGTGTTAGTCCTAATGCATCGACTTGCTGTAAAGGATCTAACGGATAACCATAAAAGTTGAATCCCCCAACCAACCCAATCGGATCCTGAGTAATATACCGGCCTATTGTCGGGTCGTAGTACCGATGGCGGTTGTAGTGCAGGCCTGATTCTTCATCGTATTGCTGCCCTTGCATTCTGATTGGTTGGTGCAGCTGATGCGGATTTTCTTCACTGAGCGCATTGCCCCAGGCGTCCAATGTGATGGACCAGTCGATATCGCCGTTGAGGTTGATGAGCTGCTGCGGGGTGCCGAGGTGGTTGCAGTCGTACAGCTGGGCGGCGTAAGGCGTATCCGGCAGCGGGTCGAGCAGGGTGGCCAGATATTCCGGGCTGAGCTGAACCTGATTGAGCCACGCATGCTGTTCTTCGCTGAGGCGGTTGTCGCGTAGCGCCTGCTCGATGTGGTGCAGGGTTTGCTTGAAATCGGGCGGCAGGGTGATACCCACTTCCTGCTCAAGTTTGTCGGCCAGCGGGGTGATTGTGGGCGGCCTATCGCCTTCAAAACGCAGCAGGGGCACAAAGCTGTGGGGCAAATAGACCGTGTGAATGCGGGTGCCATCGCGTTCGGTGAGCACCAGTTTGTTACCGTCCCAGCCGAACCAGCTGATGTGCTTGGGCTGGTTGCGCTGCATGACCTGTTTACCGATGCGCCGCCCTAACGGGTCGTAGCAGTAGCGGCCGCCGCGTAGGGCTTCGCCGTCTTGCGCGCAGAGGTAGCTGACGAGCCGATGGCTGCGGTCGTAGCGGTAGTGATGGACTTCGCCCGCGTCGCGTTTGCGGGTTTTTTGGCTGAGGTTGCCGTACTGGTCGTACTGATAATAAAAATGCGCATCTTCGCTCAGGCGATTACCCGGATGGCGCATGTCGGCCATAAAAGCTTCGGGCATGTAGCGGTTGATGAGTCGGTTGCCCGCAAGGTCAAGGTGGTAGTCTGCGCCGCGGTGGGCGCTGCGTTCATGGATGAGGCGGCCGGCGGCGTCATATTCATAATGCTGGGATGAGAATGGGCTGACGATATCGCTCAGCTGGCCACGCGGCGTATTGCGGTATTCCTGTGCGCGCGGGTCGGCGTTGGGGGTACTGAGCGTGAGGCTGTGCAGGCGTCCGACCTCGGTATAGCCCGTTTCCAACACGCTCTCGCCAAAGCGGCGCTGAGTCTCTCGGTGTAAGGTATCGCGGTCGAACTCCAGTAGGCTGTGTTCGCCGAGCGCCACGCCGAGCAGATGACCGGGGCCGTAGGTGTGCCAGTGCAGGGTAGGTAGGCCATCGGGCGTGGTGAACAGCAGGGCGCTGTTGGCATCATAACGATGCTGGATGCGGTGTTGCCACAACACGCTGCCGTCGGGCGCGCGGACAATCTGCTGCTCTTGGTTAATTTGCCCAGACAGGTTGCGTTCAAACAACATGCTGACGGGGTAGCCTTCGCTGACGTGATGCGCGGCTATTAGCTGGCCGTCGAGGTTATATTCCCAGCGCGCTATGTCACTTTCGGCATCTTCGGTATTGTGGGTGCGGCTGACTAATCGCCCCAAAATATCATGCTGCCACTGGGTTACTCAGGCCAGCATCGTCACTTTCTATTAATTCCCCAGCCGCGTTGTAGCGATAGCGCTGAACCCGTCCGTCAAAGCCAATTTCTTCCACCAATCGGTCCATCACGTCATAGCTAAAACGCATCTGGGCATCGTTTTCATTGGTGAGGAGGATAAGTCGGTCGGCGGCGTCATAGGCAAACTGCTGGGTGGCACCGCCGTGGGTGCGCGTGAGCAAACGGCCGTTGTCATCGTAGGTCATCACGGTTTGGCTGCCGTCGGGCTCGGTCAGCGTGATTAAATCACCCGCGGGATTGTAGTGATACTGGGTGCGTTCACCGGCGCTATTTTCCGTGCTTATCAGGCGGCCACGGGTATCGTATGCATAACGTAAGGTGAGGCCCGCGGGGCGGCAAATCTCACGGCGCTGCCCCCAGCGGTCATAGCGGTATTCGGTGGTGTTGCCCGAGCAGTCGGTGTAGCGGGAGAGCTGGCCGCTGCGCGTCCACGTCAGGCGTTTCTCTCCGCCGCCCGCATCGGTGATGGCACAGGGCTGTGAGCTGGCGTCATCGGCATAGGCATAGCGCACGGTGCGGTTAAGGGCGTCACTTTCAGCCGTTAGACGGCCAAGCGCGTCATAGCTGCGCGTGAGGCGACGGTCATCGGGCAGTATCGTCTGGGTAAGTAAACCGTGGATGTTGTAGGCAAGGCGGGTACGGTGGCCGTCGGGGGACACAATACTGGTGAGCTGACTGGTGGTAATGTCGTGGGTGAACGCCGTTTTTCGCCCCAGCGTATCGGTTTGCGCCATCAACAGATAGCCCGCCACTTCGTTGTGGCTCTCGCTGCCGTCGGCGTAGGCCCGCTTCACCACCCGCTTAAGGCCTTTTTCGCCGGTGTAATAATAGGTTTCACTACGGCCCAGGCTGTCGGTCACGGTGGTGCTCTCTGCCGCGTAATCGAACTGATAATCCAGCTCGTTGGGGTTACTTTGGGTCACGGCGCGGCCTTGTGCGTCGTAGGTATAGCGGCTGACGGGACGGCCCAGATAGCGGTGGGCGGTCATGCGTCCGAGCAAATCGGGATGATAAGCAAACTGGCGAATGGCCTGCCCGCTGCGGTCATACACGGTTTGTAGCTCACCGCGCGGGGTGTACTCGTAACGCACCAGTGGGTCGGCGGGCACATCAGGAAAGTCAGGGTCATGCACCAAAAACACCGCCGACAGGCGAACGCCGTTGTCACGCCCCCAGCCGCCGCGCTGCGTACAGACCGCATCGGCGATATGCTGATGCTCCAGCCGATAACGCCGGCCTACGCTGTCCTCGACCTCGGTGATGACGCCGGGAAATAGGTCAGTACCGGCGTAAACGTACTGTAATTCCTGCCCAAAACGGTCACGCATGCCGCGCAAAAAACGCCGCGCTGATAAGGGGGCAGGGAGTGCGGTGTGGCCTTCGTCTTCCGAAATACCGAGTACCCACCACGGGCCAAGTGCATCAGCGGTGCACAAATACAGGTGTGAATTTAACCGCCATGATTCGGGTAGGGTGTGCCAAAGCATCGCCAGCGGGTGGTTTTTGTCACGCTCCAGCAGGCCGCCGCGCACCAGCCACAGGGATTCGCTGCGGCTGAAATGGGCTTCGCCAACGGCGAGCGTGTTGAAGTGTAGGCTGCGCCCGCCGTTGTCGTTGAGGATAAGGCCGTTTTTGGTCACCAGCAGGCTGATACCGCTGGGCAACTGCCAGCCGGGGCCGAGCAAGCCCACGGGCGCTGGGGTATCGGTTTGGTAGCTGCTGTAGCTGCGGGACAGGATAAAAGGCACCGCGGCCGGTAAGGCAACGTCGGTTTCGGCGGAGAGGACTTTGGCGCCCAATAACGGGTTGACGGGTTTACCGACCTTTTGTCCATCGGGACAGGTCGAACAGGCCACGCCGCTGGGCGCGCCAATCAACACGCCTAACGAGCCCTGAGTGATAGGGCCGCCGATTGTAGTTTCGTCTGTTTGACGCGCTGCGGGTAATCCTGCCATCGCACTTATCCCTGTACGTAATATGCACACCGAGTGTGCTTATCTATGCCACGGGCTGAGGGATTGTTAAATGGCGTTTGATTTATGAATTAATTAAGGGAAATTTAAGTGTTTGCGGAAAAACGCCCTATGAATAGGGCGATATTCGAGGCAGTTTAAATGGATAGTGCAAATTTTTCCGCCCTCATTTGTCATCCGGCAGTGCAATCCCTCGGGTTCCCAATAAAAACAGCAGCGTCATTAGTGCTATTGCTAGCAGACCAGCTTGGCTGACGCGGGCTCGAGATCGTTGGTAAGCCTCGGTGATAACTAGGAGGTCTTATTTGGTTTATGCCACTGACTTTGGGAGGGGAAATTGGATGAGTTATCATCCGTTTTAACAAATTTCACCGCCTATCGTTGGTTTATAGGTTTTTTTTACCAATGAAATTTTTATCTAATTGTAACTTAAAGATTAAATGAATTTAGTCATACCTTTTACCCTAAACAAATGTGACTTAGGCTCTGAGATCGTTTGTGGCAAATGAAAGGTTCGGGTATACTACTGTCCCGTCTTGGTTCTTCCATCGTCTTTAAACCTAACTCTCAGGTTCAGCATGACAACTAATTATATTTTTGTGACCGGCGGGGTTGTATCCTCTCTGGGTAAAGGCATTGCCGCAGCCTCCCTGGCGGCTATTCTTGAAGCCCGTGGCCTCAACGTAAGCATGATGAAACTGGATCCGTACATCAACGTCGATCCGGGCACGATGAGCCCTATCCAGCACGGAGAAGTTTTCGTCACCGAAGACGGCGCAGAAACCGATCTGGATTTAGGTCATTACGAGCGTTTCATCCGTACCAAAATGTCCCGCCGCAATAACTTTACCACTGGCCGCATCTATTCCGATGTGCTGCGTAAAGAGCGTCGTGGCGATTATTTGGGCGCTACCGTTCAGGTTATTCCTCATATTACTAATGCAATCAAAGAACGCATCCTTGAAGGTGGCGAAGGTCACGATGTGGTTCTGGTTGAAATCGGCGGTACCGTCGGTGATATCGAATCCTTGCCATTCCTCGAAGCTATTCGCCAAATGGCGGTAGAAGTGGGTCGCGAGCACACCATGTATATGCACCTGACTTTGGTGCCATATCTGGCGGCGGCTGGCGAAGTGAAAACTAAGCCTACTCAGCACTCTGTAAAAGAGCTTCTGTCTATCGGTATTCAGCCTGATGTGCTGATTTGTCGTTCAGATCGTGCTGTTCCTGCGAATGAGCGCGCAAAAATTGCGCTATTCTGTAATGTTCCTGAGAAAGCCGTTATTTCTCTGAAAGACGTTGATTCTATTTATAAAATTCCAGGTCTCTTGAAATCTCAGGGACTTGATGATTACATTTGTAAACGATTCAGCTTAAACTGTCCTGAAGCAAATCTGGCAGAATGGGAGCAGGTGATTTACGAAGAGGCTAATCCAGGTGGTGAAGTGACCATCGGTATGGTCGGTAAATACATCGAATTACCGGATGCCTATAAGTCTGTTATCGAAGCATTGAAGCACGGCGGCCTGAAAAATCGCGTTACCGTGAACATCAAGCTTATCGATTCGCAAGACGTAGAGACCAAAGGCGTTGAGTTGCTGAAAGGTCTGGATGCGATTTTGGTACCGGGCGGCTTTGGCTACCGTGGTATCGAAGGCAAGATCGCTACCGCACGCTATGCGCGTGAAAATAATATTCCATATCTGGGCATTTGCTTGGGTATGCAGGTTGCTCTGATGGAATTTGCCCGTAACGTGGCAGGCATGGCTGATGCGAACTCAACCGAGTTTGTACCAGACTGCAAATATCCAGTGGTTGCGCTGATTTCAGAATGGCGTGACGAAGAAGGCAACGTAGAAGTACGTACAGAAGAAAGCGACCTAGGTGGCACGATGCGTTTAGGTGGACAACAATGTAATCTGGCCGATGGAAGTTTGGTTCGTCAGATGTACGGTTCACCAACCATCGTTGAGCGTCATCGCCATCGCTATGAAGTAAACAACATGCTGTTGAAACAGATTGAAGCTGCGGGTCTGCGAGTGACCGGCCGTTCTGCGGATAACAAGCTGGTGGAAATCATTGAGTTGCCAAACCACCCATGGTTTGTAGCCTCTCAGTTCCACCCTGAGTTTACTTCTACGCCGCGTGATGGACATCCGCTGTTCGCTGGTTTTGTTAAAGCGGCCGGTGAGTACCAGAAGCGTCAGGCAAAATAAGTGAATATACTGGTAGGCGCGAAGCATCGGTTTCGCGCCTGTCGTCTGGAGTTTTTAGTTTAACTTGTATCGAGGAAAACCTAATGTCCAAAATCGTTAAAGTCATTGGTCGCGAAATCATCGACTCACGCGGAAACCCAACTGTAGAAGCTGAAGTTCATCTGGAAGGCGGCTTTGTAGGTATGGCTGCTGCACCATCAGGTGCTTCAACTGGTTCCCGTGAAGCGCTGGAACTGCGTGACGGTGACAAATCCCGTTTCATGGGTAAAGGCGTACTGAAAGCCGTTGCCGCTGTAAACGGCCCAATCGCTCAGGCGGTTATGGGTAAAGATGCGAAAGACCAGGCTAACATCGATAAGATCATGATCGATCTTGATGGTACAGAAAACAAATCCAAGTTTGGCGCTAACGCTATTCTGGCTGTTTCTCTGGCTGCTGCTAAAGCTGCTGCTGCCTCTAAAGGCCTGCCGCTGTATGCGCACATCGCTGAACTGAACGGCACTCCAGGCAAATATTCTATGCCTCTGCCTATGATGAACATCATCAACGGTGGCGAACATGCCGACAACAACGTTGATATCCAAGAGTTCATGATCCAGCCTGTTGGCGCTAAAACTCTGAAAGAAGCGGTTCGCATCGGTTCTGAAGTGTTCCACAACCTGGCTAAAGTTCTGAAGTCTAAAGGTATGAACACTGCTGTTGGTGACGAAGGTGGCTACGCGCCTAACCTGGGTTCTAACGCAGAAGCGCTGGCTGTAATTGCTGAAGCGGTTAAAGCAGCAGGCTACGAGCTGGGTAAAGACGTTACTCTGGCTATGGACTGCGCTGCATCTGAATTCTACAAAGACGGTAAATACGTTCTGGCTGGCGAAGGCAACAAAGCTTTCACCTCTGAAGAATTCACCCACTTCCTGGAAAACCTGACCAAAGATTACCCAATCGTTTCTATCGAAGACGGTCTGGACGAATCTGACTGGGATGGCTTCGCATACCAGACTAAAGTACTGGGCGACAAAATCCAGCTGGTTGGTGACGATCTGTTCGTAACCAATACCAAGATCCTGAAAGAAGGCATCGAAAAAGGTATCGTTAACTCCATCCTGATTAAATTCAACCAGATCGGTTCTCTGACCGAAACTCTGGCTGCAATCAAAATGGCTAAAGACGCTGGTTACACTGCAGTTATCTCTCACCGTTCAGGTGAAACTGAAGATGCTACCATCGCTGATCTGGCTGTTGGTACCGCTGCAGGCCAAATCAAAACCGGTTCTATGAGCCGTTCTGACCGTGTTGCTAAATACAACCAGCTGATTCGTATCGAAGAAGCTCTGGCTGCACAAGGCACCCCAGCACCATTCAACGGTCTGAAAGAAGTTAAAGGTCAGTAATTCGTTACTGAGCACGTTTTTTTAATTAAAAACGGCTTCATTAAAAAACCCGCTCATGAGCGGGTTTTTTTTATTCGGTATTCTGTATTTAGAAGAAAACGACACCATAACCTATCAGGTTGTTGTTTCATCTTCATACGAACGCAGGATTTTATAAAGCTCGTCTTTCAATCTGAGCTTTTCTCGCTTCAATCCTGCAATTTGCTCATCAAACGGGGCTCCTGGCCGGCTTTCAGCCCTTCGGATCGTATGATCCAACTGGTTGTGCTCATGAAAGAGCGTGGCAAAACGGACGTCTTCTGTTTTCAGTCTTGAGATAAGATCTCGATACTCTGGGAACATATGCACTCCTTTTTGTCAAAACCTAGAAGTACTATGCCACAAAAAATCTGCTTATTTTGTAATCGATATCTCAACGTGTTCGATAAAGCGTAAAGTTATGTCTTTCTCTCCGCCGTTTCTCCTCCCTATCATGCTATCTGATTTCGTATAAAACATAGCCTTTGCGTGTGTTTATAAGATCTCCCACTGGAATACTGAACTCCTGCAACAACAGATGCTTAATTGTGGTGCTAGATTGAATTTTTATGCTGATAATGAAATTTTATTCGCAATGGTATTGAGTTGGTATGCTTTGTTGTGTATTTTTATGCATTAAAACTGCATAAATAAAACATCTAGCGTCAGGGGAAAGACATGTTGAAGAAAATGGTATTAGCAGGCTGCTTTATGGCTGCCATGATGGGGAGCACCTTCGCTGCACAACAAACTTACGTCGTGGGTTCTGGCGGCACTTATCGCCCATTTGAGTTTGAAAATAGCCAGAAGCAGCTGGAAGGTTTTGATATCGATATTATTAAAGCGGTCGCTAAGGCTGAAGGGTTTGATATCAAACTGGTTAATACGCCGTGGGAAGGCATTTTCGCCACGCTGAACTCAGGCGATCGCGACATCATTATTTCTGGTATCACCATTACCGACAAACGCCAGCAGATGGTGGACTTCTCCGCGCCATACTTCCCAGCCGAACAGTCTATCGTGGTGCCGAATGGTTCAAAAGTAGACTCGGTTAATGCGTTAAAAGGGCAGAAGGTTGGGGTGGTGAATTCAAGCACCGGCGACATTGTGGTGTCTGAGGTATTAGGCAAAAACAGTACTGATATTAAACGTTTCGATAATACGCCGCTGATGCTGCAAGAGCTGTATGAGGATGGTTTAGGCGCGGCGGTTGGTGACGTGGGCGTGGTGAAGTACTACATCAAAAATCATCCAGAGAAAGAATTCAAGCTGGTTCCCGATAGCAAATTTGAACGCCAGTATTTTGGTATCGCCGTGGCAAAAGGAAACCAAGAATTACTCGGAAAAATTAATGCCGGCCTGAAGAAAATTGTGGCTGACGGGACCTATGCCAAGATTTATACCCAATGGTTTGATACGAACGTTCCAACGCTGCCTGAAAAGTAAACGCTGTGGGTTGCGCTTATGGACTGGGCGCAACCGGTATAGCTGTTATAACTTGCTGTCATAAATAGAAAAAATGTAATAAACAGGAAAGTTGTATGACCGGATTCCGTTGGGAAATCATTCAGGAATATGCACCGCTGTTTGCTGAAGGCGCGTGGATGACCATTAAATGCACCATTATCTGTGTAATTTTAGGCACGCTTTGGGGGTTAACCTTAGGCTTAGGAAGAATGGCTAAGGCGGAAAACGGCCCATGGCGCTTCGTGCTGCGTTATTTTGTGCAATGGCCTGTACGTGTTTACGTGAGTGCTTTCCGTGGCACACCGCTGTTTGTACAGATTATGGTGGTGCATTTTGCCCTCGTTCCTCTGCTGATAAACCCACGCGACGGTGTTTTGGTGACGAGCGGACTGATGTCCGTGGATTTTGCCCGCATGCTGCGTTCAGACTATGGCGCGTTCCTCTCTTGTATCGTGGCGATTACGCTTAATGCTGGCGCTTATGTGTCGGAGATCTTCCGTGCAGGCATTCAATCTATCGATCACGGACAAATGGAGGCCTCACGCGCGCTTGGTATGAGCTGGGGTAAAACCATGCGCAAAGTGATTTTGCCGCAGGCGTTTCGCCGGATCCTTCCGCCGCTGGGGAATAACGCGATTGCTATCGTTAAAGATTCTTCATTGGCCTCCGCCATTGGCTTGGCCGATCTTGCGTATGCGGCGCGTACCGTATCTGGCGCATATGCGACTTATTGGGAACCCTACCTAACGATTTCAGTGATTTACTGGATGCTTACGTTCATTCTGTCGCTGCTGGTGCAACATATGGAAAAGAGGTTGAGCAAAAGTGATTCACGTTGATAATTTGCAGAAGCAATTTGGTGAAACGCACGTGCTGCGTGGGATCTCTTGCGATATCAAACCGCAGGAAGTGGTTTGCATTATTGGCCCGTCTGGATCGGGGAAAAGCACATTTTTGCGCTGCCTCAATGCCCTAGAAAAACCCGATGGCGGCGAAGTGTCGGTTAATGGTTTTGACGTTCATAACCCCAAAACTAATTTAAATAAAATGCGCGAAAGCGTTGGCATGGTGTTTCAGCGTTTTAATCTGTTCCCGCATATGAGGGTGTTAGACAATCTGATTATGGCGCCGATGTCGGTGAAAGGGATGTCGCGTGCCGATGCGCTCAAGCGCGCTGAGCTTTTGCTGGATAAGGTCGGCCTACTCGACAAAATCGATGCATGGCCTGCTAGCTTGTCTGGTGGGCAGCAACAGCGAGTGGCAATTGCACGTTCTATGGCGATGGAACCCTCGATTATTCTGTTTGATGAGCCTACCTCTGCGCTTGATCCTGAGTTAGTTGGCGAAGTGCTGGAAGTGATGAAGAAGCTGGCTCTAGAAGGAATGACGATGGTGATCGTTACTCACGAAATGGGCTTTGCCCGTGAAGTCGCCGACCGCGTGGTGTTTATCGACCAAGGCATCATTCAGGAAGAGGGCACGCCGGAGCAGATTTTCACCGCGCCACAGAATCCACGTACGGCAGCGTTTTTGAGTAAGGTTCTCTAGACAGACCCCACCCTAACCCTCCCCCTGGCAGGGGAGGGAACCGTTCGGCGTAGATTGTGAGAATTCTCGATCAACTCCCCCCTGTCAAGGGGGGGGGCTGGGAGGGGGTATTCGCTGAGCTACACATCCGCCTCAGTTTCTGCATTAAAATCATTCACAGATTGGCCTTTCGGTTTTCTCACCCAAATCCACCATGCCAAAGTCAGTAGCGCCATCCACACCACACCCACGGCGAGAGCGACTCGGCTGTCTTCAAAATAACCCAGCAGGGCAATAACGAAGGCCATGAAGATGATGGTTAACGCTGGCGCTAATGGCCAGAACGGTACTGGGAATTTCAGCGTAGCGACTTCTTCTTTGCTCATCTGGCGGCGCATAGCAACCTGAGAAAGCAGGATCATCAGCCATACCCACACCGTGGCAAAGGTGGCAATAGAGGCAATAATCAAGAACACTTTTTCTGGGATCAGATAGTTCAATACCACACCGGTGAGCAGCGCAATCGCCATCACTAGAACGGTCATCCATGGCACACCGCCCGCGGTTAATTTGGTAAAGCACTGAGGTGCTTGTCCATCTTTTGCCATGCCATACATCATTCGGCCTGCGCCAAAAATATCGCTGTTGATGGCTGATATTGCCGCGGTGATCACTACCACGTTGAGGACGTGAGCGGCAGAACTGATCCCCAGACTTTTAAAGATTTCAACGAACGGACTGCCGTGCTGGCCAATGCTATTCCACGGGTAAATCGCCATTAATACCATCAGCGTGAGGACATAAAACAGCAAGATTCGGACTGGAACTGTGTTGATGGCTTTAGGGATTACCTTGGCCGGATCGCGGGCTTCGCTCGCCGTTACGCCGATAATTTCTATCCCACCAAAGGCAAACATAACCACGGCCAGTGAGGCGATAACGCCGGTGAGGCCGTTGGGCATAAATCCGCCATGTTGCCACAGATTACTAAAGCCCGTTGCCTGTTCATGCTGGCCGAATCCAAACATCATAATGGCACCGCCGCCAACGATCATGGCGATAATCGCCACTACTTTAATCAGCGAGAGCCAAAACTCCATTTCGCCAAATACTTTAACGCTGCACAGGTTTAGCGCGCCGATAAAGCACACGATGCTGAGCACCCAAATCCATTGTGAAACATCGGGGAACCAGAGCCCCATGTAGATGCCGAAGGCCGTGACGTCTGCCATGCCGACAATTACCATTTCAAAGGTATATGTCCAACCGGTGATGAAACCGGCTAAGGGGCCAAGATAGCGGCTGGCATAGTGACCGAAAGAGCCGGATACCGGCTGATGCACCGCCATTTCACCCAGCGCGCGCATCACCATGAAAACGGCAAGCCCGCCCACGAGGTAGGCTAATAAAACCGCGGGGCCGGCGAGTTGTATTGCACCCGCAGAACCGTAAAACAAACCGGTGCCGATAGCCGAGCCTAAGGCCAGAAAACGAATGTGGCGTGCGTTCAGACCACGTTTGAGGTGCGAAGTGTTGTGAGCTTGCAGGGGCGATGTTTCATTATTATTTTGCATGTTTTATCCCGTCATATTGGTCGGCAGGTACAGATTACCGACGCAGGGTATAGAATATATACCCTGCGTGCTCTTACTTTTTGCAGATAATGAGAGAGGACTTAGGCTTGGCTAGGCAGCAGCGCGGTAGGAATAAGCGCTTTGAGCTGGCCGGAACCTAGTAGCTGGCTGGCGGCTTCAATGTCGGGGGCGAAGAAACGATCCTTGTCGTAATAAGCCACGCTTTCGCGTAACAGCTGACGTGCTTGTTCCAACCGTGGGCTGGTTTTTAAGCCGTCGCGGAAATCTAACCCTTGGCAAGCTGAAAGCCATTCAATCGCCAGAATTCCACGCACGTTTTCTGCCATTTCCCAGAGTCGGCGGCCCGCAGCTGGCGCCATCGAAACGTGATCTTCCTGATTAGCGGAAGTCGGTAAACTATCGACGCTAGAAGGATGCGCGAGGGCCTTGTTTTCACTGGCCAGCGCGGCCGCAGTGACCTGAGCAATCATAAAGCCGGAGTTAACGCCGCCGTTGTTAACTAAGAATGGCGGCAGCTGTGACATATGCTTATCCATCATCAGCGAAGTTCGGCGTTCAGACAGCGCGCCGATTTCAGCCAACGCCAGCGCCAGATTATCTGCCGCCATTGCCACCGGCTCTGCGTGGAAGTTGCCGCCAGAAACCACGTCATTTTGTTCGGCAAAGACCAACGGATTATCGGAAACTGCGTTAGCCTCAATCTCAAGCACGGCAGCGGCCTGACGGATTTGTGTCAGACAAGCCCCCATCACCTGTGGCTGGCAGCGTAGGGAGTAAGGGTCTTGAACTTTTCCGCAGTTATGATGGGAATCAGAAATTTCACTGCGTTCACCGAGCAAATGGCGGTAGGCTGCGGCGCTGTCGATTTGGCCAATCTGTCCACGTACGTCGTGAATACGGGCGTCAAACGGGCTACGTGAGCCCAGCACGGCCTCAACGGTTAAACCGCCACACACTAACGCAGATGCATACATATCCTCTGCGTCGAAAAGGCCACGCAGTGCATAAGCGGTCGAAACCTGGGTGCCATTAAGTAACGCTAACCCTTCTTTGGCCGCCAGTTGAATAGGTTTCAAACCGGCTTTCTCCAGCGCCTGCGTGGCGGGTAGCCATTCGCCTTGATAGCGTGCCTGACCTTCACCCAGCAGCACCAGACTCATGTGTGCCAGCGGGGCTAAATCTCCAGAGGCGCCGACTGAGCCTTTCACCGGAATATGCGGATACACTTCGGCATTCACCAAGGCAATCAAAGCGTCCAGCACTTCTTCGCGAATTCCCGAGAAGCCACGCGCTAGGCTATTGATTTTCATCACCATGATTAAACGCACGATCGCGTCATCGTTAGCGCTGCCTACACCTGCCGCATGTGAAAGCACGATGGAGCGCTGAAGGTTTTCTAAGTCGCAGGTTTCAATACGTGTTGAAGCCAGTAGGCCAAAACCGGTGTTGATGCCGTAGGCGGTACGACCTTCGGCCACGATACGTTCGACGCAGGCCACGCTTTGACGAATTGGCTCACGCGCGCTGCTGTGCAATTGAATATGCACCGGATGATGGTAGATCTCACGCAGCTGGCTAAGGGTAATTTTTCCTGGCTGAAGCATTAATTCGAACATTATTTTTTCCCCTGAGCGGAGGTAATCATTGGCAGGTTTAATCCCTGCTCGTGTGCGCATTCAATGGCAATCTCATAGCCAGCATCCGCATGACGCATCACGCCGGTTGCGGGGTCGTTGTGCAATACGCGGGCGATGCGTTCAGCGGCTTCGTCGGTGCCATCACACACGATAACCATGCCGGAATGCTGAGAAAAGCCCATCCCAACGCCGCCGCCGTGATGCAGTGAAACCCATGTTGCTCCGCTGGCGGTGTTTAATAATGCGTTCAGCAGTGGCCAGTCGGATACGGCGTCAGAACCATCTTGCATGGATTCTGTTTCGCGGTTTGGACTGGCAACCGAGCCTGAATCTAAGTGGTCGCGACCTATCACGATAGGGGCAGAAAGCGCGCCGCTGCGTACCATTTCATTGAAAGCTAAACCTAACTTAGCGCGCTGGCCTAGGCCAACCCAGCAAATACGCGCTGGCAACCCTTGGAAGTGGATGCGCTCACGCGCCATATCCAGCCAGTGGTGCAGGTGTTCATCGTCAGGAATAAGTTCTTTGACCATGGCATCGGTTTTGTAGATATCTTCAGGATCACCTGACAATGCCGCCCAGCGGAACGGACCTACGCCGCGACAGAACAGCGGACGAATATACGCGGGGACAAAACCAGGGAAATCGAAAGCGTTAGCCACGCCCATCTCTTTGGCCATCTGGCGGATGTTGTTGCCATAGTCAAAGGTAGGGATACCCATCTTTTGGAAAGCCAGCATGGCTTCAACGTGCTCAGCCATGGACTCTTTAGCAGCGTTCACCACGAATGCAGGCTCGGCCTGCGCTCGCTCGCGATACGCTTCCCATGTCCAGCCTTTCGGTAAATAGCCATTGAGCGGGTCGTGCGCGCTGGTTTGGTCGGTTACCATGTCTGGGCGTACGCCGCGACGGACTAATTCAGGCAGAATTTCTGCCGCATTGCCGCACAGGGCAATAGAGATAGCTTTACCCTCATTGGTATAACGTTTGATGCGTGCCAGCGCGTCGTCCAGATCGGTCGCCTGTTCGTCGACGTAGCCCGTTTTCAGACGAAAGTCGATACGGCTTTGCTGGCATTCGATGTTCAATGACGTTAACCCTGCCATGGTTGCGGCTAACGGCTGAGCGCCACCCATGCCGCCCAAGCCTGCGGTCAGAACCCAACGACCGGTTAGATCGCCGTTGTAATGCTGGCGGCCTGCTTCCACAAACGTTTCATAGGTGCCCTGAACGATGCCTTGGCTACCGATGTAAATCCAGCTGCCAGCGGTCATTTGGCCGTACATCGCCAAGCCTTTGGCATCGAGTTCATTGAAGTGTTCCCACGTTGCCCAGTGAGGTACCAGATTGGAGTTAGCAATCAATACGCGCGGTGCATTGCTGTGGGTTTTGAATACGCCAACGGGTTTACCCGATTGCACCAGCAGGGTTTCGTCGTCGTTTAATTTTTTTAGTGTTTCAACGATTTTATCGTAGCACTCCCAGTTGCGTGCAGCGCGCCCGATGCCGCCATAAACCACTAATTCATGAGGGTTTTCTGCAACTTCGGGATCAAGATTATTCATCAGCATGCGCAATGGCGCTTCGGTCTGCCAGCTTTTGGCATTGAGTTGAGTACCACGCGGGGCGCGGATGTCGATTTCACGCAGTCGGTTTGGAAGAGTCACTTTTATTTTCCTTTCGCGTTATCAGTTCAGATATCAGGATTTACTAGTTAACTAGTGTTTAACAAAAGCCGTTATTGATTAACATATACTTGTATAGACAAGTATATGCAAATAGATTTTATGCGAGTGATTTAAAGGAATAAGGACGTGGAGAAGAAAAGTATTTATAGATAAAACAACGAATTAATTTCTTAATTGTGAAGGGTTTTAGCCGATAGTCGCAGGGGCGGTTGTATAAAAATTGGGAAGGGGATCACAGGTGGGGAGTGAATCAATGAAAAGACAATAGAGAAAGGCGACGAAAAACACACTGAATTTCGCCGCCTTTATATCAGGTGAAACTAAGGGCGCTGTGTTTGGAGTTTATGCAAAATCGCGTCAATAGCTGAATTGACGCTAATATCATCCTCGTCGAGGCTCGCCGCTGTTTTGAGTTTCAACTGCTGCAGTTCAGGGGCGATGGCTTTGGCCAGTTGTAGGTCGGCTGTATCGACTAATTCACTGATGACCCAATATTTCCAAATCGAGTCTTGAGTTTCAAGCACATCAAGTACTGGCTGTTTTAGCGGGGCACCAATTTGGGCTAAAAACGGTGTTAGCTCCTGCGCTACCGGCCAGTTAAGATCCTGCAGCCAATAGATGAGCACCGGCAGAATAGTAGCAACTCCTGGATAGCCGTAGTCCACCGCTTTTTTGGCGGTTTCTACGTCCATTTTATCCTGTGGGATAAGTGCATAGAGTTCAGAAGAAATCGTTGTGAAATCAAATGAACCGCACATTTGTTTAATGAGATCCATAAATCTTCCCCTAGTTAACTTGGCCTGTACGTGCCGTGTTGACGTCCGTCGTGTAGGGGCCGATGAGAGGATTCGTCCATGTATTATCGGCGAGCAGAGCCTCTCGAGTTGCGGCCCAATCTAGCAAATCCTGTCCTACATTGGGATTTGGCAAAATTGAATAATGCTGTGGGTTCCCTGGGGTAGGCGTATTAATAATTTGGGTCACCTGAGTTAAGTCTGAGTCAATAACCTGCGCCCTTACTGCTGGCGCCGCATTTGCCATGGAGAGCCCCGCGCCGGGCCCTACGGTATCGGCAATACGCGGTGTGAAATTAGCTGGGGTTCTATTCCCAAGTCGATAGTAATTAGGCATAGCGGTTTTCCTATGATATTTAATTGCTGTGGGTATGAATTTGATCTGAAGTGAATATATTTGTGTTTTAATTATATTTTTAACAACCCAGCCTCTCTGCGTTTTATTGCTTCGAGTAGATGTTTGTTACTGGAGTAAAATATTCTGTATAGAGCGTTTTGAGAAATAAATTCTTTTGCCAATTGTGTTCCTCTTTCTTTTTTCGGATCGAGTTCGCGTATTTTCTTTAAAACATCTTCTATGACTTTTTCAAATTTAGCGGACATGACAGACCACTGTTCATAGGTTATTTTATCCTCAAAGAATTGCTGGTCATTTTTGTCCGAGGCAAATTTAGTCACGTTTAACGTGTTTTGATACTGATCGATAAGCGCGATTTTTGCCTGCAGTTCAAACTCTTCAACGGAGAATCTAACAATATAAGCAACCTGATAGGTTGCGATTTTCTCGTTATTAAAGAAAGAGGAACGCTGGAAGGTTTGGGTTCCGACGGAGCCGAAAATTCGTAGCCCACCGCCAATAGGATCTGACTTGGTACCGTGCTTCACGGTAATGGAGGTGGCATTGCCGAACGATCCAACGATACCGGCCAGTAGGTTAAAGCAGTTAGTCGCAATTAATAACCGCTTATCCTTATTCATATCATACTTTTTATTAATATCCTGTGCTTTATCTCCTGCATCAGTTCCTGCTGGCAGATTCTCTATTTTCCCATCGACGGTACCAATAACCGCAGCGGATATTTTGTTAATAATGGCAGATACAGATGCGAGCGACCACTCTTGCACGGATTGGTAATCAAATTGTTTGCCCGTAATATAAAGATCGCTCGACCAGGGTTTTTCATGTTCTTTTTGATAGAAGTTTTCAGCTTCTTTTTCTAACGTTGCGTAGGTATTTCCGAGTTTGTTAGTCAGTTCATTGGCTATGTCATCTAAATATTCACGGCTTTTTTTATCTTTCTTTTCCATTTCTTCAACACTTGGACTTTTACCCATGATTTATCCTCTCTTGTTAATATCAGAGACAAATATTTTTAATAAAAATAGATTTGGTGATAGCCGGAAAATACGATGCTCGTCATCGGACTCAAACTATCACTAAAAATGATAGATTAAGACTGTCTATTATCAAGCGAGGATAATCATATTTTTTCTTAGATGAGGCTAATATATTGATTTCGATCAATCTTTATTTTTTGATGTTTTTTTAAGAGTTAGATTAAGCTATTTAAAAAAGTGTATATATCAGATTTTATTATGAAATGCCGCTGATTTAATATCGGCGGCATTAGCATCGGGAATGAATAACTATTGATTAATACAACAACGAATACAGTTGTTTCCGGTACTTAGACGCCAATGCATCGCCATTCCCCAACGCGGCAAGAATGTCCATCAGGGTTTTACGCGCAGCACCGTCGGCGGCGGTCAGATCTTTGCGTAGATGAACCATCAGCAATTCAAGAGCCTCTTCGTTACGTCCGACCTGATGCAGCTGTAAAGCCAGCTGAGCGGCAATAACCGCATTTTCTGGTTCAGCTTCTACCTGTTTTTGCAGCAGCTGAATTTCAGGTGTATCGGCGGCCTGTTTCAGTAACTCGATTTGTGCCACAAGGCCTTGATAGCGAGAATCCTGATCCTGCATTGGGATGGTCGCTAATACCGCTTCTGCTTCATCACTGCGGCTGAGTGCGATCTGTACTTCGGCCAGCATCAGCGCGATATCGCTGCGTTTAGTATCCAACGCACGCGCTTCTTTCAGCAACGGTAAGGCTTCGGCCATTTTGCCTTCGGCAATGAATTCTGCAGCCTGTGCAGCTTTCAGCTCTTCTTCTTTTGGCAAGAAGCGGCCTAACAGTTCGCGGATAAACTCTTCCGACTGTGGCCCTTGGAAGCCATCTACTGGCTGACCATCTTTAAATAAGTAAACCGTTGGGATGGCACGCAGCCCAAACTGTGAGGCCACCATTTGTTCTGCGTCGCAGTCCACTTTAGCTAGCACGAACTGGCCCGCGTATTCTGACGCGAGTTTGTCGAGAATAGGGTTGAGCTGTAGGCAATGCTGGCTGCGTTCAGACCAGAAGTAGAACAGCACCGGAATAGACGCAGACTGCTCTAGCGTTTGATGTAGGTTGGCTTCGGTAACGTTGATCACGGAATTATTTAGCATTCTTTTGTTCTCTCAGACGCTTAAACATATAAAAACGATATGGGGCTTATCTGGCCGTTTGCAATGCCAAGGCGTTAATTACCACTTAGAACCTTGTCGAGTAATCTCCCTGGCAAAATACGGCGCAGCACGGTTAGCGCGTGAGCAACCAGCGTAACCGGATAGCGAAGTTTTGGCCTTTTGCTTTCTAAGGCATGATGCAACTTAGGCAGAATGGCATCAGGCGTGAGCGTAAAGCGCGCCGCAATGCCTGGATTGGTCACCGGTTTATCTTTTTCCATTTGATGCACATTGCTCGTGAAGCGGGTATTTATCGGGCCCGGTTCAATGAGTGAAACATGGATGCCGCTGCCGTGCAGCTCCATTCGCAGTGCATCAGACCAGCCTTCAAGCGCAAATTTGCTTGCAGCGTAAGCACCGCGCCCCGGCGTTGCGACGAGTCCCATCACTGAACTGGTTTGAATAATTCGGCCTTCACCGTGTGGCAGCATAATGGGTAATAAAAGCTGAGTGAGCTGGTGGGTGCCAAACAGGTTAGTGGCAAACTGCCGTTCTAATTCGGCTCGGCTGATGGTGTTGAGCGGGCCATAGAGGCCAAAACCGCCGTTGTTAAACAGCGCATATAGGCGTCCTTCAGTGATACGAATCACTTCCGCAGCGGCGTGTTCCACGCTCTCGCTGTCGTCCAAATCCAGCTCAATACCTTCCATGCCCAGATCGCGCATCACCTCAACGTCTTGCGGCTTGCGACAAGCGGCTAGCACTCGATATCCCCGGTTACGGAGATCCTGTGCTGCGGTAAGTCCAATTCCGCTGGAGCAGCCGGTGATAAGGATAGCTTTTTGCATAACTTTACCTATGTAAACCTGTTGGCACGGCGTTAAAGATGTTTAATTAAAACATTACTGATGGGGATTCGTCAGCAAGGGGTGAAGCTGTTCGCTCATCCATTGCGCAATAAACGGCTGTGCTTCACCGTTTGGATGTAATCCGTCCTGCTGCATCCACTCGGGTTTTAACGCCACCTGCTCCATATAGAATGGAATAAGCGGTATTTGATGCTGTTTTGCCAGTTTGGGATAAATGGCCGCAAAGGCTTCGGTGTAGCGGCGGCCATAGTTAGGCGGTAGCTGAATTTGCATTAGCAGAGGCTGCGCTTTCGCCTGTTGTACCTGAGTAATGATTTTGTCTAAGGCTGCTTCAATATCGGCGGGGGCAAAACCTCTCAGCCCATCGTTAGCGCCGAGTTCTATCAATACCCAGCGCGGCTGATGCTGTTTCAACAAAGTAGGAAGTCGAGCAAGACCTTGATCGGCAGTGTCACCACTAATGCTACCATTAACCACAGAAACCGATGGCGTCGTTTTTTGCCATTGCTGTGCAAGACGTGTGGCCCATGAATCGGCAATGGGTAATCGATAGCCTGCACTAAGGCTGTCGCCTAATATTAACAATGTATCAGCGGCCATTGCCCGCCCACATAACAGGCTGAATAGAAGAAGGAAAGGGATATGCCAACGGAAAATGTTCTTGAAGTTCATCATTTAGCCAAAGAGGTCGGTCAAGGTGATAGTCAGCTTTCCATCCTTACCGGAGTTGAGCTGGTTGTCAAACCTGCGCAGACATTAGCGTTGATTGGTGAGTCAGGCTCGGGTAAATCAACGCTGCTGGGGATTTTAGCCGGTTTAGATGATGGAACGCGCGGTGAGGTGTCTCTTTTAGGCCAGCGTTTAGATCAAATGGATGAGGAGCAGCGGGCGGCGTTGCGTGCGCGAGACGTTGGCTTTGTGTTTCAGTCGTTTATGTTAGTGCCCACGCTAACGGCATTAGAGAACGTTCAACTACCCGCGTTACTACGTGGTGATAGCGATCGTCAAAGCCGTCAACAGGCGGTGCAGCTGTTAAACCAGCTCGGGCTGGGCAAGCGTTTGAATCATCTACCGGCGCAGCTATCAGGTGGAGAACAACAACGCGTGGCGTTGGCGCGTGCGTTCAGTGGCCGTCCCAAAATTCTGTTTGCCGATGAGCCAACCGGTAATCTCGATCGCCATACCGGCGACCGTATCGCCGATCTTCTGTTTTCCCTAAATACCGATTTTGATACCACGTTGATTCTGGTGACTCACGATCCTCAGTTGGCAGCAAGATGCCAGCGGCGTATGCGCTTGGTTGAAGGCGTATTGCAGGAGGAAGCATGATTTTGCGTTGGTTTTGGCGCGAGTGGAAATCGCCTTCGCTATTGATTGTGTGGATGGCTTTAACGTTGGCAGTGGCCTGCGTTTTGGCACTGGGAAGCATCAGTGACCGAATGGAGCGTGGACTTAGTCAGCAAAGCCGAGATTTTCTGGCCGGTGATAAAGTTCTGCGCAGCGCACATCCTGCTGATGAACAGTGGCTGACGCAGGCTCAGCGCGACGGACTGAGCGTAAGCCGCCAGCTTTCTTTTTCCACCATGACGTTTGCTGGAGATAGACCACAGCTGGCGGATGTAAAGGCAACTGACACGCTTTACCCGCTGTATGGTGAATTAATTACGCAACCTGCCGGATTACGTCCTGAGCCTGGCGAAGTGCTGGTCGCCTCACGTTTGCTATCCCTGTTAAATTTAAAAGTTGGGGATAGTTTAGATGTGGGGGACGCGACGCTAAAAGTGGCTGGCGTGGTGGTGCAAGAGCCTGATAACGGGTTTAATCCGTTTCAAACTGCACCAAGAATTCTTATCAACCTTGCTGATGTTGATAAAACGGGTGCGGTGCAGCCAGGCAGCCGCCTGAGCTATCGTTATATGTTTGCCGGCCCCGCTGATGCTATCGAACGATTTACGCAGTATCTGACGCCACAGCTGAAGCCTGACCAAAAGCTGTTTGGGCTGGAGGAATCCGGTGGGACGCTGGGTAAATCATTGCAACGCTCGCAGCAATTTCTGCTGTTATCCGCGCTGCTAACGCTTTTACTGGCGGTGGCGGCGGTCACCGTTGCGATGAACCATTACTGCCGAAGCCGCTATGAACTGGTGGCGATCCTAAAAACGCTCGGCGCTGGGCGTAAAACGTTGTTGCGTTTAATTGCAGGGCAATGGCTGGCCTTGCTGCTGGTGGCTGGTGTTGCGGGAAGTGCGCTAGGGCTATTGTTTGAAGCATTGTTGATCCGCCTATTGGCACCGGTTTTGCCGACAGCACTTCCTGCTGCGGGAGGCTGGCCTTGGGTTTGGTCGCTGGGAGGCATGGTTCTGATTTCGCTGGTGGTTGGTTTAAGACCTTATCGCCAACTGATAGCCACTCAACCGCTGCGAGTGCTGCGTAGCGATGCTTTTCGCGTGGTGTGGCCGCTGCGCTATTACCTTCCCATTACGGCGCTGATTTTAATTGCAGGCTTGATATCGTTAGTTGGGCTGAGCACGCTGCTGTGGTCGTTGTTATTGGGCATGGTGGCCTTGGCATTTCTGCTTAGCGTGGTGGGCTGGGGTGGGTTAGTTGTGCTGCGTAGGCTTACGCTTAAGAATTTGGCGCTACGTTTAGCGGTTAACCGCTTATTGCGCCAACCTGCGGCGACCATCAGTCAACTGGCTGCGTTCTCACTGTCGTTCATGTTATTGGCTTTGCTGTTAGTGCTGCGTGGGGATTTACTCGATCGTTGGCAGCAGCAATTACCGCCGGACAGCCCGAACTATTTTCTGATGAATATGACGGAGCAGCAGGTTCCACTGGTAAAAAATTTCCTTGAGCAACATCAGGTAGAGGCACGTACGTTTTATCCCGTGGTGCGCGTGCGTTTAACGGAAATTAACGGACATGAGGCGACAAAGTTAATTGCTGAAGATGCGCCTGGGGGAGAGGCGGTTAACCGTGAGCTCAATCTGACGTGGCAAGATAAATTACCTGAGCATAATCCGTTAACCGCGGGTTATTGGCCGCCTAAGGCCGGTGAGGTTTCCATCGAGCAGGGGATTGCAGAACGTCTTGGCTTGGGGATTGGTGATGAGGTGACGTTCAGTGGTGATACGCAAAATTTTAGCGCCAAAATCACCAGCCTGCGTAAAGTTGACTGGGAAAGCCTGCGGCCAAACTTCTACTTCATTTTCCCCCCGCATGCGTTGGATGGGCAGCCACAGACTTGGCTAACCAGCTTCCGTTATGTGGGCGACGAACAGCTACTGACTCAGCTTAATCGGCAATTTCCAACGCTGAGCCTGCTTGATATCGGTGCGATATTGCAACAGGCGAGTCAGGTATTGCAGCAGGTAAGCCGCGCATTAGAAGTGATGGTGATTCTGGTCATTATCTGCGGCGTATTGCTGCTAATGGCGCAGGTGCAGGTGGGAATGCAACAGCGTCGGCAGGAGCTAAGCGTTTATCGTACGCTAGGTGCAGGGATGCGTTTATTACGCCGCACATTGTGGAGCGAGTTTGCCTTATTAGGATTGGTGTCTGGTATTGCGGCGGCAGCGGGTGCCGAAGTAGCATTGTGGCTGCTGCAACGACAGGTGTTTGATTTCCCGTGGCAGCCGAATTACTTAATGTGGGCCTTAGTTCCTATTAGCGGTGCGCTGTTGCTTTCATTGTGCGGTGGCTTCTTAGGTGCTCGCTTGCTGAAGAGATAATTAATATGAGCACGCCGACATGGGCGTGCTCATCGATATATTATTCAATTCATCTCTTTCTTAATACTAATTTCTCTGGTTGATTGAGATATAAATTCCGAAGTGTTTGCTCGTTTATTTTATAAAATCATATGTTTTTAGTGTGATTAATTGCATGTGATGTCATTCATAAGTAATATCGTTTTATATGGTTTTAGTAGAATATATGGGTGTTTGTTTAATATTTAAAAGGAATTTAAATATGAATAGAACTGAGGTTAGTGCAGAGTCTATTAAAATAAATAAATTTGTTATCTTTTCAATTGCATTATTGATTGTACTTTTTGCCTTGTTTCGCCTGTTTGGTTACATCAGACTTCCCGCATTGGAAGCATTATTCCCGGTTTCTACATCAGTAACGCTGGTGCTAAATGTTTTATTAGCACTATTTATGCTGATGAAATTTAGCTTCGATAGAAAACACCTTTATTTGGTGGTGCTGGCGTTCGCTTATGGTATCTCTTCTCTTTACCTCATGAGCAAACTGCTTAGTTATCCGGGAGTTATTTTTATCGATGGCGGTATTGGTACCAACGCTAACGATCTGGCTATCTACTTTATCTTTCGCAGCGCCAGCATGGCGATATTTTTTCTTTTATCTTTAGCTGTTTATCGCTTATGGAATAATCGATTTATTAATATGGTTTCGGTCACTGCTCTGTGCACGTGCTTGACGATTATTCTGCTGTCTACTGCCTATTTTGTTTCAAGCCATAGTTTGGTTTTAAGTTTGCCAATTGTTGATGAGGGAAGTCTTTCTTATCAGCAGTTTTGGAGCTCATTCGTAGGGATTTATCTGGTTTTTCTCTGGGGCGGAACCACCTGTGCGGTGATGTGGTTTGCCGGTGTGAAGAATAATTTTTGGGCAAGCCTAAGTCTTAGCTGTATGGCATTTTTAGGTAGCACTATGCTGCTTAGCGGCAGCGAATATATGACGTCCCTGGCATGGTATGGCGCTCATCTTTTTGAAGTGCTTGCGACATTTGTTGTGATGCTGGCTTTCTTATTCGATATTTTTAAACTTTATCAAAAAGCACGTATCGATTATAAGATTTCCTACAATAATTCCATTCGTGATCCTATGACGCGTTTATATAATCGTAGTTACTACTATGATTCTTTAGTCAATCGAATGCAGAGCGTATCAAAAAGCGCGCCGATTACCTTACTCGTGGCTGATATTGACCATTTCAAACGGATTAACGATATCTACGGGCATATAACCGGTGATCGTGTGATTCAATATGTGGCAAAAACCTTGCAAAGCACAATACGCAAAACAGATATTGCAGCACGTATTGGGGGAGAAGAGTTCTCTGTGATGCTAGATGGTGTTAGCACAAATGATGCGCTAGAGATTGCAGAGAAAATACGCGTTAAGATTTGCCATCATCAGGACTCGCCATATGGGAAGGATGTTCCCGAGAAAATGACTATCAGCATTGGCATTTATACCGTAACGGGGAATGAGCTTACCGCTGAACAATGCGTTGCACGTGCTGATGAGGCAATGTACCGAGCGAAGTTGGAAGGCCGCGATCGTGTGGTTATCTATTCGGCGCTCACCGCGAAAATGATGGGGCGCGAGAACTCAGCGCCATTAAGAGCAATATATACTTAGTTTATTGCTGTGAAGTAAAAACGGAGCCTTTAGGTTAATGCTGGTCACTTAAGCGTGATTTTAGGGGAAGTACACCGATGGGGTCGTAGCAGCTTTAGCTGCCGGAGCGCCCCGCGGTGTGCTAGCCCCGTGTATCTCGAACTCTTAAACGATCTGCATTAGCCTTTAGGCTCCGTTTTTCATGATCAGAATTAGGCGAGTAGTTTTTCCTGCGCCCAACGTATCCCGCTGTGATACTCCGCCGAAAGCTGTGGCGTGAGCTCATTTAACGCGGCGCTGAGAAGTGAAGCGTTGGTGTCATTGAGATTGAGATGGCCAACTTTGCGCCCCGGACGTACTTCTTTGTCGTACCAGTGAAGATGGACTAACGGTTGTGCCATCCAGCTATAGTTCAGCTCGGTGCCAATCAAATTAACCATGACTGAAGGTGTGCTAACCACGGGAGTCGGGAGCGGCAAATCCAGAATAGCGCGCAGATGCAATTCAAACTGGCTTATCGATGCGCCATTCTGCGTCCAGTGCCCGCTGTTATGGACGCGCGGCGCAAGCTCGTTAATCAGTAAACCATCATCCACCACAAAGCACTCCATCGCCATTACGCCGACGTAACCAAGCTCATTCATGATAGCGCTGAGCATTTGCTCTGCCTGCTGCTGAAGCTGAGCATTTGGCTGAGGAAGGGCGACGCTAGCCCGCAGGATCCCATCTTCATGCAGGTTGTGCGTTAACGGATAAAATACACAATGGCCATCATGGGCGCGGGCACCCACTAATGAGACTTCGCCAGAAAAGTTGATGCCTTGTTCAACGATGCAATCGCCGTAAACGTCTGCGGGTAATTCAACCTCATCACCAGGGCGAATTCGCCATTGACCGCGGCCATCGTAACCGCCGGTGCGACGCTTCACTATCGCGAATTGACCAATATTGGCAAATACTTCTGGCCAGTCGCTTGTTGAGGCTAATAGCTGCCATGGTGCGGTAGCTAGGTTCAGCTCATCCAGCAGCTGTTTTTGTGTCAAACGGTCTGCTAGACGCGGAAAAATATCGCGGTTAACAAAGCCACTGTGGCGTGCTAACTCTCGGGTCAGTGGAGTTTCTGGCCAGCGTTCGATTTCAGCCGTAATAACGCCTTGTTGCCAAGGAACGGCTTCTGGGTCAACGTCGAGTCCGACGGGGAAAACGGTGATCCCCAACGGTTCACCCGCCTGACGTAGCATACGGCCAAGCTGGCCATTACCTAAAACGCAAACGGGCTTCATGCTTCCTCCCGAGGATCGGGGTGTGCCAGTACTTCGTCGGTTTGTGCCTGGCGCCATGCCGCCATGCGACGTGCGAGCATTGGGTCATGCAAGGCTAAAATCTGGGCTGCCAATAACCCTGCGTTTGCAGCACCGGCTTTACCGATAGCTAACGTGCCAACGGGAATACCTCGTGGCATTTGCACGATGGAATAGAGGCTGTCTACGCCGCTGAGCGCTGCGCTTTGCACGGGCACGCCGAGTACAGGAACTAATGTTTTTGCCGCCAGCATGCCTGGCAGATGTGCAGCACCACCCGCACCGGCGATAATGATGTCAAAGCCTCGCTCGCAGGCCTGCTCGGCAAAACTAAAGAGTTTGTCTGGAGTTCGGTGAGCGGAAACCACTTCGACATGGAACTTAACATCAAGCTGGGTCAAAACTTCGGCGGCAAACTGCATGGTAGCCCAATCGCTTTTGGAACCCATAACGATGGCAATTTTTGCCTCGGATGGGTTAGCCGGAACAACATTGGCTGACATTGATGGCAAGCTCCTGTTTAACGAACTAACTTTGGTAACTCAGCACCGCTGAGCGAGTAAAGAGGTGCGAAGTATATCACGTGTTTATAGTGACGAAAACGGTTGCGTAGCGTTGCCTATACCGAGTTTTAGCGTCAACAATAGCACTTTGAGCATCAACATTATGTATGCCGTGCTGTTGTGTTTTTGAACAGATATGACGCTATGTATATTGTTATAATAGCTCGAAAAAAGTTAGTTATAATTATTAGTCGTCATTGAACAGGTTGTTAATTTTGTTTTTCTAGATACTTTTTCAGCTAAATTACATTACTGCTTATTAGTTTTAAAATATATAAGAATTCGATCTATTATAGTCATGTTATATATTTCATTGATGGTGTAATTGTAAATTGTAACGATTAATTTTATTCATTGAATGTCTGTTTATATAATGATATATATCAGTTAACAAATTAAATAACATGAAAATCCTAACTTAACCTTAGTGGTGGTTAGAGAACAGGATGTTCGCTATGTTAGAAAAAAAATTTTCCTTTCTGGAAAAAGGTCATTTTTTAAGTTTAGTTTCGTTCTTATTACTATTTTGTTTATTTGTATTTTTTGTCCGCTTTGGTGAGCATCGGTTTGATGCTCTGCGCTCTTTTTTTCCAGTATCTACAGCTATTGTCTTAGTTTTGCATATGTTTTTAACTATTATTATTTTGATACGCTTTCACTTCAATAATACCCATCTGCACTTAATCGCCATAGCAAGTGCTTATGGACTATCGAGTTTGTTTCTTGCGAATAGTCTATTTATATACCCTGGTGTTTTAATCTCAGAGTCTAAAATTAGTGAAAGCGCAAATGCTTTAGCCGTTGATTTCGTTATTCGCAGCTTTTCAATGGCCGCGTTATTTTTGCTCTCAGTGTTCTTCTATATAAAAAGAAAATGTAATTATGTTAATAAAAGCACTGTGGCCGCGAGCTGTGCTATTGTCATATTGATAGCCGTTAGCTTAGCGGTTGTTATTATAAGCAATAATGACATTTTACAATTGCCAATAATTGAAACGGATGAACTTAACTACCGCCGCCTGTGGAGTTCACATATTGGCAATGTCTTGATAATTATTTGGGTAATAACAACATTCACGGTTGTGTTCTTTACTAAGTTAGTTAATGGATTTTGGTTTAGTCTCAGTCTCAGTTGCCTAGCATTTCTTGGCAGTATCTTGTTGATGTGGCGTAGTGAATACGTAACCTCGTTAGCGTGGTACGGCTCTCATTTGTTTGAAGTACTGGCTACATTGTGCGTTGTTCTGGCGTTTATTTACGATATCTACAAGCTTTATCAAAAAGGCTTGGAGGATTATCTTGAATCCTATGAAAATTCTATCCGTGACTCTCTCACGCATCTCTATGACCGGCGTTACTTTAACCATAAGTTGGCTAGCCGGATTAAAGGGGCTTCTGAAGCGTCACCGATTTCACTGTTTTTCATTGATATTGACCATTTCAAAAGTATCAATGATGGCTACGGTCACCCGGTTGGCGATAAAGTGATTCGTCATGTTGCTGATACAATGGTGGCATCAGTGCGTAAATCGGATGTGGTTGCGCGCTACGGTGGTGAAGAATTTGCCATTATTCTTAAAGGGTTAAATTCAAAGTCGGCATCTAGAATTGCTGAGAATATCCGCAATCGTGTGTCTGAAGACGTTCGCGTTCATGGGGGACCGGAAAAAGTTACGGTCAGCATCGGTGTGTACACTATAACCGATCAACATCTCAGCGCAGATGAAGGCATATCCCGAGCCGATACCGCGATGTATCAAGCTAAAAAAAGCGGACGAAATTGTGTTGTGATTTTCTCTCATTCTATCTCCGACGTTGAGCACACAATCGCTTAGCTTCCCTCAAACATCAGAATTTTCGCGTTTTCTCATTCATCTG
Source organism: Hafnia alvei (assembly GCF_964063325.1). Taxonomy (NCBI): domain Bacteria; kingdom Pseudomonadati; phylum Pseudomonadota; class Gammaproteobacteria; order Enterobacterales; family Hafniaceae; genus Hafnia; species Hafnia alvei. Next base: position 1,168,275 of record NZ_OZ061315.1, read on the forward strand.
ACTATTTCATTCCTTTTCTCGTTCGAGATAAGACTGATTTATACTGTATGGACTGGTAATATACCGCCACATCGCTTAAGGCTAAAATGCCCTAGGCGTGTGGCATTTGGACGGTATGCACCGTTATTCGCTTTATCAGTTCACACTTCATCAGAGTAAAAAGAAAACATGTCTGTCAAAATTTTGGCCTCCTCCATTACGAGCCTAGACTCATTTAGCCGCGATCCGGCGACGGCGTTAAAATCCGGCGATCGCGGAGTGATGACTGTGCTCGATAACAACATGCCAATTTTTTACGCCGTGACGCCAGAGAGAATGGCTGAGCTGTTGGCCATTGAAGATGCTGCCGGTCGTGCAAATTCAGATGTCGCTCTTGAAGAGTCTCTGTTTAATGATGATTTTAGCCATGACGCTGCCGCGCCTGTGGTACAGAATATTCCAACGCCGTTGGGTAAATTTGTGATGTACGCAGGATGGCAGCCTGACGCTGATTTTTTGCGCATGGCGGCAATGTGGGGATGTATTTTGACCTCACCGGTGACGCCAACCGAACTGGCCTCCTTTGTTGCTTATTGGCAAGCAGAGGGGAAAGCCTTCCATCATATACAATGGCAGCAAAAACTCGCACGTAGCGTGCAGCAAAACCGCATGAGCAACGGCGGGCAGCCAAAACGTGATGTTAATGACATAGGCGAACAAGATTATTCCATCCCTAAAGGTTTCAGAGGTTAAAGATGAAAGATGCCGCTAGCATGAACCTGATGCAGAGATTGAAGAAAATGATGCCTGCTCACGTTGAGCCTAAATTCACTAACGCCGAAGAGTGGCGGGTTTGGCAGGAAGAAGAAGGGCGCAAACGGTCAGAAGCCATTTCACGTGAGAATCAGGCAATGAAAATGCAGCGCGTTTTCAAGCGCTCTGGCATTCGCCCCCTGCATATGAACTGTTCGTTTGATAATTATCGTGTCGAGTGCGAAGGGCAACGTATTGCTCTAGAGCGCGCGCGCCAATATGCTTCAGAATTTGACGGCAATATCGCAAGCTTTGTGTTTTCTGGTAAGCCTGGTACAGGGAAAAATCATCTGGCGGCGGCTATCGGCAACGATCTGATTTTGCGAAATAAGTCAGTACTTATTGTCACCGTGGCGGATCTGATGTCGAGCATGAAGGGCACGTTTAGTGGCCACAGTGACACCACCGAAGAGCGCCTGTTAGAGGATCTCAGCGCGGTGGATTTGCTTGTTATCGATGAAATTGGTGTGCAGACTGAATCTCGCTATGAAAAAGTAATCATCAATCAAATCGTTGACCGCCGTTCATCGTCTAAACGACCAACTGGCATGCTGTCTAACCTAAACGTGCAAAGCATGAATACGTTACTCGGCGAACGCGTGATGGATCGCATGAGCTTAGGTAATAGCTTATGGGTTAATTTTGATTGGGAAAGCTATCGCAGCCGCGTAGTGGGTAACGAATACTAACGCGCGTTCAAGGCGTATTTAGAAGGGAAACTCAATCAGTTCAATACCTGCGGGCGTAACGCTTATCATCGAACCTTGATAGTGCCATGCGCCCAGTACGGCCCGCTTTGCAAGCTTATCGTTTGGCATGGAAACATCATGAATCGCTGGACGGTGAGTGTGCCCATGAATCAGCCACTCGGCTTGATTTCTCTCTAACGCTTCTATAACAGCCTGTTGATTGACGTCCATGATGGCGTCAGATTTATCACCGTTGGTCATTTGGCTGCGATCGCGCATCTTGGCCGCGATATTTAAGCGGGTACGCAGGGGTAACCACAAAAACAATTTTTGAATAAGCGGGTTATGCACTTTACGGCGGTAGCGTTGGTAGTCTTCATCGTCGATACACAGGGTGTCACCGTGCATGATGAGAATGCGGTGTCCATACAGCGTCAATAAAGTTTCTTGGGGAAGTAACGTCATCCCGCATTCCTGCGCGAAACGTTTACCGATCAAGAAATCACGATTGCCATGAATGAAATAGCAAGGTGTGCCAGAGGATGTTAGATCGCGTAATGCTGCGGCAATTTCACGGTGCAGCGGCTGCGGATCGTCGTCGCCAATCCAGTATTCAAAAAAGTCACCGAGAATATACAAAGCATCTGCCTGATAGGCATCGCGCTGTAAAAAACGCAGAAAACCGGCGGTAATCGCCGGTTCCTGTTCGCTAAGATGCAAATCTGCAATAAATAGCGTACGCATCAAGAAAGCGATTATTCGCTTACGGTGACGCTTTTGATGAACACGTCTTCACGTGGAACATCTTGGTGCATGCCGCTACGGCCAGTAGAGACAGCTTTGATTTTGTCTACTACGTCTAAGCCTTCAACGACTTCGGCAAAGACTGCATAGCCCCAACCGTCTGGACGCTCTGAACGGAAGTTCAGGAAATCGTTATCAACCACGTTAATGAAGAACTGCGCAGTTGCTGAATGTGGGTCGTTGGTACGCGCCATTGCCAGCGTGCCACGGGTGTTTTTCAAACCATTGTTCGCTTCGTTTTTGATCGGAGCTTTGGTTTCTTTTTGTTTCATGCCAGGTTCGAAGCCGCCGCCCTGAATCATGAAGCTATCGATAACACGGTGGAAGATGGTGTTGTCGTAGAAACCTTCACGGCAATATTCCAGGAAGTTGGCAACGGTAGCCGGTGCTTTGTCGTCAAAAGTTTTGATGACGATGTCACCGTGGTTGGTGTGGAAAGTAACCATATCAATAATCCTGTTTTTTTGATGTAGAGGACGAAAGAATGCGATTGTAGCCGATGCGCAGGGCGCTGACACCCTTTTGTCGCAGTTAGCGTATCGCCTTTCTTAACGGTACATCACTACGATAACGGAAATACCCCTTGGGCTGCAAAACTCTGTGAAAATCGAAAACTTGAAAGAGTACAAAGAAGAACACAAGAAATCGGCCCCCAAACGGGTGAAAATAGGGGTTATTCTTGCAAACAGCCTTTCTTCGCGGTTCAATACACCTAATATTATGTCAAACATCACGGATGCCCCGATGCTAAAGATTTTTAACACACTCAGTCGTCAAAAAGAGGAATTCAAACCTATTCACGCCGGTGAAGTCGGTATGTATGTGTGCGGGGTAACCATTTACGATCTGTGTCATATCGGCCATGGCCGTACATTCGTTTCTTTTGATGTGGTGGCGCGTTATCTACGCTATTTAGGCTACAACCTTAAATATGTGCGTAACGTGACGGACGTAGATGACAAAATTATCAAGCGTGCGCTGGAAAATGGCGAAACCTGCGAGCAGTTGACCGAACGTATGCTGGCTGAGATGCACAAAGATTTCGATTCGTTGAATATTGCGCGTCCCGATCTGGAGCCACGTGCGACGCACCATATTCCTGAGATTATTGAAATCGTCGAATTGCTGATTGCGCGCGGTCATGCTTACGTCGCCAGCAACGGCGATGTGATGTTTGCCGTGGATACCGATCCGGATTATGGTCTGCTTTCTCGACAGGACTTGGATCAGCTGCAGGCAGGTGCTCGCGTTGAAATTGCCGACGTGAAACGCAATCCGATGGATTTCGTGCTGTGGAAAATGTCGAAACCGGGTGAGCCAAGCTGGGAGTCCCCTTGGGGCCTAGGTCGTCCTGGATGGCATATTGAATGTTCAGCCATGAACTGCAAACAGTTGGGCGAACATTTCGATATTCACGGCGGCGGTTCTGACCTGATGTTCCCGCATCACGAGAATGAAATTGCGCAATCAAGCTGTGCGCACGATGGTCCTTATGTGAATTACTGGATGCACTCCGGTATGGTGATGATTGACCGCGAAAAAATGTCGAAATCGCTGGGCAACTTCTTCACTATTCGTGATGTGCTGCAGCACTATGACGCTGAAACCGTGCGTTATTTCCTGATGTCAGGCCACTATCGTAGCCAACTCAACTACAGCGAAGAGAACCTGAAGCAAGCACGTGCTGCTTTGGAACGTCTGTATACCGCGCTGCGTGGCACCGATCCTCACGCTGAACCAGCCGGTGGCAACGTCTTTGAAGCACGTTTCCGCGAAGCTATGGACGACGATTTCAACACGCCAGAAGCCTATTCGGCATTGTTTGATTTGGCGCGTGAAGTTAATCGCCTGAAATCAGAAGATATGACGCTGGCTAATGCCATGGCGGCCGAGCTACGTAAGCTGGCGAAAATCCTTGGCCTGTTGGAGCAGGATCCAGAAGTATTCTTGCAAAGCGGTGCGCAGGTTGACGACGGCGAAGTGGCTAAGATTGAAGCATTAATCAAACAGCGTAACGATGCTCGTGCGGCAAAAGATTGGGCGATGGCCGATTCGGCGCGCGACCAATTGAATGAGCTAGGTATTGTGCTCGAAGATGGCCCGCAGGGTACGACTTGGCGTCGTAAATAAGACGTTCGATTTATCCAATAAAAAAGCCGGCGGATAAGCCGGCTTTTTCACATCAAGCGTAGAGATTACGCTTTGACCTGCACGCTTTGACCGTTATAAGTCACCGTCTGGCCGTCAATAATTTTGCAGCGTTTACGGGTTTCGATCTTCCCATCAACTTTCACATAGCCGTCAGCAATAACGTTTTTTGCTGCTGCGCCGCTGTCATTCCAGCCTTGTAGTTTCAGCAGATCGCACAGTTCAACGTGCGGATGGTTTTCCAGATGGAAGATTTCCATGGTGTTATCTCTTTATTCTTTGGGAGTGATTCGTTCGAGATGCCGTAGCCATCATATAGCCAGTGCATGGCTATCAATATACGGCGGGCAATGCGCTATTATGCCAGTTTGCACGCAATGGCGCATAGCTAATCTACGAGTGCGGGTGCGTTGCCACACCCGCGGAGAATTCACCCCAAGAATAATTTAAGCCACAACGACCAGTTTTTGGTTTGTGAACTCTTTAATCCCCAGATCGGCCAGTTCATGGCCATAGCCTGAACGTTTTACGCCACCAAACGGCAGTTCTGGCGCAGTACCGCTCAAGGTATTGATAAATACCATACCGGTTTCAATGCGCGAGGCCATTTTTTTACCGCGTTCAATGTTGTTAGTGAAGATGGCACCACCAAGGCCATAGTGTGAATCGTTCGCCAAGCTGATGGCTTCATCGTCACTCTTCACGACGAACACCATCGCAACTGGGCCAAAGAACTCTTCGAAATAGGCTGGATTATCGCGCTTGATGTCGGTGAGAATTGTTGGGGGGTAGAAATAGCCTTGTTGATCCACCGCCTTGCCACCTAATGTGGCCTTAGCGCCATTTTTGACTGCTTTATCAACCTGTTTAACCAAGTTCTGCAATGCGCCTTTAGAAGATAGCGGCCCCAAGGTGGTGCTCGGATCGAGCGGATCGCCCATTTTTACGGATGCCAACGCTTGGGTAAAACCAGCAAGAAACTTATCGGCAATTTTTTCATGAATAATGAAGCGTTTGGCTGCGGTACACACCTGACCCGCATTTTGCAGACGAGCCTGAGCGCCTACTTTTATCGCCTTGTCGAGGTCGCAATCATCAAGAACCACAAATACGTCGTTCCCACCAAGTTCCATGGTGGATTTTTTAAGGTTCTTGGCCGCCTGTGCAGCCACCACGCTACCCGCTTGTTCTGAACCGGTAAGAGCAACGCCGCTGACACGATCGTCATCGATGATGCTGGCGACTTGATCCTGTGAGATGAACAAATTGGTATAGGCACCTTTGGGGGCACCAGCCTGAGAGACCATCCGTTCGAAGGTTTCTGCGCAGTGGGGGACGATGCTAGCGTGTTTCACCATCACGCTATTACCGACGGCCATATTAGGGGCTAATACGCGCATAAGCTGGTAGAACGGGAAATTCCAAGGCTCAACGGCCATGATGATGCCAATGGGATGATGTTCAACCCACGCATCACCGAGCGATGAAGGGTATTTGACAGGTTTTAGAAACGCTTTAGCGTTGTCTGCATAATATTGGGCGATTGCAGCGCAGATCTTAACTTCCCCACGGCTCTGCTCAATAAGTTTACCCATTTCTTGGCTGATCGTTTTCGCCAGTTCTTCTTCGTGTTGGGTAAACAGCTCAGACAGCTTGCTAAGAACGTTAATGCGTTGAGATATATCGCCTTGTGCCCAGTCTGACTTATAAAGTTGGTGTGCGGTTGCTAAGGCCGATTCGACATATTTATCGTTGTGCTGCGGATATTCTTTGATGAGTTTATCGGTGTAAGGGTTGATTGTCTGGTATGGCATGATGGCTCCTTATCGGTATAGATCATGTTGACGAAGACGAGTTGGATATTCTCCGAGCTAGGTGATTGAATGACATGATGTTTATGAACGTGAATGTAGCAACTGAGGTTAACGAGTTCGCGGCTCAATCGCAGATGTGTAATGAATAACTATAGGCTGGAATGACATATCTACAAGGAAATGGCGTGAGACTAGGAATTATCTTGCTGAGTTGACCGGCGCTAAAAATGAATGAAGCCAGTCAATGACTGGCTTATATTGAAAGTGGTTTGCTGCTTAAATATCGTGAAACTCTTCGCAAGCCTGCAGGGTATTTTGAATCAGCGTTGCTACGGTCATTGGCCCAACGCCACCCGGTACCGGCGTGATCCAACCCGCGCGCTCAACGGCAACGTCAAACTCAACGTCACCAACGACTTTCCCACTGGCTAAACGGTTGATCCCAACATCGATCACTACGGCGCCAGGTTTGATCCATGCACCTGGAATAAAGCCCGGCTTACCCACGGCAACCACAACCAGATCGGCATTTTCAACGTGCTTTTGCAGATCCTTGGTAAAGCGATGGGTAATGGTGGTAGTACAACCAGCCAATAACAGCTCGAGTCCCATAGGACGGCCCACGATATTTGACGCCCCAACGACCACGGCGTTCAAGCCATAGGTATTGATTTCGCAGCGTTCTAGCATGGTGATGATGCCGCGAGGGGTGCAAGGGCGGAGCTTTGGCGAACGCTGGCATAAGCGGCCAACGTTATAAGGATGGAAGCCATCAACGTCTTTATCTGGGCTGATTCTTTCCAGCACTTTTACGTTGTCGATACCGGCAGGCAGCGGAAGCTGAACCAAAATGCCGTCGATAGTGTTATCGGCGTTGAGGTCATCAATCAAACTTAATAGCTGCTCTTCGCTGGTGGATATCGGCAGATCGTAAGATTTTGATACGATACCGACTTCTTCACATGCGCGGCGTTTGCTACCGACATAAATCTGTGAGGCAGGGTTTTCGCCTACTAATATTACCGCCAGCCCAGGGGCACGTTTCCCCTCAGCCAAACGTTGTTCTACGCGCACAGCCATCTCGCTTCTAACCTGCTGCGCAATCGTTTTACCATCAATAATCTTTGCTGCCATCAGTGACGAAATCCATCAATATTGTTCAAGCGGGGGAGGGCTTCTATTGTGTCAGATGCAAAGCGTGCTGTCAGGCAAAGAATAACCATAAAATAACCAAGTAGATGATCAAACGGACAAAAGGCATTGACTCAAACCGTGCTGACCGTATAATCCAAATCCGCTGCACGACCTGACAGAGAGCAACTGCTCAATCGTCTCAGTGCGCCCTTAGCTCAGTTGGATAGAGCAACGGCCTTCTAAGCCGTAGGTCACAGGTTCGAATCCTGTAGGGCGTACCATTAAAATCAATCACTTACCAAATCCTATCACCTCCAACTTTTCCAACTGGGACATATTTGGGACATCATCATTAAAAATGACGTCTATTTGCTGCGCATGCTCGGTTAAATGATTCGGGGCTAGATGAGCGTAGCGTCTCACCATTTCTATACTCTCCCAACCACCCATCTCCTGTAATATAGATAGCGGTACTCCAGCCTGAACCAGCCAACTTGCCCACGTATGGCGCAGATCGTGAAAACGGAAATTCTCTATCCCAGCCCGCTTAAGCGCTAATCGCCAAGCAGAGTTAGAATCAACCCTCATTTTCCTCACTGCTGGCGTTAATGTCCCATCTGATCGCTTTTTGGCTTCGGTGTGAACAAATACCCATTTCTGGTGCTGGCCAAGTTGATTCCGTAGTACCTTACATGCAGTATTATTTAAGGCTATACCGATGGCCTTGCCAGACTTGCTATCTTCAGGATTTATCCAAGCTACCTTTCTTTGCATATCTATCTGTTGCCATTCCAAGTTGATAATATTGGATCGGCGTAAGCCTGTAGCGAGAGCAAAAATCACCGTAGACTTTAACGGCTCTGGGCATTCATTAACTAGCCGTTGCGCCTCAGCCGGTTCCAGCCAGCGGACGCGCTTATTTCTAACCTGCGGTACTTTTATTATTGGTGCCTTTTCTAACCACTTCCAATCGCGCTCAGCCGCTCTAAGCAAAGACTTCATCAAGGCAAGGTGCTTGGCCTTTGTTGATGTAGACACCTGCTTATCAGAAAAAGCTGGAACTTCCTTCCCTCTTTTTTCCAGCGCCGTGGATTGAGCCAGCCAGTTTGCCATATATCTCCGGTTGGTCATTTTGCTTATCGCCGTATATATTTTGGCCTCTGTAATATCTTTTAAACTGACCCCATCAAAATGCATTAGCCAGAATCCCATCCGGCTTTTGTCATCATCAAGAGACTTTTTATCGGCTTTCTCTTCTATCCATCTGAGGCAAGCCTCATCAAAGGTCACATCAGGAAAGTCGCCTAACCGCTCTATCCTCCAGAGCTCTGCCTTCCTTCTATCGTGCAACTCCTGCGCTTGGCGCTTGTCCTTCGTGCCAAGTGATTCCTTAATTCGCTTGCCGCTTGGCGTCGAGTAGCTGCCGTACCATATTTCACCTCTGCGGAAGAGTGACATAGTGATTCTCCTGTCGCACCAACCGCGCTCACCGGCACAGTTTGGATCGGATTGTTTAGCGCCGCAATGCATGCAGTGCGAGTGAACATGTAGGGGGAATTTGGTTTCGTAGGGTTTTTCTTCGTGTAAGCAATGCGCCCAGACCGGCACCACTGAGTTAGCGTATCTTTATCTATCCCAATGAAGGCGGCGGCCTCGTGGCGGTTTAGACTGAATTTCTCCATCATTTATCCTTATCCGTCACTTTCATGCAGTAGCAAGACAGCACCATCCACGGCTTAAATTTGCCGCATAGTGGCGCTATCTTTGCTGAATGCTTATCGAGTAACTGGCGCTATGTTTGAGAATTGTTTTTGCTGCGGAGTTCGGTGAGAAGGGCTCTTGCCACATTGCGGATCGCGTTGTCTTGTTCTGCTGTCATGTCATGCCGCTTTCACTCCCGCCATAATATCGCTGCCGATTGCGATCAGTTCGTCGCGTGATACGGTTGTGAATTGGCAACGTGGTTTGATGAATGGGCGCCAGATAAATAACAGGCTGCCTTTGCTGTTTCCGTTTTTACCTGGCTTTCCGGTGCCGGCATTGATGAATGACAATCGACCACCAGTGATTAGACGGACTTCATCAACAGACTCGAGCGCCAGAGAAAACCAACCGGTTGATGTATCAGCAGGGAGTAACATCACAACCGGCTGGCTTTGTGCTTTGCACTGCTCTGCTGCCTTTCCCACCCACGGAGTTATTGCGGAGTAGGGGGATTGCACCAGATAGCGCCGTAGCTTACCCACTCGCTATTCAATGCATCATCGCGCTCTGTCAGATATCTGGCGCACAAGGCGTTTCCGTGGTCGGCTGCCGCGTCGAGATAGAAACCAAACTCAGCATCAAGCGCGGCGAATACCTCTATCGGCGTCTGCCACCGGTCTTTATGTTCTAGCGGCGTATTGCTAGCAAATTCACTCACGCTGCATTACCCCACACTTTCGATAAATCCCTAGGCCGCATCATTGACGTAGCCACATATGATTTTTTACGGTTCATGATTTCAACGACGATTTTCATTCCATCAACCAAAACGGTGTAGTTTTCTGACTCTTTAGAGGGAGCGTAATCACCGTACTTGTCTTGATGCTGATTAAGCGCCGCTTTCATTGCTGAGCGTTCTATCGGTGTTGGATTACCCTTGATGATGTGTCGCATGCATCCTCCGGCAATAAAAAAGCCGCTGGTTAGCGGCTATTAATCTTGGTTAACAGGTAAGCACATTAGAACGTGGTTAGGCCGCTTCTCATGAATCAGCTTTATCCATTGTTCACAGGTTTCTTTTGGCATGACTTCAGGTGTAACGGGGAGGGCGTCGCAAGCATCTAATCCGCAGGCGCTGACTAGAAGGATATAACCGGCTATCAGCATCTATTTCTGCTCCTGTGCTGCCATATAAGCCCCTACAAACGTTTCTGCGACTTCCGCGCAGATGGCATTTCCGTAGGCGCGCAATCGTCCCACTCTTGCGGTAATGCCATTAGCCAACGGCTTAAGTCCGGGTTTAACTGGCCTCCACTTTCCATCATGGCAGAAGAGCCAGTCAGCATCTTGCCAGAAGCCGTTAACCTGATGGGGCCAATCATTTTTGATTGCTGGGTCAGACTGCTGCCCGTCATCGCCGGAGTGATCCCCCTCCCGCCCCTGGTTCCGTCCGATGCACTCGGAGTTGTCCAACCGGATAACTGTGCTGTCACATCCAGCCGATCCGTTGGCAGCTTCCCGTTGCGAATCCTCCCTCCCTGATACCCCCCTTTCCCATCCGTTGCTGTTGGAGTATTCCACCCCGCTAGGCAGGCAAAATCTTGCAGATTCGACTGCCTGCCCGCCATCATTCTGGCTATAACTTTCAATGGATCCTGATACGCGTTTTTGACGTTGCTCGCGTTCGGAGTGGGCCACCCAGAAAAGGCGCTGTCTGATATGCGGAGCACCCACGCCCGCAGCGCAGATATCGACAGCTGTTGCGGCGTAGTTCGCTCCTTCCAAGTCAGCTTGTACAAGGTCGAACCAGCCAAGGCCGTCTTTGCTTGCAACTTGTTCACCAAACACGACCGGAGGTCGGCACTGCTCGATGAGATAGTGGAAATGAGGCCATAGGTGCCGCTCGTCATCAAACCCGCCGCCTTGGCCTGCCGCGCTGAAAGGTTGGCATGGGCATGAACCTGTCCAGACTGGTTTGTCATCTGACCACCCAGCTCGTCGCAGTGCGTAAGACCAGACTGCAATTCCAGCAAAGAAGTGGCATTGTGTGTAATTTCGTAGGTCATCTGGAGTTACATCCTCAATAGAGCGTTCATCAACATCACCGGCTGCAATATGGCCAGCTGCAATAAGGTTTCTTAGCCACTGAGCAGCGTATGGGTCTATTTCGTTGTAATAGGCCGCCATTATTCGATCTCCTGCATTGGTGGCTCTGGCAATTCCCAGTACATCCAGTGCGTTGCTACAGCTAAATCGTTGTTATAGTTGTCGCCTAATATTCCTGGATAGTCCCAATTTAAAAGGTAAAATTTACCATCACAACCAAGATACCCTTGATCGACGCAAAGTTCCTCGTATGGCTGCCAGCTCTTATCGCCATGTGTAAAAACACGCGCTCCATATAACGCAAGCCATCTTTTAGGCTCCGGCATCCGATCACTGCAAGCAACCCAGCCATCCGGAATTACCGGCAACTTGTAAGGCTCGCTTACAGGTTGTGTTGTAGACGCGAGCGAGCGTAAATCAGTAACAATCTCATCAGCCCAATCCTGCCAACCGAACGGAATACCATTCGCTGCGCTGGCTATGTGATTTGCAAGTCCAATTAGTTTTTCGCTCAAATCGTTTTGTTCTGGTATTACAGGTTGTGCCGGTGCTGAAACCTCAAGGTCTGAAATAATGCCAATTACCGAACTTAATCGAATAGCCATCACCGTTGCTTTTTGAGTCGGGACTGGAAGCTCTTTTAATATCCAATTCAAGATTCTGTTTAGTATTTCCACTTGCTGACTCAAATCTACAAGTTCAGGCTGTTTAGGTAATACCGGTGCTGCATAGAGTGGTGTTCCCGCACCACAGTCAGCGCTAAACTCGTTATGACCGTTGTATTCTGGAAAGCCTTCACTATCTGCTGCTACCCAAGCCACAGGATTCTTAGCTGCTTGCTCGTATGCCAGAAGCTGTCGCAACGCCAGTGCAACTTGATGATCAGTTACGTCGCACATCCCATCAGTTTTAATATCGCTGACGAATTTTTCTAAACGATCAGTTGTTAACTTATTCATGACTCTGCTCCTTATTTCTACGTGCGCGTGGATATTCTGGCTTTGGCTCATACTTTGGTTTGGCTACAGCGTTCTTTATGGCCTTTCGCCAGTTCTTGGCATTGTTCAGAACAACAACACCGCCGTTATCGTCAAAGTAACCATCTGGAGCAGGGGAGGATAAAGACTCAATCACATCGCATGGGGCGGCTATATTGCAGTTACCATCGTTGTAATATCCAAGACGCTTTATCACTTGTTGCTCGGTATAACGCCCAGCAGCATTAAGTCGGGATGTGTATCCAGAATCATCGCTTCTAAACATCAAAATGAATGAATCCTCGCTAGAACAGTGATGAACGCTCAAAATGAAGTACTCGCTCTCTTTGCTGTTACTGGTCATTAGGCTGCACCTCATGCCAGTTCGCCCACGCAATGCCATCATCACATTCAATTACACCGTCCGCGCCGCAATCCAAGCACTGGCATTTGTCTTCTGCATATAGCAATTCTGGGTTGCCGTAAGTGGTTGTGACTTCAATATTGCTTGAGCCGCATAAGTCGCATTCAAGCCAATTTATGATGAGCTTTTTCTCTTTGCTGTTACTGTGCATCATTAATCCCCTTGCGAAGCTGAGCTGCGAACTTATTAGCCATCTCTGATATTTGGCTATAGCTAGCGGCTCCTTTCCAGTCTTTGGCAAACGCTTCCACACCACGCGCCATCATCTCCCTGGTGAATGCTTCGGTGGCCGGCGTTTCTTTTGCTTCGTTTAGCACATCGACATACCAGTCAACATAGCGATATTCGAGCATGCCATCGTGCTGCTCAATCCACATATCTGGTGCCGTGGCGAACTCAATGGCATTACGCATTTTGGTATTCTCAGCCACCACATCAGCTAACTTCTTCTCCAGCGCATCACGCTGATGAACTACTGATTCGTATTTCTGGATTGGTAGGTTGTTCATGAATATCTCCTATGCGGCATCGGCTATAAGCTCCATGCCGTACATGAATTTGGTAGGTTCGAGTGACTGATGAGTTTTGCCGTTGAAGCTATAAACGATGCTGCGGTCGGAGGCTGAAATAATGGTGTACTCAATGCCGCGCTTGCCTATATATCGTTGACCAGCTTTTGGCTGGTGAATAACGATGGGCTTAGGTGGTGGTCGCTTTGGTGTGATTTTCTCGATAACAGCATCTACATCGATATCATCTCTTAGCCGGTAAACCGTACCGCCTAGCTCGTCATTTCCCCAAGGTTCCGCTGTTAGGTATTCCCTGATTGCGAAGAGGTGGTTGATTTGGATGTACTCGCAACTCTTTGTGTTGCGCCAGGTGTAATAAAGTTCTTTGTAGTTCAGCGTCACCCCGCCAGTGGCACCACCGCCCAATAGTTTGCCGCCCACTGAGTTAAGTGCTCGGTGGAATTCGGTGATGTTATTGTCGGGGTGCTGGCTGAGGACGCGCAGGATGCTCTGCGGCGTCATGGTGGTTACCTGTTAGAAGGGGATGTCGGAGTCAAAGTCCATTGGAGGTTCATTGCTTTGTGGCTGAGCTGCTGGAGCACTCTGAGGGCGAGCCGCTGGCAGTAAGCCGCCGCTGAACTGATTACCCTGTGCCTGACCGCCGCCCATAGGCGCACCGCCACCTTGACGTCCACCCAGCATCTGCATGGTGCCTCCAACGTTTACGACGATTTCAGTGGTGTATTTTTCAACGCCAGCCTGATCGGTCCACTTACGAGTCTGCAAAGCACCTTCGATATAAACCTGAGAGCCTTTACGCAGATATTCACCCGCAACCTCAGCCAGCTTTCCGAATAGCACTACGCGATGCCACTCAGTTTTTTCCTTCTGCTCACCAGTCTGCTTGTCTCGCCAGCTTTCTGATGTGGCCAGCGTGATGTTTGCCACTGCGCCCCCATTCGGTAAATAACGAACTTCTGGGTCATTTCCCAAATTCCCGACAAGGATTACTTTATTTACGCCTCTGCTCGCCATTTATTCAGCTTCCTCAGTTGGTAATAGTTCTGATTTTCTTGCTTCGTATATTTCTTGTGCCTTGGCTTGTTCTGGCGTATCTCTCAATGAACGGTAAGCCTCAGCCCATGCAGACTTCAGGGAATCAAATGATTGGGACTTCTCAGCAACAAGAACGAAGTGGGCTAAGTCTATTTCAGCTTTAGTTCTTCCATCGTTAAGCCAATCGACAAGCTTTTTCCCTACCGAATCGTCAATTACCGTGTAATCCACATTGGAAAAAAGACCTGTCCTATCTTTGGATGCTGTGGCTGTGTGAGTTTCGTGGTTAATATCAAGAACGGTTGTGAACTCGTATTCAACACCATCGCGCTGCTCAGATTTCATTCCAAGTTTTACGACCTTTTTGCTACCTTCCTGTTGCGCTGTTTCAGTCTTGCTTCGCATAGTCGCTACGACATGGCAATTCACTCGTAGTATTGAATCAAGGAACTTGCGATGTCGTGGGGTTAATGCACTCCATGCTGCGTGTGTGTTTCCTTTGAATTTTGTTTTTGCGATCGTATCCAGATCATCAAGACAACCACCAACGCCACCCCACTCGTGAGAGATAGAATCAATAACAAGGTTGTCATACCCAGCAGCTTCGGCGGCTGCTATAGCCTCAATAAATCTCTCGGGGCTAAATGGCGGGTCTAATTCAAGAACATCGAAATCGAACTCATTTGAGTAAAGTGACGCGCTCCCTTTCTCTGTATCTATAACTGCCGTTTTTCCCCCCATACTTTTACAGATAACAAGGGCGCTATACGTTTTCCCAGCCCCGCTTGGCCCAGTAAGTGCCAGCCGTAGCTTGGCTTTCTTTCTCATGGCTTTTTCAAATTTCATTAAATTAGTCTCTTAGGTAGTGTTGTATCGTAAATCGCATGTCATCTGACATGTCGCTGATGGTGCTTAAAGCCCACTTGAGCCAGCTAGGATCCTCTTTTGCTACCTCAGCGAACGTCTTACCTTTGTGCTTCCCAATTCTCAGTGTTTTTAGTAGGACTGGCTGAGCGCTGATCTCTAGCATTTCGTCAACTGACCAAGAAGAATCACTTGAGATGCGAATAAAAAGTGCAGCAGTTACATAGCAGTCATATAGCGCACGGTGGGCGTGTAGTTTTTCAGGAACCCACGCATCAAGCCCAAGCGCGTAACGTAGGAACTGGTTGGCGTGGCTATCAAGGTCTGGATAAAGACGCGCTGCTAACTTTCTGGTGCATATCCATTCGCCGCCCATTTCAGGAAGTACGCCTTTATCAAAGTTTGCGTTGTGGGCTATGTAGAAATCAGCCCCTTGATAGCGACCAACCACATCATCAATCAATGGCTTATCAGCAACGATATCCTCTGTGATGTGATGAATAGCCATTGCGCTGAATTCGATAGGGCGGTCTGGTTTAACGAAATCACTCATTGGATTGATGATGGATAATGAGTTTTCAATATCCACACTTGCCACCTCAACAACACCGCCATTCAACCCGCATGTCTCTGTATCAATAACTCTGAGCACACTCATTAATTCCCATCCTTTTCTCTTGCATGTTTGTACGGTGATCTGCCACCGCTTCTAGTTGAGCAATCTGGTCGTTCATAATCGGAATCATCTCTGGGGAACGCATCCACTGGATTAGCTGCTGTTCCAGTGGGTCTATTGTTTCGCTCATGCTGCCACCTGCTTTTCGCTAACGCTGTAGCCGAGCTCGTTCAAGTATTCGAAAACGGCCGCCATATCGAGCTGAGTCATAATCTCTTTCGTATCTGTCTCACCGAAGAGAGCGGTATTTTCAGCAATCACTCGCATTTCTCCTGCTCGGTCACCGCATCGCGTGGTGACGTTGCTGCATAAAAATTGAAGTTTCATGGTCTACCTTCCTGTCTCAACATATCGACTAGTTTGTCTAACCAGCTTTTACGAGGTGGTGGGGTGAAGCTGGCAGAGGTAAGGCGGTTAGATGGGTGATGCTGGATTTTTAACAAATAGTTAGTAGAGCAGCCCGATGCGGACTGCCCAGCAAGTGCAAGTTGCATATGGGCTATTCCTTGAATTTGATTAGTAGTTGATGCTGATAGGTGGGCGCTGGCCGGATGCGGCTAACGCTTTTTGATTCTTAACGATGGCACAAATACATTCACGAGCTGCTGCTTCGCTTAAGCCTGTACTCATAAGAATCGCCATAGCTGCATTATTGATTTTCTTCTGGTGAGCGATATTAGCTGCGCGGCGAGCTTCTTCATCCTTGATGCGCTTTTCTTCGGCTAATCGAGCTTGTTCTCTGGCCTCTGCCGCTGCGCGTTCACGCTGAATGGCTTCTTCTTTTTCACGCTTAGCTTTTTCCTCGGCGGCGATGCGCTCACGCTCTGCTTTCTCTGCCAGCTCTTTGGCTTCACGTTCGGCGCGTTCCTTAGCTAATGTCGCTTCACGCTCTCTGGCGGCTGCCGCTTCTATTTCACGCTTTGCCGATTCGTCTGCTTCGCGCCGTGCTTTCTCTTCGGCCTCACGCTTAATGCGTTCTTCATGCTCGCGTTTGGCTTGCTCGGCTTTCTGTCGTGCTTCTTCGCGTTCGCGGTCAATCTTCTCGTTCATGAGTAAAGCCATTTCATGATCGGATTCAATCTTCGCCGCCAAAGCCGCGGCGCGTTCCGCTGTAATTTTGGCATCCAGCTCTAATGCCTCATCCCACATAGCGTTGAACTCTTTTTCTTTCTGCTCAGCCTCCCAATCAGTCACTGGCTTGCGAATTTCAACCGCCAGTTCGTCCAGTGAATCCCTAACTTTTTTACGGCTGGCATCGACCAGAGCAGGGCGCTTCTTCATCTCTGCAACTAACTTCTTACCAGCCTCATCAATAGCTGTCTTAGTGCTACGGACATTCGCCGCCATGCTGATGTATGAACGGCGTCCCTTAACTGTATTCAGGTCACCAACTACAGAAGATGCTTTTTCACGGATGTCTTTAATTAATCCTTCAATGAATTCGTCATTGATAAAAGCGGCTTCTAGTTCAGCCGGTACGCTCGGCAGAATGACTAATGCAATTTCGTTCTTTTCCTCGCTCACTGGCTATCTCCTTTGTTTGTTTAGATGGGGTATATCAACGCTTTCTGAACGGTCGCTATAAGCACAAAATCTGTGTGGAGATTAGTTGGTATGATTGCCGTCCATCCTAGAAGTGAACTTTGACTTGTCATATATCGCTATATGGCCTTTTTAGACCTGATACCCTGCGTCCGTATCAGGTCTTTTTTTTGCCTGAAATCCGGGTATAAAAAAGCCCCTAACGAGAGGGGCAAAACGTGTCATCTAACCAGAGAACAGTCATTCTCCAGTTATGAGCAGGATTGCTCACAGCAGATACTCAGTGAATACCTGCTAGGTGCATACTCGACTTCTATTCAATTTCTACGATGTAACCTTCTTTGCGTTTTTGCTCTGCAAACTGCCGAGCACCATTCCAGTCGTAGCAAGTGCGGCGTCCAACTTCAGCACCTTTATGTGACCAGATAACGTGGTAGCGCTTCATATCTATCTCCATTCTGGGTATAAAAAAGACCGCTAGGCGGCCTGTTCACTATTCTTTGCCAGTGCTTTTGATTTAGCTCTCCATCCTTTTAAGAAGAAGCGCCATGCCTGCTGGGTTTTGGCATCACGATAGACAACGCCAGCATTTGCAGAAAGAATGATTGGGTTGTCTTTTTTCAATCCGTTGAGCGGACATAAAAGCTCAAACTCTTTTCTTGCTTCTTCCATCTCACCCCCCTTGCTCACCCAATAAAAAAACCGCTCAAAGCGGCCTTGTTGATTTAAATATAAATTTTTTCGCTATTATTCTCGGGTAAACTCACCGTGAACTTTCTTGGTAAATTCAGTGTAAATTGAACTTGCTTCAGATGGATTGTTAAAGTAGCCGAGATGAATTCTTTTGCCATTCACCCTTGCGCTAGCCTGCCACTTTTTCTGGTATTTATTAAAGGTGACCCCCTTAAATCCAGATGTGTTATTTTTACCTATCTTTCTGTTTACCATGTTTTGTTGGTGGGTAACCTCTCGCAAATTGCAGAGTCGATTGTCGTATGGGTTGCCATTAATGTGATCGATATATAGCTTTGGCATTTCTCCTGTAGAAAGAAGCCATGCAATCCTATGAGCAAAATAGGGCTTGTCATTAATTGAAATAAGCCTGTAGCCAAGCTTATTTACATAACCAGCAACATCCCCCTTTTTCGCTTTAAACCCTCGGCTCAACTTCCAAGTTAAGGTTCCAGAGTTTGGGTCATATGCCAGCATTTCCTTAACATGCTCATAATCCAGTTCCATGCTTTCCTCACACTAAATGATGCCGCCTTAGCGACCTGTTAGTTAAATTTTTTAAGATGTTTGTCAATGATGGTTAACGCCTCGACGAAATATTCTTTTTGCTGCTCACAGTAGCCTTGAATATGATTATTTCTTTCATGGCAATCTCCCCCTTTATCCCACGCTGATATAGCAACACTGACCATCATCCGTTGTTTGCGAAGATTATTTTCTGCGTTGGCATTACTGTTAATTGATGTAAGCAACACATGGTTTGGTTTGCTCGACATGCTCCACCTCAAATTAAGGGAATGCTCTTCCCGCGAATCTACTTAATAATATGAACCGCTTCTTTGCGTGTATTACGATGGCCTGCTGCGTATAGCGCGACATCAGGAAGACAACGGTTATCAGCGCTGTCATATATCACTTCATCACGAGCGATCAGCGCTTTCTCTACTCGGTTAACTTTTCGATTAAGCGTGAGAAGAGGGCGACCTGAAGGCTTAGCGCATATCCCAACAACCAGTGGGTTGGAACGTTTATATTCTTCCTGCTTAGCCTTGCGGCGTTCACGACGACGAGCTTGAGAATCCATACAACCTCCTATCAATAAACTTTGGCGGTGTTGTGGCCGGTGCTCTTGCTGGGTTTAGCCTAAAATCCATCATTGACGTTGCTGATGAGATGCAATCACTAGAGTTTCGTCTCGGTCAGATGATCACTTCAACGAACGGTGGCGCAGAGGCCATCGAAAACCTGTCAAAGCATGCTAGTGATGCCCGTGTAAATATCGAGTCGTATGCAGAGGCTTACACGGGAATTGGTGCAGCGACACATGAGTTAATCAAGTCTGAACAAGATCTGCTTAATGTTACTGACTCAGTGGCAATGGGATTGCAGCTAGCTGGTGCAAACACTCAGCAAACAACCAGTGTCATGATGCAGTTAACTCAGGCTATTGCAGTGGGGAAACTGCAATGGGCTGATATGCGTATCATTATGCAAAACTCGGATGCATTCGCGTCACGATTGGCCAAGTCATTAGGCATGACGCTAAATGAAATGGTGAAAGCCACTCAAGGTAATGGCGGTGGCATCGGCGCAGATAAAATCGTTAACGCGCTAAGAAATATGTCTGGTGAGGTTAAAAAGGAATTCGCCTCAATGCCGATGACAGTCCATCAAGCTATGGAGATCATTGGTAATCGGTGGGATATGTTTATTCACCGGTTAAACCGCAGTACAACCGCGATTTCTTGGATAGCGAGTAATTTTCTATGGCTAGCTGACAAGGTTGAATACTCTCTGGATGTTGTTACTGAGGCGCTTGGTGGTGCTGAGAACGCTGTAAAGATACTTGGCGTAGCGTTAGGCGCGGCTGGATTGGTCGGTGCTGTTTACCTTCTCTCCGCTGCATTTACTGCGTTAACTAGCCCAGTTTTCTTAATTATTGCTGCGTTAGCCGCGCTCTTTCTGGTCGGTGAGGATGTTAATAAGTGGCTGAGTGGTAGCCCGTCTTTGCTAGGCGACATGATAGGCCCAGTAACAGAGTATACGGATGCGATTAACTCACTGAAGGTAGCCTTGACTGATATGAAAGACATGGCTGTCTGGGCTTTGAATATTCTTAATAGCTTGGCCGATTTCTTCAATTCCAGTCAGGACACTGTGAAGGAGTGGGGGGATAAACTCGGTACGACTAAGTTTGGTCCGTGGTTAAAAGAGAAAGCTGGCTGGCTGACTCAAGATTTAGGGCAGTGGGCGTCATGGGGGAATAATCAGACTAATGGTGCTTTTGATGTGCCTAGAATGTGGTCTGATATGATTTCTGGGATGGCTCAGTACAACAGTGATTCAGCTAGCGCAAACACCCTGCTGCCAAGTTATCAGTCTCTATCATCCCCTCAATCATCTTCGATGTCTGGCCCAAAGGTTGATGTACATATTGGCAATATTTCTGTTCCTGCTGGCACATCAGAGGAGCAAGCTCAATTCTTGCGTGATAGCGCTCAGAGCACTTTTAATGATGTTGGCTGGAACGCGCTAGGCAATACTCTTAACTTTAATACAGGGGGCTAGCATGGCGACAGATGTGCTTGGCTTTCTATGGAATACATCTGGCGACAGTACATTCCGACTTAATGACCCATCTATCGGCAATCTAGAATTCGACACGCTAGATCAGGAGACACACGAGTGGAATCGTGATGTCACCATGAACCCTGTAGAGAATGGTTCACCGATATCTGACCATATCATCAGGCAGCCAAGAAAGCTCACGGTTGCTGGCATGATTAGCAATGCGCCGGTAACCGGTGTTTTAACACAGTTATCAAATGCCTTAGCTAGCGGGTTTTCAGGTGAGGATCGGGTCAACACAGCAATCAAGCTACTTGATTCGCTTTACCAATCTAACGAATTAGTCACCATCTATACCAAAAATTACACCTACGAGAACATGCTTATTCAAGCAATAAATATACCTCGTAGATCTGGCGATGGGGATGCGGTTAACTTCACTATAGATGCCGTTCAATGCAATATCGTTAGCACTGCAACTACTGAACTTCCACCCGGTGTTGGCGTAAAAAAATCTGGCAATGGAACGTCTGGGACTTCGAAGGCTGGAACATCCAACTCATCAGATCCGGCAACAGCTAATCGAGCAACTCCCACAAAGGATAACGGCAAAAATACCGGTTCAATTCTCAAACAGGCATCTGATGGTTTATCTGGGGCTAGCGGAAAGTTGGGTGATTATCTAGGTAAAATTATAGGCGGTGTTACGTAATGACCCCATTAAATTTTCAAGCAGGGTTTACTGACCAGACGCTTCAGGCTGTGTTTGATGACACTCCTGTATCTCTAAGATTGCGATGGAATGAGAGGTTCGGATTCTGGTCCTTAGGTATTTATGATCGTGAATCTGTTCCCATCATAACTGGAGTAAAGCTTGTTCAGAATTACCCTTTACTAAAGAACTTCAGCCTAGATAACTTTACTGGCGATCTGTATTTCATTCGTACCTATGGCGAGAAAACCAGACCAGATATTGACTCCATTGGTGGAGATCACCTTTTGCTCTATGCCTCTAAGGAAGAGATAAATGAGTTTATTTCTACGAACGGGTGAGATAGTTGTTGGTCAGCCACAAGGCGATGCGGTAAGCATTAAAGACCTGAGATTCGAGTTCGACATCACAAAAACAGCCAGCAAAACAGCCAATCAAGCCTCTCTTAAAATCTACAATGCAGCCCCTAGCACGATCACCATGCTTGAGACGATTAATAATATCGTCATCATCAAAGCTGGCTACGTAAAAGATATTGGGGCAATCACCATATTCACGGGAACCAATTGCCGCAGCCTAACCTATCAGGACGGTCCAGACACCATTACAGAAATGGAGCTGCTAGATAGCGTTATTCCTCTTCGTGACGCGAAGATCAGTGTTTCATTCCCCCCAAACACCTCTGCGATGACGGTACTTGATGGCGTTGCCAAAAACTTTGGATTACCCATTAAGAAAAGCATTAGCAAGGTACAGGATAAGCAGTATGTAGGAGGGTTCGCCTATAACGGCAGGGTGCGTGATGCTATGGATAGGGTTTGTAACTATCTTGGGCTTGAGTGGAGCGCACAGGATGGGGAAATTCAGATCATCAAGAAGGGCGGAGTTTACGCAGATACGGCGGTTGTCCTGTCGAAAGACACTGGGATGATTGGATACCCACGCCGCGAAGCAAAGACGATGACTGAGAAGACTGCCGCCAAGCAGGGGATTAAGTACGGTCAAAAAGGGATAGTGCGTACCGTTGTTGATGTCGAAGACCCTACCGCGAAGCTGAAGGACAGGGTGACGCTTGAGGTGCAGGGCTACAGGGTGAAATCACTCCTTAATCCGGCGATTTATCCGGGCGCTTATGTGCAGGTGAAATCGCGCGGGATTGATGGTGAGTTCTTTCGTGTGGAAGAGGCGCGTTACAGCGGTGATACACATGGGCAGGAATGGAGCGTAGAGGCGCTATTGAGGTTCATTTAATGGCTGATAACAGTGATGTGGTTGAAGCTTTAAGACGGCTCGTAAGCACTGAAATGGACACAGTTAACACTGCATTACCGTGTACAGTCGTCAGTTATAACGCTGGAAGGGTAACCATAAAGCCAGATGGGGAGAAAATCTATTCAGATGGTGATGCGAATGCTTACCCAGTTTTAAGCGACCTTCGAATGATCTGGCCACAGTTCGCCGGTGGTCAAGCTGGCATTAAAGGGCCAGTTATGGCTGGTGACCAATGTTTCTTGATTGTTTGTCAGCAAGCAATAGATGGTAGTGATGATACTCGCCGTTTCGACATAATCGATTCTTACGTAATACCGGGAGCTGGCTATAGTGACGCCGTTCCGGGTAATGACGATATGCGCATGTATCATGGTGATGCATTTATAGCGATAGATGCCAATGGAAAAATAACGATAAATGCGCCGGGCGGAATAGAGGAAACCACTCCCCTACATACGGTTAAGGGAAAAATGACCGTTGAAAATATGTTCACCTATCAAGGTGGAATGACCGGTTCTGGCGGAGTTGGTTCGGTGGCGAGCATTACAGGGACAATGAATGTAACTGGTGATGTAGTGATTAATGGTATTAAAATAAGCTCTCACAAACATCAGGAAAACGGTGATGGCGGCGGCATTACTGATGGACCAATTAATTAAGGTGATACATGGAAAACCTATTAACGGTATTAGTCATTTGTATTGTGCTCTTTGTTGTATTTAGAAAATTCAACCTTTGGTACTGGAAGATTCAAGAGCATATTGATAATCAAAAGAGGATTATTGAGCTACTGGAAAAAATAGCAACCTGAAGTGGAATACTAAATCTGGCCACCTGAATAGAGGTGATATCATCGCCTCATAGTCAAAACAGGTGACATTATGACCGGACGTAACAGACGCAATTTTAGCCCCGAGTTTCGCCTCGAAGCTGCCCAGCTTGTACTCGATCAGCACTACAGCGTTGCCGCCGCTGCAACAGCAATGAATGTCGGTAAATCCACGATGGATAAATGGGTTCGCCAGCTTAAAGAAGAACGCGCAGGGAAATCCCCAAAGGCCTCTCCGATGACGCCTGAGCAACTTCGCATTCGTGAATTAGAAAAACGACTACAACGTGTTGAAATGGAAAACGATATATTAAAAAAGGCTACCGCGCTCTTGATGTCAGACTCCCTGAACAATTCTCGTTAGTTGAGAAACTCAGGACGCGGTTTCCTGTTGCCTTTATTTGCAATGTGTTCGGGATCCATCGCAGTAGCTATCGGTACTGGCTAAGCCGACCGCAGAAACCTGATGCAAAACACATCGTTATACTTAGCCTGGTTCGTGAAGTTCATCATGCCAGTAATGGCTCTGCGGGGGCCCGGAGCATTGCCGATATGGTCAGCGCAAAAGGTGTTCCGTTGAGTCGCTGGCGGGCCAGTAAGATAATGAAAGAGCTGAATATTATTAGTTGCCAGCAACCGGAGCATCGCTACAAAAAAGCCACAAAAGAGCATGTGGATATCCCTAATCATCTGGATCGCCAGTTTGCAGTAACGGAACCTAATCAGACCATGGTGCGGCGACGTGACCTACATCTGGACGGGCAAACGCTGGGCTTATCTGGCGGTTGTTCTGGATTTATTTTCTCGCAAGCCAATAGGCTGGGCGATGTCGTTTTCTCCGGACTCAGTTCTGACAGGAAAAGCATTAACGATGGCCTGGGAAACCAGGGGAAAACCGGCTGACGTTATGTATCATTCTGACCAGGGAAGTCACTATACCAGCAGGGAATTCAGACGGTTATTGTGGCGTTATCGTATAAAGCAAAGCATGAGTCGACGAGGGAACTGCTGGGACAACAGCCCAATGGAACGATTTTTCCGCAGCCTGAAATCAGAATGGGTCCCGAACTGTGGATACGCTAATTTTAGCGAAGCAAATAGATCAATAACGAATTACATCATTGGTTATTACAGCCAGCTCAGACCCCACCAATATAACGGTGGCTTAACACCCAATGAATCAGAGCGATTGTTCTGGAAAAACTCTAAAACTGTGGCCAGTTTTTGTTGACCACTTCAAACATATATCTACAACGGGGCGGGGATCGCTTTGCCTAACGGAACGTCTCTAATCGGCGAGGACTTATTCACCATAATTGATTCATCGGAAAACACTAATACAGGATATCTGATCACTCTGACAGGGTTCCGTTCACGAGTAGACACTATCGCGCTGAAAGGAAATAAAGATAACGAGAATATGAAGGGTATTTCAAGCTATTATAATTCAGATAATGGCGGTGTACTGAACTGTATCCTTGAGGACTTCCACTTCGGACTGGATATCGATAAATGCTGGTACTCGGTATATCGAAATATTAGGTTTAGACGAAGCTCATCTTCTGTTGTGCTTAAAGGGGCTCACATACGTCTTGGTTTCAATTACCCAACGGAAGAAGTGAATAATCTTGAATTTAGCAGTGTGTGGTGCGCTGAACCTCAAAAACATTCTCTGGCGATATATTGCAGACTTCAGGCTATTAAATTCACAGGGGGATCACTCGAAACGATAGGTGAGGCGAGAGTAAAATTCTATACCACAATAATCCCTTATGATGTTTTAATAGATAATTGCTATGTCGAAAACGATATTTCTACTGGTGGTGTATACCTTATCGAAGGGCAAAGCACCTCTCAAAGTGTCACAGTTAAAGACTGCATGTTACGGCTGGGTAGTACTCTAGGGAGCCTTGGTAAAAACATTACAGTCTACTTCGATGGTGGTTGGTCCAATTCTCCAAGCGTCACATTAAATGCCAATAATACTAAAGTTTGGTTCCATCGTTACCGTGAGATAGCAGGTGGCTTTGCTGACGGAGCTGATTATGGAAGGACGGGGTTGTGGGATGGGTCTGCCATGCATAGTGCTGCTATACATTTGGACCCAAGGCCACAGTCAATAATCGACTGGAACTCTATAATTCCCTCTTATGTAAATTATAAGTCACATATCTCCACCTCCCCAGTAGATGTTTTTAAGGTTTACGTTCCAGTTGGGCAAAATCCTCGGCAAATGATGCTTGAAATTTCTGCTTTAACTAAAAGTATTAGTGAGGCTTATATACAAGGCTTAGAAAAGTATATGATAGCTATAACTTTGCCTGAGTCATCTAAAGCTGGATCGGGAGTGTATGTTGTAAAATTGCACTCATCAGCAAAAGATAACTCATCTCTACTATCAGATCCATCATTTACAGTTACTTCAAATGGTTATGATGATACAACGGATGCTTATGAATATACGATTTCTCATAGTGTTTCCAACGCCACTAGGCTTGGAACTACTACATATGTCATGAATGGTGTATTCACATTAAATGGTTTATCTACAACAACTCCGAGATGGAGAATAAGAAGGCTATAAATAACTAGCGCCCTCAAACAGGGCGTAGTTAATCAGCAAACATAGCGAATAATAGGTATCCTCTTCAATATTGCTGCTACAATTAGCGATGACGTAAACATAAACACGCATACCAGTGGAAGGAAGTAAATCATAGGGTTTGTCCAACTTAGTTCCCATACATTTTGTTTCAGAGGTATCAATATGGCAGGATGTATGCAATAGATTGCAAATGTATATCCGCTAATCTTGTTTGAAAGGTTAACAATAAACTTGTTATTGATTTTCGTGCATAGTAGAAACAAAGAACAAGCTGCAATAAAAGTGTTTAAAGCAAAATTATCTAAAAACGCCTGCTCTGGTCTCCCGATATAATTTGAATATATGCTGGTAAATGCAGCTGTGGAAAATACTGATGAAAGAAAGGTCAAAAAAAGAATTGTGGATTTAGCTACTTTTTCTCTCGAGTCATAAATTAATTTTCCAACAAACATATACCAAGTCAAAGAAACCATGGAGTCAAGATTGAATTTAGACTGAATACTTATACCGGTTAATGACTTAAATACATTCAACTGAAATAAAGCTAATATGATCATGAAAACAAAGAATCTTTGTTTTTCATTCATTTTGTAATAGGAAAAAGATATAAATGGTGTCATGAAATACATCCCTATCAAGAAGTACAAGTACCAAAGGTGATACATTGCCTGTCCTGTGAAAATCTTGACAATAAAGCCTAGAGATGAAATGTCCTTGTTATAAAATATGTAATAAAATAAAGACCATGAAAAAAGTACACATACAGCTTTCGGTAGTTTTTTTCTATAGAATGTTAGTGGATCAATATTATCTTTGATTAACAAAATTCCTGATATCATAACAAATATTGGAACTGCGCATCTTGATAGTGAATTATAAAAATTGACCGTTTCCCAGACAGGTTGAAATTTATAATTCCAGTATGCAGTTACATGTGTCATTACCACCAAAAAACATGAAACTACGCGTGCGATGTCAATGCTGTTATCTCTTTCCATTACATCTACTCAGAGAATGATTAATATAAATTATTGTAACGTAGCAATTGCAAAATTGGTATCAATTAAAATAGCTTTTAAACGATTGTTATCACTAGTATGGCGCTATCGTGTGGCATGCCGCCGTCTAATAGACGGCATACCAGCGAGTGGTCATGACAGGATTCTTACTCTGTTATTATTTTTATTGATCATTCTCAACCTTGAATCGATAGTTTTTTCGATAGCTAAGTGTATGAATAAACCGAAAATTACTGACGCAACAGCAAATGCTATGGATGAATATTGAGAAATCACCCAGTTGTTTCCGTTAACCTTTACAAAATCATGATATATAAATGTAATGTAGATGTGCGACAAATATATACTATATGAGGCGTCACCAATTTTGTGGAATATATTATAAACGAAACCACTACCAGATTGAGTTATGGTAGCCAATAATACTATTATAAGGGCGGGGATGCCAAACTTAAAGAATCTATCGTAAGATGATAGTGTATCGAGGGCTATATAGCATATGAGAATGAATATAGCAAAGAAAACCATGAACCTTATACTTATTCTATCTTTCATCATAGGGTATATACACCCTAAAATACATCCTAGGGCAAAATTAATCATCAACGCATCACCTAGGATGTAACCAATATTTACCCAACCCATTCGAGCATGGCCGCTTATGCTGTAAACGCATATAAATATTACAATGCAAACGAATGCACATGTTATTATTTTATTTTTAGAAAATATAAGTGCAATTGTGAAAATGGAATAAAATATCATTTCATAAACAAGAGTCCATGCAGGGCCGTTTGCCATGTGATATTTTTCAAAGCCAAAACCGGGAAGGAGCAATATGTTACCGATAAAAAAATAGTTATCCTTAAGCGCTATGGTCGTTAGTATTAGTGGTAGAGATAAAATTATATACAATGGATAAATTCGTCTAACTCTTGAAAAAAAGAAATTTAATGGAGTCTTTTCTGGTCTTAGCGTGTGAATCATCAAAAAACCACTAAGCACGAAAAAGATATCAACACCAAATCCACCATTTAACTTAAAAATACCAGCATATGTGCCACTTAAGAAATGGTTAGTTACAACCATTAGTGCAGCGATACCTCTAATTATTTGAAGGTTTTTTAATTCCATAATAAATCAAATATCCTGATGGCTATTGAACGACGCAATTGTGCTTTGATATTTTATCTTCATTCTATTAATAGAACTATTGATCATGTATGTTGCCAATACCGGAATAAACAAACCAGCCATAAAATATAACGTGAAGAATTGCTTGTTGGCATAATGTTTTGTACCACTACTGTTTTTTATATCATACATTCCTAGATAATAAAAAACAAAATCTACCAATAAAAAAGCTAATAAATGATAACTCATTATTGACTTGCTGTAACCGTCTATTAACTTAACAAGTGACAGCTCTTTGTAGTATTCCGCCACGATATTTGATATAACAAAAATGGTAGTTATGCATAGCATTGATGTAATTAGATGCAAATAGAAACTCATTCCATATTTACTCCAAGCCATACCTATAGGTATTATTGGTGTTACATTATTTATTGATACAAGAATAATAAATGAAATTAGGATTATGTAAGGGGACTTCATTTTTAGATATGCATCCTTGAATAAATGCCCTAAAACATAGTACATACTGCCAACAGATACCTGAGACGCCAAATTAAATACTTGATTATCACTGTGGATGTATTCCAATGATAGGAATGTCATTCCGTAATACCCAGATAATAATGAAAAAATAAAAAGTATTGAATTGCTTTTAATCTTTAGTATAAATGTCATTAAAACTGAAACAAGTACGTATGCAAATAAAAACCAAGCAACAAGGAAAAAGCTATTATTATTGAAGTTTCTTTTAAAAATGGTTTTTATTGTTTCTCCTATTGTTGGTTCGTAAATAGTTCCAACATAAAATCCAAACTTGTTACTGAGATATATAGCTATAATTGAAATTATAATATATGTGTAAATTATATAAGGAATATGTTTCTTTAATATTTTTAATACTGACTTGAATGCAGCTCTATCCTTATAAAGAACTCCTCCGAGGAAAAAGAACAGTGGCATATGAAAAACATATGGCTTGAATAGATCAAATAAAGTTATCGACAAGTGCCCTATGACAACAAAAGAAATTCCTATTGCCTGCACATAACTTAGTGATAGAGATTGAGTGGGGGTAATCTTCATGTCATCAAAATAATTGTAGTGTTTAGAGGAGTATAACATCATCAGGTGGGGTTGTTGAATGAATAGAACGGCAGAATCAGATCACACGCAAGCACCGAAGATGATTTCTGAACTAATCTGACGTCTGCTCTCTTCACAACCGCCTACACCATAAATATACTGTATGCATAAACAGTGTGTTTTATAGGTGACATATGGGCTTTCCATCCCCCGCAGCAGACTACATCGACAAACCAATAAGCCTTGATAAGCTATGCATTAAAACACCACACGCCACATACTTCATGAAGTGTCCCGACTATTGCCCGAGCGCTGGCGTGTTGAAAGACGCGCTACTAGTGATCGATAGCTCTAAAAGGGCGGTCCACGGAAGCGTCGTTGTTGCAGCGCTCTGTGGTGAGTTCGTATTGCGTCGGTTGCTAACGATGCCTGTGCCTTGCTTAGCGAAGCTGGAAAATTATGATGATGTGACGTTTGCTGATGAAGAGACGGGATTTGAGATATTCGGGGGGTGACGCATGTAGTCAACGATATGACGATGAGCGAGTTCGATGACAACCCGTGTATTTGATGGGAGAGAGCACTATCGCAGATCACCCACTTGGTGGCCTGCGGTAATTCTCTGGGACAGATTTGGGACTGGTTACCAAAGGTTGCCTTCAGTCAGTTACCGTAACTTTCAGTGTATTGGGACGTGTGAGCGCCGTGTGGTGCGGTAAGTTACTGGTTTATAATGTGGATCTATGAACTTCTAAGCCGTAGGTCACAGGTTCGAATCCTGTAGGGCGTACCATTTTCAAGTCAACACACCTCAACTGAATTCGCTTTTTCTCCTTTATACTCTCTGAAATCACTGGATTTTTCTGTCTCAAGCACTCGCCATGTATACCGGTAGCCCCATCACGCGGTTGGCTACACTGCTTTTGATGCTAACAGGCGTTCGTTGCGTATGGTTGGATAGATTTCGATAAGTGTACTTGGTGGGTTATTGAGATGATGAAATTGCGTCGTTCTCACCTTGTGCCACTTTCCAGCCAAGCAATTGCCATATAGCTTGAGCTTATTTTCTTTTTAACGTGATGAAGGGATAAATGAATATGACAACGACATGCCAGAATGTGGTTCTGATAATGTCATTGAGCGCTATAAGGCATCATCATAAATACGTCTATTTTCATTTCAGCTTATTCCCGAGTTTGATTTCATTACGGCTCTATTTTTTAAGATAAATGAATTTTTAATTCAATCTAGTGCGTTAAGTTGCCAAGCTTATAGGGAAGTCTTGCGTTATTTATAATGGATGTTGTTTATATGGATTTTTTATCTGTGGGCTCCATTAAAAATAGTGGCGTCAATTTCATGAATTTTTTTTAAATTCTTTATTTTCAAGTGTTTGACGTGAAAAGATATCCGATATTCCTAATTTATTCTGCATGGGTTGCAAATATTAACTTTTATTAGTAACGTGGCTAGACCAATTCAATTCGTGAAAAATTTAAAGTATGTTTCGCTACAAAAAATTAATTATCAGAATGTTATGCCTTTTGCTAGTTTGTTCCTCGTTATCAGGCTGTATATCATTGGGTCTGATGCTCTCTACCGATCGGAATAATGATTTCCATAAATCAACTTGGAAATCCGATACCATCACCGCGCTCTCGTTAGGCAAAGATAGTAACGGAATAACCGGTTGGGTATTTGTCGGAAAACATTTTGACTACCTTCTTACAAAAGGCGGGGATAACGTTGTTGAACTGTTAATGGATCCCGCTATCTACCGGGAAAAAATAAAGGTTGCTAACAACGTACATTTTCTAATTAATCCAGATAAAAAAGAATTCGAGGGAGAAATTACACTAAGCTACACGTGGACTAATGAAAAAGATAAAACTGCGGCGATAGGCTATGGATTTATTTGTAAAGATAACGCCATCACATGTTCACTATCGATAAACAATTTAAGCGGAACCATCCATCAGAAAAATAGCGATCAGAATGCAGTAAAACTTCTCCCTTTTTACCACCCATTTGTTGTTGAATTCTATCAGTATAAAAGAGACCTCATTGGGCCAAGATCGGCTTGGGTTCTGTTGCCGGTCACGCTAGCATTAGACGTGGTGACGCTACCTTTACAGTTTCTTATCGTTTCCGTTGCTACCCACCATTGATATTTTGTGTGTGCAGGAATACCTGCACACTGGAAGAATTACTCTTCTTCGGCAAGCGGCGTTTCATTCACTTTATTCTGAATGACATCGCCGTACTCAGCCTGAGAATCCCGGACGTTTTTCTGTACTGAAATAGCACCAAATAAACTCAGGAAAAAGGCGATGGCATAGAAGCCTTTTTCGCTTGGCAACAACCCGGCATTCCACAAGCCAATCGCCAACAGAACAATAGAGATGGCAAAAGAGGCAACACAAGATATGTAATAGATGTGGCTGGTAGGAATGCCTTCAATACGGTCCCGCACCGTTTTTTGCAGTGATACTGATGCAAATAACCCGAGCAACATCACGGCAAAATAGTATCCCCTTTCGTTCAATGCCATATCAGAACGCCAGAGTCCTATCAGGTAGACCACAACGCCACCGCCCAGTGCCAGCCAAGACATAGCATTAAAAGCCTGAGAAGTATTTTTCAAAGCTGTTTTCATTAAAAACCTCGTTCCTTGTTGATTTTAGAGCACGGGAACTATCCGCTACTCAATTTTTGGTTGGTCCATATGGACTAACGCATCATTCCAAGATAGTGACTCCAAGAATAATTTTTGATTCGCAAACATGCGGCCGCTGATTGTACGTGAGGAGGTCACACGACGCGCCCATCGCTACAATGGCGGCCACTTACCCGTGCGTCAAATTAGCCTTAGTCTTAGTAGGCCATTTTTTGTGGCATGACGCTAGGCCGCGTCAGATGTTTATCGCAAAACTCTACTGAAAAACGTCTGACACGGCCTAGTTATGCTGAAAATATCTTAAGCAGGTAGCGGAGGATTTTCGTTGCTAACAACCGATATATTTTCTTGTACAGGATGCTCAGCCGCTGTTAGGTCTGCATGGCCAAGAGTGTTGGGTAATGCTGCTGTGAGTGCGGCTAGTGAACCACCTGAAAGGCCGACTTCTTTGAGCAGAGAATCTACAATAGGTGCATGCGTACGGTAGGATAATGCAGCCGTCATCGCTTGTTCTGCGAGATTACCGCCACCATTGTTGCTTGGTTCTGATGAGCTTCCGGCTGTGGCAGAACCATTACGGTTTAAACCGTCAACCTGAATTATTTTAATTCCGTCGATAGATTTCATTGGCTCAACGGATTTCTCAATGATGCTAGGCAGGGACTGCAATAGCGCCAATTTGAATTTTAAGCTGGTCTGATTATCCGACAGTATATTGACCGCATCGTTTAACGCCCTCTGGGCTTCAGCTTCAGCCAACCCTTTCTTCAATGTTGCTTCAGCAAGTTTAATGATGGCTGATGCTTGCAGTTCCGCTGCTTCTTTCTCGGCTTGTGCCTTTAGCGTTAACTGTACGGCTTCGGTTTCTGCAGATTGTTTAGCAACGATTAGTGCAACCTGTTTTGCACGATCCGCCTCTGCAGTTTCTCTGGTTGTCACCACATGCTCTTCGGCTCGGACTGCCTCGGCTAATGCATCGTTTGCCCTTGCTTGAGCTTGGGATTGCTGTTCAGATTTACTGGCAATAGCAATATCTTTGTCCTGTGCTGCGATTTCGGTAACTTGCTGTTGTTCAATTTCTTTTATTCTAATTTCACGTTCAGCCTCCACCTTACGAGTGCGAACAGCCTGCTCTCGCGCGATTTCTGCTTCCTGGATCTGACGTTCAGTACTAATACGACTCTGTTCAGCTTCTCGACGACGTTCAGCCTCAAATACAGCAATGTTGGCGCTTTGCTCAGCGCTACGGGTTTTCACCTGCTGCTCTTGGTCAAAGGTCATGAACGATTCTTGCTGCTCAATTTCTAGCTTACGTGACATGGCATCGCGGTTCTTTTCACGCACGGCCACTTCTATGTCTTGTTCGACTTCGTTACGTTCACGGCGGCGGCGTTCGGTTTCCTGAGTCAGCTTGGTTAGCCCCTCTGCATCAAACGCATTGTTAGGGTCGAAGAACTCTTTTGAGGTTTGGTTAAAGTTGGTTAATGAAACACTTTCCAGCTCTAGGCCGTTCTTGGTTAAATCCTCTGCGACCGTATTTTGTACGCCTTGAACGAAGTGTTCGCGGGTATCTTGCAGGTCATGCATGGTCATTTGTGATGCCGTTGCACGCAGTGCATCTACAAATTTATCTTCGATAAGGATCCGCAGATCCTCTGGTGACAGCGTTCTTTGTCCTAACGTCTGTGCAGCGGTTGCGATGCCTTCAATCGTTGGCTTAACACGAACAAAGAATGCGACGACCACATCGACTCGCATACGGTCTTTGGTGATCAAGCTGTCTTTCATGGAGCGGCTGACTTCCAGCTTGAGGGTATTCATATTGATATGGATAAGCTCATGAAATATAGGAAGTACAATAGCACCTCCGCTCATCACGACTTTCAGCCCCCCTAAACCGGTTCGAACAAAAGATTGCTCGGCAGAAGCACGCTCATAGAGTCGAGAAAAAATAATCCCGATCACCAACAATACGATTAATACGCCAAATGAAACAAATCCCCAATAAGGGATGCTATCCATTTCAAACATAAAATTTCCTTTTGATATCATTAAGTAATATAGAACTACAGTAAATTAGGCCAAGGGTTTTTACTTGCTAAAAATCGCGCTGCCGTTATTTGGGCAATAATTAGCACACGTTCTCCTCGGATAAAAATAACGTCTGAACTTTCTGGCTCAATCAATAAATAGTGAGATTGGCCGAAGGTATCAATAATTTTGCATTCGGCAGACATGCCGGGTTGCTCTGCTGATTGAGTAACGAGAGCCATTGAGCCAACAAAACTATCTTCTGATACGGCGAAGGATTCATCTTTCGGAAGGTAAGGGGCAAGCCATCGACCTATGAAATGTAAAGTCGGCAGCGATAGAGCAAATGAAATCAGGGCCATTGCCCCTGCAGATAACGGCGTTTGAAGCAGGCTAATCATTAGGTATTGCCCGCTGATGCCAATAATAGCAAAACTACCCAGTAGCAAAACGAGTGCAACCAGCAACGGAAGCCTGCCAATATGCAACCAGCTTAGCGCTTGTACTAGCAGATTATCTCCGCTAGCAAGATCAAGATGAGTTTCTAGAGAGGAATCTATATGGCTGAATGCACTTGCGCCTATTAATAACGATAATACCTCTAATACACCTAGTGAAATGATGAATGCGAGCGCGAAAAGAAAAGGAGCGTTATAGGCTGATAGTAGTACCACTAGGAGATCCTTTCTATGTATATCCGTAATAGCGACTATTCTAACGTTATTTTTTTATTTCGGATACGGAGGCACAGAGATATAGGAAAATACTGAGGTGAAATAATCTTTAATTATATTTAAAAGGAATTTATTGAGGCTTAAGTTTTTTTTGCCTTAGATGGGTTTTTATCTCGCCGAAAATAAATTTAACGATATAAATAATCGTAATTTAATGCTTTTTAGGCATAGAGCAGTTGGCTACTTCATGATAGTACGGTGAGACTGTGATCTTATCTGGCTATGAATGAATTTTTCGTGCTTCTGGGGTTATCTGTGTAATTCACTCTGTAAATGTGGGGGCCTCAATTTGAGATACAAATAATCTTATTCATATAAAACATAGTAATAATAAAAATATTTGAACCCCAAGAGGCTACTTTCTGTTACGTGATAGCAAATGCTCTAAATGATACTGCTTAATTTTATTGAGCACTGTGGTATGGGATAGCCCGATTTGGCCTGCGACTTTTCTGGCAGAACCTAATGAAACTAGATGTTTTCTAATAATCTCGTACTCTTGCTTTTCAATCATAGCCTTAATGCTATCATCGTGAGTGTGCATTTCTAGATTATTATTTCGTGGCAACGGAATATCGATATCAGCAATCTCTTGTTTATCTGCTAATAGCATAGTTCTGAGTAGGATATTCTTTAATTCACGAACATTCCCAGGCCATGAGTACGCGGTTAGCGTCGCGAGAGCGCTAGGTAGCAGAGTGAGCTTTTTATCCAATTCTAGGCTGTATTTTTGGAAAAAATAGCTGACTAGTGGAAGGATATCTTCTTTACGATCTCTAAGTGGAGGGATGACGATAGGCAGGATATTTACGCGATAATAGAGATCTTCACGAAACTGCTTCTGTTCAATCAGATGCTCTAGATTTTGGTTGGTGGCAACAATCACTCTCACATTAACATGCTGTGTTTTGAGTCCTCCTACGCGTTTAATCATTCCGTCTTGCAACACTCGCAGGAGCTTACTTTGAAGGGAAAGTGAAAGCTCACCAAATTCATCAAGAAAAACAGTGCCGTGATTGGCACTTTCAAACAGACCCATTTTCCCGCCTTTAAGTGCACCGCTAAAAGCGCCATATTCATAGCCAAACAGTTCACTTTCAACTAAAGATTCGGGGATCGCAGCGCAGTTTATGGCTTCAAATGCATTATTGCGTCGTTCACTGGAATCGTGAATAGATCGCGCAATCAGCTCCTTACCTGTCCCCGTTTCGCCGCGAATGAGGACGGTGTATTTGCTTTGCGCTATTTTGCGTGCTGCGGCTAAGCAGTCAGCCATAATGGGGCTTGCGTAAATGAGCTCATCGAAATCAGAAGATAGTTTTTTACTCTTGGGCTTGTGTGTCAGCGATGCATTCTTGGCTTTGCCAAGAATGATATTAGCACCAGTAATTTTGTTGTTATGCAAAATGGGGCGGATAGTGCAGCTAATAAATGCCCCTGTTATCTTGTTTCCAATTTCTTTAGTGCTGACTTTACCACAGCGAAAATCCTTAACTTCCTCCCAGTCAATAAGTGTAGATATATTCCTACCAATCACTTCGTGGCGTAAGAGGTTGAATGTTGCCTCTGCGCTAGGGCTAAAGTCATTAATGACGCCATAATTTGAAATAACGATATGGGCATAGTTGGACAGTGATAATACAGTGGATTCGTCTTTAGCCGGGTAAATACTCAAAATATCATTATTAACCAGAAGGTTGCCTAAAAGAAACTGAAGTTTTTTTTCCGAGGGAATGCTAAAACGAATAAAAATTTCACAAGATGATACGTGCAAAGTATCAATATAAATATCCATGTTGCTGAACTCACTAATTACATCAGCAATCATGGCAGTGCGATCGATAGTTTTTATATTCCATCCAACGGTAAGCATGATAACCACCAGAGTCAAATGTATGCCGACTATGGTAGCAATGTTTGTTCGTTGGGCAATTGCAGATTGTCCGGCGAGTGATTTGGTACCCGCCGGACATCACAATACTGAGAGATTTTTGGAATGGACTAACCGCTATTCAAAAAATTTAAGGAACGGTGATATGACCAGTAAAATGCCAAACGCCAACACACACCAGGTTTGCACTCCTTTGAATTTATGTAGTTTTTTGACTTTATAGACAAGATAGCATGGGATTAAGCATGATACGATGCCGTAAAGTGGGCTGCCGATATGGAAAAATATCACCACAGAGAACCCGAGAGAAACCCAAGCAAACAATAGAAGGACGATAAAGACGTAAACACCAAGCCCAAGCGCTTTATGGTTGATCCTATCTTCTGGAATGAAGCGCTGAATAATATTAACTAAAATGCCTTTAACCGCTTCTTGAAAACCTAGATAGATACCCAAAAAAGCCGTTAATACTGCAAAAATGTTGAGCAGCGTAGTCATAACGTGGACGAGTGTTCCAGGGATAACTTTTGCTGCCATGGCAAGAGCAGAAATATTTAGGTTAAAGGCTTCTACGGCTTGCTCGTGGCTCATTGAGAAGGTAAAGGAGAATGAAAAAAATATAATTATACTAATGAGGATAATATAGGAAATCCGATGCACACGGATTGCTTTATAGGTGGCTAGCTGCTTATCTTCCTCTCTTTTTCTATAGGCAATGTTCATAGGGTTTAAGATCTGTACGAAGACAGCAGAGAAGAAAGCAAAGGGCGCCGTTAATAACACATCACGACAGAAAACACCCATTTCAGGAAATGCCGTAATATTGTTTAAATCCCAGTGGGGGATCATGACTAAGCCGAGCAAAATAATAATGCCAACTTTGATGACAACCATTGGCCCTGATATTTTAAACAGCAGGCGTTCACCTCGGGAAGCAATGAACACTAACACCATAAAAACGATGAGTTTATAAACTGCGGAGTCAGACAGAATTTGGTCTGTTACCCCAAACGTTTTTAAATATGACGCACTATCGTAAATCACTGAAATAGAATAGATAAACATGCCGTGGACCAGCATGATGAAATAGATGATCCCTAGCGCGATCCCCCAGTTTTTACCAAGATACTGGGTAATAATGTTGGAGTAGTCTTCACAGATATCGCTCTCAGAGAGCGTTTTCATATAAAGATTCTGTAGCATGTAGGTCGCTGGATAGGCGATTAAAAAAGCGACAATAAATACCCAAATACCTTTCAGACCAATTTGTACAGGTACTAACACGGTTCCTGCCCCAATAGCCATGCCGATGCACAGCAATATCCAGCCAATATCATAAGCTGTAAGGGGGATGCTTTTGTATTGCCGCTTTGTTTCACTTAAGGAAGCAATGGTCGACATGAGTTACTCCTGTCTGAATAATCGAGAGAGTCAAAATTGCAGCCGGTGCCTATCTGTTTTATATGCGCGCACTCGACTGTTTCCTCTTAGGAAAGCCACTGCATGATGATAGCTTTGCCTATGGTGTTGATGCAGTGGCCAGTAAGAGGATAAATTATCGAAGGTTAATAAATCGCCTTATTGAAAGCTTGCTCGAGGTCAGCGATGATATCTTCAGGATCTTCAAGCCCTACAGATATTCTTATGAGCCCATCGGTAATACCGGCTTTCATTCTTTCCTCTGGTAACATAGGTGAATGCGTCATGGACGCAGGGTGCTGAATTAATGTTTCAGTATCGCCAAGGCTGACAGCAAGCAGGCAAAGTTCAACGGAGTCCATCACAGTTTGCCCAGCTTCAACGCCCCCTTTAATTTCGAAGCTAATCACAGCGCCAAAATTCGACATCTGTTTTTTGCCTAATTCATAGTTTGGGTGATCTGGCAGGCCGGGATAATAAACCTTTGTGACAGCTGAATGCGAGGATAAAAACTTCGCCACCTGCATGGCATTTTGACAATGGCGCTCCATGCGGACGGCCAATGTTTTCAATCCACGCAGCGTAAGCCACGCATTGAAAGGGCTGATACAGCCACCCGTTATATCTTTAACGCCGACAAAACGCGCTTGATTGATGAATTCTTGGTCACCAACGATAACGCCGCCGATCACATCGCCGTGCCCATTAATGTATTTAGTCACGCTGTGAACCACGATATCAGCACCAAATTTAAGTGGATTCTGGCAATAAGGTGACATGAACGTATTATCGACAACTAATAATGCATCGTTGGCGTGAGCCAGATTGGCACTTTGTTCGATATCAATAATGGACAACGTAGGGTTAGCTGGAGTTTCAATATAAATTACTTTGGTATTTGGCTTTATTGCTGCTTTGATATTCTCAATGTTGGCTGCATCAACGAAAGTAACCTCTATCCCGAATTTAGGCATGCTGTGTGACAATAATGCATGGGTACAGCCATATATTGCCTCAGAAGCTACAATATGATCGCCTTGTCCGCACAGCGTTAACAGCGTTGACGAAATAGCAGCCATTCCTGATGCAGTGGCAAGCGCCGCTTCACCTCCCTCTAGTACGGCAATTTTTTCTTCGAGTGCGGTTTGTGTCGGATTCCCGAGGCGTGTGTAGATATATCCCGGCTCTTCGAGGGCAAACCTAGCCGCTCCTTGCTTAGCACTCTCGAATACGAATGTAGAAGTCTGAAAAATAGGTGTGGCTAGCGCACCGGTTGTTGCGTCTGGATGCTGTCCTGCATGGATGATTTTAGTGTTATAGCCTTTATCGTGCAGTTTCATACTTCGTTGCCTCATTAGGTTAGGTATTGTCCTAATGGATATAGCAAGGTCTGTGCCAGAGTTTAATTTATTGAAATATATGATTTTTATTTTATTTATTTCTACGGTGTCAACTTTATCTCCAAAAAATGGAAATATTACTTACGGCATAAAAATTAAGTTTAAATACTAAAATTAAGTTAAAGAATAAATAAACTTCCGAATTAATTTTTACTCGTTGGGTAATGATGTTTTTAAATGAAGTGGCTTTTTAAATTTTTAAAAAGGATAAACCATTAAAGATTGTTTTTATTATAGGAAGTGATTTTTCTGCGGGAGATTGCTGCAAAGTATATTGGGAGTTTTTTTTATGCATAAATATAAGGCTGATATTTTAATTCATTTTCATATGGCTATTATTTTGATGATAGTGCGATACAATATCACCACGACACCTTGCACAGAGAAAAGATCAGTTATGAATGAAGAATATAATCAGTTCAATCAGCCTGTAGGGCGTAGTTTACCTCATTGGCACGGATGTGAAGTGCCAGCCCAGTCTGTGCTTAACGGGCAGTATTGTCGGTTAGAAAGGATATCCGCTGCCCATGGCGATGATCTGTTTGATGCTTATCAATTGCCTGGCTCAGAGAAGGATTGGACGTATCTTCCTGCTGGGCCATTTAAGAATAGAGAGGACTTCGATCGGCACTTCAATACACTCTTAGCTTCTGTGGATCCACTGCACTATGCGGTTATTGATTTAGCGACGGGTAAGGCGATTGGTACTGTTGCGC
The DNA here is from genome assembly GCF_964063325.1 of Hafnia alvei. NCBI lineage: Bacteria > Pseudomonadati > Pseudomonadota > Gammaproteobacteria > Enterobacterales > Hafniaceae > Hafnia > Hafnia alvei. The sequence goes on from NZ_OZ061315.1 coordinate 1,208,339, forward strand.
TCATGCGTATTGATGCGAAAAATGGCGTGATTGAAATGGGGTGGGTAGTTTATTCAAGAGCCTTAATGCGCACCCGTATGGCGACGGAAGCACAGTTTTTGTTGATGTCATATGTTATGGATAATCTCCATTACCGCCGCTATGAATGGAAATGCGATTCCCTGAATGAAGGATCGCATAAAGCAGCGCTGCGATTGGGGTTCAAATTCGAAGGCCTATTCCGTAATGCAACGGTGTATAAAGGAAGAACCCGAGACACCGCGTGGTTTTCAATTATCGATGAAGAATGGCCAGAAGTTCGGAATGCGCTTGTCTCTTGGCTTAATCAGGATAACTTTGATGAGAATGGTCAACAACGCCAAAGTTTAAATGATCTTAGAAATAATAGCGTGGCATGAGATTATTCCTTTCTGAAAATAACTCTATACGCAATAAATTTTTTAAGACGCTCTCGGGCGTCTTTTACTTACTTCAGACGTATCCGGCGAAAATTTCCTGAAATGTTATTTCGAACTGCGGCGTTCAGAAATCCAGTCCTGAATTTCGATGGCGAAAGTGTCTGGCGCTTTACGGAATGTACGTCGTGCCAAATCTAAAATCGTGTGACGAGCTAACTCTTCCTCCATGCGCTGCTGCGCGCTATCCATCACCGCGCGAATGTTGCATGGGCCCTCACACGCCCAAGCCGGAGGAGATTCCTCAAAAACGGCTAGGCGCTGGCGAATTTCCTTGCATTCGAACACTGTCTTGGAACCATCAATGGCCTGCGCAACGTCAAGCATGGTGATAAGCTCCGGCGCTCTCGCTAAACGAAATCCTCCCCCTTTACCTTCGCTGCTGACCACTAACCCAGCACGTGAAAGACGGGTAAAAATTTTGGCTAGGTAATCGAAGGGAACTCCTTGAAGCTCAGCCATCTCGCGCACATTCATTTCACGATCGTCGCCCTTGCTGTCGACCATGCATAACAGGCTATGAAGGCCATATTCCACGCCTGAACTATAGAATGCCATATCAAACTCCGCTTAGTAAATTCTTAGTAAGAATACATGGAACCGCACAATCTGCAAAGGCATGCATGCTGGCTAGTTCGGTGTATTATTTTAATTTATTTAAAATCAAATAATTATGCTAATTGTCCGCGTGAAGATTAACACTAACTCCGAAACCTGTTGTCGGAGTTAACGGCGACATGTATAGTCGTAGTTATTGAAGTGGATGAGCAAATAATCAAAAGGTAGCAAAACATGAATAACCGTATTCTTATCGTTGGCGCTGGTTTTTCTGGCATGTGGGCCGCTATCAGCGCGGCGCGTTTAGCGCATCTGAATAATCGTCGTGATATCGAAATAACCGTATTAGCACCGCAGCCAGAGCTGCGCGTTCGTCCGCGGTTTTATGAAGATAAAGTGGCCACGCTGGTTTCTCCTTTGCTGCCATTGTTTGGTGAAATTGGTGTTAATTTCCTTCAGGGAAATGCAGAACATATTGATTCAAAAAATAAAATAGTGTCATATCGTGATGCTTCAGGGAGTGCCGCTTCGGTATCTTATGACCGTTTAGTATTGGCAAGCGGTAGCCGTGTGAAGAAGTCATTGGTTGAGGGCGCGCAGAAATATGCCTTCGATATTGATCAATTAGAATCGGCGCAGAAGTTTGAAAATCACCTGTTAAATTTGCCAAATCAAAAGCCGAGTGAAGCGCGTAATACCGTCGTGGTATGCGGTGGTGGGTTTACCGGGATTGAGTTGGCAACGGAGCTTCCTTCACGCCTTAAAGCGTTATTAGGTGAGGATACGAAGACTAAAGTAATCGTAGTTGAACGTGGTGTCGAAATCGGCAGTCGTTTCAGCGCGGAATTACGCGATGTCATCGCCCAAGCTTCTGAAGAGTTAGGTATTGAGTGGAAGCTGAATGCGGAAGTTGAAGTTATTGATGCCAATGGCGTGACGTTGAAGGATGGAACCCGCATTAATGCTTCAACCGTGGTGTGGACCGTTGGTGTAGAAGCCAGTGCGTTAACACAGCAGCTAGAGGCTGAACGCGATAACCAAGGCCGTTTGCTGGTTGATGAAAACTTGCAGGTTCGAGGATTACCGGGTGTTTATGCCACGGGAGACGTTGCCCATGCAGCAACCGATAATTTAGGGCATAAGGCGCTGATGACTTGCCAGCATGCGATTCAGCTGGGGAAATTTGCCGGTAATAACGTTGCAGCCGATCTTATTGGCGTATCTGCTGTGGCTTACCGTCAGGAAAACTATGTGACCTGCCTAGATTTAGGCGCGTGGGGTGCGGTCTTCACGCAGGGCTGGGAGCAAAAAGTTGAGTCGGTTCGCGACGAAGCTAAAAAGATTAAAATCTCAATTACCAATGAGCTGATCTACCCACCAAAAGCGGAGCGCGATGTTGCTTTTGCGGCGGCAGATCCATTGGCGGCGTTTGTATAACCACGTCGATGAGGGGCAGGCTTTGAGCTTGCCCTCGCTTTTCTGAGTCATGCGATGTTCGGTTATTGAAATTTAGCGTGTCTCAAATATCATTTTCTATTAATAATAAAAACGTATACCAATATCTCATTATGCTTTTCTACGTTATAACCCTGCTACCGAAATTATTATCCCCCTCACGCTAATCCTCTTTTTTTACAATACCTTAGTTTATGTAAGCTCTTTTCTATTCCCTTTTGTTACGTCATAAATTGCCTCCGCCGCGTTCTCGCAACAACAGTAGGATACAAAAAATACTTTGCAGAATAAGTATCTATAAATCATTATTTGAAACGTGGTTTCACTCCAATTTTGTAGGCTAATCTTGAACTTACATGCAGTACTGCGCCAGCGCGTAGCCAATACGCGTTGGTATGCGAAAAGAAAAAGTTATCGTGTGCTATTTTGGCGAGAAATAACGCCGCTTGCGGTTCCTATCTTGGTAGAAAATGCCTGTGTGTTGTTGATGGGCGTCCTCAGTACTTTTCTCGTTAGCTGGATTGGCAAAGAAGCCATGGCAGGCGTTGGGCTTGCCGATAGCTTTAATATGGTGATTATTTCCTTTATTGCCGCCGTTGACTTAGGTACGACCGTGGTGGTTGCCTTCAGTTTGGGGACGCGCGATCGTCGTCGGGCGCGCGCCGCCGCAAGGCAATCGCTGGTATTGATGACGGCTGTCGCCTTGCTGCTAGCAGCCGGTATTCATCTGGCAGGTGAATATATTATTGACGTGATCGCGGGTGACGCGACGCCAGAGGTGAAAGCGCTAGCGCTGTCTTATTTGCAGACCACGGTGTGGAGTTATCCTGCTGCAGCCATTGCGCTTATCGGTAGCGGGGCGTTGCGCGGTGCGGGTAATACTAAAATCCCGCTGCTGGTTAACGGCGGGATGAATATCCTGAACATCATGATCAGTAGTGTTCTGATCTACGGCATATTTGGCTGGGGAGGGCTTGGTTTTATCGGTGCAGGCCTTGGGTTAACGCTCTCTCGTTATATCGGTGCGGCTTGCATTATTTACGTTCTCTTAAAGGGCTTTAACCCTGCGCTGCGTATTTCGCTGAAAAGTTATTTTAAACCGCTGAAACTGAATATTTTATGGGAAGTTTTGGGTATTGGTATTCCTGCCAGTATTGAGTCGGTGCTGTTTACCGGCGGTAAACTGCTCACCCAGATGTTTGTGGCGGGCATGGGCACCAACGTTATTGCGGGTAATTTTATCGCCTTTTCAGTGGCGGCATTAATCAACCTGCCCGGTAATGCGTTGGGTTCTGCTTCAACGATCATCGTTGGACGACGCTTAGGTAAAGGACAAATAGGCCAAGCTGAACGTCAGCTTCGCTATGTTTTCTGGCTATCAACCATCGTTTTGACCATCATCGCTTGGGGAACGGCACCTTTTGCGGGCCTGTTTGCGTCCTTCTACACGCAAGAATCTGACGTTATCGATGTGGTTAAAATACTGCTGTGGCTTAATGCCGCGTTTATGCCGATCTGGGCTGCGTCGTGGGTGCTTCCTGCAGGGCTTAAAGGCGCACGCGATGTCCGTTTTGCTATGTGGATTTCGATGATCGGAATGTGGGGCTGTCGCGTAGTGGCTGGCTATACGTTAGGCGTTGTGCTCGGCATGGGGGTTGTTGGCGTCTGGCTTGGGATGTTCTTTGACTGGGCGGTGCGCGGCGTATGCTTCTATTGGCGGATGGTTAGCGGTCGCTGGCTATGGAAATATCCTCGTATTCAGCCTGAAATCGAGGAAGTTGACGCCAATAAAACGCAATAATTCAGCCGTTGGCGATATTCCACCCCCCATGATTGGGGGGAGTTTGACGAATAAATTAACTCCAGCCTTCCTGCACTAAAGAGTCGCGGCCTACTAATACGGAATCGGCACCGAGGGCGATCATCCTCACCGCGTCTAAACCGCTGCTATGCGCTGTTCCGACCACGGCTGTCGCTCAACGCGCATGTAGGCACTTCTTCCGCGGGGGCTTTGCCGCTGGTCAAATGTTAAGACTGGTAGCGCAGAGCGTCGACAAATAAGGAAAATGCTGTGGTGTGTTGTTTGCGGCTTGGGTAATAAAGATAGTAACCAGGAAATCGGTTGCACCACTCATCAAGCACTTGAACTAATCGACCATCGGCGAGCTCGTCTTGTACTGAATCCTCAGGTACATAGGCTAAGCCGAAGCCAACCACGGCTGCATCAATGCGCTGGCGTAAGCTGTTAAAAGTCAGTTGTCCATCGACACGAACCCTGAGTTCTTGACCCTCTTTCTCAAACTCCCACGCATATAACCCACCCCGAGTGGGTAAACGCATGTTGATACAGCGATAGTTCTGCAGTTCTTGCGGTTTTGAAGGGCTGCCCTGCTGGTGGAGATACTGAGGTGCTCCTACCACGACCATTCGCATATCTGGGCCAATACGCACGGCAACCATGTCTTTAGCCACTTGCTCGCCAAGGCGAACACCGGCATCAAAGCGCCCATTGACGATATCGGTTAGGGAATTATCAGCCACGATTTCAACGTTGATATCGGGATAGTTGGCAAGGAATGATTTTAAAAATGGCCACAGAACAGAATCTACGGCGTGTTCTCCGGCGGTAATGCGAATATTTCCCGCAGGGGTATCGCGCATGTCACGTAAGGCATCTAACTCGCTTTCAATTTCGCTAAACCGTGGTTCAAGACTGTTGGCGAGTTTCTCGCCGGCTTCCGTTGGCGCTACGCTGCGCGTGGTACGCGTGAGTAAACGAATATCGAGACGCTCTTCAAGCCCGCGAATGGAATGGCTAAGCGCCGACTGTGACACGCCTAATTTCGCCGCGGCTTTGGTAAAACTGCGCTCTCTGGCAACAACGAGAAAAGAGATCAGATCATTAAAGTTTTCTTTCAGCATTTTGCAGGTCTTTTGGCTCAAGATAGCGCAAGTATAGGCCTATTTATGAATTTTACTCATAGCTCCTTGCGCATTTAGCTATCTAGTTGCGCAGTGTGAATCGGGGTAACGTTTAGACCAAACAGAATACCGACGGCTTCCGCTTTTGTTCGGCTTAGCTGTGTGAGTTTAAAGAAGAGGAAAATATGAAAATTATCCATAACGGTTCGCAAGCTTCACTGGTTGGCTCAGACGATTATTTTACCGGCAGCGTACGTATTGATGGCCTGTTTCAGGCTGAAGACCCAGCGCGAGTCGGCGGTGCCACGGTAACCTTTGAACTTAGTGCACGCACCGCGTGGCATACACATCCATTGGGACAAACGCTGATCGTTACCCAAGGTCGTGGATGGGTACAGGAATTAGGCAAAGAGATTCAGGAAATTAACCCAGGCGATATCGTGTGGATCCCTGCAGGTGTTAAACACTGGCATGGTGCGACATCAGAAACCGCTATGACGCACATTGCTATTGCCGAATCATTGAATGGTAGCGTGGTGGAATGGATGGAGAAAGTGACGGACGAGCAGTATCGCAAATAGTATTACACACCACAGAACTGCGGTTTCATCATGGTCATGCGTTCATTGTTAAACTTTTTGTGATAAAGGCAGATCGCGTTTTTCGCGTGCTAGATTCACGGTTCAAGACAAAACAAAAAGGATTAACGGATGAAATTGTTGAAAATCGCGCTTCTAACCTCGCTTATCTCTTTGTCTACCGCGGTATCTGCGGAGCCGGCTAAAAATCCGCTTAGCGTGCATATTTTAAATCAACAGACTGGGCTACCTTCTGCCGGTGTTGCCGTCACGCTAGAGCATAAAGAAGGCGATCGCTGGGTCAGTTTATCGAGTGGGGTGACTGACAACGATGGGCGTATTCCTGCACTTTATCCGCAGGGTCAAAGCATGGCGCTGGGTGATTATAAAGTGACGTTCAAAACGGGGGAGTATTTCTCTAAACTTAAACAAGAGACGTTCTTCCCAGAAATACCTGTTGAGTTTCATGTCATTAAAACTAACCAACATTTGCATGTGCCTTTGTTGCTTAGCCAATATGGCTATTCAACATATCGTGGTAGTTAATGTTTTTTGCAGTTAGTATTCATTTTTTAATTGGGTCGCATTATCTGCGGCCTTTTTATTTTTATTGTAATTTAAGAAGTGTAATTAAGTTATTCACTAACCCTGAAGCGTTGCTGCCGAGATCGTAGTTTTCTGAAGGTAATAACCAATTCTCTATAAGCCCACTCATATATGCGCGAATTATAACTATTGACTGGGGGATGTTTAATGTCGATGGCAATTGATTTAATGTAACACAACGTTTTAACGTATTCGTTAAACGCTCCTCCTCAAAATAAACCATGCGCCGTATTTCATGTCTAGGTGTCATTTCTTTTGTGAATTCACATTTATGAAATATTATTTCCATCAATGATTTTTGTTGGGGGTCGCTAACCACTGCGCGTAGAAGATAGGTGAGGGTTTCTTGCAATGCATTTAAAGGATTATCTTTGTTTTCACTGTGTATTTTTTCCGATATATACAATGAGTAATGTGCAGACTGTTGCCATATCTCGTTGAATAACTCTTCTTTGTTTTTAAAGTGCCAGTAAATCGCACCTCGAGTAACCCCCGCAGAGCAGGCGATATCACTTAACGTTGTAGATGAAAATCCACGTATTGAAAATTCACTGATTGCTACATTTATTATTCTTTGACGAGTAACAAATGCATCCTCTTTAGTTTTACGTGCCATAGTGATACCAAATAACCAAGACTGTGATTTACAGAGAAGGATAGGGTTTTGTAGGATGGGCCTCATTCTATTCGCTACACGTTCAGTTTGTCATTCTGATTTTATTATGTGGCCATCCATTAATGGTTGTAATAAAACTAGCCAACGTGTTTATTCGCAATCATATTAGATATGCAGATATAGGTGGTGCATGATAATTAATTTATATATTTAATGTGTGATGTATTTTTCTGGGGAATTATTTAGATTCAAACGTAAAGCTGAACGTAAAGATAAAGTGATTTTGATAATTAAACTTACACAATTAGGTGGGTGTTCTTGTTTTTTATCTGGATGTTATTCTATTTTTCCTCAAAAATAGCAGCCTGCGACTTTGTTTTCATACCGCCGTGTAGGCTTGGTTTTTATTTAATGTTAATCACTAATGTGATTTGTCAGTGGTGTTACACCTGCTGTTTTCTATCAGATTACGTTGTTTATAACCATCAGAAGAACGATGTGTGAATTATACCCGTACAGCTTATTACCATTTTTATGTACGCCTGGCGTCGTGTCGAAATATTTAAGGAATAGCAATGAAGAAATACAGTGAGTTTATTCTCCTGCCCTCAGTGATTCTCCTTTCCGCCTGCTTTGTGTTGTCTGGGTGTGATGATAACGAGGTTAAAGCGCCTCTGCCGCAGCCTCATGTGGGGGTTGTGACTTTGAAAGCTGAACCTTTGCAAGTGACGACCGAGTTACCAGGACGTACAGCTGCCTACCGTGTTGCTGAAGTTCGCCCGCAGGTAGGTGGAATTATTCTCAAGCGTAACTTCACTGAAGGGAGTGATATTCGCGGTGGCGAATCGTTGTATCAAATCGATCCTGCCCCTTACAAAGCGGCTTATGACAGCACCCAAGGTGAGCTCGCCAAAGCCGTTGCCGCAGCAAAACTGGCACATTTAACCGTTCAGCGTGATAAGCCGTTGGTTGGCGACCACTATGTTAGCCAACAAGAATTCGACACGGCGGTGGCAAACGCGCAGCAAGCCGATGCCGATGTACAGGCGGCAAAAGCCAATGTTGAAACGGCTCGAATCAATTTAGCCTACACCAAGGTGACCTCTCCTATCGATGGGCGCATTGGACAGTCTAACGTTACCGAAGGCGCGCTGGTGACCACTGAACAGGCCAATGCGCTAGCAACCGTGCAACAGCTTGATCCTATTTATGTTGATGTCACCCAATCGAGCAACGACTTCATCCGTCTTAAGCAGGCCGTCATCCAAGGCAGCCTTGAAAAAAGCGCACTGCAAACTCAGGTCACGCTGGTGATGGAAAATGGTCAGCCTTATCCGCTCAAAGGCCAGCTGCAATTCTCGGACGTCAGCGTTGATGAAAGCACCGGTTCGATAACGATTCGCGCGTTGTTCCCAAACCCTCAACACGATCTCTTACCGGGGATGTTTGTGCGCGCGAGCATTGATGAAGGCATGCAAAAAGATGCATTGCTGGTTCCGCAGCAGGGGGTAACACGCAACCCACGTGGTGAGGCCACTGTGATGTTAGTTAACGCCAAGAGTCAGGTTGAAGTGCGTAGTGTGACCGCCGCACAGGCAATCGGTGACAAATGGTTGGTGACGCAAGGATTACACAGCGGTGATCGCGTGATCGTCAGCGGGCTACAGAAAGTACGCCCTGAAATGACGGTAAAAGCGGAAGAGCAGGATCTGCAGGCGAATGCGTCTCAGGGACAGTAATCGCTACGGCGATAATTCATACAAGGTAAAACGAGCGTATGTCTAAGTTTTTTATTGAGCGCCCGATCTTTGCTTGGGTACTTGCCATTATTCTTATGTTGGCAGGGGGATTGGCGATTTTAAAACTGCCGATTGCCCAGTACCCAACGATTGCCCCTCCTGCGGTTGCGATAACGGCGACCTATCCGGGAGCTGATGCGAAAACCGTGCAGGATACGGTGACGCAGATTATCGAACAGAACATGAACGGCATCGATAATCTGATGTACATGTCGTCAACCAGTGACTCTGCGGGCGGTGTAACCATTACCTTAACCTTCAATTCGGGGACAGACCCCGATATTGCTCAGGTTCAGGTTCAGAATAAGCTCCAACTGGCAACCCCGTTGCTGCCACAGGAAGTCCAGCAGCAAGGGATTAGCGTTGAAAAGTCCAGCAGCAGTTTCTTGTTGGTTGCAGGTTTTATATCAGACAACAAAAGCCTGACTCAGGATGATATTTCTGACTATGTTGCCTCAAACATCAAAGATCCCATCAGCCGAAGCAGCGGCGTTGGTGATGTTCAGCTGTTTGGTGCGCAGTATGCGATGCGTATTTGGCTGAATGCCGATCAACTGAACAAGTATCAACTGACCACGGTTGACGTTGTTAACCAGCTAAAAATTCAGAATGACCAAATTGCGGCAGGGCAGTTAGGCGGCACGCCCGCTGTGGGCAATCAGCAGCTTAACGCTTCCATCATTGCGCAGACGCGATTAAAAGACCCCGAAGAATTTGGCAAAATCTTGCTGAAGGTAAACCAGGATGGTTCGCAGGTACGTCTGAAAGATGTGGCTCGCATTGAGCTTGGCGGTGAGAACTACAACATCGTGGCGAAAATCAACGGACAACCTGCGGCTGGCCTAGGGATTAAGTTGGCAACAGGCGCCAATGCGTTGGATACGGCAGCCGCAATTAAAGCCAAGCTGGCAGAGCTACAACCCTATTTCCCTCAGGGCATGAAGGTTGTCTATCCATATGACACCACGCCGTTTGTAAAAATCTCGATTCACGAAGTTGTCAAAACCCTGTTTGAAGCCATTATCTTGGTCTTCTTGGTCATGTATCTGTTCTTGCAAAATATCCGCGCAA